>NZ_JAFMPP010000009.1 GCF_017349315.1 Jiella flava | reverse complement strand
TCGACTACGATGACATCCTCGCCCACTGCTGTGACGCTTGGAACAAACTCGTCGACCAGCCGTGGAAAATCATCTCAATCGGCATGCGTGATTGGGCTCACGGGTTTTGATCAATGCCCGGTGGTATCAAATATGGAAGCAGGTCATCGAAGCAAGCGCACAAGAAGACGCTGCGCCGCAACCATTTCATGCCGCAACGTGATGAGAAAATGACAGGAAAAATAGATACGGGAACACTGCAATTATCGCATTAGCGCGATCATCACCGTACGCCAACGATGACTCATCAAAAGCGGCGGACGCGCCTCTTCAGGCGTCACCTTTCGAACCGCCGGTAACCCTTTCTTAAAACTGCTTGTCGCCGCACTTGCGAAGCCTCGTTTTCCAATGCTTATAACAGGCATGCTCAAAGTTTCGCCACAAACCGACTCTGCCGCCATCCGATCTGGTTTACCGCGTCGCACAATCACGTTTCTCACCGGGGTGATCGTCGCGTTCATGATGCTGGTGCCAGCCAGTGCCGTCGCCAAGGCCGCGAAAAAGGTGGAAGACCGGCTGCCGGCCGCGGCAGAGGCCGCGAGCTTGGAAGCGATCGCGACCGCAGATCACCCTGCAGCGATCCAGATCACCGCTGGCCTGGAGCGCCCTAGCCGGCTGTCGCTCGTGCTCGCCCCGACAAAGATCGATCCGGCGGCGACTGTCTATATCAACGTCTATCTGCGGCCAATGAATGGTGCGGGGGCGGCGGATGGATCGGCAAGCGTCGCAGACGAGCGCGGCACGCTTGCCGGAACCGTCGCTTTCGTCCAGGCTGAGGCGATCGGTGCGAAAGAGAGCTTCCTGATCAATGTTCCCAAGGACATGCGCTTTTCGCAGGGCATGGCGACGGTCACCATCGCCTTGGACGGAAACGGATCGTCGCTCGGCGACTCCGCCATCGCTCTGATCCGAGCCAGGCTGTTGAAATAGGCCGTTTTCGCGAGCGATCGCGCAATGCTTTATACCCGCCGAATGAGATCGAAGCGGAGGGGAACGCCATGACACGCGCCTATGAGGATTTCACCGAAGGTTTGGAGCTTCCGCTCGGGCCCTATCAGACCGATCGCGACGAGATGATCGCATTCGCCAGCGAGTTCGACCCGCAGCCGTTTCACCTTGACGAGGCGGCCGGCAGCAACAACGAACTGGTCGGCTCACTGACGGCCTCGGGCTGGCACACCTGCTCGATGCTGATGCGGATGATGGCCGACGGCTTTATCCTGAATTCCACCTCGCAAGGCTCGCCTGGCGTCGATTTCGTCAACTGGAAAGCGCCGGTGCGGCCGGGCGACAGGTTGACGGGAACCGCCCGCGTGCTGTCCCGGCGGCTCTCGGCCAAGCGCCCGACCCTCGGCATCACGAAAATCGGCGTGACCCTCGAAAATCAGGACGGCGTGACCGTCCTCGAAACCGAATACACCTTGCTGCTCCTCACCCGTGAAGGAGCCGCCGCATGACCTTCTGGGACACTTTCATCGTCGGCGAACCGATCGCGCTCGGCGCCCACCGCTTCACCGCCGAAGCGATCGTGCGCTTTGCCGAAAAATACGATCCCCAGATCTTCCATCTCGATCCCGAGCGGGCCAAGGCTTCGGTTCTCGGCGGCCTGTGTGCCTCCGGTTGGCACACCGCCAGCGCCTGCATGCGGCTGAATGTCGACTATCGCTATGGCAAATTGAAGCGCTGGCTGGAAGCCGGCAATCCAATGCCACGCATCGGCCCCTCGCCGGGCTTCAAGACCATGCGCTGGCCACGCCCCGTCTATGCCGGCGACAGGGTGCAGTTCACCCAGACCGTCACCGACAAGCGCGTCTCGGAGACACGGCCCGGCTGGGGACTCGTCAGCTTCTCGACCCTCGGCGTCAACCAGGATGGAGCCGAGGTCTTCAGCTTCGATGGCGTGGCCTTCCAGGGCACCGACTGATGTCCCCGCCGAGGATCGCGACGTCCAAGCGCGGCGGCAGCGACCGGCCGGCCCTCAGCGCACGATCGTGAGCCGTTCGGCAGCCCGGGTGATCGCGGTATAGAGCCAGCGCTCGCGAGTGTCGCGAAACGCCCAGCTCTCGTCAAAGAGCATGACGTCGTTCCACTGCGACCCCTGCGCCTTGTGCACGGTCAAGGCATAGCCGAAGTCGAAGTCGTCGAAGCGCTTCTTGGTCGCCCAGGCGACCTCGTTCTCAGGCTCCTCAAACGCCTGCTTGAGCAGCCGGATCTTCGCTGCGCCCTGATCGATATCGTCATCGTCGGGCTTGACGATCAGATTGACGCCGGGCTTCGTCGTCTCGCGCGAGGCCGTCATCACCTGCCAAAGCGAGCCGTTGAGCAGGCTTTTGGCCGGATCGTTGCGCAGGCAGACGAGCTTGTCGCCGGCCTGGGGCAGCGGCCCCTCGAAGCCCTTCAACTCGCGCAGACGCGCATTGTAGCGCCGCCGCGTCCGATTGGTGCCGACCAGCACCTGATCGGCCGCCACCACCGCCTCCGTCTCGACCTCGCGCTTGGAAATGACCTTGGCGGTGCCGTAGTCGCCATACATCAGCTCGCGCCCCTCGCGGACCGCGAGCGCCAGATCGATGATCGGATTGTCCCGTGCCTGGCGGTGAATCTCCGACAGCAGAAAGTCCGGCTCGGCCTCGGTAAAAAAGCCGCCGCCCGAGACCGGCGGCAGCTGCCCCGGATCGCCGAGCACCAGAATCGGTGTGCCGAACGACATCAGATCGCGCCCCAGCGCCTCGTCGACCATGGAACATTCGTCGACGATGACGAGCTTGGCCTTGGCGACCGGGCTCTGCCGATTGAGCGAAAAGGTCGGCGAGACGCGCGACAGGCCGCTCGTCTCGTCCTCGACGGTTTCTTCGCCCCGCGGACGGTAGATCAACGAATGCAAGGTGCGCGCCGATTTTGCGCCCTTCGATCGCAGCACCTGTGCGGCCTTGCCGGTGAAGGCCGCGAACTGGACGGCACCGTCGATGCCTTCGGCGAAATGCCGCGCCAGCGTGGTCTTGCCGGTCCCGGCATAGCCGAAGAGGCGAAAGATCGGCTGATTGCCGTTCTCCAGCCAATCGGCCACCGCCATAAGGGCATCGTCCTGTTGCGGGGTGAGTTGCAAGGCGCTTCTCCGGTGCGGCGCGACGACAAAATGCGGCAAGCCCGGAAGATCGGCAAGAGCCCGGCCCCGGCCACCCCCGTGCTCGATCGCCATGCGACGCGGTCACGGCATGCCGAGACGCAACCGCTCTACGGACCACGCCATCAAACGAGCGGTTTCAGGAAGACGTTTCGGCCTTGATTCGCAAGCACAGGGAGCCGATCCGGCAACTTGCCCCCAAGAAGCCTCGCGCGCTCGCGCGGATCGTTCCGCCAACGGTGGGATTTCACCCACAGTGCCAGCGCCCGCGGATCGGCAGATGGAGCAGGAGAGTGATCGAGACGCTCGCCGCGCGCTCAGCGGACACCTGCCGAGACCGGTCTTGCCGGAACATCCGGATCGCTGCCGTCAAGCGTATCGCTTTTCAGACCGTGTGCCCGTGCTACCTCGTCAATCACGAGACCGAGGTCACGGATGCTAAACGGCTTCTGCAGCCGCGCATCGGCAATGTTTTCCGTCTCGACGGCGTCTTCCGCATAGCCGGTTGCGAGGATCATCGGCAGGTGGGGCCATCGCGACCGGGCAAGCCGAACGAAATCGAGGCCGGTCATTTTCGGCATGGCGTGATCGGTGACGACGATATCAATCGCCTCGCCGCTCGCGCCGCCCAGGAAATCCAGCGCGTCCTGACCGGTTTCCATCGTCACTGTCTGATGGCCAAGGTCTTCCAACATCGTCGCCGTGTTCATGAGAACCAAAGCGTCGTCGTCGATGACCAGGACGCGGAGTTTGCGCTGCGAAGGACCCAACACGTCCTCGTTCTCCAGTTCGTCGTCCGCGTCCAAATTGACCGCGGCATGATCCACCACGGTGTTCGCGGCGGCGGGGAGCAGAAGAGCCACCGTCGTTCCCCTGCCCGGCTTGCTTTCGATCGCCATCTGCCCTTGAGCTGCGTCAACAAACCCTTGAACCATCGACAACCCCAATCCGGTTCCTTTTCCGGCGGGCTTTGTCGTGAAAAAAATGTCGGCTGCCCGCGCCAAGGTCTCCGGGCCCATTCCAATTCCCGTGTCGATCACCTCCAATTGAACATAGCGCCGGCGACAGCTGCCGTCGGGGCCTGCGGCAATTCGCCTACTTCGCGCCCGAACCCGGATCACCCCGCCGGTGGGCATGGCGTCGCGGGCATTGATGATCAGGTTCATGATCGCGAGTTCGAGCTGATGAGGATCGACGTTAATCGGCGGGAGGTGCTCCGGCAGATCGGCATCGATGGTCGTCTCGGGGCCAATCGCCCGCGCGAGAAGATCGGAGAGATTCTGAAACAACCGCGGCAATTCAATCGACCGAGACTGAAAATCCTGCTGCCGGGCGAAATTCATCATTCGCGACACCAGAGCGGCACCCCGGCGCGCGCCGATCATCGCGTTATCGAGGAAACCGGCAATTTGACTGTCAGCGCCAATCCGCCGCCGCGCCAGCTCCAAATTTCCAAGGATCGCGCTCAAGAGATTGTTGAAATCATGCGCAACACCGCCGGTCAGGCGACCGATCATCTCCAGCTTTTGCGACTGGAACAACGCCCGCCGCGCCGATCGCAGCGCCTGTTCGGTCATCCATTGCGAGCTGGTGTCGCGGATCACCACCGAAAAGCCGACGAAGCGGCCCTCGTCGTCCTCAACGAGATCGATCACATCCTGAATCGCGACGTGATCACCATTTTTACGAATGTGCCAGCCGGTGTGAAGGAGCCGGCCATTGCGCCTGGCCGCCGCCAAAACGGTCTCAGGCTCGCCCCGGTCCCGCCCGTCTGGCGGGAACAGCCCGGCAAACGCAGTCCCGACCACGTCCAGGGCGGCAAAGCCCAGCATCTGTTCGAGGCGGCTGCTCCAGCTGGTGATCCGGCCCACCTCATCAAGCTGGCAGATCGCGTGATCGTGAAAGCCCTCGGTCAACTGCGCAACACGCTGGGCGTCGCGGCGCGCGGCATCTTCGACGTAGTGGCTGCGGGTGTGGTCGCAGCAGATAACGACGAAGCCGCGCTCGCAGGCTCCGCATTCCCCGAACTGCTGAATCGCCAGATGCGCCCAGAACCGAGCTCCGTCCCGGCGCTTGCACCAGCCGTCGTATTCGAAACACCCCACCGCCCGGCATTCTGACAAGACCGCCTCGCTCGAGAGGCCAAAATGCGAATGCTGGAAAAACAGATCAAAGAAATCTTCGCCGATCACTTCGTCCTGCGAATAGCCTTTGAGGCGCTCTGCTCCAGCGTTCCAGCTCTCGATCACACCTCTCGTATCGAGGACGACAATCGCGTTTTCCACGACATCCTCGACGATGCGACGGTAGGCTCCGTCGGAGATGCGCCGTTCGTCAACGTTGACGCCGTCCTGCATCGATGCACCTCAGCGGAATCAGTTTGTTCGACGCCACCCTGTGCTCAAAAATCCGACAATTGCAACATTAAGTTTAGTAGATATTTTTTACCCCGGCTGAAGCCGGCCGAACCTCCGATAGGGACGGTCGCGAAAGGGGCTTGGCAGAACCGGCCTCTACCCTCGCGCGCCGCGCGTTCGACAAGACGCACAACAGATGAACTATCTAATTGATTCTAAACATTTTATGTCTGAAAATCGCTTTCAATTTGCGGATCAATGCTTGAGAAAAATCAATCAGAAAGCTTCATTCTTGCAACATCGGGTTCAGCTATCTCTACGAGAATTCAGCCGCGGCATGCAGCACAAAACACACTCATAACGAGAATTTTCATGAGCACAGGGATCGGCCGAAGCGCGGAATGGCCTCATCCCGGACGGGTGACAAAGCGCGATCGTGACCAACCGCAACGGGGCCCGCACATGACATCACATGCGCGGCTCCGGCAGGGTCCAGGGTCGGGATTTTCTGGCGGCGGGGCGCGGCCGTACCACGCCTCTCGCGAATTACATGCCGTCCTTACCGCGCGACAGAGCCGCCACGCCCGTGCGGCAGACCTCGACCAGGCCGAGGGGCGCCATGAGCCCGATGAACTTGTCGAGCTTGGACGACCGCCCGGTGATCTCGAAGACGAAATGCTCGATCGAGGAGTCGACGACCTTCGCCCGGAACACATCCGCCAAGCGCAGCGCTTCGACGCGCCGTTCGCCCGTCCCCGCCACCTTGACGATCGCCAGCTCGCGCTCGATCGGCCGGCTGTCGCCCGGCTCGCCACCGACAATGGTCAGATCGATCACGCGATGCACCGGCACGATGCGATCGAGCTGACTCTTCAGTTGCTCGATCACATGCGGCGCCCCGCGCGTGACGATCGTGATCCGCGACAGATGCTTCTCATGCTCGGTCTCGGAGACGGTGAGACTCTCGATATTGTAGCCTCGGCCGGAAAACATCCCGATCACCCGGGCAAGAACGCCCGGCTCGTTGTCGACAAGCACCGAGAGCGTGCGAGACACCGCCGTCTCCTGCTCGGGCGTGATGAAATAGGCGGAGGCCGGGGGCTGGACGACAGGGTTGGTCATAACGCTCGACTTTACACGAAATGGGTTTGACAGGTGATCTGCCGGACACTCGGCCAAATGTCGATCCAACAGCCTTCGGGCGGGATCGACAGATGGTGGCTGGAAGATGAGCAGCCGGTGCCCGTGCCACAGCAAAGGCGCGTCAGACCAGCACCCGGTCCTTGGCGTCGATCGCTTTGGCAACGGCCTCGTCGGTCGCCTCGTCCGGCAGCAGGATCTCGTTGTGCGCCTTGCCCGACGGGATCATCGGGAAGCAGTTTGCCAGATTGGCCACCCGGCAGTCGAACAGCACCGGCCCGTCGGCGGCGATCATCGCGTCGATCGCATCGTCGAGTTCACCCGGCTTTTCGCAACGCATACCGATCGCGCCATAGGCTTCGGCCAGCTTGACGAAGTCCGGCAGCGCCTCAGTGTAGGAATGCGACAGCCGGTTGCCGTGCAGAAGCTGCTGCCACTGGCGGACCATGCCCATATACTGGTTGTTGAGGATGAAGATCTTGACGTTGGCGCAATGCTGCACCGCCGTCGACATCTCCTGCATATTCATCAGCACCGAGGCGTCGCCGGCGATGCAGACCGACAGCGCATCGGGATGGGCGATCGCCGCCCCGATCGAGGCCGGCAGACCGTAACCCATGGTGCCGAGACCGCCGGAGGTCAGCCACCGGTTCGGCGCCTCGAAGCCGTAAAATTGCGCCGCCCACATCTGATGCTGGCCGACCTCGGTCGAGACATAGGTCTCGCGGTCCTTTGTCGCCTCATAAAGCCGCTGAACGGCATATTGCGGCATGATGAGGTCGTTATTCGGCTTGTAGGCAAGGCAGTTGCGCGTCTTCCAGCGACCGATCTCACGCCACCACTCGGCCAGCGCTTCAGCATCAACTGCAGCCTTCGCCGACCGCCACTCCGCGATCAGATCCTTCAAGACGTGTGTGACATCGCCGATGATCGGCAGATCGACCCGGACATTCTTGTTTATCGAGGATGGATCAATGTCGATATGGATCTTCTTCGAGTTTGGCGAAAACGCATCGAGCCGGCCGGTAATTCGGTCGTCGAACCGCGCTCCGATGCACAGCATGACATCACAGCCATGCATCGCCAGATTGGCTTCGTAGGTGCCGTGCATGCCAAGCATGCCGAGCCAGCTCTTGCCCGACGCCGGATAGGCGCCGAGGCCCATCAAGGTCGAGGTGATTGGAAATCCGCTCAGCTCGACAAATTCGCGCAGCAGCCGCGAGGCTTCCGGGCCGGAATTGACGACACCGCCGCCCGAATAGATTATCGGTCGTTTGGCGCTGGCAAGCAGCGCCACCGCCGCGGCGATCCGCTCATGCTCGGGCGACAGCCGCGGACGATAGCTCTCATGGGTCCGGCTCGGCGGCGGCGGGGCGTACATGCCGGTGGCGAACTGGACATCTTTCGGAATGTCGACGACAACCGGTCCTGGCCGTCCCGTACGGGCAACGAGAAAGGCCTCATGCAGAATGCGCGAGAGATCGTTGACGTCCTTGACCAGCCAATTGTGCTTGGTGCAAGGCCGGGTGATGCCGACGGTGTCGCACTCCTGGAAAGCGTCGGAGCCGATCAACGTGGTTGGAACCTGGCCGGAGATGCAGACCAGCGGAATGGAATCCATCAGCGCATCCTGAAGAGCGGTGACCGCATTGGTCGCCCCCGGCCCCGAGGTCACCAACATGACGCCGGTCTTGCCGGTCGAGCGGGCATAACCTTCGGCAGCGTGACCGGCGCCCTGCTCATGGCGCACAAGGATATGACGGACATCGGACTGCTGGAAGAGTGCGTCATAGATCGGCAGCACCGCGCCGCCCGGATAGCCGAAAATATCGGTGACGCCGTTGTCGATCAGCGCCTGAACGACCATTTCGGCGCCCGTCATCTCCCGCGCTTGCATTTGCGCCGTCTTGTCCATCGTCTTGTCTTTCTCGTCGTCGCCGATCCAACTCGGCCACAGCTTTCACAGAATTTCGGGCAATAAAAAAGGGCCTCTTGGGCCCTTTGATCGCGCACACGTGGCATCAGCCGGGCGGTCCTCAGACCGCCACGCGTGTGCGCATTCCTACGAGAAGCAAATTCATCGTCATGGCGCGCAAGCTAGTCACGCCGCGTGCACGCGTCAACGACTTTTTCGCGATCACCGTCAAAGGGGGGCAAGCGGCGGCGGCAATCAACCGACATCCGGCATTTCGATCCGCCGGTACATCGCCTCCGCGAGCGAATAGACGCCAAAGGCGACGAGACCGAGACCGGTCAGCGACAAGAACAGCCAACCGAAACTCCAACTGGAAATTTCCCGCAGTGCCGCGTCGATCCCCGGCGTTTCGCCGGATTCGTAACCCGCCGCGCCCGTCGCCAGCAGTCCGGCCAAAACGACGAAGGTCACAGCGCGCGCGATCAGACCGAACTGGCAGACCGGCTTCAGCAACCAGCGCCGATCGCTCGGGATCGCCATATATTTTTCAAAGCCCGCTTTGACGCCTTTGACGAGATGGGCGATCGCTGCTGCGGCCATGCCTGCGGCAATGAGATAGGTCAGCCAGACGCCGAAACCGGCCTCATAAGCATAGGCGATCACGCCGCTTTTGCCGCCGCTGCCCGAGCCGGCACCTTGGCCGAGGAGAAGCGTGACCGAATAGACCGCCAGAGCGCCATAGGAGAAGGCGCTGATCAAAAGTCCGGTGCGCACAAACACCCCCTTGGCGTCGATGCCATGATTGTCGACATCCATCGCCACCTGGATCAAACGCCACAGGCAGAAGGCGGCCAGCGCAATCACCATGGCGGCAAGCAGGATCGTTCCGAAACCCGATCCGGCAATCACCTCGATCGCGTCCTTGGTATCCATCGCTTGGCCGCTCGCAAACGCGGCCCGAAAGGAGAAGTAGCCGACGATGATGAAGACCAGTCCACGCGCCGCATAGCCGGCTCGCGCCGCCCCCTTCAACCAGTCCTCGCCATTTTGCGGCGCCATGCTGTTGGTCATCGACATCGCTTGATCCTTTTGACGGGAGACGCGCGGCGCGTGCAGTTGGTTCCTGCCGCTAGGGCAACGATATGAGCGGCTTCGTCAAGTACCACGACACTGCGGGGCCCCAGCGGTCGTCGAAGCGACCTCGGCCTCAACTTGCCACGCGATTTCGGCCGGCCCGTTTGGCCTCATAAAGCTGCCCGTCAGCGCGCTTTAAGATCGTGGTCGGATTATCCTGCGGCAAGGCGATCGTGCAGCCGAGGGATGCGGTGATTCTGATGGCCGACGGACCGACATGAATCTGCTGAGCGGCGATCTTCTCGCGCAGGCGCTCGGCAAATCGGAAGGTCTCGTCTTCGCTGAGATCGGGCGCAATAATCGCGAATTCCTCACCGCCAAACCGCGCCACAACGTCGTGAAAGCGGGTCAGCTCGAAGAGACAGAAGGCGACCGAGCGGAGCACTTCGTCACCGACGTCATGTCCATAAGTGTCGTTGATGGCCTTGAAGTGGTCGAGATCGATCATAAGCAGCGCCAAAGGCTTGCCGATCTTGCTGAATTCGGCGACGTAATGCTTCAGCGCCTCGTCGAAGAAGCGACGATTGTGCATCCCGGTCAGCGGGTCGGTAAGAGCCGCCTCTTCCAATCGCTTGGAGCGTTCGCTGAGAAGATTGGTGAGACCACGCAGCTTGCCTTGCTCGCGCGCGTGCCGCCGCAAGACCGGCCAGATGACAAACCCGGTCGCAAGACAGGTAACGGCCAGAAAACCGAGGCTCAGCCAGGTCAACATGACATGCCGGGACAACGCCACGGTCTGGTGCGCATCGGACAGGGTCGGTCCGATTTCGCGATAATTGATGAAGATGACAGCGCCTGCCGCAACTGCAGAACACAGAACAACTGCGGCTGACAACTCTACCTTCGCAAATCTCATAAATATTGCAAGTCCGTTTTACGATTGATAAAAGAATATAATCAATGTTCTATCCCAACGTTAAAAGAAACAGCATCCGCGCCCGGCCATTCCGCCAGGATCTCCAAGGCGAAACGGCGCAAGCGACAAATCTCTGTTTTCAAATGACTTTCAAAGCAGACGCAGCGCCTGCGACAAATCGACCACCGAGGTGACCCTCAACCAGTCGTCGTCAAATTGATGCCGAAACCAGGTTTCCTGACGTTTGGCATATTGGCGCGTGCGCGTGATCGCCCGCTCGCGCGCCGCGTCGAGACTCATCTCGCCGCCAAGCACCGCCACGAGTTCGGCAAGGCCGATCGCCTTGATCGCCGTCGGACCGGCATCCGGAAAATGCACGGCAAATCGCCGAACCTCTTCGAGCGCGCCGGCGGCAAGCATCAGATCGAAGCGTGTCGCGATCCGTTCGCGAAGCGCCGCCCGCTCCGGTGCCAGAACGATCTTGTGCGCCCGTGAGGGATTGATCAGCGCAGGTCCCTTGCCGGCCTGGAGCTGCAAGAGCGAGCGGCCCGTCGCTTCGACGATCTCGAGTGCGCGGGCGATCCGCTGCCCGTCACGCGGACCAAGCCGCGCCGCCATCTCCGGGTCGCGGCGCTGCAATTCGGCGGAGAGCGCTTCGGCGCCCTCGGCAATCAACCGGTCCCGCCATTTGGCCCGGATCGCCATCGGAATTTCGGGCATGACATCCAAAAGACCAGTCAATGCCTTGAAATAAAGACCGGTTCCGCCGCAGAAGATCGGCAACGTCCCGGCGCGCCGCAGGCCGGGCAGAAGCGCGGCGACGTCGCGCAGATAGGCGCCGGCGGAGTAGTCGGCGCGCGGATCGACATGGCCGTAAAGATGGTGGGGCACCTGCCCAACATCCTCCGCCGACGGTCGCGCGGTGAGGATCTCGAGCCCATCATAGACCTGCAGGGAATCGGCATTGATGACGACGCCGTGGTGACGTTCGGCGAGCTCCATGGCGAGGCGTGACTTGCCGCTCGCGGTCGGGCCGGCTATCAGGATCGCGTCGATTTTCCCCATGATCGATCCCCCAATAATCGCTCCTTTGTCATCGGCCGTTGTCCCATGCATGTCGCCACCGTGATTGCCAATCCCGCCGGTCCACATTTCTCAAAGGAAGAGCTTGGTGCCATCGCCGATCATCTGGGTGCGTCGTCGGCAAAGGCGGACTGGCTCGCCGACGGCTTCGCCGCCGATCTACCTTTGGAAACGCCTCCGGCACCGGCCGCGATCGTGGCGGCGCGCGCGAAAGCCGATGCGCATGATCTCGACCTCGTGGTGCAGGAGGCCGCTGGCCGCCGCAAGCGCTTTTTGATCGCCGACATGGACTCCACCATGATCGAGCAGGAATGCATCGACGAACTGGCCGCCGAAATCGGCATCAAGGACAAGATCGCAGCGATCACCGCGCGGGCGATGAATGGCGAAATCGCCTTCGAGCCGGCGCTGCGCGAGCGGGTGGGCCTCCTCACCGGCCTGCCCGAGACGATCGTCGGCACGGTCATCGCCGAGCGCATCACCTATGCCAAGGGCGGCAAGACGCTGGTTGCGACGATGCGTAAGAATGGCGCCCATACCGCGCTCGTCTCCGGCGGCTTTACGGTCTTCACCGGCCCGATCGGCGCGGATCTCGGCTTCCACGAGACGCGGGCCAACCGGCTGATCGCCGAGAACGGCGTGTTGACCGGCGCTGTCGGCGAGCCGATCCTCGGCGCCGAAGCCAAAGTCGCGGCGCTGCAAGAGATCGCGGCCGCGCGCGGGCTCTCGGCCTCGGATGTGATCGCCGTCGGCGACGGCGCCAACGATCTGCCGATGCTGCAGTTCGCCGGAACCGGCGTCGCGCTGCATGCCAAGCCGAAGGTCGCGGCCAGCGCCCCCCACCGCGTCGATCGCGGCGACCTCACCGCGCTCCTCTATATCCAGGGCTATCGACGAAACGAATTTGCCGCCTGAGCTTGCCGCGTTCGGGGCCTGCCGAGGCCGTTCGGCGATCGAAGACGCGGCGCCGAGACGACGGTCGAGGACCAACGATGCGAGCCCCGGCGGTGATCCGAAGATCACAAGAGAGGCCAAGCGATGGATATGCGAAGCCCGATCGAGACGACGCGGACGCGCCTTCGCCGCTGGCGGGACGAGGACCGGGCCGCATTTCATCGCCTGAACAGCGACGAGACGGTGATGCGCTTTTTCCCGTTTCGCCGCAGCCGCGCCGAGTCGGACGCTTTCCTCGATGGCCTCAACGCACGGCTCGACCAGGACGGCGTCTCGTTTCTGGCGCTCGACGTCGACGGCGGTGACGCGGCCGTCGGCATCGTCGGCATGGCCGTGCTGGACCCGATCATGCCCTGTGCGCCGGGCATCGAAATCGGCTGGCGGTTGCTGCCGGAGGTCTGGGGCCAAGGCTATGCGACGGAAGCGGCCGAAGGCTGCCTCCATCGCGCCTTCACCAACCCAGGGGCGTGCGACGACATCGTCAGCTTCTGCGTCGATGGCAACGCTGCCTCGGAAGCGGTGATGCTGCGGCTCGGCTTTTCCCGCGAGGCCGACTTCGACCATCCAAAGGTCGATCCGGCGACGCATCCGCATCTCGTGCGTCACCGGCTCTATCGGCTGCGCCGCGCCGACTGGCGGAGCCGTCAGCGCGGATAGAGCGCCCTTCGTCCGATCGGACGCAGGCAGGACGCCCTCACTCTTCGAATTCGCGCATCATGCTTTGCCGAAAGTCGATTCCGACTTTCGGGCCGATGCTGTCGGCGCCTCGGAACAGCGCCAGCCGCTCCTTCATTCCGCCGGCAGGATATTGGCTGCGGGCGCCAGGACCGAAGCGGAGGGCGCGATCTCGCCGGCAGCAGCCTTGCCCTCCGCCAGTCGGGTGAAGGTGGCGTCGAGCCAACCGGCATCCGGCGACGCGCCGATCGCCAGCGCCCGCGAGCGCTCGTTCGCCCGGGGCACATGGGCCGAAAGCGAGGCCCGCCCGCCGGCGACATCGAAGCGGAGCCAGCCGCCCTTCGTCGACTCGACGATGCCCTTCATCCGGTCGATCCCGCCGGCGCGGCCGGCCACCACATCGGCCAACACCGTTCGCAGCGCCTCGGCATTGACCCGCCCCGCGAGCGGACGGCTCCACGAGGCGAGACCAAGCCCTGGCTCGTCGTGATGGTGGTGGGCGTCGTGATGATGGGGATCATCATGTTGGTGGTGGTGCTCACCGTGGTGATGGTCATGACGATCATGGGGCTCGTTAGCAGTGGCCGCACCGTGAGCCTCGTCAGACGGCCGATGATCGTGGTGCCCGTGCGCGGCGTGCGCGTGTTCGCCGGCCCCATGGCCGTCGTCCTGCCAGCGCGACAGCGTCCGCGCCGGATCGAGCGCCTGATCGACGACGCCGTAGCGAGCGGTGACGATCACGGCGTCGGGATTGAGCGCGGTCAGCGTCTCCCGGATGGTCTCGATCTCGGCGGCCGAGACCAGATCGGTCTTGTTGACGATGAAGACGGGCGCGAGCTTCGCCTGGATGCGGAAATACTCCGGCATGCGGGCATAGTCCGCGAGAAACGCGCCGGCATCGATGACCGTGTGCAGCTTCAGCGACTGGGTCAGCGCCTTGATCTCCGGCTCGTGCAGAACCCTGAGCAGCGATGCGACATCGGCGACGCCGGACGGTTCGATCAGCACGCGTTGCGGCTTGACTTTGGCGACCACCTCCCGCAGCTGCACCGACAGATCCTTGCGCAACGAGCAGCAGATGCAGCCGTTGGAGAGCTCGACCACATCCGCGCCCTGCCCTTCCAGCAGCGAACCGTCGATGCCGAGTTCGCCGAAATCATTGACGAGAACGACGGTCTTCACGTCCGGGTCGGCCTCGGCCAGCATCCGGCGCACGGTCGTCGTCTTGCCGGCCCCGAGGAAACCGACCACGATCTCCGCCTCGAAGGGCCGGCGTTCGCCGCGCGACTTCAGCCCCGGGGACCACAACGCGGCGGTCGGCATCGGCAGGACCAGCATCCAGTGTTCGAGGATCGCCAGTGCCATCAGGACGGCGAGAAACGTATAGCCGGATCGCTCGAAGGCATTCGCCTCATCCGCCACCGCCGCGACCACGAGAAGCACGGTGATCACCGTCGAGATCGTCACGGAGAAGGGAAAGAGCAGGTTCATCGAGCGCTTGTTGAGGAAGCCTTTCAGGAACTCCAGATGCTCCGGCAGGAACTCCTCATTCAGATTGCGGACGCCGAAGAAGACGTTGAGCTTGGCGCTTTGATGCATCCACCACAGTACCATGAAGGTCCACATGCCGATCTGGTTCGGCCCACCCCAAGTCAGCCAGACGACGAGCACCGCGGCGGCGATGATGGCGAGCTCATGATAGAGGCTGGTCTCGATGGCATGGCCGAAATGGGCAAGGCCGCGGCAGCTTTCCGGACAGGGCCGCTTTCGCGGGCCGGTGACATAGCCCATGTAGAAGCTCATTTCCTGCCAACCCCAGGCGAGCAGCCCCCAGATGAAGGCGAAATACGCCCCTGAAATCGTCGGATCCTGGGCCGAGCGCTGCAAACCGATCAGTGAGACGGCGAAGAGCAGCGTCGCCCCGATCATCGAATATTTGAAGGTCCAGCGCGGCAGACCGTCGAGATAGATGATCAGGACGGTCGAAGCCCACCAGACGAAAAGGGCGAACAGCGCCGGATAGACATAGTCGGCCATCGAAAGACTCCATGCAAAAGCCGCGGCAGATCGGTTGATCCACCGCTCGTGGAGGCTGCCGCGAAGCGCGGCGGCCTCCGTCACATGCTCTGCGGCGCGTGCACCGCCTTTGCGCCCGATGCGACCCCGCGATGCCGATAATCTCGCCAACGCGCTCGCAGATTGACTTGCAGCGCCACGCTCGTCCGCAGAGCCGGCCCCGGCTGAGGCCTGATTTCGCGGACACGCGGGCGCGAGCGACCTCACCAGGCCGGCACGAGCCGGCTTTCTTGCGGGATCTCGTTGCGGATCACCGGCAGCAGATAGAGCCGCGCAAAAATCGCCGCGGCCTTGGCCTTCCCCCGCCAGACCTTCAACCGACCACCGATCCCGCCCTGCCGGGTGCCGGCTTCCATGGCGTGGTTGGCCGCGACCAGCTTGTCGAGCCCGGCCTTGAAGCGCGGGTCATCAATGTCGAGCATGAGCGGAAAGACCTGGCGGGAGATTTCCGAAGTGATCCGAAACACCGTGAAGCCATAGTCGGTCGGATCGATGCCGAGCGCCGCATGGAAGGCGTGACGCTGGTGATCGCGCACATACATCGTCGCAAAGACCGCAAGCAGGAAGAAGCGGATCCACAGCTTGTTACGGCCCTCCAGCGTGTGCCGCTCGGCCCGCATCAAAAGTGAGAAGGCCTCGCCGTGGCGGAACTCGTCGTTGCACCACTTCTCGAACCACTTGAAGATCGGGTGAAAGCGTCGCTCGGGATGTTGTTCGAGATGCCGGAAGATCGTGATGTAACGGGCGTAGCCGATCTTTTCGGAGAGATAGGTGGCGTAATAGATGAATTTCGGCTGGAAGAAGGTGTACTTCTTCTCCTTCGTCAAAAAGCCGAGATTGACGCCGATGCTGAACTCCTTCAGCGCGTCGTTAATAAAGCCGGCGTGACGGGCCTCGTCGCGGCTCATATAGGAGAACAGCTCGCAGATGTCGGGATTGCGGCCGCGCCGCTTCATCTCCTTGTAGAGCACGCAGCCAGAAAATTCGGCGGTCAGCGACGAGACCAGGAAGTCGACGAATTCTTTCTGCAGACCCTCCGGCAGATCGGCGAGATCGATCCTGTCCCAGTTGTCATCGCGCTTGAAATGGCCGTGGTTCGGATCCGATCGCATCTCCGCGATCAGCGCATCCCACTCACGCCGCACGCCCGAAACATCGACCTTGTCGAGCTTGTCGAAGTCGGTGGTATAGAAACGCGGGGTGAGCAGCGTGTCCTGCTGGGCGGTCCTGGTCGTCTCATTGGGCGGCGGCGCGGCGCGCATCGGCATCGCCTCCGGGTTGGTCGCATGGGCGTTCATAGCGTGGCCCTTTCGGAAAAGGAGAATTCACACAGTTCCATAAATTCGAGATCGCCGGTCGCCCGGGTCCAGAGGCGTTCGAGCCAGCCAGCCCGGCGGATCGTCGCCCGGCGCCGCAAACATGCCGTCTCGCCGTAGGGCACCGCGACCGGCGCGCCGTGGACCAGCACCGCGTCGCCGGGCTCGACAGTCACGCCGCCGTCGAAGCGGACATGGGCATGGAGGCTGTCGAACGTGTTCGAAACTTCGACCGTACAGTCGACCTCTTCGCGTCGCGTGCCGATCAGTTGCATGATCATTGCGCCGCCTCCCCGGTCATCTTCGCCGCGCCGGCGGCGGACGCCGTCCCCATCGTCGGCATCAATTTCGCGAAGGCCTCGGCCTGGCGCGCGCCAAAGGCCCGCAAGTCGACCTCCTGGTGGGTCTGCGGATCGCTGACCACCAGCCGGCCATCGGCTTTCAGCGCCAACACGAATGGCAACGCCTTGCTGACCCCCTCGCGGCCGCGATAGCGGTCGAGATTGCGCAGTGCCTCGATGGTGAACGGCCCCTTGCCGGGGCCGGCGGAGACGAGCGTCTGACCGGTCTTGGCGTCAAGAATCACCGCCGACGTGTCGGGGTGTTCAACGAGCCGAAGATCGCGATGGGCGACCATCGCAGAGGCCGGGGCCTCGGCGAGCCCGATTCCGGTCAGCCGACCGCCGGCAATCACCGCGATGGAGAACAGAGCAAGCACGCCCGCTCCGACGAGAATCGGCTTCGGAATCGGCCGGTCGCTGTCCGGACTGAACCGGAACGAGCCGTCGCGAATGGCATTGGCGAGACCGCGCATGGCGCTCCTCCCTTGGTCAGACCGGGACACAGCTCCCGGGCCGCTGCTTTAGACCGCTGCCGGATGAGCGCCGGCAAAACCGGTCGCCGACTTCGGTGCGCTCTGGCCGGCGTTGCCCGCGACGACGCTGCGGGTGCCGCCTTGATGGGCGACGAGGGCCTTGGCGATGGTCCGCGCGGCCTCGGCCGCGTCCGGCACGGCGCGCAGCATCGGCTCGGCGGCGCCGAGCCGCCAGGGACGCGCATAGGGCCACAGCTGAAAATATGACGGACGTCCGATCTTGCCGACTTTCAGCGGCAGGTCGCCGGTGCCGTCGGCATGGAGCTTCAGCGCCGCATGGTCGATCTCGCCGAGCGGAATGTTGAGCTGCGCCGGCAAAGCGATACCGAAGCGCATCACCAGCCGCCGGGAGGTCAGCGTGAAGCTCGTCGCCCGGGCGGTGATATAGGCATAAAGCATGATCATCGCGACACCGACACCCAGCGCCGGCAGCAGCGTTGCCGCATCGCCGACGCCCTGTGCCCACGAGCCGGTCTCATGATGGGTCACACCGATCTTCCACAGCGCGAAGATCATGAAGTAGAGACCGACAAGCTTCAGCCGAAACGCGCCAAGGGCCAGCCGCCACCAATCGGGGCGAACCTGCCAGAGGATCCGTTCGCCCTTCGGCAATTCGGCTTCGGTGACGACCGTCTTGATGTCGTCGAATTCCTCCAACTCGGTGCTCATGACAAAGCGTCCTCCATTGATGAGCCGCCATAGAAGGCCCCGCCGGCGAAATAACCGTTGAGACGGTCCTCCTCGCGCATGGTGATCTGATCTGCGCTGGCGAGCCGCGGCACATTGAAAAATTGTGCCCGGCTCAGCGCCGAAAAACGGACGATCTTCCGGCTGCTTTTGATGGTGGCGAAGGCGATCGGCGCGACGATCCGCTGGCCTCCGGATTCGACATTGGCCGCGATCTCCAGATAACGCGGGAAATATTCGAGCGCGTTGATCCAGACATCCACCACGGTACCGACCTCCAGGCCGTCCCGCGCGATAGCCGTCATGCCGATCGGATTGGTGCCGGTCTCTTCCAGCCAATATTGGGAATTGTTGCGCAACGGCACGAGCTTCAGCGCCCCGTCGACGGTCAGATCCGGGGTGTCGGATTTCAGCCCATAGGCCGCGGGGCCGATGCCATCGACCAGCGGATCGCCGGACGGCATGATCGGCGATCCGGGAAATTCATAGGCGGAAAAAGCGTTGAGATCGCGGTCCGGCTCGACCCGCGGCGCCATCACCGCGCCGCCATGCATCAGTCGAAACGTCTTCGGCTTCGGCATCGGGGGAAAGCCGACCACGCTGACCCGCCCGCCGGTGCCGACGGTGCGGTCGCTCTGCAGCGGATAGCCCTCGCGCTTGTCCTCCTGTCGCAGGTAATAGACCAGCCCCAGGAAAAATAGAAAGAACAAGATTAAAAGCAGCAGAGGGATATCGAGCTGCTGGGTGAAGGAATGACCTGGCACGGCACGCGCTCCCTTGGAAATTTTAGTTCGGCAGATCGGCAAGACCGAACCGCGCCGGTGGCTTGGCGCGCGGTTCGATGCGCTGCGGCTTGACCAACGGGCCAAGGCTCGCCAACGCGGCGAAGACGAGAATAATTTCAACGAGATAGACGACGGAATAACCGCTCGCGGGGCTGGCGAAGGCTGCCCCCAGCCAATGCGCATCGGCGAGGCCAACGATGCTGTCGCGCAAGAAGCCGCCAAAGGCGACAGAGAGCCCCAATGCCATCGCCTGCACCGCACTCCAGGCACCCAGCGCGATGCCGCCCCGGCCGGCGCTGACCATGCCCATCGCGGCGATCAGCATCGAGACCGCGAACAGCCCGCTGCCAAGGCCGATGACGACAATGCCAAGCGAAAACACCACGATCGAATCAAAGGGCGCCGCCATGATCACCGACGCAAAGCCCGGCAGACCCAGCATCAAGCCGACGCCCGCGACGACATAGGGATTGCCGCCCTTGCCCATCAGCTTGGCCGCGATCAGGTAGCCAATCAGGCTGCCGCTGGCATAAAGCGCGGTGAGCAGCGTCGTCGAGCCGACCGACATATGCAGAACGACGCCGCCATAGGGCTCGAGCAGCACGTCCTGCATCCCGAAGGCGGCGGTGCCGATGGCCAGCGCAACGAGCAGCCGGTTGAGACCTTTTTGCTGGCGCAGCGCCCGCAGCGCTATGCGGAACGGCTCTTTTGGCTCGGCCGACGGAGCGATGTCGCGCCGCCGCGGCTCCTGCTTCCAGATGGCGATCACCGTCAGACCGATCGTCACGAGAGCCGAGCCCTTCAGCACCTCGATCAGACGCAATGGCGAAAACTCTCCCAGCAACCGCCCGATGGCGAGCGAGCCGAGGATCATGCCGACCAGCAGCATGGTGTAGAGCATTGCGACGACGCGCGGCCGCTTCTCCTCAGAGGCCAGATCGGTGGCGAGCGCCAGCCCGGTGGTCTGCACGGTCAACAGGCCGAAGCCGGTCATCAGGAAGGCGAGCATCATGCCGGCCTCGCCATAGATGACCGTGCCGGGCTTGGCCTCGGAAATGATCAGCAGTGAGATCGGCATCAGCGCCAACCCGCCGAACTGGACCAGCGCTCCCATCCAGATATACGGCACCCGGCGCCAGCCGAGATAGGACCGGTGGGTATCCGACTTGTGGCCGATCAGCGCGCGTGCCGGGGCGGCAACGAGCGGCACGGCGAGAGCGATGGCGATCAGCGAGACCGGAATGCCGAGTTCCACCGCCATGACGCGATTGAGCGTGCCGCCGAGCAACACCAAGGTGATACCGACCGAGACCTGAAACAACGACAGCCGCATCAGCCGCCCGAAGGGCAGCTCGATGGTCGCCGCGTCGGAGAACGGCATGATCGCCATGAAGAAGCGACCCATCGGAAAGCGGATCGCATCCACCGGCCATTCGACCGCCGGCCCCGCAGCAGCCCTTTTGCGCCAGCTCCTCATGACCGCACGAGCTCCATGCCGTGGCTCTTGTAAAACCCGCTGGCGATCCGCCGCTCCGCGCCGATGCTCCAGCCGGCGAGGCTCGGATGGACGTCGAGACGCGCGCAAAATCCACCGATCGCCACCGGCACGATCGCCGGCGCCCGGTCGCCACGCGGAAACAGCCGGCCGATACGGTGCATGCCGGCAAGCAGCGCCGTCTTCGGCACAACGGTAAAGACGATCGAACGATCGCAGCGCGCTGACAGGCTGGCGAGCGCAGCCGCCGCATCGGCGGGCTCGTAATGAATGAGCGAATCCATCAACACGACGTGGTCGAAGCGGCCATGATCGGCGGCCAGCATGTCGCCGCTGGCAAAGTCGATCGCCCCGTCGACGCCGGCCGCAACCGCCAGTTCCCGTGCATGCTGGATCAGGGTTGGCGACAGGTCGACGGCGACGACGCGGGCGCCCCGCTTGGCCAGCGCGATCGCCAACGCGCCGGTGCCGCAGCCGGCATCGAGAACCCGGCACCCGGACAGATCCTCCGGCAGCATCGCCAAGAGGCTCGCGCGCATGGCGTCGCGCCCGGCCCGCACGCTGGCCCGGATCCGCCCGAGCGGCACGTCCGAGGTGAGCCTCTTCCATGCCTCGGCAGCGGTGCGATCGAAATAGATTTCGATCTCGCTGCGCCGGACTTCATAGGTTGCGACGTCGCTCATGGCCGGCCTCACTCGAACCCGAGAAAATCAAAAATATCGCGGTCTTTCATCGACTTGCCGTCCATCGCCTCGACCCCGGCGTCAAGCGCCGCGGCGAGGCGCAGATATTCGTCCTGCACCGCCTTGATCTCTGGCGAATCCTCCATTTCGAACAGCGTCGCCTTCTTCAGCCGCGAGCGGCGAATGGCGTCGAGATCCGGAAAATGCGCCACCCGCTCCAGCCCGACCGCGGCATTGAAGCGGTCGATCTCGTCGGTCGTGGCCGAGCGGTTGGCGATGACGCCGCCAAGTCGAACGTCGTAATTCTTGGCCTTGGCCTGAATCGCCGCGACGATGCGGTTCATCGCGAAGATCGAGTCGAAATCGTTGGCGGTGACGACCAGCGCCCGGTCGGCATGCTGCAACGGCGCAGCAAAGCCTCCGCAGACGACATCGCCGAGGACGTCGAAGATCACGACGTCGGTGTCCTCCAGAAGGTGATGCTCCTTCAAAAGCTTCACGGTCTGGCCGACGACATAGCCGCCGCAGCCGGTGCCGGCCGGCGGGCCGCCCGCCTCGACGCACATGACGCCGTTATAACCCTCGAAGACGAAATCTTCCGGCTGCAGCTCTTCGGCGTGAAAATTCACCGTTTCGAGGACGTCGATCACCGTCGGCTGAAGGCGCTTGGTCAATGTGAAGGTGGAATCGTGCTTGGGATCGCAGCCGATCTGCAGAACCCGCTTGCCGAGCTTGGAAAAGGCAACGGAGAGGTTCGACGAGGTGGTCGACTTGCCGATGCCGCCTTTGCCGTAGATCGCAAAGACCTTGGCACCGTCGATCTTCGGCCCGGTGTTCATTTTCACCTGAACCGAACCCTCGCCGTCTTCACGGCGATGCACGGTGCGGGGCAAGGGGAGTGTGGTCTTGAGCGCAGTCATGCCGCCGCAACCTCCGTGGTCTTGATGCCTTCGAGGCGGTCTTCGAGATCGGCGCCGGCTTCACGCAGCGCGGCGCGCTCGGCCTCGTCGGGTTTCCAGTAATGGCGCTCCTCGGCCTCGATCAGCCGGTCGGCCATGCGCGCCGAGGCGGTCGGATTGAGGCTGGCCAGCCGTTCGCGCATGGCAGGGTCAAGCACGAAGGTCTCGGCCAGACGCTTATAGACCCAGGGGCTGACCTGACCGGTGGTGGCCGACCAGCCGAGCGTGTTGGTGACGTGGCTCTCGATTTGCCGTACGCCTTCGTATCCATGCGCCAGCATCGCCTCGATCCATTTCGGATTGAGCATGCGGGTGCGGGTTTCGAGAGCCACCTGTTCCTCGAGGCTGCGGACCTTGCCCTCGCCGCGGGTCTGATCGCCGATATAGACCGGCACCTTTTTGCCACGGGCCTCGGAGACGGCCCGGCTGATGCCGCCGAGCGTATCGAAGTAGTGGTCGATGGTGGTGACGCCAAGCTCCACCGATTCGAGATTCTGATAGGTCATCTCGACCTTGGCGAAGGCGGCCTTCAACAGCTCTGCCTGCTCGGCCGTGCGGCCCTTGCGATCGACCGCGAAGCATTTGCGCCGGGTAAAGGCCTCGGCGAGCTCGCCCTCGATCTCCCAGGCACCGGAATCGATCAGCATGTTGACATTTGCGCCATAGGCGCCGTCGGCGTTGGAAAATACCCTGAGTGTCGCCGTCTCCAGGTCGCAGCCGGTTTCGGCGACATAGGCCCGCGCGTGCTTGCGGATGAAATTCATTGTCTCCGGCTCATCGGCCGTGGCCGCGAGAAATGCCGCCTCGGCGAGCAGCTTCGATTGCAGCGGCAGAAGATCGCGGAAGATGCCGGACAATGTGACCAAAACGTCGATGCGCGGCCGACCGAGCTGGTCGAGCGGCATCAGATCGGCGCCGGACAAGCGGCCGAAGCCGTCAAAGCGCGGCACCGCTCCGATCAGCGCCAGCGCCTGGGCAAGCGGCCCACCCTCGCTTTTGAGGTTGTCGGTCCCCCACAAGACGAGCGCCACCGTCTCCGGCAAAGCATTGCCGCCGGCGGCGTGTCGCGCCAGCATCCGCTCGGCCTGACGACGGCCGTCGGAAACAGCGAAAACACTCGGGATTCGGAAGGGATCGAAGCCGTGCAGATTGCGCCCCGTCGGCACGATCTTCGGAGTGCGCAACAGATCGCCGCCCGGCACCGGCCGGATGAAACGCCCGTCGAGCGCCCGCATCAGCGCCGGCAACTCATGATCCTGACGCAGATCGCGATCGAGCCGGACAAGATCATCGACAGTGTCATACTTCTTAGTATCAGACCCGCATCGCCGCTTCAGCGCTGCACCGGCGTCGCCGCCTGCCAGGGCCGCGATATCGGCACGCTCGGGCGGTGTCCCCAGCGCCACCTCGGCGGCGGCAGCGACCAGATCGATGCGCTCGGCCTCACTCGCCGGCGCGCCGACCACATGCAGCCCGTGTGGAATCAGGGTCGCTTCGATTTCGGCCACGGCTTGGCGCAACGCCGACACGTCGACAGCTGCCGCAGGGCCTTCGCCCGGCTCCTCGCACAGATCGAGGGCACTCGCCTGCGCGGCGATCGTCGTTTCGAGATTGCGTTGCTCAACCAGATCCTCCGGCGCCGTGGCACGCCAGCGCTCGATCGTCGCCTTGAGATCGGCAAGGCCCCGATAGAGCCCGGCATGGGCGACCGGGGGCGTCAGATAGGAGACCAGCGTCGCCGCGGCTCGCCGCTTGGCGATCGTGCCTTCCGACGGGTTGTTGGCCGCGTAGAGATAAAGGTTCGGAAGATCCGCAATCAGCCGATCCGGCCAGCATTCGCCCGATAGGCCGACCTGCTTGCCGGGCATGAACTCCAGCGCTCCATGGGTGCCGAAATGCAAGACGGCATCGGCCGCGAAATCCTCGCGCAGCCAACGATAATAGGCTGAAAAGGCGTGGGTCGGCGCAAAGCCTTTTTCAAAGAGCAACCGCATCGGATCGCCCTCATAGCCGAAGGCCGGCTGGATCCCGACGAAGATGTTGCCGAACCGCTCACCGAGAACGAAGATCGTGCTGCCGTCCGATTGCTGGCGTCCGGGGGCCGGGCCCCATTGCGCCTCGATCGCGGCGAGATGCGGCTCGCGGCGCACATGGTCTTCGGCCGCAATACGCGCATGCACATTGGCCTGGGCGCCGAAGCGCGCGGCATTGCCCTCGAGGATGGCCCGGCGCAACGCATCCGCGCTATCCGGAAGATCGACGGCATATCCCTCGTCTTTCAAGGCCTTCAGCGTGTTGTAAAGCGAGGCGAAGACCGACAAATGCGCGGCCGTGCCCACGCTGCCGGCATTCGGCGGGAAGTTGAAGATCGTCACGGCGATCTTGCGCGCGCCCTTCGGCCCGCGGCGGAGCGCGATCAGCTTCTCGACCCGCCGCGCCAAGAGATCCACCCGACCGGAATCGGCCGTCATCTCCCGGTGCCCGTCGGTCCGCGACAAGGTCGCCCGGCCGCCAAACAGCATCGGTCCGGTGGCCCCGTCGATTTCCGGGATCGCCACCATCATCGTCGCTTCCACCGGCGTCAGGCCGGCCGAGGAGACCCGCCATTCGTCGAGCGATTGGAACTCGACCGAATGGGCAGAGACGAAGGGCACATCCAGCACCGCCAGCATCTCTTCGGCGGCATTGGCGTCGTTATAGGCCGGGCCGCCGACCAGCGAGAAACCGGTGAGCGAAACCAGCGCGTCGATCATCGGCCGGCCGTTACGCATGAAATAGGCTTGGATCGCCGGCCGCGAATCGAGACCGCTGGAAAAGGCCGGAACGACCTTCAGCCCCCGCTCCTCCATCGCCGCGATCACGCCGTCATAATGGCTGGTGTCGCCAGCGAGCACGTAAGAGCGCATGAGGATCAGGCCGACGGTGCCGGCGTCGCCGCCCGTTCGGTTCGGCAGCGAGTCGATCCGCGTCGCGATCCGATCGGCAAGCCGGGGGTGATAGAGTCCGACATCGGGATAGAGCACCGGCGCCTGGGTCTGACGCAGCCGCGCGGCGACGGCAGAGCGCGGCCCGCTGGCGTAGCGCTCAATGAGAAAGCGCATCATATTGGCGACGTTTTCGTCCGATCCCGCCAGCCAATATTGCAGGGTCAAAAAATAGGCCCGCACGTCCTGGGCCGTGCCGGGAATGAAGCGCAGGATCTTCGGCAGCCGCCGTAACATCGCCATCTGCCGGGCGCCGGCTGAGGCCGACTCACCCTTGCCGGATTTCGCCCCGCCGCGCAGCCGCTTCAACAGCGAGATCACACCGTGGGCCTCGGCGTTCATGCGGAACCCGCCAAGCCGCGTCAGCTTGATCACCTCGCCGGCTGACATCGCGCCGACCATCGCATCGCATGTCTCCTGCCGCGCCTTCAGCGCCGGCAGGACCGCCTCGATATGGTTTTCCATGAACAGCATGGAGGCAAAGACGATATCGGCCTGCCCGATATCGTCAATGCAGCGGGCGAGACTCTCCGGCTCGCGCTCCCAGTCGGTGGCCGCGTGCAAACTGACCGCAAGCCCTGGAATCTCCGGCGCCAACCGCCGGCGCGCGGCGGCAACCGCGCCGGCCATGTGAGCGTCGAGGCTGATCAGCACCACGCGCACCGACACCGATGCGCCCGGTCCCGCGGGGCCGCTAGCGGCTGAAATGGGCCTTTGCATCATAGAGCGTCTCCACGGTGATCTCGGCAAGACCCCGTTCGAGGGCAAATTGTTCGGTGTTGCGGCGCGCTTTGCCGCGCACGAAAAAGGGAATTTTGCGCAGTTCCTCTTCAGCGTCGGAGCCCCAGCCGAGAGCGATCGGCGCGGCAGCTTCGGCGACAGCCGTCACGGCGGAAGACGACTCGCTGGCGCGCACCGCCATCTCAGGCGCAGGCTCAACCCGCGCCCCGGCGCCGAGATGGGAGGGCCGCGCGCCGTCATGGAACTCGAAATCGTCGCGGAACATGCCGAGAAGATGCTCTTCGAGGCCCATCACCAGCGGATGGACCCAGCTGTCCCAAAGGACATTGGCGCCCTCGAACCCCATTTGCGGCGAATAGCGGGCGGGATAATCCTGCACATGCACCGGCGCCGAAATGACGGCGCAGGCGATCCCCAGCCGCTTGGCGATATGCCGCTCCATCTGGGTGCCGAGAACCAGCTCGGGCTGAGCCTCGGCGATCGACGCCTCGACATCGAGATAATCGTCTGAGATCACGGCCTCGAGGCCATGCTGCGCCGCCGCGGCGCGCATGTCGCGGGCGAACTCGCGGCTGTAGGTCCCAAGCCCGCACAGGGTGAAGCCGAATTCCTCGGTCGCGACGCGAGCTGCCGCCAGCGCATGGGTCGCGTCGCCAAAGACGAAGACCCGCTTGCCGGTCAGATAGTTGGAATCGACCGAGCGCGAAAACCACGGGAGATTGGACGGCGAGATCCGCCCTGCGGCGTCCGTGACAGCGCCCCCCGCGAGCCGGCCAACCTCGGCGATGAAGTCGCGGGTCGCGCCGACACCGATCGGGACCGTCGTGGTGAAATCCTGGCCGAAGGTGCGCTTCAGCCACTTGGCCGCAACGCCGGCGATCTCGGGATACAGCACGACGTTGAAATCGGCGTCGCCGAGCCGCGCAATATCGTCAGGCGCAGCGCCGAGCGGCGCGACGACGCCGACGTCGACGCCGATCTCGCCAAGCAGTTTGGTGATCTCGGCGACATCGTCGCGATGCCGGAAGCCGAGCGCCGTCGGCCCGAGCAGATTGCACAGCGGCCGGCGATCACGGTCAGCCCTGTCCGCCATCGCTTTGCCCCGGGGCGATCCGGCCAGCGTCCGCACGATCTGGTAGAAGGTCTCGGCCGCGCCCCAGTTCTCCTTGCGCTGATACGAAGGCAGCTCCAGCGGGATCACCGGGATCGGCAGATCGGTCGCCCGGGCGAGCCCGCCGGGATCGTCCTGGATTAGCTCGGCCGTGCAGGACGATCCGACCAGCATCGCCTGCGGCTTGAAGCGCTCATGGGCGGCGATCAGCGTCGCCTGGAAGAGCTCCGCCGTATCCTTGCCGAGATCGCGGGCCTCGAAGGTGGTGTAGGTGACCGGCGGACGCTTGTCGCGCCGCTCGATCATGGTGAAGAGCAGATCGGCATATGTGTCGCCCTGCGGTGCATGCAGGACGTAATGGACGCCCTCCATCGCGGTGGCGACGCGCATCGCGCCGACATGGGGCGGTCCTTCATAGGTCCAGACGGTGAGTTGCATGGCCCGCCTCCCCTAGACCCTGAGCCGCGTCTGGCGGTCGAGCGGACGGGCAAAGAGCGCAGCGAGATCGCCGGCCTGCTCGTAGCCCTGGATGGGGGTGAAGAGCAGTTCGATCGACCACTTGGTGGTCAGCCCTTCGGCCTCCAGCGGATTGGCGAGACCGAGCCCGCAGACGGTGATGTCGGGCGCGGCCGCCCGGACACGGTCGAGCTGGCGATCGACATCCTGCCCCTCCGACAGCACCGTTCCTTCCGGCAAAAGCGCAAGCTCTTCGGCAAGATGCTGCCGGTGGAGATAGGGCGTGCCGACTTCGACAAGCCGCGCACCGAGTTCACGCGACAGCATCCGGGCGAGCGGGATTTCCAGTTGGGAATCGGGAAAGAAGAACACGCGACGGCCGGCAAGCGACGCTTCGAGGGGCGCCAGCGCCCGCTTGGCTCGCGCCTCAGGCGCCGCCGTCGCCGCCCGAAAGCACATCGGATCGACGCCAAACGCCTGCGCCGCGGCCTTCAGCCACAGCGTCGTTCCCTCGGCGCCGAGCGGAAAGGGCGCCGCGATGTGGGCCGCACCCCTCGCCTCCAGCGCCTTGGCGGCATCGGCCAGAAATGGCTGGGCCAGCAGGAAGCGGGTGTTGGGCCCGACGGCCGGCAGATCGCCGGCCCGGCGCGGTGGCAAGAAGCACACCGTGTCGAGTCCCATCGCGGCGAACAGCCGGGCGAACTGGTCCTCGACGACATCGGCCAGCGCGCCGACGATCAACAGCTGCGGCGGCGCATTGTCGACCCTCGGCAGCTCAGGCACGAGCGCGGCCAGACACCGGTCTTCTCCTTGCGTGAAGGTCGTCTCGATACCGGATCCGGAATAGCTCAGGATGCGAACCGCCGGCGCATGACGGTCAGACAGCCGCGCGGCAGCCCGCGACAGATCAAGCTTGATCACCTCGGACGGGCAGGAGCCGACCAGAAACAGCATCTTGATGTCCGGCCGGCGCTCCAGAAGCCGGGCGACCGCGGCGTCAAGCTCGTCATTCGCATCGGCCAGCCCGGCGAGATCACGCTCTTCCATCACCGCGGTCGCAAAACGCGGCTCGGCGAAGATCATCACCCCCGCCGCCGATTGCATCAGATGGGCGCAAGTGCGCGACCCGATAACGAGGAAGAACGCATCCTGGATCTTGCGATGCAGCCAGACGATCCCGGTCAGCCCGCAGAACACCTCCCGCTGACCGCGCTCGCGCATCACCGGCCGCTCACGGCAGCCCGCAACCGGCACAGCCGCGCCCTCACCGGCAAAGGGCGGCGTCACGCCAGCACCCTGGCGGAATCGACCGCCCCTGCTCGATCGCCACCAGCCTCAAGCCGCGCGGCCCTCAGCTTGAAAACGAATTGCGCCGCGTTGATGCCGTAGCTGGCATAGCCCGCAAGGGCGACGGCAAACCGGTCGGTCGGGGTGCCCCAGCCGCACACCAACATGGCGAGGTAAGCCGTGTGGAGCGCGATGACCAGCATCGACACCGCGTCTTCATAAAAAAATGCCGGCGCGAAAAGCCAGCGGCCGAATACCGCCTTTTCCCAAATCGACCCGGTGATCATGATGGCGTAGAGCGCCGCCGTCTTGACGACAACCGAAACCGCCGCCGTCTCGTAGCCATTGCCGGTCGCCAGAAAGCGCCCCACCAGAACGAGCGAAATGAGACAGATGACGAATTGCACCGGCGCGAGGACACCCTGCACCAGAGTCCAGACGGTGGCGTCGCGCCGGACCCGCTCGGCCGGCGTGTAGAGCGTCCGCGGCCGGCTGGCGGCGGAGCCTCTGTTCGGCGATGGGGAACGATCGGGTACCATGCCGGAAACTCTGCGACCGACGCCCGAAAGTGTCAAGTCAAATTGACGACTACGAATTTTACAGTAATCGTCACTGAGCTTACCGATTGCAAAATGCTCCCGATTGGAGGAAGCTTAATATCTAATGAGCTCCTATATCCGATAAACTCCTTTATTTCCGCGGATTTAATCATACAGATCTTGTGATAAAAATGGGGAGGGGCGATCAATGGTGGGCATCCCCCAAGTGCGACAATTGCAGTTTCCGGATCGTCGGACGACGTCCGACCCGCCATCATTGTCAAATTCGATTGACAGTTACCAGGATAATGACTGGCGCGGACGGCTCTCCGACGCCATCGTCAAGAAGGTGATCCCGTCGCTCTATGCCTCGCACGAAGACGATGCGGCCAAGCCGGTGAATGCCCGGCTGGAGTATCGCCAGAAAATCGAAGCCGAGCGGTTTTTCGGCCTGGTCCTTTCCGGCGACACCGATGCTCAATGGCACCATCTCATCGGCCTGCGCGCCCGTGGCATGGATCTGGAGACGGTGCTGACCCGGATCATGGCGCCTGCCATCCGCGAACTCGGCGAAATGTGGCTGACCGACCGCATGAGCTTCGTCGAAGTCTCGGCCAAGTCGGCACGATTGCAGCATATGATTCGCGCCCTCGGTCGCGCCGGCGACGGCATCGCCGATCACTGCGTGATGGATGACGGGCGCGCCAGCGTGCTGCTTGCCGTTGCTCCGGGAGAGCACCACACCTTCGGTCTCTTCGTCCTCGCCGAGTTGTTCCTCGCCGCCGGCTGGAGCGTCTGCGTCGAGGCCAACACCACGCTCGAGAGCCTTTGCGACCAAGCCGCCCGGCGTCCCTATGACGCGATCGGCCTGAGCGTCGGGAGCGAGCGCTTTTTAGCTTCCGTCCGAAATCAAGTGGCGGCGCTTCGATTTGCCTCGTTCCGACCGGACACCCGCATCTTTCTTGGCGGATGGGCTTTCACCTTGGAAGGAAGGTCGTTAGATGACTATGGAGCCGATCTGATCGCGACAGATGGGCACAGCGCCATCGAGCAGGCGGAATTGCTGATCGATGGCCGCTGACAGCCCCGAGGCGAGCGGACTTGAACGAAACCGGAGGGAGACGGGCAAGAGATAGGTGCCTTGAGGATGGAACATCCGAGCACTGGCCGGCAGTTTTCCGACCCGAGCCATTCATTTGCAGACCTGGAAGCAGCGTTGGTCGCCAATCTCGTCACGGCAACGACCGATGTTGCTCTCCTGCTCGACTCGAGCGGGACGATCGCCGACGTCGCAATCCGCGAGACCGACCTGTTTGCCGACGCCGAAAAGCAGTGGGTGGGCTGCCGGTTTATCGACGTCGTCACGACCGAGAGCCGCCAGAAGGTCGAGCGCCTGCTTTCCCGCGATCGCGACTCGCGGGGCGCCGGCCGGAGTGAGATCAACCATCCGATGCCGAGCGGCCCGGACTTGCCGATCAGCTATTCGGTGCTGCCGCTGACCAAGAACGGTGCCCGCATCGCTCTGGGCCGCGATCTGCGGACGATGGCGGCGCTGCAGCAAAATCTCGTCGAGACCCAGCTCGCCCTTGAAACCGACTATGCGCGACTGCGCATCGCCGAGACACAGTATCGGGTGCTGTTCGATACCGCTGCCGAACCCATCGTCATCATTGATGCCGCCAGTGGGCGTATCACCGACGCCAATCTGTCGGCGCGCCAGCGGTTCGAGAGGGACGGGCGACGTCTTGCCGGTTTCGGATTGGGCAATCTGTTCGCATCAACGAGCCTGTCCGAGGCAGATCGTCTGCTCGCCGCAGCACGCGGCTCCGGCGAGGCCGAGATCCGCAAGCTGACAGCCATTGCAAGCCAACAGGCAGAGCCGGTCTCGGCGCAATTCTACCGACAGCAGGGCACTGGCCGCATCATCCTGCGCTTCATCGGCACACAGCAGGCGCTGGCCTCCCATCGTGAGACCAATCTCATCGCCCGCGTTGGACAGATATTGCCGGATGGCATCGTGGTGATCGGCGCCGACCGGTTGATCCACGACATCAACGAAAGCTTCCTCGACATCTCCGAGATCGCCAGTCGCAGCCAGGCCATTGGCCGGCCACTGGACGAGATCGTCGGTCGGCGCGGCGTCGAATTGAACATCTTGATGAAGGCGATCGATGCCGACGGCTTCGTCGGCAGCTTCGGCACCGTGCTGAACAGCCGTTTCAGCGGCGGAGTCGAGGTCGAGATCAGCGGTTCGGCGATCATCGACGGCGACAAGCGCTATTATGGCTTTTCGATTCGCCGCGCTCAGCGCAGCTTCGCCCGCCCCGCGCCGGCGACGCCGTTCCGCTCCGCCAACGACATGACCGGTCTCGTTGGCCGTGTGCCCTTACGGGAGATCATCCGCGAGACGGCGGATATCATCGAGCAATTGTGCATCGAGGCAGCGCTGGAACTGACTCGTAACAATCGCGCCTCGGCAGCCGAAATGCTGGGTTTGAGCCGCCAGAGCCTCTATTCCAAGCTGCGCCGGCACAACATCGCCGGCAGTGTCTCGGACAATGGCGCGGACAGCGACGAGATCCAGTGATGACTGCGATCCGATGATTTTTATCGGGCAAAGCGGTGGACCTGAGCGGCGCCGCCCCACGCTGTGAACGCGGTCACGATGAGGTGATGCACACGATCGTCAGCTCAAAGTCTGAGCCCAGACCATTATGGACAACCTCTGTGTCAAATTAGTTTGACACCTGCACCCGCTGCGCCTAGCCTCGGTCTATGAGCCGCTTGATCGTCGATTCTCCGGCCACCACGCGCCCGAGCCTCTCGGCCGGGATCGAGTTGTTGAAGCCGATCACCTGGTTTGCGCCGATGTGGGCCTTCGGCTGCGGCGCGATTTCGGCGCGCTCGTCGGCTCCCCCTCATCATGACACAGTCTGGATCGTGCTTGCCGGCGTCGTTCTCGCCGGTCCGCTGCTCTGCGGCGCGAGCCAGGCGGTGAACGACTGGTTCGATCGGCATGTCGATGCCATCAACGAGCCGAACCGGCCAATTCCTTCGGGGCGAATGCCAGGGCGCTCGGCGCTCTATGTCGCGATTGTTTGGACCGCCCTTTCCCTCGTCGTCGCCGGGTTGTTCGGTCCGTGGGTGGGGCTTGCCTCATGCCTTGGATGCCTGCTCGCCTGGGCCTACAGCGCGCCGCCGTTGCGGCTGAAGCGCAATGGCTGGTGGGGCAATGCCGCTGTCGCCTTCGCCTATGAGGGCCTTGCCTGGTTCACCGGCGCAGCAGTGGTCGCCAGCGGCCTGCCGGACGCTCGGATCATCGTCATCGCCTGCCTTTACAGCATCGGCGCCCACGGAATCATGACGCTGAACGATTTCAAGGCGATCGAGGGCGACGTGGCCCTCGGCGTCCGCACACTGCCGGTCCAATACGGCGTCAAAGCCGCCGCGCTGATTGCCTGCGGCGTGATGGCGGTGCCGCAGATCATGGCAGCGGGACTGCTCTTTGCCTGGAGCGCTCCGATCTCGTCGCTGATCGTGACGGCGTCGATCGCCGTTCAACTGGGCCTGATGCGCCACTTCGTCAACGATCCGCGCAGCCGCGCGCCCTGGTACAATGCGACGGGCACCAGCCTCTATGTCGCCGGCATGATGGTCACCGCCTTTGCCTTGTCCGGCATCATCGGAAGCTAGAACGATGACGCACAATCTGTCCTGGCTGCAGATCGTCCGGCTGGCGCTGGTCCAGACGGCGCTCGGCGCGATGGTCGTCATCACCACCTCGACGCTGAACCGTATCATGGTGGTCGAGCTGGCCTTGCCGGCAATCGTGCCCGGCGCCCTGGTCGGCATCCATTACGCCCTGCAGACCATGCGGCCGCTGTTCGGCCACGGCTCGGATGGCGGGCGACGACGCACGCCGTTCATCGTCATCGGCATGGCGATCCTCGCCCTTGGCGCCACCGGCGCGGCAGCCGCGACCGGCCTGATCGCAAATGACCGGATCGCCGGTGTGCTCGCCGGCACCGTCGCCTTCATCGCCATCGGCATCGGCGTCGGGCTGGCAGGAACCAACCTCTTGACCCTCGTCGCCACGCACATCACCGAGGCGCGGCGCGGTCCGGCGGCAACGCTGATCTGGATGATGATGATCGCCGGCTTCGTGGTGACGACGGCGGTCATCGGCCGCCTGCTCGATCCCTATTCGGCCGAGCGGCTCATTGTCATCGTCGCCGGCGTCTGCGCCATCGCTTTCCTCGTCAGCGTTGCGGCCATTCTCGGTGTCGAGCCAGCGCCATCGGCGGACGACGCGGCTGCACCAGTCCCGCCGAAGCCGGCGTTCCGGGAGGCTCTGGCGACCGTCTGGTGTGAGCCCCAGACCCGGCGTTTCACCGTCTTCATCTGCGTCTCCATGCTGGCCTATAGCGGCCAGGATCTCATTCTGGAGCCCTTTGCCGGTCTCGTCTTCCAGATGACCCCCGGCGAGACCACGCTGCTGTCGAGCGTCCAGAACGGCGGCGCGCTTGCCGGCATGGTCGCCGTCGCCGCTGCGGCACCACTGCTGGGACGATACGTTCCGCGTATTTTGCGCAGCCTGTGCATCGTCGGCTGCCTTGGCTCGGCCATGGCGCTTGCGGCGCTTGCGGCCGCCGGCATCGTGCCTCTCGGCATACCGCTGCGCGTGCCCGTCTTTGCTCTTGGCCTGTTCAACGGGATGTTTGCGGTCGCGGCAATCGGCCAGATGATGGGCCTCGCCCGCGAGGGCGCGCCGGGGCGCGAAGGCATGCGCATGGGGATCTGGGGCGCAGCGCAAGCCATCGCCTTTGGCGCGGGCGGATTTCTGGGCACCGTGGCCGTCGATCTCGTCGGCCTCGGGCTTGGTGGCAAGGGCAGCGCGGCCTATGCCAGTGTCTTCGTCGTCGAGGCCCTGCTCTTCATTCTCTCCGTCCGCCTGGCCGCAAGGGCCATTGTCGGCCGTTCCTCGGCGAGCGGCCTTGGGCCCTCAAACACAGTGGCGGTCGGCGACATTCATCACGCCAGCGAGGCGATTGCGGCATGAGCGACAAAGTCTTTAATATCCCCGTCTTCGATGTCGTCGTTGTCGGCGGCGGGCCAGCCGGAGCCACGGCTGCCGAGCGTCTCGCCAGCCAAGGCGTTTCGGTTGCACTTCTCGATAAAGCGGGGCGCATCAAGCCGTGCGGCGGCGCCATTCCGCCACGATTGCTGCGTGATTTCGATATCGCCCCCGATCTGCTGGTCGCCCGGATCGCCAGCGCCGAGATGGTCGCCCCGTCGAAAAAGCGCGTGTCGATGCCGATCGACGACGGCTATGTCGGCATGGTCGACCGGGAGCATTTCGACGAATGGCTGCGCCAGCGCGCCGCCCGCGCCGGCGCCCATCGATTGACCGGCCACTTCATCGCGATCGATCGCCTCGGCGACAAGACGATGGTGCGCTACCATCCCGGCCGAGACGTCGAGGCTCCGAGAAAGGGCGATGGCCAGCGGCTTTGCGCAAAATTGGTGATCGGTGCCGATGGCGCCTGCTCGGCGGTGGCGCGCCAGGAAATCCCCGGCGCCCATAAGGTCTCGTTCGTCTTCGCCTATCACGAAATCATCCGGGCGAAGGCTCTGCGCAGTGAGGCCGCCTACGATTCCACCCGATGCGACGTCTATTATCAAGGCGGCATCTCGCCGGATTTCTACGGCTGGATCTTTCCCCATGGCGAAACGGCGTCAATCGGCACGGGAAGTGCCATCAAGGGCTATCGGCTGCGCCCGGCGGTCGAGCGGCTGAAACAAGCGGCGGGCTTGTCGGCGGCTGAAACCATTCGCAAGGAAGGCGCGCCGATCCCTTTGAAGCCTTTGAAAAAATGGGATAATGGCCGGGATGTGATCCTGACCGGCGATGCGGCCGGCGTCGTCGCTCCCGCCTCCGGCGAAGGCATCTATTACGCCATGGCCAGCGCCGTGATGGTGGCAGAGGCCGCCTCGCGCTTCCTGGCGACCGGCGATGCCAAAGCGCTCGCCAGCGCCCGCAAAACGTTCATGCGCGCGCACGGCCGGGTGTTTTGGATCCTCGGAATGATGCAGTGGTTCTGGTATCGTTCAGACGCCCAGCGCGAGCGCTTCGTCGCCATCTGCCGGGACAAGGACGTGCAGCGTCTGACCTGGGAGGCCTATATGAACAAAACGCTGGTCCGGGCCCGTCCAGCGGCACATATGAAGATCTTCTTCAAGGATCTCGCCCACCTCTTCCGGCTGGTCTCGCCATAACGCCGGATGGAACGCAAACCGTGCAATTCAGACTGTGCTCTTTGGAGCACCGCAAAATTGCGGCCACCGCCAAGACCGTCGTTAATCTTCGCAAGACCATGACTGTGCGACGAACCCCGCTGGCGCGCCAACAACCAAGAGCCCATCATCGATCGCTGCGCTCCTCGGGCCGAAGCGTTCAGATCTGAGCGCGTCTTGAGGAGATGGCGGCCGGACGCGCCGCCGTCAGCCGCCGATGATCATGCCGCGATAGGAGGCGATCGCCAGCAGGACGCCGGCCCCGAGCACCGCACCGATCATCAGCCAGACAAGCGCGACCGCAAAGTCACTGCCCTTCGAGCGACGGGGCTTGGCCGGCACAGCGTCCTGCTGCGGCTGCGACAAGCGCATCGGCTCGGCGTTGTCCTGCGCGACCTTGACCGCCCGCGTATGCTGATAAACGGCGCCACCGTTGAGGAAATCATCGGCCGCATAGGCCTTTTCCCGCTCGACGATGCGCTCGGCGACATATTCGGTGACGTGATCGGCGATGGTGCGCGGCTCAGTGGATTCGGCAAGGGTCAGTCGCCCGAGCCGGGTTTCGCGGACGAAGCGATAGGTGCGCCGATCGCGGGCCATCATCACATTGGCGGTGCCATCGATCCACAACCGGGGATGGCTGCCGCCCGAGACGGTGAAGTCGAAATAGTCGTCGCCGGGCTCGATTTCGCGGGTGATCGGCTGCAATTCCTCGGCTAGGATCTCCAGCCGGGCGCGGTCCGCCTCGCGGATGTCGACCACCACGTCGGAGCGCTGGGCCGCGGCGATCTTGGCCTGGCGCACAGCATCGGCGAGGCGCTTGGTGCCCATGAGTGACGCAATGTTTTCTTTGGTCTCGCTCATAGCTCGCCCCGAATCGACCACTTAACCGCTTGTTTACCGTAGCTGCGTTTCGCTACGAAAGAAACAGTCGGATGCCCCGTCCGAAGTTTTCAGGACAGCTTCAAGACTTCTCGCCGCGGACAATCGCACGCCGGATTGCCATTTCGGTGTCGCGGGGCGCCTCGAGCGGCAGCATATGGCCGACGCGGGCAAGACGGGTGACGTGAAAGGCCGGCGGCAGATCGTCGCTTTGTGCGGCGGGGGTCACGGGGTCGAGATCGCCCCAAAGAAGTTCGATCGGGCAGCCGGTCTCGGCGATGGCGGCCAGCGGCAAGACGCCCTGATTTCCGGTCGCAAAGAGCGTGTCGAAGATCACCTGGATCGGTGCGCGCCCCTCAGGACCATTGCAGGTCGCGGCGGCGGACGCTGGCATCGTGAAGTCGGCGGCACACATGCCTTGAAGGGCGGCGACGAGACCCGCCCTATCGCGCGCCGCCATCATCGCGCGGATCGGATCGAGACCGATGGTCGAACCGAAACCACCCGGCGCGAGCAAGGTCATCGAAGCCACGCGTCGGGGCGCGAGCAGCGCGACGAGACAGGCCACCGCACCGCCCATCGAATGCCCAATCAGATGCGCCCGTTCGATGCCGCGTCCGTCGAGTTCACCAAGCACCGCCCGGGCCGCCGCATTGGGCGGCCCGAAGCCGGGATAGGCGCGCGATCCGCCATGACCGGGCAGATCGAAGGCGAGACATCGGCGCTCCTCGCCCGCGAATGTTTCGGCGAGTTCGGAAAACACCGCCGCACGGCCGTCGAAGCCATGCAGAAAGACGAGAGGCGGCAAGCGGCCGCCGCCGCTCTCTTCGGCATGAAGCCGCGGCACTTCGGTCGTCATCGCCCGTCTACACCGCGACGATGCGATTGACGGCCGAAACGATCGCTTCGAGCGACGCCGTCACGATGTTCTTGTTGATCGCCGCGCCGAAGATCCTCCCCTCCGGATGGGCGATCTCCATGTAACAGATGGCGCGGGCGTCGGAGCCGGTGCCGAGCGAGTGCTCGGCATAGTCGAACACCGAGAATTCGATGCCGAGATGGCGCTTTAAAGCGTCGACGAAGCCGTCAATCGGCCCGGTGCCGTTGCCGTTGATGGTGATCTCCTTGCCGTCGTCGATGATCGTCGCCTCGACGATGCGTTCGCCCTTCACCGTCTGGTTCGGCCGGGTGAAGTGATCGACGAATTTCAGCCGGCCGGCCGGCTGCTCGACATAGCGCTCGATGAACCGGTCGTAGATCGCCTTGGCCGGCATTTCGACGCCGCTCTCGTCGGTGACGCGCTGGATGTCCTCGCGAAATTCGATCTGCAGATTGCGCGGCAGATTGAGCCCGTAATCGGCCTGCAGGATATAGGCGATGCCGCCCTTGCCTGACTGCGAGTTGATCCGGATGATCGCCTCGTAGCTGCGGCCGACATCCTTCGGATCGATCGGCAGGTAGGGCACCTCCCAGATCTCGCTGTTGGCCGCCTTGCGCGACTTCATCCCCTTGTTGATCGCATCCTGATGCGAGCCGGAAAACGCCGTGTAGACCAGCTCGCCGACATAGGGATGGCGCTCGGGGATCGCCAGCTTGTTGCAGTATTCATAGACGTCCTTGATCCGATTGATGTCGGAGACGTCGAGGCCAGGATCGATGCCCTGGGTGTACATGTTCAAGGCCAGCGTCACGAGATCGACATTGCCGGTTCGCTCGCCATTGCCGAACAACGTGCCCTCGACCCGGTCGGCGCCGGCCAGCAACCCCAGTTCGGTCGCCGCGATGGCGGTGCCGCGATCGTTGTGAGGATGCAGCGAGATGATCAGGTTCTCGCGATTGTCGAGGTTGCGGCACATCCATTCGATCTGGTCGGCATGGATGTTCGGCGTCGACATCTCGACCGTCGCCGGCAGATTGATGATCAGCTTATTGTCCGCCGTCGGCCGGATGATTTCGGCGACGGCGTTGCAGATTTCGGCGGCAAAATCGAGTTCGGTGCCGGTAAAGCTTTCCGGCGAATACTGGAAGCGATAGCCGCCTCCGGCCTTCGCCGCCATGTCGGTGATCATCTTCGCCGCGTCGACGGCGATCTGCTTGATCCCGGCACGATCCTTCTGAAACACGACGCGGCGCTGCAATTCGCTGGTCGAATTGTAGAAGTGAACGATCGGGCGGATCGAGCCGTCGAGCGACTCGAAGGTCCGCTGGATCAATTCCGGCCGGCACTGCACCAACACCTGCAGCGAGACGTCGTCCGGCACGCCGCCCTCTTCGATGCACCACCGGGCGAAGTCGAAGTCGGTCTGCGAGGCGGAGGGAAAACCGATCTCGATTTCCTTGAAGTTCATGCGCAACAACAAGGCGAGGAAGCGGGCCTTGCGGTCATGGCCCATCGGATCGATCAGCGCCTGATTGCCGTCGCGCAGATCGACCGAACACCAGACCGGCGGACGTTCGATTGTCTTCGACGGCCAGGTGCGATCGGCAAGATCGATCTGGCCATAGGGGCGATATTTGCGCGGCGCGTCCGGCATCGTGGCGCGGGCGGGGCCGTCAGGGAAACTCTGGGAGGACGGGGCTTGAGAGATCGCGGACATCAAAGCTCAACCTTCTGGTCGCACGGATCGCCGCAGCGCCTCGACGCGTTGCGGGCGGCATGGCGGACGCATCCGATATTTTGGGCAGATTGTGAAGACCAAGGAACCAGGGCCCGGCCCATAACCGAACCTGATCGACCGCCAGACGTCCCTTGTTACCGGGTCTGACGGTCGCCGCTAAGGCCGAGAAGAAGGAGGAGTTGAGCGACGGCGAGCGTGTGCTGCCCGCCGTCATGCGGCAGGCGATCGACACAGGAAATGGGGCTCACATCGTCCATGGCCGGCAGGATAACCGGGCGCCGGCATTTTGCAAGAGCGCTTGAGCACCCTCGCTCAACGAAATGCGGTGGCGCCGCGCAGAGCGCTGAGCTTGGATCGCTCGCCCGGCATCTCAGCCCGCCGGATCGGCATCACAGAACCGGAACGCCGACCTGCTTGGCCTCTTCCTCAGGCTCGACATGGATCGAAATCCGCACGCCGGAAAAGGCCTCTTGCAAGACGTCTTCGATCCGATCGCAGATCTCATGGGCGGTGGCGACGCTCATTCCGCCCGGCACGACCAGATGGAACTCGATGAACATCGCCCGCCCCGCCAACCGGGTCTTCAGATCATGCACCTCGATCGCGCCGGCGGCATTGGCCGAGATGAGATCGCGGACCTGCGCCTCTTCGGCCGGATCGATCGCCTGGTCCATCAGCCCCGACAGCGAGGAGAGAACGACCTTATAGCCCTCGCGCAAGATATTGAGCGCCACCAGCGCCGCCATCAGCGGATCGAGAATCGCCCAACCCGTCCAGGTGGCAACGCTGAGACCGGCGAGGACGCCGACAGAGGTGAAGACGTCGGCCATCATATGGCGGCCGTCAGCGGCCAGCGCCGGCGAGCGGTATGTGCTTCCACGCCGGATCAGGAACCAGCCCCAGCCGAAATTGATCACCGTCGCGATGGCGTTGATCATCATGCCGAGGATCGGCGTCTCCAACGTTCGCGGCATCTGAAACGCTTGCCAGGCCTCATGCAGGATCACCAAGGCGGCGACGACGATCAGCACCCCTTCCACGACAGCCGAGAAATATTCCGCTTTGGTATGGCCGAAGTGATGTTCGCTGTCCGCCGGCTTGTAGCTGACCGTCACCGCCCAAAGCGCCACCGCCCCGGCAACGACGTTGACGATCGACTCCATCGCGTCCGAGAACAGCGCCACCGAGCCCGTGACCTGATAGGCGACGGACTTGATGGCCAGCACCGCCAGCGCAACGCCGATCGACATCGCGGCGATCCGCTTGGTGAGGGTCGCTGTATCGTCCTGCATGATCCATCCGCCCCGACGTCAGGCAGCTTTTTCGCGTGCCTGCCGCGGCAAATGCGCGACGACGTTTTCGATCATCCGCATGCCGGCATCGCCACCGAGCGTCATGATGCTTTCGGGATGGAACTGCACGGCCGCGACCGGCTCATGGCGATGCTCGAAGGCCATGACAATCCCGTCGTCGGTTTCCGCAGTCACCTCGAAATCCCGCGGCAGACGAACGGGATCGGCGAAGATCGAATGATACCGCCCGACGGTGACTTCGGCCGGCAGGCCCGAGAACAAAATGCCCGGCTTGTCGATCCGAATGCGCGAGGGCTTGCCATGCACCGGGACATGCAAGGTCCGCAAAGCGCCGCCATAGGCCTCTGTTAGCGCCTGCAGGCCGAGGCAGACGCCGAAGATCGCCGCGCCGCGCTCACGGGCGGCCGCGATCGTGCCCTTGCAGTCGAAGTCCGAGGGATTGCCCGGCCCCGGCGACAGGACGACGAGATCGGGATTGATCCGCTCGAAGATCTCCGCCGGCACCGGCGTTCGCACCGTCGCAACGCTCGCCCCCGTCTGGCGGAAATAATTCGCCAGGGTGTGGACGAAGGAATCCTCATGGTCGACCAGAAGGATGCGCACCCCTTCGCCGACCTTGGCAGTCTCACGGGTGACGGCGCCGGCATTCGAAGCACCGGCATCACGAATCGCGCCGAGCAGCGCCGAGGCCTTGAGTTCGGTCTCGGCCTCTTCTTCCTCGGGATTGGAATCGTAAAGCAGCGTCGCGCCGGCCCGCACCTCGGCGATGCCGTCTTTGAGCCGGATGGTGCGCAAAGTCAGGCCGGTGTTCATATCGCCGTTGAAATGCACCATACCGACGGCGCCGCCATACCAGGCGCGCGGGCTTTTCTCGTTCTTCTCGATAAAGCGCATCGCCCACAGCTTCGGAGCACCGGTGACCGTCACCGCCCAGGCGTGGGAAAGGAAGGCGTCAAAGGCGTCCATGCCGTCGCGCAGCCGCCCCTCGATGTGATCGACCGTATGGATGAGGCGCGAATACATCTCGATCTGGCGCCGGCCGATGACCTTGACCGAGCCCGGTTCGCAAACCCGGCTCTTGTCGTTGCGATCGACGTCGGAGCACATCGTCAGCTCCGACTCGTCCTTCTTGGAATTCAAGAGCTTGAGGATCTGCTCGGAGTCCGAGATGGCGTCCTCGCCGCGCTTGATCGTGCCGGAGATCGGGCAGGTCTCGACCCGCCGGCCATTGACCCGCACGAACATCTCCGGCGACGCGCCGATCAGAAATTCGTTCTCGCCGAGATTGATCAGGAAGGAATAGGGCGAGGGATTGACCGCCTTCAGGCGGCGGGAGATTTCCGACGGCCGATGCTCGACACGCTCGTAGAACACCTGACCGGGGACCACCTCGAACAGATTGCCACAACGAAACTCTTCCTTCGCCGCCCGCACCAGTTCGGCATATTCACCGGGCTGGTGATCGCCGCGCGGCGGAATTCTGTCCGACAAAGCGAAGGGCGCGTCACTGCCGCCCCGGGCGAGCCCTTCGGTCGTCACGCCGTTCTTGGCAAAATCGTAGCGCGTCAGCGACGCCGTCGCCGAATAATGGTCGACCTTGATGATTTCGTCGGGAAGGTAGAGAACGAGATCGCGGCGCGCCGGATCGCGGTTTTGCACTTCGTTGACTGAATCGAACTGGAAAGCGAGGTCGTAGCCGAACGCGCCGTAAAGTCCGATCGCGGCGTCATTCGCCGAGCGGAACAGCGAAACGATCCGGCGCAGCACCGAAAACACCGTCGGCATGCGCGAGCGTTCTTCCTCGGTCACCGCACCGCTCGGCTCGGCAACGACGACGGCAAGCTTTTCGGACGAGACCTGGAGCGAGGCGATCTCGTCGCTCCCCTGAAGCGCCTCGGCGATGAAGCCGACGAGAATCTTGCCGCGCTCGTTAAGTGCTTCGATCACCATCGCCCGGCCGCGCGAGCTGATCACCAGCGGCGGATCGACGAAGGCGACGTCCTGCCGGGTGTAGCGCCCGGGATATTCATAATTGGAGAAGAGGATCGCACCACGGCGGGTATCGAGGCGGTCGAAGAACGGCTCGATCGCCCCGTCATAGATGACCGTCTCATGCCGGCGCGTGACGACGACCCCACCGGCCGTCTCATAGCGCTCCGAACCATCCTGACGAAGTTCGCCGATCATATCAATTCTCCGGGTTTGGCCTTCTGGCCCGGACGTCTGACGCAAAAAGGCCGCCCGGGTGTCGAGGCGGCCTTGTTTTCGAGATCACGACGAGTGACGGCTCGGCCGCTCTGTTAGAGCGCCCGCCACCAGTTCTGCTTCGTAGCGACCAAAGTCTTCATGGTTTTCCGATAGCCCCTGCCGCGGCAAAGGGCAATGGGGATCATGCGTCGAACGATCCGGAATCGAGCCTGCTCGCGCGCTCTGCCAAACACGCCGTCGCGGTGCTCGGAGCTCTGGCGTCAGAAGCGCCCGTCGCCATCTTCACCATCTGGATCCTCGCCGGGCCAATCGACCACGTGATCCTCGTAATCCTCCAGTTCCATGCCCGCTTCGCTGACGGTTCGATCACGCACCGAGATCCCCGCCTGATGGACCGTCTCGGGATCGCCAGAGACGAGATGATGCCACCAATAGAGGTCGCGCCCCTCGGCCACGAGCCGGTAGGCGCAGCTCGGCGGCAACCAGCCAAGCGAGCGCACCGCGGTCGGCGTCAAAGCGACGCAATCGGGCACCACCGCCTGGCGAGTCTCATATTGGCGACAGCGGCAGGCGTGACCATCGAGCAACTGGCAGGCGACATTCGTCCAGGCGATTTCGCCGGTCTCCCAGTCCTCCAATTTGTTCAGGCAACAACGGCCGCAGCCGTCACACAGCCGTTCCCATTCGGAAGCGCTGAGATCTTCGAGGCGTTTCGTCTTCCAATATGACGCAGCTTCCACCGCCTTGAGGTCATCGGACATCCAGAAACCATGCCGCTATTTTTGAAGATTTTTCCAAGGCCCCGGCCTATAACCACGACCGGGGACGACGTAGGATGTCACGGATGGTCGTACAAGTCGCGTCCATGACCGCCGACAGACGGCGCGGGCGGACGGCATAGGCCGAAAAACCTGCGCAGCCTTATTGCTGGATGATGAGCGAAGCGTGCATAACAAACCGAATTTTCCCCGCAAGCGTCGGCAGCCGTCGCGGCTGATCGAGATTGATGCGTGGATCGATTCGAGCATCTGGCGGTTCTTTCATGCGGTCGCCATCTGGTGGGAAGGCGTCACCATCGTCTCGCGCAAAATGCGGGCGCGCGGCTTCAACCGCATTCTGGTGGAGCTGGCCTGTGAAGGCCTGACGCTCGGCCTCGCCGGTTTCGTCCTGCTTCTCGCCCTTGCCCAGCCGGCCATCCGCATGACCCGGAACGGCCTGCCGCAAGAGACCAACTATTCGGTTCTGTTTCTCGACAAGCATGGCGACGAGATCGGCCGGCGCGGGGTGATGCGCGCCGCGGCAGTACCGATCGACGAAATGCCGGACAATTTCGTCAAGGCGGTGCTGGCAACCGAGGATCGGCGCTTCTTCGACCATTTCGGCATCGACTTCATCGGCCTCGTCCGGGCGATGACGGTGAATGCCCAGGCCGGCGGCGTCGTCCAGGGCGGTTCGACCCTCACCCAGCAGCTGGCAAAGAATCTCTTCCTGTCCAACGAGCGCAGCCTCGATCGCAAGATCAAGGAGGCCTTCCTCGCCCTGTGGCTGGAATCGCATCTGACCAAACGTCAGATCCTGTCGATGTATCTCGACCGCGCCTATATGGGCGGCGGCACCTTCGGCGCGGCCGCGGCGGCCGAATTCTATTTCGGTAAAAATATCCGCGACGTCTCGCTGGCCGAGGCGGCCATGCTGGCGGGTCTGTTCAAGGCGCCGGCGAAATATGCGCCGCACATCAATCTGCCGGCCGCGCGCGCCCGAGCGAACGAGGTCCTGACCAATATGGTTCAGGCACATTTCCTCACCGAAGGCCAGGTGATCGCGGCGCGGCGTCATCCGGCGACGGCGATCGACCGCTCTTCGACCCCCTCGCCCGACTACTTCCTCGACTACGCCTTCGACGAAGTGCAGCGGATCGCCAAAAAATACGGTCTCAAGCAGCGCAATTTCATCGCCCGCACCACGATCGACATGAATCTGCAGAAGCTAGCGGATGAGTCGGTCGAGTATCATCTGCGCCAGTTCGGCAAGACCTATAAGGTCGGCGAAGCGGCGATGGTGGTGCTCGCCTCGGACGGCAGCGTGCGGGCCATCGTCGGCGGCCGCGACTACGGCGTGTCGCAGTTCAACCGGGCGACCAAGGCGCTGCGCCAGCCGGGTTCGTCCTTCAAGGTCTATGTCTATGCGACGGCAATGCAGCAGGGCATGACGCCGAGAGATACCATCGTCGACAGCCCGATCACTATCGGCCGCTGGTCGCCGCAGAACTACGGCCGCTCCTTCCATGGCCGGGTGACCCTGGCCACCGCCCTCGCGCGATCGCTGAACGTCCCAGCCGTCAAGCTCTATCAGAAGGTCGGCTTCGCCAACACGGTGAAAACCGCCAAGGCGATGGGCATCGAGTCGCCGCTCAGGGGCGACAAGACGATGGCGCTTGGCACCAGCGAGGTCACCGTCATGGACCAGGCGACCGCCTATACGGTCTTTGCCAATGGCGGCATGGACGCCCATCGCCACGCGATCGAACAGCTGATGGATGGCGACGGCAAGGTGGTCTGGGACGCGCGACGGGATCTGCCACCCCATCACCGCGTCCTCAGCAAGCAGGCGACGAAATACATGAATGAGATGCTGGTCGGCGTCACCGAAAACGGCACGGCACGGCGGGCTCAGCTGTCGATGACGCGGGTCGGCGGCAAAACCGGCACTACCCAGAGCTATCGTGACGGCTGGTTCGTCGGCTTCACCGGCAATTATGTCGGCGCCGTCTGGTTCGGCAACGACAGTTTCGCCCCGACCAACAAGTTGACCGGTGGCTCGCTGCCGGCGATGACCTGGCAGCGCTTCATGGAAGCCGCGCACAAGAACATCGAGCTGAAGCCGATCCCCTATATCGACGATCCGTTCCCCGCCGGGCGCAAGACAGTCGCCGATTCCGGCGAAGGCGCCGCCCCGCCTGCCGCCACGCAGCCGCTCAGCCGAAAGGCGCAGGAGGTTCTCGCCACGATTGCCGATCGCCTCGAAGCGATCAAACCGCTCGATCCCGAACAGCTGGCCTCTGCCGACGCCAACACCGGCGACGCCGCACCGGCCAGGACGCAATAGTCTTTTCATCCATCCCGCGCGCCCATCGATCCCGCCAGCCCATTCAAACCGCGATCACGGACCGACAACACAGACTGAGCGGGGGCGCGGATCGCAGCCGCCCGCGTGAAACCGAGCCGATGCAGTTCACACTCCTCGTCATGATCGCCGTCGGCATCGCCCTTTATCTCGGCGGCTGGTCGGCAAAATGGGCCGTCAAAGAATCGTCCGAGATCGCGACTGTCGAGGTCGGCCAGTGGAAGGCGACGCCCTTTGCCGGCGCGCCCGACGCCGATCCCTATTCGAAGGCGCGCCTGGCGATGATCGGCAATCTCAATCTCGGCATCGGCGAGGGCATCCAGTTTCGCGGCTCGGCCGACGACAGCGGCCAGCCCTTGCGCCGCGAATGCAGCTATTCGATCGAAGGCACGACACCGCCGGCGCGGATCTTTACCCTTGCCGCTTACATGCCCGAGGGCCAGCTCATCACCCCGGCGGCAGGCCGACCGGGCTGGCTGACCTCGAACAATCTGATGCGCAACGACGACAATTCCTTCGCGATCGCCGTCGGTCCGACGGCCCGGGCCGGCAACTGGCTCGCCACCTCGGGTACAGGGCAGATGATCCTGGTGCTGGCGCTCTACGATACACCCGCGAGCGCCGAGAGCGGCGCGTCCAGCCTGACTTTGCCCACGATCCACCGCGAGGAATGCCGCCGTGGGTAAGCTGATCCTCGCCATCTTGATCGGCGTCGTCGGCGCCGGGCTGGTCCACATCGCAGTGATCTTCACCATGCCCGACGTCGCCCGGCGCAATGCCTGGAGCCGGCTGGCCGAAATCGGCACGCTCAATCAGCTGGTGCGGGTCGAGGCGCTCGACGCCGATCCCAACCCGGCCCTTGCGACAACGGACGCGCCGATCGGCGATTTCGCCTTCGTCGATCCCGCGTTTTTGACAGCCGGCTGCCGCTTCTCGCTCGCCAACGGCCCAGTGCGGATCGTCGCCAGCCAACGCGATCCAGCCTTCTGGTCGGCTTCGATCTACAATCGCCAGGGCGACAATCTCTACAGCATCAACGACCGCTCGGCGGTCGACAATGCCTTCGACCTGATGGTGGGAACGCGCGACCAGTTGGTCGACAAGTCGGCGATCGAGGACGCGCCTGAGACCCAGATCCCCGTCGAGGTCGAGATGAGCTCCGGCTATATGACCATTCGGATGCTGGTGGACGAGGAAAGCAAGCGCCCGTCGATCGACGCCTTCATCAGCTCGATCAAATGCCAGCCGGCACCGTTAGACGACGCCTTGTCGACGGACGCGATTCACAAGTCCGGCACAGCTGCAGGACGCGCGTCGCCGGCAACCTCATCACCACAGCCAACCACGACCGGCCGCACGGCGCAGTGATCCCGCACTCAAGATAGCGGGCACCCGTCTTCTTCCGGCGGATCGTTCTGTTGCCGTCACGGACGATCGCAGCGTCACGGCTGTCGGACCGCGACAGCGCACTCCGCCGGATCGCCGTCGTCGCTGCGCCGGATTCGCGGTCGCGGCGATAGCTGTCCCTCGCACCGCTCATAGCGGACACAGGGCAGGATCACGACGCTCCCCTCTCCGGCCCTAATCTCATTGGTCCGCCCGTCTCGGACCCAACGCGCCGTCGCGCATTGCACAACCGCATTTGGACCGGCCGTTTCCTGGTCGGCCGACCCTCGTCGAAAATTTAGGATCACGCCCATTCGTTTCACCTCGTCAACGTGCCGCGCCATGACTGTCTCTCGGCGGATGGATGAGTGCTCACAGCGCACCCGACCAGAGTTAACAGGTTGCTAAGAAATCTTGCGTAAACCTATCCAAAATCTTTAGAAACGTCCCTTCGTGATGTTGCGGCACCGCTTCGAAATGCCCTGTGATCAAATTCACGCAACGGCGCGGTTGGGTGGATGCGAGCAGGGCAGCGTGTCCGAGCTTCGGCAGGGCTCAGAGCAGGTTGAGCGGAGCGCCATGGCCGACAAGATGCCACGCATCTTCCGTACGCTCGAGACCCGGCAGGGACGCCATGCCTTCGACACGATCGTTAAGGCGGCGGTCGCCGGCTATCTCGATCTGCGCCGGCCCGGCGCGAGCCACAGTGCCGAATTTTCCCGCCTGATCACGTCGACCTGGGACAAGCTGTCAGTCGAAACCAAGCGCGACTTGGCGATCGCCCTCGCAAACAAACCCGATCTCCCCCGCGCCATCGTCACGCTGATCCTGGCCGAGCCGGCGGACATTTCGGCGCCATTCCTATTTTCGAGTCCCTGTCTGACCGAACACGACGCGGCCTTGCTCAACAGCCGGCACACCGCTCGCGAAGATCGTGGCGCGCGCGACAAGCGGCCCGCTGCAACGACGGCAATGCGATCTCGCCCCGCTGCGCGACAGGAACAGGAAACGGGCGACAGCGGCGGCGCCGAAGCGCCACTGCGCAGCGCGGCGGCAGCCCGCGACGCGCTGCGGGCCCTTGCCAGCCGCAGGACCGGCGGCGCCACAAAGGCGGGGAAGGCGACGACGTCCGAACGCTTGCAGCCGCCGCCCGCCGGCGAAGCCTCGCTCACCCTGACACATGAAGGCCTGATGGCCGCCGCCCGCAGCGGCGCGAGGGAGCGGTGTCTGGCGACGATCGCGGCAATGCTGTCGCTGCCCAAAGCCGCCGCGGATCAGCTGTGGCGCGACGAGCACGGACACTCCCTCGCCGCCGCCTTGAAGCTTTTAGGGCTGCAAACTGGGGATACGATGAGCATCGCGATGCTCGTTCACGAGACCGCCGGCCGCGACATCACCGCCTTTGAGGATCTGCGCCGGTTCTTTCGCGCCATCACCGTCGAAGACTGCTGCCGCGAACTCGGCCTTCCGCTGCGTTCAATCGCCCCTGCAGGCCACAACCCGGCCCCCCATCAGCCTCTCCACGCCGAGGATGGCGGCGCCGGCTATCGAGTCGCGTCGAGCCACCGGCCTGTCGCCTTTGGTCGCCGCCGGAACGCCCCGAGCACGGCAACGGTCAACACCTCCGGACGCAAGCGCTGACGCATCGGGCTTTGTGCGTTCTGTCGGACGCAGGCATCGGCCCGGCCTCATGGTTGTGTTTGCGGAGGCAACGGCGTTCCTTCTGCCGGAGCGCCAGCCTGTGGGTCCGTATCCAAGTTCGGCGCCGGCACCGGCACCGCCGGCGGCGCCTGTTCGGCCTCTCGGAACGCTGATTCCTGTCGATATTTGCGCGAATCCGGGAAGATGATGATCAGATTGTACTGCCAGCCCGGACTGTCCTCACGGCTGAACTTCAGCCGGGTTCCCAGTTGCGTTCGATCGAAGGGATAGAGCTGGGCCAAATCAGTGAGCATGCCGTCCGGCGGTTGCCACTGCAAAACATCGAACAGCTTTCCCGTCAGCATCGACAAGCGCGTGGCGCCGCGTTTCGCCTTTGACTCACCGTCGGCGATCAATTTGATGCGCAGGCTGCCGATCGTGTCCTTCTCGGCGCCTCGGGCAATGACGAAGAGCTGCGGCTCCGTCGGCAGCTTCGGCACGTAGACGGCATTTTGATCGGGGACGTCGGCCCCATCCTCGACGTCCTTCTCGACGACGCGCGTGCCATCCAGATTGCCGGTCGCATCGCACTCCCATTGCCCTTTGAGAGCCGGGCTTTCATGCCACTGCATGAGACCCTTGGTCGGATCGACCGCCTTGCAGAGCCGCTTGGGATCGGTCATCGCCAGGCGCACGAAGGTCTGGGCGGTGTCAGGCTCGGGCGGCGACAGCAGGATCGGGGCGACGGACGACGCCGCCTGCGGCCGCGCCGCACCGCCTTTGCCGCCGGCAGCGTCCGGCGACGGGATGTCGTCGCCGAAGATCCCGCCGGTCGCGGCCGCGCGGTGCAGCTGTTCGACGACTTCGTCCCCGGCGTCGGTGTTGAGAAACAGCGCCGCAGCGCCCGCCGCGATGAACAGCGCGACCAGGCAAAGCCGCGTTGCCAAACCAGCCGTCTCGCCGAGCAGCAGCCGTTTGCCGGATTGACGCTCGGCTGCGGCCGGCCCGGTCCAGTGAGTGGCGGCCGACGGCGGCTTGGCCTTGCCGGCCCGGCGACGCGAACCGCGTTTGACAAGCGCTGCTGCCAGCTTCGTTAAGACGGCGGCGCGACCCGCAACGGCGATGACTTTAACCTTGACGGTCGCTCCACCCGACCTGACCGACGCCAGCGCCATCGCCAACCGGCGTCGCAGATCAAGCGCGCGCGCCGTCGCCGGGATCGTCCGCGCTCGCTGCCGGGCACGGCCAAGCAGCGCCGCGAAGGCCGCGACCGGCATCTGCATCCGTCGTCTTGGTCTATCCGCCCGCAATCTCGCTGTGTGCCCATGGTTGCCGCACGACCCGTTGCAGCGGCCGGAGCGGCCGATGCCGCCAAGACTGACCGGTCGCGCGCAAATTTGGTATGAGCGGCCTCTATAGCCAAACATTACGACAAGATGCCCGTTTTCTGAAGGAGGGCCGATGTGCCCGTCGATCGTGCTCTACCAACCGGACATCGCCGGCAACACCGGAACCATCCTTCGTCTTGCCGCCTGTTTCGGCCTGACCGTCGAACTCATCGAGCCGGCCGGCTTCGACAGCTCCGACCGGGCGCTGAAACGGGCCGGCATGGACTATGCGGCGATGGCGACCCTCAAACGCCACGTCGATTGGAGCGCCTTCCTCGCCGATTGCGAGCAACGGCCAGGCCGTATCGTTCTCTTGACGACAAAAGCGACGACGACCTACAGCGACTTCGTCTTCCAAGAAAACGACAGGCTGCTCTTCGGCCGCGAAAGCGCCGGCGTTCCCGATGATGTCCATGCCAGAGCCGATGCGCGCCTGACGATCCCGATGGCGGCGGGCGCCCGCTCACTCAATCTTGCCGTTTCGGCGGGGATCGTCGCCGCCGAAGCGATGCGCCAGGGCGGCTGGTTGCTCGACGCTTAAGCGTCGTCGCCCGCTTGGCGGCAAATGTCTCGAATGCTCGCGCCTCAATCGGCCGTCGGCAAACGGCGCATGGTGAACTCGATCCGCTGGTCGGGAAGCTGCCGCCAGCTTTCGACCTGCGTCCAATAGGCGGCCTTCGGATATTTCTTGAACCACTCGCGCGCTTTTTGGCGAGCCGCTGCCCGCTCCATGGTAAAGGTCTCGCGGACAAAATTGTCGTGCGTCGCTCGGGCCTCGCCGGCGCGTTGCTCACGGCGACGCAAAAGCTGGCGCTTCAATCCGTCGAGCGGTGGCCGGCCGAGCGGGGACATGGGGACTCCGGATGAATGCGGGTTCTTATCAATCTGTCTTGCAGATAGTGTCTCGGTGAAGAGATAACGAATCGAAAAGGCTCGGTGGCGTTCCGCCCGTTCGCGCAATGATCCGGCCCGTTCGCCGCCGCTGATGCGGGTGGTCGGGCTGCCACGGCGCCGGGCGTGAAAACACCGCAGACGATCGAGAACAGACGGGCAAGTCCAGCATGGAACGACCAGAACTGCCGAAAGGCCTGCCGGAGGACATCGAGCACAAAAAGGCGATGGCGCGGGCCTGGTTCGAAGCGCTACGCGACCGCATCTGCATCGCCTTCGAGACGCTGGAGGACGAATTCGGCGAGGCAATATCGGACACGCCGGGCCGCTTCGAGCGGACCGAATGGTTCCGCGATGGCGAGGTTGGCGGCGGTGGCGGCGGTGTCATGTCGATGATGCGCGGCCGGCTGTTCGAGAAGGTCGGCGTGCATGTCTCCACGGTTCATGGCGAATTCTCACCGGAATTCCGCAAGCAGATTCCAGGCGCCGAGGAAGACCCGACCTTCTGGGCCTCGGGCATTTCGCTGATCGCTCATCTGCACAATCCGAACATTCCGGCCGTACATCTGAACACCCGCATGGTGGTAACGACTCGCCAGTGGTTCGGCGGCGGTGCCGATCTGACGCCGACCCTCGATCGCCGCCGCACTCAGGACGACGAAGACTCCCTCGCCTTTCACCGGGCGCTGAAATTCGTCTGCGACCGCCACCGCCGCGTTGCCGATTACGACAAGCTGAAGGAGTGGTGCGACGAGTATTTCTACCTGCCTCACCGCAACGAGGCGCGCGGCATCGGCGGCATCTTCTATGATTGGCTGCATTCGGCCGACGATGCCGGCGGCTGGGACGAGGACTTCGCCTTTACCAGAGACGTCGGCAAGGCGTTCCTGGTCGTCTATCCGCATATCGTCCGGCAGAACGCGCCGCTGCCTTGGACCGAGGAGGATCGCGAGGAACAACTCATCCGTCGCGGACGCTATGTCGAATACAATCTGCTTTACGATCGCGGCACGCTGTTTGGCCTGAAGACCGGCGGCAACGTCCAATCGATCCTGTCCTCGATGCCGCCGGTGGTGAAGTGGCCATAGAGCGCCATGCGAGGGCCGGCATCAGACGTCGACCCGTGCCGCCCCACAGCCGCGTGCAGCCGATTCGACGACGTCGAAGACCGTCGTCAGCCACGCAAATATTCGTTATGTGATTGAACCAATATAATTTTCTCGCCGTTTTCCCCCTATATAATGAACAGAAAGATAATGGGAGGAACGACGATGTACGAACTTGATTGCAGCGCGGTTTTTTCCGGTAGCCGCCGGGTGATCCGATCCGACAGCCAGGCCGGCGTGATCCGCAAGGCGATCGCCCAAGCCAACGCGCTTGGGATCGAGCGTGTCAGTCCGTCGATGATGGATTCGTTTCGCGAGAAGATGGTCGAACGTCCGGAAGCAGCGACCGAACACGCGGCGTGAACCGCGATCTTGCCTGCAATAACAAGAACGGGCGGCGCTGAAACGGCGCCGCCCGTTCTTGTTAAACGCGACGCCCGCCGGGGCGAACTTGGGCCGCTCGATTTTAGAGCGCCCTGCGTCTGATCGGACGCAGAAAGGTCGCTCTCACCCTTTGAATCGACGCATCGTGCTTTGCCGAAAATCGATTCCGATTGTCGGGCCGATGCTGGAGCATTTGCGCCTCAATCGCCCTGCGTTTCCGGCGAGGTGGAAGCGGCAAGAAGATCTTCCCGCCCGAGAGTGAATCCGCTTTTCACCCAGATCTGCTTCAGGCGGTCGATTTCCTTTCCGAGCACCGGACCCGACCTGAAACCCTTCGCCAGAAGATCCTCCCCTTTCAGCGGAAAGCTCGGAGCTGTGAAAGTGTTGACCGTCGCCAGCCGCGCCGTGAGCTTGGCCACCGTTTCGAGCGCCGCTGGATCGCCAGCCACCTTACCCTGAGCCTTGGCCAGAGCGAGCCGCAGCCGGTCCTCGCTCGCCTGCCGGTTGCCGAGGAAGAGCCGCGCCTTCAGCATCCGGTCGCTTTCGTCCGGATCAGGCTCCGGTTCGTTGGCAAAGGCGAGCAGCCGATCGCGCTCGTGATTGGCGAGCTTCAAGCGCTGGGACAGAGCGCTGAGACGGGCCGGGTCCGGCGGAACGATCGCCATCAGCCGCAGCAGCGCGTCGGGCGCCCAGCCGCGGACCCGTTCGGTTTCCACAAGGGCGTGGATGTCATCAATGCCCCAGCGCTCGCTTTCCGGCAGCGCCACCGTCAAGGCGCCGGTCTGGCGCATCCATAAGAGCGCCCGCGAGGGATCGGGCGCCGCAAGCAGCTTGCGCATCTCGTTCCAGACACGCTCGGCCGAGAGCTTCGTCAGCCCATCCTTCAGCCGGGTAGCCGCGCGCAGCCCGTCGGCGTCCGGCCGTCCACGGCCGTACCAGGCGAAAAACCGGAAGAAGCGCAGGATCCGCAGCCGGTCCTCCAGGATCCGCTGCTCGGCGTCGCCAATGAAGCGCAGCATGCCGCGCTCGAGATCCGCCAGCCCGCCGACGAGATCGAGAACCCGACCTTCACGGTCGGCATAAAGCGCGTTGATGGTGAAATCCCGCCGCTCGGCATCGGCCTGCCAGTCGCGACCGAAGGTGACGACGGCATGGCGCCCATCGGTCTCGATGTCGCGCCGCAAGGTCGTCACCTCATAGGGCCGGCCGTCGGAAACGACGGTGACCGTGCCATGGGCAATGCCGGTCGGCACGGTCTTGAGACCGATCGCCTCGGCCCGCCGGATGGTCTCTTCGGGCCGCGTGGTGGTGGCGATGTCGATGTCGGTGACGGGGCGATCCATCAGCGTGTTGCGCACCGCGCCGCCGACGACCCGCGCCTCGTCGTCCCCTTCGCCCAGCGCCACGAGCAGCGCCTGAAGCCTCTCGTCCTTGACCCAAGCGGCCGAAATCTGCGTCATGCATAAAACCGTTCGTAGAGTGTTCGCAAAATCCCGGCGGTCACGCCCCAGATGAAGCGCTCGCCATAGGGCATGGTGTAGTAGTGCCGGGTCAGCCCGTCGAACATCCGGCTTTCCTGCCGGTGATTGGCGGCGTCCATCAGAAAGCCGAGCGGCACTTCGAAGACATCCGCCACCTCGCCGGGGTTTGGGCGAAGCGTGAAGCCGGGCGAGACGATGGCAAGCACCGGCGTGATGCAGAACCCGGTCGTCGTCAGATAGCGCGGCAGCCGGCCGATCGGCTCGACATAGGCCGGATCGAGCGTGATCTCCTCCAACGCCTCGCGCAGCGCCGCGGCTTCGGGCGAAGCGTCCTGGGGATCGATCGCGCCGCCGGGAAAGGCGATCTGGCCGGAGTGCTTGCGCAACGATCGGGTCCGCGTGGTCAGGATCACCGTTGCCGCGTCGCCGCGATCGACCACCGGCACCAGCACCGCCGCCTCACGCGAATGCACCTGTGTCATCTCAGCGACGAGATCGGGATTGAGGCGATGATCGCCCAGCTCACGCGTCGGCGCGTCTCCGGCTCGAGCCGCCGCATCCGCCGCGAGCCGTCGGCGCAAATCCGCGGCCGTCAAACCGGTGACAAGACCGCCGGACACCACGCTCACGTCTTGCCTCCCGAAATCCTGAAACGCGCTCCGCCGGAGGCGATGAACCAGCCGGCCTCGTCCGTCTCGATAAAATCTGTGAGATCAATGGCAAGCGCGCGGGTCAACGCCGCCTCCAAGCGGCCGCGCACGAGAACATAGGGGCGAAATGCCTCACCCTCTTCCTCGGCGAAGCGGATCGGGTGCGCCGGCCCCGCCGTCACGACGTCGCCGACATCGGTCCGGAAGGTCAATGTCGGCGCGCCATCGATGATTTCGCGGCTCATCTCGACGGCGATGAACGGCGCATCCTCAACCGTGACCCCCAGCTTTTCGACCGGCGTAACCAGATAGGTCCGCCCATCGGCATCCTTGCGCAAGACCGAGGAGAACAGCCGCTTCAGCGCTTCGCGGCGAATCGGCGACCCCTGATAGAGCCACATCCCGTCGGCGCGGATAAGCATGTCGATGTCGCCGCAGAAATTTGGATTCCAATGGTCAACGGGCGGAGCCCCGCGTCCGGCCCGCTCGGCCCGCGAGATCAGCGCCGAAAGGCTCACCGCATTCTTAGAAGCTTGATTCGTCATGCGTTCTGTCTTGCCAAAGGATCGACCCTGCCGGTCGGCACGGTCTCATTTTCGCCCGTCTTCTTCCTCACGAAATAGTTGGCCGTTCGGCGCTTGCCACCAGGACTCGCGATCGTATTGATTGATCGACGGGTTCGCTCCCATAAGCTACTCGCGAAGGCCGCGCCGCGAAATGGCGCCCCTGTTTGGCCTCGACGCAGAGGAGACCACCATTCATGACGATTCTCGCTCCGCATGAGCCCGCTCTCTCGGATGACGCCATCGTCGCGATGGCCGAGGCGGCGCTCAGCGACATCGCCCGGGTAAAGGCGTCGGTCGGCCGGGTGATTTTCGGACAGGAAAGCGTCGTCGAACAGACGATCATCGCCATTCTCGGCAGCGGCCATGCCCTGCTTGTCGGCGTGCCGGGCCTTGCCAAGACCAAGCTGGTCGAGACACTCGGCGTCGCCATGGGCCTCGACGCCCGCCGCATCCAGTTTACGCCCGATCTGATGCCGTCGGACATCATCGGCACCGAGGTGATGGATCAGGACGAGACCGGGCGCCGCTCGTTTCGCTATGTCAAAGGCCCGGTCTTTGCCCAGCTGTTGATGGCCGACGAGATCAATCGCGCGTCGCCGCGCACCCAGTCGGCGCTCTTGCAGGCGATGCAGGAATATCATGTGACCGTCGCCGGCGAGCGCTATGATCTGCCGGCACCGTTCCATGTGCTGGCAACGCAGAACCCGCTGGAGCAGGAAGGCACCTATCCGCTGCCCGAAGCCCAGCTCGATCGCTTCCTGATGCAGGTTGACGTGCATTATCCGGATCTCGCCTCGGAGCGGCGCATCCTGCTCGAATCCGGCGGCGCCAACGATCATGCCGAGCCGGTGCTGTCCGCCGATCGGCTGCGCGACATTCAGGCGCTGGTGCGCCGGATGCCGGTGCCCGAAAGCGTCGTCGAGACGATCCTCAAGCTGGTGCGCTCGGCTCGGCCTGGGAGCGGCCATAAGGAGGCCGACACCCATATCGCCTGGGGACCGGGCCCCCGCGCCTCGCAATCGCTGATGACCTGCGTCAGGGCGCGCGCGCTCTATGATGGCCGGCTGGCGCCCTCCGTCGACGACGTCATGGCGCTTGCCGAGCCGATCCTGCAGCACCGCATGGCGCTGAATTTCGCCGCGCGGGCCGAGGGCATGAGCGTGCGCGACGTGATCGCAGCCCTCACACGCGACGCCGCATGATCGCGACAGGACTGGCTTGATGCCGATCGGTTCCACCGTCGAACTCACCAAGGCTTCCGATGCGCTGGGTCGCGCCCGCCAACGCGCGGCGCTGATGCCCGATCTCCTGGTCGAGGCGCGGCGCATCGTCTCGACGGTGATCGCTGGCTGGCATGGCCGCCGCCGCCGTGGCATCGGCGAAAATTTCTGGCAGTTCCGCCCCTTCGTCGACGGCGAACAGGTCGCGCGGATCGACTGGCGCCGCTCAGCCCGAGACGACCATCTCTATCTGCGCGACCGCGAATGGGAGGCGGCCCACACGGTCTGGCTCTGGGCCGACCCATCGTCGTCGATGCGCTATCAGTCTGCGGCCGCGCCGGTGTCGAAGGAGTCGCGCGCGCTGGTTCTGGTTCTGGCTTTGGCCGAGCTTTTGTCGCGTTCGGGCGAACGGATCGGCTATCCGGGCGTAATCGAGCCGATCGCCGCCCGCAATGCCGCCGAGCGGCTCGCCGGCGCTTTGATGAACGCCCGGCCTGACGACCGCTTTCCGCCGGACGATCGCCTGCGCCGCTTTTCGGAGATCGTCATGATCAGCGATTGCCTCGATCCGATCGACGAGATCATCGGCTTCGTTGACCGCGTTGCGCGGCGCGGCATTCGCGGCCATCTGGTGATGGTCGCCGATCCCGCCGAGGAAACCTTTCCCTATGTCGGCCGCACCGAGTTTCGCGATCCCGAAAGCGGCGGCCGCTTGACCGCCGGCCGGGCCGAAACTCTGAAAGCCGAGTACACGCAGCTTTACGACGCGCACCGCACGGTGCTGTCCGAGCATTGCCGCCGACTCGGTTGGAGCTTCATTCCCCATCGTACCGACCGTCTCGCCTCCGAGGCGCTGGTCTCGCTCCACACCCAGCTGGCCGGTGTGCCCCAGGCCACGGGGCATCGCTCGTGATCGGGGGCCTGTCGCTTGCCTTCGGAGCGCCCTTCGTTCTTGCCGGCCTGCTCGCGCTTCCCGTCATCTGGTGGCTGTTGAAGCTGACGCCGCCGCGCCCGCAGGTCGAGGCGTTTCCACCGCTGCGCATCCTGCAACGCGTTCTCAAGACCGAGGAGACGCCGTCGAAAAGCCCGTGGTGGCTGACGCTCCTGCGTTTGCTCTTGGCCGCTCTCGTCATCTTCGCGCTCGCCGCGCCGACGCTCAATCCGCGCGAGACAGTGATCAGCGGCTCCGGCCCGGTAGCGCTGTTGGTCGACAATGGCTGGTCCTCCGGCGCAAACTGGGACGCCCGGCGCAAGGCGGCCGAAGCAATCATCCGGCAGGCCGGCGAGACCGGCCGCCCCGTCGCCCTCGCCTTCACCGCCGAAGGGCCGGACAACGACCCGGCGCCGATCGAGGCCGCCACAGCGCTCGAACGGCTGGCTGCCGTCGGCCCCCGCCCCATTCCAACCCATCGGCTCGAGGCGGCCAAGCGTCTCGCCACGGCCCTCTCCGGCCAGACGCCCGGCACTCTCGTCTTTTTGTCCGACGGTCTCGATAGCGCCGACGCCCAGGAGGCCGCGACGACGCTCGCGGCACTCTCACCAGCGCAGACGGTCGTCTACGAGCCAGACATCGCCAATGTCATCGGCCTGACCAAGGCCGACAATTCGACCGAGTCGCTGATCGTCTCGGCGGTGCGCCCGGCGGGCGAACCTGACCGGCCCTTCACCTTGGTCGCCCGCGATTCTCAATCGCGCGAGGTCGGCACCGCACCGGTCACCTTCGACACCGCGAAGGGCACCGGCGAAGCCCGCTTCGACATCCCGGTCGAAATGCGCAACGACATCGCCCGGATCGAGGTCGAGGGCGCAGCGACCGCCGGCGCGGTGCGCCTTCTCGACGATTCCTTCCGCCGCCGGCGCGTGGCGCTGGTGTCCGGCGAGTCCGCCGACGATGCGCAGCCTCTACTCTCGCCGCTCTATTACATCTCCCGCGCGCTCCAGCCCTACGCCGATCTCGTGCGTCCCTCGACCGCTGATCTTGCCAAGGCGATCCCCGAGCTGTTGCAGCGCAAGCCTTCGGTCGTCGTTCTCGCCGATATCGGCGTCGTACCGGAGACGGCCCGCACCGCGCTTGAGAAATTCGTCAATGACGGCGGCTATCTGGTGCGCTTTGCCGGGCCGCGCCTTGCCGCGACCACCGGTGAGGATCCGCTGGTGCCGGTGCGGTTGCGGGCCGGCGAGCGGCAGCTCGGCGGCGCGATGTCCTGGTCGGAACCGCAAAAACTCGCGGCGATGAGCGACACCAGTCCCTTTGCCGGCATCGCGGTACCAGACGACGTCACCGTATCGCGCCAGATCCTCGCCGAACCCTCGGCTGATCTTGCCAAGCACACCTGGGCGAGCCTCACCGACGGCACGCCGCTCGTCACCGCCCGGCAGCAGGGCGCCGGCACGATCGTCCTGTTCCACGTCACCGCCGAGGCCACCTGGTCGAACCTGCCGATTTCCGGCGCCTTCGTCTCGATGCTGCGCCGGATCGTCAGCCTGTCGCGGGCCAATGCCGGCGGGACGCAGGGCAAATCCGCGGCCGAGAGCCTGCCACCCTACCGGCTGCTCGACGGCACCGGCCGGCTGGTCTCGCCAGGCCCCGAAGCCCAGCCGCTCACCGTCACCGCCAAAGGCCAGGCGCCGGTGACGCTGCAAAATCCGCCGGGGCTTTACGGCGGTGAGGACGGCTATGTGGCCCACAATCTGCTCGCGGCCGATGCCGAGCTCAAGCCGCTCGCCGCAAAGGATTTCGGCGCCGCCGTCGATCAGCGCCCCTATCTCAACCAGGACAGTCTGGATCTCAGGCCCTGGCTGTTTGCGGCAGCGCTGGTGCTCTTTGCGCTCGATGCGCTCGCTTTGCTTTGGCTGAACGGCGGCTTCGACCGCTTTAAGGAACGCTTCTCTCGCCGTCCGGCAACATCCGCCGCGATCCTGCTCATGGCGCTCGCCGGCGGGGCCATCCTGGCCACCGTCACGGCACCAACCGTCGCCTTGGCGCAGACCATCGAACATTCCGACAAATTCGATGTCGAGCGCGCGATCAAGGCGACAGCCCAGACCCATCTTGCCTATGTCGAAACCGGTGACGCGGCGGAGGACGACAAATCCGAGGCGGGTCTGCGCGGCCTCACACGCTATATCGCCGCCAAGACCGCGCTCGAGCCCGGCGCGCCGATGGGCGTCGACATCACCAAGGACGAACTTGCCTTCTATCCGCTGATCTATTGGCCGATCAGCGCCACCGATCCCATGCCTTCGACCGACGCGATCAGTCGCATCGACGCTTATATGAAACAAGGCGGGACGGTGTTGTTCGACGTTCAGGGCGACACGCTATCGTCCCTCAATGGCGACGTCTCGGCGGGACAACGGCGGCTGCGGGACATTCTCGGCGACCTCGACATCCCCCCCCTGGAGCCGGTCCCGGCCAATCACGTTTTGACCAAGGCGTTTTATATTCTCAACAGCTTTCCCGGCCTCCACGACGACTCGCCGCTCTGGGTGGAATCGCTGGTGCAGGACGCCGATGGCAACAAACGCCCGGCCCGCGGCGGCGACGGCGTCTCCTCGATCATGATCACCGCCAATGATTTCGCCGGCGCCTGGGCGATCGACGACCAGGGCCTGTTTCTCTATCCGACGGATTCCTCCGACCCGCGCCAGCGGGAAATGGCCTATCGGGCGGGGGTCAACATCGTGATGTATGTGCTGACCGGCAACTATAAGGCCGATCAGGTCCATGTGCCGGCGCTCTTGGAAAGGCTTGGCCAATGAGCTGGTCGATCGCCTTCGCCCCGTTCTTTTCCTGGACCATCCTCGTGGCGCTCGCGGTGCCCGCGGCGCTCCTTGCGCTGGCGTTGTTCGTCGCCCGCACGCCGGGCGCGCTGATCCGTATCCTGGCGATCGCGGCGCTGATCCTCGCCCTCGCCAATCCGGTGATCCTGCGCGAAGAGCGCGATCCGATGAAGAGCGTTGTCGCTCTCGTCGTCGATCGCAGCCAGAGCCAGTCAATCGAGAACCGAACCGCCCAAACCGATCAGGAAGAGGCGGCGCTGAAGAAGAGCCTCGCCCGCTTTCCGCAGTTCGACGTGCGCACGGTCGAGGCAAAATCCTCAGGGACACCGTCGAGCGATGCGACCACGGCGCTGTTTGGCGCCCTGTCCGAGACGCTCAAAGACGTCGCCCCCTCGCGGGTTGCCGGGGCGATCATGATCACCGACGGCCAGGTGCATGATATTCCCAAGGATGTCTCGAAACTCGGCTTCGATGCGCCCATTCACGCCCTGATCACCGGCCATGCCGACGAGTTCGACCGGCGCATCGAGGTCACGCGGAGTCCCCGCTTCGGTCTCGTCAATCAGGATCAGCGCCTGACCTATCGGGTAATCGAAGAGGGCAAAGGCGCGGCGCAAGCCCCGGTCCCCGTGCAGGTCTATCTGAATGGCGATCTGATCGCCCGCGAGCAGGCAACGCCCGGGGCCGACGAAGCAGTAACCTTCCAGCTGCCCCGCGCCGGCAAGAATATCCTGGAGCTAACGGTCGCGCGCGATAAAGGCGAGATCACCGGCGTCAACAACAAGGCGATCGCCGTCGTCGATGGCATCCGCGAGAATCTGCGGGTGCTTCTCGTCTCGGGCGAACCCCATGCCGGCGAGCGCACCTGGCGCAATCTGTTGAAGTCCGACGCCGCGGTCGATCTGGTGCATTTCACCATTCTGCGTCCGCCGGAGAAGCAGGACGGCACGCCGATCGACGAACTTTCGCTGATCGCCTTTCCGACCCGCGAGCTGTTCGTGGAAAAGATCCACGACTTCGACCTGATCATCTTCGATCGCTACCAGGAACGCGGCGTCCTGCCCTCGCTTTATTTCGACTACATCGCCCAATATGTCGAAAATGGTGGCGCGATGCTGATCGCCGCCGGACCGGAATATGCCGGCCCCGAAAGCATTGCCAACACGCCGCTGCAGGCCGTTCTGCCGGCACTGCCGACCGGCCAAGTCGAGGAGAAGGCGTTCTATCCGGACGTCTCCGACCTCGGCAAAAAGCATCCCGTCACCCGCAATCTGCCCGGCTCGGACTCGACACCGCCCGACTGGAGCCCCTGGTTCCGCTCCATCGACGTCGATCAGCCGAAAGGCGAGACGGTGATGACCGGGCCAGACAAGAAACCGCTTCTGGTGCTCAATCGCGTCGGCGAAGGCCGGATCGCGCTGCTTCTGTCGGATCAGGAATGGCTCTGGTCGCGCGGCTTCCAAGGCGGCGGCCCGCATGTCGCGCTGTTTCGGCGCCTCGCCCATTGGCTGATGAAAGAGCCGCAGCTCGAGGAGGAATCCCTCGACGCCTCGGCCCGTGGCTCCGATCTCGTCGTTACCCGCCAGACGATCGGCGACGATCCGGGGCCCGCGACGGTGATCACGCCGTCGGGCAAGGCGGTGAAGGTGCCGATGAAAAATGTCAGCTCCGGTCTTTGGGAAGGCGTTTTGAAGACCAACGAGATCGGGCTCTTCCAGGCCGCGAATGGCGATCTGCGGGCGCTTGGCACCGTCGGCCCGGTCAATCCCCGCGAATATCGCGACGCGATCTCCACCACCGCCAAGCTGCAGCCGATCGCCGATGCCAGCCATGGCAGCGTCCGGCGCATCGGCAGCGCGGACACCAGCGATGTCGTCGTGCCGCGGATCGTCCCGATCAGCGGCCGGGCCGATGGCAACGGGCGCGACTGGATCGGCCTGAAGACGACCGATGAGACAATCCTCAAGGGCGTCGATCGCACCCCGCTGTTTGCAGGCTTCCTCGGCCTCGCCGTCCTGCTGCTGGCGCTTTCAGCGACGTGGTACCGGGAGGGACGATGAATGACCGCTGTAACGTTAGATACAATTTATTTTAAAGAAATCGAAATCGGCGTGGCTATGATTTGCTCGCAGGGATCTGCGCTCTTTGTGGAGGCAATATTTCATTTTGCATCCATAAAACTCACGCAACACTGACGTTTCTAGAGTTGGTTATTTTGAAAAGTTCACTAAAAATATGAAATTTCAATAATTTATTCACTTTCTATTGCGTAGACGTCTCGACGACTATTGAAAATTCGCACGAAGGCATTAGGAGAAATCCAGTAGCTGCGTTGCTAAGCGTGTCGGTATGCAAATTTACGAACAACTTCAGGATATGCAGAACGTCGCTCTCGCGGCGATGGCCGATGGTGCGCACTTCGACACCGTCGCCGACATGGTGTGTCGTCAAGCCGAAGCACTCTCGCACGACTCGATCTGCACCATCGCCGTGATCGAGCCGAACGGGCGGATGCGAAGCGTCGCGGCCCCCTCGCTACCGAAAGAATACGCGGCGGCGGTCAACGAACTGACGATCGGCCCGATGGTCGGTTCGTGCGGGAGCGCAGCCTATCATCGCCGTCCGATTCAGGTCACCGATATCGAGACCGATCCCAGATGGGCTTCCTACAAATCGCTGGCTCTGTCGCTCGGGCTGCGGTCCTGCTGGTCGATCCCGATCATGCAGTCGGATGGCAAGGTCGCCGCGACCTTCGCGTTCTATTCCAGAGAAAGCCGGGAAGCGAACAAGATCGAACGTGCGATCGCCCAGACCTGCGTGCATCTTTGCCGGGTCTCGATCGCCTTCGGCGATGTCTTGAAACGCAATTTCACCCTGGCTCATTTCGATCGCCTGAGCGGCCTACCGAACCGCCATCGCTTCGAGGAAACTCTCCTCAGTAAGCTGACGATGCCGGACGGCTTCGGGCTAATCATACTCGACGCCGATCATCTCAAGACAGTCAACGACACATTCGGGCATGCCGCCGGCGACGGGCTGATCGCCGAAATTGCGAAACGCTTGTCTGGCCTACCGCCGGAATTTTCCGCCTATCGAATCGGCAATGACGAATTCGCTGTGCTGCTCGACAATTGCTCGGATCGGCAAGGGCTCGAGGCGATGGCCGAAACGGTTCGCGCTTTGATGACCCGGCCATTCGAAACAAATGGCCACAAGCTGCAACCGTCCCTGTCCATGGGCGGGGCGGTGCGCGGCCTTGATGGGGAAGACAGCCAGGCTCTCCAGCGCAACGCCGATCTCGCGCTCAGTCATGCCAAACAGACCAAGCGCGGCGGGTTTGTCGCCTTCGACTCCGACCTGCGCAACGCCATCACCCGACGACGTGAGACGATCCTGGCGGTCAACGAAGCGCTGGGCGACAAGCGGATCGTCAGCTACTATCAGCCAATCACCGACATCGCCTCCGGCGAAATCCTCGGCCTCGAGGCTCTGGTGCGCATGCGCTGCCCGGACGGGCGAGTCGCGGTGGCGAGCGAGTTCGGTGATGCCTTCATGGATCGGCAGGCCTCGATCGGCATCACCCGGTACATGGTCGAGCAGGCTGCGGCCGACATGGCGCGCTGGCTGGCCCTCGGGATCGAGCCGCAGCGGCTGTCGATCAACCTGTCCAGCGCGGATTTCGCCGAAGACGGATTCTGCAACGATATCATCAATGCCTTCAAGCGTCACGGCGTCCCCCCCAGCAATATCGCCTTTGAGATCACTGAGACCGTGATCATTGAAGGCGGCGCCTACCGCATTGCGCCAATGGTCAGCGCCCTGCATCGCCAAGGCTTTCAACTCGAGCTCGACGATTTCGGCACCGGCTACGCCTCGCTGACCCATCTGCTTGAATTGCCGATCGACGCGATCAAGATCGACAAGTCCTTTATCTCACGCATGGAGAGCGACGCCGGCGGCGGCGCGATCGTCGAGGCGCTGATCAATATCGCCGATCGGATGGGCCTGAAGGTGGTCGCCGAGGGAATCGAACACGCCAGCCAGGCCCAACGCCTTTTGGGCTACGGCTGCAAACTCGGACAGGGCTACTATTTCGGCGCACCGGCCGATGCGGCGACAACCGAACAGCGCCTCATCGACACCCACGCGCTGTTCTAGAGCGCCCGGCGTCCTATCGGACGTAGAAAGGTCGCTCTGACCCTTTGGATCGACGCACCGGCCCGAAAATCGATTCCGATTTTCGGGCCGGTGCTGTAGAGCGCCGTGCGTGCGATGGGACGCACACAGACAGGATCCGCACTCTGATGGAGTCGAGCATCGGGCTCTCCCGTCTTGAATTCCATCGCCGAACAATCTTGGGCGGCCCCGCGCGAACGAAAGCCGGCTTATCTGAGCGATGACGAACGGGCGCGAATTGCGCCTGCCACGCCGTCAAGGCCGCCGGCGACGAGTTCCAGCCCGAGCAGCCGCCGCGGATCCACCGGGCCGGGCATTGCAATGGTCCCCGGCGGAAGGGGATAATAGCCGAGCGGCTCGTAATAGGGCGGATCACCGACCAGGATGATCGAGCGCTCGCTCTTAGCCTTCGCCGCCTCCGCCGACAGCCGCATCAGCGCCTTGCCCGCGCCCCTGTTCTTATAGGCCGGGCGAACCGCGAGCGGCCCGAGCAACAGGCTCGGCGCCGCGCCGACGAGGATCGGCGTCAGCCGCACCGATCCGATGATTTCGGCTTCATGCTCGGCGACAAAGGACAGTTCGCGGTCGTGCGGCGCCATTTCGCGCACGCGCTCTGCAGCGCGCGCAAAGCGACCGGGTCCGAAGGCTTCGTCGGCGATCAGCTCGATCGCGGCGTCATGGTCGGGGCGTTCGGGCAGAAACCGGACGTCGTTCAGGTGAAACATCGGGGGAGCAGTCCAGAGGCAGGTGTCGAGCGGTCGCGCCGCTCGCAGAGCCCGGACGCGCGCCCGGGTGCCAACGACGAGAATTCAGCGCCCAAAGGCGCGAAGCGTCTTTCGTCGTCGGTTGATGGTCATGACAAGCGTTCCCCAGAAACAAGTGGTGCCGCCGTTAGCACCTTCCCGTAGCAAGAGCAATCGCCACGACGCAGGTTGCGGATGCGATTATCCCGTGTCCGGCGTCGCGCCGCCCGCAGCGGTGACGCACCGTCGCGTCGAAAGCAGGAACACCGCAACGCTCCTTTCGGTTACCAACCAGCGACCAACCGGACCGCGCGCGAACCGGTGGCCTCTTAAAACACGCCAATCCAGGAGACGGCGCATCATGGGACTTCTCGTCGACGGCCAGTGGCAGGACAAATGGTACGACACCGACAAGACCGGCGGTAAGTTCGAGCGAACCACAACGACGTTCCGAAACTGGATCACGCCCGATGGCGCGCCTGGACCGGATGGCAGAAGCGCCGTTCAAGCCGAAGCCGGCCGTTATCATCTCTATGTCTCGCTCGCCTGCCCCTGGGCGCATCGCACGCTGATCGCCCGCAAACTGAAGAAGCTCGAAAACGTCATCTCGCTGTCAATCGTCGACGATCACATGGGCGAAGAGGGCTGGGTGTTTTCCGAGCGGCCGGGCACGATCCCCGATACGGTGCTCGGCAAGCGACGGCTCTACGAGATCTATCTCGAAGCCGAGCCGCGCTACACCGGTCGGGTCACCGTTCCGGTTCTGTGGGACAAGAAGCAAGGCACGATCGTCAACAACGAGTCGGCCGAGCTGATCCGGATCTTCAACACCGGCTTTTCCGCCTTCGCCGACAACAGCGTCGACCTGACACCCGCCGAGCATCGCGCCGCGATCGACGCGATCAACGAACGCGTCTATCACACCGTCAACAACGGCGTTTACAAGGCCGGTTTTGCGACCACGCAAGAGGCTTATGAAGAGCCGTTCCACGCACTCTTCGAGACGCTCGACGCGCTCGAAGACCGTCTCTCGAGCCAGCGCTATCTCGTCGCCTCGCACGCACCGACGGAAGCGGACTGGCGGCTGTTCACCACACTGATCCGCTTTGATCCGGTCTATCACGGCCACTTCAAATGCAATCGGCGCCGGATTGCCGACTATCCGGCGCTCTTCGATTATATGCGGGAGCTCTATCAATGGCCGGGCGTCGCCGAAACGGTGAATTTCGACCATATCAAGGGCCACTATTATTGGAGTCACAAGACGATCAACCCGACCGGCATTGTCCCGCTCGGCCCGGACCAAGATCTGAACCGGCCGCATCGCCGCGACAGCGTCCCCTTCGGCGACTGATCCGGCGCAGCCTTTGCCGGCCCACGGCCCCTGCGCGGTGCTCAGTCGACGGATGCGCCGCGCGAAAGTTGCGGCGCAGGCGTGACCGACAGCGCGGACCGGTTTCCAAAGCGCGGCATCTCACCTGCCAACCAAGCGCTCGGCGCCAGGCCGGTGACGCGGCGAAAGATGCCGCCGGGCTCTACCAGTAGCGGTCGATCGGCTGCCGGCCGGCGAGTTCGTCGAGCCGGCGGCGCGTGGCGTCGGTCAGCCCGTCCGGGAGATTGTCGAGGGTGAAAAAACCCGACTCGGCGATCTCCCGATCCGGCGTCTTCACTTCGTGTTGCGTCACGCCGTCACAGCGATAGAGGATGACGTGATCCCGCTTCGACTGGGTGTTGTTGCAATAGACGCCGATCAGCGTCGGGCGCGCCTCAACCTCGAGATTGCCCTCTTCCGAAAGCTCCCGCAGCAGCGCGTCCTCGGCCGCCTCACCGGCATCAACGCCGCCGCCGGGCATGTACCAACCGCGGATATAAGTGTGGCGAACCAGAAAGATCCGGCCTTGCGCATCGAAGGCCGCGCCGCGCACGCCGAGCGTCATCGGGCGCGTCAAAAGATGAACGCCATGCATGGCCCCGACCAGGATTTTCTGAAGTCGCACGGTTCACCTCTCCCTCATGGCGTCTACAATTCGAAGAGCGACCAATTGTGCGGTTTTACAGCCGCGCCGTTCGCATGACAGAACACGCCCGTCGCACGGCGCTGGTGGTCTGATTCCGACATTTGGTCCCGTGTTGTGGAAACCGCTCGGCAACTGTCGGAGTCGCAATGACCACGAGCCAAGGTTATGATCCTCGTGGATTTTTCGAATTTGACATTTCATTCAACGGACGAACCCAACTGGGATGCAAATGTCAAATTCAATCCACGAGCAGAGGCCGCGCCTCTCCCGCGCGCGGTCTTGCAACGGCCATCGAGAAAGCCCGCTTCATGTTCCGACTCGCCCATCTTTCCGACATCCATCTGGGGCCGCTGCCGGAACTCTCCTTTCGCGAACTCGCCTCCAAACGGGTCACCGGCTACGTCAACTGGCATCGCAACCGCCGCCGGGTGATGTTCGGCGACACCCTGACCAATCTCCTCCAGGATCTCAAGGAAGAAGCGCCGGACCATGTGGCCGTGACCGGGGATCTCGTCAATCTCGCCACCAAGAAGGAGACGGCCGCCGCCCGCCTGTGGCTCGAAGATCTCGGCACGCCTCACGACGTCTCCGTCGTCCCCGGCAATCACGACGCCTATGTGCCCGGCGCGCTGAAGCGCTCCTATCGCGAGTGGAACGCGTATATGGTCGGCGACAACGCCCTTTCGGCAATCGGCAGCTCGTTCCCCTATATGCGCTGCCGCGGACCGGTGGCGATCCTCGGCGCATCCAGCGCGGAGGCAACGGCGCCGTTCTTTGCCACCGGCACCTTCAAGCGACACCAGGCGCTCGCCCTTGCTCGGCTGCTTGAACGGGCCAAGGCGACCGGCCACTTCCGCGTGGTGATGATCCACCATCCGCCGATCTCGGGCGCGACCGCCTGGCACAAGCGGCTGATCGGCAAGCAGTTTTTTTCCAAGGTCATGCGCGAGGTTGGGGCCGAACTCGTGCTGCACGGCCACACCCATCTCGACACACTCTATTGGTTGGACGGACCGGAGGGAAAAATCCCGGTCGTCGGCGTCCCCTCGGCGAGCCAGGCGCCCGGCGGCGAGCATCCGGCCTCGCGCTACAATCTCTTCGAGATCACCGGCGAGCCCGGCAATTGGTCGCTGATCCAGCGCGAGCGCGGCGCGCGCGACCATGAAAGCGGCATCGGCTGGGTACGCGAGCGCGAGTTGTTGTCCGACGGACGGACGATCGATGCCCGCCCGCGCGAGGATGCCAAGGTCGCCGTCTGAGCGATGCGTCGATTCAAAGAGGTAGAGCGACCTTTCTGCGTCCGATAGGACGAAGGGCGCTAGGCGCCGGCGCCCTTGCCGAACAGGGCGTTGGCGTTGGCGAAAGCGATCTTTTCGACGATATCGCCAGCCAGTTCGAAATCCGGCGGCATCAGCCCCTCTTCCATCCAACCGCCGACAAGATCGCACAGCACCCGGCGGAACAGCTCATGGCGCGGGAAGGACACGAAGGAGCGCGAGTCGGTCAGCATGCCGATGAAGGTGCCGATGACGCCGGTGGAGGCGAAGTCGCTCATCTGCCGGCGCATGCCGTCGACATGGTCGGCATGCCACCAGGCCGAGCCGAACTGCATCTTGCCGGCGACGCCGTCGCGATTGAAGCTGAAGGCCATCGCCGCCATCGCGACATTGCGGGCCGGATCCACGTTGTAGAGGATCGTGCGCGGCAGGCCGTCCTCGCGGTCCATCGCGTCGAGCAGCCGGGACAAGGGCTCCATCATCGGCCGATCGTCGATCGCATCGAAGCCCGTATCCGGCCCAAGCTTTGCGGTCATCAAGCTGGAATTGCGCCGGCGCGGGCCGCAGTGGAACTGCATGACCCAGCCCTTCTCGACATAGCGACGGGCGAGATGACGCTGGATCTCGGTCTCGAAGGTGGCGATTTCCTCGTCTTCGAGCCGATCGCCGCTTCGCGCCCGCTCGATCAGCCGATCGAAGGACGAGCCGGAGGCACGAGCAAAGCGCACCACGTCGAGGCCATGATCGGCGGCAAGGCAGCCATGGGCGGCGAAATGCTCGATCCGCCTGTCGAGCGCCTCGACAAGGTCGGTAAAGCGGCGGATCTCGATATCGGCCGCGCGGCCGAGCCGATCCAGCGCCGCGCCAAAGCCCCGCGCGCTGATCTGGATCACCTTGTCGGGCCGGAAAGTCGGCCGCACCAGAACGCTGCAGTCAGGATCATCGGCGATCGACCGATGGTCGGCCAGATCATCCGCCGGATCGTCGGTGGTGCCGATCATCTCGACCGTCATCCGCTCGATCAGCCGGCGGGTGGCAAATTCCGGCGCGGCGAGCTGCTCGTTGCAGGCCTGCCAGATGCGATTCGCACTGTTGGCCGACAGCGGCTCCTCGATGCCGAAAAAGCGCCGCAGCTCCAAATGGGTCCAGTGATAGAGCGGGTTGCCGATCATCATCGGCATCGCAGCTGCATAGGCGTCGAACTTCTCGCGCCAGGATGCATCGCCCGTGATCAGCCGCTCGTCGATCCCGCAGGCCCGCATCGCCCGCCATTTGTAGTGATCGCCCTCCAGCCACAGCGACCCGATGTCGGAGAAGCTGCGGTTTGCGGCGATCGCGCGCGGCGGCAGATGGGAGTGATAGTCGACGATCGGCGCATCCTTGGCGACCTCGTGAAAGAGCCGCCTCGCCGGGTCGTTCGAAAGCAAAAAGTCTTCGCCGAGAAAGGGCTTCATCGCTTGCTCTCCCCTGCCACCTTTGCCACGCTGCGCACCGCTCCGTCCTGAATCAAGCCGCCAAGCGCCTGGCTCAGCGTGTCGAGGAACGCCCCATCGCCGGCCAGACGCGGCGGGAAGATGCCGCTCGTCTCGACAACGGCACGCACGCGCTCGACCGGGGTCTCGCTGCCGTCAGCCTTCAGCCGCGCGGCCATCGGATCGCGCACGTCGATCGCCTGCCCGCGCTCGTCAATGCCGCCGACATAGCGGATCCAGGCCGCGACACCGAGGGTCAGGAGCGGTGCCGGGCGGCCGTGTTCGACATGCCACTGCAGCGAGCTCAGCATGCGCTGAGGCAGCTTCTGACTGCCGTCCATGGCGATCTGCCAGGTGCGATGGCGAATGGCCCGGTTGGTGAAGCGCGCGATCAGCTCGTCGGCATAGGCGGTGAGATCAATGCCCTCGGGCGCAGCGAAGCTCGCCGCCTGCTCGCCCAGCATCAGCGCCCGCGCCGCCGCAGCGTAATTGAGATCCGCCATGGTGTCGGCGATGGTCTCGAAACCGCCGAGATAGCCGAGATAGGCAAGGAAGGAGTGCGGCCCGTTCAGCATCCGCAGCTTCATCATCTCAAACGGGGCAACATCGCGAGTAAAGGTCGCGCCGGCCACGTCCCACGCCGGCCGCTCGCCGACGAAGTCGTCCTCGATCACCCATTGGCGGAACGGCTCACAGGCGACGCCGTCTGGATCGGGCCGGCCGATCACGTCGAAAATCCGCGCCTCGGTCTCCGGCGTCGTCGCCGGCACGATGCGGTCGACCATCGTCGAGGGGAAGCGCCCTTCGCCTTCGATCCAGGCGGCGAGATCGGCATCGCGCTCACCGGCAAAGGCGAGAACCGCATCGCGCGTCCTGGCGCCGTTGTCCGGGAGGTTGTCGCAGCAAAGAATGGTGAAGGGCTTCAGGCCCTGTCGCCGCCGCTCGGCGAGTGCCGCCACCAGCACGCCGATCGCCGAGCCCGGCCGGCCCTGATCGGCAAGATCCGCCTTGACCTCGGGATGGTCGAGATCGAGCCTGCCGCCCGGCGTCAGCATGTAGCCCTTTTCGGTGACCGTCAGCGAGACGATCTCGACGCCGGCGTCGGCAAGACCGGCAACCACGCCTTCGCGCCCATGGGTCTCGGGATGGCGGTGATCAATGACCGAGCCGACGATCCGCGCCTGATCACCCTGGCGCGAATCGCGCTTGAGAACGGTGTAGAGATAGGCGTTTTCGGCGAGCCGCTGCAGCGCCTCGGCGCCGCTCTTCAGCTTGACCACCCGGTGTCCCCAGTCGCCGCCGATCGCGTTCAGCATCACATCGGTGTAGACTGCCTGATGGGCTCGATGAAACGCGCCGAAGCCGAGATGGACGATGCGGGATCTCAGGGCAGCGCGATCGTATCGCGGTCGGGTCACCAGAACTTCTTTGTTCTCGTCGCTCATGGCATGTTCCCCCTCCCTTCGGGCGGCCGGTGGGTCGCCGATCGAATGTCGGGGGGTGGCTTGCCATGCCAGCCGATCGGTCGCAAGCGCCAAGGCCTTCGAAGGTCACTCCACGACGCTTGCATCCGCCTCCGCTTCGCAGAAGATGCCGTAGAGGCTCTCCATCAACGGCCGGATCTGGCCCTCGCCCAGACGATAGTGGATCGCCTGACCTTGCCGCCGTGAGGCAACGAGATCGCCGGCCCGCAGTTTTGCCAGATGTTGCGACAGGGCCGACTGGCTCAGACCGATGTCATCTGCAAGCGCGCCGACCTGCCGTTCTCCCTTGGCAAGCGCGCACAAAATGCGCAACCGCGCGGGATTGGCGATCAGCGCCAGCAATGACGCGACCTCGGCAGACCGGGCCTCCAGATTTTTTATATTAGCATCTTCTAATTTAGACATACCTGATATATATAGACCTCACACACCCTTTGCAATGTCTGTTGGAACGACACCATGCTCACCCGTCACAGCCCATCGACCGGCCCCGCCTCCCCTGACGTCTGGGGCTTTTATGAGGAAAAGAGTGGCTCGATCCAGTATCTCGTCGCCGATCCTGCAACCCGGCGCGCCGTTCTCATCGACGTCGTGCAAGATTTCGATCCCGCCGACGCCCGGACGAGCCACAACAGCGCCGAGGAGATCCTGGCGTTCGTCCGGCGCCAAGGTCTGACGGTCGAGCGCATCCTCGACACCCATCCCCATGCCGACCACTTGATGGCCGCGGCTCATCTGAAAGCCGCGCTGAAGGTTCGCAACGGCATCGGCGAAAAGGTCATCGAGATCGCCAAGCTGTGGGAGGGCCTTTATAACCTGCCCGGCGCCTTCGCGCCCACCGAGGACTTCGACGATCTCTTCACCGACGGCGACCGCTTCAAGATCGGCGATCTCGAAGCCCGGGTGATGCTGTCGCAAGGCCACACGCTCGGTTCGATTACCTATATCGTCGGCGATGCCGCCTTCGTCCACGACACGCTGATGTATCCGGACATGGGCTCCAGCCGCGCCGACTTTCCCGGTGGCGACGCCGGCATGCTCTACGATTCAATTCAGGCGATCCTCGCCCTGCCCGAACAGACCCGCCTCTTCGTCGGCCACGACTACGGAACGAAGCAGCGCACCGAGATCCGCTGGGAGGCGACGGTCGGCGAACACCGCGAGCGCAACGCCCATGTCGGCAACGGCCGGAGTCGGGCGGAGTTCGTCGCCATCCGCGACACCCGGGATGCGGGCCTGAGCCTGCCCGATCGCATGCTCGCGGCGCTGCAGATCAACCTGCGCGCCGGACGCCTGCCGCCGTTCGAAAGCGACGGCAATGCCTATCTGAAAATTCCTCTCAACCGCTTTTAACGGAGCCGAAGATGGCAAAGACCATGAAGGATTTCATCACCGAAGCACGCGACAAGACCGGCGGGTCGGTTTCGCCGCGGGATGCCGAAGGCGCGAACGCGCTGATCCTCGATGTCCGCGAGGCCGAGGAACTGGCGAGCACCGGACGGGTCGCCGGCGCCCTGCACATCCCGCGCGGCCTCCTGGAAGCCAAGGCCGACCCATCGAGCCCGGCCCAGGCGGCGGAACTGACCGGCGCGCTGGCGGCCAACCGCCCCGTCAACGTCCTCTGCGCGTCCGGCGCCAGAGCCGCGCTCGCCGCCGCCCGGCTCGTCGAGATGGGCTACACCGCCAAACCCATCGAGGGCGGGATCAAGGCCTGGCAGGACGCCGGCCTGCCGATCGCAAAGGGCGGCTCCGCCTGAGCGAGGGTTTGCGCCGTCTGCCCCGGATCTCTTTCGTTCAAAGTCGAATTTATGGAACAGTTTACGCCACTCTCCGCCCTGATCGGCGGCGCGCTGATCGGCCTGTCCGCCGTGATGCTGCTCGTCTTCAACGGTCGCATCGCCGGCATCAGCGGCATTTTCGACGGCGCGCTGCGCTTGCACACACGCGGTCTTGGCTGGCGCCTCGCCTTTCTGGCAGGGCTGTTCGCCGCCGCTCCCCTTCTCGCGCTCATTGGCAACGACCTTCCGAACGTTAGCTCCGGCGCCTCGACTTGGGCGATGATCGCCGGCGGCCTGCTCGTCGGCTTCGGCAGCCGGCTCGGCTCCGGCTGCACCAGCGGCCACGGCGTCTGCGGTATCGGCCGCGCGTCGCCCCGCTCGCTGGTCGCCACCGCGACCTTCATGGCGGCCGCGATCGTCACCGTCTTCGTCTCGCGTCATCTTTTGGGAGCTTGATCCCATGATCCAGATTGTTTTCGCCCTTGTCTCCGGCCTGCTCTTCGGCGCCGGGCTGGTGATCTCGCACATGGTCGATCCAGCCAAGGTGCTGGCTTTTCTCGATCTTGCCGGTGACTGGGATCCGAGCCTCGCCTTGGTGATGGGCGCGGCGGTGGCGGTCTTCTTCGTCGGCTATCGCGCCGCGATGCGGATGGATCAGCCAGTCTTTGCGCCGCACTTCGAAATCCCCGATCGACGCGACTTCGACCGCCGGCTGATCGGCGGCAGCATCCTCTTCGGTGTCGGCTGGGGGCTGATCGGCCTGTGCCCAGGGCCGGCCCTTGCCGATCTGACATTGGCGCCGCAGAGCGTGTTGTTGTTCGTCGCGGCAATGATCGCCGGGATCGGACTGTTCCATCTCCTGCCCAAGCCTGCGCCCCGCATCGCGCAAGCCGCCGCTTCGGGAGCGGTCGACGCATGACCCTCACCACCTTCGTCACAGCCGCGGCGCTCAGCTCCGGCCTCACCGTCGGCTTGGTTCTCGGGCTGTTCGGCGGCGGCGGATCGATCCTTGCGGTGCCGCTCCTCGTCTATGTGGTCGGCGTGAGTTCGACCCACTTGGCGCTCGGCACCAGCGCCGTCGCGGTCGCCGCCAGTGCGCTTGCCAATCTCGTGCCTCACGCCCGTGCCGGCCACGTCAAATGGCGCTGCGCCGCCGTCTTTGCAGCCAGCGGCATCCTCGGCGCACTGGCCGGCGCCCACGTCGCCAAGGCGATGAACGGCGAACGGCTTCTCGCCCTCTTCGGCATCGTTATGATCGTCGTCGGCATCGCCATGCTGCGGCGCCGCTCCACCGAAGGCAATTCCGCCGTTCGGCTCACCAACGAAAGCGCGCTGAAATTGCTGCCGCCGCTCGTCGCTACGGGCTTTGCTGTCGGCTTGTTTTCCGGATTCTTCGGGATTGGCGGCGGCTTTTTGATCGTGCCAGGCCTGATCTTGGCGACGGGCATGCCGCTGGCCTTCGCGATCGGCACCTCGCTCGTCGCCGTCGCCGCTTTCGGCGCCGCGACGGCCGCGAGCTACGCGGTCTCCGGCTTCGTCGACTGGCGGCTGGTCGGACTGTTCGTCGGTGGCGGACTGGTCGGCGGCTTCGCCGGAACCGCACTCGGCAAAGGGCTGGGCGACGGCAAGCCCTGGCTGAGCCGCGCCTTCGCCGTCCTGGTGATGGCGGTCGGCGTCTCGATCGTGATCAAGGGACTGCCGGCATTGATCGGGCGTTAGCGCTCTGCGTTCGATCGGACGCAGAAAGGTCGCTCTCACCCTTTGAATCGACGCATCGTGCTCTGCCTCACCTGCCCTTCAGCACAGCGACGGGCCGGCCGTTCTTCGGAAGCTCGGCCCGGCCTGATCCCCCTCGATTCGCGCTCAGCGAGAGGCAACCAGCGGCGCTTCGTTGGCCGGAACCAGCCGCACGACCTTGAACCCGCGGCTCTGAAGAGCCGCAAGGAAGCTCGGCAGCATGGTCGCTGTGCGCGCCTGGATGTCGTGGAACAGAATGATGCCGTGGTTGTGGACGTCGAGAGCATGCAGAACCCGCGTCCTCACCATTTCCGGCGTTCCATGGAAATAGTCCTTGGAGTCGATATCGACATCGATGGCGACAATGCCCTCGTTCGCCAGATGGTGGCGGATGCTGGTGGTGCTGGCGAGATAGGGGAAGCGGAAGAATGGCGCCGGGGTCACGCCGATCGGCGCCAACGCCTCGGCAACGCTGATCTGTCCTTTGCGGATTTCGGCCATGGCGGCCTCATCGCTCATCATGCGCAGATTGGCATGGCGAAAGGTGTGCGTGCCGATCGTGTGGCCGGCCTCGGCGACATCGCGGGCGATCTTGGGATAGGCCTTCGCCATCTCGCCGACCATGAAGAAGGTCGCGCTAATGCCGTAATCGCCGAGAGTCTTCAGAATCTTGTTGGTCTTGCCGGGCATCGGGCCATCGTCGAAGGTGAGCACCACCTCCTTCGGCTTCAAGGCGATATCGGAATAGCGCGAGACGGCGATCGTCCTCCCGGCGAGCGGCGACGCGACCACCGGTTCGAAGGACTTGAACAGCGGAAAGCGCTGATCGTCCTCCCGGGACTGATAGGCCAGAGCCGGAGCGGCGTCGACCGCCGGATCCGCCGTCCTCTTGATCGCCATGGAAAAGCGTTCATTGCTGGCACAACCGGCGAGCAGCGTCGTTGAGACGATGGCGGTGAGGAGAAGTCGCACAACGCGCATTGTGACCGGCCCAGTTCGATTGCTGACCCGATCGTAAGTAAATTGTTAGGGTTAATAACTTGTTGAGCTCGCCCCGACGTTGCGCAAGCGCTTTCAACTCTTGGGACGTCGCTACTCTTGGGATGTCGCTCCAGCATCGGCCCGAAAATCGGAATCGATTTTCGGCAAAGCACGATGCGTCAATTCAGAGAGTGAGAGCAGATCTTCAGGATGCGGAAGCATCTTGCTGCGACGTGGTGCGCGCTTCGAGCGGCGCCGCCGGCCGGCGAATTTCGGGTTGCGCCTCGATCACCAGCGGGTGCATGCCTTCGGTCCGGCCTTCGTCGAAGCGTTCGAAGAGCTGGGTTCGCATCCGCGGCTCCCAGAATTTGTTGATGTGGTCGGCAACCCCTTGCGAACGCGCACCCTCGGGCGACGACTCGAAAAACTTGGCAATCTGATTGGCCATGTAGACGAGCTTGTCACGCTCCATAAACCGCTCTCCCTTGTCTTGTCGTTTCCGGATCGGCCGGTGGCGCGGCGGTCTGCGTCGCCCGCGCGATCCGCTCCGGATGACTGAACACCTCGAAATCAGCCCCTCGCGCGACCGCGACGAGGGTGATCCCGGCCGCCTCGGCCTGCGAAATGGCAAGCGTCGTCGGCGCGGAGACCGCTGCGATCAGCCCGCAACCCATTCGAGCCGCCTTCTGGATCAGCTCCACAGAAACCCGGCTGGTGATAGTCAAAAAGCCACCTGCCGGATCAATTCCAGCGCGGGCGAGATGCCCGGCCACCTTGTCGAGCGCGTTGTGCCGGCCCACGTCCTCGCGGCTGACGACCAGCCCCCGGCTCACATCGTGCCAGGCGGCGGCGTGGACGGCGCGCGTCAGCCGGCCGAGTTGTTGCTCGCGCCCCATCGCCGCAATAGCCGTCGCGATTGTCCCCGGCGAAAACGCACCCTCATTGCCCGCCGCGACCTCAGGCAACTGCGGCGCGGCTAGCTCCAGCGACTCGACCCCGCACAGGCCGCAGCCGACCGGGCCGGTCATCTGGCGGCGGCGCGCCACATAAGTCGCGGCCCGCGCGGCAACGAGGCGGACCTGGCAGTCGATGCCGGCCGCTGTCTCGACAATATCGAGATGCTCGATCTCTTCGGCGCGATCGACGATGCCCTCGTTGAGAACGAGCCCCATCGCCATGTCTTCCAGGTCGGCGGGTGTCGCCATCAGCACGGCGTGGGTCGAGCCGCCGACCGAAATCGCCACCGCGACCTCCTTCGGCACCGCCCGGCTTGCAGAGGCAAAGGCACCGTCGCGAAAGACGAGCCCCTCAACACGCTGTGCCCTTGCATCGCTCATCGAACGACCCTACTCGCCAATCTGGCCCGCGTCTCACTCCGCCGCTTCGGAAGGAACGATCCGGCGACTTTCCATCGTGAGTTCGCGATAGTCCTCCTGCCACTCGGTCGGACCGTTGGACGGCGAGATCTGCACCGCGGTCACCTTGTATTCGGGGCAGTTGGTCGCCCAATCCGAAAAGTCGGTAGTGATCACATTGGCCTGGGTCATCGGATGGTGGAAGGTCGTATAGACGACGCCCGGCGCGACCCGATCGGTGATCTTCGCCTTGATCGAGGTTTCACCGGCGCGGCTCTGCAGCTTCACCCAATCGCCGTTGCGCACGCCCCGCTGTTCGGCATCGTGCGGATGGATTTCCAGAAGATCCTGGTCGTGCCAGACGACATTTTCGGTGCGCCGGGTCTGGGCGCCGACATTGTACTGCGACAGGATCCGCCCGGTCGTGAGAAGCAGCGGGAAGCGCGGCCCCGTGCGCTCGTCGGTCGCGACATATTCGGTGACGATGAACTTGCCCCGCCCCCGCATGAATTCGCCGACATGCATGACCGGCGAGCCCTCGGGATGAGTCTCGTTGCAGGGCCACTGGACCGAGCCCTTTTCGTCCAGAAGATCGTAGGTGACATTGGCGAAGGACGGCGTTGTCGCCGCGATTTCCGCCATGATCTCCGACGGATCGGCATAGGTCATGTCCATCCCGATCGCCTGGGCGAGCATCTGGGTAACCTGCCAGTCCTCGTAGCCGTTCTTCGGGCTCATCACCTTGCGCACACGGTTGATCCGCCGTTCGGCATTGGTGAATGTGCCGTTCTTCTCCAGGAAGGAGGAACCTGGCAGGAAGACATTGGCGTAGTTCGCCGTCTCGTTCAGGAAGAGGTCGTGGACGATGAGCAGTTCCAGCGCTTCGAGGCCCGCCGACACATGCTTGGTGTCGGGATCGGACTGCAAGATGTCCTCGCCCTGGCAATAGAGGCCTTTGAAGGTTCCCTCGACGGCCGCGTCGAACATGTTCGGAATGCGCAGGCCCGGCTCGTTGTCGAGCTTGACGCCCCAAAGCTCCTCGAAGCTCTCGCGCACCGCGTCGATCGAGATGTGCCGGTAACCCGGCAGCTCGTGCGGGAACGAGCCCATATCGCAGGAGCCCTGGACGTTATTCTGGCCCCGCAGCGGGTTCACCCCGACACCCTCGCGGCCGATATTGCCGGTCGCCATGGCAAGGTTGGCGATGCCGATGACGGCGGTTGAGCCCTGGCTGTGTTCGGTGACGCCGAGACCGTAATAGATCGCCGCATTGCCGCCGGTGGCGTAAAGTCGCGCCGCGTTTCGCACCTCGTCAGCCGGCACGCCGGTGATCGCTGCGGTGGCCTCCGGCGAATGCCGCTCTTCGGCAACGAAGGCCGCCCATTCCTGGAACTCGTCGAGCTCGCAGCGTTCGCGCACAAAGCGCTCGTCGATCAGGCCCTCGGTGACGATGACATGGGCGAGCGCGGTCAGCATGGCGACGTTGGTGCCAGGTTTCAGCGCCAGATGGTGGTCGGCCTTGATATGCGGCGTCTTGACGAGATCGATCCGGCGCGGATCGATGACGATCAGCTTGGCGCCCGGCTGGCCCGGCTTACCGCGCAGCCGCTTTTTCATCCGCGAGCCGAAGACCGGGTGCCCGTCGGTCGGATTGGCACCGATCACCAGGATGACGTCGGAATGCTCGACGGAGTCGAAATCCTGCGTGCCGGCCGAGGTGCCGAAGGTCGAATTGAGGCCGTAGCCGGTGGGCGAATGGCACACCCGCGCGCAAGTGTCGATATTGTTGTTGCCGAAGCCCGCCCGCACCAGCTTCTGGACGAGAAAGACCTCCTCGTTGGTGCAGCGGGAGGAGGAAATGCCCCCGACCGCGCCGCGGCCGTATTTCGCCTGAATGTCCTTGATCTTGCCGGCCGCGAAGGACAGCGCCTCGTCCCAAGAGACCTCCTTCCAGGGTTGGCTATAATGATCGCGGATCATCGGGTTGAGGATGCGATCCTTATGGGTCGCATAGCCGAGCGCGAAGCGGCCTTTGACGCACGAGTGGCCGCGATTGGCCTTGCCGTCCTTGTATGGCACCATGCGAACCAGTTCCTCGCCGCGCATCTCCGCCTTGAAGGAGCAGCCAACGCCGCAATAGGCGCAGGTGGTGACGAGCGAATGCTCGGGCGTGCCGATCGCGATGACCGATTTTTCCTCCAGCGTCGCGGTCGGGCAGGCCTGCACGCAGGCGCCGCAGGAAACGCATTCGGACGACAGGAAGTCGTCGAACTGCGTGCCGGCGGAAATGATCGAGTCGAAACCCCGTCCTGAGACCGTCAGCGCAAAGGTGCCCTGCACCTCGTTACAGGCGCGCACACAGCGCGAGCAGACGATGCATTTCGACGGATCGAACTGGAAGTAAGGGTTCGAGACGTCCTTCGCCTTGCCGAGATGGTTTTCGCCATCATAGCCGTAGCGCACCTCGCGCAGGCCGACGGCGCCGGCCATGTCCTGCAGTTCGCAGTCTCCATTGGCCGCGCAGGTCAGGCAGTCGAGCGGGTGGTCGGAGATGTAGAGCTCCATCACCCCCTTGCGGATCGCCTTCAGCCGGTCGGTCTGGGTGGAGACCTTCATGCCCTCGGCGACGGGGGTGGTGCAGGAGGCCGGTGTGCCGTTGCGCCCCTCGACCTCAACGACGCAGAGCCGGCAGGAGCCGAACGCATCCATCATGTCGGTGGCGCAGAGCTTGGGCACCTGCACCCCCGCCTCCATCGCCGCCCGCATCAAGGAGGTTCCCTCAGGTACCGTCACCGCACGGCCGTCGATGCTGAGCGTGACGTCCTTTTCGGCCTTCGAGGCCGGCGTGCCGTAGTCGATTTCGTGAATGAGGCTCATAGGTTCCTCCCTGGCGCCGCCGCGCCGAATTCAAAATCTTCAAGATGGTCTTCGAGCAACCGACGTAAGATGTCGCCCTCCGCGACCCCATCCTGTTTCGCTTTCGCAGACAGCTTTCGAACAAGATCCGGCGAAAGCTCGAACGTCATGCGATCCGCCTGGCCCAATCTGCGGAAAGTCATAGGCTTGAACTGAGCTGGATCGCATTCTGTCAGATCGGCCTCTTCGATGAAGCGCTCCGCATCCTCATCTGAGTGCAAAGGTGGCAGAGGCTTAAGTTTGGTGTCGCTCATAAAAACGCACCTCCTTCAAACGCATGTAGCGCGCGCTCATCGGCCGAATAAGTCGACGCCCATCGCGATGGCGAAAGGTGCAGACGACCAGGACATGACGTCCGTTCGAACATCGCCCAATGGCGCGGAACCACAGCTCGCTCCGTTTCCAAAAGCTACTCCGCCGCCACCTTCATCGGCTCACCATGAAAATCCTCCGGGAAATGCCGGATGGCGCTCATCACCGGATAGGGGGTGAAGCCGCCGAGAGCGCAAAGCGACCCGAACTTCATCGTGTTGCAAAGATCCTCGACGAGAGCGAGATTGTCCGCCGGCTTCTCGCCGTCGATGATCTTCTCCATCGTCTCGAAGCCGCGCACCGCCCCGACCCGGCAGGGCGTGCATTTGCCGCAGGATTCGATCGCGCAGAACTCGAAGGCAAAGCGCGCCTGATGCATCATGTCGACCGTGTCGTCGAAGACGACGATGCCGGCATGGCCGATCAGCCCGTCTTTGGCCGCGAAGGCTTCGTAATCGAACGGCGTATCGAACAGCGAAACCGGAAAATAGGCGCCCAGCGGGCCGCCGACCTGCACCGCCCGCACCGGGCGTCCAGAGGCCGTGCCGCCGCCGATCTCCTCGACAATCTCGCCGAGCGTCATGCCGAAGGGGGCCTCGAAGAGACCGCCGTGCTTGACGTTGCCGCCGAGCTGGATCGGGATGGTGCCACGCGAGCGGCCCATGCCGAGCGTCTTGTAGCTCTCGGCACCTTCGGCAACGATCTCCGGCGTCGAGGCCAGCGAGATGACGTTGTTGATCACCGTCGGCATGCCGAACAGCCCCTGGAGCGCCGGCAGCGGCGGCTTGAAGCGCACTTGGCCGCGCTTGCCCTCGAGGCTGTCGAGCAGCGAGGTCTCCTCGCCGCAGACATAGGCGCCCGCCCCGACCCGCACCTCGATATCGAAGGCATGGCTCGAGCCGAGCACCGAGTCGCCGAGAACGCCGGCGTCCTTGGCCCGGCGGATCGCCTCGCGCATGACATCGATCGCGATCGGATATTCCGAGCGCAGATAAATGTAGCCTTTGGTCGCACCCGTCGCGACGCCGGCGATCGCCATGCCCTCGATCAGGCAGAACGGATCGCCTTCCATGATCATCCGGTCGGCGAAAGTGCCGGAGTCGCCCTCGTCGGCATTGGCGACGATATATTTGCGCGCGCCCTTTGCCTCGAAGACGGTCTTCCATTTGATCCCGGTCGGGAAGCCTGCGCCGCCGCGGCCGCGCAGGCCGGAGTCGGTGATCTCGGCGATGATCGCCTCGGCGCCGATGCCGATCGCGCGCTTCAGCCCGTTCAGGCCGCCATGAGCCTCATAGTCGGCAAGCGACAGCGGATCGATCACGCCGCAGCGCTTGAAGGTCATGCGCGTCTGGCGCTTGAAGAACGGCTGGTCCTCGACCGCCCCGATCCGCTTGGCATGGCCGGCACCAGACAGGATACCCGCATCCAACAAACCACCGGCCTCGCCAGACTCGATCGGGCCGTAAGCGATCCGCCCGGTCGGCGTTTCGACCTCGATCATCGGCTCCAGCCAGGCGAGCCCCCGCGAGCCATTGCGCACGATCTCGAAGGACAAGCCGCGCTCGGCCTTCAGCTGCGCGAACTCCTCGGCAATCATGTCGGCGCCGCAGGCGACGGCGAAGGAATCGAGTGGAATGAAAAGCTTGGTCACAGCCGGGCCTCCTCGATCAACGCACCGACCCGCGACTCGCTGAGCCGCCCGACGACCCGGCGATCGAGCATGGCCGAGGGCGCCGTCGCGCAAAGACCGAGGCAATAGACCGCTTCCAGCGTCACCTGCCCGTCCGGAGTCGTCTCGCCAAAGCCGATGCCCAGCGCCGCCTCGATGGCCCCGGCCACCCGGTCACCGCCCGCCGCCTGACAGGCTTCCGCCCGGCAAACCTTCAAGACGTGCCGGCCGCGTGGTTCCTTGTGGAAGTCGTGATAGAAGCTGACCACGCCATAGACTTCGGCCCGGGTCAGATTGAGCGCCGCCGCGATCTGGCGCACGGCTGCGTCGGGCACATGACCGAAGCGCGCCTGGATCGCGTGCAGGATCGGCAGCATCGGACCTTCCAGCCCGCGCCGCTCCTCAATCAGCTCCGCAACCTCTGCCTCGTCGTATCTCGCTTGCGAAACCAAGCGCTTACCTCCCGCAACCGTATTTGAATCCTTCTAGGGACCGAACACCCCCGTCGGCCTTGAATCAAGTGATAATCCTCGTCTTGCGATAGAAGATTTCTATCACAACGATAGAAGGCGACGCTTAGCCAACGCGCCATGGGCTCGATAACCGGACGCTCGAAGCCGCCTGGGGACGAAAAAACTCGGCTGGGCAAAGCCCCGTCGATCACGTCCCCCGGACGAGTCAAATCGCCTCGACCAAACGTGCATCCTCCCAGAACGAGGCAACGATCGGGGGGCGCAGCTCGCGCTTGGCGGTAACGAGACCGATCTCGTAGCCGACATCCGGACCGGTGATCGGAATCGCGACCAGCGGTTCGGCGAGGCCAAGGAGCGCCGCCGAGCGATAGGGCATGACCGTGGCGATGCCGGCAAGGCGAGCTTGCGACAACAGCGCGATCATTGAGTTCGATTCCATCACCGCGCGAACCCGCCGTCCCCCGGCTTCAAGATGGCGATTAAGAATTTGACGGTTCTGCATCGACGGGCTCAGCATGCCGAGCTTCAGCCGCGCCACCTCTTCCCAACTGACCGCATCGCGCTTGCCGAGCGCGCCATCGCGGCGGGTTACCAGGCAATAATTTTCTTCATAGAGCACCCGCGTATCGAGCCGACGCAGCCGGACGTCGTCGAGATAGGTGATGCCGACGTCGATCTCGAAATTTTCGATCGCCGCGAGGATTTCGGTGGCCGTCTGGGAGAACACCTCGAAGGTAACGTTCTCATGCTTTTGATGAAACGGCGCGGTCAATCGAGAGACGATCGCCAGACTCGTCGGGATCGCGCCGATGCGCAAATGCCCGGACAGCCCCCGCCGAACCGTGTGCACCTCTTCGCGCATGGTCCGCACGTCATCGGTGATACGCCGCGCCCAGGCCAAGGCGCGCTCGCCCTCCTCCGTCAGCCCGCGAAAGCGCGAGCCGCGATTGACGAGAGTCGTTCCGAGCCGCTCTTCGAGCTGGCGAATGCCCGCAGACAAGGTCGGCTGGGTAATCCCCAGTCGATCCGCGGCGCGTCCGAAATGCTTCTCGGCCGCGAGCGCGATTAAATATTCCAGCTTGTCGAGCAACAATGCCTCCTCACGTCTGCAAACCTGCGTCATGATCGCGGTGCGGACCAGACGCGGGACGCAGAGATTCCTTCAGCATGCCCCACCGTTCGGGATCGGACCACTTGTCAACGGGAACGGCAAGCGGCTTAAAGCGGATCACCTCTGCGCATCTGCCTTTGGAGTTTGGGCCATGACCACGGAAAACCTTACCCAGCTTGGCCGCGACAGCCGGCCGGCCGCCTCGCCGGAAGAGGCAGTGCTCGAGACCGTGCCCTACAGGCGCGGCGACGGACCACCGGCGATCGTGCGCTTCACCTGTCCGGAATTCACCTCGCTCTGCCCGGTGACCGGCCAGCCGGATTTCGCCCATATCGTGATCGACTACGCGCCGGATGCGCGCCTCGTCGAGTCGAAGTCGCTGAAGCTCTTCCTAACAAGCTTTCGCAATCACGGCGCCTTTCATGAGGACTGCACGGTGATGATCGGGCGCCGGGTGATGGCGGCGACTGAACCTTTGTGGCTGCGGATCGGCGGCTATTGGTATCCGCGCGGCGGCATTCCGATCGACGTTTTCTGGCAGTCCGGCCCGGTCCCGGAGGGCGTCTATCTGCCGGATCAAGGCGTGCCGACTTATCGCGGTCGCGGCTGACAGCCGAACAGGCCCACACGGTTGCTTCTTCCCCGCCGCGGGCCGTAAAACCCCGGCACGCTGCCTCCAACGCCTGGACCAGACGCTCGGGTCCGGCGCCTTCACGGACAGGGACCGACCATGACCGAACAGGATCTGACGCTCGACCGGATCGAGGACGCGATCGCCGCCATCGCGCAAGGGGATCTGGTCGTCGTCGTCGACGACACCGACCGGGAGAATGAAGGCGATCTGATCATGGCGGCGTCCAAGGCGACGCCGGAAAAGATGGCGTTCATGATCCGCCACACCAGCGGCATCATCTGCGTGCCGATGACCGGCGATCGGGCCGCGGCGCTGAATCTGCCGCCGATGGTCGCCAACAATCTCGATCCGATGCGCACTGCATTTACCATCTCGGTCGACTACAAGGTCGGCATGACGACGGGCATCGCGGCGGAGGAGCGTGCCAATACCTGCCGGGCGCTGATGAACGGCAATTGCGCCCCGACCGACTTCATCCGCCCCGGCCACATCTTCCCGCTGATCGCCCGCGAAGGCGGGGTGCTCATCCGCTCGGGCCACACCGAAGCCGGTGTCGATCTCGCCCGCCTCGCGGGGCTCGAAGCCGGCGGCGTGCTTGCCGAGATCGTCAATGACGACGGCACGGTGAAGCGACTGCCGGAGCTAGTTGCGTTCGCGCGCGAACACGGCCTGAAGATCATCTCAATCGAGGATCTGATCTCCTATCGCATCCGGCGCGAATCCTTCGTCTCTTGCGTCCGCGAGGAAAACTTCAAGCTCGGCGGTCTTGCCGGCAAGATCCGGATCTACGAGACTCCCTTCGACGAAACCCAGCACGTCGTCTTCGTCCATAGCGAGGTGCGCGGCCGCGACAACGTTCCGACCCGGATCCATCGCGAACAGCCGGTGCTCGACATGCTGTCGCGGGTCGGCGACAGCCGCAGTTGGATGGATATCGCGATCGAGACGATCAAGGCCGCTGGCCAGGGCATCATCATGCTTCTGCGAACCCCGCAGATTGATGACTTTGAAGCCCCAGCACAGGCAAGCGACGAGCCGATCGCCGACGGCGAGCGCCATCAGAGCGCCCGTGTCCGGCAGCAGCGCTGGCGCGAGGTTGGCGTCGGCGCGCAGATCCTGCGCGATCTCGGCGTCGGATCGATCGCGGTTCTGGCCACCCATGAGCGGGCCTATGTCGGCCTCACCGGTTTCGGCATCGAGGTTCGCGACACCATCCTCGTCAAGGAATAATGCCTGAAGCGCCCGTCAGTTCGACAGATGCAGCGCGGTGACGGTGCGTCGCACCGCCTCCATGAACAGCCGCAGCGCCGGCGACGGATCGCCGTCGCCGCGCATGGTCAGCCCCACCGGCCCAAGCGTTTCCGGCATCCGGATCGGCAGCTCGACGAGCATGCCCTCGGCGACGTCGAGGGCGACGACGCCCGACGAAATCACCCACACCGCGTCGCTCTTGCGCACATAGGCGCGGCCGAACGTCTCCGCGACGGTCTCGATGCGATGGCCGCCGCGGGGGATCGCCTGCGCGATGAAGAACTGCTCAGCAAGGATGCGGATCGCCGCATCGCGGTTGGGAAAGATGATCTCGTAATCGGCGATGGCGTTGATATCGCTGCATTCGACCAGCGGGTGGCCCGGCCTGACAACAAGGCTGATGCGCTCGGAATAAAGCTGCGAGAAACTCAGCCCGCTCATCGCTTCCGGATGGCCCAGCCGGCCGATGATCAGATCGAGAGTACCGCCGGTGAGTTCGCTCGTCAGATAGGCGCTCGGCCCGGTGACGATTTCCAGCCCGACCTCCGGCGCGATCCGCCCCATCTCGACCGCGGCATCCGGCACGATCCGCGCGGCGACCGATGGTAGGGCGCCAATCGACAGGCGCAGCCCGCCCGCGACCAAGGTTTGCGACACCCCCTCGATGCCCTGCCGGAGCGCTGCCAAGCTTGAGCTTGCATAAGCGTGGAACATCTGGCCGACCGGTGTCAGCGAAACGCCGCTGCGATTGCGCTCCATCAGCCGCGCACCGAGAATGGACTCGAGCTCGGCGAGGGTCTTCGAGACTGCGGGTTGGGACACGTGCATCCGTTCGCCGGCGCGGCCGACACTCGCCGAACGGGCCACTTCAACGAAGGTCCGCAGATGCCGAATCTTGATCCGCTTGTCTATTTCCATAATCTAACGGTTATATAAAATCAGTTTTAATTCATTTTACATGAATTTTTCGAACTTTCATATTGGCGGTCCGGGAGGAGTGCAACGCCAATGTCTCAAGACGCCGACGATCGCTACAGGCTTGGAATGGCGACGCGGCGCGCCGTTCTGGGCGATGCTCACGTCGATCGCGCGCAGGCGGCCGCCTCGCCCATCGACCGCGACTTCCAGACCTTCATCACCGAGGGCGCGTGGGGATCGGTCTGGTCGCGGCCGCATTTTTCCAAGCGCGAGCGCTCAATCGTGACCATCGCGCTGCTCGCCGCCCTCGGCCAGGACGAGGAGTTGGCGATGCATATCCGCGCCACGGCAAACACCGGCACAAGCTGCGAGGATGTGGTCGAAGCCCTTTTGCATGTCGCGGTCTATGCCGGTGTCCCGGCCGCCAATCACGCGATCAAGATCGCCAAGCAGGTCTATGGCGAGATGAAGATGCCGCATGGAGGAGAAAGCCGATGAGCGCAGGATCCTTCTATCAGCGCGATCGCCGCTGGCATCCGCCGGCCCTCAGCCCCGCCTATAAGACCAGTGTCACCCGATCACCGCAGCGGGCGTTGGTCGCCCTCGACAACACGCTGTCGGAGATGACCGGTCCGGTCTTTGGCCAGGAGACGCTCGGGCCGCTCGATGACGACATGATCCGCAATTTCGCCAAGGACGGCGATCCGATCGGCCCCCGCATCATCGTCCATGGACGGGTGCTCGACGAGGATGCGCGGCCGGTGCCGGGCGCTCTGATCGAGGTGTGGCAGGCCAATGCCGGTGGGCGCTATCGACACAAGAAGGAAACCTATCTGGCGCCGCTCGATCCGAATTTCGGCGGCTGCGGCCGCACCCTCTCGGCAGAGGACGGCTCCTATCGCTTCCGCACCATCATGCCCGGCCCCTACCCCTGGCCGAACGGTCCGAACGATTGGCGTCCGGCGCACATCCACTTTTCGATCTTCGGCCATGGCTTTGCCCAGCGGCTGATCACCCAGATGTATTTCGAGGGCGACCCGTTGATCTGGAAGTGCCCGATCGTCTCGACCATTCCCGACCGAGCCGCGATCGAGCGGCTGATCGCACCGCTCGACCTGGCCAACACCGTGCCGATGGACGCCCGGGCCTACAAATTCGACATCGTCCTGCGCGGCCGCCGCTCGACGCTGTTCGAAAACCGGATGGAGGGCAACTGATGGTCCAGTCTCTCGACCGCCTGAAGGAAAGCCCGTCGCAGACCGCCGGTCCCTATGTCCACATCGGCTGCACACCAAATGTCTGCGGCATCGAGGGCGTCTTTCCACGCGATCTCGGCGCGATGATGCTGCAGCCAGAGACCCGCGGCGAGCGGATCCGGATCATCGGCCGGGTCTTCGACGGGGTCGGCATCGCTTTGAAGGATGCGTTGGTCGAGGTCTGGCAGGCCGATGCCGACGGCCTCTATCCCTCGCCCCAGGAAACCCGCGGCAAGGCCGATCCGCATTTTACCGGTTTCGGGCGCTCGGCCGGCGACATGACGAGCGGCGAATTCACCTTCGACACGATCAAGCCCGGCGCCGTCCCGTTCAAGAACAGCCGGCCCCAGGCGCCGCACATCACGCTCTGGATCGTCGCGCGCGGGATCAATATCGGCTTGCACACGCGGCTTTATTTCGGCGACGAAGAGACCGCCAACGCGGCCGATCCGATCCTGTCGCGGATCGAACATCGCTCGCGGGTTCCGACGCTGATCGCGCCGCGGGCAATGGAGGACGGCCGCCCGACCTATCGCCACGACATCGTCTTGCAAGGCGAAAAGGAGACGATCTTTTTCGATATCTGATCGCGGGTTCCGATCGTACCCCACGCGTCATTGAGAAGCCATCACGCGATCCGGTCGATCCGCCTGGGGAGGTGAACATGAGCGCCATGTCGGCCAAGGCCGTCAAGCGGACACAGGTGGTGGTGGTCGGCGGCGGCCCGGCGGGTCTTCTGCTCGCCCTGCTGTTGCATCGCGCTGACATCGAATGCGTCGTGCTGGAGCGCAGAAGCCGCAACTATGTTCTGTCGCGCATTCGGGCGGGCGTGCTGGAACAGGGCACGACCGACTTGCTGCGCAGCGCCGGGGTCGGCGCGCGGATGGACCGCCAGGGCCTCGTTCATGACGGCTTCGACATCGCCTGGCGGGGCGCGATGCTGCATATCGATCTGCGCGACCTCACCGGCGGCAAGACGGTCATGGTCTACGGCCAGACCGAAATCACCCGCGACCTCTACGACGCCCTCGACGCGGCCGGAGTTGCCGTCATCCATGAGGCACTGGACGTCCAGCCCGGGGACGTGGCGACGACCACTCCCTTCGTCACCTTTCACACCGAAAGTGGCGGCACGCAGCGGATCGACTGCGATTTCGTCGCCGGCTGCGATGGCTTCTATGGCGTTTGCCGCAGCATCATTCCGCCGGCGGCGCTGGAAACCTTCGAGCGGGTCTATCCCTTCGGCTGGCTCGGCATCCTGGTGCGCAAGCCGCCGATCCAAGACGAGCTGATCTACGCCCATCACGCCCGCGGCTTCGCCCTCTGCTCGATGCGCAATCCGCAACTGTCGCGCTATTACGTTCAGTGCCGCCTCGGCGAGCGCGTCGAGGATTGGTCGGACACGCGCTTCTTCGACGAACTGTCCGCGCGGCTGCCGAGCCATGTCGCCGACCGTCTGCAGCGCGGCCCGTCGATTGAAAAATCGATCGCGCCGCTGCGCTCCTTCGTCGCCGAGCCGATGCGCCATGGCACGCTGTTCCTTGCCGGCGACGCCGCCCATATCGTGCCGCCGACCGGCGCCAAGGGCCTCAATCTGGCGGTCTCCGACGTCCACTATCTCGCCCGCGCCTTCATCGCCCATTATCAAGATCGCGACGACGGCCTGCTTGGCAGCTATTCGCCGGATGCCCTTGCAAGGGTCTGGAAGGCCGAGCGCTTCTCTTGGTGGTTCACCGCGATGATTCATCGCTTCGAAGACGACGGCAGCTTCGGCCATCGCATCCAGGAGGCCGAATTCGACGTCCTCGCCGGATCCAAAGCGGCGCAGACGGCGCTTGCGGAAAACTACGTCGGCCTGCCCTTCTGACGCGGCGCCGCGCCGCGCAGAACAAGCGGGTCAGTTGGCCTCGGGATCATAGGCAAGCGCCGAGACCGGGACGATCTCGATGCCGCGCTTTTCAGCCTCCGGAATCCATGCCGCGATCGTCTCGATAGACTGCTCGAAGGCCGAGGCGACACCGATCGCCGAGCCCTGCGCCCGAGCGATGTTCTCCAACGTGTCGAGCTGCTTGTCGATCGCCGCCGGATCCTGGCTGTCGTCGAGCAGGATATTGGCCGTTGCCGCCGGCACGCCATCGACGAGCGCGGTGTCCTTACCGAGCGAGCGCGGCTGCGACCCGTCGTCAAAATACATCAGGCCGCGGCGGCCAAGCTCTGAGATGAACGGATCCATCGCCGCCTTGTCGCCGACGAAACGGCCGCCCATGTAGTTCATCACGCCGACATAATTCGTCATCGAGCCGAGCGCGGCGTAAAGGTCGGCGAATTTGCCGGCCGCGGCCTGCGCGACGGTGAAGGTGCCACGGCCTGGATTGACGGACGGATAGCCGAACGGCTCCAGCGGCACCTGGAGAAGCAATTCGTGGCCGCCGCGGCGCGCAGCATGCATCCAGCGATCGAGACTGTTGCCGGTGGGCGAAAAGCCGAAGGTCACGCCTTTCGGCAACTGATCGACAGCCTCCATGCTGCCGGTCTGACTGATCCCCATGCCGCCGACGACGATGGCGATGCGGGTGGCTGGCTTGCCGCTCCAGCTGCCGCGATAGACGTCGAACGGCCGCCGCCCATCGGCCGCGCGGATCGGCAGCGGACCGTATGGGCTTTTTTCGATTAAGGCCGGATCGGGCATATAGGCCATCGATGGCGGCTGGCGATAATCGGTGGGATCCTCGACCCGGAACGTCGCCGGCTGACTGATTCCGTTGGGCGTAATGATTGTCGGGCCCTGGGGCACGGCCATCGGACGCGCGACGATCTTCGGTCGCTTGTCGACGACGACCGGCGCCGGCCGCGCCGCTGGCTCGGCGAGAATATCGGCCATCCGCCGCGGCGCATGGCCATGCATCACCACCCACACGGAGGTGGCTGCGAGGGTGAGCATGCCGACGACAAGCAGCACTTCGGACGACGTCGGCAGCCGCCATGCGACGGGACGCCGTTCATGCTTCAGCCCTAATGGCCGGTAAAGTTCACCTTCGATGGACATGGGCCCATCACTAGCGTTCGAGGCTTTCGCCAGCCTCGCCTTAGGCTCCGCGCAGCCAGCCCACAGCATCGGCCCAAAAACCAGAATCGATTTTCGGCAAAGCCCGATGCGGAGGCTCAATCAGAGTGCGCGCCAGCAAAACCTCCGGCATCGGTAAACCGCCGTGCCTCGGCGCGCTTTCAGACCGACGCAAAAAGCCCGGCCGCAGGATGGCGGCCGGGCTTTCGATTGGCTCGAACGGGCAATGCGGCGCCAGCGCGCCGCACCATTCGCGTCAGTTCTTGGCGTTGTTGCTGGCTTCCGTGTCGGTCACCGCCTTGGCACTCGCCTCCTGCTTCGGCGGGAACATGGCGTTCTGCTTTTTCCCGTTCAGAAGATCGATCGCATAGTTCAGCTGGATGTCGTCCTTCGTCTCCGGCGGCACATAGTCGAGCGAGCCCGAGCCCTCGGAGGTCTCGTTCTTGCCCTGGATGTGACCGCGCAAGGACGATTCACCGCGCGACAGCTCATCCTCGCCGTCGAGACCCATCTGCTCGCGGATCTCCTTCGGCAGCGGCTGAGCGACCGTGATGTCCGGATTGATGCCCGTGCCCTGGATCGATTTGCCCGACGGCGTGTAGTAGAGCGCCGTCGTCAATCGCAACGCACCGTTCTGGCCGAGCGGGATGATGGTCTGCACCGAGCCCTTGCCGAAAGACCGGGTGCCGATCAGCGTTGCCCGGCGCTGATCCTGCAGCGCACCGGCGACGATCTCCGATGCCGATGCCGAACCGCCGTTGATCAGAACGATCAGCGGCTTGCCGTCGATGTCGTCACCGGGCCGGGCATTGTAGCGCCGGGTCTCGTCGGGATTGCGCCCGCGGGTCGAGACGATCTCGCCCTTCTTCAGGAAGGCATCGGAAACCGAAACCGCCTCGTCGAGCAGACCGCCCGGATTGCGGCGCAGATCCAGGATGTAGCCCTTGAGGTTCTTCTCGCCGACCTTCTGCTTGATATCGGCAATCGCGTCCTCGAGGCCGACCGTCGTCTGCTCGTTGAACTTCAACAGCTTGATGTAGCCGACATCGCCCGCCTCGACCGAGTGGCGCACCGACGGCACCTTGATTTCGGCGCGAGTCAGCGTCAGGCGGATCGGCTTGGTCGCGCCCTGACGGATGATGGTCAGCGTCACCGTCGTGCCGATGTCGCCCTTCATCTTGTCGACTGCCTGGCCAAGGGTCAGGCCGCGAACCTGCTCGCCGTTGATCTCGGCGATCAGATCGCCGGCGAGAACGCCCGCCTTGTCGGCCGGGGTGCCCTCGAAAGGCGAAACGACCTTGACCAGATCGTCCTGCATGGTGACTTCGATGCCGAGGCCGCCGAATTGGCCGCGCGTCTCGGTGCGCATCTCGGCCGCTTCCTTGGCATTCATGTAGCTCGAATGCGGATCGAGCGAGGTGAGCATGCCGTTGATCGCCGACTCGACCAACTGCTGATCATCGGGCTTGGTGACATACTGGGCGCGAACGCGCTCGAACACGTCACCGAAAATCGCAAGCTGTCGATAGGTATCGGACCCGGCTGCATTGGCAACGCCTTGGCTCTGACTGACCACGGTCATCGCCGTGGCCCCCATCAGCACGCCGGCGAAGAGTATCGAGAGCTTACGAATCATTCCTCGTCCTTCCAGAGGGTTCTTCCGTCCACCAAGGGGTCGGATCAACCGGTTTTCCGTCCTTGCGAAACTCGACATACAGTGTGGGTTCGGCCGCGCCGAACTCGGCAACCTGCACGCTCGCCAGTCGTCTAGCGCCCATCAACGCCACGGGCTCACCCGCCGAAACGAACTGGCCACTCGCAACGTCGATCCGCTCCATACCGGCCAAGACGATATGATAGCCGTCGCCGGCGTCGAGGATCAAGAGTTGACCGTAGGACCGGAAGGGACCGGAATAGAGCACCGTCCCGTCTGCCGGCGAGATGACGACGTCACCCGCTCGCGCGGCGAAGGAAACCCCCGTCGCGAGCCTACCGATATCGTCCTTGTCGCCAAATCCAATGGTCTGTCTCCCAAGCACAGGCTTCGACAAACGGCCCTTGAGTGTCGAAAATGGGGCAGCGGGGGCGAGTAACGTCGTCTTGTTTCGTAATGCGGCAATATCGTAACGGCCAGCCCCGTCTGGCGAGGGCTGCAACGCCGCCACCTTGGTGTCACCGGTCGCAGTCCTGGCCGATGCGGCGTCTGCGGCTTGGCTCACAGCCGGACCGTTCGACGGGCCCGCCGTCTCGGCCGCGGTCACGCCCGAATCCGCGCCGGGCGTCTCGCTCGGCAGGGATGCGACGACCCGGCCGGTCTGGCCGTTGGCCGTATGCGTCGTCTCATTGGCGCGCTCGAGCGCCAGCCGCTCCGTCGCGGCGGCGCGATCGGCATTTGCTTTGGCTGCGCGCTTTTGCGCCAGGGCAAGCTGACGCTCCTGCTCCTTTTGCGCCGCCGCCTCGCGGGCTCGCGCCGTGTCCGCTTCGCTCTGCAGCGAGGCAATCAGGTCTTTCAGATCGCGGGCCTTGCGTGCGAGCAAAGCCGCCCGCTCGCCTTCGCTCGCGCGCTGCTGGCGACTTTCGGCTTCCAGCCGCTGCTTTTCCTGAAACAGCTTGGAGAGCCGCAGCTCTTCCTCGCGATGGTCCTTCATCTGCGCGGCAAAATGGTCCTTCTCTGCGACGATCGACGCCTTGACCTTGGCGAGGCGGTCCAGATCGGCGACCAGCGCCTCGGTTTCCTTCCGCAGCGACGGCACGACGGCCCCCAGCAAAATCGCGCTGCGCACGGCGCCGAGCGCGTCGCGTGGCCGCACCAACAGCGCCGGCGGCGGTTTGCGGCCCATCCGTTCGAGCGCTCCCAGCACCTCGGCGAGAACGTCCCGGCGCGAGGCGAGCGACGAGCGAATGCCGTCTTCTTCCGTGGCAAGCGTGTTGATTCGCTTCTCGGTCTCTTCGAGCTCGCCGCTGACCTTGCGCTGGACCGCGGTCGCCGTCGCCAATGCGGCGCGCAGCTTGGTGCGATCGGCCGCGACCGTCGAGATCTCATCATCGAGCTTCTGGATCGTCGCATGCGAAAGCTCGATGCGGGCTGCAAGATCGGCGAGTTCGGCCGAGGTCTTTTGCTGCCGCGCTTCGATCGCCGCCGATGTCGGCGGCGCGATGGACGCGACCTCGGTGGCGTCGATGTCAGGCGGCGACGTCGCGACCGCCGGCGAGAGCGATGCCAGAGCGAGCGCGGCCGCGCAGCACAACACGGCCGTCAGGCGAGCGCGGCATCCGCGCGCCGCAAGGCCTCGCCCCTTCTCGCCGCTTCGCCGCCTCGCCGTCACCGTCTTCCGTCCCGTTTGCAAACCAAGCGATCATGGCGTGCGGCCGTTAACAAACCATCAACCATGCAGCAGTCCGACATCGTCATCCAGCAGCCGGCGTGCACGCCGCGTCGCGCCTTCCGCGCCGGAGCGAAAACCGCGTCCGCCAAGGCGACCAGGCCGCCGCAAGGAAAATCCGTGCCGTCGACCGTTGGCGGTCATCGGATAACACCGCACAACAGTAGCAAATCGCAACGTTCGCGACGAGGATGGGCAAGACGGTTTGGTATCGATTGAGGCCCCCACGCAACGCCGTCGCGCGATTGCCTCGAGGTGGAAGAGCGTTCTGACGGATCAGGCGCGATGATAGGGATGACCGGCGAGAATCGTTGCCGCGCGATAAAGTTGCTCGGCCAGCATCAGCCGCGCGATCTGATGGGGAAAGGTCATCTTGCCGAAGGCGATGAGCCGTTCCGCGCCGTCTGCGAGGTCCGGATCATGTCCGTCCGGTCCCCCTAGAAAAAAGCAAACCTCGCGACGGCCGGCGTCGCGCCAGTCGCCGAGCAGCGCCGCAAAGTCTTCCGAAGACAGGCTCTTGCCACGCTCGTCGAACACGACCCGCACGCAGTCCTCGGAAAGACCTGTCGTCAACCGCGCCGCTTCGTCCCTGCGCCGGGCAGGAACGGTGTCGAGCCGCGACTCGACGGTTTCCTTGAGGCCACGAAAATCCAGCCCAACCGCGCCGCCGACCTTTGACAACCGGTCGAGATAGCGATCGACCAAGGCGCGATCCGGTCCCTGTTTCATGCGCCCGACGGCGGCGATGGCCAGCCTCACCGGTCCCGCCCCTCGGCAGGGCCGGTCGAGCCTCGTTGCCACGTCGCGGAGGTCAATGGACCGTCGCGTCTCCGGCGTCGCCGACCGTCCACATCTTCTCGATATTGTAGAAGCTGCGGATTTCCGGCCGGAAGACATGGACGATGATATCGCCGGCGTCGATCAACACCCAGTCACCATTTTGCAGGCCTTCGACCTTGGCGGTCCCGAAGCCGTGATCTTTCAGGTGGCGAAGCAGATGATCGGCGATGGCCATGACATGGCGGTTCGATCGTCCGGAGACGACCACCATGAAGTCAGCCAGTGCCGACTTTCCGCTCAGATCGATGGAGACGATGTCCTCGCCCTTTGAGTCTTCAAGACTCTGCATCACGAGGTCGATGGCGGTCCCGCCGACCGAAACGTCGGTGGCAGGCGCTTCAGAAGGGGAGATCTCGAAGACACCCTTCGTTTGAGCCGCTTGTCTCAGTGTCGTTTTCCCTTTCTCCGGGGCAACTGACCGGGCCGGAATGGCACCGGCAGACGTAATGTAGGCAATGTTCCGTGTCCGTTTCAAGACGGCGATGACATCTTCCCACGCAGTTTCGTCGACGACATCGCGTTGCGCGGCCCAAACAGAAATGTCCAGGCCGGCGCCGGACGATAGGGCAGGCTGCTTGCCTCATGCTGGGGGACCCGCGCAAAGGCATAACGCCGGGCAAAAGGCGAGGCGAGCGCGGCGAAGGTGATGTTCGGCCGGTCGACCACCGCAATCGGGACGTTTTCGGCGATCCAGCGCCATTCCTGCCACCGATGAAACGTCGCCATGCTGTCGGCGCCCATCACCCAGACCAGCCTCAGATCGGAGCGGCGCTGGCGCACGATGGCCAGCGTGTCGGCGGTATAGCGCACGCGGAACCGCGCCTCGAAGGCGGTGACGTCGGTGCGGGTGCGCGAGGCGAGCGCCCGGACGCGATCGAGGCGTTCGTCGATCGGCGCCAGCACGCCGTGGTCCTTGAGCGGATTGCCGGGGCTGACGATCCACCACAGCCGGGTCAGGCCAAGACGGCGCATGGCCGTTTCCGCCACCAGCCGGTGCCCGTCATGGGGCGGATTGAACGATCCGCCGAACAGACCGACGCACATCCCGCGATGGCCGGGCGGAATCGCCAAGGCCGATGCCGCGCGGGCGCGTTCGAAACTCGTCCCGTCGTTCTTCAAGGACGCGTCTGGCCATTGCCGCGGACGCGGTAGTTGAAGCTCGTCAGCTGCTCGACGCCGACCGGACCACGGGCATGCATCTTGCCGGTGGCGATGCCGATTTCCGCCCCCATGCCGAATTCACCGCCATCGGCAAACTGGGTCGAGGCGTTGTGCAGCAGAATGGCCGAATCGATGCCGTTCATGAAGGCCGCCACCGCCGCCGCGTCGTCGGCGACGATCGCCTCGGTGTGGTGGGAGGAATGCCGCTCGATATGCGCGATCGCCCCGGCAACACCATCGACCAGAGCCACCGAGATGATCGCGTCGAGATATTCGGTGTCGAAATCGACCGGCTCGGCCCGTTCGCTTGCGGCAAACAGCGCCCGCACCTCGTCTGTCGCGCGGATCTGGCAGCCCTTTTGCGCCAATGACTCGAGGATCGGCACCAGATGAGTCGCCGCCACCGCTCGATCGACGAGCAGCGTTTCCGCCGCGCCGCAAATGCCGGTGCGCCGCATCTTGGAATTGACGACGATGTCGATCGCCATGGAGAGATCCGCCGACGCGTCAACATAGACGTGGCAAAGGCCTTCGAGATGGGCAAAGACCGGCACCCGAGCCTCGTCCTGGACGCGCGCGACGAGCGAGCGCCCGCCCCGCGGCACGATAACGTCGAGATTGCCGGACAGCCCTTTCAGCATGTCGCCGACGGCGGCGCGATCGGTGGTCGGCACGATCTGGATCGCATCCTCGGGCAAACCGGCAACCGTCAGACCCGCAACGAGCGCGGCATGGATCGCACGAGCCGACTGCGCCGAATCCGAGCCGCCGCGCAGGATCACCGCATTGCCGGCTTTCAGGCACAGGGCGCCGGCATCGGCCGTGACATTCGGCCGGCTTTCGTAGATCACGCCGATGACGCCGAGCGGCGTGCGCACGCGCTCGATCGCAAGGCCATTCGGGCGCTCCCACGCGGCGATGGTCGTGCCGACCGGATCAGGCAGCGCGGCGATCGTGCGCAGCCCTTCCGACATGGCAACGACGCGGGCCGCATTCAGCGTCAGCCGGTCGATGAAGGCGGCGCTCGCGCCGCTCTCCTGGGCCCGCGCGACATCCGCGCCGTTGGCCTCGAGGATCGCCGGGATCGCGGCATTCAAAGCCGCGGCCATGGCAAGCAGCGCGGCATCCTTTTGCGAAGCCGGCACCGTCGCGAGTTGACGGGCGGCGCTGCGGGCGCGGCGTCCGATGGCGCCCATCATGTCCGAGACCGAAATCTCGCCGCTTATGGTCTTGTCGAGCATCTTCGCTCTCCCTACTGCGTCGCGACCGTTTCCCGGTCGTTCGTCGTGTTCCCAGCCCCCTCCGCGCCGCCGGCTTCGAGCGCCAGGCTAAGCACCAGGTCGTCGCGGTGGATCATCGCCGCGCGCGCCTCATAGCCGAGGGCCGCGCTGACCGCCGAACTGCGCAAGCCGGCGATGCGCCGTGCGTCATCAGCATCATAGGCGACGACGCCGCGCGCCACCTCTGAACCATCGGCGCGCGTCACCAGCACCGGATCGCCCCGGGAAAAATCGCCATGCACCGACACCACGCCGGCCGACAGCAGGCTCTTGCCGGAGGCGAGCGCCGCCACCGCGCCCGCATCGACCACCAGCGAGCCATGCATGTTGAGGTGCCCGCCGATCCACCGCTTGCGGGCACTGCGGGGCGTGCCGCGGGCGCTGAACATCGTCGCCCGCTCGCCGCGCTCAATGGCCCCGAGCGGATAGAGCCGCTGACCGGCGGTGATGATCATCGCGGTTCCCGCGCTGGTCGCGATCTTGCCGGCATCGATCTTGGTCTTCATGCCGCCGCGCGACAGCTCCGATCCGGCCGCGCCCGCCATCGCCTCGATTTCCGGCGTGATGCTCTCGACGAGCGGGAGATGCCGCGCATTCGGGTCCTCCGCCGGGGGAGCGGTGTAAAGCCCGTCGATGTCGGAGAGGAGAATGAGCAGGTCAGCGTCGATCATCGTCGCGACGCGGGCCGCGAGGCGGTCGTTGTCGCCATAGCGGATTTCGCTGGTCGCGACCGTATCGTTCTCGTTAATCACCGGAACCGCGCCCATGTCGAGCAAGGTCGCCAGCGTTGCCCGGGCGTTGAGATAGCGCCGCCGCTCCTCGGTGTCGCCGAGGGTGAGCAGCACCTGGCCGGTGAACAGGCCATGGCGGCCGAAAATCTCCGAATAGGTGCGCGACAGTTCGATCTGCCCGACCGAGGCCGCCGCCTGGTATTCTTCAAGCTTCAGCCCGCCGCGCGGCATTTTCAGCACCTGCCGGCCGAGCGCGATGGCGCCGGACGACACCACGACGAGCTGCCGGCCCGCGGCCACCAGCCGGGCGATGTCCTCGCCCAGCGATTCCAGCCAGGTCCGCTTCATCCCCCGCTCGCGATCGACGAGCAGCGACGAGCCGATCTTGACGACGATCCGGCGATGACCTTCGAGAAGATTGGTCAAGCCTCCCTCCCCTCGTCGGCGTCGGCGCTTTCGCGGTCGTCCCCAGTCTTACCGTCTTCGGATCCGCCAAGCATCGTCATCTCCGCCCGCATCCGCCGCAGCGCCTCGGTCATGCCCTCACGGCTGACCGACGACAGCGCCAGAGGCTGGACACCGGCGGCAGCGGCGAGGTCTGCAAGCTTTGCCCCCCGATCGTCACCCGACACCGTATCGATCTGCGACAGCGCGACGATCTCAGGCTTATCGGCAATGCCGTGGCCATAGGCTTCGAGCTCTCGGCGTACGGTTTGGTACGCCTTACCGACATCCGCCTCCATCGCCGAGACGAGATGCAACAGGATCGAGGTGCGCTCGACATGGCCGAGGAAGCGGTCGCCGATGCCGACTCCCTCATGGGCGCCCTCGATCAGGCCGGGAATGTCGGCGATGACGAATTCCGCGTCGTCGACCTTGGCAACGCCCAAGCCGGGATGAAGCGTCGTAAAGGGATAATCCGCGATTTTCGGCCGCGCCCGGGTAACCGAGGCGAGAAAGGTCGACTTGCCGGCATTCGGCAGCCCGACGAGCCCGGCATCGGCGATCAGCTTCAAGCGCAGCCAGATCGTCATCTCTTCGCCCGGCAGACCCGGATTGGCGTGACGCGGCGCCTGATTGACCGAAGACTTGAAATAAGCGTTGCCGAAGCCGCCATTGCCGCCGGCGGCGATGCGGTGCTTCTCGCCGATCTCGGTCAAATCGAAGAGCAGGGTCTCGTTGTCTTCGGCAAAAACCTGGGTGCCGGCCGGCACCCTCAGCGTCACGTCGCTGCCCTTGCCGCCATTGCGGTTGCGGCCCATGCCATGCATGCCGGTCTTGGCCTTGAAATGCTGCTGGTAGCGATAGTCGATCAGCGTGTTGAGGCCTTGCACGGCCTCGATCCAGACATCGCCGCCGCGCCCCCCGTCGCCGCCGTCCGGCCCGCCGAATTCGATGAACTTCTCGCGCCGGAACGAGACGGAGCCCGCGCCGCCGTCGCCGGACCGAATGTAGACTTTCGCCTGATCGAGAAACTTCATCGTCTTTCCGTTTCGAACGTCTTGCGCGCCGGGCCTTGTTGCCGCCTGCCCGCGCATCTCATGCATGGCCGGCGCCGCCCTTCGGCCCGCCGCCGCGTCGTTTCCGTCATCGCTTCGGCTTGCCGCCGGCGCGCCGGAAGATGACCTCGGCCTTGGCGATCGGCAATCCAAATTTAAAGATCGTCACATGGTTTTCGACCGTCTCCCGCGAAACCGGCCGCATCACGTGCCGAAATCCGAGTCGGGTGTGCCCGCCGCCCGGCGCATAACCGTCATACGCAAGGACGACACCGCCTGCAAAGCTGCGCCCCTTCACCGCCGCCGGCGGTGCCATGGTGCCGTCGGACAATTCGGTGCGCACGGTGCCACGATAGGTGCCATCGGCAAGGCGCTGGAGATCCCAGCGCTGCAGACGCATGCCGTCCTTGAAGCGAAACCGCTCGTCGAGCCGCAGCCGGTTACCTGAAACCTTGCCGGCAAATCGCGCGGTAAACGCCTCGGAAAAGACGAGGGCCGTGGTGATCATCCCGCGCGAGGTGGCATCGCCGTCAAAGAAGGTCAGCAGTGAAAACCGTGGCTGCTTGCCCCCTGGGGTAACGCCCGTTCCAGCCGCCTCAGCGCCGACGCAGCCCGCCAACACGACCACCGCACTGAAAAGAAGGACAACCGCGAGATGGGCATGACGGCGGATCTCTCTGCCCAAGCTGCCCAGCTCTTTGCGCCTGTCGTGTTGTGCAGCGCCGACCATCACGCCTCCCCCCAGGATTTGAGCGAGCGCCAGCAGGAGCGGTCGAGAACGAAATGCTCCGCCGCGACCCGTCCGGCCGCGACCGTGTCGATCATGCCGTTGCCGCGAAAGCGAAAGCCGCACTTCCAGATCACCCGGCGCGAGGCATCGTTGATCACCCGGCAGTTCACGGTGATCTCGTTGAGCCGAAGCGCGGTAAAACCGTAGTCGATCGCCGCATGCGCCGCTTCCGTTGCATAGCCGTTGCCCCAATGCGGGCGCCCGATCCAGAAGCCGAGTTCGCCGCGATCCATCCGCGTCTCGTCCGGCTGAAGGCCGCAGAGACCGACCAGACCCCCGCTCGCTTTGACGCAAATCGCGAAGACGGTCTCCTCACCATGATCGGCGATGAAGCTCTCGGCGTCGTCGAGGCTGTAAGGCCAGGGCAACCGCGACAGCATCTTGACGATGTCGTAATCGTCGAGCAGTTTCGCGACCGTCGGCGCGTCGCCAAGTGCCAGCGGCCTCAATCTCAGTCTCGGCGTCACGATCGCCCGGGTGACGCGCTCGCGCGCCCTCGGTCTCTCGGTCGTCTCCTCGTCCGTCATCGCATCGTCCTTCCTGTCAAGCGAAAAGGGGAGACGGCGGTCCATCTCCCCTTTCGCTCGATCCGTCAGGCGATGCCTTCTGGTCTTCTCAGCGCCGGGTCGTTGGAACGCCGGCGCTTCGAAGCTCCGGTCATTCGGCTGCTTCTGCTTTCGGCATAATTGCTACGTAGGTTCGGCCGTTGGCCTTCTTCTGGAAAGCAACCGTGCCTTCCGCCTTGGCAAACAGGGTATGGTCCTTACCAAGGCCGACATTGACGCCCGGATGCCAACGCGTGCCGCGTTGACGCACGAGGATGTTGCCCGGGATCACGGCTTCGCCGCCGAATTTCTTCACGCCGAGACGTTTGGATTCCGAATCGCGACCGTTACGCGAGGAACCGCCAGCTTTTTTATGTGCCATCGTTCAATCTCCTTGCCTGGGTCAGGCAGCAGGCCAGCGCGCGGCGGCCCGTCGAATTTGCATCTTACTCGGCCGCGAGGGCCTTGGCCTGCTCACGCCACTCGGTGATCTGCGCGGCGCTGAAAGGCATCGCCGCATCAATCTTGGCAATCTCGTCATCGGTGAAGCCGGCGATCTGCGCGAAGGTGGTGATACCCTGCGCATTCAGCTGCTTCTCGGCGACCGGACCGATCCCCTTGATCTTGGTCAGCTTATCCGCCGCGCCAGCCGGCGTGGTGAACATCGGCGTCTCCGCGCTCTCGACAGCGGTGTCGGCCGTCTCTTGCTTCGGCGCCTTGGCAGCCTTGGTTTTGCCGGACGGCGCCTTGCCGTCGGTGAGGATCTCGGTGACGCGGATCATGGTCAGATCCTGACGATGACCACGGGTGCGCTTGGAATTCTGCCGGCGGCGCTTCTTGAAGGAGATAACCTTCTTGCCACGGGTCTGTTCGACGATCTCGGCCGCGACGCTCGCCCCTTCGACGAAGGGAGCGCCAATCGAAGAGCCGACCATCAGCACTTCGTTGAAGGTCACGAGATCGCCCGCCTCGCCGGCGATGCGCTCGATGGTGAATTTGTCTTCAGTGGCGACGCGGTACTGCTTGCCACCGGTCTTGATGACTGCGAACATTTTTTCTCCGTTCGTCAGACCAGCTCTCGTGCCGCGAAAGGGCGCGGGCCGTCTTCTTGTTCAGTCGGTTGCGGAATAGGGCGAGAAGGACCGGATGAACCGATCCCTGGAATTGCGATCGTATAGTGACAGTGCGGCCGTTGGTCAAGGCAAAGCCGCACTATCGTTAGGTCATACACAGCAGGCGTTTCAATTCGCCCCGTTGCTCGCCCCTTTGCTCGCCTTGTCGCGGCCGGGGGCCGTATCGGTCTGAGCCCCCTCATCGGCAGGCTCCGACACAGCGGGCGGCGCCGCGACGGTGGCGGGAGGCTGCTCGCTCGAACGCTGCTGATCGTTTGCCCCGGCGGGCGCCGAAGCGCCGCTCGCTTCGGCCCCATCGCCCGGCTTGGACCGCTCGTCATTCATCAGCAGCGTCCAGAGCTTGGCGGTCGCCGCCTGCGCCCGATCAAGCGGCAGGACAATCTTCCCGGCGCCTGCCGCGCGAGTCAGCTCGTCGCGCAGCTTGGCGGCCAGGCGATCGCCCCCGGCTGCCGCCATCGACGCCCAGCCATAGGCGCGCATCAGATTGCGGGGCATGTCAGCCCCTTCGTAATAGGCATAGGCGAAGCGGCGCACCGTATCCCAGTCCTGCAAGCGGAATGCCGCGGTCTCCGCCGCGCGTTGCCGGCCGCCGACGGGCGTCTTGCGCCACGTCGCCACCGCCTCGTCCTCCGCCGCGACCACCTCCTCGGGACTGAGGCGTCGGCCGATCGCCGCAAGGCTCTCATCCGCGAAGGGCAACCCTTCGGCTACCGCAAGATCCAGAGCAACATAGACCGGTGCGAGCTTTTCCTGGGGAATGGTCGCGTATGGATCGACAGCGATCGCCTTGGCCAACAGACCGACGGCCGCCCGATTGCCGCTGATCGCCACCGGCATGATCATCTTCAGCGCGCCGTCGATATCCTGCGGCGTCCCGCGTCCGCTGAGCAACGTCTCGGCGACGGCGAGCACCTTGGCCAGCGGTGCATCCGGCGGCAGCGACAGATCGGCGGGCTTGATCATCACCGGCGCGGCAGAACGCCCGTTGACCACCTGCGGATTGAGATCCGCAACGACCCTGGCGTCCAGCGGACCATCCGTCAGACGCTGCAGATCGAAGGGCTGAGTCGGCTTCAACATGAGAAGAATGCGCTCGGGATCTTTGAGAAAGGCCTGCACCGCCGCCGACCAAGCCTCGGCCGTCTTGCGAAGCGCTGGCGTGGCGCCGCCCGGCAGCTTATCCATCGAACCTGCCACCGCCGCCCCGGCAATTCCGACGGCCAGAGCCTTCGCCGCCTCGGGCTTCAGCCCCTGTTTACCGCCCAGCACATCATAGAGCGCCTCGACCAGTCCGCGATCGGTAAAGGCGAGATCCGCCGAAGCGAGACGGCCGCGCACCTCCGGCGGCTGCCGGCCGTTGGCCGCAGCGCCGCCCTTCATCGTCGACAACGGGGCGAGCACGTGAAAACCGCGGAGATCGGCATTGATGTCGAACGCCCCGATGCCCGTCAGCCGAACTGCCCCCTGCACGAGATAATTCGCTTGCGGCGCATCGACATTGATCGCCACCGCCACGTCACCGCCAATGATCTGTCGCTTCAGATGCTTCAACACCTGGCGCAGGGTTGGGTCGAGCGGCAGCGGACGCGTGTCGATGGCGACGCCGTCAAGAATCAGTTGATCGGCACCAAGGCGCATCTGGCCGACGCGGAAATGCACCTTGTCGCGATGGACTTCGAGGCCGGTCACCACCAGCGAGCGGGTGATCGGATCATAGCGCCGGCCGGTATAGGTGATCTCGGCGACGCTGCGCAGCGACATCACCGCAAAGTCAAAGAGATAGGGCGTATAGGGCAGCACCAGCTCTGTCGCATTGGCTGCCTTGGCAGGAGGTGCGGATGGCAGCGCGGGCAGCGTCACCGGCTCAGCCTCGGCGCGCGCCATCAGGCACGGGACGGCAATTGCCATTGCCAAAAGCTTCGCTGCGACGCCCCGCGCCATCGTCATTCCTCCAACAGGGAAAATCGGGGCACGACCTTAGACCGGCAAGACGTTCCAACGAAAGCTGGATTCAACCAATCAAGACATAAGCAAATGTTTATATCCTCTTGTCGGCAGCGCGCTCGCCTGCTAAAGGCAGCCGGAAGATCGGGGCAATCCCGGCCGTCATTCGCCCGAAAACACCGACAACGGAGTTCCGACACCATGAGCGAACAGACCGACTACGTCGTGAAGGACATTGCGCTCGCCGATTACGGCCGCAAGGAAATCATCATCGCCGAGACCGAAATGCCCGGCCTGATGGCCTGCCGCGAGGAATTCGGGGCCGATCAGCCGCTGAAGGGCGCGCGGATCACCGGCTCGCTGCACATGACCATCCAGACCGCCGTGCTGATCGAGACACTGAAGGCGCTCGGCGCCGAGGTCCGCTGGGCCTCCTGCAACATCTTCTCGACCCAGGACCACGCCGCGGCGGCGATCGCCGCCGGCGGCACGCCGGTCTTCGCCATCAAGGGCGAGACGCTGGAAGAGTACTGGACCTATACCGATCGCATCTTCCAGTGGCCGGACGGCCAGCCGTCGAACATGATCCTCGACGATGGCGGCGACGCGACGATGTACATCCTGCTCGGCGCCCGCGCCGAAGCCGGCGAGGACGTCCTGTCCAATCCGGGCAGCGAGGAAGAGGAAGTGCTTTTTGCTCAGATCAAGAAGCGCATGGCCGCGACCCCGGGGTTCTTCGCCAAGCAGCGCGACGCCATCAAGGGCGTGACCGAAGAGACCACGACCGGCGTCAACCGGCTCTACCAGCTGCAGAAGAAGGGCCTCCTCCCCTTCCCTGCGATCAACGTCAACGACAGCGTCACCAAGTCGAAGTTCGACAACAAATACGGCTGCAAGGAGTCGCTGGTTGACGGCATCCGCCGCGCCACCGACGTGATGATGGCCGGTAAGGTCGCGGTGGTTTGCGGCTATGGCGACGTCGGCAAGGGCTCAGCGGCCTCGCTCGCCGGCGCCGGCGCCCGGGTGAAGGTCACCGAGGTCGATCCGATCTGCGCCCTGCAGGCGGCGATGGATGGTTTCGAGGTCGTCCAGCTCGAAGACGTCGCGGCGACCGCCGACATCTTCATCACCACCACCGGCAACAAGGACGTCATCCGCATCGAGCATATGCGCGAGATGAAGGACATGGCGATCGTCGGCAACATCGGCCACTTCGACAACGAGATCCAGGTCGGCGCCCTGAAGAACCTGAAATGGACCAACATCAAGCCGCAAGTGGACATGATCGAATTCGCCAAGGGCAACCGCATGATCCTTCTTTCGGAAGGCCGCCTGCTCAACCTCGGCAACGCCACCGGCCACCCGAGCTTCGTGATGTCGGCCTCCTTCACCAATCAGACGCTGGCGCAGATCGAACTCTTCACCAAGGGTGAACAGTATGAGAACCAAGTCTACGTTCTGCCGAAGCATCTCGATGAAAAAGTCGCCCGGCTGCATCTCGGCAAGCTCGGCGCAAGGCTTTCGGAGCTGTCGGAAGAGCAGGCAGCTTATATCGGCGTAACGCCGCAAGGCCCCTACAAGCCAGAGCATTATCGCTACTGATCCGCACCACGAAGCAGGCCGCGATTCAGAAGACCCGGTGCGGCGCAAGCCACGCCGGGTCAATTTGTTTCAAATAAAGTTAAATATTGAGATTGCACCCGACTCGCGAGCCGCTAATATGGCCGAATCAAGGCTTTGAGATGCGGACCTGAAAGCCTGATCGAAATGCGTTGAGTTTCAGTCTCGACAGCAGCGGGATTAGACGAGGGCAGTTTCATATGTCGAAAGCCATTCGACCCGGGCGCGGCGGCGCCGCCGGGTTGCGTATGGATTCGGGGCTCCAAATCCCCCCGATGCCTGGCGCGGGCACAATCCATCGGACGATCGGTTCGATCGCCATAGCCATGCTGATTGTTGGCATGACGCCGACAATCAGCGCGGCGCAGGATGCCGGCCTGGCCGCCAATGTCAATCGGATCCTTTCCGAAATCGACGTTCTCTACCTCTCATCCATCGCTTTTCTTGTGGGTATCGCCATGCTGGCGGCCACTTTCTTCGTTCGCCAAAGAGCGAACTTATTGGCGGAAAAGGAACTTCTCGAAAGCGACCTGCACGAGGCCCGGCTCGAGGCCGACCGGCGTACCGCACTGTTGATCGCCGGCGATTCGCGCATCATCGTCTATTCCGGTTCGGACAAGCCGGAGATCATCGGTCAGATCGACGGACCGCGACAAATCCCGCTCGACGGCGAGCGCTTCCTCACCTTCGCCGACTGGATGCCCGCCGAGGCGGCCAGCACCCTCGAAGCCGCGATCGCCGCTCTGTTGCAGACGGCCAAACCGTTCCGCTTCGCCATCGACCTCAATGCCGACTGTGTCGTCGAAGTCGTCGGCCGCACCAGCGGCGGCCTTGCCATGGTGACGTTCTCGGTCCTCGAAGGTTTGCGCCGGGAGCTGAAGGATCTCACCGAGTCTGAGGCCCGCTCCCAAGCGACCGTCAAAACCATGCAGCAATTGTTCGATCAGGCGCCATTGGCGATCTGGCTGCGGGATAGAACCGGCCGGCTTGCCTGGGTCAACGAGACTTACGCCAAGGGCGTCGAGGCCAACTCCGTCGCTGACGCTGTCGAGCGTCAGCTCGAACTGATCAACGCCCAGGACCGCCTGCGCATCGCCAAGAACCTGGCCGAAGGCCGGACCTTCGCCGCCAAGCTGTCGACCGTCGTCGACGCCGACCGCCGCAACTTCAACGTCGTCGAAACCCCCGGCCCGCTCGGCTCGGCTGCGATCGCCATCGACGTCTCCGAGACCGAGCAGGTTCGCATCGAACTGCGCCAAACGATCGAGAGCCAGTCGGAAACCCTCAATCAGCTGACCACGGCGGTGGCGCGCTTCGACGAGAAGACCCGCCTTACCTATTACAACGCCGCCTTCCAGCGGCTGTTCGATCTCACCAATGCCTATCTCGAGACCGAGCCCGATCATCTGGCTCTCCTCGATCACCTGCGCACCTGCGGCATCTTGCCGACCGAGCGGCTGACGCGCTCGGAAATGGTCGAGCAGGATCTCGCCGCCTATCGCGCCACCGAGCCGAGCGAGGCAATGTGGCATCTGAGCGACGGCCGCACCCTGCGTGTCATCGCCACGCCGCAGCCGCGCGGCGGCGCGACCTGGGTGTTCGAGGACATCACCGAGAAGCTGGAACTGGAAAGCCAGGTGCGGGCCACCGTCCAGCTGCAGCGCGAAACCATCGACTATCTGTCGGAAGCCGTCGCCGTGTTCGGCAGCGATGGGCGAATGCGCCTGTCCAACCCAGCCTTTGCCGAGATGTGGGATATCGATGCCGGCATCCTCGCCGCCTCGCCCCGCATTCAGCTTTTGCCCCACCGCGCGTCGGTCGGCATCGACGCGATGCGCCTCGCCAGCGAAACCGGGCTGATGCAGGACGCCCACGGCTGGCAGCACTTCATCGAACAGGTCACCGCCTTCGATGAAAACGGCCGCAACACCTCGCGCGGCGAGTTGACCCTCTCTGACGGCCGAATCTTCAACTACACCATCGTTCCTCTGCCAAACGGCCTGACGATGCTGACCTTCTCCAACATCTCCGAGGCCCGCGCCGCCGAACTGGTGCTGCGCGAACGCAACGACGCCCTGGAGCAGGCGAACCAGATCAAGACCGACTTCGTCCAGCATGTGAACTACGAGCTGCGCTCGCCGCTGACCAACATCATCGGTTTCTCGGCACTGCTGCGCTCGCCTGAGACCGGCCATCTCAACGAGCGCCAGAGCGAGTATCTCGACTACATTTCTTCCTCAACCTCAACGTTGCTGACCATCGTCAACGACATTCTGGATCTGGCGACCGTCGATGCCGGCATCATGGAACTGGAGCTGTCGGAGGTCGACATCGCCCGCACGGTCGAGCAAGCCGTCGACGGCGTGCGTGATCGCTTCGAGGCGGCCGACATCCAGCTGCGGATCGACATCGCTCATGCCGGCGACACCTTCCTCGCCGATGGTCACCGGCTGACTCAGATCCTCTTCAACCTGCTCTCCAACGCCGCGAATTTCGCGCCCGAAGGCTCGGTCGTCGACGTGCGCGCCTGGCGCCACCAAGGTATACTATCCTTCGAGGTCGCCGATGACGGCCCGGGTATCGCCTCCAATCAGATCGACAAGATGTTCGAGCGCTTCGAGGCCAATCCGAGCGGTGGACGCCAATCCGGCGCGGGGCTCGGCCTGTCGATCGTGAAAAGCTTCGTCGAGCTGCATCACGGCTATGTCGAAGTGCGCTCGGTGCCGGGCCGTGGAACCTCGGTGACCTGCCACTTCCCGCTCGGCAACTTCCCGCCCGACGAGGATACCGGCAACCAGACGCGCTTCAAGGACGCTGCCGAATGACGGACGCAATCGGGGGAACGAAAGACACGGTCATCGCGCCGGGGGACAAGGGGCGGGCGGCGACCGCCAGATCCACCTCCATCGCTCGCCTCGTTCTTCCTGATACGGCCGCCACCGAACGGCTCGGCGCCGATCTCGCGGTCGTGCTCGCGGCGGGGGACGTGATCGCCCTGTCCGGCGATCTCGGGGCCGGCAAATCAACCCTCGCCCGCGCTCTGATCCGCGCCCTGGCTGGCGATCCCCAGCTTGAGGTTCCCTCACCGACCTACACGCTGGTTCAGCCTTACGACACCGAGCCACCGGTTGCCCATTTCGATCTCTATCGCCTCGCCAAAGGCGAGGAACTCGACGAACTCGGCTTCGACGACGCGGCGGCGACGGGCATTGCGCTTGTCGAATGGCCCGAGCGAGCCGAGGCGGACATGGCCTGCGCTACGGTCGCGATCAACCTGACGCTGCATGAGACCGGCGGCCGCGTCGCGGTGATCTCGGCTGCGGGCAATGCGCAGGAGCGAATCAGCCGCACGCTGGCGATCCGCGGCTTTCTCAGCGATGCCGGACTGGATGATGCGCCCCGTGCCCGGTTCTTCGGCGATGCCTCGACGCGGCGCTACGAGACCCTGACGGCGAATGGCGTGACCTTTGTGCTGATGGACGCGCCGCGCCGCCCGGACGGTCCGCCGATCAAGAATGGCCTGCCTTACAGCCGCATCGCCCATCTTGCCGAAGATGTCGCGCCCTTCGTCGCCGTCGCTGATGCCCTGCGACAGGCGGGCTTTGCCGCGCCTGCGATTCGTCGCGCCGATCTCGATAGCGGCCTGTTGCTGACCGAATATCTCGGCGACGGCGGGATCATCGATGCCGACCGCCGGCCGATCCCGCAGCGCTACCACGAATGCATCACCTGTCTCGCCGCGCTGCATCAGATCGAATGGTCCGCCGAACTTCCCTTCCAAAGTGGTGCGATCTATCGCCTTCCTCGGTTCGACCGTGGCGCGATGACGGCGGAGATCGAGCTGCTTGTCGACTGGTATGTGCCCTACGCCCTCGGCCGCGCCGCGAGCGATGACGAACGGCGGCTGTTCACCGAATGCTGGACGGCGATCTTCGATGAGTTGCAGAGCGCCGAGACCAGCCTCGTGCTGCGCGATTTTCACTCACCGAACGTGATCTACCGGCCGGAAGCCGAGGGCATTCAAAGGATCGGCCTCATCGACTTCCAAGACGCCCTGATCGGCCCCGCCGCCTATGACGTCGCCTCGCTGGCGCAGGACGCCCGCACCGACGTATCGGCCGACCTCGAAGCCGCGCTGACCGCCGCTTATATCAGCCACCGACGCGAGCAAGATCCCGCCTTCGCCCCCTTCGCCTTCGAGCGCGACTACGCGATCATAGCCGCCCAACGCGCCTCGAAGATCCTCGGGATTTTCGTCCGCCTTCTGCAAAGGGATCATAAGCCGCAATATCTACGTCACATACCGCGGATTAAGACTTACCTGGCCCGGACGCTAGGACACCCTTCGCTCTCGGCTCTTCGCCGACTGTATGGCGACTGGGGGATCTTCGATCACGACGATCCCGGGCGGCATGTTTGAAAGATCGCTGACACGATGACACTTCAAAGCACCAAGGCTCATCTTAAGCCGAAGACCGCCATGATCCTCGCCGCAGGTCTCGGCAAGCGCATGCGTCCGATCACCTCGACGATGCCGAAGCCGCTGATCGAGGTTCGCGGCAAGGCACTGATCGACTACGGCCTCGATGCCCTGGCGCGCAACGGCGTCGAAAAAGTCGTCGTTAACGTGCACTATCTCGCCGATCTGATGCGCGCCCATCTGCGCAAGCGCAAGGACATGAAGATCGTCGTCTCGGACGAAACCGACGCCCTGCTCGATTCCGGCGGCGGAATCGTTAAGGCGCTACCGGACATCGGCTCCGATCCGTTCTACCTCATCAATGCCGACACCTTCTGGATCGACGGCTATCGCGACAATCTCGACCTTCTCGCCGAGCTCTGGCAGCCGGAACGAATGGATGCCTCCCTGCTGATCGCCGACATGCGGCAATCCTATGGCTATGACGGCCGGGGCGACTTCGTGATGGACCCCACCGGGCAGCTCGCTCGCGTCCAGGAGCACAATCTGTCGCCCTTCATCTATGCCGGAGCGGCAATCCTCAAACCTGAACTCTTCGCCGGACGCAGCGCCGCACGATTCTCGCTGAATGCGATCTTCGATACGACGATCGAGGCCGATCGGCTGTTCGGCGTGCGGCTCGACGGCGTCTGGATCACCGTCGGCACGCCGTCGGCGATCTCGATGGCCGAGGCCGCCTTCCTCGCCAGCGCCGCCGCCTGACGGTCCCGGGGCGGCCGATACACGCCAAACCCGGTTCAAAACGATCGCGCCCCGCAAACCGGCATGGTCTGCGAGGCGCTTGTTTGTGTGACAATCGGGCCGGTCGCGCGACCGATGCGGTTACTGATGGGCAAGGATCGCCAAGAGCAAGAGCGCGACGATGTTGGTGATCTTGATTGCCGGATTGACCGCCGGCCCCGCCGTATCCTTGTAAGGGTCGCCCACCGTATCACCGGTGACCGAGGCCTTGTGCGCCTCCGAGCCCTTCATATGCCGGATGCCGGCTGAGTCGACGAAACCGTCCTCGAAGGACTTCTTGGCGTTGTCCCAGGCGCCACCGCCGGACGTCATCGAAATCGCCACGAACAGGCCGGTAACGATGACGCCGAGCAGCATCGCGCCGACCGCCGAAAAGGCTTCGTTCTTGCCGGCGATCAGATAGACGACGAAATAGACGACGATCGGCGCCAGAACCGGCAAAAGCGAGGGGACGACCATCTCCTTGATCGCCGAGCGGGTGAGAAGATCGACGGCGCGGGCATAGTCTGGCCGCTCGGTGCCTTCCATGATCCCCGGCTTCTCCTTGAACTGCCGGCGCACCTCGACGACGACCGAGCTGCCGGCCCGGCCGACAGCCGTCATCGCCAATCCGCCGAACAGGAACGGGATCAGGCCGCCGAGGAGAAGACCGACCACGACGAAGGGGTTGGTCAGGGCGAAGTCCGGCGAAACACCCTTGAAATAGCCGTATTGGCTACCGTTGGCGCTCTGCTCGATGAAGTAGCGCAGATCGTAGTTATAGGCGGCGAACAGCACCAAGGCGCCGAGACCGGCCGAGCCGATCGCATAGCCTTTGGTGACCGCCTTGGTGGTGTTGCCGACCGCGTCGAGCGCGTCCGTCGAACGTCGGACATCCGCCGGCAGGCCGGACATTTCGGCAATGCCGCCGGCATTGTCGGTGACCGGGCCGAAGGCATCGAGCGCGACGATCATGCCGGCGATCCCCAGCATCGCCGTCACCGCGATTCCGGTGCCGTAGAGGCCGGCGAGCTGATAGGTCGAGATGATGCCGGCGACGATGACGATGGTCGGCAGCGCCGTCGCTTCGAGCGAGACGGCCAGGCCCTGGATGACATTGGTGCCGTGACCGGTAACCGACGCCTCGCTGATCGAGCGCACCGGCCGGAAACCAATGCCGGTGTAGTATTCGGTGATCCAGACGATCAGTCCGGTCACGACGAGGCCGATGATGCCGCAGACGAAGAGATTGAGGCCGTTGATCGTCACGCCCGCGCTGGACTGCCCGACATCGCCGAAGCCGATGGTGACATAATTGGCGATGGCAAGACCGACGATCGACAGCAGCGTCGTCACCCACAGCCCCTTATAGAGCGCCCCCATGATCGAGCCGTTGGCGCTGAGACGCACGAAGAAGGTGCCGACGATCGAGGTGATGATGCAGGCGCCGCAGATCGCCAGCGGATAGACCATGACGGTTTCGATGGCGCTCGAGCCGGCAAAGAAGATCGCCCCGAGCACCATGGTGGCAACGACGGTGACCGCATAGGTCTCGAACAGGTCCGCCGCCATGCCGGCGCAATCACCGACATTGTCCCCGACATTGTCGGCGATCGTCGCCGGATTGCGCGGATCGTCCTCCGGAATGCCGGCCTCGACCTTGCCGACGAGATCGCCGCCGACATCGGCGCCCTTGGTGAAGATGCCGCCGCCGAGGCGGGCGAAAATCGAGATCAGCGAGGCGCCGAAGCCGAGCGAGACGAGCGCGTCGATCACCGTGCGATCGGCGGGCTTGAAGCCGAGCCAAGTGGTCAGGGCGAAGAAGTAGAGGGTGACGCCGAGGAGCGCCAGACCGGCGACGAGCAGGCCGGTGATCGCGCCGGACTTGAAGGCAACGGACAGGCCCTGCCCCAGCGACCGGGCGGCCGCCTGCGCGGTGCGGACATTCGCCCGTACCGACACATTCATGCCGATGAAGCCGGCGAGGCCGGACAGGATGGCGCCAATGGCAAAGCCGATGGCGGCATAGAGCGACAGGAGAACCCAACTGAGCGCGAAGACGACGACACCGACCATCGCGATCGTGGTGTATTGCCGGGCGAGATAGGCCTGCGCCCCTTCGCGGATCGCGCCGGCGATCTCCTGCATCCGCGCCGTGCCCTGATCGGCGGCGAGGATCGAGCGGGTCGCCCACATGGCGTAAACGACCGCGAGCAGCCCGCACAGGGCCACGACCAGTAGAATTGTCTGCATGCCGTTTCCTCGACTGCGTCGCAGGCACGAGGCGGGCCGGCGACGTTCCCGTTGTTCTTCGTGAGCCCTGGCCGCACATGCTCCCCCACGGCGCAAGGCAGTGGGAGGTTATATGAGGCGCGGGCCGCGTCAAGCGCCGGGAGCGTGCGGGAAAAAGCGGCGGCGTCAGAAGACGGTTGCGGGGCGCAGAGCGGCGCGTCTCGCCTCGAGGGCCAAAGCCGCCATGCAAACCAGCGCGATCGGCAAGGCAGCGAGGTTCATCATGTCCCAGCCGCTGGCGACGAACACCCGCCCCGACATGAAGGAGGCGAGCGCCACGGTGGTGAAGAGGACGAGGTCGTGAAACCCTTGCGTCTTGTTCTTCTCAGACGCGCGATAGGTCTCGGCGACCATCGCCGTCGCCCCGATGAAGCCGAAATTCCAACCAAGACCGAGCAGTATCAGACCGAGCCAGAACTGCCAGACGGCAATGCCCGACAAGAAGACGCCGAAGCTCGCGAGCAGCATGACGAGGCCGGCCCCGATGATCCGCTCCTGGCCATAGCGGGCGATCAGCCGGCCGGTGAAGAAGCTCGGGCCGAACATCGCCATGACATGCCATTGAATGCCGAAGAAGCCGACCTGTTGCGAATGGCCGCAGGCGACGATGGCAAGCGGCGCGCCGGTCATCACGAAGCTCATCATCGCGAAGCTGCCGACACCGCATAAAAGCGCCGTCAAAAAGCGCGGCTGGGCGATGATCGCTGCCAGCGCCCGCGCCGGCTCGCTGATCTCCGGCGCAACGGCATGGCTGGTGGCGTTCGGCACCTTCAGCCCGGACAGAACGAACATACCCAACAGCCCGAGGATCGACACGCCGAAAAACGCCCCGGCAAATTCCGCCGGGCGGAACAGACCGGTGGTGAAGTTCACCATCTGCGGCCCGATGACCGCCGCGAACATCCCACCGGCAAGCACGATCGCGATTGCCCGAGCCTGATAGTCGCGCGGCGCACCATCGGTCGCGGCAAAGCGATATTGCTGGGTAAAGGCGTTACCGCAGCCGATCAGAAGCAGCGACAGAACGAAAGGCCAGAAGGCCTGGGCGAGCAGGGCGAAGGCCGCGCAGAGGCCGCCGAGCGAGACCAACAGGGCGCCGGCCGAAAAGCCGAACCGCCGGCCGATCACCCGCATCAGCACCGCCGCCGGCAGGGCGCCGATCGCCACGCCGACATTGAAGCCGGTGACGGGCAGGGTCGCCAGCGACTTATCCTGAAGCAAAAGCCAGGTGCCGGCGAGCCCCCCGGTGGAGATCGCCACCGGCGCGGCCGAGCCGACCACCGCTTGGGCCGTGGCCAGCACGAAGGCGTTGCGTCGCGCGGTCAGGTGGCTGCCAGAATCTGCGTCTGGGGCTGCGGCGCGCGTCACTGTCCGCTCTTTTCGGTGCGGTTCTCCTTGGCGATGCGATCGAGCACCGCATTGACGATCCGCGGCTCGTCATCGGTGTAGAAGGCCCGCGCGACGTCGACATATTCGTTGATGATCACCGCCACCGGAACATCCAGGCGCGAGCGGATCTCGAACACGCCCGCGCGCATGATCGCCCGCAGCGTCGTGTCGAGGCGCGACAGCGGCCAGTCGGTCGGCAGAGCGGTATGGATCAGCGGATCGATGGTCTTCTGCTGGCGCACCACGCCGGAAACGACGTCGCGAAACCAGGCCGCGTCCGCCGCGCGATACTGCTCGCCGTCGATCTCCCGCCCGAGACGGAACGACTCGTATTCGGCGACGGTTTCCATCAGCGTGCTGCCGCCGACATCCATCTGATACAGCGCCTGCACGGCGGCAAGCCGCGCCGCGCCGCGCTTGTTGGCGGCTTTCACCGGCCGTTGAGGCTGGGCGGGATCGACCATCGATCAGGCTCCGAAGTGATCGCGAAGGGCGATCATGCGCAACGCGGTCTTCGCCGCCTCACCGCCCTTGTCCTTGCGGCCGGGCTCGGCACGCACCAGCGCCTGCTCCTCGTTCTCGACGGTGAGAATGCCGTTGCCGACGGCGATCCCCTCGTCGACCGACAGCGCCATCAGCGCCCGGGCCGACTCATTGGCAACGATGTCGAAATGATGGGTCTCGCCGCGAATGACGCAGCCGAGCACCACGAATCCGTCGAAGTCGGTTCCACCATCGTCGGCGCCCGACAGGGCGAAGCCGATCGCAGCGGGCGCTTCCAACGCACCGGGGACGGTGACGACGTCATAGGTCGCGCCCGCCGCCTCCAGCGCCGCCTTGGCGCCTTTGAGAAGATGATCGGCGATATGCTCGTAATAGCGAGCCTCGACGATCAGAAGATGCGGGTTCTCCGCCATGGCGATAAATCCTTTCAAGGGCCGAAGCCAGGCGCGACGCCATTACGGGTCTACGGGCATCGGCAAGATCAATGGAGCGGCTCGGAGCGGCGAATCGAAGGCGGCGCGCCGCGGATGAAAAATCGATCGTCTCGACTTCAAGCCGCCGGAGCGCCGAACAAGCGCTCCGCATACCGCGCAATCTGATCGATCTCAAGATTGACGCGGTCGCCGACCCTGCGTTCACCCCACGTCGTTACCTCCAGCGAATGCCGGATCAACAGAACGTCGAAGACATCGTCCTCGACCGAATTGACGGTGAGCGAGGTTCCATCGAGGCAAACCGAGCCCTTCGGCGCGATGTAGCGTTTGAGGTCTTGCGGCACCCGCAGCCGGAAGCGGACGGCCTCGCCCTCCTCGTCCTGCGCGACGATCTCAGCGAGACCGTCGACATGGCCGGACACCAGATGCCCGCCGAGTTCGTCTCCAACCTTCAGCGCCCGTTCGAGATTGATCCGCGAATCCTCCCGCCAGTCGCTCGCCGTCGTCAGCCGCAGTGCCTCTTCCCAAGCCTCGACTTCGAACCAACGCGAATTGGAATCGGCTTCGGGCAGCGCCGTGACCGTAAGGCAAACGCCCGCACAGGCGATCGAGGCGCCGATGGCGATCGTCGCCGGATCGTAATTCGTGACGATACGAAAGCTCCGGCCCTCGTCGCGCGGCTCTGCGCGTTCGATCCGGCCGACGTCGGTGACGATTCCGGTAAACATCAAGCGCCCTCACATGCAAATTCGAACCAGCGATCCCCGCCGAAGACATCCTGACGCAGCAATTGGTAGCGTTCGCGCGCCGTCGCAATGTCGACCGGCGCGGCGACCCCCGCCTCACCGATCTCGATCGCACCTTCGATAAGGATCAAGCGGTCGACGAGACCGGCCGACAGGAAGCTCGCGGCAATCTCCGCGCCGCCTTCGACGAGAAGACTGGTGAACCCGGTGGCTGCCAGATCTTCCAGGAGTTCCGGCAGCGCCACACGGCCGCTGTCGGGATCGGCGACGCAAGCGACGAAGGCCACACCCGCGGCCGCGAGTTCGGCCCGCCGCGCCGGGTCGGCATCCTCAAAGGCAGCGACCATGGTGGGCACGGCTCGCGCGGTCTGCGCGACCGTCATCTGCGGCGAGATCCGTAAGTTCGGATCGAGGATGATGCGGGCCGGCGAGCGGTCGGCCATACCGGGCAACCGGCAATCGAGCCGCGGATCGTCTTCCAGCACGGTTCCCGCGCCAACGACAATCGCGCCATGCCGGGCGCGTACCAAATGCGTCTGGGCATTCGAGACCGGTCCGGTGATTTTCACCTGTCCGCCGCCTCTCACGCCGATTTTTCCATCCCGCGACAGCGCCATCTTCATAGTGATGCCGGGCCGGCCGCGCCGATGGCGGGTGAGATAGCCGTCGATGGTCCGCGCGGCCTCCGCTGCCAAAACCCCCGGCGTCACCGCAACGCCGCCCTCGATCAGCATGCGGTGTCCTTTGCCATCGACGCGGGGGTCGGGATCGGCGGCCGCAGAGACCACCCGCGCCACGCCGGCCCGCACCAGCGCTTCCGAGCATGGCGGCGTGCGTCCATGATGGGCACAAGGCTCGAGCGTCACATAGGCGGTCGCGCCACGCGCCAGTTCGCCTGCCTCGGCAAGCGCCACCGTCTCGGCATGCGGCCGGCCACCGAGCGCCGTGACACCGCGTCCGACGATGCGCGGCCACCGGCCATCGCCGTCGTCTCGCACGATCAGCGTCGCGACGGACGGATTGGTTCCGGTGCGCCCGACATGGCGCATGGCGTAGCGGATCGCGGCCTGCATGAAACGGCGATCCTGCGGTTCTTCGAGCGCAAAGACCAATGCATCAGGCATCGTCGCTCTCTCCACGCTGCTCCCGTGTGGCTGCGGCCATTTCGATCGTCGTGTCGTTGTGCGAGCGTGCAAGCTCGCCGATCACAGATTCGAAATCGCTCGCCTCGGCAAAATCGCGATAGACCGACGCAAAGCGCACATAAGCGACGTCGTCGAGCCCCTTCAGGGCTTCCATCACCATGGCGCCGATCGCCCCCGAGGACACGTCCGGTTCGCCGAGCTGCTCGAGCCGCCGGACGATGCCGGAGATCAAGCGCTCGACCCGTTGCGGATCGACCGGACGCTTGCGCAGGGCAATTTCGATCGAGCGCGCCAGCTTGTCGCGATCGAAGAGCACGCGCTTGCCGGATTTCTTCAGAACCTGGAGTTCGCGCAGCTGCACCCGTTCGAAGGTGGTGAAGCGGCCACTGCAATCAGGGCAGATGCGACGCCGCCGGATGGCCGTGCCATCTTCGGCCGGGCGCGAATCCTTCACCTGGCTGTCCTGGGAACCGCAATAGGGACAGCGCATTGCAACCGATCTCCAGACATCGACAACAAAAAGGCCGCGCCATCGCGGCCTTTTCCAAATAGCGACGGAATGAGCGGGCGAAAAGCCGCCGCCCGTCAGATCGCCTGGTAGATCGGAAAACGATCGGTCAGCGCGACGACCTTCTCCTTCACCGCCGCTTCGACGGCGGCGTTGCCGTCTTCGGAATTGGTCTTGCGCAGGCCGTCGAGCACTTCGATGATCAGCTTGCCGACCTCGCGGAATTCCGCAGTGCCGAAGCCCCGGCTGGTCGCCGCGGGCGTGCCGAGACGGATGCCCGAGGTGATCATCGGCTTTTGCGGATCGTTCGGCACACCGTTCTTGTTGCAGGTGATGTTGGCTCGGCCGAGCGCCTTTTCCGAATCTTTGCCGGTGAGGTTCATCGGCCGCAGATCCACCAGCATCAAATGGGTGTCGGTGCCGCCGGACACGATATCAAGGCCGCCCTCGCGAAGGGTTTCCGCCAAAACCTTGGCGTTCTCGCAGACCGCGCCGATATAGGACTTATAGGCCGGCTGCAGCGCCTCGCCGAAGGCCACCGCCTTACCGGCGATGACATGCATCAGCGGGCCGCCCTGCAGCCCCGGGAAGATCGCCGAATTGATCTTCTTGGCGATCTCCTCGTCATTGGTCAGCACGATGCCGCCGCGCGGACCGCGCAGGGTCTTGTGCGTCGTCGAGGTGGCGACATGGGCATGCGGGAACGGGCTCGGATGGTGCCCCGTCGCGACGAGACCGGCAAAGTGGGCCATGTCGACCCAGAGATAAGCACCGACCTTGTCGGCGATTTCACGGAAGCGCTTAAAGTCGATCTGGCGCGAATAGGCCGACCCCCCGGCGACGATCACCTCGGGTTTGTGGTCCATCGCGAGACTCTCGACCTGATCGTAGTCGATCAGGCCGGTGGCCGTGTCGAGACCGTATTGCACCGCGTTGAACCAGCGGCCGGAAAGATTCGGCCTGGCGCCGTGGGTCAGGTGACCGCCGGCGTCGAGGCTCATGCCAAGCAGCGTCGCGCCCGGCTTCGACAGCGCCAGAAGAACCGCCTGATTGGCCTGGCTGCCGGAATTGGCCTGAACATTGGCAAAGCTGCAGCTAAACAGCGACTTCACCCGCTCGATCGCCAGTTCCTCGACGATGTCGACATATTGGCAACCGCCGTAATAGCGCCGACCCGGATAACCCTCGGCGTATTTGTTGGTCAGGACCGAGCCCTGGGCCTCCATCACCGCGCGCGACACGATGTTTTCCGAGGCAATCAGCTCAATCTCGTGGCGCTGGCGGCCGAGCTCATGTTGCATCGCGCCGAAGACTTCCGGGTCGCGCTCGCGGACCGACGTCGTGAAGAAGCCTTCAAATTTGTTCTTTGAATCGGTGGCGGAGATCTGGCTCATGATGTCTCTCTCCCTGGGGCAAAGGCCGCTCGGCGGCAATGACCATGGCCGGATCGTTCGAAGACTTCGTTTGCCTAGCCATTTGCCGGCGGCTTAGCACAGGGCCTGAAGCGCGCCAAGCGGCGGGATGGCCGGAAGAAGCACGACGTGCATTCGCCGGCCAAGCCCAATGGGCCCAACCGGCGAAAACAAGGCGCTCAAATCATGGCTTCGCTCAATCGACCCGGTAGAGCGGCACCGGAGTCGTCACCTGCGGCTCCGGACGGGTCTCCTCGCGGATCCGCTCGCGACGCTCGCGGCGCACGTCACGCTCCAGACGGTCGATGCGATCGTCGACGCGGTCGGCCTGCTCACGGTCACGCTCACGCTCGAGGCGGGCCCGCTCCCAGTCATGCCGCTCCCGGTCACGACGGTCGAAGTCCCGATCGCGGGGGCCGCGATCCTCGCGGAAGTCGCCCCGGAACCGATCGCGATCGCGATACCAACTGCGCTGACGGTAGTGATCGCCCCAATAGCTGTCGACGGAGAAGGTGATTACCGGCGCACTATAGGGATCGAACTCGCGGCGGGCGCGATAGCTTTGGCTCGCGACGGCGATGTAGTTCGCCGACATCCAACCCCGCTGGCCGCGATAGCGCACATCGCACCAGGACCGCGTCTGCAGGCATCCAAACACCCGCAAGCCTTCGCCGGCCTCGACCATGTCGACCGCCGGATAGCTGGTCGACGGGCCGGCCCGCAGATTGACGTTGGTCGTGGCGATCGCCTTTTGCGAGGCAAAGGCCTGACCGGCGGGAATCGCGACGGTGGCGGTCAGCGCAGCGGCGGCGAGAATGGGAAGCTTCATCAGTGTCCTCCTGGCAAATGTCTCATGGTCGATCTCTCGACCGCTGACCCCAAGAAAACACGAGCCGACCAAACGGTTCCGGAACGCGGCTTTTATGTTCGGTTCATGTTGAACCGCAGATCGGCGGCTTCCGGCACGCCGCCGACGCCTTCGTCGCCTTACAAACGGGCTTCGATCGCATCCCAGATCATCGCCGCAATGTCGTTGCCGCCGAAGCGCGCGACCTCGCGGATCCCCGTCGGCGAGGTGACGTTGATTTCGGTCAAAAGGCCCCCGATCACATCGATGCCGACGAAGAGAAGATCGCGCTCCTTCAGCGCCGGGCCGATCCGCTCGCAAATCTCGTGCTCGCGCACCGTCAGCTCAGTGGCGGTGGCGACGCCGCCGACATGCATGTTGGAGCGCGCATCGGTCTCGGCCGGAACCCGGTTGATCGCGCCGGCGACCTTGCCGTCGACGAGGATGATCCGCTTGTCGCCCTGACGAACGTCCTTGAGATAGCGCTGGACGATGAACGGCTCGCGATAAAGCAGCCCGAAGGTTTCCATGAAGGAGGTGATGTTGCGGTCGTCCTTGGTGATGTGGAAGACGCCCGCGCCGCCATTGCCATAGAGCGGCTTCATGACGATCTCGCCGAACTCCTTGCGAAACGCGGCCACCTCGGCCGGATCCTTGGTGATCAACGTCTCCGGCATCAGATCGGGAAAGTCGGTGACAAAGATCTTTTCCGGCGCATTGCGCACCGAGGCCGGGTCGTTGACCACCAGCGTCTTCGGCTGGACCCGCTCCAGAATGTGGGTCGATGTGATATAGGCCATGTCGAAGGGCGGATCCTGGCGTAACAGCACGACGTCGGCAGAGGACAGATCGCGCTTTTCGCTCGCCCCGAGGGTGAAATGGTTGCCCTCTTCCTCACGCAGCTCCATCGCCTCGCCGCGCACCGTGACGACACCGTCGCGCAAAGACAGCCGGTCCGGCGTGTAGTGGAACAGGCTGTGGCCCCGGCGCTGGGCTTCGAGACAGATGGCGAAGGTCGAATCACCCTTGATCGAAATCGATGAGACATGGTCCATCTGAACGGCGACATCGAGAGCCATGGCGGCATCTCCGCTTGGAGTTGTTCGTTGGAAGAGGTGGTAGCGCCCCCCCTTAGCGCTGGCAATGGCCGCGGCGTTGCCCGGACTGCATCACCCGGCACGGCACGATCCGTGACCACCCCTGAACCTCACGCACCGACAACTGGTCTCAAGGTCCAAACAAGCGTAGGGACGTTTCGTGCTGCATCGCCGAATGCGGCATGCGTCCGACGCACGAATCAAAGCGTCATCGACAATAGCCATTTCGGAGTCCGCTCGTGGAACACTTCGACTTCATCGTCATCGGCAGCGGCCCCTCAGGGCGTCGCGCCGCCATCCAGGCCGCCAAGCTCGGGCGCAAAGTCCTGGTGGTCGAGCGCGGCCGCAAGGTCGGCGGCGTCTCGGTCCATACCGGCACGATCCCGTCGAAGACGCTGCGCGAGACGGTGCTCAACCTCTCCGGCTGGCGCGAACGTGGCTTCTACGGCCGCTCATACCGTGTGAAGCAAGACATCACCGCCGACGATCTGCGCAACCGACTGCATCTCACCCTCGGCCATGAGGTCGAGGTGCTGGAGCATCAATTCGCCCGCAATCGGGTCAACACGCTGCGGGGCGAAGCGCGGTTCGTCGATTCCCATGCGATCGAAGTGCACGGAGACGAGGGCGAGGTCCACCATCTGTCGGCCAACAGTTTTCTGATCGCCGTCGGCACCCATCCGTTCCGGCCAAACTATATTCCCTTCGACGGCAAGACCGTGCTCGACAGCGACGAGATCGTCGAGATCGAGACCCTGCCGCGCTCCCTTGCGGTGATCGGCGCCGGCGTCATCGGCGTCGAATATGCGACGATCTTCAACGCCCTCGATGTGCGGGTCACGCTGATCGAGCCACGCGATTCGATGCTCGACTTCATCGACAAGGAGATCCGCGAGGACTTCACCTATCAGCTGCGCGACAGCGCCATGGTGCTGCGCTTCGGCAACAAGGTCGAGAAGGTGGAAAAGCAGGCCGACGGCTTCTGCGACATCCATCTCGAAGGCGGCCGCAAGGTGCGGGCCCAGATGGTGTTGTTCGCCGCCGGCCGCATGGGCTCGACCCGGGCGCTCAACCTCGAAGCCTGCGGCCTCAGCACCGATCATCGCGGGCGGCTGAAAGTGGATCCCAAGACGCTGCAGACAGATGTGCCTCACATCTACGCCGCCGGCGATGTCATCGGCTTTCCAAGCCTCGCCTCGACCTCGATGGAACAGGGCCGCGTTGCCGCCTGCCACGCCCTCGGCGTCGCAGCGATCGAGCCGCCGGAATATTTCCCCTATGGGATCTACTCGGTGCCGGAAATCTCCACCGTCGGCATGACCGAAGCCGAGGTCGCTGAGCGCGGCATTCCCTACGAAGTCGGCCTCGCCCGCTTTCGCGAGACCTCGCGCGGCCACATCATGGGCCTCGACAGGGGCATGCTGAAGATGATCTTCAGCCTCAAGACCCGCCGGCTGCTCGGCTGCCATATCGTCGGCGAAGGCGCAACCGAGTTGATCCATATCGGCCAGGCGGTGCTGAACCTCAAAGGCACGCTCGACTACTTCGTCGAAAACACCTTCAACTACCCCACCCTTGCCGAAGCTTATAAGGTCGCCGCCCTCGACGCCTTCAACCGCATGGGCGGTGTCCAGATCGCCCCGCACATCACCGGCGAAGACTAAGCGAAGCGGGGAGCAAGAGCCGCAGCGCGCAGAGCATCAAAGCAAAGTCGCAGAAATTGTATCTTCTCAAATTACGCCGTTTCAGTATCGTGTCTCGCGATCGAGCTGAAACGGATTCCTCGACGTGGATGCAAGCGAAGACTTCGCCGAAATTGCAAAGCGCTTGAAACAGCTCGGTCGTAAACACGGCAACGTCGCCCTACATTGTCTTTGGGCGTTCCTGATTGGGTTGATGTGGAATCGAACTGGTAAATCCGATTCCTCGGCGATCGCGGTATCGATCACAGTTTTGCAGACATTTCTGGTCGTCGCCGCATTCGGCGGATTTTGGCTCCTAAGAAGTGAAGCCTTGGCGCGGGCGGCTCAGGAGATCCAGAAAATTGCACCGGCGATGGTTCGCGGGGAACTTTATCCTCGGGTCTTGAGGGAATTATACGAGTCCGAGGGCCTCTTCGATGGCGTCCAAGAGACCAATGACGACCAGATCAAGGAGCTGATGGATCAAATCGGACGAGATGATGATGCGAGAGACTGAGATCGAAATCGTCAGACGGCATATGAGCGAGCCGCCGGTGGATCCGGAACGGATCCTGAGCGAGCTCGGCGTGCGCTATATGACCGCCGATCTTCCGGAATCCGAGTCAGGTCAAATTCGACGAGCGAAAGACGGCAAATACGAAGTTCTCGTCAACGCCAACGAAGGCCCGCAGCGGCGCCGCTTCACAGCGGCCCACGAACTGGCGCATTTTCTGCTGCACCGTGATCTTATCGACGAGCACGGACATCTGGATCGCTTGTTCGGCGGCGCGAAGAACCCTTCGGAGCCGTTCAGCGAGGCCCATGAGGTGCAAGCCAATAAATTGGCCGCGCAGATCCTCATGCCGAAGTCTCGGATCACCGCTCTTTGGCAGAAGGACCCAGATCCCGAAGTGATGGCCCGGCAATTCTCGGTTTCGCCGGCGGCGATGAAGATCAGGCTCAAAACGCTCCGCCTTTTCGACAGCTAGAACGGCATCATCGATCACCGATCCGACGTTCGACCGTGTCGAATGTCTCGTACACGGGGCCAGACCATCGGCAAACGCGGCGGCAAGACCTCGAAGTGAGGCAAATCGGTCGATTGCATTATCCAATAATCCTTGTATAATTGCAATTATGGATGATCGGATCGCCGTTGCTGCCCTGTCTGCCCTTGCCCATGCCGACCGCCTCCGGGCGTTTCGGCTGTTGATGAAGGCTGGACCGAGCGGCCTGCCCTCCGGCGCCATCGCCGAGGCACTGTCGGTCATGCCGACGCGGATGAGCTTTCATCTCGCGGGCCTCGACCGTGGCGGCCTGACCCATTCCTGGCGCGAGGGCCGACAGGTGCGATACGCGGTGCGGTTCGAGGCGATGCGGGCGTTGCTCGCCTTCCTGGCCGAGGATTGCTGCGGCGGCCATCCAGAGATCTGCGGCGTTGGCGCAAGCGGCTGCTGCTCCATCGCCGATCCCGCTCATCGTCCAGCAAAGACACCGTCATGACCGACGTCCCCTCTTTCGATCTGCCCCGCCGCCTGACCGCCGAAGCGCTCGGCACCGGGCTTCTCGTCGCCACCGTGGTCGGCTCAGGCATCATGGCCGAGCGGCTGACGGGCGACACCGCCCTCGCCCTCCTCGGCAACACGTTGCCGACGGGCGCGATCCTCGTCGTCCTTATCACCATTCTCGGACCGATCTCGGGCGCCCATTTCAACCCGGCCGTGACCCTTGCCATGTGGCTGCGCGGCGCCATCGGCTCCGGCGAATCGTGGCGCTACGGGATGGCCCAGATCCTCGGTGGCATCGCCGGCACGATTGCTGCGCACCTGATGTTCGATTTGGCCCCGCTCGCCCTCTCCGCCCATGCCCGCACCGGCCCGGCGCAATGGTTTGCGGAGATCGTCGCGACCTTCGGCCTCGTCGGCGTCATCCTCGGCGGCCTGCGCTTCGACAACCGCGCGATTCCCTGGCTCGTCGGCCTCTACATCACCGCCGCCTATTGGTTTACCGCCTCGACGAGCTTCGCCAATCCGGCCGTGGCACTGGCGCGTGCCTTCACCGACAGCTTTTCCGGCATTCGGCCGATCGACGTTCCGGCCTTCGCGCTGGCCGAGTGCTTGGGCGCCGTCATCGCCGTCGCATTGTTCGGCTGGCTGCTCAATCCGGGCACACGGCTGACGATCCGTTCAGCCATGCGACAAGCGGCCGACTAAGCCCATTCATCGTTGAAGAGACCAACATCATGCCCGTCACCATCTATCACAATCCGCAATGCGGCACCTCGCGCAACACTTTGGCGATGATCCGCCAATCCGGCGAAGAGCCAAAAATCATCGAATATCTGAAGACGCCGCCGAGCCGCGAAACGCTGATCGAGCTGCTCGACATGATGGGCCTGAAACCCCGCGACATCATGCGCGAAAAGGGCACGCCCTATCACGAGCTCGGCCTCGACGACGACAAGCTGTCGGATGAGGAGCTGCTCCAGGCGATGATGGAACATCCGATCCTGATCAACCGGCCGATCGTCATCACCGAGAAAGGCGTCCGGCTTTGCCGGCCATCGGAAAAGGTGCTGGAAATCCTGCCCAATCCGGAGATCGGAGCCTTTGCCAAGGAAGACGGCGAGATCGTTCCGCCAAAGACACCACAATGACCGATACCCTCCCCCAAGTCCTCGCCGATTTGCCCAATATCAACGCCGAGGCCTTTCGTTTGATCGACCCGGCAGCCTTTGCGGCGCCAGACGACCCCGGTCACCCGCCGCGCATTCTGGCGCTCCATGGCTCGCTGCGCGAACGCTCCTATTCGCGTCTCGTCGCCGAAGAGGCCGGCCGGCTGCTCACCGCCTATGGCTGCGAGGTCAAGAGCTTCGATCCACGCGATCTGCCGCTGCCCGATGCGGCCGGGCCCGACCATCCGAAGGTGCGTGAGCTGCGCGATCTGGCGGCGTGGTGCGAGGGGATGGTCTGGGTCAGCCCGGAGCGCCATGGCGCGATGACCGGCATCATGAAGGCACAGATCGACTGGATTCCGTTGTCTTCCGGCGCGGTCCGGCCGACCCAGGGCAAGACGCTGGCGGTAATGCAGGTCTCCGGCGGTTCCCAAAGCTTCAACGCCGTCAACCAGCTGCGGGTGCTTGGCCGCTGGATGCGGATGGTGACGATCCCCAACCAGTCCTCGGTGCCGAAAGCCTTCACCGAATTTGATGATGCCGGTCGGATGAAACCCTCGGCCTTCTACGACCGCATCGTCGATGTCTGCGAAGAGCTGGTGAAATTCACCTATCTGACCCGCAGCCGCTCTCCGGTCCTCACCGATCGCTATTCGGAACGGGTGGAGACAGCCGAAGAGCTGTCGCGGCGGGTGAACCAGCGGTCGATTTGAGATTGACGGCGGTGCGTTTGCGGTGAACCGCCAATGCATCGCGTGCCCGCGTCGCGACCGCCAGCCGAGCCGATCGCCGCCCCTCAGCCACGCGGCTTATAGGTATGCTCTTGCCCCGGAAAACGCCGCGCCCGAACGTCGTCGGCATAGGCCGAGACCGCGTCGGTCACCGCCTGGCCGACATTGCCGAACCGCTTGACGAAGCGCGGCACGCGGTCGGTGAGGCCGAGCATGTCGTTGATCACCAGAACCTGACCGTCGCAGCCCGCTGAGGCGCCGATGCCGATGGTCGGGATCGCGATTTTGGCGGTGATCTCGTCGCCAAGCGGCGCAACGACGCCTTCGACGACGACGGCAAAGGCCCCCGCCTCGGCCACGGCGATCGCATCGCCGAGGATCTTGTCGCGGGCCACGGCGTCGTGGCCCTGGCTCTTGAACCCGCCGAGTGCGTTCACCGCCTGAGGCGTCAGGCCGATATGGGCCATCACCGGAATGCCGCGCGCGGCCAGAAAGGCGATGGTCTCGGCCATCGGGGCGCCGCCCTCCAGCTTGACGGCGCCGCAGCCGGTCTCGGCCATCAGGCGCGCGGCGGCGCGAAACGCCTCTTCCTTCGAGGCTTCGTACGAGCCGAAAGGCATGTCGACGACGATCAGCGCCTGCGACGTCGAGCGCACCACCGCCTTGCCGTGGGCGATCATCAGATCGAGGCTCACCCCGAGTGTCGAGTCCATGCCGTGCTCGACCATGGCGAGGCTGTCGCCGACGAGAATGAAGTCGACCAACGGATCGACGAAGGGCGCGAAAGCAGCGTTGTAGCAGGTGAGAGAGACGATCGGCTCGCCCCCCTTGCGGGCGAGGATGTCCGGCGCCGTCCGCCGCCTGCCGGTGTTTTGCGCGCTCATCGGCTTTCCTCCCTGCCGGCCTTCGGCCATGCTTCTTGCTGGTCGATCAACAGAACCGGGCCAACCATTGCCGTCACCAGCAACACGACCGGCCGATCGATGGTCGCGATCGCGGCCAGATCCGCTGCATCGCCAATGTCGAGCGAGCGCAGCAAGACGCCGGGTTCGGCGGCGATCATCTCCTCCAGCACCGCCAGCACCCGCTGCGGATCGCGCTCCCCCGCCGCGATCATCGCCGCGCCCTCGCGCAAAGCCGCCGACAGCACCCGCGCCGCCACACGGTCTTGCGGCGACAGACGGACATTGCGCGAGGACATGGCCAGACCATCGGCCTCTCGCACCGTCGGCACGCCGACGATCTCGACCGGGATATCGAGATCCGCCACCATCCGCCGGATGACGGCGAGCTGCTGAAAATCCTTTTCGCCGAAATAGGCTCGGGTCGGCTGGGTGATGTTGAACAGCTTGGCGACCACCGTCGCGACCCCAGTGAAATGACCGGGCCGAACCGTGCCGATCAGCATGTCGCCAAGCGGCTTCAGAGCGATCGCGGTCTGCAGCGGCGCCGGATACATCTCGGCGACAGACGGCGTAAAGACGGCGTCGACCCCTGCTTGCCGCAGAAGCGCCAGATCGCGCTCCATGTTGCGGGGATAATTGGCGAAGTCATCGTTCTCGCCGAATTGCGTCGGATTGACGAAGATTGTCACGACGACGACATCGGTCTCGGCGCGGGCGCGGCGGACAAGCTCCAGATGGCCGGCATGCAGATAGCCCATGGTCGGCACCACACCAATACTGTGCTCCGCCCGCCGAGCCGGCGCGAGCGATGCTCGAAGATCGGCAATCGTTTCGTATCGTTCCACGCGTTTCGTCCGCATTTTCGTCGTTCGGCCTTCTATCCGCTCGCAAGCGCGAGCGGAAGGGCAGACACGTCCATCAGCGGAATGCGGCCGGCCGGGCAACGTCCTGCCGACCGTGAACCACCGGTTTACTGCCGATCCGCGTCCGAAGCGCGGGGCGTCGCCGGCCCCTTGGCGAGCGCTGCGAGCAGGCCGAGACGCGACTCGGGCTCCTTGATGCCGCGCGGGTCGAAGACGTTGCGGGCGAGAAAATAGCCGGTCATTTGAAAGGCGGCCGCGATCTCGGCAGCGCTTTCCTCACCCTCGGCCTCGACCAGAAACGCCGGCAGCTTCAAAAGCTTGTCGTGCCAGGGCGCTCCCGCCTCGCGGCTGACCGCGCGGCCGGTCTTCGGCGAGACATAGACGAGATCGTGGCTCTGGCCGGTGGCCGCGCATTGGCTGAGATCCAGACCGAAGCCGAGTTCCTCCAACAGCGCGATCTCGAAACGCAGCATCAAGGCGGCGGCGGTCTGCGGCGCGGCGAGATGTTCGATGATGACGGCAAGCCCGTCGAAGAGGCGGGGATGCGGATCGCGCTCCGGCAACAGCCGCAAATGAGCCGCGGCGAGCTGGATCGCGTTCAAGGCGGCGGCGCTCTCGATCAAGGTCGCGGCCCGCAGCGTCACCGGCTCCAGGACGAAAGTACCCATATGCTCGTGCAGCCTGGCCCGCCAATGGGCGGCGACGGTATTGCCGGGCTGCAGAACCGGCTGCTGATGGCGCGAGCGCCCGCCCCGCACGATGCCGAGATGGCGGCCTCGGGCGCGGGTCATCACCTCGGCGATGACGCTCGATTCGCCATGACGCCGGACGCCGAGAACGATCGCCTCCTCACGCCACTCCATCCACCGCTCTTTCGCCGTCGCTCCCAGGCACCTTGTGCCGGAAGCAGGCTTTCATCCTTTGATTCAATGCACCAGCCTCGAGCCTGGTGCTCAGCTCGAAAAATCGAGCCCCATCTCACGATAGCGCTCGGGGTCGTCGCCCCAATTCTCGCGCACCTTCACGAACAAGAAGAGATGAACCTTCTGATCCGCGGCTTCCATGATGTCCTTGCGCGCCGCCTGGCCGATCGCCTTGATGGTCTCGCCCTTGTGGCCGAGCACGATGCGCTTCTGGCTCTCCCGCTCGACATAGATCGTCTGCTCGATCCGAGCCGAACCGTCGGGGCGGGTTTCCCATAATTCCGTTTCGACATGGGACGCATAAGGCAGCTCCTGATGGAGCCTGAGATAGAGTTTTTCGCGGGTGATCTCCGCCGAGAGCTGGCGCAGCGGCAGGTCGGAAACCTGATCCTCGGGATAATACCAGGGCCCCTCGGGCAGCGTCTCGGCCAGCCAGTCCATCAGGTCGGCGCAGCCGGACCCGTTCAGCGCGGAGATCATGAACACCTTATCGAACGCGACTTTCTCGGTGATCTCCTGGGTGAGGCCAAGCAGCTTGTCGCGCTTGATCTGGTCCACCTTGTTGAAAAGCAGCACCTTGGTGGCGCGGGCTTCCTTCAGCCGCTCGAGAACCCGCTCGACATCCTCGTTGACGCCGCGCTCGGAGTCGACGATCGCCATGACGATGTCGGCGTCCTTGGCGCCCGACCAGGCGGTGCGCACCATCGCCCGATCGAGCCGGCGCTTCGGCTTGAAGACGCCCGGCGTGTCGACGAAGACGATCTGGGCGTTGCGATGGATGGCAATTCCGCGCACCAGGGCCCGGGTCGTCTGCACCTTGTGGGTGACAATCGAAACCTTGGTGCCGACGAGCTGATTGACGAGGGTCGACTTGCCGGCGTTCGGCGCGCCGATCAGGGCCACGAAGCCGGAATGGCGCCCGTCATTGGTAACGGGACTGGTATGGTCGCCGTTCTCGGCCGCAGCCGAACCGTGATCGTCGTTATCGCTCAATCCTCGTCCTTCCAGACACCTTCCCGCCGCAACACCGCGGCGGCTGCTTCCTGTTCTGCAATTCGTTTCGAGCGCCCGTGCCCCTCGCCGGGCGCCAGACCCTCGACGGTCACGCGAATGGTGAACTGCGGCTCATGGTCCGGGCCCGAGCGGCCGATCATCTCATAGCGCGGCGGCGTCGGGCCATTGCGATGAGCCCATTCCTGCAGCGCCGTCTTCGGATCGCGCCTCGCCGTCACGTCGGCATCCAGCCGGTCGCCCCACTGGCGGATGACGAAGTCGCGCGCCGTTTCCAGCCCTTCGACCAGATAAATGGCGGCGATCAGGGATTCGACGAGATCAGCGCGAATGCTCTTGGTGCGCTCGGACTTCAGCTTCTTCAGGTCGCTGCCCTGACGAACGTAATCAAAGAGCCCGATCGCGTCGGCGATCGCCGCACAGGCCTCGGCACTGACCAGCGCATTCAGCCGCAGCGACAGCTCGCCCTCATCGGCATCGGGAAACTGCGTGAACAAGCGCTCGGCGATGATCAGGCCGAGCACGCGATCGCCGAGAAACTCCAGCCGTTCATAGCTTTTCGTCGCGCCCTCGCCCTGCAGACTGGCATGGGTCAGCGCCCGTTCGAAGCGCTCCTTGTCGCGGATCGGAACACCGATCGTCTTTTCGAGCGCATCGAGTGACTTTTCTCGCTTTACCCGAGCCATGTGAAGAAGCGGCTCGGCCGCAGGTCGCTCGGCCAATTCCAGATCTCGAGCGGCGAGACGTCGTCCTTGATCGAGAAGAAGATGATCCGCGCCTTGCCGACGAGATTTTCGAACGGCACGTACCCGACGTCGAAGCGGCTATCGAGCGAGTTGTCGCGATTGTCGCCCATCATGAAATAGTGGCCCGGCGGCACGACGAATTCGCGGGTGTTGTCGCCGGCCGAATCCGGCGTCAGATCGAGGGTGATGTAGGAGACGCCATTCGGCAGCGTTTCGCGATACTGCTTGGCCTTGGTGCCGTCCTCGAAGGTGAATTCGCCCGCCGGCTGGCGCGGCACCGGCTTGCCGTTCAGATAGAAGATGTCGTTGCGCACCTGGATGTGGTCGCCGGGCAGTCCGACCAAGCGCTTGATATAGTCGACATCGACCTCGTTCGGCTTGCGGAACACAACGACATCGCCGCGATGGGGCTGCGAGGAGAGGATGCGCCCCTCGAACAGATCCGGCGAGAACGGGAACGAATATTTCGAAAAGCCGTAGCTCCATTTCGAGACGAACAGATAGTCGCCGACGAGAAGCGTCGGCATCATCGATCCGGAAGGAATAGAGAAGGGCTGAAAGAGAAAGGTTCGAATGACGAGGGCGAGGATGAGAGCCTGAATGATGACCTTGACGGTCTCGCCGAAGCCGCCCTGATCCCGTCGTTCGGCCTGATCGACCATCGCAATCTCTTTTTCGCCTGTTCGCCTGTCGATGCGGCAGCGCCGCAAAGCGCCTTCTAACCACTCGCCGGCTTCGCCGCAACGCCGAGACGCCTAAACTTTCACAGAGGTGACGCGAGGCGTGACGATTGCGTGAGACGCCTATGGCTTACCGGGGCCGGCGAGCTTGCCGACAATGGTTTCACCGGCTTGGTCCGGCGCTCTGCGGCCGGCCAGGATCCGCCGCCGGCGATGCGCCTGAAAACTCGTCACCGCCGCGCGCACGATACCGTAGGAAATCCCCCCGGCGACGAGGCCAAGCGGGATCGAGCCGATCAGCATGGGTTTGACCACCGGTTCCCAGATGGCGAAGAGGTTCCAGGGCGACAGCGAGGATTCGAGCGCCATCGGCTGCGGCAGGCGACCGGGGCTCTTTTCGGTCAGATAGCGGCCGAGTTCATAGGTCGCGCCCCAGATAAAAGGAAAGGTGGCCGGATTGCCGACCGCAGTGCCGAGCGCGGCCGCCGCCATGTTGCCGGCGAGAATGAAGGCGATCGCAAACGCCATGATGAAATGAAAGCCGACAAACGGCGTGAAAGACGCGATGACGCCGGCGGCAAAGCCTGCCGCGACCGCGTGCGGTTCGGCATCGAGACGGATCACCCGTTTGAGGAAATAGCGATAGGAGCGCCGGAACGACCGGCGCGGCCAGAGGAAAGTAAGAAATCGCGCCCACCGGCTTTCCGGTTCGCGACGCCGAAACAACATGGCCGTCGAAGTCTCCCGAGACAGAACGAGCGGATTGAAGCCTCGTCCGGTCGAAATGCTTGCCGCAGCGAAATTGCTACGGATCTCCGGGCCATTGCCGGCGTCCGTTACGGCTGCGTCATAGATAGGACGATGCGGGCGGTGATTCGACCACGGCGCCGCATTCGGTGCGATTTTCGCGCAAGGGATGGCCGATCCGAGGCCGAAGCGCGCTCGGCCAATTCGCGCTACAGCGAACGACTGCCGGGCTTGACCGCCGGGATCGCGGCCAGTTCGGGCGGCAGAGCATCGGCCGGATAGGCCGGCACCTCGTATTCCGCCAGCGCAATCAGCGGCACGCCGACATCAGCCTTGCCGGCCGAACGATCGATAATGCACGCGGCCGCCACGACCTCGGCTCCGAGCTCTTGCAGACAGGTGACCGTCTCGCGGATCGAAAGGCCGGTGGTCACGATGTCCTCGACGATCACCACCCGCGCGCCCGGTTCGATCTCAAACCGCCGCAGCCGGAAGACGCCGTTCTCCCGCTCCACCCAGATCGCCGGCGCGCCAAGATGGCGGGACGTTTCATAGGCGGGGATCAGGCCGCCGACCGCCGGGCCGACCACGAAGTCGATCGCGCCCTCGGTCTCGGCCCGGATGCGCTCGGCCAGCGCCTGACAAAGATTTTCGGTCAGATGCGGATGCATGAACACCCGCGCCTTCTGCAGGAAGATCGGGCTGCGCAGGCCCGATGTCAGGATGAAATGGCCTTCGAGATAGGCGCCCGCCTGCCGAAAAATGTCGAGGACGTCTTCGTTCGTCATGATCTTCGCGCCGCTCCGCCCGGTTCGTCTCGCCCCTTCGGTAGAGGCAAGACGCGCGCGCTTCAAGCCGCCCCGCCGGCCTTGCCCTCAGCCATTCACCCGCCACACCTCCGAAACGCACGGCTTGGCGCGCAGCTGCCGCAATGTTTCGGTCAGATGCTGCAGGTCCCAGACCTCCAGTTCGATGACCATCTTGGTGAAGTCGTGGGCCGTCGAGACCATCGAAAGGGTGTGGATATTGGCGTCGTTGATGGCGATCGTCTCGGCGATTTCGGCGAGCGAGCCCGGCTCGTTACGCGCCGACAGCATGATGCGGGCCGGAAAACGCTCGCTCATCGCCTCGTCGATGTCCCAGCGCACGTCGATCCAGCGATCCGGCTCATCGTCATAGGCGGTGAGCGCCGGCGACTGGATCGGATAGATGATGATGCCCTTGCCGGGCTCGATGATGCCGACGATGCGATCGCCCGGGACGGCCCCATCCGGTCCGAAATGCACCGGCATATCGTCGCCGGCGCCGCGGATCGGGATCGGATTGCCATTCTTGCGCGGCTTCGCCTTGGTGCGCCCCGGCATACGAAAAATCATGCCGGCGGCGGTGCGCAGGTTGAACCAGCCCTCGTCCTCGCCCTTTTCCGGTGCCCGTGCCGCGCGGCTTTCCTGATAATCTGGGAAGGCCGCCCGCAACACGTCCGCCGGTTTCAACTCACCTCGCCCGACGGCGGCGAGCGCGTCGTCGACCTCGCGGTGTCCGAGCTTGCCGACCAGCGGCTTCAAGGCGTCGCGCGAAAAGGTCTTGCCGGCGCGGGTGAAGGTGCGATCGAGGATCTGCTGGCCGACGCCGGAATATTGCTTGCGAATCGAGGTTCGCGAGGCCCGGCGGATCGCCGCCCGCGCCTTGCCGGTCACCGCGATGTTCTCCCAGGCCTGCGGCGGCGTCTGGCCCTTGGCGGTGATGATCTCGACCTCGTCGCCATTGGCGAGTTCGGTCACCACCGGCATGATGCGGCCGTCGATCTTGCAGCCGACGCAATTGTCGCCGACCTCGCTGTGGACGGCATAGGCAAAGTCGATCGGCGTCGCGCCGCGCGGCAAGGCGATCAGCCGTCCCTTCGGCGTGAAGCAGAAGACCTGATCCTGGAAGAGTTCGAGCTTGGTGTGCTCGAGAAACTCTTCGGCACTGTCGCCAGCGGCCAGAAGCTCGATCGTGCGCCGCAGCCAACCGTAAGCGTTGGAGTCTTTCGACAGAGGCACCGGACCGCCCAGCGCGCCATCCTTGTAAAGCGTGTGGGCGGCGACACCATATTCGGCGATCTCGTGCATCTCCTGGGTGCGGATCTGCAGCTCGACGCGCTGGCGCGACGGCCCGACGATGGTGGTGTGCAGCGAGCGGTAGTCGTTCTGCTTAGGGATCGAAATGTAGTCCTTGAACCGCCCCGGCACCATCGGCCAGCTGCGGTGGACGATCCCGAGCGTCTGGTAGCAGGCCTCCTCGTCGTCGACGATCACCCGAAAGCCGAAAATGTCCGACAACTGTTCCAGCGACAGCGCCTTGCGCTGCATCTTGGAAAACACCGAATGAGCGGTCTTCTGCCGGCCGTAGACGGTGGCGTGGATGCCGTTTTCCTTGAGCTTGGCGGTCAGATCGCGTTCGATCGCCGCAATCGTTTCGGCATGGCGCTGGCGCAGTTCGGCGAGGCGCGCGGTGATGGTCTCGAAAGCATCGAGATTGATGTGCCGAAAGGCCAGCGACTCCAGCTCGTCGCGCAGATCCTGCATGCCCATGCGCCCGGCCAAAGGCGCATAGATGTCCATCGTCTCCTGGGCGATGCGAGCCCGCTTTTCCGGCGCCATCGGCCCGAGGGTGCGCATATTGTGCAGGCGATCGGCGAGCTTGACCAAAAGAACCCGGATGTCGTCGGCGATCGCAAGCAGCAACTTGCGCAGATTTTCCGCCTGCGCCGCCCTCTTGGAGACGAGGTCCAGCTTCTTCAGCTTGGTCAGACCCTCCACCAGTTGGCCGATCTTCGGACCGAACAGCTGGTCGATCTCCTTGCGCGTCGCGTCGGTGTCCTCGATCGTGTCGTGCAAAAGCGCGACGGCGATCGTCGCCTCGTCGAGATGCAGCTCGGTCAGGATTGCCGCGACTTCCAGCGGATGAGAGAAATAGGGATCGCCGCTCGCACGCTTCTGCGTGCCATGCTTCTGCATGGCGTAGACATAGGCTCGGTTGAGAAGCGCTTCGTCGAGATTGGGCTTGTAGGCCGCGACCTTCTCGACGAGTTCATATTGCCGCATCATGGGCGTCTGGCGAAAATCTCTGTCGGATGAAAGATAAAAGGGCGCCGTCTCATACGAGACGACGCCCTCCTAATATAATCTCAACGGCGCAGAATGGTGTAGTGCACGCACCCTGCCCGATCAATAATCGTCGGTTTTTTCCGGCGGAACCAAGCCTTCGATGCCCGCCAGGAGCTCGTCTTCCGACATCCGGTCGAAGGACATCGGCTCGGCATCCTCGGCGGCCGGCTCGGTGGCGGCCGGAACCTCGGCATTGGCCGCGGCGACGAGGCGCTGATTCTCGTCGCGCTGGGCTTGGTCGGGACGCGGCTCCGGCTCGTCCACCTCGACGTGCTTCTGCAGCGAATGGATGAGGTCTTCCTTGAGATCGCCCGGCGAAAGGGTCTCGTCGGCGATCTCGCGCAGCGCGACGACAGGATTCTTGTCGTTGTCGCGCTCGACGGTTATGCTTTGCCCCTGAGAGATCTGACGCGCCCTGTGGCTGGCAAGGAGAACCAGTTCGAAACGGTTCTCAACTTTGTCGACGCAATCCTCTACGGTGACGCGGGCCATGCCTGTCTCCTGAAACTGGCGAATTCTGTGGCGAAGTCCCGCACATAGACCTTTCGCAGCTGCATCACAAGGGCTTTGCGAGCGACGTCATATTTTCGGGCAATTTGATCGGCGAGACAGACAAGACGTTTCGGCGCCCCGATCGTGATGACGGGATGCGGCACATCGGTTGGCCGCATCCGCAATCAACGCAATTTGGATAGATCTTTCGTCAAATTTCGCAAGCCACAGATCGGAAATATTTATTGTCGCTTAAGTTCGGAGGCTTGCCGCCCTCCCCTCAAACCTGCTACGGCGCGCGATCAAGGCTCCATTTCAAAGAAAGCCGAAAAGATGGCGTCACAGTATACGCCATTTCTCATTCTCTCATGGAAGTTGTATCAAGATGTTTGATCAGCGTGAAAAAATTGCCCTTTTTATTGATGGCGCCAACCTCTACGCCACGTCGAAAAACCTCGGCTTCGACATCGATTATAAGAAAATGTTGAGCTGGTTTCAACGTCAGGCCTATGTTCTCAGAGCTTATTATTACACGGCATTGATTGAAGATAATGAATATTCGTCGATCCGGCCGCTGATCGATTGGCTCGATTACAACGGCTACCGAGTCGTCACCAAGCCGGCGAAAGAATTCACCGACCAGACCGGTCGCCGCAAGATCAAGGGCAACATGGATATCGAACTCGCGATCGATGCCATGGAACTGGTCGACACCGTCGATCACTTCGTGCTGTTTTCCGGCGACGGCGACTTCCGCTCGCTGGTCGAGGCGCTGCAACGCAAAGGCCGCAAGGTGTCCGTGGTCTCGACCCTCACCTCGTCGCCGCCGATGATCTCCGACGATCTGCGGCGCCAGGCCGACCACTTCATCGACATCGTGACCCTGCGCAACGATGTCGGCCGCAATCCAGCCGAACGCGAAGCCCGGGCCGGCCGCCGCACCGACAATGACGACGAGGATTATTGAGCAACGCCGTCGATGACCGCCTCGGAACGTTTGCCTGACAGCTCAGGCGGCTTTCGTCCGGCCTTTGCCGGAACGCCCGCCGAGCCGTCTCGCGATTGCCCGCTCTGCCCGCGCCTTGCGGCCTTTCGGCAGGAATGGCGCGAGCGCGAGCCCGATTGGCACAATGCGCCAGTGCCGAGCTTTCTGCCGCAAGACGGCGAAAACACGGTCCGGCTGCTGATCGTCGGCCTTGCACCGGGTGTGCGCGGCGCCAATCGAACCGGCCGGCCGTTCACCGGCGATTATGCTGGCGATCTGCTTTATACGACCCTTGCGAAGTACGGATTGGCCAACGACCGCTTCGAGGCGCGCCCTGACGACGGGCTCGCACTGCGGGGCGTGGCGATCACCAATGCGGTGCGCTGCGTGCCGCCGGAGAACAAGCCGGTCGGAGCCGAAGTCAACGCCTGCCGCGATTTCTTCAAGGCGACGGTCGCGCGGCTGCCGGGGCTCTGTGCGGTGGTGACGCTCGGCAAGATCGCCCATGATTCGACTGTACGGGCACTGGGCGGCCGCGTCGCCGCCCATCCGTTCCGCCATGGCGGAACGAGCGATCTCGCCGGCCTGCGGCTGTTTTCGAGCTATCACTGCTCACGCTACAACACCAATACCGGCCGGCTGACGACGGACATGTTCGAGGCGGTGTTCGCCAGGGCCGCGGCCTTCATCGAACGCTGATCTCAGCTTTCTTTCAACAGACGCTGCTTCTGCCGATTCCAGTCACGCTCCTTGATGGTCTCGCGCTTGTCCGGGGCATTCTTGCCCTTGGCCAAGGCAAGCTCCAGCTTGGCGACGCCGCGATCGTTGAAATAGATCTTCAGCGGAACCAGCGTCATACCGTCGCGCTGCACCGCCCCGGCGAGCTTATTGAGCTGCGTGCGGTGGACCAGGAGTTTGCGGCGGCGCTTCGGATTATGATTGAAGCGATTGGCCTGCAGATATTCCGGCAGGTTGGAATTGATCAGCCAGAGTTCGCCCTCTTCCTCGGTCGCATAGGCTTCGGCGATCGATGCCTTGCCGCCGCGCAGCGACTTCACCTCGGTGCCGGTGAGCGCAAGTCCGGCCTCGAGCGTGTCGACGATCTCGTAATTATATCGCGCCTTGCGGTTTTCAGCCGCGATGTTCGACGCGGCCTGCTTCTTCTTGGCCATGGTTCGACTGGGTGCGCGTTGCGCGCACATCCTCTCTGTCTGGCACCGGCGACAGTAACTGTCAGCTCGGGCGCTTCGAACGGTTGCGAGCCTTTCGGCCAGCCCCGTCGTGTCAGTTGATAAGACCGGCGTGGCGCAGCGCGCGATCGATGATCTCGGCGGTCCCTGCCTCAACCGAAACCAGCGGCAGCCGCACTGAATTGGTGACCTTGCCGAGCTTGTCGAGGGCATATTTCACGCCTGTCGGGCTCGGTTCGATGAACAGCGCCTTATGCAGCGGCATCAGCCGATCCTGAATTTCAACCGATGCGGCATAATCGCCCTTGGCGCAGGCCGCCTGCATATCAGCACACAAGCGTGGCGCGACATTCGCCGTAACCGAGATGCAGCCAACGCCACCATGGGCGTTGAAGCCGAGAGCCGTCGAGTCCTCGCCCGATAGCTGGATGAAGTCCGTGCCGCAGGTCGCGCGCTGCTCCGACACCCGATCGACTTTCGCCGTCGCATCCTTCACGCCGACGATGTTCTTGAAATCGGCGGCGAGCCGGCCCATCGTTTCCGGTGTCATGTCGATTAGCGAGCGGCCCGGTATGTTGTAGATCAGGATCGGCAGTGACACCGCCTTGGCGATCGCGGCGTAATGCGCATAGAGGCCGCGCTGGTTCGGCTTGTTGTAATAGGGCGTGACAACGAGAAGGGCGTCGGCGCCGGCGCTTTCGGCAAACCGGGCCAGATCGATCGCCTCGTCGGTGTTGTTCGAGCCCGCCCCGGCGATCACCGGCACGCGGCCGGCCGCGACCTTGATGCAGGCCTCGACCACCTGCTTGTGCTCGTCATGGCTGAGCGTCGGGCTTTCGCCCGTGGTGCCGACCGGCACCAGACCGCTGGAGCCTTCCGCGATCTGCCACTCGACGAATTCGGCAAAGACGTCGTCGGCAAATCCGCCATCCTCGCCGAAGGGCGTCACCAGCGCCGGAATCGAGCCCTTGAACATCTTGCACTCCCACTCAATCCGGACACCGTTCCGAATTATCGTCATTGTTCGAGCCAGTCGCCTGGCGTCTGCGCCCGCCAAAGCTTCGGCCCCGATGAGCGGCGGGCAGTAGCGAAGGGCGACAGACTGGCGCTGGAGGCGCGAACATATTGAAGCTGGAAAGCGGAAACAAGCCGGGCCCGCAAGTTGAAAGGCCGCCGAAACACCCCACGGTAACACGGCTTTAAGGGCAATCGTGAGAGATTTGAAAACCATGCCGGAACGACCGACCCGGCGCCACCTTCAAAATTTCGACACCCCATGAGGATGTCCATGCCGAGACTGCCACGCGCTTCCATGCTCCTGACAATGACGCTGTCCCTATCGGTCTCGGCCGGACCGTCCCTTGCCGAGATGCCTGCGTTGCCGACGCTCGGCCCGGTCCCGACGGCGCGTCCGGGCGGCATGGCGGCTGGCATGTCGCTCGACACCGCCCGGTTCGGGGCGCGCGTCCCGATGCCGACGCCGATGCCGATCGAGGTTCCGGTTCCTCGTCAGCCCCCCGAACAGGTCCCGGCCAGCACCACCGCCTTCACGGCGTCGATCGCGGGGATGCGCCCGAGTTTCGATCCGGTGCAGCCGGTTCAAGGCGAACTGAAAGACGGTCTGCAGGCGCTGTCCGACCGCAACGCCGTCAAGGCCCGCGCGATTCGCGAGGGCATGACGCCGGGGTCGCTCGATCGGGACATTCTGACCTGGGCGATCGCGCTCACCGGCGGCGACGATGTCCCCGCCATCGAGATTGCCAATGCCGCTCGCTCGCTCCGCGGCTGGCCGGGCATGAAAGAGCTGCGGATCAATTCCGAAAAGGCGATCTGGCGCGAGAACCGCCCGGCGCGCGAGGTGCTTGCGGCTTTTGCCAACAGCGAGCCGGAAAGCCCCGAGGGCGCGATGGCGCTCGCCCGCGCCGATCTGCAGGTCGGCGATGCCGGCCGGGCCAAACGCCTGATCGCCAAGGAGTGGCGCACCGAGGTCATGGACGACAAGACCGAGAACGCCATGCTCTCGACCTTCGGCGCCCTGCTCGGCCCCAGCGATCACAAGCGGCGGATGGACATGCTGCTCTATCGCGACCGGGTCAGCGACGCCAAGGACGTCGCCAAGCTCGCCCATGCGAGCGCGCTCTATTCCGCGCGCGCCGCCGCGATCCGAGGCCAGGACAATACCTATAAGCTGCTCGGGCTGGTGCCGCGCGCCGAACGCTCCGATCCGGGCTACCTGTTCGCGCTGGTCGAATATTACCGCAAGAACGACAAGCCGGAGAAGGCGGCCGAACTTCTCCTTCAGGCCCGCCGCGACCCGAATACGCTCGTCGATCCGGACGCCTGGTGGAACGAGCGCCGGATCATCGCCCGCGACCTCCTCGACCGCAACCAGCCGAAGCTCGCCTATCGTATCGCGGCCGAACACTCGGCGCTCAATTCAGCCGAAGCGGTGGAAGCGGAGTTCCACGCCGGCTGGATCGCGCTGCGCTTTCTTTCCGATCCGCGCACCGCGCACCGCCATTTCGCCCGCATCGTCGAGATGTCGAACAAGCCGCTGTCGCTGTCGCGCGGCTATTACTGGCTCGGCCGCTCCGCCGAGGCCGGCGGCGGCGGTAACGCCCGGTCCTATTACGAGCGCGCGGCGCATTACGCGGCGACGTTCTACGGCCAGCTCGCGGCGGCGCGCCTGGGCCGGCAGCCCCATGCGATCGAGTTTCCGAGCCCGAACCAAGCCGAGCGCCAGCATTTCGCCGCCCGCGAGGCGGTGCGCGCCATTCAGCGGCTCCAAGAGATCGGCTCGGACTGGCGCGCCGACGTGCTCTATCAGGGCCTTGCCCACGAATTACAGAGCCCGGGCGAACTTGCTCTTTTGTCGGTCATGGCAGAACGACGCGGCGATCACCACCTCGTCCTGCAGATCGGCAAGATCGCCTATTGGCGGGGCATCGACGCGCCGGCACTCGCCTTCCCGATCGGCGTGATCCCGGCGGACGCCCACATCTCGGCCGCCGGCAAGGCTCTCGCCTATGCGATCGCTCGGCAGGAAAGCGGCTTCAACCCGCAAGCCCGCTCCTCGGCAGGCGCCCTTGGCCTTCTCCAGCTGATGCCCGGCACCGCCAAGAGCATGGCGCGCAAGATCGGCGTCTCCTATTCGCCGACGCGGCTGACCAGCGACCCGGGCTATAACGCCACGCTCGGCGCGCAATTCCTCGGCGAGCAGATCGAGAATTTCGACGGCTCCTACGTTCTCACCTTTGCCGCCTACAATGCCGGCCCGCGCCGCGCCCGCGAATGGATCCAGCGCTTCGGCGACCCGCGCGGCATGTCGCTCGATCAGGTGATCGACTGGGTCGAGCGCATTCCCTACACCGAGACCCGCAACTACGTGCAGCGGATCATGGAAAACTACGAGGTCTACAAGATCCGGCTCGGTGCGCCCTTCTCGATCGAGAGCGACCTCGTCAACGGCCGCAAGGGCTGATAGCGTCTGATCCCAAGACAGAACTCAATCCCACCGCAACCTGTCTTGGGCGCCGTTTGCGCCTTACCGAAGATTGAGGCGGTCACGCACCAACGAGGCGGTCATGGCGGGCGAGAGCGGCGCAGTCTTCACCTTCCTCCATGACGGGCTGACCCTTGCCGGTCGGCTCTGGGGAGATCCCGAGACAGCCAGGCGCTCCCATCTGCTGCCGATCATCTGCCTGCCGGGGCTGACCCGCAACGCCCGCGACTTCGCGGCGCTCGCCACCGCGATCACCGCCACCGATCCGCGGCGGCTTATCCTCGCCTTCGACTATCGCGGCCGCGGGCTGTCGGATCCCGCGGCGGGTCCGGATGGCTACACGGTTGCCGCCGAGGCCGCCGACACGCTGGCCGGCCTCGATCATCTCCAAATCGATCGCGCGGTGTTCGTCGGCACCTCCCGCGGGGCGCTGATCATCCATTCGATCGCGGCCATGCGGCTCGCCGCCATCGCCGGAGTGGTGTTCAATGATGCCGGGCCGCGGCTGGAACTCGAAGGGTTACGGCACATCCGCGACACCGTCGGCATCGTCGAATCCTTTGCCGGCTGGGACGAGGCCATCGACGCCGTCGCCAAGGCCAATGCGCCACGCTTCCCGGCGCTGTCACAGGCCGATTTCGCTCGCATGGCGCGCGCCGGCTTCGTCGAGCACAACGGCCGCATCTTCGGCGATTACGATCGTCGGCTGCTCGAACCGCTGCGCACCATGGACCTCGACAACCCGCTGCCGGAACTCTGGGCCGCCTTCGATCTCCTCAAGGGCGTGCCGCTGCTCGTCATTCGCGGCGAGACCTCGAAGCTTTTCACGGCCGAGACCGTCGCCACGATGAGCACGCGCCACCCGAGCCTCGAAGCTATCGTCGTCAGAGGCCAAGGCCACGCGCCGCTTCTCGAGACCGGCCGCCTGCCTGGCGCGATCCTTGACCTCGTCACCCGCGCCGAGGCGGCGAGCGCCGGCTCGACCGAGCGCTGATCACTCGCCCGGCAAAAGCCGAGCCTGACGATCCTCCGAGGCATGATAGACGCCGAGATTGCGGTATTCGGCGGAGAAGAAGCGCAGCTCCTCGAGCGCCCGGCCGAGCGCCGGATCATGCGGATGTCCCTCCACATCGGCATAAAACAGTGTCGCCGAGAAGCTGCCGCCGAGTTGGTAGCTTTCGAGCTTAGTCATGTTGATGCCGTTGGTCGCAAAGCCACCAAGCGCCTTATAAAGGGCGGCCGGAATGTTCCTCACCCGGAAGACGAAGGTGGTCACCACGTCTCGGCTGACCATCGAGCGCCCATCCTCGCTCTTTTGCGGATCACGCGCGACCCAAAGGCTCAGGCGTTGCTCGTCGGGGTCGACGAAGGGCTGCTGCTCGGGATTGGCGAGGATGACGAAGCGAGTGACGTTGTTCGCCGAATCCTCAACGTCCTCTTCGAGAATCGACAGACCATAGTAATCCGCGGCAAGCCGCGGCGCGAGCGCGGCGCGGCTGCGATCGCCCGCCGCGGCGACTTCGCGCGCCGCCCCGGCGGTGTCGGCGGCAACCTGCGGCTTCCAGCCATTGGCCCTGAGATATTTCCGGCATTGCCCAAGCGCGTGAATGTGGCTTGACACGCTGCGGATATCGGACCGGGCGACACCCGGCAGTGCCATCAGCTGAAAGTGAATCGGCATGAAATATTCGCCGACGATCTGCAGCCCGGAATCCGGCATCAGAAGGTGAATGTCGGCGACACGGCCCGCCAGCGTATTCTCGATCGGGATCATCGCCCGCTCGACCCGCCGAAGGCGCCCCTCATATTCGACGGCGCCGTTGCGCAGAGCCGCAAAGGCGTCGTCGAAGGACGGGCATGGCAGCGCCTCATAAGCGTCGCCGAAGACGTCTCTCACCGCCATGTCGGAATTGGCCCCGGTTTCGCCCTGGAAGGCAATCATCGGGCGATCGTCGGCCATGACCTCATGCTCCTAAGATTTCGCGGGCGCGGGCCAGATCGTCGGGCCCGTCCACGCCAAGTGGCACAGTATCGACGATTTCGGCGTCGATACGCATCCCGTTTTCGAGTGCCCTGAGCTGCTCCAGCTTCTCCCGCCGCTCCAAGACCGATGGCGCGAGCCGCACGAAGCGCTCCAGACTGGCCCGGCGATAGGCGTAAAGGCCGATGTGGTGGTAATGCGGCCCCTCACCCCAAGGTGCCGTCGCGCGGGTGAAGTAGAGCGCGTGAAGACGATTCGGCCCGATCGGCGAACCGACCAGCTTGACGACGTTCGGATTGATGCGCTCGTCGTCGTGGCGAATTTCGGCGGCAAGCGTCGCAATGTCGCAGGATGGCTCCTCGAACGGCTTCAAAGCGAGGCGAATCGTTTCCGGATCGATGGTCGGAAGATCGCCCTGGACGTTGATCACAGTCTCGACGTCCCCGTTGGGATCGACGGCCAACAGCGCTTCGTGGATCCGATCCGAGCCCGACTGGTGCTCAACCGACGTCATCACGGCTTCGAAACCCGCATTCCTGACCACGTGGAGAATTTCGTCGGCATCGGTTGCGACAACGACCCGTCCAACGTCGGCGAGCGCGGCCCTTTCGGCGACACGCACCACCATGGGCTTTCCAACGATGTCGGCCAAAGCTTTTCGCGGAAGGCGTGTCGAACCAAGGCGCGCGGGAATGAGAACAAGTGTCGACATGTTACGATGGTTCAATCCTATTGGAACGGGCCGATGCTGTAACGAACCTTTGGGAAGTGACAAAAAGCGTCGGCATCATTGCTTCTACAGAGGTTGCCTTGATACGGCAAAACTCCTAGGGTCCGGGCGTTTTGAGCTTGGGCGGCTCGAAGCGACAAAGTTGCAGGACGTCATGGGGAGGATCGTTCCGGACAATGGATTCGTTTGAGGCAAACAAGATCTTCGGGGCCATTTTAGGCACGGTATTCGTGCTGTTTGGCGGCAGCCTACTCGCCGAGGGATTGTTCCATTCCGAAGCCCCCGAAAAACCCGGATACGAAATCAAGGTCGCCGAGGCAACTCAGGGCGGCTCCGGCGGGGGACAGGAGGCCGCCAAGGAAGATCCCCCGATCGCTGCTTTGCTGCAAAACGCCAGTGCCGACAAGGGGGAAGCGATCTTCAAGAAGTGCGGCGCGTGCCATTCGGGCGAAAAAGGCGGCCCGAACAAGGTCGGCCCGCATCTTTGGGACGTCGTGAACCGGCCGATCGCCTCGATTTCCGACTTTTCCTATTCCGGTGCCATGAAGGACTTTTCCAAAAATGGCGCTGAGAAATGGGACTACGATCACATCTATCACTTCATCAAAAGCCCGAAAGACGACGTCCCTGGGACGAAGATGGGCTTTGCCGGCCTGAAGAGCCCGCAGGACCGCGCCGACGTCATCGCCTATTTGCGGACCCTCTCCGACAATCCCGCGCTCTTGCCGGAAGCGCCCGCCAAGGAAGCGAGCGCTGCGGCTGGCGGCGAGAAGCCCGCCGAGGCCAAGCCGGCTGCGGAAGATCAAAAGGCCGCGGGCGAAGCGGCGAAGCCTGCGACGCCGGCGCCGAACGCGACCCAGACCGCCATGGCCGGCGATCCGGCGGCGGGCGAAAAGGTCTTCAATAAGTGCAAGGCCTGCCATGCCATCGGTGAAGGCGCCAAGAACAAGATCGGCCCGGAGCTGAACGGCATCGTCGGCGAGAAGATCGCCGTCGTGGACGGTTACAGCTTCTCCTCGGCCTTGCAGACCTATGCCAAGGACCATCCGACCTGGACAGTCGAGGAACTCCATGCCTGGCTCACCGATCCGAAGGCGGTCGCCCCCGGCACCAAAATGTCATTCCCGGGCCTTAAGGACAAAAAGGACATCGACAACGTCATCGCCTATCTCGCCAGCTTCGACGAGAACGGCCAGAAGAAGACCGCCGAGGCTGCGCCTCAGGCGACCAATCCGGCCACGACGACGGAATCGGGCGCCAATGCAGGAGCTGAAACGACCCACAAGCCGGCCGAAGCCAAACCGACCGACAATTCGAGCGGCGAGGAAGCCGCATCCGAACCGCCGAAGCCGGAAGCCAAGCCGGCCGACGAGACTTCAAAACCGGCGGAACCGCAGCAAAACGGTGCCTCCAGCGACCAGGGCGCGGCCACTCCGGCGCCGAACGCGACCCAGACCGCCATGGCCGGCGATCCGGCGGCGGGCGAAAAGGTCTTCAATAAGTGCAAGGCCTGCCACGCCATCGGCGAAGGCGCCAAGAACAAGATCGGCCCGGAGCTGAACGGCATCGTCGGTGAGAAGATCGCCGTCGTGGACGGCTACAGCTTCTCCTCGGCCTTGCAGAATTATGCCAAGGACCATCCGACCTGGACAGTCGAGGAACTCCATGCCTGGCTCACCGATCCGAAGGCGGTCGCCCCCGGCACCAAAATGTCCTTCCCGGGCCTTAAGGACAAAAAGGACATCGACAACGTCATCGCCTATCTCGCCAGCTTCGACGAGAACGGCCAGAAGAAGGGGCAATGAGGCGGATCACCGCCGTGCCGCAAGGTCAAAGAAGCCCCGAATCGCAGGGTTCGGGGCTTTTTCTTTGGCCTTTGCCGCATCGCTCGCTCAGCCGGCACGCAATGAAAACGTTGTGACTTGGCGAAAGAACCCGATGCTCGCCATAAAACGCGATGACACTGTGTTCAGCGCCGTTTTGCCCCAATGACGACACCAGACCTTCGCATGAAGGCATGGCACCCAAGACGACATTGCACGGAGACCTGCCCTTGCCGTTCCTGACACGTCTCGCCCTTTTCCCCGCAATCGCAGCTCTGGTCGCCGCGCTATCGTTTTCGGCAGCGTCTGCGCAGACCGGGGCCACCCGAGAGAGCGGAGACAGCAAGGCAGGCACGGCGACCACCGCTCCCGCAGCCCCCCAATCGGCCGCACCGGGCGGCGCCCCGGCCCAGCAGGCCGGGCCTCAGCCGAGCCAAGCGGATCCGACCGGCGGCGTGTGGCGCAGCTCAATGTCGCTGATCGGCCCGTCGAAATATGGCAGCGACTTCAAGCACTACGACTACGTCAATCCGGAAGCCCCGAAGGGCGGCACGCTGAATTCCGTGGTCATCGGCTCCTATGACAGCTTCAACCCCTACGTTGTGCGGGGCACGCCGGCGGCAGGTCTTGCCAATTTCGGCGGCGGACTGCTCTACGATACGCTGTTCGAGCAATCGACCGACGAGCCCTCGACGTCCTATGCGATGGTCGCCGAGGCGGTGCGCTATCCGAAGGACGACTCCTCCGTCACCTTCCGGCTCAATCCGAAGGCGCGCTGGCACGACGGCCAGCCGATCACCGTCGAGGACGTGATCTGGAGCTTCGAGACATTGAAGACGCTCAATCCCCAGTGGGCGTCCTATTACAAGAACGTCGTCAAGGCGGAGAAGACCGGCGATCGCCAGGTCACCTTCAGCTTCGACCAGACCGGCAACCGCGAATTGCCACAGATCATGGGCGATCTGACCGTCTTGCCGAAACATTGGTGGGAAGGCACAGGCCCCAACGGCAAGAAACGCGACATCTCGCAGCCGACTGTCGAGCCGCCGCTCGGCTCCGGCGCTTATACGATCGGGCATTTCGTCGTCGGAAAATCGATCGAATGGGACCGGGTCAAGGACTATTGGGCCGCAAATGCACCGCCGCATGTCGGCCGCAACAACTTCGACCGGATCGATTTTACGTATCTACGCGATTCCAACGCCGCGTGGGAAGCCTTCAAAAAAGGCGGCCTCGACGACTATCGTGCAGAAAATATCTCGCGCCGCTGGGCGACCGAATACGGTTTTCCGGCGTTCAAGGCCGGCAAGGTCAAGAAGATGACGGTTCCCGACCATCAGGTCGCGTCGATGCAGGCTTACGTCCTCAACAACCGCCTGCCGAAATTTCAGGATCGGAGGGTGCGCGAGGCGCTGACCTTCGCCTTCAACTTCCAGGAGATGAACCGAACTCTGTTCTACGGTCTCTATCAGCGGCAATTAAGCTATTTCGAGAACAGCGAACTCGCCGCCAAGGGCCTGCCGAGCCCGGGCGAATTGCAGTTTCTGACGCCGCTAAAGGCCAAGATCCCGCCTGAAGTGCTCACCGAGGAATTCAAGCTCCCGGTTTACACCGACGAAAAATCCACCCGCGAGAATCTGCGCAAGGCCTATGATCTTCTCAAACAGGCGGGGTATGCGCTGAAGGGAACGCGTCTCGTCGACAAGTCCGGCAAGCCCTTGGCCATCGAGATGCTCGGCAACGATCCTTCCGATACCCGCACGCTGGAGCCCTATGCCCGTAGCCTGCGCCGGCTCGGCATCGATGCGACGGTCCGGATCGTCGACAGCAATCAATATATCGAGCGCATGCAGAACTTCGATTTTGAGATGACGGCGATGAAATATTATCCGCAGTCGCTCTCTCCGGGCAACGAGCAGCGGGATTTCTGGTCGAGCGCAGCCGCCGACGCGCCGGGCAGCCGCAACTATGCCGGCATCAAGAACCCGGCCGTCGACACGCTTATCAACGATATCGTCTATGCCAAGAATCGCGAGGACCTCGTCGCCGCGACACGGGCACTCGACCGGGTGATGCTCTGGGAGTTCTATGTCGTGCCTCAGTGGTACAAGCCGGAGGACTGGATCGCCTATTGGAACAAGTTCGGCATGTCCGGCAAGCATCCCGCCTATAGCTCGGTTGATCCCTACGCCTGGTGGATCAAGGCGGCGGCCAAAGACGCGGCGACCGGATCTGCCAAACCATGAGCTGCAGCCCGAACCTCACCCGCCGCGGATTCGGCCGGCTTGCCGCCGGCCTGGCCGCCACCGCCACCCTGCCGACCCGCGGCTTCGCCCTCACCGCCACCGGGCGGCCGCTGCATGGCCTCTCGGCCTTCGGAGATCTCAAATATCCGCCGGATTTTCCGCATTTCGACTATGCGAGCCCGGAAGCACCGTCCGGCGGTCAGTTCAATTTCTCGGTGCCCAATTGGGGCTTCAATCAGTCGCCGCTGACCTTCGACACCCTCAACACCTTCGTCCTGCGCGGCAGTGCTCCGCCGCGCATGGAAAGCCTCTACGACACGCTGATGGCCAGCGCCCTCGACGAGCCCGACGCGATCTACGGGGCCCTCGCCCAAACGGTGACGCTGTCCGACGATCGCAACGCCTATGTCTTCGCGCTGCGGCCGGAGGCGACGTTCTCAACCGGCGCGCCGGTCACCCCTGTAGACGTCGTCTTCACCTACGAAACCTTCAAGGAAAAGGGCCACCCGTCGCTCCAGATCGTCCTGCAGCAGCTGGAGCGGATCGAAGTCGAAGCACCGGATCGCGTCCGGCTGGTGTTTTCCGGCCACCAAACCGATCAGGATGCCCTTGCAGCCTTTGCAGTGCCGATTATCCCGAAGGCCTTCTTCGACGACCAGCCGTTCGAATCGGTCAGCACCAAAGCCATTCCCGGCAGCGGGCGCTTCCAAATCAAGGCTTACGACTTCGGTCGCTACATCGAATATGAAAAGCGGCCGGATTACTGGGCCAAGGACATGGGCTTTGCCCGCGGCCTCGACCATTTCGACGTGATCCGCATCGACTTTTTCCGCGATCGCACCACCGCTTTCGAAGCCTTCAAGAAGGGCAACATCCATTTCCGCGAGGAGTCTGTTTCCAAGACCTGGGCGACGGAATACGTCTTCCCGGCGGTCACCGAGGGCAAGGTGATCAAACGCGAATTTCCCAAGGAAAAGACGCCGGTCTTCCAGTGCTGGGCGCTGAATCAACGCCGCAAGCGCTTTGCCGATCCGCGGATCCGCCAAGCCATCAACATGTGCTTCGACTTCAAATGGACGAACGCCAACATGTTCTATGGCCTCTACCAGCACGCCGATTCCTGCTTCGAGAGTTCCGATTTCAAGGCCGAGGGGCCGCCTTCTCCGGCGGAATTGGAGATCCTCGAGCCGCTGCGTGACAAACTGCCGGACGCGGTGTTCGGCGACGTCTGGCGGCAGCCGGTCTCCGACGGCTCCGGCCAGGATCGCAAGATGCTGCGCGAGGCTCTGCGGCTCTTCAGCGAGGCTGGCTGGCGCCAGAAGAACGGCCGCCTGGTCGATGCCAACGGGCAGGGCTTTGCGCTTGAATATCTGATCGACGATCCCGGCTTCGAGCGGGTCTACGGCAAGTTCATCCAGACACTCCGGCTGATCGGCGTCGATGCCTCCATCCGTCTCGTCGATGGGGCGCAGTATCAGGACCGCCAGAACCGCTTCGACTTCGACATGATCGGGGCCGCTTTCAGCCTCGGCGCGACGCCGAGCCGCAACAGCCTGACCGATCTGTTCGGCAGCGCCACCAGGGATCGCCAGGGGGCGAACAATCTCGTCGGCATGGCCGATCCCGGCGTCGATGCGCTGATCGAGGTCGTCAACAAGGCGTCCGACCGGCGCAGTCTGACGATGGCGATGCGCGCCCTCGACCGGGTGCTGCGGGCGCGGCTCGACTGGATCCCCAATATTTACTCCCAGTCCCATCGTGCCGCATTCTGGGACAGGTTCGGGTTCAAACCGGACAAGCCGGATTATGGCTGGCCGGTCGAAAGCCTGTGGTGGTTCGACGCGGCCAAGGCGAAAGCGATCGGCAAGGCCTGAGCAAGGGCTGGCGGAAAGGATGCGTTCAGGCAACGACCGTCCTTTTGCGCAAGACACGGCTTTTGTTTAACACCCTCGGAAGACGGCGCGCCGCTTCGGGCCCGTCGACCGATTTCGCACCGCGACACCTTGAAACCGGAGACGCTTCCCCCGCATGGGCGCTTACATCCTCCGCCGCCTGCTTTTGATGATTCCGACCATCCTCGGCATCATGGCGATCTCGTTCCTGGTCGTGCAGTTCGCCCCGGGCGGTCCGGTCGAACAGGTGATCGCGGGTCTGCGCGGCGATGCCGGCGGCGCCACCGAACGCGTGTCGGGCGGCGGCGGTGACTTCGGCGCCAGCAGCGGCGAGGACTCCGGCTACCGCGGCGCGCAGGGGCTCGATCCGCAGTTCATCGCCAAGCTGAAACAGCAATTCGGCTTCGACAAGCCGCCGCTCGAACGCTTCGGCCTGATGATCTGGAACTATGCCCGCTTCGACTTCGGCGAGAGCTATTTCCGCTCGATCTCGGTGTGGAAACTCATCCTCGAAAAAATGCCGGTCTCGATCTCGCTTGGCTTGTGGATCACCTTGCTGTCCTACGCCATCTCGATCCCGCTCGGCATCCGCAAGGCGCTGAAGGACGGCTCGACCTTCGACATCTGGACCTCCGGCGTCGTCATCGTCGCCTATGCCATTCCCGGCTTCTTGTTTGCCGTCCTTTTGATCGTGCTGTTTGCCGGCGGCTCGTTCTTCGACTGGTTCCCCCTACGCGGGCTGCTATCGGACGGCGTCAGGGGCGACTGGTGCGCGCCCTGGTCGGCGGCGTTTTCGGTGGAGCGATGCGTCGGGCAAACGATCCCGGATTATTTCTGGCATCTCACGCTGCCGTTGATCGCACTGTCGCTCTCCGCCTTCGCGACGACGACACTGCTTACCAAGAACTCCTTCCTCGACGAAATCCGCAAGCAGTACGTCACCACCGCCCGTGCCAAGGGTCTGACCGAGCGGCGGGTGCTTTACGGCCATGTCTTCCGCAATGCCATGCTGATCATCGTCGCCGGCTTTCCAGGCGCGTTCGTCTCAGCCTTCTTCACCGGCTCGCTGTTGATCGAGACGATCTTCTCCCTCGACGGCCTCGGCCTGCTCGGCTTTGAATCGATCTACAAGCGCGATTATCCCGTTGTCTTTGCGACCCTCTACATCTTCTCGCTGATCGGCCTGATCACCACCTTGATCTCCGACCTTACTTACACCTGGATCGATCCCCGGATCGATTTCGAGAAACGGGAGGTCTGACGCCATGGCCGATGACAGCCTGAAAGATCGCATCGCGACCGATCCATCCCTTCATCAGCGCACCGACGAAGACGTCGCGGCCGAACTCGCGCGCGACGAAACCGCCGGCATCGGCCAGATGATCCCCCAAGGCGCGGTCGAAGCCGCCCGCGTCAAGCGCCCCCTGCTCTCGCCGCTCAATCAGCGGCGCTGGAAGAACTTCAAGTCCAACCGGCGGGGCATGTGGTCGCTCTGGATCTTTGCGATCCTGTTCGTTTTGACGCTGTTTGCCGAACTCATCGCCAATGATCGCCCGCTGCTCGTCGATTACAAGGGCGAGTTCTACTATCCGATCCTCGTCGACTATCCCGAAGAGACCTTCGGCGGCTTCCTGCCGGTCACCAATTACCGCGATCCCTTCGTTCAGGACGAGATCACGCAGAATGGCTGGATGATCTGGCCACCGATCCGCTACTCCTACAACACGGTCAACAACGAGATCCCGACGCCGGCGCCCTCGCCGCCCTCCTGGACGTTGAGCGAAAAGGATCGCTGCGCGCGCTATCCCAAGGGCGTCGACGATCCGAACTGTACCTTCGGCAACATGAACTGGATCGGCACCGACGATCAGGGCCGCGACGTTTTGGCCCGCCTGATCTACGGTTTCCGCATTTCCGTGCTGTTCGGCCTCGTGCTGACGGCCGCCTCGGCGGTGATCGGCGTCGGCGCGGGCGCGATCCAGGGCTATTTCGGCGGCTGGGTCGACCTTTTCTTCCAGCGCTTCATCGAAATCTGGTCGTCGATCCCGGTGCTCTATCTTTTGCTGATCATCGCCGCGATCCTGCCGCCGGGTTTCTGGGTGCTGCTCGGCATCCTGCTCCTGTTCTCCTGGGTCGCCTTTGTCGGCGTGGTGCGGGCGGAGTTCCTCAGGGCCCGCAACTTCGAATATGTCAATGCCGCCCGCGCTCTCGGCGTCGGCGACTGGACGATCATGTTCCGCCATCTCCTACCGAACGCCATGGTGGCGACGCTGACCTTCCTGCCCTTCATCTTGAACGGCTCGATCACCACCTTGACGTCGCTCGATTTCCTCGGCTTCGGGCTGCCGCCCGGCTCGCCCTCGCTCGGCGAGCTGCTCGCCCAGGGCAAGAACAATCTGCAGGCGCCGTGGCTCGGATTTTCCGGCTTCATCGTCATCAGCCTGATGCTGTCGCTGCTGGTCTTCGTCGGCGAGGCGGTGCGCGACGCCTTCGATCCGCGCAAGAGCTTTGGATGATGCCACGCTCCGCCCTGCCCCTTCGTCTCCGTTTCAAAGAGGATGCCGCCGCTTGACCTTGAAGGCTGCCGAACGGTCTCCCGCCGCCGCCCGACCACTCTTGTCGGTCGACCACCTCTCCGTCGCCTTCAGTCAGGGCGGCGCGACGACGCTCGCGGTCGACCACGTGTCGTTTCAGATCGCCAAGGGCGAGACCCTCGCGCTCGTCGGCGAATCGGGGTCCGGCAAGTCGGTCTCGGCTCTCTCGATCCTGAAGCTTTTGCCCTATCCGGCGGCCAGCCATCCAAGCGGCGCAATTTATTTCGACGGTGAAAACCTCATCGATGACGATGAGCGCGACCTTCGGCGTGTGCGCGGCAACCGCATTTCGATGATCTTTCAGGAGCCGATGTCCTCGCTCAACCCCCTGCACACCATCGAGCGGCAGGTCGGCGAAGTCTTGAAGATCCATCGCGGCATGGGCGAAAAGGCGGCGCGCGCCCGCACGCTGGAGCTTCTGACCCAGGTCGGTATCCGCAATGCCGAGGAGCGGCTCGGCGCCTATCCGCATCAGCTTTCCGGCGGCCAGCGCCAACGCGTGATGATCGCGATGGCGCTCGCCAATGATCCGGACCTGCTGATCGCCGACGAACCGACCACGGCCCTCGACGTCACCGTCCAGGCGCAGATTCTCGAGCTGTTGAAGACGCTGCAGGCCGAGCATGGCATGGCGATGCTGTTCATCACCCATGATCTCGGCATCGTCCGGCGGATCGCCGACCGGGTCTGCGTGATGTATCGCGGCAAGATCGTCGAAGAAGGCCCGACCCCGCGGATCTTCGCCGACCCTCATCACGCCTATACCAGGCATCTCCTGGCAGCCGAACCGAAGGGCCGACCGCCCGCCGCCAACGCCAACGCACCGGTGGTGATGGAAGCCGAAGACCTCAAAGTCTGGTTCCCGATCCGCAAAGGGCTGTTTCGCCGCGTCGCTGGCTACGTCAAGGCGGTCGACGGCATCGATATCATGGTGCGGGCCGGCCAGACGGTCGGCGTCGTCGGCGAATCCGGTTCCGGCAAGACCACCCTCGGCCTCGCCCTGAGCCGCATGATCTCGTCGAAAGGCGGGATTCGTTTCGAGGGCGAGCGGATCGATCAGCGCTCCTTCAGGGCGATGCGCCCCTTGCGCGAGCGCATGCAGATCGTTTTCCAGGATCCCTATGGCTCGCTGTCGCCGCGCATGTCGATCGCCGACATCATCTCCGAAGGGCTGAAGATTCACGAGCGGGGGCTCAATGCCGACCAGCGCGATCAGCGGGTGGTCGGCGTCATGCGCGAGGTCGGGCTCGATCCGGCCGCCCGCTTCCGCTTTCCGCACGAATTTTCCGGCGGTCAGCGCCAGCGCGTCGCGATCGCCCGGGCGATGGTGCTCAATCCGCGTTTCGTCATGCTCGACGAGCCGACCTCGGCCCTCGACATGAGCGTCCAGGCGCAGGTGGTCGATCTTTTGCGCGACCTTCAGAAAAAGCACGACCTGGCCTATCTATTCATCAGCCACGACTTGAAAGTCGTGCGCGCCCTCGCCAACGAGGTCATCGTCATGCGCAACGGCCAGGTGGTCGAGCGTGGCCCCGCCGAAGATATCTTCGAGCGGCCGCAGACCGACTATACCAAGGCCTTGATGGCGGCGGCCTTCGACATCAAAGCCGCGCCGACAGGAGTCGTTTCCGAATGAGCGGACATTACCGCGATCAGTTGAGCGATCAGCCGCTCGACTTCGCCATCATCAAGGATGAGCTAATCCACGGCGGCTTTCGCGATTTCCGCAAGCTTGAGATCGAGCACGACCCGCTCGTCGGCGAAGGCCGGATCGGGCCGATGGATCGCGAATATCTCGCCACCGGTCCGGTTGTCGTGATTCTCCCTTATGATCCCAAGCGCGACGCGATCGTCGTCATCCGGCAGTTTCGCCTCGCCGCGGCCCTGGCGACGCCGAATCCCGCAGCGCTTGAACTGCCGGCCGGCATGGTTGATCCGGAGGAGGATACCGCGACCGCCGCGGCCCGCGAGCTCACCGAGGAGACCGGCCTTCAGGCGCTGGCGATCGAGCACTGTTTTTCGATGCTGCCCGCGCCGGGCGTGACCAACGAGCACGGCCACGTCTATCTCGCCATCGTCGACGCCGACGGGCTTGCCGAGAGCGCCGGCCTCGACGACGAGCACGAAGACATCCGGCCGATCCTCGCCCCGGTCGACGCATTGATTGCGGCGGTCGACGACGGCTGGGTGCAGAACGGCTACCTCATCGCCTGTACGCACTGGTTCGCACGCAAGGGTCGTCCGCGGGCGCAGGCGCTTCAGGGAACACTCTTTGACAGTGACGACAACGCATGACCATTCTGCTTTCCGTGACCGGTTTTGATCCGTCCCGTTGGTGGGAGGCGCTGCATCTTGCCGCGCCGGATCGCCGGATCGTTGTTGACCCGGCAGCGGCCACGGGTGAGCCGATCGACTACGCCGTCGTCTGGAAACAGCCTCCCGGGCTGCTCGCGACCCTGCCGAACCTCAAGGCGATCTTCTCGCTCGGCGCCGGCGTCGACCACATCCTTGCCGACCGCGAGTTGCCCGACGTGCCGGTCGTGCGGATCGTCGCCGACGATCTGAAGGACCGGATGAGCGAATATGTCGTCTGGCGGGTGCTCGATCATTTTCGCCGCGGCCGCGCCTATCGCCAGCAGCAGGCGCAGAAGATCTGGCATGAGCGCATGCAGCCGGCCGCCAAGGACGTCACAGTCGGCATTATGGGTCTTGGTGTTCTCGGGATCGACGCCGCGACAAAGCTCGGCGTTCTCGGCTTCAAGCTCACCGGCTGGAGCCGCAGCGCAAAACGCGTGGAGGGCGTCGAAACCTTCGCCGGCACGGCCGGGCTCGCCCCGTTCCTCGGCGCCAGCGACATCGTCGTCGTGCTGCTTCCGCTGACGTCAGAGACGCGCGGCATCATCGGCGCCGATCTGTTGTCGAAGTTGAAGCGGGAAACCCCGCTCGGCGGACCGGTTCTGATCAATGCCGGGCGCGGCGCGCTGCAGGACGAGGTTGCGATTCTCGCGGCGCTTGACGACGAGCGGCTGATGGAAGCCTCGCTCGATGTCTTCACCGTCGAGCCGCTGCCGGCTGAATCCCGGCTATGGAGCCATCCGAAGGTCTTCGTCACGCCCCATGCGGCGGCGCTGTCCGATCCGGATTCCCTCGCGCCGATCATCATGCGCCAGATCGCCGCGCATGAGCGCGGCGAGCCGCTCGAAAACGTCGCCGATCGCACTGCGGGATATTAATGGTTGACGAACATCGGGTGTGACGATCAGCGCCCGGCGCGCCTACAGCGCCATGCGTGCCTTTGGACGCAGAAGGGATGCTCCAACTCTTTGAGTCTCCACATCGTGCTTTTCGAAAATCGATTCCGGTTTTCGGGCCGATGCTGGAACGCCCGATCTCAAGGCAGAGGCGGTCAGCTCTCCGCTGTTTCGCTCACCGCGGTCCGCTTGGCTAGCGCCATCAACTCGTCGCGCAACCGATCCAATTCGTCGACATCAAGCCCGGTGCGGCACACCACCGCCTTTTGAGCTTCGGCAGCGGACCGTTCGAGGGCGATGCCGCGCTCGGTCAAGTCGATATGGACGACACGCCGGTCGGTGCGGTCGCGTTCGCGCTCGATCAGGCTGGCCTGTTCCAGACGATCGAGCAGCGGGCTGATGGCATTTGCCGTGAGCTGCAGCCGATCGGAAATGTCCCGCGAGGTCGAGCGGCCATCCTGCCATAACACCAGCATGACAAGATATTGCGGATAGGTGAGATCCAGGTCCTGCAGCAGCGGCCGATAGGCTCGAGTCACCGCATTGGTTGCCGCATAGAGGGCAAAACAAAGCTGGTCATCAAGCCGAAGCTTATCCGGCGAGGTCATACGATTGTTCCAATCGTCCTGGCGGCGCATATTACTTCCTGTACGAACAGATCACATGCGATAAAACTTGTCGATTGCCAATCGATCGAACGCGTCGCTTCACCGCAGTCAATAAACGGGCACGATCTCTTTGAGGAAAAGGCAATCTCCCGAGGCGCTTGACACGCCATGCGCGATGAAACGATCCGGCGCTAGAGCGCCCTTTGAATCAACGCATCGTGCTTTCCGAAAATCGATTCCGATTTTCAGGCCGATGCTGTAGACAATATAGCGGCGAATTTAAACCATATCGCTTCTCTAGCGTGTAAAATTTGCAGACGGAAAAAATTCGCACCACGACGTGAGGATGAATAGCAACACATGTCACGCAGCGATCCGGGAGATCCGTCGCAGCCCGATGCGTCGACGCAATCAGAGTGCGCGCCCTTTGCGCGCCCTATCGGACCCACGGTGCGTCGATTCAAAGGGTGAGAGCGCCCTTTGGGCGCCCTGTCGGACCCACGGTGCGTTAAGCCCCTGTCGGCTTGCGGCGAGCCGTCCGCCAAAACGGCGAAAAGCCGGGGAACGAAGCTGCACCCCGGCCTTTCGACGATGGCGGCGACAAGTGCCGATCAGGCGGCCTTGCGGCTCTTTTCGAAACGCTTGCGCTCATGCGGGTCGAGATAGAGCTTGCGCAGCCGGATCGTCTTCGGCGTCACCTCGACCAGCTCGTCGTCCTGGATCCAGGAGAGCGCCCGGTCGAGCGTCATCTTCACCGGCGGCGTCAGCTTCACCGCTTCGTCCTTGCCGGAGGCGCGCATGTTGGTCAGCTTCTTGCCCTTGAGAACGTTCACCTCGAGGTCGTTGTCGCGAGTGTGGATGCCGATGATCATGCCCTCATAGACCTTCACGCCGGCGTCGATGATCATCGGGCCGCGGTCTTCAAGGTTGAACATCGCATAGGCGACCGACTCGCCCGCTTCGTTGGCGATCAGGACGCCGTTGTTGCGGCCGGCAAGCTCGCCCTTATAGGGCTGGTAGGAATGGAACAGGCGGTTCATGATCGCCGTGCCGCGGGTGTCGGTCAAAAGCTCCGACTGATAACCGATGAGGCCACGGGTCGGCGCATGGAAGACCAGCCGCTGACGATCGCCGCCCGACGGCCGCAGCTCGATCATCTCGGCCTTACGCTCGCTCATCTTCTGCACGACGATGCCCGAATGCTCTTCGTCGACGTCGATCACGACCTCTTCGATCGGCTCCAGCATCTCGCCGTTCTCGCCTTCTTTCATCACCACGCGCGGACGCGAGATGCCGAGTTCGAAGCCCTCGCGGCGCATGGTCTCGATGAGGACGGCAAGCTGCAACTCGCCGCGGCCGGAGACGTAGAACGAGTCCTTGTCGGCCGCCTCTTCGATCTTCAGCGCGACGTTGCCCTCGGCCTCCTTGAGCAGGCGGTCGCGGATGACGCGGCTCGTCACCTTGTCCCCCTCGGTCCCAGCCAGAGGCGAATCGTTGACGATGAAGGACATCGTCACAGTCGGCGGATCGATCGGCTGGGCTTCCAGCGGCTCGGTGACCTGCGGGTCGCAGAAGGTGTCGGCGACGGTGCCCTTGGACAGGCCCGCGATGGCGACGATGTCACCAGCCTCGGCGCCGTCGAGCGGCACGCGCTCGAGACCGCGAAAAGCGAGAATCTTGGAGATCCGGCCGCTTTCCAGGAGCTTGCCGTCACGCGACAGCACCTTGACCGCCTGGTTCGGCTTAATCGACCCGGACTGGATGCGGCCGGTGATCAGACGGCCGAGGAACGGGTTCGCCTCGATGATCGTGCCGATCATCTTGAACGGCTCGTCCTTGCCTGCGGTATCGGGCGCCGGCACGTGGTCGAGGATCAGGTCGAACAGTGGAGTCAGGCCCTGGTCCTGCGGGCCGGTCGGCTCGCTCGCCATCCAGCCGCCGCGGCCCGAGCCGTAAAGCACAGGGAAGTCGAGCTGCTCGTCGGTGGCGTCGAGCGCCACGAACAGATCGAAGATCTCGTCCAGCACTTCCTGATGCCGCTCGTCGGAACGATCGATCTTGTTGATCGCGACGATCGGCTTCAGACCGACCTTCAGCGCCTTGCCGAGCACGAACTTGGTCTGCGGCATCGGCCCTTCGGCGGCATCCACCAGAATTACCGCACCGTCGACCATATTGAGGATACGCTCCACCTCACCGCCGAAATCGGCATGGCCAGGCGTGTCAACGATGTTGATGCGCGTGTCCTTCCACTCGACCGACGTCGCCTTGGCCAGAATGGTGATGCCGCGCTCTTTTTCGAGGTCGTTGGAATCCATCGCCCGCTCTTCCGTGCGCTGGTTGTCGCGGAAGGTGCCGGACTGGGCGAGGAGCTTGTCGACGAGCGTGGTTTTGCCATGGTCGACATGCGCGATGATCGCGATGTTGCGAAGCTTCATAGGGATATCCGGTTCGGTCGCACAGAAAACCCCTCCGAAGGAAGGGGGTGCAAAAGGGGCGACGATTGTGGCTCGGGCGAGCACATACACGATTTTTCGCAGCCGCGAAAGCGCCCCCGCGATGCGCAAGCGTTACGGCTCCCATGCCGCGGCAGGAAAATTGACCCGAAGCGAGAGTGATGTTCGCGCGATTTTATCGCTGTGCCGGGCTTGATGACAGTCTGCGCCAAAACATCCAAACCTGTGACTTGGCCAAGACCGGCGCGGAAACCCAGCCCTCGATCGCCATGCCGCCTCCCTCCTGCGCCGGGCGGAATCCAGATCATCGACGGGTTCGACCTCCACGTGTCATCGAAACCCACATGGGAGTTGAATGGCGGTCCTCGATCTATCGAGGCGATCAGAAAATGTCTGAGGCTTGAACGGCTGCCGGATCTGCAGCCGAAGATTTGTGACACCTCGAAACACCCAAATCAACGATCGAAAGGAAAGACAGCGATTGCCATAAGATAAAATTCAAATATCTAATTTTATTATGTTATTTTTGATTATCAAAATTATTCCCTGGCCGCCGCGCAGTCATTTCAGAACAATACAGCCAGAATCATATCAACCCTCGATCCCTGCCCTCCAGACTGAGCGTCGCTGACCGTCCGAACGTTGCGGCCGGCGGCTCGTTTCAATCACGACAGGATGGACAGCCATGACCGATCAATCCTTGCCCGCCGCGTCCCGGCCGGTCTGGACCAACTGGACCCGCAACATCACCCATCAGCCGCCGGCCGACGGCTCTGACTATTACTTTGCGCCCAAGAGCCTGGACGAGCTGAAGGCAGTGCTACAGAAGGCGGTGACGGACGGCGCGGTGCTCAGAGTGTCCGGCCAGCGCCATTCCCAACCGCCGCTGGTGATCGGGGCGTCCGAAACGCCGAAAACCTATCTGGTGGACCTATCCTGCTATGCCGATCTCGGGCCAAGCGGCGACCAGGCGATGGTGGTCGATGCCGCCGCCCGTACCATTACCGTCAACACCGGCGTGCGCGAGGACCAGGTCGACGCCATGCTGGCGGCGAACAACCTGATGATGCGGACCGTGACGGCGGGCGGCTTCTTCAGCGTGGGCGGCATGACCGCCGTCGACGTTAACGGGGCAACCACTGCCGCGCCGATCTTCGCCGGCACGGTCTCGGCCTTCACCATTCTTCGCGCCGACGGCAGTGTCGTCAGCATCAACGAGACGACACCGTCCGAAAACGGCTGGGCGCCGATCGAATTCGCCCGGGTCAATCTCGGCGGCCTCGGTATCGTCACGTCCGTCACGATCGATGTCGTCGAACGGCCCTACGCCACCAGCCTTGCGGGCGGCAGCGACAGCTTTTCGGCCGCCAGCAAAGCCGAATTCGTCAGCCAGTTCGAGGATCTTCTCACCCGACACGATCGGGTCGAGACCTTTTACAATCCCTACGCCGTCCCCCCGGCCAGCCAGAATTTCTTCGCCGCCTGGTGGGATGTGGTCGCCGACCCGGCCGAAAAGATCCCCAACCAGCCGCCCACAACGCAAACCGCCTGCACGCTGGCGGCCGACGGCGAATACGGCTCCCCGCTCTATCCACCGCCGGCCGTGACCACGGCAATCATGGGCCAGAGGATCAAGGCGGTGGGCACGACGACCACACTTGCCGGCATGGCGGTGGCGTCCGCTCTGGTGACGGCCGCCGACCAGACCCATTCCGATCTGTGGCTGACGATTGCCGCACGGGCCCTCTTCATGTCCTATTTCATCGAACTGCCAGCGATCGACGCCGACGGCCTCGGCAAGGTATGGGACGGCCTGCAGGCGGTCGGCGCGCGCGTTGGGCAAGACAGCCCGTTCTACACCGCCGCGCCGATGGAATTTCGCTTCGTCACGGGAAGCGGGGCAGCGATGGCCGGCACCTATACCACCCAGCCCGGCACCGTCTTCGTCAATCTCGACCTGATCGCCTTTGCCGAACCGACGCCGAGCGCGCAATATCCCGCCGCCCTGCTGCAATTCTTTGCCGACGTCGAACGCGACTGGGTGGCGTTAGGCGGCCTGCCGCACAACGGCAAAATGTACGGCTTTTATGATCCTCAAGGCCCCGCAGGCAATTTCGGCGCGGCCTTCAATCCCAACTTTCTCGCCGCCCTGCGCCAACGCCGCGGCGCCCCCCTCACCGCTTTCCGCGACTACCGCAACTCCCAAGACCCGAACGGCGTCTTCTACAACACGTTTCTGCGGGCCCTCCTGGAGGAGTAAGGAACGCGCCGAGACGATCGCGGTCGCGAAAATCCGCGATCTTGAGATCGAATGCGGCGCTGCTGTGAGCCGCCGCCGCTTCCGCCATGGAATCGGCGGCGTTCAGCTTGCGCAAATTTCGACCGAAATGGCGGCGCCACCTCACACCGGTTTGGTCGGACACGGCAACCGTTCCAAATGATGATGACGTCATGACCAAATATCGCGTGCGCATCGGGGTCGCGCAGCTCAGATTTTTACCTGTGATCGGCTCTTTTCAAGGCCGGCTGCTGCGGCGCACACAGCGTTCGTCCATGCGATCCGAGGTCAATCGAGGTATAGGATGTTCAAAATCAATCTTCTTGCCGGAGCCATCGCTGTTTTTATGGCGGTCGCATCCATGTGTACGGCAAAGGCCGAGATCGTCGACGGCTATGCCAAGATTTCGGACGATCTGACGATCCATTACCAGTCCACCGGCTCCGGTCCCGTCGCGGTCATCTTCGTTCCCGGCTGGACGATGACGACCAAGGTCTTCGAGCATCAGATGACGCATCTCGAAGATTCGAAAGCGGTGAGAGCGGTCACCTACGACCCGAGAGCGCAAGGGCTGAGCAGCCTGACGATCGAGGGGCATTACTACGCGCAGCATGCCCGCGACCTCAATGCGCTCATGGCCAAACTCAAGATCAACAAGGCAGTTCTCGTCGGATGGTCAGCCGGTGGCGGCGACGTTCTGGAATATCTCCGCCTGTTCGGCTCCTCGAAGGTTGCCGGCCTCATACTTCTGGACACGAGCCCGAAGTCACGGACGACGGATTACACGAAGGATTGGGCTTGGTTCGGGACAAAGGACGAGGGGGACCAAGACGGGTTCTTGAAGACCTTTTCCTACGACGTCATGATCGATCGACAGAAGCTCGATCGTGAATTCGCTGAGTGGATGCTGGACGATCCCAGCCCAGCCAACATTCGCTTCGTCGAAGACATGAGTAATCACACGCCGAATTCGATCGCCGCTTTGCTGAACACAAGCTACTGGTTTCTCGACGACGCCAAGACGGTGAAGGCATTGGATGGGAATATCCCGCTCCTTTACTTCACCCGCCAAGAGTGGAACAAACTGGCGACGCAATGGGCGAAGAAAAACACGCCGCATGCAGAAGTGATCTCGTTCGGCAAGCACCTGAGCTTCTGGGAGCATCCGGAGAAATTCAACGCGGCGCTCGACGATTTCCTTCGGAAGGTCAAGTGACATTCGGACCTAATCGCGGGCGAAGGCACTGACAAACACGCCGGGAGCTGCCCTTAAAGGTCTTTACGAAGGCCTCCGAAGTCCCGCTCGATTCCGGGCTGCGGACGGGCCTACAGCATGATGGGATCCGAAACGTTGCATGACGTTTCGGATGCCATCAGGACACCTCTGAAAACCCTGCTTGTTCTCATTCTGGCGATGTTAACCCGTTGAGATCACTGAGGGCGAAATTGCGGATCTTCAGGTTTTTGGAGGTGTCCATCATGCTGCAAAACAATGACCGGGAGCACAATGGCGATTCCAGTTCATCGCATTCCGCTGTAGAGCATGGCGTCAGATTGAGAGGCGCAAATTCAGGGGAAGGCAACGTCCCGCGCCGCCTTAACGATATCGGCACTGCCATCATCGCCGAGGAAGCCGACTAGGACCGGCGCCGGACAAAAGCTGGTCGAGCCGGGCGTCTGGAATGCGGGGGTCATGGCGGCGGGCGGGCCATGGGTGATCGCCTTCAGCCCATTTCTGCCCGGCCCGCGCAGGAAATTTTGAACCCTGTCTTACAGGGCCGAGATCTTGATCTCACCGACACCTTCGAAGCGCCGCCGCCGGCCGAATTCGGCGAAAGCATCGACGAAGGCCGTCTCGATCGAACCGTAGACGACAAGCGTGTTCGGACCAGACGGCAAACGACACTCGGCCGTGCCGTAGGTGAACGCCAGCTCACCGAATTTCGGATCCCAGGTCAGGTCGCCCGGTCGCACCAGACGGACCTCGTTTTCGAGGTCACGCGACGGGAGATCATAGTCCCGGGTGCTCATCAGCATGTCTCCACTCCAGGCCACATGGACCACCGGGACGATGAGCGGCAAGGCCGCAAGAATAGCCGCCGAGGTGTTCGGAACGCCAGCGTCGTAGATAAGAGCCGTGGCTTCGCCGCCATTCCATTCGAGCTTGAGTTTCTTCGTGCCGCGACGAAAACTCGTCCATCGCTGTTCCCAATACCAGGAGTCCGGCTTGTCGCTGTCGGTCACTCGGCTGTCCTCCTGACAAGACGCTCATAGAGATTGACCTGCGGGCGCACATGCGAGGCAAATTCGCGCCAGCCCCGTCGGCTCAGGAATTCGTCGCTCTTCAGAGCTTCCGGCCCCGAAACCTCGTAGACGGTCAGATAACGCGGTGTCTCGCCATCCGACACCTTGTAGCGCGAGCCACTTTTGAAGCCCGGGCAGGCGACGATTTCGGGCAAGTGCTCATTGTCGTACCAGTCGTTCCAGGCCCGTTCCACATCTTTGTCGACGGAAACGTCCACGACCAGAAGCCATTCAGTCATTTTCTATCTCTTCACTGGGTTGTTCAAAGATCCGCCGGCCCGTCAAAGCCCTTGATCGGAATCTCGCGATAGACGTTGCGGGTGAAGCGGACATGGGCTTCCATTTCGCCAAACCGCCCGACCGCCTTGTAGGCAGCGCTGTCGAAGACGCTCACGTCATCGACCTCATAGAGCGCCATGAATCGCATCTCGCCCTCGATGGACTCGAAGCGTCGCGCAAGACGAACGCCCGGCACGCTCAAGAGCTTGGCGATGTGATCCTCGTACCAGGCATGATAATCACCAAGCATGCGATCGTCCGTCGGTTCGGAACGAACGACCAAGAAACATTTCTGCGACATGACACTACCTCCCCGCGGGCAACCGATGGTCGGCGATGCGTTCGTAGGCAACGGCCTGAGGCCGCGCCGTCGCCTGCGCCGCAAGTGCATCCAGGAGGTCTGCCGCCGGCCCGGTCCGAAGCGCGATCTCGCGCGCGGAACGACTGCCTGCGCATTCGACGATCAGAAGCGCGTTCGGGGTCGTGCCGAGCCAGGCCATCGCAGGATCGCTTGCCGCCTGCAGCAGTCTCACGCCAAGCACGTCCAGCTCGGTCGAGACGAAGGCGTTGAGAGCGGCGCCGATCGCCGCGAGCGCCGCCGGGCCGTCTCGGCAATCCATCCTGACCGTCACGATGGCGGGAGCACTGCGCAGCAATGGCAGGCTCAGATCGTTCGGCGCCTGATAAAGATTGGTGCGGCAATGCGACATGTGCGGAACGAGGTCTTTTTCCCACCGCGACCATTCCGACAAGGTCAAGGGTTGACGCAGCGACGGATCGTCTCCGAGCAGCGACGGCAGATAGCTCTCGTCGCGGATCTCATAGAGCGCGAGGTAACGCGGCCCTGGCGTCAGCGAGGCATAACGCCGTCCGCTCTCGTAGCCCGGAAGGGAAACAAGCCGGGGCACATGCGCATAGTACCACTCATTGAGAATGTCTTCTTTGGCAGGATCGATATCGACTTGGACGTCAAGAAGCAGCATGGCGAAGACCTCACTTCATGATCGAGAACTTGGACCGGTCGAGACTGAACGACACCGCCACGATGACGACGACGCCCTGAATGACGGATTGCACGTAGGGCCCGACGCCGCAGAGGTTGAGGCCGTTTGCCAGGACGCCGATGACCAGCACGCCGAGCAGCGTTCGACCGATCCCGCCATGGCCGCCATTCAAGGGAATGCCGCCCATCACGACGGCCGCGATCGCGCTCAGCATGTAGCCGTCCGCACCGTTCGGCGATCCCGATTGCAGCCAGCTGGCGAGAAGCCCGCCGCCCAGCGCCGACAAGCAGCCGCAGAGCATGAAGGCGTAGAATTTGTAGCGCTGGACCGGCAGGCCCGAGACCGCCGCGACACGCTCGCCGCCGCCGATGGCGTAGATATACCGACCGACGCGGGTCAGCGAGGCCAGCAGCACGCAGATGACAAACGCTGCGGCCGCCCAAAGCACCAGCGCCGGGATGTTGTAAAGAAACCGGAAACTGGCGAGCTCGATAAAGCGATCGTCGTTGATTCCGACCGGCACACCGTCCGTCACAATCAGCGAAAGGCCGGACAGGACACTCATCGTGCCCAAGGTGGCAAGGAAGGAGGGAATGCGCACAACCGTCAGCAAGAGCCCATTGACGATGCCGACGCCGGCGCCGACCAGGACCGCGAGGCAGAGGGCCCAAGGGCCGAGGGACGGCACCGCGGTTGCGGTCAGAACGCCGGCAAGACTCGCCGTGGCGCCGACCGAAAGATCGATGCTGCCCATCAGGATGACCAGCGCACTGCCGAGCGCGATCAACAGCAGGATGGACGATTGGCTGGCGATATTGACCGCATTGCCGAAGGACAGAAATCGCGGCGCGGCAATGGCAAAGATGATGATGATGCCGAGCAGCGAGAAATAGGGAAAAAGGGTCTGCCACCCGGTCCTGGCGCGTCTATTCAGGCCGCTTGTCCACCGCGAAAGGGACGACAAGGCGGTCATGTCTGCCGGAGCGGCATCGCTGCGCTGCCGTTTCACGTCGCTCATGGTCACACCATGTTTCCTACAATTTGATGTTCCAGGTCCTCACTCCGACGATTGGCCGGCGCGCATAAAATTTCGGCGCTCAGCTTACCGGCGCGCATTACCAAGACGCGATCGCACATGCCGATCAGCTCCTCCAATTCGTCGCTCGCCAACAGCACGCCGGCATTGTCCGCAGCGGCTCGTCGGATGGCGAAGTAGATTTCGCCGCGCGCTCCGACGTCGACACCGCGGGTGGGATTGTCGAGGATCCAAAGGCGCGGCTTGTTCACCAGCCAGCGGCCGAGCGCGACCTTTTGCTGATTGCCGCCCGACAGCGACGACAGCGGCGCGCCGATCGATCGGGCCTTGACCCGGAAATGATCGACGATGCTCAGAGCGGCGCGCTCCTCGCCCTTGAAATCGATGAAGAAGCGATCGTGAAGCATTTGCAGGCCGACGGTTTCGCGGATCGACGCCGATTCGATGATACCCGAGGCGAGCCGTTCCTTCGGCAAAAACGCCATTCCGAGCGCAACGCGGGAATGGACCGGACGATGCGCGACATCCACGTCGCGGAAAATCACCGTCCCGGCATCGACCGGTCGCAGCCCGTGCAGGGCTTCACAGAGTTCCGATTTTCCCGACGTCGCAAGACCGGCGAGACCGACGATCTCGCCCGACCGGACCTGCAAATCGATATCCTGGAAGCCCTCGCCCGACAGGCCGCTCGCGCTGATGACCGGAAGCGGACCCACCGTGGCCCGAAGACTGCCATGATAATAGTCGTCGGCGCGCTCGCGGCCGACCATCAACTTGTGAAGCTCGTCCTCGCCGACGCCGACAGCGTCGCATTCCCCCACCAGCTTTCCGTCCCGAAGCACCACCAGGCGGTCAACGAGCGCCAGGTTTTCCTCGAGCCGGTGACTGACGAAGATGACACCCGCCCCCGAATCCCGGACCGAGCGAAGCATTTGCATGAGCCGCTCGACACCCTCGTAACTCAATGCCGTGGTCGGCTCGTCGAGCAACAGGATATTACAAGTCGCACCGAGAATCCGGGGTAGTTCGACCGCTCGGACGATCTCGAGCATCTGCCGCTCGTCGAACGGCAGGTTGGCGACATATTCATAGGGATCGCATTCGAACCCGTGCCGCTGGCACGCCTGGCGACACTCCTCCGGCAAGGACTTCAGCCGCAAAAGGCCATATTTGAAGTTGATCTCCGGGGCGAGCAGGAAGAAATTCTCGTAGACGCGGAGATTGGGGATCAGCGCGAGTTCCTGAAAGACAACGCCGATGCCAAGCCGCACGCCCCCCGTCAGCCCGGTTCCCGAAAGCGGCTTGCCCTGGAGCACGACCGAACCGGTGTCGGGGCGTTCCACCCCCCCCAACAGCCTGAGCAAAGTCGACTTCCCCGAGCCGTTCTCGCCGATAAGACCGACGATCTCACCGGCGAAAAGGGACAAGGTGACGTCGGCAAGAGCGTTGGTCGCGCCATAGCGTTTCGAAACGCCCCCAGCTTGAACAAGGGGCGTTCCAGGCTGCGCGATTGCCGGAGCCGCCGGCATCAGATCGGCGTCCGCCCGATATGCGACTTGTACTCACTGAGTAGCTTTTCGAACTCGCCGGCGTCGACGGCCGCCTTCACATCGGCCGGCAGCCAGTCCGCCGGTTCCGGCTTGCCGAGATTGTGGGCCTTCCAGAAATCGACCGGATTGATCGGATACCAACGTCCCTGGCTCTCCCAGTTGTCGGGATTGAGCGTGCGCGACATCTTCTTCCAGTCGTAGGGCGAAGGCTTGGACTTGGCGAGCGACAGATATTTGTCGACATTCGACTGATCGACGATATCGGACTCGAGCCAGAACATCCGTTCCAAAACGCTCGGCTTCCAGCCGTTCATCAGGTCGAACAGCCTGACGGTCCGCCAGCCGCCGATCAGGAACGGGTTGAGGAAGACGGTCGTCGTGATCTTGCCGTCCTTGACCGCCTGAAGGCCCTCGATCTGGCCATTGATGCTAGCGATCTTGATGTTCGTGCGCCCGGCCTGCTGCATCGCGGTGTAAGCGCCGAGCGACTGGGTGTCGGCATAGGACAGCAGCGCGTCGATCTGCGGAAACTGGACCAGCCAGTCCGACATCAGCTTCTGCGCCGGCTCGCGGGAATATTTGCCGGGCGCCTTGGCCAGCACCTTGATGCCGGGAAATTCATCGAGGGCCTGTTTGAAGCCGATCTCGCCGCCCTCATTGTGCTGTCCGCCCGGGAAGGCGCTCATCACAACGACATTACCCTTGCCGCCCATCGATTCAAACAGCCGCTTGGCGCTCGCATAGGCGCTGGGCGCGATCCGGTCGTTCACATAAAACCCATAGGCCGGCCCGTAGGTCGACGGATAAGTCCAGGGTGGAATGTCGTATTCGAAAGCGAGATGGCCGGAGTCCCCGACAAACCGGACCATCTGTGTGAGGCCCTGCCCGAGCGGTGCGTAGACCGCAAACATCTGGATGCCACGCGTGACGCCATCCTGCACCTGCGAAAGCTGCGAGGCCGGATTGTTGCCGAAGGTCATGTTCTCGGTCGTGAGCCCCAAGGCCGCAGCGGCCTCCGCCGCGCCGGCGACCTCGTCGATGAACCATTCGTCGGCCAGACTGTCGAACAGGTTGGCGACGGTCTTGGTGCTGTCGGCATAACTCGGCCGGACGAAGTCCAAGGCCTGCAGCGACGGCACGCCCACCGCGCCAATGACGCCCAGCTTCATGGCTGATGTCAGCAATGAGCGCCGATTCACGTCGAAAACTTGAATTCCACCATGCTTCGTCTCAGCCATTTCATGCTCCTCTCTTGTTTCACCATCGGAAAGCGCAGTGCCCCGGACGGAGTTGACGTCTTTGCGATCTCCTGATATTCCATTTTTCGGAATATAATTCTGTTTATTGGAATGAGTTTAACTGGGACATTTGGTTTGTCAACGGCATAGGCAAGCGTACGAGACAGACCGGCTCCGCCCGGCCGAGAGCTTGGTCAGCCCCTTGTTTAGGCAGGCGCCCGCGGCCGCCTCAAACGGGCCAAGCCCTGCGGGAACAGAACGCCGGGAAATGCTCAGGGCTTAACAGACGGGGAAGATCGCGGTGAAACAGTTACCGATTGAACGATACTTCAACATGCTGGAGATGATCGCCAGCATTGAGACGGCGCGGCTCTCCGACTTGGCCGCGGCCTGCGGCTTGCCGCAGTCTTCGACACATCGGGTGGTCAACACCCTGGTCGGGGCCGGCCTCGTCATCGCCCCGGGCAAGGGCAATCGCTTTTACGCCTTGGGGCCGCGGCTGTTGCGGCTCGTCCACGCCGGCAGCGACGAAGCCTGGATCAAGATCATCGTCCAACGGAAGCTCAACGAGCTTGCAGAACATCTCGGCGAGACTTGCTACATGACGAAGCTCATCGGCGACGAAGTCATATCCGTCGCCTGGGCGACGCCCGCGAACGGCCTGAAGGCGTATGTCTTTCCCGGCCTCAGCCAACCGCTCCATGCCTCGGCGTCCGCGAAAACGATCCTCGCCTTCCAGTCGCCGGACCTGGTCCGGAAGCTGCTCGTCGAACCGTTGCCGAAACTGTCGCCCAACACCAAGACCGACCTCGACGCGGTGATCGCCGAACTGGCCGAGGTTCACGATCGTGGGTACGGGACATGCATCAACGAGAACGAAGCCGGTATTGCCGCGGTGGCGTGCCCGATCTTCCTTGCCGGCGATGAGGTGATCTACGCCATCGGCACCATGGCGGTGATGGAGCATCTCGCCGAATCTCGAATCGACGACTGTGCTCTGGAATTGCGAAAAGTCGCCGCAGATCTCAGCCGGACGATCATGACCTCTTCGAACCCCATCGTCTGACGCGGTCGAGAGCTCCGATCACCTTCGCTCGCGAAAGAAAGTCTCCATGATACCAATCGAAAAGCTGTCGGCTGCGGCGATGGGGCGGCATTTTTCGTCCGGCACTCTGGATCCGGTCGAAGTCACGGAATTCTTCCTCACCCGCATCGCTGAAGACAGCAATCCGATCTTCATCACTCTCACCGCAGAGCGGGCCCGCATGGAGGCCGCCGCCAGTCGCAAGCGCTATCGCGAGGGATGCGCCCTCGGTCCGATCGACGGCGTGCCGGTGGCGTGGAAAGACATCGTCGATTTTGCCGGGATAACGACCACCGCCGGTTCCTCGATCTTGGCGCAACGCGGTCCCTGCCGAAACGATGCTCCGATCGTCGCGAATTTGGCCGCAGCCGGAGCGGTTGCGATCGGCAAGACCAACCTGTCCGAATTCGCCTTCACCGGCCTCGGGCTGAATCCGCATTTCGGCAGCCCCTACAACCCGCACGACAGGACGTCGCGGCGCATCGTCGGCGGATCATCGTCCGGCTCTGCTGCCGCCGTGGCCGCCGGACTGGCGCCTTGCGCCATCGGCAGCGACACGGGCGGCTCGATCCGGGGTCCGTCGGCGTTCTGCGGGATCGTCGGTTACAAGTCGAGCGAGGGCCGCATCGACAAGCGCGGCGTCTTTCCTCTGTCGCGAACTCTCGACACGATCGGACCAATGGCGCGCACCGTGGAGGATTGCGTCCTTCTGGACGCGGCACTGAGGGGACAGATCACAGCCGAGGCGAGACGGCGGCCTTTGGGAGAACTTGTCCTCGTCGTTCCCGGACGCAACGGGATCGACGACGCCGATCCGATCGTCGCGGTGAACATGGCGGCTGCCCTTCACCGTCTCGAAGCCGCCGGCGGGCGCATCGTTCACCGCGAACTCACACTGCTCAAAGAGATGCGAGACGTGACGTCCGGACTGGGAGCGTTGATCACGATCGAGGCCTATGCCGAACACGCTGGTCTTTTCGAGTCCGAGCGATCGAAGGAGATGGACCCGAACGTCGTTTCCCGCGCGATGCTCGGGCGAGACGTGCGCAGCCGCGAATTGATCTTGCTGCAGCGCGAGCGCGCGCGGCTGAGCGCAGAGCTGAACAATGAACTCGACGGCGCGCTGTTGATGGTTCCGGGCACGCCGATGACGGCGCCGAGAATGGAGCCCATCGAGGACGACGACGAGATCTTTCGCACGGCAAACCTTCGCGCGATCTACTTCTCCGTGATCGGGAACTTCTTCGCGATGTGCGGCCTCAGCCTGCCGACCGGCACCGACGCCGCCGGACTGCCGACGGGGATCCAACTTCTGGCGCCCGGCGGCCACGACGACCGGCTCCTGTCTTTCGGTCTGGAGGTGGAGCGGGCCATTCGATCCCACGATGAGCCAGTTTAGCGGACAAACCGCGCCAAGCTTGAAGACAAGGCGGTTCAAGCTGATTCCTGCGTCTTCGATCCGCAAGTTCCGGCCGATCCTCCGCCCCTGTTTCATCGGTGGAAAAATGGCGCACCCGACAGGATTCGAACCTGTGACCTCTGCCTTCGGAGCAATTTAACCTGCGCTTCGACGCTTTTCGATGGGTTTCGCTCCGATGCGCTATGCTACTGTAATCACTAAACAAATTGAAATTCCAGCTCGTCTGGCGTACTCTCGGACACGCTCCGACTTGCGTCCGGCTGCTTACGTGGTGCTTACGCGAGAATGGGAGTTTGGACGGGAGAATTCCCATGGCTAAGCTTACAAAGCGCCTCGTTGACGCTGCCGAGTCCCGCGAGAAAGACTACGTCATCTGGGATGACGAGCTACCAGGTTTCGGGCTGCGCGTCTTCGCTTCTGGCAAGCGCAGCTATGTCCTTCAATACCGGGCATTGGGTCGCTCGCGCCGCTACACCATCGGCTTGCATGGTGTCTGGACCGCCGAGAGCGCGCGACAGGAGGCGAAGGTTCAGTTGGGCCGTGTTGCCCAGGGCGACAACCCTGCCGAGGAACGCCAGCTCGATCACAAGGCGATCACAGTCAAGGAGCTCTGCACGCTTTATGTCAACGACCTGAACGCAGGCCTCATCCTTGGGAAAGGCGGCCGGCCCAAGAAGCCGACAACCGTCGTCACGGATACCGGACGCATCGAGCGGCACATCATCCCGCTCCTAGGTACGCGCCGCGTGAAGGACCTGACCAAGGCCGACATCAACAAGGTCCTGAAGGACATCATGGCCGGTAAGACGCGAGTGTCGGTCAAGACAAAGAAGCTGCGCGGCAAGGCCATCGTCCGTGGCGGCGCCGGAACGGCGACGCGCACGGTCGGGCTCCTTGGCGGCATTCTCACCTACGCAGTCGAGGCTGGCATCATAGCGATCAATCCTGCCCATGGCCTGCGGAAGCCGAAGGATAACGTCCGCACCCGCCGCCTCACCGAAGCGGAGTACCGGACGTTGGGTGAGATGCTTCGCACAGCCGAGAAAGCGGAGAAGTACGCGACGACGGTGGAGATCATTCGCCAAATCGCACTGACCGGCTGCCGCCGCAGCGAGATGATCGGCTTGATGTGGACCGAAGCGGATACCGATGGAAGCTGCCTACGGCTGATCGACAGTAAGGAGGGGACGTCGGTCCGTCCTGTCGGTCTGCCCGTTGTCGAGTTCCTCGAGGCACGTCGGCAGACGGCCTCCGGCTCATATGTCTTCCCCGGCTACGGCGACGACAATGCGTTCGGCAGTTTCCCGAACCATTGGGAGCAGATCTTCAAGGGCTCGCCGCTCTCGGATGTCACGCCCCACGTCCTGCGACATAGCTTTGCGAGCGTCGGCAACGATCTCGGCTTCACCGAAGTGACGATCGCCGCCCTGGTCGGCCATGCCAAAGGCTCCGTCACCAGCAAATACATCCACACGCTCGACACGGCCCTCATCATGGCCGCTGACACGATCTCGGGCTATATCCAGGGATTGCTGGATGGCATTGAGTTCAAACAGACGGCCTATGCACTGGACCGAGATTCACTGTGATTTTTCATGGAATAGGGCCCCTGTTTGAGGGGTAATTTTCGTCCAAACGGGACCCCTTAACGTGGGGTCATCAAGATGCCTCCGTGAGCTGCTGCCGGTTTTTCGGACACGCAGTTAAGCTAACATAGCTTTCTCCTCGAACTCGACGGGGCTCATATAGCCCAATGTCGAGTGCCGTCGCTGGGGATTGTAGAAGCGCTCGATGTAATCGAACACGTCGGCCCTGGCGTCATCCCTCGTCCTATAGACCTTGCGGGCTGTCCGCTCGGTTTTCAGCGACGAGAAGAAGCTCTCCATCGCAGCATTGTCCCAGACGTTGCCCGACCGGCTCATCGAGCAGGTGATGCCGTGATCGGCCATCAGGCGCTGGAACTGTTCGCTCGTATATTGGCTGCCCTGATCGCTGTGGTGCAGCAAGCTATCCGGCTTGTCGCGGCGCCAGATCGCCATGATGAGAGCGTCGGTGACGAGTTGCGCCGTCATCTCGGCCTTCATCGCCCAGCCGACGACACGCCTGGAGAACAGGTCGACGACGGCGGCAACGTAGAGCCAACCTTCGTCGGTCCAGATGTAAGTGAAGTCGGCGATCCACTTCTGGTTCGGTGCCGATGCCTCGAAGGCGCGATCGAGGAGGTTGTCCGACACGGCGGCTCGCTCCCCGGCATCCTTCGGCAGACCACGACGCCGCGGCCGGGCACGCAGCCCATTCTGACGCATGAGCCTCTCAATACGATGCAGGCCGCAGGACAGCCCTTCGGC
>NZ_JAFMPP010000008.1 GCF_017349315.1 Jiella flava | reverse complement strand
TGCGGGAGATATTCAACTCCCGGCAGATCGCCTTGATCGACTTTCCCTGGACCCGCGACAGCCGGCGTATCTTTGCAATCGTCTCCACAATCAACATCCAAAACACAAATGCCTCCGATCAAACCGGAGGCATCTTGATGACCCCACGTTAAGGGGTCCCGTTTGGACGAAAATTACCCCTCAAACAGGGGCCCTATTCCATGAAAAATCACACCGCGTGGGGCGAATTCCACGTGAAGACCAGGCGATCAGGGCGGTCGATCTCGCGATACTCGCCCCAGTGAGGAACCTCGCCCATGTCGTTGGTCATCACGATGTCGTAGCGGCCGCCGACACGCGGGTCGGTTTCGGCCTTCGCGACGCCTGTTCCGGCGCCCGTCAGCATAAACCGGGAGATCATCTTGGGATCGAGCCAAGCGTCGAACACTCTCTCGGGCGCGGCATCGACCTGCTGGGTCAGTTTCAAGACAAGATCAGTCGTCATTGTCATTCTCCTTCATGATTTTAGCGAGTATCTCAAGGCGCATTGCCCAGTTCGAACGGAGCCCCGACAACCATCGGTCGACGACCTGGAGCGGCTCCATCCGGGCCGAAATGACGTGCTCGCGCCATTCGGTACGCCGGCTGACGAGTCCGGCCGCCTCCAGGACTTTGATGTGCTTGGATACTGCGGCGAGACTCATATCGAAGCGACCAGCCAACTCGCCGACAGTCATCGCGCCCTCCTGCACAAGGAGAGTCATGATCCGCCTCCGGCTTGCATCGGAAAGCGCTTTGAGGACGTCACCAAGCTCGTTGTCGATTCGTTCAACCATGTGGTTTAATTAGACGGGAAAACGGGATCAGTCAACAATATCGTTAAATGACATCTCCGGCAGGCGACTGCCCAATCCACCGATGCGCCGCCGATGGGCACGGCGCTTGCCCAGCGTGCTAGTGAGGGTTTTTTGGACCGCCTCGCCGGTGGCGGCGCGGTCTTGAACGTCGGCTTCCGTCCAGACTGTTCGGCCGGCTCGGCGGCGGACAAATGCCGCCGCCGGGAAAAACCGTCAGCGCGCCGCAAATTTCGAGGGACGAGATTTCTCTCCGCCTTGGAATGGCCACGGCGGCGCATTCCTCTATGTCGAGGAGGCGGCTTCCTGCCGCCTATCGATTCGTCCATCAGCTTGAGAGTATGCGCGCCGAGACATGCTGGAGTCGCTCTATGTCCTGATTCTGGTCGGGACCATCCTCATCGTCATTGCCGCTTTCTCCAGCTTGCTGGCCTTCCGCTTCGGCGCCCCGCTGCTGCTGCTGTTTCTGTCGATCGGCCTCGTCGCCGGCGTCGACGGCATCGGTATCGATTTCGACAATGCCGATCTGGCCTATTTCGTCGGGACGATCGCGCTGGCCGTCATCCTGTTCGATTCCGGCTTCGGCACCCGCATTTCCACCTTCAAGCAAGCGGCGGCGCCGGCGTTGCTCCTGGCGACCGTCGGCGTGCTGATCACCGCCGTCCTCTTCGGCATTGCCGCCAGCTATCTCCTTCATGTCCCGTTGGTCGAAGGACTGCTGCTCGGTGCCATTATCGGCTCGACCGACGCAGCCGCGGTGTTTTTCCTCCTTCGCGTTGGCGGCATCACCGTGCGCGAACGGGTGCGTTCGCTGCTCGAAATCGAATCCGGCACCAACGATCCAATGGCGATCTTCCTGAGCGTCGCGCTGGTCGAGATGATCCGCGCCGGCGGCGGCATCGAAACCGTCGGGCTCAGCGTCATGCTCGGACTGGTCTCGCAGATGCTCATCGGTCTGCTCGGCGGCTTTCTCGGCGGCATGTTGATCAGCGCGGTGGTCCGCCGGCTGAAAATCGACCGCGGTCTCTTGCCGATCATCACGCTCAGTCTTGCCCTTTGCATCTTTTCCGCCGTCGGCACGCTCGGCGGCTCGGGCTTCCTCGCGGTCTATGTCGCCGGGCTCTATGCCGGCAATGCACGGCTGTCCAACACCGCATCGATCAAGCGCTTCCAGGATGGCCTGACCTGGCTCGCGCAGATCGTCATGTTCCTGATCCTTGGCCTCTTGGCGACGCCATCGCAATTCGCCGAGATCGCCTGGCAAGCCCTGGCGCTTGCCGCCTTCCTGATCTTCGTCGCGCGGCCGCTGGCGGTCTGGCTCTGCCTCATCCCCTTCGATTTTCAACGCCGCGAGATGGCCTTTGTCTCCTGGGTCGGCCTGCGCGGCGCGGTCTCGATCCTGCTCGCCATCGTGCCGCTGATCGGCGGGCTCGACGACTATCGCCTGTTCTTCAACTCGGCCTTCATCATCGTCCTCGCCTCGCTGCTCGTGCAAGGCTGGACGATCGCCAGCGTCGCTCGCCGCCTCGGCCTGGTCGTGCCGCCACGCACCGGCGCGATCGAAAAGTTCGAGCTCGAACTTCCCGGCACACCCGACCATGAGCTACTCTCCTATCGCGTCGTCAGCGGCAGTCCGGTGGCACGCGGGGAGCGGGTCCCACGCTGGGCACGGCCATCGCTGGTGATACGCGAAGGCCAGTCAATGCGCTACCAATATGCCGGCCGGCTGCGGGCCGGCGACTACGTCTTTCTGTTCATCTCGCCTCGCTATCCACCGCTGCTCGACCGCCTGTTCGCGCGCCCCGCCGAACTCGACCCGGACGACGCCGAGTTTTTTGGCGAATTCTCCGTTGACCCTGCCGCCAAAGCCGCCGAGCTTGCCAAGATCTATGGCTTCCGGCTGCAACCGGGCGAGGAAGAGCTGTCGATTTCCGATCTGATGATCGGCCGGCTCGGCGGCGAAGCGGAATATGGCGACCGCGTTTCGGCCGCGCCGATCGAGCTGATCGTCCGCCAGACCGGACTCGATGGGGCGGTGGTCGCGGCCGGCCTGTCGCTGGAGCCGGAAAGCGGCCGCGGCAGCGCGATTCCGCTGTTCTTCAGCCGCAAGGATCTAACCACCCTGATCAAGGAGATCTTTGCCCGGCCACGAAAGAAGCCCTGATGGCGCGCATCAGCACGGCGGATCTGGACGCACGGCGCCGGCAAAGCTACGAGACCAACGACCCGATGGGCATGCGTCGCAGGCGTTCGCGCCGGCGTATGGCGTGCCCGGCAACCCACGCCCGGCACGGTGTTTCGCCGGACGCCCAAGGAGAGACGACGTGACGCAATTCAAGACCCTCGACGATGTGGATGTGGCCGGCAAGCGCGTGCTCCTGCGCGTTGACCTCAACGTGCCGATGAGAGACCGCGTCGTCACCGACAGAACCCGCATCGATCGGGTCCTGCCGAGCATTCGCGAGATCGCCGACAACGGCGGTCGCGTCATTCTGCTTGCTCATTTCGGCCGTCCCAAGGGCCAGCCCAACCCGGACATGTCGCTGGCGCCCCTCGCCCCGGTGATCGCCGAGACGCTGGGGCGGCCGGTCGGCTTCTCGTCCGACTGCATCGGCCCGGATGCCGTAGCCAAGACCGCGGAAATGCGGGACGGCGACGTGATGTTGATGGAAAATACCCGGTTCCACACCGGCGAAGAAAAGAACGACCCGGCATTCGTCGCCGCGCTCGCCGAACTCGGCGACATCTTCGTCAACGATGCCTTCTCCGCCGCCCATCGGGCGCACGCCTCGACCGAAGGCTTGGCCCACCATATGCCGGCTTATGCCGGCCGCACCATGCAGGCCGAAATTGAGGCCATCGAAAAAGGGCTCGGTGATCCGCAGCGCCCGCTCGTCGCGGTCGTCGGCGGCGCCAAGGTCTCAACCAAGATCGACCTGTTGCAGAATCTGGTCTCGCGCGTCGACGCGCTGGTGATCGGCGGCGGCATGGCCAACACCTTCCTCGCCGCCAATGGCGTCGCCGTCGGCAAGTCGCTCTGCGAACACGATCTCGCCGATACGGCCCGCGCCATCCAGGAGGCCGCCAAGGTCGCCGGTTGCACCATCGTTCTACCGGTCGACGCCGTTGTGGCATGGGAGTTCAAGGCCGGGGCGCCGAATGAGACCGTCGCCGTTGATCGTGTTCCACAGGACGCGATGATCCTCGACGCCGGACCGAAGAGCGTCGAGGCGGTGAACGCCTGGCTCGACAAGGCCAAGACGCTGGTCTGGAACGGTCCGCTCGGCGCCTTCGAACTTTCCCCCTTCGACACCGCGACCGTCGCCGCAGCGACCCACGCCGCCGAACGAACCCGCGCTGGCAAGCTGGTCTCGGTGGCCGGCGGCGGCGACACTGTCGCGGCACTAAATCAGGCTGACGCCGCCAAGGACTTCAGCTATGTTTCGACGGCAGGCGGCGCATTTCTCGAATGGATGGAAGGCAAGGCGCTGCCGGGCGTCGAGATCCTCAAGACATGATGACACCGCAGACCCAGCTTTCAGGCCGCGCCCAACGCAGGCTCAGCGAGTTCACCGGGGAATTTGATCCCGGTGGACTGGCGGCGTCGTTCAAAACCGGCGTGATCTCCTGGCTGCTCATCCCGGTTTATATCTGGCAGGGCATCGCGACCCGCCGCCGGGTGGAGCGGATGCGTCCGCCAGCCGGCCGGACCAGCGGTTTTTTGGGGGCCGAGTCGATCCGCGAGGCCGCCATTCGCCTGCTGGTAATCGGTGACTCGTCGGCGGCCGGCGTCGGGGTCGATCGTATCGACGACTCCCTCGGCCCGAAACTCGCCGAGCGGATCAGCGCTCTCACCGGCCTGTCGGTCTTCTGGCGCGCCGCGGGCGCCAACTCCGCCGTCTCGGCCGAAATCCGTGACCACGTCGTGCCAAACCTGGCTCGCGAGGCCTTCACCCATATCGTGCTGATGATCGGCACCAACGACGCCAAGAATTTTCACGGCGGCTGGCGTTTCAAGAAGAGCTTCGGCAGCCTGATCTACGCCTTGAAAGCCAAATGGCCCGAGGCGCGGATCGTCTGGTCGCCGCCGGTCGATCTGAAACGGGTACCGGCCCTGCCACGCGGCCTCGCCTATGTTCTGGAACTGCGCGCGCGGATCGTTCGCAAGATCGGCGCGCGGCTCTGCGCCGAACGCGGCGCAATCGTCGCCACCACCCTGCCACGAGTCGAACCGGCGGGCTTTTCCCGCGATGGCTTCCACGCATCGGCCGAAGGCTACGCCTATTACGCCAACCATCTCGTCAACTACGTGCTCGCGCGCTGCTGAGAGCTAGCGGGTCTGGCGCCTCTCGCCGCTCTGGTTGAAAGGCCAATCGGGCAAAGAAGAAGCCGCCGGACGGGGCGTCCTTGGCGCTGAATCGCAAACCGCGCCGTGGTGAGCGGCCTTGCCGCTCCCATGCCCGCAGGGCGCAGCGCGACCCCCGTCAACGCAAAAGCAGCGCGCACCGCACCGGGCACACGCTGCTTGAAACTGTCGTCCGGCGACGAGATCGATCGCGCGACTCTCTTTTAGAGCGCCCTGCGTCCGATCCGACGCAGAAAGGTCGCCTCTCATTCTTTGAATTGACGAACGTGCTTTGCCGAAAAGCGATTCCGATTTTCGGGCCGATGCTGTGGCCCGCGCGGATGGCTCAGCGACCGCGGCGACGCTTGTGGCCGAGGCCCATCTGCTTGGCCAGACGCGAACGCGCGGCGGCATAGTTCGGCGCAACCATCGGATAGTCGGGCGCGAGATCCCACTTCTCGCGATACTCTTCGGGCGTCAGGTTGTAATGCGTCATCAGGTGACGCTTCAGCGACTTGAATTTCTTGCCGTCTTCCAGGCAAACGATGTAGTCGTCGGTCACCGACTTCTTGACCGGAACTGCCGGCTTCGGCTTTTCGGCCTGCGGTGCTGCCGGAGCTGAAGTGGTCCGTCCCAGCGCGCCGTAAACATCGGCGATCAGCGCCGGAAGCTCGGAAACGGGCAGAGAATTATTGCTGACATAAGCAGCAACGACCTCGGCCGTCAGCTCCATGAGCATTTCGTTGTTGTCGATTGCCTCGATCTGATCCAATTTATCACCCGTTCATTGCTATCCTGGCAGCGCCGCAGAAGAACTCTCTCGGAAAATCGCACCTGCGCACCGCCGGCGACGAGATCGAGAAACCAGTAAAACCGGCACTACGCTACGTCCTCTTGTATTTATCGCGCATTACTTGCTGTCAATAGCACGTTGTTCGTTTTTTAGATTTTTCCCCCAGCAAGGCTGGTTTTCGTGCGCTTCGGCCAAGAAAACTTTGAGGTGAGCATAGCACTCGGACGCCACCGAAAGGCTGTGTAACGAGGGACTTCATCGGCAGCAGTACAACTTTCAGGTGGTTTCGTTTGGAAACCGACTGATTTCATTTGCCCGCCGAGCAGCTGAAGAAATCGGTCTTTCCGAGCTTTGACCTCGATTTTTTAAAGAGTTTGTCTGACATTACAGATCTGAATTGCGAAGCCTCAACCTATAAATGCAGATGAGTGCTTGCGCGGGTCGCTCGACGATATCCGTCATCGCGACACTCACGCCGGCGAACATTTCATCCAACTCAAGGCTCACGAAACAGTGTAGGCCAACGTAATCTGATCCCATGCAATGAATCATTACGAAAATTATCTGACGGAAAGAATCAGTCGACTATGCAACCATCTAATCCCGATACGTCAGATTCGAAGTATCTCCGTAATCGATGCCAACTTCAACAACATCCCGACGATATCAACAGTCGGAGCCCGGGAAGAACGCGTCAACGCCGACATTTATCATCTGGCGGAACGCACCAATCTGATCGCTGGGCCCCTTGCGGCCAACAATCCGGCCGAGGCCTGCCGCTTCGACACGCAAAAAGCAGATCCATGCCGAGCAAGATCCAGTGGGCCCTCCAGCATCGGCCCGAAAATCGGACTTGATTTTCGGCAAAGCACGATGCGTCGATTCAAAGGGTCAGAGCGACCTTTCTACGTCCGATAGGACGCAGGGCCCTCTAATTCCTAAACGCGCCGCGCGACGTCTCCGACAGCGTGAAGCCTCGCGCGAGCATTGCCTCGGACAACGCGCTGTGCTGCCCGGGCACGCCCTCGGCCGCACCACCCTCCTCCGCGATGAAGGAGGCATATTCGATGCGGGCGTGGATGGCCTTCTGGCCCTGCGCGGTCGAGATCACGCGGCCACCTTTGCCGGAGACCGCCGGGCGCTGGACGCGAGCCCGAGAAGCGATGTCGAGACCGGTGAGCGGCCGTGGTGCGGGCACGGCTTTTTCCTTAAAAGATGCCGCCACCAGCCCCGGATGCGGCGTCGGTGCCTTCGCCGCGCCCCCCTGAGCGGGACGACTCGTCGGCACAATCGCCGCGACCGTCGTTCGATCTTCGGCGGCAAGACTGTTCAGCGCGGCAACCGCCGGCTTGGCCGGATCGCTCTTGCCCTTCGACTTCAGCAACGCGTCGAAGTTCGGCCGATCGGTCGGCATCGGAACCGCATAGGCGAGTTGGCTCGCTGCGACCTTGGCCTGCGGAAGCTCGGCTTCCGCTGCGGCGATCAGCGAACCGACCTCGCTCTGCCCGATCGCGTCCTCCGGCCGCGCGGCGCGCGCAGGCTTGACCGTCGGAACGGGAACACGCGCGATATCCACCGCCGACGCCTCGGCGACGGACGCGGCCGAGCGCGCACCGGCATCGAACTGATCGGGGATCGGCACGGAAACGCCGTTCGGCAGATCGCGACTTGGGCGACGCCGCGGCACCACGGCCGCGACGTCAACCGGTGCCGGCGGCTGCGGCGCAGCCTGCACCGGGGCACGGCTCGGCGTCGCGACATCGGCTTCGTCCTCGGCCGCCTCACTCCCCGAGCCACCGCCAAACAGCATGGAGATCAACGACTTGCCGCCGCCAGAGGACGGGCGGGCGTTGGCCACCTGAACCTGCGAACCGCTGCGGCGCGCCTTATAGGACGCCAGCGCCTGGCTATAGCCCGGCAAAGGCTTACCGTCCGAGGGCACATGAACAGTATTTCCGTTGGGGAAGACAGCGAGCAGCTCGCGGCGGTTCATGCGCGGCCAGTGCCGGACATTGCCGACGTCGAAATGCACGAAGGGCGAACCGGAGCGCGGATAGAATCCGACACCGCCAACCTGCATCTTCAGGCCGATCTCACGCATCTTTTTCAGCGGAACATCGGGAATGTAAAAGTCGAGCGCGCGGCCGAGCGTATGCTGGCTCTCCTTCGCAACGCCGGAGGAGCGCGAGCGCAGCATCGCATTGGTCGCCGGCGAGCGGTAACCGCAGATCACATGAATGAACGCCCGCGATCCGGACTGGCGATAGGCCTCCCAGATCAGATCCAACAGGCGCGGATCCATATTGGTCGCCTTGGCCTTGCGCCAATCGCGCAGGAACCAGTTGATCTTCTGCAACTCGGACGAGTCGTAGCGACCGTTGACCTTATAGTCGAAGCTGGCCTTCTCGTGGGTGTGGAGATTGTAAAGGCGCAAGGTCCGGGTTTCGGCCGAAGCCTTCGTCGCGATCGCCCCGGCCAACATCGCGGCTGCGGCCAAGACGGCGAGACGCAAGGCTTGCCGCCCCGCGCCGACAGTTCGTCCGAACATGCGGCATCCCCCTGAAGATTTCATCCATCCGCGCCGACGTATCCCCCGCGACGCATGCCGACAAAACGGCATCACCCTTGTCGATAACGCTCGCTCAGGACTGAGGCACGAAAATGACAACGTGGAAGTTTTTCTTCCTCAAACTGCCGAAAAATTCTTAATGCGGCATTAACGCTACAAAAGGGTTAAACACCGCCAGGCGCTGATTCGTCCAAGGATTTCGGCTGGTTAGTCCGACACTTTCGATCTTTCGGCGGACCGGAAACGACCTAGCGTGATCATATCGCAGGACTTGGAAACGCCGGCCTCGGCCCGGTTCTCGACCGATCAGGCGGGAAAATCGATGCGCTCGCGAAGATAAGCTTCCATGCCATCCAAGGATCGGATGCCCGCGCCGCTCGGGAAGGCCTCGAAAACATGCGCCCCGGCGTTGGTCAGGTGCAGCTCGACCGCATTGCCGGCGGACAACCAGCGGCTGGCCATAAACAGCGTGTCGTCGATGAGCAGGTCGGCCGTCCCGCAGCTGAAGCGGGCCGGCGGCAGTCCTTGGAGATCAGCGTAGAGCGGCGAAACGTGTGGGTCCTTCAGACCATAGTCATCGGGCACGAAGCGCAGCACGAATTCCTTGACGTCGTCGGTGTTGAGCACCAGGCGCTCTTCACCCGCCGCCCGCACGCTCGGCGTCAAAGACAGGTCGTAGCAACCGGCAACCAACAAAGCCGCCCCGAATGGCCGAAGCTGATAGTCGTCGCGCAGACGAAGAAGCGTGAGAACCGCGAGATGAGCCCCAGCGGATTCGCCCCCGATCGCGAGAAAGCCGCGCGGAACCGGCAGATGGCCCTTGGCGAGCGCCGCCGCGACATCGGTGCAGTCGTCGGGCGCCGCCGGAAACGGATGCTCGGGCGCCAGCCGGTACTCGACCGAGACGACCGTCAACCCGGTATTGTCGGCAAGCCGGCGTAGCCAAGGATCAGATTCCTCCGAACCGCCAAACACCCAACCGCCGCCGTGAATATGCAGGAAGGTGCCGCGCGTCGCGCCATTTGAAGGGCGGATAATCCGCATCGCAATCTCGCGGCCGGCCGAGCCGATATGGATGTGGGTCTCGGCCTTCTTATCGCGCGGCGCGAAGGGGAAAATGCCCTTACCGGCCTTGCGGGCATGCCGCACGGCTTCGATTGGAAGGCTCCAGGTGTCGGGCCGCTGCCGATGCTTGTCGCGAAGCCAATCGTTGAGTTTAACGAGTTCTGGGTCCGCGGCGTCCGGATCGAATGCTGCCGGGTCGATCTCGAGTCGCGCCTTTGCCATGCTCGCCGTCCTGCCGATTGGTGATCTGTCGACGAGTGAAGCTAGGCCGAAAGACGCGTCAGAGTAGGGTTTGCGCGCCGCGGATCGTGCTGAGGGCGCAAATGATTGATCGCTCTGCGCCCGATAAAGCCGGCTCTGAGCGACATCATTCCAAAATCATGTGGGGGACGAAACGGGAGAGATTGCGGGTGATCGGTGAGCGGTCTTCGCGCATGCCGAGGCCGCAGGCCTGGTCACCGACGATCCAGGAGCCGAGCACCGCATAAGCTCCGCCGGCCTCGAACAGCGGCGTCCATTGCTGCACCACGAAGCCCTCTTCGCCATAGGATCCTTCGGTCACCTCGACTCGCGCACCATCCTTCAGCACCTCGACATTTTCCCCCTCGCGGGAAAACAGCGGCTTGCGCACGGCGTCGCGCAACGTCGTCGCCCGCTCGTCCCCGGCAAAATATGCCGGCAAAAGATTGGGATGGCCGGCGTGGCGATCCCACAGCAGCGGCAAGATGCCCTTGTTGGACAAGATCGTCTTCCACGGTGGCTCGACGATCATCGCTCCGGCGCTCGACAGATGCTTGGCGAAGGGCTCACGCAGCATGTCTTCCCACGGGTAGAGCTTGAACAACTGGTCGATGACCCGATCTTCGGTGTCGGTGAAGCGGCCTTGCTCATCGACGCCGATCTCGCGGATGTCGAGGAGCATGGTGCGATGGCCGGCCTGAACGGCACAGTCCATCAGATAGGCGGCAGTGCCACGATCCTCGTCACTCTCGGTCCAAGCCGCGAAGTGGAAGATCGGATCCTTCGAAAAGGCTGCAAAGGCCTCGACCAGACGCTCCTGGATCGAATTATACTGATCGGCATCCTCCGGCAGGGTGCCGCGATCAAGATTGTCGGTCAGCCAGTTGTACTGGAAATAGGCCGATTCGAAGATCGAGGTCGGTGTGTCGGCGTTGTATTCAAGAAGCTTCGCCGGGCCGCTGCCGTCATAGGCAAGATCGAACCGGCCATAGAGATGCTTGTCGCCATCCCGCCAAGACTTGGCGACAAGGTCGCGCATCTCCTGCGGCACCGACAGGGCGTCCATCGACGCCTCATCGCGCACGACATCCGCGACGAGGTCCATGCACATGTCATGGAGTTCCTGCGACGGCGCTTCGATCGCCTCTTCGATCTCGGCGAGCGAAAAAACGTAAGCCGCGTCGTCGACCCAATAGGGCTCGCCATACATTTCGTGGAATCCGAAGCCGACCGCCTCCGCCGACTGGCGCCAGTTTTCACGCTCCGGCAGGTCGATGCGTTTCATCAAACCCACCCCACGAAGGCACAACGCCGGGGCACGCTATCGTCAGCACGCTCAGCCACCGAAGAAGCCGCGCGACGAAGACCGCCCGCCAAAGCCCGAACGCGACACCGTCCGGGTGTTGACATTGACCGGCCGGCTGATCGCCTTGCCGCCGCTGACCGTGCTCGTCACCGTCTGACCGGTGCGCGTGCGATAGATCGGCGTATTCACATAGTCCGAGCTGTAGCGATAGTTGCGATAGGCGGCGTAGTTCGACAGGTTCGCCAGCGCCGAAGAGACGAGATAGCCGGTCATGAACGGCACGAAGAAATCGCCCGCACCACCGCCATTGGCGGCCTGGCCCTGAGCATTGGTCTCGAAGCAGCGCCCTTGCCCGTACTGCTCTTCGCAGGTGGCCATGGCGTTGAACTTCGGCGCGGTCTGGAGATGCTTCTGCAGCGCCTGCTGATATTCGGCTTCGCAGATCTGCATATCGATGCCGCTGTCAGCGCATTGCTGCGGCGTCGAAAACGCCTCTTCCGTCGGCCGGTTTTCGCCGCTGCAGCCATGGGCGACGGCTGCGACGACGGCGATCGTCCCAAGCGCCAGCATGGGCGGCACACGATTGGTGAAACGTCGGCTCATCGGGGCTCTCCTCAATAGGTCATGCAGGCCGCGTTGAGGATGCCGACGGCGAGCGCGATGCCGCCGCCCCACAGCCCCGCGGCAATTTCCCCATCGGTGATGCGCTGATGCAGCCCGGTCATCGTCTTCGACGCGATCACGAAAGCCAGAAGCTGGGCGAGCAGGCCGATGATCGACCACAAGATGAAGTCGAAGACGCTGACCGAATTGGCCGCCGCCGAGGCGAGCGGCAGGGAGAAACCGAGGATCGCGCCGAGAAAGGCGATGACCGCGGCGGTGTTGCCGGCTCGGATGAGCTGGATTTCCTTTTGCGGGGTCAAGGTGGTGTAGATCCAGGCAAACAGGCCATAGAGCACCAGCCCGAGCACAAAATAGGCGAGAAAGGCCGGCAGGCCCGCAACGTAACCGAACATTCGCTTCCCTCTCGTTGAGCGGGGCTCGCCCCCCGCACGATCCTTTTCAGTCCGAGATGCCCGCCGCTCAGCCCGGCGCGCATCCAACGAATTCGGCCTTAGACCCGTCGCACATCCGCCGGCGACAGGCCATAGCCGAGCATGAATTCGACTGAGCCGCCCTCGCGGCTGGCGCGCTCGGCGATGTCCCGCTCGATGTTGATCAGCAGCATCTCCTGGGTGGCGCCAAGTGGACGGGCATAGAGCATGCAGGTCTGGTGGATCGCCCGCTTGCGGTGACCGTCGTCGACATCCTCGACGAATTCGACGAGTTCGGCCCGGCCGGTGCCCTCGCCCCAGTAGCGCTCGAATAAAATGCCGTCGGCGTCGTAGCTTGGCTGGCCGATGAGGCCGGAGGGGCCGGACCAGCGATCCCATTCCGCCCGGCCCGCCGGCACCACGCTATCCCAGGAGGAATACAGGCTGATGTCCTGGATCGCATCACCCGGCCGGCCGGTGGCCGACAGCGTCTGGAGCAGGCGGTCGTCCTCGTCATAATAGCGCGACAGCACCGTCTCGCCGTCGAGCCGCGCTTCGCCGAAGGCGACCACGATGAAGCTGCCCCCCTCAGGCAGCGCCATGCCGGGGGTCGCCCCCGCCGCATCGGCATGTAGCGACAGGATGTCGATCTCGACCGCGCCGCCGATCGCGACTCCCAGCGGGCCGCGCTCGGCCGGCAGGTCTTCCGGCTTGTCCTTGTTACCGAACAGCGAGAAGATCATGCGCTCTCCTTTGCGAAAACGTCCCAGCCAATGCTCGCGGAATCCAAACGGCGGTCAGCGATGTAATAAAGCACATCACCGGACTGAATCGTGGTGGCGTCCTCGCAGTTGAGATCGACATTTCCGTGACGGGCCATGCCGACCAGGGTCACCGCGTGCAGCCGGCGCAGCGTATAAAGCGCAGCTCGATAGGTAAAAGACGGCGCGCTGTTCGGCACTCTCACCGAAAAGGCGGTGTCCTGCTTGCCGGCCGACAACAGCAGATTGGCGACCACCGAGGAACCGGGATCGCGGGCCGCCCGTACCATCAGCTCGGACGACAGCGACGTCACCGTCTCGATCGCCGGGCTTTGGCGACGCAGGATCGCGGCTGTGGTCTCGTAATCGAAATGGGCGACGACATGGGTGCCCGTGCCCAGGGCCGAGGCAACCAACGCGGCCGCCAGAGTTTCGTCGTCGGAAGCGCCGCGCACGATGATCGCCCGGGCGTTCGCCGCCCCGGCCCGCTCGAGACCATCGGGATCGGCGAGGCGTTCCACCCGGACATAGTCGATCTTGTCCGGCATCGGGTTTTGTTCGAGATCCTTGGCGATCAGCACTATCGGCGGCTCGCCCTCGCCCCGCTCGTCAGCGAGGAGCGCCAGCAGGCGCTGAGTGGTGCCATCGTGCCAGCCCATGACGATGTCATGATCGCTGCGCTCAACGAAATTGCCGAGCCCGTACATCCGGCGTCTCCATATGTTGCTGACGGCCGACAAGAGCTTGCCGAGCACCGCGGTAAAGATCGCGATCGCGCCCGGCAGGACGAAGAACACGGCGATCAGCCGGCCGGCGGAGGTCGCCGGCGACAGGTCGCCATAGCCCACCGTCGTTGCCGTCACGACGTAATAATAGACGAAATCGACGAGGTCGCGGGTGAGATCGCTCTCCCCGACCACGTTTAAAACGAGCCAGCTCGCCACGAGATGGCCAAGCGCCATGGCCAGGATGGCACCCCAGCTCAATTCGGCGAGAGCGACGTAGAAGCGGCGGAGATAACGCGAAAACAGCGGCACGACGTCCTTGAAGTCCAGTGATCTCGAGCGTGATGCGTTGCATTGTCGTTCCGGCCTGACCGCCTGCCCGCTTCAGCGGTGAATCCCTTTGGACAGACCTGGAGTGGTGATGTAAAACCCCGGCACGAACCTTGGCAACCGAAGGATATCCCGTGGAACAGTGGAATCTTGCGAGCCTGACCGAGCTTTTCGCCTCCGATCCGGACGCACTGGGCGACGTCGATGTCAGCGTCGTTGAGACCGGCGACGTCATTCGTGTCACCCTGAAGGAAAAGGGTGATCTCGACGTCTTAATCACCGCCAGCGGTGATCAGGTGCTTGCCAGCGTGATCCTCACGCCGGCAAGCGATATTCCGAACCGCGAGGCATTCGAGCGGATGGTGCTGTCGACGCACAAACTGGTGCCGCTCTCGACCTTCGGCATCGTCACTCTCGACGGCCAGGAGTGGTACGAATTGTTCGGCTCGCTGTCCTCGCGCTCCAGCGCCGAGGCGATGGTCGAAGAGGTGGCGGTGCTCGCCACCAACGCGGTGGACGCGGCCAATATGATTGAGGCGTGGAAGAACGGGGAGTTCGGCGCATGAGCGTTTGGGGCAAGCTTTTCACCGCCGTGCGCGGCGGCGTCAACGAGGCGGCCGAAAACGTCGCCGATACGCAGGCGCTACGCATCCTCGATCAGGAAATCCGCGACGCGGAGACCGCGCTGCGCAAGGCGCGCTCGGATCTCGCCGGGATCATGGCGTCGAACAAGTCGCTGCAGCGCCGGGTCGACGAGGCCCGTGCGAAAGAGCGCAAGGACACCGAGAGCGCCCGCGCCGCGCTGCAGGCGGGCCGCGAGGATCTCGCCCGCGGCCTTGCCGACCGGATTGCCAAAACGAGGGCCGAGGCCACTCGCGACGAAGCCGAGCTTCAGACCCTCTCGGCCCGCCAGCAGCAGATGATCAAGGCGGTACAGGACACCGAGCAGCGCATTCAGCAGATGCGCCGCGAGGTCGAGAACGTGAAGGCCAACGAGTCGTTGATCAAGGCCCAATCGGCGATCGCCTCGTCGCAGTCCGGCATCAACTCCAAGCTCGGCAATGCGATGGATTCGCTGGAGCGGATCCGCAAGAAGCAAGACATGCAGCGCGGCCGACTCGAAGCCGGCGCCGAACTCGCGGCGCTGGAATCGGGCTCCGACCTTGACCGGCAGCTCCTGGAAGCCGGCATCGGCGGCCAGTCGCAATCGGCCGATGACGTGCTGGCGCAGATCATGGGCACGAATTCGACGCCCGCCCTGCCCGGCCAGAAGGATCCGCTGGGCCTCGAGCGGCCGAAGGACTCCTGATCCCTCCCGGGCCATCGATCGGCGGCCCGTTCTTCTTCACGCTTTCGACGTTGTTTCACCATGCGTCGCCCCGGCCACCCGGCCGGGGCGGACTTTTTCTGGTTGCTTGTCTTGCCCCGCCTCACCGACTTCATGAACGGCATCCTGTTTACGCTTGCCGCCGGCACCTGCTTCGCCATGCAGGATTCCATCGGCAAATATCTGACGGGCCTTGTGCCTGTCATCCAAGTGCTGTGGGGACGCTACCTGTTCCAGACCTTGGTGACGGGCACCGTTCTCACCCTGACCCGCGGGCCGGGCTTTCTGAAAACCACTCATCCGGTGCTGCAGCTGACGCGCGGCCTTTGCCTGCTGTCTGCGACAACGCTGATGTATACCGCGCTCGCCCATGTTCCGCTTGCCGACGCCACCGCGGTCATGTTCGTCGCGCCGATCCTCGTCACGGTGTTTTCGGTGCTCTTTCTGAAGGAGCGGATCGGCATCCACCGGATTGCCGCGGTGATCGCCGGATTCGTCGGGATGCTGGTGATCCTTCGGCCGGGCGTCGCGTCGATCGAGCCGGCGCTGTTCCTCGTGGTGATCGCTGCGATCTTCAACGCCACCTATTACATGCTGACGCGGCGCCTCGCCGGCCGCGAGGATTCGGCCTCGACCATGTTCAACACCAGCGCGCCGGGCGCCGTGGTACTCAGCCTAGTCGTCATCCCACTCTGGCAAGCGCCGAGTCCGACGGCGCTGGCGCTGATGATCGCGATCGGCTGCACCGGCGCATTCGCCCATTTCATGCTGGTGCGCGGCTTTTCCTATGCCTCGGCTTCGCTGCTCTCACCGTTCCTCTATGTCCAGGTGCTCGTCGCCAGCATTCTGACGGTGGTGGTCTTCGGCGATCCGCTGCACAAGACGACGGCGATCGGCGCTCTCATCCTCGTCGCCAGCGGCCTCTATATCTGGTGGCGCGAAAATCGGACGCGGGCAAAAGCGCTCGCCCGCTGATTGCCTGCCGCCAGCGGCCGCGCTACCCCTGAGCGACAACGCCGGGCGGACCCGAAACGGATCAGACCCCTTGCAATGAGCCGAGCCGCCATGACCACGCACGCCTTTCAAGCTTTCACGACCCCGAGTCTGCCGATCCGCGGGCGCGCCGAGACCTTTCCCGTGCGCCGGATCTATTGCGTCGGCCGCAACTATGCCGATCACGCCGTCGAAATGGGCCATGATCCAGACAAGGAGCCGCCCTTTTTCTTCCAGAAAAACCCGGACAATCTCGTCACCACCGGCACGTTTCCCTATCCGCCGGCGACGAACGACGTGCATCACGAAATCGAGCTGGTCGTCGCGCTCGCAAAGGGCGGCACAGACATTCCCGCCGCGAGCGCGCTCAACGCCGTCTTCGGCTATGCCATCGGCCTCGACATGACGCGCCGCGATCTCCAGGGCGAGGCCAAGAAGCTCGGCCGCCCCTGGGCGACCGGCAAGGCGTTCGAACACTCCGCTCCAATCTCCGACATCGTGCCGGTGGCCACGATCGGGCATCCGGCAGCGGGAGCAATCAGCCTCAGCATCAATGGCGAGACGCGCCAGAGCGGCGATCTTGCGCAGATGATCTGGAAGACCGCCGAGGTGATCGCCCATCTCTCCGGCCTGTTCGAACTCGCGCCCGGCGATCTGATCATGACCGGCACACCGGCGGGCGTCGGCCCGGTCGCGCGCGGAGACCGGCTGGTCGGAGCGATCGAGGGCCTCGGCACGCTGGCGGTGACGGTCGTCTGAGGACGGGCACGACGGCGGCACCGCGGCGGGACAGGCGCCGCCGCCGACCCGATTGCAAATCAACCGCCCGCCGATTGCGTCGAACCGGCGAGCAATTTCATGCCGCGTCCAAAGGTCCGCGGCGTCAGATCCGCAGGCGATCGCCGGCCGAGCGCGCGAAGGCTTCCGAGACATGGGCAAAGGAGCGGCGGGCCTCCTCACTCTCGTCGCTGTCGTCCGGTTCCAGCATGAACACCAGGAACGAGCGGCCGGTCGCCATGTAGGCGGTCTCGAATTCGAAGGGCGACAGCTCCTCGCGATCCGGCAGATTGGTGTCGATCACACAGCGCCAGCGCACGCCGCCCGGCGCCTTCGGCAGGACGAAATTCACCACGTCGTCATGGGCATTCATGACGATCAGCATGGTCGCATCGCCGCCCGCCCGGCGAATGCCGGTCTCCTGCGCCCGGCCGTCAAGCAACTTGCCGAAGCAGCGTGCATCAACGTCCGCCCAGTCGCTCTCCTCGAACTCCTGGCCGTCGGGCCGAATCCAGGCGACGTCCTTGACGCCCAGCTCCTCGTCGAAGGTTCCATGCAAAAAATTGCCCCGGCGCAGCATGGCGAGCGACTGGCGCAGAATGATCAGCTTCTGGACGAAGCGGGCGAGATCGCGGCTTTCGGGCGTGATATTCCAATCGACCCAACCAATCTCGTTGTCCTGCGCATAGGCGTTGTTGTTGCCGCCTTGCGTGCGGGCGAACTCGTCGCCGGCGAGAATCATCGGCGTGCCACGGGAAAACAGCAGCGTGCCGAAGAAATTGCGCATCTGGCGGAAACGCGTTGCGACGATCTCCGGCTCGTCGGTCAGCCCCTCGGCGCCGTAGTTGTGAGAGAGGTTGTGATCATGGCCGTCGCGATTGTTTTCGCCATTGGCCTCATTGTGCTTGTCATTGTAGCTGACGAGGTCGTGCAGGGTAAAGCCGTCATGGGCGGTGATGAAGTTGACGGACGCCCAGGGTTTGCGGCCGCGCTTGTCAAACAGCGGCGCCGAGGCCGAAATCTTGTCGGCGACGGCGGGAATCTTGCCCGGATCACCGCGCCAATAGGAGCGGATTGTGTCGCGATAGCCATCGTTCCACTCGCCCCAGCCCGGCGGGAAGCGGCCGACCTGATAGCCGCCCGGCCCACAGTCCCACGGCTCGGCGATCAACTTCACCTGGCTGAGCAGCGGATCCTGCATGGTCGCATGCAAAAAGCTCGATTCCTCGGAAAAGCCGCTCGGCTCGCGGGCCAGGATCGTCGCGAGATCGAAACGGAAGCCGTCGACCCGCATCTCGCCCGCCCAATAGCGCAACGAATCCGTAACGAGCTGCATCACCCGCGGATGCGAGGTGTTGACGGTGTTTCCGGTGCCGGTGTCATTGATGTAGTAGCGCGCCTGATCGGGCATCAGGCGATAATAGGTGGCGTTGTCGATGCCCTTGAAGGACAGCGTCGGTCCGAGCTCGTTGCCCTCGGCGGTGTGGTTGTAGACGACATCAAGGATGACCTCGAGTCGGGCATGGTGGAAGGCCGACACCAACTCCTTGAACTCGGCGATCGAATTCGAGGCGAGATAGCGCGGGTCCGGCGCGAAGAAGCCGATCGAGTTGTAACCCCAGTAATTGCGCAGGCCCTTGTCGATCAGGTAGCTGTCGTCGACGAAGGCATGGATCGGCAACAGCTCGACCGAGGTAACACCGAGGCTGCGGACGTAATCGATGACCTCGCTGGTCATCAGACCGGCGAATTTGCCGCGATCGCGCTCGGCCACCGCCGGATGGCGCATGGTGAAACCCTTCACATGGGTCTCGTAGAAGATCGTGCGCTCCCAGGACACCTGCGGCCGCCGCTCGTCGCCCCAAGTGAAGGCGGGATCGACCACCCGGCATTTCGGCACGAAGGCGGCGCTGTCGCGCTCGTCGAAGGACCGGTCGGCGTCGCCGTGGCCGATCGTGTAGCCGAACAGCGCATGATCCCAGGTGACCTCGCCGATCAGTTGCTTGGCATAAGGGTCGATCAACAGCTTGTTCGGATTGAACCGGTGGCCGGCATCGGGCTCGTAGGGGCCGTAGACGCGATAGCCGTAGATCTGGCCCGGCCGCACGTCACGCAGGTAGCCGTGAAAGATCTCGTCGGTGTATTCAGGCAGCTCGATGCGCTCGATCTCGGTCTCACCGTCCGCGTCGAACAGGCAGAGTTCGACTTTGGTCGCATGGGCCGAAAAGATCGCGAAATTGACGCCGATGCCGTCCCAGGTCGCCCCGAGAGGAAAGGGCCGTCCCTCGCGAATGCGCGTGCGGCGCGCCGCCGGAGCACGGTGAGTCTCGGTGTTGTTCGGGGTGATGTGGACCGTCACGACGGCTTCTCCAAAAGCGAGAATAGAGGACGCTGCTTAAGACGATCCTGACCCGATTGTTCCGGCATCCAATGGAAATTTCGCTCATAGCCGGCCATCGAGAGGCCGGATCACCGCGCCGGCCCCGCCCCCGTCAGGGCGCGGCGCCGGCCCGGCTTCGGGCGTCAGATCGTCAGAATGCTCGCGGCCGTGGTCTTGCGGCTTTCGAGGTCGCGGTGGGCCTTTTCGGCCTCGGACAGCTTGTAGCGCTGGCCGATGGTAATCTTCACCGCGCCCGACGCCATAACGTCGAAGAGAGCCTTTGCCGAGGCTTCGAGTTCGGCGCGATTGGTCAAGTAGCCGAAGAGGCTCGGCCTTGTGGCGTAGAGTGATCCCTTCTGGTTCAGGATGCCGAGGTCGATCGGCTCCAGCTTGCCCGACGACTGGCCGAAGCTCGCCCACAACCCGCGAGCGCGCAGACAGTCGAGACTGCCCGGAAAGGTGTCCTTGCCGACCGAATCGTAGACGACGTCGCATTTGCGCCCGCCGGTGATCCGCTCGACCTCCTTCACGAAGTCCTGTTCGCGATAATTGATGACGTGATCGTAGCCGTTCTTGAGCGCGAGATCGCACTTTTCCTTCGACCCGGCGGTGCCGATCACCGTCGCACCGAGATGCTTGGCCCATTGTCCGGCGATGAGGCCGACGCCGCCCGCCGCCGCATGGAACAGCAGCACCGTGTCGGAATCGACCGGATAGGTCCGGCGCAGGAGATATTCCGCCGTCATGCCCTTCAGCATCGCCGCCGCGGCCGTTTCAAGCTCGATCGTTTCGGGAACGAGCACCGCCTTGTCGGCGGCCATGACAATCCGCTCGGCATAGGTGCCGGAGACGCCGTTATAGGCAACTCGGTCGCCCGTCTTGAACAGCGTCACGCCCTCACCGACTTCGGCGACGATCCCTGCGCCCTCCTTGCCGAGGACGAAGGGCAGCTTGTCTGACGGGTAGAGGCCGGTGCGGAAATAGACGTCGATGAAATTGATGCCGGCCGCCTTCTGCTCGACCAGGATCTCACCCTTGCCCGGCTTGCCGGGATCGTAATCCTCGAAGGACAAAACCTCCGGTCCACCGGTCTTCTTGACGATGATCGCCTTGCTCATGGCGCAATCTCCCTTCTTGCGTCCAACACCCGGCGCGCGAATGTCCTCTCAGCGAGCCGACGAGGGTTGGACCCGTCTCGACGACAAACACAGATAAGCGCCCCGCGGCCGGATCAAGTCTTGCGGACGCCCTTCAGCGTGTCGATGAGCTGCAGCAGCCCGCCGATGCACAAGAGATAGAGCCCGGCGGCAACGAGGCCCCAGCGCACCAAGGGCGAGACAGCGAAACCCTGAAGAAGAACCACCGCGCCGAGCACCGACCAGAGCGCGACGACGCCGAGCGTCAGCGGCCTCAGCACCCGCACGCGGACGGGATGAACGAACTTCACCGGCAGGAAGGTTCCGGCCGCGCACAGCGCCACCAGCGCGAAGGCCGCCCATTCCGGCGGCTGGACCGCGAACAGCGTGAAGACGACGAAATTCCAGGCGACCGGAAACCCGCGGAAGAAGTTGTCCTTGGTCTTCATCCGCGTGTCGGCGTAGTAGATCGCGCTGGAAATCACGATCAGCGCGGCGGCGACGAAGGACATCGGCCGGCCGATCATGCCGGAAAGATAAAGCGCTACGGCTGGGATCAGCGAATATGTCGCGTAGTCGATGATCGAATCGAGCAGATCGCCCGACCAGTTCGGCAGAACGCCTTTGACATTGGCCTTGCGGGCCATCGGCCCGTCGATCCCGTCGACGAACAGCGCCAGCCCCAGCCAGGCGAAGGTCGCGACCCAGCGCTGCTCGGCGGCGGCGATCAGTGACAGAAAGGCCATGAACGCGCCGCTGGCCGTCAACAGGTGGATCGCGAAGGCGCGCCACCGGTCGGCGCGACCGAACTCTTGCGTCATGTCGGACATTGCCGGATCGTCGCCCCCTGGCCGCGTTTTGCTTTGTCGATCGGCGAACATCCCGCCCCGCCATTTGTTTTGGCCATTGTCATTGGCTGTAACCGGCGTATCTGCGAAATCCAAGACGGTCGGTGGCTGGATCCGCAAGACATTCGACCGGTTATACCAATTCTGGGATCAATGCGATGGAACGCAGACAGATCATCGTCGTTGGCGGCGGGCTCGCCGGAACGGCCACCGCGCTCGGCCTCGCCCAGGCAGGATTCGACACACTGCTGGCGGCGCCGCAACCGCCGGCTGACAAACGCAGCTCCGCGATCCTCGGCAAGTCGCTGGCCTTTCTTGCCGATCTCGGTGTGGTCGAAGCGCTCGGCGCCCGTCATGCGCCGCTCGCCGTCATGCGAATCATCGACGATCTCGGCCGACTGTTTCGCGCCCCGACGGTGGAGTTTCGGGCGAGCGAAATCGGCCTCAACGCCTTCGGCATCAACGCCCTCAATGCCGATCTCGCGGCCGCCCTCGCCGAACGGACGGCGGCGGCCAAGACTCTGGAAATCCGTGAGCTGGCCGCGACCGGCCTGACGCTGACCGACGAGCACGCGGTGGTCACGCTCGAAGACGGCAGCGAGATCGGCGCCGATCTCATCATAGCCGCCGACGGTCGCCGCTCGCCGATGCGGGAGGCCGCCGGAATCCGGTCCCACCAATGGCGCTATCCGCAGACCGCAATCGTCCTCAATTTCAAGCACGCGGTCGACCACGGCCATGTCTCGACGGAATTTCATACCCGCTCCGGGCCCTTCACCCAGGTGCCCCTGCCAGGGCGGCGCTCGTCGCTGGTCTGGGTCGAAGATCCCAAGCTCGCCGAGCTTTATGTGGATCTGAAGCCTGAAAAGCTGTCGAAGACGGTCGCCGAAAAGCTGCATTGGATTTTGGGCGAGGTCAGCATCGAGGAACCGGTCGGCTGTTATCCTCTCGGCGGCAGCCGCGTCGATCGTCTGACGAGCACGCGTCTCGCTCTCGTCGGCGAGGCGGCGCATGCCTTCCCGCCGATCGGCGCACAGGGACTCAATCTTGGCCTGCGCGACGCCGAGGCGCTGGTGCGACTGGCCGCGGAAAGCCGCGACGATCCGGGCTCGCCGCTGATGCTTGGCCGCTATCAGGCGGCGCGGCGCGGAGATGTCCTCACCCGCACGGCCGGCGTCGATATCCTGAATCGCTCATTGCTGATGGATTTCCTGCCGACCCAGATCGCCCGCAGCGGAGCGCTGGCGGCCATGGGGCTGATTTCGCCGCTGCGGCAATTTGCCATGCGCGAGGGCCTCGTCCCCGGCGCCGGCCTCACCGGCCTGCCCCGCTCAGTGAGGAAATGGATGGGCGGGCATGACGCCCGTGGTGATCATGTAGAGGAGTAGCGTGACGGTGGCGACCAAGACGGCGGTCGTCACCATCACCGTCGCCGAAGCCCGCTCGATCCAGACCCCGTATTGCTGCGCGATGACGAAGACATTGGTCGCCGTCGGCAGGCTGGCGAGCAGCATCGCGCTTTGGACCCATACGGCGTCGAAACTGCCGGCGAGCCCGAGCGCCAGCCAGACGACGAGCGGATGCAGCACCAGCTTGATCGGCACGATCGCGAAGAGTTCCGGCGGAACCCGCTTCAATGGCCGCAGAGCCAGCGTCACCCCCATGGCGAACAAGGCGCAGGGCGCCGCGGCATTGGCGAGGAGCGACAGAAACCGATCGAGCGCGCCGGTCGGATGAAGGCCGAGGACCGCCGCACCGACGCCGACGATCGTTGCGATGATGAAGGGGTGGGTGAAGATCCGCGTCAGCACCTGCCGCACCATGGCGAGCGGCGGCTGGCGATCGCCGCCGAGTGCCATCATCAGCGGCGCCATCACGAAATGCAGCGTGTTGTCGAAGCAAAAGATCAGCGCGACCGGGACGCCGGCTTCAGGCCCCAGCGCCGCCAGGGCGAGGCCCGGCCCCATGTAGCCGATATTGCCCTAGGCGCCGCCAAACCCTTGGATCGTGGCGGCCGGAATGTCGCCGCGGCTGCGCAGATAAGCGACGGCAAATCCGAAGACAAAGATCAAAAAAGTCGAAAGGGTTGTCGCGGCGACAAAACTGAAACTGGCGAGCTTTTCGACGGGTGTTTTGGAAAGCAGCTGGAAAAAGAGCACGGGAAGAGTGATGTAGATGATGAAGACGTTCAACCAGGCCAGACCGTCGAGCGAATGGCGGCGCAGCCGTCCTGCGACGAAGCCGAGGGCGATCAGGCCGAAGAACGGCGAAATCAGTCCGATGATTTGGATCACCGGATAGACCCTGCATTAAGTGCTCTCATGCTAAAGCAGGCCTTCAGGGGCAAGCGCGTCGGCGCGTCTGCCCTATAAGACAGCTGATGCAATTTCGCTGATGGAGACATGACGGCAATGCAAACTGCGCGCTTTTATATTGGCCAGATCGTGCGGCACCGCCTGTTTCCGTTTCGCGGCGTCATTTTCGATGTCGACCCCGAATTCGACAATACGGAAGAATGGTACCAATCGATTCCCGAGGACGTGCGTCCGCGCAAAGATCAACCCTTCTACCATCTCTTCGCGGAAAATTCTGAAACCGAATACATCGCTTATGTCTCGGAGCAGAACCTCTTGCCGGACGATTCGGGCGCACCGATCCGCCATCCGCAGGTCGGGGACTTGTTCGATGGCCCGATCGAGGGCAGCTATCGCCTGAAGATCGAACACCGGAACTAATCCGCCCCCACCCCCGGGCCTCATCCTCCGACAGATTGCATAGACCAACGCCCTGAAAATCGATGTCGATTTCCAGGGCGCAGAGAGATTGGCGCCAGAGGCTTGGTGCCGGACCCCGCGCGCAAAGACCGGGCGGGTGCGCACGAGACCGATCGTCGGCGCGTCGCCCGCGCCCTTGCGGTCTTCCTTTACTGCGACGATCCGCTGTCCTTCGCCGCCTTCTGGGCATCCTCGAACTTCTTGCGGCGCGCCTCGGCTTGCTTCTGCAGGGCCTCGTTCAGCTGCTGCTGGCGCTTGGCGAGCTCCGATTCGTCGGCCGGCGGGCCGTCATAGGCGCCGGTGAAGCCTTTCAGGGTGATCGGGATCGGATTGGGCTGGCGCTGGAAGTTGACCGAGGTCACGACCATCTGCTTGCCCTTCTTCATGCTGGCGATCAGCGCATCGGTCAGCTCAGCCTCGGCAATGCAGCGATTGGGGAAGCAGACGGTGTAGTTCATGGTCAGCGGCTGATCGTTGTCGATCTTCAGCTGCACACCCGCCGGGATCACGCGACCGGTCGGCACGACGGCCTGCAGGACCTTCTGATTGACCTTGCCCTTGACGTCGATCAGATTCACCGCGGTGATCAGCTGGCGGGTGTTGGCGATCAGCGAGTACTGCGTGTTGCAGATCTCGTTGTCACCCTGCTTGCTGCACACCTTATACCACTCGGTCGGCATCACCTCGGCGTCCTGCGCGTTGGCGGCGGGAGCTCCAGCGAGCAGCGTGGCGGTCCCCACGAGCACGCCGGCGAGCATCGAGAGCGAAGCGTTCTTCATCCGGTCTTGCACGGCCTCATATCCTTTCGGCGCGTTCATTGCGACTTTATGGCTGGTTCCATAGCGGCCTCGGACGTCTTTCGCAAATGCGGCCGTTTGAGGGCTTTAAGATCGCACGCAACCGAAGTCTTTGCCAAAGAGCGTAGCCGTTTGCCGGGCTGCGCCAAGCTCCCGCCACACCGACAATCCCGGCGTCGTCCGCGCGCGCCTCGGCGCCGACCGCCGCACCCGTCGGCGGCCGTTGGCAACCCTCCGTCCTTTGAGACACGCTTTGCCGAAGACAGCCCCTCGGCTTTTTGAAAAATCCCGTTACTCTGCGCATGATAGCAAGTCCGGTGCAGCCTGCGGCCTCTCCGAGGTCATCGCGAACCGGCCAGTCGACCTTGGAGCGCCCTGCATCCTATCGAATGCAGGGCGCTCCAGCACTTTGAATTGACGCATCGTGCTTTGCCGAAAAGCGACTCCGATTTTCGGGCCGATGCTGTAGAGGACCCTCCGCCTTGATCACGATCCGCGCCGCCGTCCTCCATGAATCCCCCTTCGCCGGGCCCTACGCCGAGACCAAGCCGCTCACCATCGAGTCGCTCGAACTCGAAGCACCGGGGCGCGGCGAGGTGTTGGTGCGGATCAAGGCGGCGGGCCTGTGCCATTCCGACCTCTCGGTGGTGAACGGCGCGCGGCCAAGGCCGGTGCCTATGGCGCTCGGCCACGAGGCTGCCGGCGTAGTCGAGGCCCTTGGCGAGGGCGTCGACGATCTTGCCGTTGGCGATCACGTGGTGATGGTCTTCGTTCCGTCCTGCGGCCACTGCGCCCCTTGCGCCGAAGGCCGCCCGGCGCTCTGCGAACCGGGCGCGGCGGCCAATGGTGCGGGCACGCTGCTCGGCGGCGCGAGACGCCTCTCCTATCGCGGCGCGCCCGTCAACCATCACATCGGCGTCTCGGCCTTTGCCGAAGCGGCGGTCGTCTCGCGGCGCTCGCTGGTCAAGATCGACCGGGAGCTGCCTTTCGAACACGCCGCCCTGTTCGGCTGCGCGGTGCTGACCGGCGTCGGCGCGGTGGTAAACACCGCCCATCTTAAAGCCGGCCAGAGCATCGCGGTGATCGGCCTCGGCGGCGTTGGGCTGGCCGCCCTGCTCGGCGCGCGAGCCTGCGGCGCGGCGACGATCATCGCCGTCGACCCGATCGCCGAAAAACGCCAACTTGCATTGGAGCTTGGCGCCAGCCATGCTGTCGACCCGCGCGACACAGACGCCGAAGCCCGGGTGAAGGCGCTGACCGCCGGCGGCGTCGATGTCGCAATCGAGCTCGCGGGCGCGGTGCCGGCGCTCGACTTTGCCTATCGCATCACCCGCCGGGGTGGTCAGACGGTGACCGGCGGACTCGCCGCACCGAGCGAGCGCCTCGCCCTGTCGCCGGTCTTGCTGGTTGCTGAAGAGCGCACCTTGAAGGGCAGCTACATCGGCAGCTGCGTGCCGAGCCGCGACATCCCGCGCTACATCGCCCTGTTCCGCGCCGGCCTCTTGCCGGTCGACCGGCTGCTGACCAGCCGAGGCTCACTCGACGATATCAATCCAGCGCTTGACGCCCTCGCCGAGGGCCGGACGGTTCGTCACGTCATCATGATGTGAACCGAGCGGCCAGAGCGCTTTCGTCGCAGGCTCTCAGCCGAACTTGCGCGCGGCGTCGAGGCCGAGACCGAGACCGACCGAACCGAAGGCATCCGACTGGGTGATCCGCGCCTCGGGAAATTTCGCGACGACCGCTTGGCGAACCGCCGGCACCTGGGCGCCGCCGCCCGTGAGGATCACCGTCTCGATCGCTCCAGCCGAGACTCCGGCGCCGCGAAGCGCCGCCTCGATGGCGTTTAAGATCCGCCCGACGAGATCCGCCGTCGCCGCCTCGAAGGCCGAACGGTTCGTCGTCGCCTTGAACGACAAGCCGGGCTCGGTCAGCACCACCTCGGTCGATTCCGCGTCGCTCAGCGCGATCTTGGCACTCTCCACGGCGCCGGCGAGACGATGTCCGGAGCGATGGGCGAGGAGATGGCCGAACCGCGCCAGCCGCGTTGGCTCGGCCGCCTCGCGTTCGAGCGCTTTGATGTCGCGAGCGATCGCCGGCGTATACAGCGTGTTGATTCGGTGCCATGTCGCCATGTCGTTGAAGTACCAGACCGGCAGCCGACGTTTGCCGTCGGCGGTGTCGCTGCCGAGACCGAAATGCGGCATCACTTGCGCGATCGAGAACAGCCGATCGAAATCGGTTCCGCCGACATGGACGCCGGTGAAGCTCAAAATGTCGCTGCTGCGATCCAAGGCCGCTGCCCGGCGCGGCGACAGGCGCACCACGGTGAAGTCGGAGGTGCCGCCACCGATATCGACCACCAAGGCGAGTTCCTCGGCGGCGATCGTACGTTCATAATAGAGTGCCGCCGCGACCGGTTCGTATTGGAAGGCGATATCTGAGAAGCCGACACCCCGCGCCGCCTGCTCCAGCTGGTCCTGCGCCGCCCGATCGGCCGCATCGTCGTCGTCGACGAAGCGCACCGGGCGGCCGAGCACCACCTGATCGAGCATGACGCGCCCCTCGCCTGTCGCTGCGGCATATTCGGCTTCCGCCTCCAGCTTGGCGCGCAGATGGGCCAGGAAGCGGCCGATCAACGCGACGAAACTCAGGCGCTCGCGGCCAACCCGCGTCGTCTCCTCCATCAGCGAGGACCCGAGCACCGACTTCAAGGCGCGCATGAACCGCCCCTCGGCGCCATCGACATATTCAAAGACCGCGGCGCGGCCGAAATAGGTGTCCCCATCCTCGAAGCTAAAGAACAACGCCGAGGGCAAGGTCGAGGCCTCCCCTTCCAGCGCCAGCAGTCGCGGCGCACCCTGGACGCCGGCAGCCGCGGCAAGTGCGAGCGTTGAATTGGTGGTGCCGAAATCGAGCCCGGCGAAAAGGTTTGGCATGACGAACGCTCTGGCAGAAATCGAAACGCCCCTCCGCAGAAGATCAGGCGACGAGGAGACGCAGACGAAATCGAAACACGGAACTGAAAGCGCGTGCTGCTCCAGCGGCGCAAATCGAAGCGAGCGGCGTCTCTACAGCATCGGCCGGAAAATCGAAATCGATTTTCGGCAAAGCCCAATGCTGAGACTCCATCCGATCGCGCGTCCACCGTGTGTCCGATCGGACGCCCGGCGCGTTAGCGCAATGCAATTCACCGGTATCGCCACTTCGCTCCAAGCCCTTGTTTTGCCGCATGATGTGACCCGAAACGTCCTACAACCTGTCGGCACCATCATGCTCCAAACTGAAGCGCGGACGACATTGAAGTGCAAAGGCTTTACGTCTCCCGATGCACGACGCGGCGTTGCTTTCCGCGCACATGCCCGCTATCGGGCAATCAAAGCCCCGCCGCCTGCGCGCGGCCGCGGATCGGTCCCTCACGTGAGATGGTTTCAATGGTCCTGCCCGACGGTTTCACCGACATTCCCCTCGGCAAAATCGCCGCAATCGCGACGATTCTGGAGCGGCGGGAGCCGCCGGAGACTGGATCTCATATCGCAATCGATCAACCAGGCTGGCGCTTTGCGCTTGTCGAAGCCCCGGACCTCGACTGGTACAGCGATCTGATTCGCCGCGTCGGCTCGCATCATCTCTGGTACCAGCGCCTGATCCAGAGCCCTGATGCGATCACCGCCAAGATCACCAGCCCGGCCACGGTGATCCACGCGCTGTTCGTCGACGGGACGGCACAGGGCATCGCCGAACTCGACTTTTCCCAGAAAGGCGCCGCCGAACTCGTCTATTTCGGCGTCACGCCGGAGCTTGCCGGCTCGGGCGCCGCCCATGTCATGATGTCCCAGCTGGTGCGCTTCGCCTTCGGCCGCGGGATCGAGCGGCTCTGGCTGCACACCAACACGATCGACCACCCGCGGGCGATGGCCTTTTATCACCGGGCCGGTTTCACACCGGTGCGCCAAATGCTGGAGCTTGCCGACGATCCGCGCCTCATCGGCCTGTTTCCGAGAGAGACCGCGCCGCAGGTGCCGCTGTTTGAGCCTGCCACAAGCGACTGACACGAGCACTTGCGCGCCAAGGCATCGCGCTTGCGGCGGTCACCCCGTGATGATCTGCGCGATAACGCTTCGTGCTCGCGGCCCGCTTCAAGACGTCTCGGTTACGCTCCGTTTCGAGCGCTCGTGCCGCTCATCGCGGCCGGCAGCCAATATCGATGGCGCCGGGCGTTATCGGCGCATGGTCTTGCGTCCCATCATCCCTTCGCCAGCCATGCATTTAGTGCATTTCTAAAATGCGTAAACATGGGGAGCCGCGGCGGGATAACGGTCATGACGGCGCGACGCCGTGGCCGACCTGCCCGAATCAAATCGGACCGGCAGCTCTCAGCCGGCCCGTTTGCAGCTCCGATGCGGAGGTGAGAGGCGGAAGCTGGCGGCGCAGCCCCGGGCTCAGCCGCGATTTTCGAGCAAGTTGTTGTAGCGCAGGGCCAGCATGGTTCCGACCGCGCCCGACAACAGATAGAGGCCCGAGGCCACCAGTCCGAGATGATAGGAGAGGTAGAGCGCCACGAAGGGGGCAAATCCCGCGCCGAACAGCCAGGCCAGATCCGATACCAAGGCCGAGCCGGTGTAGCGATAGTTGCGCGGGAAGTTTGAGGCGACGGCGCCCGAGCACTGGCCGAAGGACACACCCAGCAGGATAAAGCCGAAGACCATGTAGATGATCTCGCCGGCAGCGCCCTGCGCCAGCAGCGACGGGGCGAATCCGCTGAAGATGGCGATGAACAAGGCCGTCATCCCCAGCAACTGGCGTCGCCCGTATTTGTCAGCGAGGATGCCCGAGGCGACGATCGCAACCGCGCCGATGGCGGCGCCAACGGCCTCGATGATCAGGAAGTGGGTAACGTTCTCGTCGGTGAAGAGATCGACCCAGGACAGCGGGAACACCGTCACCATGTGGAACATCGCGAAGCTCGCCAGCGGAGCGAAGGCGCCAACGATGATGTATTTCGAATATTGCCGGAGGGTTTTGCGCACGCGGGTCGCCTGCAACTCGCGGCGCTCGAACTGATGCACATATTCCGGCGTCACGACGATGCGCAGGCGGGCAAAGAGCGCCACGACATTGATCGCGAAGGCGACGAAGAACGGAAACTGCCAGCCCCACTCGTAGAACTGCTCGGACGGCAGAAAACCATGGAAGAAGGCGAACAGGCCCGAGGCGACGACAAGGCCGAACGGCGCGCCGAGCTGCGGCACCATCGCCCACCAGCCGCGCTGATTTTCCGGGGCGTTCATGGCAAGCAGCGAGGCCAGACCATCCCATGATCCGCCGATGGCGAGGCCCTGGCCGATCCGAAGCAGGGCCAACAGCCAGATCGCCGCAGGGCCGATCTGATCGTAGGTCGGCAGAAAGGCCACGACCACCGTCGAGGTGCCGAGCATCAGCAGCGCGATCGTCAGCTTCGTCGCCTTGCCGTGCAGACGGTCGATCGTCATAAACAGCCAGGTTCCGAAGGGACGGGCAAGAAAGGCCAGCGCGAAGATCGCGAAGGAATACAAAACGCCGGTGACCGGCGTCACGAACGGAAAGATTCGCTGCGGAAAGACCAGAACCGAGGCGATCGCGAACACGAAGAAGTCAAAAAACTCAGACGTTCGTCCAATGACGACGCCGATCGCGATCTCGCTGGGATTGAGGGCATGCCCTCCAACGTCCCGCGCTTCGGGTGCATCTGCGAAATGGGGGTGGGCAACTGTCTCGCTCATTCTGCGATCCCAAGCACGAATAGGGTCAAGCGGCAAGCGTGCCGCACATTAACGACGTGTAAGGTGGCGCCGTGTCACCGAAAAGGGGGTTGAGGCACTGCGCGTTTTGTTCAATACCAGCGCCGTGTGGCAGTCAATGACCGGTTCCCGCCGGGCTACCCACATTCCGATCCAGTTCAATACGAGGCCGCTCCATTGCGTCCCTTTCGCCTTCTCGCAGTCCTATCGCTCCCCCTTCTGTTGAGCGCCTGTGATTCCGCCCTGCTGTTTCCCAACGGTGATATTGCAGCGCGGCAACGCGACATGCTGCTGATCGCCACCGGCTTGATGTTGATCGTCATCGTGCCGGTCATCGTCATGTCGCTCTATATTCCGTGGCGCTATCGGGCTTCCAATAAGAAGGCCGATTACGATGCCGATTGGAATCACTCCACCAAGCTCGAATTGGTGATCTGGACCGTGCCGCTGCTGATCATCATCGTCCTTGGCGCGGTGACATGGGTCGGCACCCATCTGCTCGATCCGTTCCGCCCGCTCGATAAGGTCACTGCCAGCCAGCAGGTCGATCTCAAGCAGGATCCGCTCGAGGTACAGGTCGTCGCGCTGAACTGGAAATGGCTGTTTATCTACCCGCAATACGGCGTTGCGACGGTCAACGAGCTGGCGGCGCCGGTGAACCGGCCGATCCAGTTCGATCTCACCGCCGACACGGTGATGAACGCCTTTTACATCCCGACGCTGGCCGGCATGGTTTACTCGATGCCCGGCATGGAAACCAAGCTGCACGCCGTCATCAATAAGCCGGGTGTCTACGACGGCTTCGCCTCGCAATATAACGGCGCCGGCTTCTCCGACATGAGCTTCAAGTTCTATGGCCAGAAGAAGGGCGATTTCGAGGCCTGGATCAACAATCTGAAGGCCTCGAAGAAGACGCTCGACAGGGCGGCCTATCTCGATCTCGCCAAGCCGAGCCAGGACGTGCCGGTCACCTACTACACGTCGGTCGACAAGAGCCTGTTCGACCGGGTGGTCGGCATGTGCGTCCCGAAGGGTAAGCTCTGCATGCAGCAGATCGTCGACATCAACCAAGGCAAGATGGACGCCGGCAAGACGATCGACGTCAATCGCCTGACGCACAACACCTACGATCTGGATGCCTACGGCCATACCCTCGAGGCCCAGGGTGCCACCGCGCCGGCCTCGAATTACAAGCCGCACAGCGACGAATTAAAACCCGACGCCGGCTCGAACGCCGGCCAAGGTAGCGTCGCCCCGCCGCAACTTCATACGAACTGACCGAACGGTCCGGCGATCATCGCCGGACCTTGCGATCTTACACACAGAGATAAATCCATGCTGGGCAATACGGATCTCACAAGGCTGATCTTCGGGCGCCTGACGCTCGATTCGATCCCGTATCACGAGCCGATCCTCATCGGGACGTTTCTCGCCGTCGCCATCGGCGGCGCCGCGGTGGTCGGCGCCCTCACCTATTTCCGACTCTGGGGCTATCTTTGGAAAGAGTGGTTCACCAGCGTCGACCACAAGCGCATCGGCGTCATGTACATGGTGCTGGCGATCGTCATGCTGCTCCGCGGCTTCGCCGACGCGCTGATGATGCGTACCCAGCAAGCGCTGGCCTTCAACGGCTCACAGGGCTTCCTGCCGTCGCATCACTACGATCAGGTCTTCACCGCTCACGGCGTGATCATGATCTTCTTTGTGGCGATGCCGCTGATCGTCGGGATCATGAACATCGTCGTGCCGCTGCAAATCGGCGCCCGCGACGTCGCCTTCCCCTTCCTCAACAATTTCAGTTTCTGGATGACCGCCGGCGGCGTGGTGCTGATCATGGCCTCGCTTTTCATCGGCGAGTTCGCCCGGACCGGCTGGCTCGCCTTCCCGCCGCTGGCAGAGGCCTCGAACAGTCCCGGGGTTGGCGTCGACTATTACATCTGGGGTCTGCAGATCGCCGGTGTCGGCACCTTGCTTTCCGGCGTGAATTTCCTGGTGACGATCATCAAGATGCGGGCGCCCGGCATGACCATGATGCGCATGCCCGTCTTCACCTGGACGTCGCTGTGCACCAACATCCTGATCGTCGCCTCCTTCCCGGTCCTGACCGCCGTCCTCGCCCTCCTGTCGCTCGACCGTTACGCGGGAATGCACTTCTTCACGAACGACCTCGGCGGCAACTCGATGATGTACTTCAACCTCATCTGGATCTGGGGTCATCCGGAGGTCTACATCCTCATCCTGCCGGCCTTCGGCGTGTTCTCCGAAGTCACCGCGACCTTTTCGGACAAGCGCCTGTTCGGCTACACCTCGATGGTCTACGCGACGGTGGTCATCACCATCCTCGCCTATCTCGTGTGGCTCCACCACTTCTTCACCATGGGCAACGGCGCCAGCGTGAACTCCTTCTTCGGAATCACCACGATGATCATCTCGATCCCGACGGGGGCGAAGATCTTCAACTGGCTCTTCACCATGTATAAGGGGCGGGTGCGTTTCGAGTTGCCGATCATGTGGACGATCGCCTTCCTGGTGACCTTCACCCTCGGCGGCATGACCGGCGTTCTCCTCGCCGTTCCCCCAGTCGACTTCACCGTCCACAACTCGCTGTTCCTGGTCGCCCACTTCCACAACGTGATCATCGGCGGCGTGCTGTTCGGCATGTTCGCGGCGATCAACTACTGGTTTCCAAAGGCCTTCGGCTTCAAGCTGGATCCGTTCTGGGGAAAGGTCAGCTTCTGGTTCTGGGTGATCGGCTTCTACTTCGCCTTCATGCCGCTCTACGTGCTCGGCCTGATGGGTGTGACACGCCGCCTGCGGGTGTTCCACGATCCCTCGCTGCACATCTGGTTCATCATCGCCGCCTTCGGTGCGGCGCTGATCGCCTGCGGCATCGGTGCGTTCCTGCTGCAAATCTTCGTCTCGATCCGCAAGCGTCACGAGCTCGCCGACACAACCGGCGATCCTTGGAACGGCCGAACGCTGGAATGGGCGACTTCCTCGCCGCCGCCGCACTACAACTTCGCCTTCACCCCGGTTGTCCATGACCTCGACGCCTATGCCGACATGAAGAGGCGCGGCTTCAGCCGGCCGATGGAAGGCTTCAAGCCGATCCACATGCCGAAGAACACCGGAGCCGGCGTTGTCCTGGCGGCGCTCTCGACGATCTGCGGCTTTGCCCTGATCTGGTACATCTGGTGGCTGGCCTTCGTGAGCTTCGTCGCTCTGATCGCGACGGCCATCGGGCACACCTTCAACTACGACCGGGACTATCACATCCCGGCGGACGAGGTCGCGGCGTCGGAAAAGTCCTTCGCCGATGCCCTGGCTTCGCGGAGTTAATTGATGTCTGAAGCAATCCAGAGTCAGGAGATCGGCACGCCGGTCTTCTTCGACCTCGACGAACATGAACATGCCCCGGGATCGAGCACGATGCTCGGTTTCTGGATCTATCTGATGAGCGACTGCCTCATCTTCGCTGTCCTGTTCGCGACCTACGGCGTCCTGGCCGGAAATTACGCCGCCGGCCCGCGCCCGGACGAGATCTTCGAGCTGCCGCTTCTGGCCGTCAACACGGCGATGCTCTTGTTCTCGTCGATCACCTACGGCTTTTCGATGATCGCCATGCAGAACCGCAAGAAGGAAGCGGTGCTCGGCTGGCTGATCGTTACCGCCCTGTTCGGCGCGTGCTTTGTCGGCATCGAGCTTTACGAATTCGCTGGCCTGATCCATGAGGGCGCCTCGCCCGAGCGCAGCGGCTTCCTGTCCGGCTTCTTCACCCTCGTCGGCACCCACGGCCTGCACGTGACCTTCGGCATCATCTGGATGATCACGCTGATGGTACAGGTCTACAAGCGCGGCCTGATCGAAGCCAACCGCCGCCGCCTGATGTGCCTGTCGATGTTCTGGCACTTCCTGGACGTCATCTGGATCGGCGTCTTCACCTTCGTCTATCTCATTCGGGTGATTTGATGAGCAGCGCCTCCCACGCGTCCACGGCCCACGAAAGCGGTCACCACGACGACCACCACGGCCATCACGAAAGCGGTGAATCGCATTCGACCATGAAGGGCTACATGACCGGCTTCATCCTGTCGGTCATCCTCACGGTCATCCCGTTCTGGCTGGTCATGGCCCGCCCGCTGGAGGACGCGGTGCTGACCGGCATCCTCGTGGTGCTGTTCGCCGTCGCCCAGATCATCGTCCACATGATCTACTTCCTGCACATGGACTCCAAGTCCGAGGGCGGCTGGACCGGCATGGCGCTGATCTTCACCGTCGTCCTCGTGGTGATCACCATCTCCGGCTCGCTTTGGGTGATGTACCACCTCAACAAGAACATGATGCCGATGGGCGCCGCGACCATGCAGGGCATGTCGATGGACATCGATGGCGTGAATGCCGGCGAGAGCTTCCAGACCAAGCCCGACGGCAACGCGGCTTCGACCGCCAAGCCCGGCGACGCGGCGGCGCATTAACCGCCGCATCGCCGAGCCTTTCGAGGAAGGCCGACATTTTGGACGACAATTCCACCATCGATCCGGGGGCGGCGCGCGAGCGTCGTCCCCGCTCTCGTTTCAAGCGGGCGCTCCTCGCCCTCGCCGGCCTGATCCTGTTTGCCGGCTTCATCGGTCTCGGCATCTGGCAGCTCGAACGGCGGGTGTGGAAGCTAAACCTGATCGCGGCGGTGAACGCGCGCGTCGCGGCTGCGCCGGTGCCGGCGCCCGGCCCGAAGGACTGGGGCGCGGTCAGCTTCGATAGCGACGAATATCGCCACGTCGCGGCCACCGGCCGTTTCGTCAAAGGCGCCAGCGCCTTCGCCCAGGCGACGACCGACTATGGCGGCGGCTTCTGGCTGATGACGCCGCTGAAGGACGAGCGCGGCTTCACGGTGCTCGTCAATCGCGGCTTTGTGCCGTCGCGCGACTTTGCCGCCGATGCCGCCCTCACCGATCAGCCCATCGCCGTCAACGGTCTCTTGCGGATGAGCCAGCCGGGCGGCGGCTTTTTGCGCGCGAACGATCCGGCAGACGGCCGGTGGTATTCCCGCGATGTCGCGGCGATCGCCAAGACCGAGAGGGTCGACGGGCCGGTCGCCCCATATTTCATCGACGCCGGTTCACCGCGCGACCACCAACCGCTACCGAATGTCGAGATGGGCGTGCCGGACACGACAAAGCTCCATTATCCGATTCCCGGTCTGACGCGGATCTATTTCCGCAACGAGCATCTGGTCTACGCCTTCACCTGGTTCGGCATGGCGCTGCTGGTCCTGATCGGGGCCGTCGTCGTGGTGCGGCAGGAGCGGCGCGAGGACGTCTGACCCAAAGACCGGCATGAGACTGGCGGCTGCATAAGGGCCTACCCATGGCAGATCCGATCCTCGGCGTTCTTTTCGACAAGGACGGCACCCTCGTCGACTACAGCGCGACCTGGGCGCCGATCAATGTCGCGGCGGCGTGCTTTGCGGCGGATGGCGATCCAGATCTCGCTGAACATCTGCTGCGCATCGGCGGGCACGACCCCGTCACCGGACGGATCGCCGCCGGCAGCCTGCTCGCGGCAAGCCATACGATTGAAATTGCCCAGGCCTGGCGGAACGCCGGCTCGCCCTTCACCGCCGCCGCGTTGACCTGCGAGCTCGACCGGATTTTCACCGAAGGCGCCGCGGCGGCGGTGGCCGTGCCCAACGTCGTGCAGCTGTTCCAAGAGTTGCACGGAGCGGGCATGCGCAGCGGCGTCGCGACCAGCGATAGCGTCGCCGGCGCGCACGCGACACTGCGCACGATCGGTCTCGACGGCCTTCTGGACTTCGTCGCGGGTTATGACAGTGGCCATGGCGGCAAGCCCGAGCCGGGCATGGCGACGGCGTTTTCGAAGGCAACGGGCCTTCCCCCGTACGCACTTGCCATGGTCGGCGACAATCTCCACGATATCCGCATGGGCCGCGCGGCAGCGTTTTCGCTGTGCGTCGGGGTTCTCACCGGGACGTCGACGCGCCAAGATCTCGAGGCCGAGGCCGATCATATCCTCGACGACGTGACTCATTTGCCGCATCTCCTGCAGCATCTCGGCCGCTGGCCGAGCCGACAATTTGACGCCGGCGCGAACCCGCGAGGCTGACGCACGTCGCCTCATCCAAGGGGCGATTGCAACGTATACGCAGATGTGGCCTTATGCGCTTGATGCGCCCTGCGCCAAATCAAAATCTTGAGTCGCAGCCGTCATTGCCCTTTGCATCATCGCCCCGACGAGCTGATTTCTGCCATGACGAAGTATACCTACACCGGCGCCTGGCCTGTCGCGCCAACACCATTCCATGACGACGGCACCCTCGATCTCGACGGCATGCGCCGCGCGCTCGACTGCATCGTTGACCAGGGCGCCGACGGCATCTGCATCCTGGCGAATTTTTCCGAACAGTTCCTGCTCTCCGATGCCGAGCGGGAGACGCTGACCCGGCTTTGCCTCGAGCATGCCGGCGGCCGGGTGCCGATGATCGTCACGATCTCGCATTTCGCGACGCCGATCGTCGTTGAACGGGCCCGCCTCGCCAAGGCGCTCGGCGCCCGTGCGGTGATGATGATGGCGCCTTATCACGGCGCGCTTTTGAAGGGCACGCCGGAGCAAACCTTCGAGCAGTTTCAGCGCGTCGGCGAGGTCGGCATCCCGATCATGATCCAGGACGCGCCGCTGTCCGGCGTCGACCTCTCGGTTCCTTTGCTCGTGCGGATGGCCCGCGAGATCGAGATGGTGAAGATGTTCAAGATCGAATCGATCGGCGCCGCGACGAAACTCCGCCGGCTGATTACCGAGGGCGGCGAGGCGATCGAATGCCCGTTCGACGGCGAAGAAGGCATCACCATGCTCGCCGATCTCGACGCCGGTGCCAAGGGCACAATGTGCTCGGCGATGGTGACCGAACATATCCGCGCGGTCGTCACGGATCATCTCAAAGGTGACCGCCAGGCTGCCCTCGCCGGCTATCAGCGGCTGCTGCCGGCGGTCAATCACGAGAACCGGCAATGCGGCTTTCGCGCCGCCAAGGCGGCGATGGTCGAAGGCAAGGTCTTTAAATCGGAATTTTGCCGCCATCCGATCCCACCGCTTTCGCCCGAGACCCGGGCCGAGCTGATCGACCATCTCCGCCCGCTCGATCCGATCGCGATGAAGTGGGGGCTGTAACCGCGATCGTCTGATCAAAGGAGACGCACCTGCAAAGACAGCGCACGCCGCTTGCCCAAAGGCATTTGGCGCGCCGAGAATCGGCGATGGGCTTGCGCCGTCGCAAATTCACGTCACAAAGCGGCGAAGCTGCTGGGACAACAGGTCGGTCATCACCACCGTCACGACAATGATGATGAGGATCGCGGCGGTCTGACCGTAATAAAAGCCGCGCACCGTCTCAAACAGGATCTGACCGATCCCGCCGGCGCCGATAATGCCGAGTACGGTGGCGGCACGCACATTCGTCTCGAAGCGGTAGAGTGTGTAGGAGACCCAGAGCGGCAGAACCTGCGGGATGACGCCGAAGACGACTTCCTGCACCCGCGTCGCGCCGGTCGAGCGAATACCCTCCACCGGGCGCGGATCGATCGCCTCCACCGCCTCGGAAAACAGTTTTGCCATGATGCCGGTGTTATGGATGAACAGCGCCATGACGCCGGCAAAGGGGCCGAGGCCGACGGCGACGACGAACAGCACCGCCCAGACCACCTCCTGAATGGCGCGGAAGAAATCCATCAGCCGACGGCAGGGATGCAGGATCCACCAGGGCACCATGTTGCGCGCGCACAGGATACCAAAGGGGATCGACAGAATAAGCGACAGGAAGGTGCCCCACACCGCGATCTCGACGGTGACGATCATCTCCTGAACGTAATAATGCCACTCGGAAAAGTCGGGATGGGAAAAGCCCTCCAGATATTGGGCCATATTGCTGGAATCGGTGAACAGGGAGATCCAGCTCCCCATGTCTGCTGGCCCCCAGCTGATTACCAGGGATGCGATCAGACCGCCGGCGATCACGACATTCCAGATGGTGCGCGACCAGTCTCGCCCTCGATTGACCGACAGCGCGATGGGTTTGGCGACACCGCCGCCGGCCGACTTAGGAACAGTGTCGCTCGTCGTGCTCATGTCAGGTCGTGCCTCTCATCGGACGGTTTTTGGCCGGCTAGAGCGGAATGCGATGAACTGGAATCGCCACTTCGCTGCAAGCCATTGTTTTGCCGCATGATGTGACCCGAAACGTCGTGCAACCTTTCGGCACCATGCTCTATCCCGGCGGCGCGCAGCGTTCGGCCCCTGGCCGTTTCAAGCCTGTTGCGCCGCCGCCGCTCTGCCGACCGTCGGCGTCAAACGATCCGCTGGCGGAGCGATAGCGCGCCCTTTGGACCTGGGTTCAAATGCACAGAGGAGGCGCTGCCGCATTGATTTGATGCGTCATTCTTGCCCGCGCTCGATCCCGATTTCCGGGCCGATGCTGGCGAGCCATGGCAGGCGATAGGCTCGGACGGCCGACCTCCGATCCCGGGAACGGCCGTCCTCGATGTCAACGCAGCACCAACAGCCGCTGCGGATCAGCTGTTACGAGCCCGACGTTTTGCTCATGGCGTCGAGCTTCTTCTCATAGGCCGCCTTCTTGGCTTCGAGATCCTTGATCTTCGCCGCCTTCTCGGACGCATCCATATTGGTCTTGGCCTTGAGCTGCGCGATATCCTTGGTCATTTCCATGACCCGGATCGGCAGCAGCTGATCGTCGTTCGACGGCTTGAACGGCCCCCATTCGAGACCGGCGAGTACCTTTTTCTCGGCGGCCGCGTCGCCCGTGGACTTATCGGTGCCGTAGGAAAGAACGAAGTGCTCAATCTTTTCCTTCTCCGCCGCCGGCAGCTTCTTCGAGATGACCAGCGGATCGGACGGAATGATCGTCGACTTCCAGATGATCTTGATCTTCTTGTAGGCGTCGGGATGGTTCTTCTCGATTAGCGCCATGTTCTCGGTGTTATTGGTCGCCGCGTCGACCAGACCGTTGGCAACCGCCATGGCGTTGGTCTCGTGATTGGCGTTGGTCACCGTCTTGAAACATTTCTGCGGATCGACGCCGTGCTTGGCGAAGACGAAGGTCATCGGCACCAGATAGCCGGAGGTCGAGTTCGGATCGCCGAGACCGAACTTCAGCGTCTTGTCGCACTTCAAAAGATCGTTGACCGACGTCAGCTTGGAATCGACCGGCGCGAGGATGACCGACCAGTAGCCGGCGTTCCCGTTCGCATAGGTGGACTGGGCGAAGATCTGGCCGTCGGCGCGATCGACGGCTTCCATGGCCGACTTGTTGCCGAACCAGGCGACCTGGACCTTGCCAAAGCGCATGCCCTCGATCACACCCGCATAGTCGGTGGCGAAGAACGGATGCACCTCATAGCCCGTCTGCTTGGCCATATCCTTGAGGAATGGCTCCCATTTCGGGCGCAGATTCATCTGGCTTTCGGTCGAGATGATGCCGAAGTTGATGACCGTAACGTCTTTGGCGACAGCGGTGCCGCCGAGGGACAGAGCGATCGCCGCAGTGGCGAGCGCCTTCGAGAAGAAGTTCATGGGTGATCTTCCTGTTGAAGAGAGTGACGGATAGGGTAGCACCCCGCATTGTCAGGCGGGGATCAGGTCCTTCTGCCGCTGACGAACGTCAGAGGGAGTCGAGGCGGAGGCCTCGGCGGCTTGCGGCTTAACCGGAAGGCGTTGCGGCAAGACGAGCTCTTCTGATGCCGCTCCGTAGAGTTCGGTCAGAAAGGCGTCGGTGAGCGCGTCGGACGGACCGTCATAGACGACCCGGCCCTCACGAAGCGCGACCGTGCGCGGACAATAGACCCGCGCATATTCCACCTGATGCAGCGACACGAGCACCGTGATGCCGTCGCTCGAATTGATGTTTGCCAACGCATCCATCACTCGGCGTGCCGAGGCCGGATCAAGCGACGCGATCGGCTCGTCAGCGAGCAGAATTTTCGAGCGCTGCATCAAGGTCCGGGCGATCGCCGCGCGCTGTTGCTGGCCGCCCGACAGCGTCGAGGCGCGCTGCCATGCCCTTTCAGCGATGCCGACGCGGGACAACGCGGCGATCGCATCCTCCTTCTCGGCCCGCGTGAACAGGCCGAGCGTGCCGCGCCAGGCCGGAATGCGGCCGAGGACGCCAACGAGGACATTGGTGATCACCGGCAGGCGGGCGGCGAGATTGAACTGTTGGAAGATCACGCCGGTCTTGCCGCGCAGCGCCCGCATATTGGCGCCGAACTTGCCATCCCGCTGCTGGGTCTCGCCGAAGATGCGAATATGCGAACCGGCATCGCCGCGCTCCAACCCGGCGATATGGCGCATCAAGGTCGACTTGCCGGAGCCAGACGCGCCGATCAGTGCGACCATCTCGCCCTCCTTGACGACAAGCCCGATCTGCGACAGCGCCTGGATCCTGAAGAACCGCTTGGACAGATTCTCGACTGCGATCGCCGTCATGACATGCTCCCGCTCGGTGTCGCCGCTGACATGATGAAATCATTAAATTCAAAAGATGAGACTTAGATGACACCTCTATGATGCTTGGATGACGGTCATTATCCGTTGGATTAATTACACTTATCCGTGTATTTGACGATGAATTCCGCAGCGTCTAGCTTACGGAAATCTTCCAATGCTTCGTGCAGTTCGGCGTGCGACCAATCCCACCAAGCCAGCGCCTGCATGCGGCTCGCGATGTCCTCGTTGAAGCGGCGGCGGATGGTCTTCGCGGGCACGCCGCCGACGATCGTGTAAGGTGGAACATCCTTCGCGACCACGGCTCCGGCTCCGATCACCGCGCCGTTGCCGATGGTGACACCCGGCAAGATCGTCGCGCCATGGCCGATCCAGACGTCATGACCAATGACCACCCGGTGCGCCCGGCGCCAGTCGAAGAAAGCGGCCTCGTTGTCCGCGCCCTCGAAATAGTCGCCGGCCCGGTAGGTGAAGTGGTGAAGGGTCGCCCGCCAGGTCGGATGGTTGGTGGCGTTGATCCGAACCGCCGCGGCGATATTGACGAATTTGCCGATCGAGGTGGCCCAGATGCTGCAGTCTTCCATCACATAGGAATAGTCGCCGAGCCACGTCTCGGACATGCGGCTGCGCTGGGAAACCTCGGTGTAACGGCCAAGATCGCAGCCCGCGACTTCGGCGCTCGGATGGACAAGCGGCGTTTCGGACAGCTTCGGCATCACGCCGCATCCTTGCGCGCGGAAAAGGCCGAGACATCGACGATGCGGGTGGCGATGCGCTCGCGCACCTCTTCATCGTGGAAGATGCCGAGAATGGCGACGCCGCGCTGGCGCTTTTCCTCGATCAGCGCGCAAACCACGTTGCGATTGGCGTTGTCGAGCGAGGCGGTCGGCTCGTCGAGAACGAGCAGCGGGTGGTCGGTGAGAAACCCACGGGCGATGTTGACGCGCTGCTTTTCACCGCCCGAAAAGGTCGCCGGCGGCAGCTCGAACAGCGCCTCGGGCAGGTTCAGCCGCGTCAGCAGAGCCGCCGCGCGCGGACGGGCTTCCGCCAGCGGGATGCCGCGCGTCAGAAGCGGCTCGGCGACCACATCGAGCGCCGAAACCCGCGGGATTGCCCGCAGGAACTGGCTGACATAGCCGACGACATCGCGGCGCAGCGCAATCACCCTGCGCGGGCTTGCCGGCGCGACGTCGACGAACGCCGTATCGGTCGCGCCACGCAGCAGGATCCGGCCAGATTCTGCAGCGTAATTTCCGTAGATCATCCTCAGGATCGAGGATTTGCCGACGCCCGATGGACCACCGAGAACGACCACCTCGCCGGCATCGACATGAAACGCGACGCCGCTGACCACCGGCAGATGAACACCGCCGCGCAAGTGATTGGTAAAACTTTTGGAAACGGCTTCGACGATCAGTCGCGTTTCAGGCGAGACACCGCGCATGAATTCAGACCTCCAGGATCGAGGCGACGAGAAGCTGCGTGTAGGGATGCTGTGGATCGTCGAGCACGCGGTCGGTCAGGCCGTGTTCGATCACGTGGCCCTCTTTCATCACCATGATCCGGTGCGACAGCAGCCGCGCGACGGCGAGATCGTGGGTGACGACGATCGCCGACAGGCCCATTTCGCCGACCAGTCCGCGCAAGAGGTCGAGCAGGCGCGCCTGCACCGAAACGTCGAGACCGCCGGTCGGCTCGTCCATGAACACCAGCCGCGGCGCGGTGACGAGATTGCGGGCGATCTGCAGGCGCTGGCGCATGCCGCCGGAAAACGCCGTCGGCCGGTCGTCGATCCGCGTGCCGGGGATTTCGACCCGGGCGAGCCAATCCTCTGCCGTCTGGCGGATCCGGCCGTAATGGCGATCGCCGACCGCCATCATCCGCTCGCCGATATTGGCGCCAGCCGAGACCCGCATGCGCAGGCCGTCGGCGGGATTTTGATGCACGAAGCCCCAATCGGTGCGCATCAGGAAGCGCCGCTCGGCCTCGGTCAGCGTCGCCAGATCGCGCATGCCGCCGTCGCGCATCTGATAGGACACCGTGCCGCTGCTCACCGGCATCCGGCAGGACAGGCAGTTGAGCAGCGTCGTCTTGCCGGATCCGGATTCGCCGACGATCGCCAGGATCTCACCGGGAAACAGCGCAAACGACACCGCCTTGCAGCCGATATGGGCGCCATAATGCCGGGTGACGGCGTCAACGGTGAGGAGTGGGAGGTCGTCGGTCATGAACTTGCGCACCACGAACCAGAAGATGCATTCTGTCCCACCACGGGCACGTGTCTTGGCTGTGTCGGCACATGGGTGGTAGGCAGGGATTTGAATGGGACGATGCCAAAGCGACGGACAATCTCCGGCGCGGACGTCCCGCATTCGAAGAGGTGTTGCAGTTCAACTTCACAACCGCCATCTTCGGCGAAGATAACCGTATCGATTACGGTGAAGTGCGGATCAAGGCGATCGGATTTGTGCGAGAACGCCTGCACGTTCTCGTCTATACCGAGCGAGACGGACGAATACGTGTCATCTCGTTCCGAAAGGCCAATGACCGGGAGATCAAACGCTATGATCGTCAGACGCGAAGTTTTCATCAAAACTGAGGCGACAGCCGAAGACTGGGCCGAGGCCCACGAAAAGACCCAGAGGGCTCTGGCGGCGATGACGCCTGAAGAAGATGCAGCCATCACGGCCGACGCACTGCTCGATCCCGACAACCCGCCGATCGAAGAAGATGAAATCGAGTTCGTCGGCTGGAAAGAGGCGCAATTTCGGCTGAAGGGGAGAACCACCATCCGCGTCGATCGCGACATCGTCGAGCGGTTCCAGCGCGCCGGCGACGACTGGGAAGCGCGCATCAACGAAGCCTTGCGCGCCGCAGCGCCTGCCGAGTGACGCCGCGGGCTTTGCCGCGCCATGCCCGGCTGCGGCGCCAGAGCCGCCCCGCGGCTCATTGCGCAGCCTCCAGCGGTGCGGCAGCCGGTCCGACATGGCCCGCTGCGCGCCGCTCTTCGCAGTGATCGGTATCTGAACAGGCAAACAGCCGGCCGCCGCGATCGTCTGTGACGATCTCGTCCAGATAGACGCCGGTCGCCCCGCATAGGCCGCAGCATTCGGAGAAGGTCTGGACGGCGAAGGGATGATCCTCGAAGTCGAGGCTCTCGACCGTCGTATAAGGCGGGATCGCATAGATCCGCTGCTCGCGGCCGGCCCCGAAGAGCTGCAGCGCCGGGCAGTTGTCCATCTTCGGATTGTCGAATTTCGGGATCGGCGACGGATCCATCACATAGCGGCCCTCGACCTTCACCGGATAGGCGTAGGTGGTGGCGATATGGCCGTGTTGGGCGATATCCTCGTAAAGCTTCACATGCATCAGCCCGTATTCCTCGAGCGCATGCATGATCCGCGTTTCGGTCTCGCGCGGTTCGAGGAAACGCAAGGGTTCCGGGATCGGCACCTGATAGACCAGCGTCTGGCCCTCGCTCAGCGGCGCCTCCGGGATACGGTGACGGGTCTGGATGATTGTCGCCTCGCGCGTCCTGGTGGTCACCGCGACATCGGCGACCCGGCCGAAAAAGGCTCTGATCGAGACCGCGTTGGTGGTATCGTCGGAGCCCTGATCGATGACTTTCAAGACATCGTTCGGGCCGATGACCGCCGCCGTCACCTGCACGCCGCCGGTTCCCCAGCCATAGGGCATCGGCATCTCGCGGCTGGCGAACGGCGCCTGATAGCCGGGGATCGCCACGGCTTTCAGGATCGCCCGGCGGATCATCCGCTTGGTCTGTTCGTCAAGATAGGCGAAGTTGTAGGCAGGCAGCCCGGCACTCATCGCAAGGCTCCCGCATGACGAACGGGGATGTCGCGGCCCGGCGCCACACCAGAGAGAGGTGCGTTCCGATGGCGTGGATGGCGCTCGGCGAACTTTTCGCAATCCTGTTCGGTCTTCTCGCCGGCTGGTATTTTCTCGTCTATCGCGACCCGGTCACAGGCAAGCATGGCCGTAGCCTCACCGGCCGGCCGCCGCCTTCCGCTGACGGGAGCGACAAACGGAAGCGCCGGGACGAATGAGGGTGAAAGCTCGGTCATCGTGCCGCCTCCGCGTCGTCTGAGTTCTTGCGGCCAGTCGGCGGCTCGCCGTCACCGCCCACGCCAGCGGCCGTGGCGCGCATCGTGCGCAACAGCTGCAACTCGGCCTGAAAGTCGACATAATGGGGCAGCTTCAGGTGCTCGACGAAGCCGGTCGCCTGGACGTTGTCGGCATGGGCGAGAACGAACTCTTCGTCCTGCGCCGGGGCACGGCGTTCTTCATCGAACTCGTCGGCTCGAAGCGCACGGTCGACAAGGCTCATCGCCATCGCCTTGCGCTCCATCTGGCCGAAGACCAGCCCGTATCCACGCGTGAACTGCGGCGGCTCGGATTTCGAGCCGGTAAATTGCGACACCATCTGGCACTCGGTGACCCGCACCCGGCCGATGACGACGGTAAAATCGAGGCCGTCGATCTCGACCTCGACATCCACTTCGCCGATACGGATTTCGCCAACAAAGGGATGGGTGCGCCCGAAGCCGCGCTGCGTGGAATAGCCAAGGCCGAGAAGGAAGCCCTCGTCTCCCCTCGCCAGCGCCTGCAGCCGAAGGGCCCGCGCGGCGGGATAGGCGAGAGGTTCGCGGGTGAGATCGGCGGGATCGTTGCCGTCCGCTGCGCCATCGCTTTCGATCAACGCCTCATCGCCCAGAATGTCGGTGACGCGCGGGGCACTGCGACTGCTCTCCGCCACGCGGCGCTCCGGCGCCTCGACCGGCAGATCCGCCGCCATCGCCGGCTCGATCAGCCGGTGGGTGTAGTCGAAGGTCGGGCCGAGCAGCTGGCCGCCAGGCAGATCCTTGTAAGTTGCCGAGATCCGCCGCTCGATCCGCATCCGCCCGGTCTCGATCGGCAGCGACACGGCAAAGCGCGGCAGCGTCGTGCGATAGGCGCGCAGCAGGAAGATCGCCTCGATCAGATCGCCACGCGACTGGCGCACAGCCATCGCGGCCAATTCCGGATCGTAGAGCGAACCCTCGGCCATGACGCGGTCCACCGCCAGCGCCAACTGCTGGGTCAATTGCTCGAGCGTCAGGGCCGGCACCTGCCGATCGCCGCGACGGCGATCGTCGAGCAAACGATGGGCATTGGCGATGGCGCGCTCGCCCCCCTTGACGGCGACATACATGGCTCAGCTCCTCTCGACGACGGTTGAGCGCGGCAAGGCCATCAGCCGGGTGCCTGAGGTGAGGATCAGATCGAACCCGCAGGGAAACAGTGCGCGATTGCGCTGGCGAAGCTCGGTGAAGCCGCTGTCAAGCCCGAGGATGTGGATGGTCTGCACCCCGTCGACACCCGGCCCAGTGAGGACGAAGCCGTCGCCGGCGGTCAGATCGTCGACCTCGACGAGCACCGTCGCCGCGCGGTCGGGATATTGCAGCGTCCCGAGCGGCAGGGCCTCGAGCAGCATCGGGCGAAGCGTCGAGACGACCGCGAAGGCCGCCTCTTCGATCGGACGCAGCCGCGCGCCAGTCTGGAAGGCGAGCCAAGCGGCTAGATCGTCACTCGCCGCCTCGACATGGACGGGCGTGGCGGCATCGGCCATCGCCGCAAGCACCGCGCCTTGGGCTTGTCTCAGCGGCTCTGGCGGCCGGCAGCGATCGCCCAGATCGACCACCGTTCCCGGCCGCGCCATGGCAGCGAGGAGCTTGGCGAACACCGCCTGGGCGTCGAACACCGGATCGGCAAAGCCGCCTTCGACTGTCCGCGCCGTCGCCACCGCTGCGTCTTGCGTGACCATCAGTCTTCCCCGCGTGCCATCGTGAAGAAATCCACCTTCGTCGCCGCCGTTTCCTCGGCGCGCTGGCCGTCCGCCGCTGCGATCAGCCGTTCGATCTCGGCAACGACCTCCCGCTCGACGGCCGCCTGGCATGTATCGATCTGCCAGAGGGCGTCGAAGGCGGCGGCGTGACGGGCCTTTTCCAGATCGCGGCCGAGAATCATCGCGTGACCAACCGGCCCATTTGCAAGACGCACGCTCGCCCGCGTCGCGCTCGCCTCACCGAGATTGAAGGCGGCGCCGCCACCGCCGGTCCGTCCCCGCACCATGACGAGCCCGACCTCCGGCCCTCGCACCGGCACAATCGTGCGCCCGTCGGCCAAACTCGGCCACCGCGCTTCGAGAAAGCCGGCCGGCGCCTGCGCAAAGGCACTCATCGCGCGGCGGCGGCGCTCGGTCGGATCGGCAGCAGACCGCATGCGAAGCACCCTTCAATCCCAGCAAATTGTCTATTTGTATAGACAACTGTCCAGTCATCGACTAGCACGTCCGGAGTGACAGTTGAATGACGCCGTGAAAGAGCCTGATGAATTTGACGGAGACCGCCGAGGGCGTCGCCAAGTGGCTGCAGGTGAGCAACGCGCTGCGCGCGGCGCTAGCGAATGGCGCGTTCGGCGCACAGCTGCCGCCGGAGACCGAGCTTGCCGACCGATTTGCGGTCAATCGTCATACGGTTCGCCGCGCGATCGCGGCGCTGACGGCGGAAGGCCTGCTCCGCGCCGAACGGGGCAAAGGCACTTTCGTCGCCGGCGATGTCGGCCGCATGACCTATCGCATCGGCGCCAAGACCCGCTTTTCGGAAAACGTCGCGGCGGCGGCGCACAATCCCGGCGGACGGCTGATCGGCACCGGGCGCGAAGCCGCCACCATCGCGATCGCCGAAAAGCTCGGCTGCCGACCGGGAACGCAGCTGCTGCGACTGGAAACCCTCGGCGCCGCCGACGAAACGCCCGTGCTCATCGCCACGAGCTGGCTTGTGGCCGAGCGCTTCAACGGCATGGTCACGGCCTATGCCGAAACCGGATCGATCACCGCTGCCCTCGCCCGGCTCGGTGTCGCGGACTATCGGCGCGTCGAGACCCGGGTGACGGCACAGACCGCCGGGCCGAGCGAGGCATTGCGTCTCGGCTGCGCCGTCGGCACCCCCCTCCTGCAGACGGTCGGCATCGATGCCGACACCGATCTCCACCCGATCCAGGTGGTCCGCACCCGATTCCTCGCCGACCGCTTCGAGCTGTTCTTCGCCAGTTAAGAACCACGCCGGCGATCGTGGCGGCCGACCATCAGGGTTCCCGCGACAACCGAGCCGTCTCCGACCGTGCGAAGCGGCCGGAGATGAGCGTTTGCAACGGGCCGAACAGGATCAATCCGGCGGTGACCAAGAACAGGACCAGCGCGATCCAGCTATGGGTCGGAAAGCTCAAAATATCGCCGTCCGACAGGAGCAGCCCTCGCCGCAGATTTTCCTCGAATTGCGGGCCAAGCACCAGTCCGATGACAAAGGGGGCGAGCGGGTAGCCGCCCCGTCGCAGGGCGTAACCGAAGACCCCGAAGGCGACAGCCACAACGCCGTCGAGCGCATTGCCCCGAACCGTGATCGCCCCGATCAGCGAGAAGACGATGACGCCGGTCATCACATAGGATTCCGGAATCGCCAGCAGCTTGCCGAACAGGCGGACGATCGGAAAAGCCAGGATCAGCATCAAAATATTGATGATGACAAGCACGGCAAAAATGGCATTCACGACGTCGAGATGCTCGCTCATTAGGCGGACTCCCGGCGTGATCCCATGAACGACCATCGCCGATAACACGATGGCGGTGACCACGTCACCGGGAATGCCGAGGGCGAGCGTCGGGATCATCGCACTGCCGGTGACCGCATTGTTGGAGGATTCGGCGGCGATCACCCCGTCTGGCTCCCCCTTACCGAAATTGTCCCTGCGCGGCGAGAGCTGTTTGGCGGTGGCGTAGCTGATGAAAGCGGCGGTTGCAGCCCCGGTTCCAGGCAGCGCACCGATAAAACATCCGATCGCCGAGGAGCGCAAAAGATTGCCAATCCGTCCTTTCCATTCACTCAAGCTTGGCAGCATCAGTCGGACACCGCTAAACACCGACTCATTCTTTCCGTCCTGAGCAAGGCGGGTGAAGGCTTCGGAGACTGCGAACAGGCCGATAACGACGCTGATCAAATCGAGCCCCGCGGTGAAGAATTGGATCCCGAAGGTGAAGCGCGCTGCCCCGGTCACCGGATCGGTGCCGATCAACGACAGGAAAATCCCGGCCGAGCCCATGGAAAGCCCTTTTAGCATGCTGCCACGTGACACCGCGGCGATGCAAGTAAGCGCCATCAGGATCAGCGCAAAGACCTCAATCGAGCCGAAGCGGGTGGCAAAATGCGCGAGCTGGGGTGCGGCGACGATCAGGACAATGCAGGAGATGAGACCGCCGGCAACGGAGGATGCCGTCGACCAGCCGAGTGCCTTGCCCGCCAGTCCCTGCAGCGCCATTGGATAGCCGTCGAGCACGGTCGCGGCCGACTGAGGTGTGCCGGGCGAATTGATCAGGATGGCGGAGATCGACCCACCATAGACCGAGCCGCAATAGACGCCAAGCAGCAGCGCGAGGCTCGGCACTGTGTCCATGCCGAAGGTAAAGGGCAGGCAGATCGACAAGCCGACCACAGATCCGAGACCCGGCAGCGCGCCGATGATGATACCAAGGGCCGTACCGACGATCATGGCGACAACAGTCGCTGGAGCCCAAACGTCCGCCAAGAATGTCAAATCGACCATTAGAACATCCCTCCACTGAGAAGAGCCGGAAGCCGAATGCCGAGCCCGTCATTAAACAGCCACCAAAGGCCCGGCCCAAGAATTAGAAAGGCGACGATCCCACCGCCAAGCGACCGCACACCGGCCAATCGGAGCAGCAACGGCAAGATCAGGACGATCGGAACCATGTAACCAAAGAACACGATGGCCACGGCCAGACCGACCGTCGCCGCCATAATCGCGAGGACGAGCACTGGATCGTCGTCGGAACGACCCTGACTGTCGGGCGCCGCCGGCGCTCTAAAAAACGTCGTCGCCTCGCGGAAGAGGTCGACCAGACCCAGGGCGACCCAGACGACCAACAAGATATGCGGCAGCGCTTGCGACGTGTCACCGGCAGCAATATTCATGTCGCTGCCGGCGGCGCCCAGAAGGGACGCCGCGAGGAAGAACGGGCTAGCAACCACGAAGGCCGCGGAGACTATCAACCGTCCGATAGAGCGTGACACCTGCTCGTCTGATGTGTCCGAACTGTCCGTCATCAACCGCTGTTCCTTTTGCCAGCAAGACAGCGGCGCAATTTGATCCGCGCCACCGTAAGAACGCCTTGGCGTTATTTCACCAAACCCGCCTCTGCGAGGATCTTTCGGTTCTTCTTCGTGTTCTCCGCGACGAAAGCTTCGAACGCGTCGGGGCCGCGATATTTGATGCCGGTATTGGTCTTTTCCGCGAGCGATTTGAACCGATCCGTCGCGATCGCCTTCTGGCAGGCCTCGGCGTATTTCTGCTGCAGATCCTTCGGCAGCCCTTTGGGCGCGACCAAGCCCTGCCAGACCGAGAAGTCGAGGTCGTAGCCAAGCTCCTTCATCGTCGGAATGTCGGGGTAGGTCTTCAGTCGCTCCGGTGCAAAAACTGCCAGCGCAGTCACGTCGTTACCTTCGAGCACGGTTGCCGTGTCGGCGAAGAGATCGATCTCGCCACCCGCCATCGCATTCATCGCCGGCCCAGTCCCCTTGAACGGCAGATGAACCGCCTTCAGACCAGCCGTCGCCGCGAAGGCGGCCATGGCCAGATGCGGGATCGTGCCAGGCCCCGACGAACCGTAGACGATCCGCTTGGCCTTGCCACGCTCCACCCACTGCTTGACCGATTTCATCTCGGAGCCCTTCTTTTCCAGAAGAAACACCGGCGTCGACGTGGTCTGACAGATGTAGCTGAAGGAGTCGGCGTTGTAAGAGGTCTTGCGCAGCGATGGCTGGATGGCGAGCGGACCGATCGGCAGATAGCCGATGGTCGAGCCGTCATTCGCGGCATCCGCCGTCGCGGCCGCGCCAATGGTGCCACTCGCACCAGCAACATTGCGAATGACGGTGGTCTGACCGAGCGCTTCGGAAAAGCCGGGCTCAAAGACCCGCGCCACGCTGTCCGTGCCACCGCCGGCACTGAAGGGGACGATCATTTCGACGGTCTGCGCGCTGGCCGACGTCGAAAACGACAACGCCACACCAATGGCGGCCAATGTGATGATTTTCATGGTACCAAACTCCCAAATCAAACCGCGACGTCCTCGATTGTCGGCCGCTAGAATCATTTCGCTCCGCCAACAATTCGTAGCGCTATGATTTTTACACAGGCGAATGAGAAGGACAACCCACATGCCGTAACGGCATTTTTAAACAAACCAGAGAGCATTTTTATGAGATACAATGCCATTCACAATTGCACCACTTGGAATTGTTGCCAAATATGATCAGACTTGTGATTTAAATTGACAGCTATAATTCGTAGCGCTACGATTTATGAAACTAACTTTGCGACACGTCCGTTCCGACGCGAGCACAGACAGCCGGAATCGGCGAATGGTGCTACGTCGGACTGGCCATTTGCAGACCTCCGCCACATCAAGAACTTCCGCTGCATCAAGAATCCGAGTGAGTGATCGCCCATGACCCGAAAGGTCTCAGAACTTCGCAGCCAACGGTGGTTCGCCTCGTCGGACATCCGTGGCTTTGCCCATCGCCAGCGCACCCAGCAGATGGGCATGCGGCGCGAGGAGTTTATGGGCAAGCCGGTCATCGGCATCCTCAACACCTGGAGCGAGATGAGCCCCTGCCACAGCCATCTGCGTGATCGCGCCGAGGCCGTGAAGCGCGGCGTCTGGCAGGCCGGCGGCTATCCGGTTGAGCTGCCGGCGCTGTCGGTCGGCGAGGTCATGGTCAAGCCGACCACCATGCTCTACCGCAACTTCCTGGCCATGGAGGTCGAGGAGATCCTGCGCTCCCATCCGATCGACGGCTGCGTGCTGCTCGGCGGCTGCGATAAGTCGACACCGGGCCTTTTGATGGGCGCGATCTCGATGAATGTCCCGGCGATCTACTGCCCCGCCGGGCCGATGTCGACCGGCCGCTGGCGCGGCACCGTCACCGGCGCCGGCACCCATACCAAGACCTATTTCGACCAATTGCGGCGCGGCGAGATCACCGAAGATGACTGGATCGACCTCGAAAGCCGGATGACGCGCTCGGCCGGCACCTGCAACACCATGGGCACCGCCTCGACCATGACCTCGATCGTCGACGCCATGGGACTGACGCTGACCGGCGCCTCGTCGATTCCGGCGGTCGATTCGGGTCATCCGCGCATGGCCTCGCTGTGCGGCGAGCGCGCCGTGGCGATGGTCTATGAGGATCTGAACCCCCGTGACGTGTTGTCCGCCGACAGCTTCAAGAACGCGCTCGTCACCTATATGGCGCTCGGCGGCTCGACTAACGCCGCCATCCACCTGATCGCCCTGGCCGGCCGCGCCGGCATTTCGCTGACACTGGAAGAGATGGCAGCGGTCGCGGCGAAGATTCCGGTGCTCGCCAACCTCTTTCCGTCCGGCAACGGTTTGATGGAGGATTTCTATTTCGCCGGCGGGTTGAAGGCATTGCTGGCCAAGGTCAAGGATCATCTCGCCCTCGACGCGCGCACCGTCGAAGGCTGCAGCCTCGGCGAGGCGATCGCCGGCGCCGAATGCTTCGACGACACGATGATCCGCAATCTCGACAATCCCGTCGTGCCACTGGAGCGTGGCTGCAGCCTCGTCCTTTTGAAGGGCAATCTTGCTCCCAACGGCGCGATCATCAAATCCTCCGCCGCGAGCCCGAAATTCCTCAAGCACGAAGGCCCGGCGCTGGTCTTCGACCATCCGTCCGCAATGATGAAGGCGATTGACGACCCCGATCTCGACGTCAGCGAAGACACCGTCCTCGTCCTGCGCAACGCCGGTCCGGTCGGCGCCCCCGGCATGCCCGAATGGGGCAATCTGCCGATCCCGAAGAAGCTGCTCATGCAGGGCGTCAAGGATCTCGTGCGCATCTGCGACGGTCGGATGAGCGGCACCCATTACGGCACCTGCGTCCTGCATGTCGCGCCTGAAGCGGCCGTCGGCGGCCCATTGTCGCTGCTGCGCACCGGTGACACCGTCGCACTTGACGTTTCGGCAGGTCGGATCGACATGAAGGTGTCAGCGGAGGAACTCGATCGGCGGCGCGGCGAACCGCGCCACGACAAGCCTCTCTTCGAGACCTCATTCACGGCGCTCTATCAGCGTCACGTCAGTCAGGCGGATCAAGGCTGTGACTTTGATTTTCTGGCGGGCGTGCGCGACTTACCGGAACCCGAAATTTTCTAAGGATTTTCAATGTCGATCGATATTTCAAATCCCTTTCGTAAACTCCTTGCTCAATCCCGTAGCGTCAAGCCCCTTGGAACTTGGCTGATGTCGGCCGCGCCCGGCCCCTCGGAAGCGATCGGCCATGCCGGTTTCGATTTCGTCGTCGTCGACATGGAACATGTGCCGGTCGACGTGCCGCAGCTGACCGACATTTTGCGCGCCGTCGGCTGCACCCCGGCGGTGCCGGTCGTGCGCATGGCATGGAACGATCTGGTGATCACCAAACGGGTGCTCGATGCGGGCGCGGCGACGATCATGGTGCCTTTCGTGCAGACCGCAGACGAAGCCAGAGCCGCCGTTGCCGCCGCGAAATATCCGCCGCTCGGCCATCGCGGCGTCGCGGCGATCCAGCGGGGTTCACGCTATGGCGCCGCGCCCGATTATCTCAAACGCGCCAATGACGAGACTTTCGTCATCGTCCAGTTGGAGACACCGGAGGCGGTCGAACGCCTTACCGACATCGCCAGCGTGCCGGGCGTCGACGCGCTATTCATCGGCCCCGGCGACCTCTCGGCGGCGATGGGACATATCGGTGATCTCGGCCACCCGGAAGTGCAGGCGCTGATCCAATCAGCGGCCGATCAGGCCGACCGGCTCGGCAAGCCGATCGGCATCGTCGGGCCCAATCCGCAGATGGTATCGGCCTTCCTCGATTATGGCTACAGCTTTTCCGCCATGGCCTCGGACATCGCGATGATGACCGGCCGCGCCCGGGACTGGCTGGCGGATCTTCGCGGCGACGGCAACGCGGCGACGAGCACGGTCACCTCGGCCTATTGAGCCCCCTCGCCCGCGCCTGGCGACGCCGCTGATCGCCACGGCATCGGCGAGACAATCGGAATCGATTTTCGGCAAAGCACGATGCGTCGATTCAAAGGGTTAGAGCGCCCTGCGTCCGGTCGGACGCAGGGCGCTCTAACTGCTGCCGCGCTCGACCACCACAAAGCCGGTGTCGACCGCCCGATTTGCCGGGCGCTCGCCGGTCTCGAAACAGGCAAGAAGCAGCCGGGCGATCTCCTCGCCGATGACGTCGCCGAACGGCCGAATGGTCGAGAGCGACGGATTGGTGAAACCGGAAAATTCCAGATCGCCGAAGCCGATGATTGCGAGATCGCCGGGCACATCGATGCCGCGACGGGCGCATTCGAACAGCACGCCGAGTCCCAGCGTGTCGTTGGAGGTGGCAACGCCCTCGATGCCCGGCCGTTTGGCGAGCGCCATCCCGACGAGGCCGGCCGCCGTTTCGGCACTGGCCGGGCGCGGATGATTGACGATCTCCACCGTTCCGCCCGCTTGCGCGACTTCCTCGGCAAAGCCGCGCGCCCGCTGCATCGCCCGGCGATCCTCCTGCATGCGCGCGCCGAGGAACGCCAGTTGTCGCCGGCCCCGCCGCACGAGATGGCGGGCCGCCGCCCGGCCGGCCTCGATATGCGAAAACCCAACCGACAGATCGAGCGGATGATCGCCATGTTCCCACATCTCGACCACCGGACAGGCGGCCGAGTGCAAGAGGTCGCGCGTCATGACGGCGTGGTGGAAGCCGGTCAGCACCAGCGCCGAAGGTGACCAGGAAAGATAGGCCTGGACCAGCGCAAGCTCGCTCTGATCGTCATAATCGGCACTGGCGATCATCACCTGAAAGCCGTGCTGCGCCAACAATGTCTGCAGGGAAGAGACGGTCTGCGCGAAAAAGGCGTTGCGCATCGACGGCACGATCACCCCGACAACCCGCGAGCGCGCCGCGGCGAGCCCGCCGGCCATAAGGTTCGGAACATAGCCGAGCCGTTCGATCACTCGCGCGATCGCCGCGCCGGTCTTGGCCGAGACGGCTGTGGGCCTGCGCAGAAACAGGGAGACGGTCGAGGGCGACACGCCGGCCTCAGCCGCGACGTCGCTCATCTTCACGCTCTGCCGGTTGCGGCGATGGCGCCGTCCCTGCTGTCCGTCCAAACCGTCTCGCTCGAATCCCCGCCAGCCCGATGCGACGAGCTTATACCAAAGGACGCCAAACGGGAGCCGCTTGACGAAAGGGAAAGGCGGCGAAAGCAGCCCGGCGGATGGGGCGCGACGACGCGCCATGGCCGTCTCAAGCGAAATCGCAGGCACGCTGGAGCGTTTCGGTCGCCGCGCGGCGATCAAGATCGGCAAAGCGCGCGATGGCGCGGGCGGCGGTCGGATGATTGCGCAGGATATAGGCGGCATTGGCCGGCTGGCGGCGGGCGCGCCATTCGCCGATCGTGATCGTCATCGCGTGACGAACGCTGATCAGGTCGAACAAATCCTCGATCTCGCCCGCGTCTAGCGGATGCACCGGATGACAGGCGGCCAATAGTGTCGCGACGAGGCCGAGCGGCGGCCCTTCGGCCGGCACCTGATAGGAGCAGGCCACCGCGACGTCGAAGATCCGCGGTGCCTCCACCATATCCCCGAAATCGAGAATACCGGCGATGCAATCGTCGTCGCCCTCGGCGACGAGAAGATTCGAGGGATTGAAGTCGTTATGGATGATCTGACGGCGGAAGTGTTTCTGCCGCGGCACGATCTCGCCGGCAAACCGGTCGAGGATCGCCTCGACCGGTGCCCGCAGCGCCGGATCGGCGATGCTTCCCGTCAGCCGACGCAATTTCGCGGCGTGCTGCATGTCCCACAGGATTTCCTGCTCGGGAACGGGATAGGCAAAACTCTCAAAGGCCCTCGACACGCCGCCGAGCAGGCTGCCGATCGACGCCATCTGCGGTTCACGCCTCAGCACCTCCGAAAGCGGCCGCCCGGGCAGAAAGGTCAACAGCCGGACCAGATGGGGCAGCCCCTCGGCCTCGACCAAGACCTCGGCCTCGCCGGTCAGGGTCGGCACGAGGCGCGACACCGGCAAGTTCGGCGCGACCGTAGCGAGATGGACGAGCGCGGCATCCTGAAAGCGGATCACCGCCTGATCCTCCGCCGCATTGGCAATCTTCAAGACATAGCGCTCGCCGGTCTCGGCGGTCACGCCAAGCGTCAGATCGCGCTCGCTCGCCATGACAAAGACCTGGCCGGCAAGACCGTAGAACCGCTGCAGAATGGTCTCGGCCTCGCCGGCCGAAAACGGCGGTGTCGACGCCCGGAACGCGGCCGGCGCGTCGTCGGTCTCGGTCATGATCGTCATCCGTGGCTTGTCCTTCGCCTGTCTGGTCGCGGGCTGAGCGCGTTGACCGCCATGCTGCCTGCGCGCTGCCGGCTCCGGCGACACGCGCCGTACCGAGCCGCTTCGATCTCACAGCGATAAGATCCCGGGCCGAAAAAATGTCACAGGTCGCGTCGACGGCGACCATCATGTCTTGACCACGCCGAACGACGGCAGACAAATGATATATCATCTTGCGTTCTAGAGAAACAGAACCACCGGAAAAATGCGTGTCGTGCCTCGCAGTTTTGCTTATTAGCTGGAAAAATGCGGCCTCATGATATATGATCATTTCACCCGTGCTATGACAAGATGGCCCTCTTGCGGTCGTGCGATCGTCATCGAAATCGGCTTTCCAGCGTCGTGGGCAGCGTGGCCGCGGCATCGAGGAGGCCAGACTTCAAGCGTCCGAGGCCGGATGGCGGCGCAGCCGCGATCAGCCGGCCAAGCCTGCCATGCGGTTGTTGACGCGCCCATCCGTCGACACGTCCATTATCAGACAGAAAGACCGATCCCGTGAGCGCTGCCCCCGACCTTTCAATGCCGAACGCCTTCGTCGCAGGCCAAGGGAATCTCTCCGAGCACGAAGAGGCGATGGTCGCGCGGCGCGCCAATGTCCTCGGGCCGGCCTATCGGCTGATGTACGAGACGCCGCTGCATCTGGTGCGCGGCGAAGGCGTCTGGCTTTATGATCAGGCCGGCCGCGCCTATCTCGACGCCTATAACAACGTCACCTCGCTCGGCCATTGCCATCCCCGCATCGTCGCGGCGATCCGCGAGCAGGTCGGCATCCTCGCCACCAACACGCGCTACATGCACGACCTCATCCTCGACTATGCCGAGCAGTTGGTCGCGACCTTTCCGAACGAGCTCAGCCAGGTGATGTTCGCCTGCACCGGCAGCGAGGCCAACGATCTGGCGGTGCGCATCGCCAAGGCCTATACCGGCGGCACCGGCATCATCGTCACCGAAAACGCCTATCACGGCATCACCGAGACCGTCGCCGCCTTCTCGCCCTCGCTCGGGCCGGCGGTCGATCTCGGCGCCCATGTGCGCACTATTGCGGCGCCGGCGGCTTATCACGCCAGCGACAGCGATGTGGCAGCGACCTTCAAGCGGAACGTTGAAGCGGCGATCGCCGATCTGAAGCGTCACGGCATCAAACCGGCCGTGCTGATCGCCGACACGCTGTTTTCCAGCGACGGCGTGCTCCCCGAGCCGAAAGGCTTTCTCGCCGGAGCCGTCGAGGCGATCCATGCCGCCGGCGGCCTGTTCATCGCCGACGAGGTGCAGCCGGGTTTTGCCCGCACCGGCGAGGCGATGTGGGGTTTTCAGCGCCACGGCATCGTTCCGGATCTCGCCACCCTTGGCAAGCCGATGGGCAACGGCCACCCGGTTTCGGCCGTCGTGATGCGCCCGGAAGTATGCGACGAGTTCGGCCGCATGGCCCGCTATTTCAACACCTTCGGCGGCAATGCGGTGTCCTGCGCGGCGGCGATGGCGGTGCTGCGGACGATCGAGGAGGAGAGGCTGATGGCCAACTGCCAGTCGGTCGGCGCCTATTTGGCCGAAGGCATCCGCGCCCTTGCGGGTGACTGCGAGGCGCTCGGCGACGTGCGCGGCGCGGGCCTGTTCATCGGTGCCGAATTCGTCACCGACCGGGCGTCAAAGGCGCCAGATCGCGTCCGCGCCGGCAAGGTGGTCAACGCCATGCGCGATCGCGGCGTGTTGATCAGCGTCACCGGCCGCTTCCACAACAGCCTGAAAATCCGCCCGCCGCTGATCTTCACCAAGGACCATGCCGACCACTTCGTCGCGGTGATGAAAGAGGCGCTGGCCGCAACCGCTTGAGCCGCATCGCGAAAGCGCGGGGAAACGCGCAAGTGACGCTTCCCCGTCAGCGCGGCTCCGCCTTCGCCGCAACCCCGCCGGCTGCGGCAAAGACGCGTGGCCGTTCGCGGCGCTCGGCTTCCATCCGGAGGAGAGACGGCAGGATATATTCGCTGGCGCTGGCAAGATCGGCGATCAGGCCGGCACGCGCCGCCATTCCGTCGCCGACCTGGAGCGCACTCAAAATCCGCTTATGCGCAACATTCGCCTGTGACCCGTAGCGCCCCGAAACGACGAGCTCGGAGACGTAAGGGCCGGTCTGGCCCCACAGATCGCGGATCATGCCGCTCAGACGCGGCGAGCGCGCTTCGGCGTAAAGAGCGAAGTGGAACGCCTGATTGAGCCGGCGATATTCGGCGTGATCCTGCTTTGCGACGACCCCGTCGATCGCCTCGATCAGCGCGGCGAGCCCCTGCAATCCATCAGCCTCCGCCCGGCTTGCCGCCAGCTCGGCCGCCAGCCCTTCCAACTCGCAGCGGATGCGCAGCAGTTCGAGATAGGCGTCGAGCGACAGCTCCGGCACGGCGATGCTGCGATTGGCCTGCATCACCAGCAAACGCTCTGCGACAAGCCGCTGCAGGGCCTCGCGCACCGGCGTTGCCGAAACGCCATATTCTGCCGCGAGCGTGCGGATCACCAGCACCTGGCCTGGGCGGAAGGTGGCCGCCATCAGCCCTTGCTTGATCCGCTCATAGGCCTGGTCGTTGAGAGAGCGAAATTCGGGTTTGTCCACAGCGAACCTCCTGCGGCCGCTGATATCATATCCCGACCCGGGAGATCAGCGGCCGCAAGCGGATTTCACGAGCGGGTCAACCGCTGAGGAAGGCGCCGAGCGCTTCGAGGCGGCCCTTCTCGTCACGGCGGGCGGCGAGTGCGCCGTCCATGTCGATCGACTCGAAGCGGACCGGCTGGTGCGGCTGCAGCTGGCCGATCAGGTCCATATCGGCGGAGATCACCGTGCCGACCATGAAATAGCCGCCCCCCGAAACCGCATCGCGGTGCAGAACGATCGGCTCGGTGCCGCCCGGTACCTGGATGGAGCCGTAGGGGTAACAACTGTCGACGATGTTCGACGGATCGGAGCCGGCGCCGAAAGGCTGCTTGCGCGGCACGAAGTCGAGGCTGCGCCCGCCCCGGAAGCGGTAGCCGATGCGGTCGGCCTCGGGCGCGACCTTCCAGCTGTCCTCGAAGAAGGATCCCTGCGACTCTTCGGTGATCCGATGCCAATAAAGGCCCGGCATCGCCCGCAGCACCACGCCGGAGGCCGGCTGGATCCGCCGGATCTCCTCGGGGATCGACACGCCAAGCTTCGCCGCACCGCTGGCGGCCCCAATCTTGACCTGATCGCCCGCTTTGAGCGGCCGGCCCTCGAAGCCGCCCAGCGCGCCGAGCGCGTAGGTCGAGCGCGAGCCGTGCACCTCCGGAACATCGACGCCGCCGGCGATCGCGATATAGATGCGGGCGCCGGCCTTCAGCGTGCCAAAAGCGAGCTCCTGCCCCGCCTTGATCTCGAATGCGCTCCACAGCTCCTGCTCGACGCCGTCCACCTTCGGCGCCATCACCGCCCCGGTGACGGCGATCGTGGTGTCGCAAGCAAATTTCAGCACCGGGCCGAGAAAGACGGCCTCAAGCCCCGCGGCGCCGTCGGGATTGCCGACGAGCCGGTTGGCGGCGATCAGCGCGAAGCGGTCCATCGCCCCCGAGATCGGCAGACCGAGATGATAGTAGCCCGGTCGGCCGAGATCCTGCACCGAGGTCAACAGACCGGGTTTGACGACTTCGAACATTGCGGCACCGTCAGCCATCGAGCGCCTCCAAGAGTTTGGCGTTGAAACCTTCGGGATCGGCATTGAAGGCATCGAGCGAGAAGTGGACCGAGGCGATCTTCGGCTCGTAGCGGCCGGCCTCCACATCGGCGATCGCCGCGTCATAGGCCTCGCGATCGATCGGCTTGAACCGGATGATATCGCCCGGCCGAAACAGGAACAGATCCTTCAGATAGCTCTGCTCGGCCTTCGGATCGTAGATCGGCATCGGGGTGATGCCGAACATCTGGTAGCCGCCGGCGCCGCGCACCGAATAGATGCAACCGAAGCAGCCGCCATAGCCGACGGTCAATCGCGGCGTATCGGTCCGGGGCCGCAGATATTTCGGCACCTCGATCTGCCTGGAGCGCTCCACCAGCTGATAGGTGAAGGGCAGCCCCGCGACGAAGCCGACCATCGAAACAAACCAGGGCGCGCCCGAATGGGCCTCGATGAATGTTTCGACGCTCGGATAGTCGTTGATCCGCGCGGCATATTCGAGATCGGTCGCGTCGGGATCCTGATGGCGCTCGCGAAAGCGCATCAAGGTCTCATGAGTCCAGGGATCGTTGTAGAAGACCGGCACCTCGATGATGCGGGTGTCGATGGTCTTCTCGGCGGTCTCCGCCACCGCCTCGAAGCTCTTCAGCCGGGTCAGCAACGCCTCCGGCGCGATCACGTCGGGGTCGAACCTCACCTGGAAGGAAGCGTTCGCCGGACAGATCTCAGTGACGCCGGCGATCGTCGCCTCGCGCACCGCCTTGCTCATCGACAGGCTCTTGAAGAATGCCTCAAGCGACATTTCCTCGTCGATTTCGACGAAGATGTGTTCGTCGCCGCCGAAAGAATAACGCGTCTTCATCGGCCCTCACTCTTTCTCTGGAGTTGCATCGTCGGCCAGCGGACGGCCTTTCAGCCACTCCTCCAGCCAACCGGTGTGAAACGCCCCGTCTCGGACGTCCTTGGCGCCGGCGAGTGCCAAGTGAAGCGGCACCGTGGTCGGCACCCCCTCGACCGTCAACTCGCCGAGGGCGCGTTGCATGCGCGCGATCGCCCGCTCGCGGCTGTCGGCATGGGCGATAAGCTTGCCGAGCAGAGAGTCGTAGAAAGGTGGAATCTGATAGCCCGGATAGAGCATCGTATCGAACCGCACGCCCATGCCACCCGGCAGTTCGAGACCGCCGACGGTGCCGGGATGCGGGCGGAAATCGGCCGCCGGATCCTCGGCATTGATCCGCGCCTCGACCGCATGGCCGCGCAGGACAATGTCCTCTTGGCTCAGGCTGAGCGCCTCGCCGCCGGCGATCCGGATCATCCAGCCGACCAGATCAACGCCGGTGACCATTTCCGTCACCGGATGCTCGACCTGGATGCGGGTGTTCATCTCGATGAAGAAGAACTCGCCGGTCTCCTCGTCGAACAGATATTCCAGCGTGCCGGCGCCGCGATAGCCGACCCGCTCGGCAAGCTTGACCGCCGAGTGGCATAGCGCTTGGCGCTGCTGAGGGCTGAGACAGACGGCGGGCGCCTCCTCCCACACCTTCTGACGGCGCCGCTGCAACGAGCACTCGCGCTCGAACAGATGGATCGCCCGCTCGCCATCACCGAGGATCTGCACCTCGACATGGCGGGCCCGGCGCACGAAGCGTTCGAGATAAAGCCCGCCATCGCCAAAGGCGGCCTTCGCCTCGGCGCTCGCCTGAGGGATCAGCTGCGCCAACCCCTCGGCATTGGCGGCGATGCGGATTCCGCGGCCACCACCACCGGCGGCAGCCTTGATCATCACCGGATAGCCGACCGCGTCGGCGGCCGTTTGGGCTTCGGCGACGTCTTTCACGACTCCGTCGGAGCCCGGCACCGTCGGCACGCCCGCCAGCTCCGCCTCGCGGCGGGCGGCGGCCTTGTCGCCCATCTTGCGGATGGTTTCCGCCTTCGGCCCGATGAAGATGAGGCCGGCGGCCTCGACCGCCTCGGCAAAGTCGGCGTTTTCAGACAAAAAGCCGTAGCCCGGATGCACGGCGTCACAGCCGGTGTCACGGGCGGCGGCGATCAGGGCGTCGCCATTCAGATAGGACTTGGAGGCGTGCGGCGGGCCGACACAGACCGTTTGGTCGGCAAGACGCGCCGCCAGCATGGTCTCATCGGCGGCGCTGGCGGCCTGGACGGTTTTGAGACCGAGCTCGCGGGCCGCACGAATGATGCGAACCGCGATCTCGCCGCGATTGGCAACCAGGATCTTGGAAATCGCCATCGCTCAGGCTTCGAGATCGTAGAGCGGTTGGCCAGCCATCACGGCGTCTTCATTCTCCACATGGAAGGCGACAAGCGTCCCGGCGGTCTCGGCGATCACCGGGGTGAACGACTTCATGACCTCGATCAGCCCGACCGTATCGCCGACAGCAACGGCATCGCCTTCGTTCTTGAAGACCGGCTCCTGGGGCGAAGGAGAGCGATAGAACGTGCCAGGAATCGGCGCCTCGATAGTGCTCTTGGTCATAATCAGGCTCGCTGTTGCTCGTTTCAGAATTTGAAGAGCCTTGCAAAACTTCCAGCCCTCGTAAAATTGCAAATCAGAAAGCAGGCCATCGATAAAATCGATATCCTTTGACTGCGAGCAAATGGTGGCTTTCGCGTGCGCTCAACCGTATGGGTCGAAGGACTTGACTTGGCTGGGCAATATCGTCTCGGCCGGCAGCGTCGAGGGCTTGGAGAAAAGCGATGTCGATATCGTTCAAACAGATCCGCTACTTCGTCGCTGCGGCGGAGACCGGCCGGATCAGTCGCGCCGCGGTCGAATTGAACGTGTCCCAATCGGCGGTGACAACCGCGATCCAACAGCTGGAAGCCCTCGTCGGCGCACCGCTTTTGGAGCGCACGCCGCAGGGGGTGAAGGTGACGATCGAGGGCGGCCGCTTCCTGCCCCAGGCCAAGCAGATCCTGTCCTCGGTGGCCGAGGCGATCCGCAGCCCGCATATGAGAGGCGACCGGCTCGTCGGCCGGGTGCGGGTCGGCGTGACCTACACCGTGGCCGGCTATTTCCTGCCGCCCCACCTGATCCGTTTTTACGCCAACTTCCCCGGCATCTCGCTCGAGCTGTTCGAAGCGCCCCGCCCGGTGCTCGAACAGGCGATTATCGACGACGCCATCGACATCGCCGTGATGCTCGTCTCCAATCTCGAAAACCGCGACCAGATCACCAGCGAGATCCTGCAGCGCTCGTCGCGCCGGCTCTGGCTCACCCCGTCCCATCCGTTGACCCGGATCGACCGGGTCGGCCTCGCCGACATTCAGCCCTTTCCCTATCTGATGCTGACGGTCGACGAGGCGAAAATCACCGCGATGCGCTATTGGGCGAGCGCCAACATGGAACCGAAGGTGCTGTTCCGCACCGCGTCGGTGGAGGCCGTGCGCTCGATGGTTGCGGCCGGCGCCGGGGTGACGATCCTATCGGATCTCGTCTATCGCCCCTGGTCGCTCGACGGACAACGCATCGAGACCCGCGTCATCGACGAAGGCGTGCCGAGCATGGATGTCGGGCTGGCCTGGAAACGCCATGACGCCGTCGACCCGGCCTGCGCCGCGTTTCGCGACTTCATGCGCTACGCGACCGGCACTGTCGGCGTCGACCCCTCCTGACAGCGCCTCCGTCGCCGCCGTGCCCCGAACCGCCTCCTCCCGACATCTCACCACGCCAGCGGCGGACGGACAGGCTATCGATTTCACCGATACGGCGTTGCGATTTATTCAATTTGACGCCACACACTCATCCTGTCCACGCTGGGGAACCTAGCGCTCCGTGCGTCCGACAGGACGCGCAAAGAATGCGCTATATTATTGATTATACGCATCTTTCTTTCCGAAAATCGGGTCCGATTTTCGGGCCGATGCGGTAGCAAACACGGGCTGCTCCCAAAAAGGACAAGACCAATGAGCGTCACCATCAATTGCGATATGGGCGAAGGCTTCGGTCTTTATCACTGCGGCGACGACGCCGGCCTGATGCCCTTCGTCGACATTGCCAACGTGGCTTGCGGCTTTCACGCCTCCGATCCTTCGGTGATGCGCGCGACCGTGGCGCTCGCCGCCAAGCATGGCGTTGCCGTCGGTGCGCACCCCTCCTTCCCGGATCTACAAGGCTTCGGCCGCCGGGAAATGAAGATGGACCGCCAGGAACTTGCCGACTGCCTGATCTATCAGATCGGCGCGCTCAAGGGTTTTCTTCAAGCCGAAGGCCTGACGCTCAACCATATCAAGCCGCATGGCGCGCTTTATGGCGCCGCCATGCGCGAGCGGCACATCGCCAACGGCATCGCCGACGCGGCCGAGGTGTTCGGCGTTCCGCTTTTGTGCATGCGCGGCACGCTGCAGGAAGAGGTCTATTCGGAGCGCGGCATTCCGTGCCTTGCCGAATATTACGCCGATCTCGATTATGACGGCGAAGGCCGGCTGATCATCACCCGCCACCATGACGCCAAAGACCCCGAAGAAGCGGCGCGCCGCGTCCGGAAGGTCTTGAGCGACAAGAAGGCGACGACCGTCGACGGCACACTGATCGATATGAATGCCGACACCATCTGCATTCATTCCGACACGCCGAATGCGGTGGCGTTGGCTCAAGCCGTCCGACAAGCTCTGTGAGCGGCCGCAAGGCCTCCAACCTCCAGTCGATGAACACGGGACGCGGCGTCGAGTCCGCGTCAGGATCAGGGGACAATCATCTGAAAAGTCAACGAAACGACGCCGTATAACGAAAGGAAGTCAGGGGGAAAACGCCAACGCCGCACCTGGCACGCTCGACACGAATGGGAGTGAGTGAAGATGCAGTTGAGTTACTCGACCCGCGACCTTGTCCCGGCACAACGGCGCACGGCCTGGCAAAAGGCCATCGCGAGCGTTTATTTTCCCCTCGACCTGGTTTTCCAAGGATCGAGACAAGGATCAGGCGTCTTCGAGGGCAGCCTCGAAGCTTGGACCCTTGGCTCCGTTTCGATCTCGCGAAACTGTTCGAACGGCCTGCTTTATCGTCGGCATGAACAGCATCTCGTTGAGGAGTGCGACGAAAGCTACCTGATCACCGTGCCGGAGCTTGCGGAAGTGCGCTTCCTGCAGGATGGCCAGGACGTCTCCTGCCAACCCGGCGGCTTTCTGATCGAACGCAGCCACCTGCCCTACGAGTTCAGCCATCGCGATCCGGCTTCGCTCTGGGTGCTGAAGGTGCCGAAGGCGGTGCTCGAAAACCGGATCAGCCGGCCCGAACGACTGGCGAGCCTGCGCTTCGACGCCCGCACCGGCGCCGGCGCGCTGTTCGTTGATATGCTGCGCCTGTCCGTCGCCCGAATCACAGAATTCGACGCCACCGCCCAGCAACTGATCGGCTGCCAGTTGGTCGAGCTGTTGGCCGCCGCCGTGAGCTCCGACAGCCGCGTTTTGACCGGCTCGTCAACCACCGTGCGCCATGCCCATCTGTGCCGGGCCGAAGACATCATCCGCTCGCGGCTCCGCGATCCGGCCCTCACCCCGCAAAGTGTCGCCGACGCCTGCGGCATCTCGCTGCGCTACCTGCAGCAGATCTTCGAGGAGGAAGACACCACCGTCGGCACCCAAATTCGCACCCAGCGTTTGATGCAGTGCGATCAGCGACTGCGGGACCCGCATTTCCGCGGCTCGATCTCGCAGATCGCCTATGCTTGCGGCTTTGGTGACCAGGCGCAGTTCAGCCGCAGCTATCGCGCGCATTTCGGCCGCACCCCCAGCGATACCCGCGCCGAAGCCCGTCGCAATCACTGAGACGGGAGCGCGGCCACCGACGATGCGGATGATCTGCCAAAACCATAACCGAACTGCATTGTTGTGCTGCGCAGCATTTGTGCATTTCTCGCAAGTGCAAAAAAACCAAGCCCGGAATGCGCGGAAACGCAAAATTTCGTGCGCCAATCGTCAAGAACGCACCGTTCGAAGCTGCTTCACTTCCATCACGCAACGGAAAGCCATCGTCAAGCCAAGGCGACGGCAGGGCAAACGAGGTGGGAACGAAACCGTGCAGAACCTTCGCGTAGCCGTCGATGTCGGGGGAACCTTTACCGACATCTGTATCATGGATGAGGAGACCGGCCGGATCCGGATCGAGAAGACGTCGTCGACCAGCGACCCGATCGACGGGATCATGACCGGCGTCGGCAAGGCCGGTATCGACCTGTCCAAGGTGGCGCTCTTCTCTCACGGCACCACCGTCGCCACCAATGCGCTGATCACCCGTCGCCTGCCGCGCACCGCGCTGGTCTCCACCCAAGGCTTTCGCGACGTCATCGAGATCCGCCGCGCCAACAAAGAGGACCTCTGGGACGCCTATAAGGACGTCGTGCGCCCCTATATCCCGCGGCGTGACCGGCTGACCGTCCCCGAGCGTATCGACGCGGCCGGCGCGGTGATCGAGCCGCTCGACGAGGAGGCCGCCCGCGAGGTCGCGCGGATCCTCAAGCGGCGCGGCGTCGACGCGATCGCGGTCTGCTTCATGAACGCCTATCTCAACGGCGAGAACGAAAGGCGGATGCGCGACATCCTCACTGCGGTGATGCCCGACGTCCCGGTTTCGGTGTCGTCGGAAGTCTTGCCGGAAATCTTCGAGCACGAGCGCTTCTCCACCACCGTCGTCAACGCCGCGCTCAGCCCCGTCGTTGTCAGCTACACCAACCGTCTCGGCAACCGGCTGGCCGAGGAGGGCTACGAGCGCGATCTTCTGCTGCTGCACACCGGCGGCGGCGTGATGACGCCGGCGAGCGTCAAGGATTTTGCCGCGCGCCTTGCCGGCTCCGGCATTGCCGCCGGCGCCATCGCCAGCCGCCACATCGCCGGCCTCTGCGGCTTCCCGAATTCCATCGGCCTCGACATGGGCGGCACCTCGACAGACGTCTCGCTCGCCTATGAGGGCCAGTCGCGGGTGACCAAGGACTGGTCCATCGAATTCGGCTATCCGATCCGCTTCTCCTCGATCGAGGTGATGACCATCGGCGCCGGCGGCGGCTCGCTCGCATGGACCGACGAGGCCGGCTCGCTGCGCAACGGCCCGCAATCGGCCGGCGCCTATCCGGGCCCGGCTTGCTACGGCAACGGCAACACACAGCCGACCAACACTGACGCGAATGTCACGCTCCGCCGGCTCGGCACGAGTCTGGCCGGCGGCTCGGTGACGCTCGATGCATCGCTGGCCCGCAAAGCAGTCGCCGAGGGGGTCGCCGACCCCTTCGACCTGTCGGTCGAGGCCGCAGCGGATGCGATCCTCAAGGTCGCCAACGCCAATATGTCCGACGCCGTCCGGCTGATCTCGATCAGCCGCGGCTACGACCCGCGCGACTTCGCCCTCGTCGCCTTCGGTGGCGCCGGCGCGCTGCATGGTGCGGCGGTGGCGCGCGAACTCTCCATTCCGGCGGTGATCGTGCCGCCCAATCCGGGCGTCACGTCGGCGCTCGGCTGCCTGCTCGTCGACATGCAGCACGACTTTTCGGAAAACTGCATGGTCGACGCGACCGCCGCCGATCCGGAGACGATCGAGGCGCAGTTCGCCCGGATCGAAAAGGAGGCGCTCGACCGCCTGACCCATGAAGGGGTCAAATCCGAGGACATCGTCTTCCAGCGCTCGATCGACATGATGTATCGCGGCCAGTGGCGCTCGCTCGCCGTCACAGCCCCGAGCCCGATCCGCTCGATCCCGGACCTCATCGAGGATTTCCACCGCGAGCATCACCGGGAATACAACTTCCGCCGCGACGACACCCCAGTCAGCCTGTTCCGGGTCAATCTAAAGGCGATCGGCGTGGTGCCGAAAGCCAAGCTCCTCGAATATGAGCCGACCGGTGAGACGCCGGATCCGAAAAGCCGCCGCACCGTCTGGTTCGACGATCAGCCGCACGACACGCCGGTCTTTGATCGCGACACCCTGCCCGCCGGCTTTGCCCTTTCCGGCCCGGCCATCGTCGAACAGTTCGACTCCACCACGGTCGTCCCGCCCTGGGCCCATGCCGAAGTCGACAAGTATCTCAACATCATCATCCGGACGAAGGGCTGAGACCGATGGCCGACGAACAGCTCGATCCCGTGACCTTCGAGGTTCTGAAGAACGCCTTCATCACCGCCGTCGATCAGATGGGCGAACAGGTTCTGCGCACCTGCTACTCCTTCGTCATCTACAATCACGACTTCTCCAGCGCTCTCCACGATGCCAAGGGCGAATGCGCCGCCCAGGGCAATCAGGACATCGCCGTCCATGTCGGCACCCTGCATTTCACCTGCCAGGAGGTGATGCGGCAGTTCGAGGGCGACATGCACGAGGGCGACGTCTACGCCATCAACGACCCCTATGCCGGCGGCACCCACTTTTCCGACGTGCGGCTGGTGCGGCCGATCTTCGCCGACGGCAAGGTCATCGCCTTTTCCCAGTCGAACGGCCACTGGTCGGATGTCGGGGGTTCGGTGCCAGGCTCCTTCGACGTCTCGGCCCGCGAGATGTTCCGCGAGGGCCTGCGCATCACCCCGGTGCGGCTGTTCTCCAAAAACACGCTTCATCGCGACGTCGCCGGCCTGATCGCCCACAACACCCGCGATCCGGCCTCGATCATCGGCGACATGCAGGCCCAGGCCGAGGCGACACGGGTGTGCGAACGCGAGATCCACCGGTTGGTCGGTAAATATGGCCGCGAGACCATCACGACCGGCCTTGGCGCCGTCCAGGACTATGTCGAGCGCGCCGTGCGCCAGCGCATCGCCGCCCTGCCCGACGGCGAGTGGGAGACGGTCGACTTCATCGACCGCGATCCGGCCGGCGGCGAAGGCATGATCCCGATCAAGATCAAGATGACCATCAAGGGCGACAAGGTGATCTACGATTTCACCGGCAGCCACCCGGTGATCGGCTCGATCTACAATTCCGCCTTCGGCACCACCTTCTCGGGGGTTGCCGCCGGGATGAAGACCTTCTTCCCTGACCTGCCGCTGAATTCCGGCTTCTATCGCGCCTTCGAGATCATCGTGCCGGAAGGCTCGATCGTCGATGCGAAATGGCCGGTGGCGGTCACCGGCTTCCTGATGCCGTTCGAAAAGATCATGAACTCGATCTACGAGATGTGGTCGCGGCTGATGCCGGAACGGGCACTCGCCTGCGCCTTCAACCTCGAATATCTCCTGACCGGCGGCTGGGACGCCCGCGCCTCGGACCCGTCGATCTTCATGTTCTACGATTGGCTGCCCGGCGGTTGGGGCGGACGCAACGGTAAGGACGGCAACAACTGCACCACCGCCTCCTTCGGGACCGGCATGATGGCCCAGCCGGTCGAGGGCCAGGAGCGCGCCAATCCGATCCTGTGCACCGAGATGGAAATCGTCACCGACTCGCCCGGCCCCGGCCGCTGGCGTGGTGGCGCCGGCGTCAAGAAGACCTCGACGATGCTGGCCTGCGACGACGTCGTCATCTCCTATATCTGCGACCGCGAACGGGCCGTCGTCTGGGGTATCGAGGGCGGCCTGCCGTCCATGCCGCACGGCCTGACTCTGACCCGCGGCGCCGACGGCAAGCGCGAGCGGCTCGGCGCGATCTTCTCCGACGTCGCGATCGGCGAAGGCGACGTCTTCACCCGTCCGACCGCCGGCGGCGGTGGCTTCGGCGACCCGCTGGAGCGCGATCCGAAACTCGTGCTTGAAGACGTCATCGACGACTACGTCTCGATCGAGCGGGCGGCCAAGGACTACGGCGTTGTCATCAAGGCGATCGACCCCGAGATCTGCGAATTCGAGATCGACCAGGCCGCCACCGCAGCCCGGCGCGCCGAGATCCGTGCGCAGCGCGTCGACTGGGCGCGCACCGATCCCGAAGCAGTCGCCCAGCGCTTCCGCGACGGCGAGATCGACGCCCTCGACGTCATCCGCCAGCACGCCGTCATCCTCGACTGGGAAACCGGCGAGTTGCTGCCGGAATCGACCCGGCAGTTCCGCGAGGTGTTCGAACGCCGCTCGGTCTTTGAATGGAAGCCGGCCTGATTCCAAGCACGCGCCGCTACCGCAACCATCCCGATAATCGCATGCCCCGCAAAGCCCCTGAACCCTTTGAAAGGATCGCAGCTCATGGCCTCGAAACTGAAGACCCGCATCGCTCTGGCCGCGGCGAGTTCCCTCGCCGTCCTTATCGCGACGCAGCCGAGCAATGCGGCGGACGAAAGCCCCACCAAGTCCTGGTGGCCGTTCCCGATTTACGATTCCTCCTCGGGCACGCCGAAGGATGCCGAATACACCCCCCTCGACAAGGCCGAGAAGCCCTACAACATCTGCGTCCTCTTCCCGCACATGAAGGACAGCTTCTGGGTCGCCGTCGCCTATGGCATCGTGCAGCAGGCCAAGGCCGAACACGTCAACATGAACCTCTATGAGGCCGGCGGCTACGAGAACCTGCCCAAGCAGATCTCGCAGTTCGATGACTGCATGGCGAGCGGCGCCGATGCCATCGTCATCGGGGCGATCACCGGCGCCGCCTTCAAGCAGAAGTTCGCCGAGGCCAAGGCGAAGGGCATCCCGGTCGTCGGCGTCACCAACCCGATGCCGAAGGACGCCCTGCCCGCCGCCAACTACGTCGATTTCGTCGACATGGGCTCGGTAACGGCCAAGGGCCTGATCGCCAATCTCGGCAAGGACGAAGAAGCCAATGTCGTCACCTTCCCCGGACCGGCCGGCTCCGGCTGGGCGGAGGATTTTGAAAAGGGCTTCGAAGAAACCGTCAAGGATCAGAAGAACATCAAGATCCTCGACAAGAAGTTCGGCGACTCCGGCGTTGCGGTCCAGCTGCGGCTGGTTCAAGATGCGCTGCAGACCTACCCGAACATGAATGTCATCTGGGGCACGGCCCCGACGGCCGAGGCCGCGATCGGCGCGGTGCAGCTCGCCGGCCGCCCGGACATGAAGATCATCTCGTCCTACGAGAACCAGGCGATGCTCGACGCCTTGAACAACGGCCAGATCCTCGCCTTCGCCACCCAGTATCCGGTGGCCGAGGGGGCGATCGCCATCGACCAGGCCGTGCGTCTTCTGGAAAAAAAGCCGGTGATCAAACTGGTGCAGCCGAAGGCCAAGGTGATCGACCAGAACAACGTCAAGTCGCTGAACATGGATCTAGTTTTGGCGCCGACCGACTGGAACCCGGAATATTCGGTGACCGCAAAATAACGCGGCGACCAGCCCACAATGGCGGGCCGGCATGACGGCCGGCCCGCCTTCCGCATCGCAGGGAGACGGCCCAATGACGACCGCCGAAGGCTCTGGTGCCCCAAAGGACACCGCCGAGCCGCTGCTCGTTCTTTCCAACATCACCAAGCGCTTTCCGGGCGTGCTCGCCCTCGACGGCGTGGATCTCGACGTGCGCGCCGGTGAACTTCATGTGCTTTTCGGCGAAAACGGCGCGGGCAAGTCGACCCTGATCAACGTCATTTCCGGCACCTTCCCGCCGTCCAGCGGCAGCTTCCGCTTCGCCGGGCGGGATGTCGGAGAGCTCAGCCCCAGCGAGGCCCGCACGATCGGCATCAGCCCGGTGTTCCAAGAGTTCTCGCTGGTGCCGAGCCTGACCGTCGAGGAGAACTTGTTCCTCGGCCGCGAAAGCGCGACCGGCGGCTTTCTCGACACCCGTGCCATGCGCCATCGCGCCCGCGAGCTGATCGACGAACTCGGCTTCGACCTTGATCCCAAAGCCCGTGTGGACCGCCTGTCGCGCGCCCATCAGCAGATGGCGGAGATCGCCAAGGCGCTGCTCGGCAAGGTCAAGCTTTTGATCCTCGACGAGCCGACCGCCTCGCTGACCGAACGCGAGACCGGCCGCCTGTTCGAGCTGATCGCCAAGCTGAAGAGCCAGGGCGTCGGCATCATCTACGTCTCCCACCGCATGCGCGAGATCCGCGCGCTGGCCGACCGGGTGACGGTGCTGCGCGACGGGAGGCACATCAAGACGCTGAAGGCAGCGACGGTCACCGACGGCGAGCTCGTCGAACTGATGACCGGCCGGCGGATCGACGTCCTGTTTCCGACGATCACCCATACGCCCGGTACGCCGGCGATCGAAGTCGAAAATCTCACGACCGCCGATGGCCAAGTCGCCGGCGTCGACTTCGTCGCCAGAGCCGGCGAGATTACCGGCATCGCCGGGCTGGTCGGCTGCGGTAAGTCCGAGCTGGTCCGGGCGATCTACGGCATCGAGCCGGTCGCCGAGGGCACAGTCCGCCTGCGCGGCGAGACGATCGAAAAGCTCGATCCGCGCTCCAGCCTGCGACGCGGCGTTGCCTATTTCCCGGCCAGTCGCGGTGCCGAGGGCTTGGCGCTGACACGCCCGATCCGCGAAAACGTCTCGATGGCGGCGCTCGACCTGCCGCGCTACCAGCGCGGCGGCGTCATCCGGCAATTTGCCGAGCGCGCGCTGGTCAAACCGATCATGGAGACGTTGAAGCTCAGGCCGCCCAACATCGAGCGCGCGGTCGGCAACCTGTCCGGCGGCAACCGCCAGAAGGTGATGCTCGGCCGGGCGATGGCCCGCGACCTCGACATCTTCCTCTTCGACGAGCCCAGCGTCGGCATCGATGTCGGCGCAAAGGTCGAGGTCTACGAATTCATCAAGCGCTTGGTGGAACAGGGCGCCGCGGTGGTGGTGGTCTCGTCCGAGTTGCCGGAGGTGCTGGCGCTTTCCAACCGCCTGTATGTCATGCATCACGGCAAGATCGCGGCGCTTTTGGAAGGCGATCAGCGGACCGAGCAAAACGTTCTGTCGAGCTTCTTCGAGGAAGAAAAAAGGGAGAAAGCGGCATGAGTTCGACCGTCGCTCTTCCCGCCCACAACACCAGTTCGGCCTCGCGCGACATCCTGCACAGCCTGTTGCGGGTCGGCCTGTTGCCGCTGCTGCTGCTGATCGTGGTCGTCGGCACTTCGCTGATGTCACCCTATTTCCTCGGCTGGCTGAACGTCCTCAACATCCTGCGCATGGCCTCCTTCTTGGCGATCATCGCCTGCGGCCAGGCGCTGGTGATTATTGCCGGTGGCTTCGATCTGTCGGTCGGCGCGGTTGTCGCCCTGTCGAGTGTCGTCACCGCCAAGGTGATGGCGGCGCTGTCGACCGCGCTCGGCGGGCCGGAGCTTCTCGTCGCCGTGCTCGGAGTTCTCGCCGGTCTCGGCTCGGGCTTTGCGATCGGCCTGTTCAACGGCCTCTGCGTCTCGCGGCTCAAAGTCTCCGGCTTCGTCGTCACCCTCGGCACGATGTCGGCCACCGCCGGCATCGGCCTGCTTCTGACCAACGGCATCCCGGTCTACGGCATGCCGAACAGCTTCGTGAAGGCGATCGGCCGATCGCAAGTCCTGGGTTTTCCGATCGCCATCTATATCGGCCTCGCCATCGTCATGGTCATCGCCTTCGTGCAGCGCCGCACGCTGTTCGGACGCTATGTCTACGCCATCGGCGGCAATCAGGAAGCGGCCGTCGTCTCGGGCGTTTCGATCCGCCGCCATCTCGTCGGCACCTATGTCCTGTCGGGCGTGCTGGCCGCCCTGGTCGGGATCTTGCTGACGGCGCTCGTCGGCTCCGGCCAGGCAACGCTCGGCGGCGATACGATGATGCTGCAGTCGATCGCCGCCGCGGTGATCGGCGGCGTCAGCCTGCGTGGCGGGATCGGCCGGGTCGAGGTCGTCGCGGTTGCCGCGCTGTTCCTCACGATCCTGTCGAACGCCCTCAACCTTCTCCACGTCGATTCCCGGCTGCAGCCGATCTTTCTGGGGTTGATCATGGTCGTCGCCGTCGCCCTCGACGAATTCAGCCGTCGGAGAATGTCCAGTGTCTGACGTCAATCTCGCCGCGCCCGCAGATCCATCGACGGTCAAAGCCCCCGACGAGAAGCGCTCGCTCGGTACAGAATGGCTGCGCCAGCTCGCTTTGCCGATCGCCGTCCTTCTTCTGCTCGGCGGCTTCGGCCTCGCCGATCAGCGGATCCTGAGCACCTACAACCTCCTCAACATCGCCCAGCAGACCAGCTATCTGGCGCTGTTCGCGATGGCGCAGATGGTGGTGATCCTAACCCGCGGCTTCGATCTGTCGCTCGGGCCGACGGTGTCGATGGTGAGCGTCGGTGCCGCGCTGTCGATGGCGGCGATGGGCGGGGCCGATGCCAACGGCCTGTTGGTGGTGGTCGCCGCAATCCTCGGCGGCTTTGCGCTGGCGGGCCTGTGCGGCCTGTTCAACGGCATCGTCGTCGCGTTCTTGGGCGTCAGCCCCCTGGTCGCGACGCTTGGCAGCATGAACATCACCCTCGGCGTCGCCACCACCATTTCCGGCGGCCGGCCGGTGCAGGGCATTGCGAGCTCCTTCGCGAGCTTCTTCTACACCGGTACGGTCTTCGGCCTGCCCGCGCCGATCGTCATCGCCCTGGTCGTCGGGCTGGTGCTCTACGTCGTCCTCTCGCGCACGGTGTTCGGCCGCTCGCTCTACATCATCGGCACCAATCCGCAGGCCGCCGCCGTCGCCGGCATTCCCGTGAAGCGGCTGCTCGTCTACGCTTACATGCTCTGCTCGGGCCTGGCGGCACTCGGCGCGCTGATGATGACGGCGCGCACCGGCTCCGGTCAGCCCAATCTCGGCGGCACGCTATCGCTGCAGTCGATCGCGGCGGCGGTCGTTGGCGGCACCAGCCTCGCCGGCGGACGCGGGGGCGTCGGATCGGCGGTGCTCGGCGCCCTGTTCATCACCATTTTGTCGAACGGCATGAATCTCACCCGCATCGACGGATATGTGCAGATGATCGTTCTTGGCGCGATCGTCATCCTTGGCGTCGTCATCGACAGGCTACGGCTTGAGACCCGCTGAGCCAATCGTAGTGGTGGCGGCGCGCCGGGCACATGCCTCCGCCTCCGCCTCATTCAAGAGCGAGACGCCGATGAGTCCTCTGTCTTCGCCAGCCATCATTGTTCCCGAGACGCTCGCCGATGCGCTGGCCAGTCTCGCCGAACTCGGCGCCGACGGCACACCGCTCGCCGGCGGCACCTGGATCATGCGGGCTCCGCTGCGCGACGAGCCGATGGCGCACGCCTATGTCGCACTCGGCCGTATCGCCGAATTGCGGCGGATCAAGATCAGCGCCAAGCGCGTCGAAATCGGTGCCAGCGCCACCCATGCGATGCTCGCCGCCGCACTCGAGCGCTGTGACGACTTGGCGGCGCTTCGGAATGCCGCGGCTCAGTCGGCCAATCCAGCGATCCGCCACGCCGCGACCGTCGGCGGCAATCTGTGCGCCCGACGTTTTCCGGCTCCCGATCTTGCCACCGCGCTGCTTGGCCTCGATGCCAGTGTCGAGGTCGCCGATGCCGCCGGCAGTGAGCGGCTGACGATGGAGGCGTTTCTCGCCGCGCGCGGCGCGCTCGGCCCCGGCCGGATCGTGACGAAGGTGATCGTCGAGCGAACCGGTCATCGCAGTGCCCACAGTCGCCTGCCGCTGCGCAAGGCGGGTGATTATCCGGTGGCGATCGTTTCGGTCGCGGTTCGCCTCGACGACGCCGACAGGATCGTCGAGGCCAGGATCGCCGTCGGTTCGGTCGAGGGGGTGCCGCGCCGCTGGACGGCGCTTGAGGAGGCCCTCGCCGGCCAGCCCATCGCCGCGGTGGACGTTGCCGCGATCGCTCGGCCTCGCGCCGACCGGTTCACAGGACGCGACGGCGTCGAGGCGCCCGGTTGGTACCGCGTCCACGTGCTCCCCGTCCTCGTGGGCCGGGCTTTTGCCGCTCTGACCTCGGCGGCCACATGACATAAGGAAGCGCTATGACCATCCGCCTGACGCTCAACGGCGAAGAGCGCGAATTCGCCGCTCCACCGATGACGCCGCTGATCGACGTGTTGCGCGACGACTGCCATCTCACCGGCGCCAAGCCGGTCTGCCGCGAAGGCTTTTGCGGCGCCTGCATGGTGCTGGTCGACGGTATCCCGACCGTCTCCTGTCTGACGCCGATCGCCCTTGTCGAAGGCGGCAAGGTCGAAACCGTCGAGGGACTGACGTCGGCCGATACGCCGCCACCTGTTCAGGCGGCGCTGGAAGCCCATGACGCCGTGCAATGCGGCATGTGCTTCCCCGGCATGGTGGTGAGCCTCACCCATTTGACCCAGCCGGGCGAATGCGACGCCAGTCGCGCGGCGATCAAAGCCGGCCTCACCGGCCATGTCTGCCGCTGCACCGGCTACGAGCGTATCGTCGATGCCGCACTCGCCGTGATGGAGGGCCGGCAATGAGCGAGGTCGCCGAACGCGCTGTCCAGAACCTGCGCCGGCGTGATGCCCGCGACAAGCTGATGGGCCGCACCCGCTACACCATCGATCGCGGCGATCGCGGCATGCTGCATGCGGCGCTGTTGCGCTCCGACATCGCCAGCGGCAAGATCCGCCGTCTCGACGTCTCCCGCGCGGCCGCCATGCCGGGCGTGCGGGCAATCGCGACGGCCGCCGACGCGCCCGGCCGCGCGGGCCTCGGCATCGCCGATCACCCACTCTTTGCCACCGACATCGTGCGCTATTGCGGCGAGCCGATCGCCGCGGTGGCCGCCGACACCGAAGCCCAGGCAAAAGCCGCCCTCGCCGCCATCGCTGTCGAGATCGAACCGCTGCCGGCAGTTCTTGGCATGGCGCACGCGCTGGCCGAGGACGCGCCGCTCGTCCATCCGGACTGGCCGAGCTACGAACTCCTGCATGCCGGCGGCAAACGCGGCGGCAACGTCGCCTGGGAGGCGAGCGTCGATCGCGGCGATGTCGACGCCGTCTTTGCCCGCGACGACGTCACCATCGTCGAGACCGATTTCGAGGTCTGCCGGCAGAACCACGTCTCCTTCGAACCGCGCGCGACGGTCGCGCATTTTGAAGATGGCCGGTTTCACATCGAGAGCTCGACCCAGGTGCCCTGGACGGTACGCAACACCACGGCGACGGTTCTCGGCATTCCGCCCTCCGCCGTCCGGGTGACGGTGCCGCCGGTCGGGGGTGGCTTCGGGCTGAAATTCGACTGCGCCCTCGAACCCTTCGCGGCGATCCTCGCCCGCAAGAGCGGCCGCCCGGTGCGGCTGGTCAACAGCCGGCGCGAGGAGATGGAGACCTGCCTGTTTCGCGAGAACGCGCAGATCCGCATCCGCTCGGCGATCGCGCCGGACGGGACGATCGCCGGCCGCGAGGCGGTGGTGCTGATGGATTGCGGCGCTTATGGCGGCGAACAGGTGTTCCTGACCACGATGACCGCCCATACGCTGGGCGGCAACTACAAGCTCGGCGCGGCACGGATCGTCTCGCGCGCGGTCTATACCAACACCGCGCCCAACGGCGCGTTCCGGGCCTGCAACGGCGTCTACAACACCTTTGCGCTGGAGCGGCACACCGACGAAATCGCCGCGCGGATCGGCACGGCGCCGGACGCGTTTCGCCGGCTGAACGTCATCGGCGACGGCGATCTCGGCGCCACCGGCCAGGTCTTCGAGGGCGAGGTGCTGCGCCCGATGATGGCGAAGATGGAGACTTTGCGGGCGCAAACGCCCGTCGCGCCACTGTCCGACGGCCGCCTGCACGGCCGCGCCACCACCGTCGGCACCTGGTTCGTCTTCACCGGACCGTCGGCGGCGACCGTCAACATGAACGCCGACGGCAGCGCGACGCTCGTCACCTCCGGCGTCGAAATCGGCTCCGGCTCGACCCAGCAGGCGCTGCCGCAGATCGTCGCCGCGATCCTCGGCCTGTCGCCCGAGCAGGTAACGGTGCGGGCCGCCGATACCGATGCCGCCGGCTACGATGTCGGCGTCGGCGGCGGGCGGACCACTGTCTCGCTCGGCGCGGCGAGCCGCACGGCGGCGCTGGACGTGCGCACCAAGCTGTTGAAGGTCGCGAGCGACATGCTGGAGGCGGCGAGCGAGGATCTGGTGCTCGCCGATGGCCGGATCGAGATCGCCGGCGCCAAGGGCTCGGGCCTTTCCATCGCCGAGGTCGCGAGCCACGCCCAGTTGCACCTTGGACCGATCGCCGGCACCGGCGCCTTTGCCGCCGCCAACACACCGGCCATGGCCGGTTGCTGCGCGGGCCATTTCATCGAAGCGCTCGATATCCCGGTCTTCGCCGTCCACGACTGCGACATCGCCGTCGATCCCGACACCGGCCATGTCGAGGTGCTCGCCTACCGTGTCGTGCAGGACGTCGGCAAGGCGCTCAATCCACGGGCGATCCACGGCCAAGTCCAGGGCGGCGTGGTGCAGGGTCTCGGCTATGCCCTGCACGAGGAGGCCGATGTCGGCCCCACCGGCCAGATCCGGCAAAACAGCTTCGAGACCTACCGCGTGCCGCTCGCCGGCGACGTCGTCCCGGTCGCGATCGAGCTGCATGAGGGCGCGCCCTCGATCGGCCCGCTCGGCACCAAGGGCGCCGGCGAGGTGCCGATCCTCAATGTCGGCGCGACGATCGCCTGCGCCGTTGCCAATGCCACCGGCAAAGCGGTGCATGCCCTGCCGTTGACCCCGCCAAAGGTGCTCGCGCTGTTGCTCGATTCAGCACCTCCGCCGCGATTTGCCCATATCAAAGATCGCCATATCGACAACCGCCTGCCGCCGGACTTCTAAGCGACAGGCCGACGGCAATGCGACGGATCGGAACGACCCAAGAGGACCCCCATGAGCCAGATACCGAATTCGATCGAAGCCCGCGACAAGGCCTTTCAGATGCACCCCCTCGTCAATCTGCGCGAGCACGAGAAGATCGGCTCGCTGGTGATCGATCGTGGCGAAGGCGTCTATGTCTTCGACACCGAGGGCAAGCGCTATTTCGAAGGTCTCGCCGGGCTCTGGTCGGTGGCCGTCGGCTTTGGCGAGAAGCGGCTGGCCGCCGTCGCCAAGGCGCAGATGGAGAAGCTGGCCTACTACCATCTCTTCTCCTACAAGACCCATGGCCCGTCAGTGGAGCTGGCCGAGAAGCTGATAAATATCGCGCCGGTGCCGATGTCGAAGGTGCATTTCACCTCCTCCGGCTCTGAGGCCAACGATCTTGTCGTCAAGCTCTGCTGGTATCGCTCCAACGCCCTCGGCAAGCCGGAGAAGAAGAAGGTTATCGGTCGCACCAAGGGCTATCACGGCGTCACCATCGCGTCGGGGTCGATCACCGGCCTCGCCCGCAACCATGCGAGCTTCGATCTGCCGCTCGATCGCATGCGCCACACCCACTGCCCGGACTTCGATACGATGGCCGAGCCCGGCGAGAGCGAGGTCGCCTTCTCCAAGCGCATGGCGAGCGAACTGGAGAAGTTGATCCTCGAAGAGGGTCCGGAGACGATCGCCGCCTTCTTCGGCGAGCCGGTGATGGGCTCGGGCGGCGTCTATGTGCCGCCGGAGACCTACTGGCAGGAGATCCAGGCGGTCCTGAAGAAATATGATATCCTGCTTGTCGCTGACGAGGTGATCACCGGCTTCGGGCGCACCGGCAACTGGTTCGGCACCGAAACCTTCGGCATGCAGCCGGATGTGATGGTGATCTCCAAGCAGATGGCCTCGTCCTACATGCCGATCGCCGCGGTGCTGATGAGCGAGAATTTCTACGCGCCGATCGCCGACGAGTCCGACCGGATCGGCGTCTTCGGCCATGGCTTCACGGCCTCCGGTCATCCGGTGGCGACCGCCGTTGCGCTCGAAAACATCAAGATCATCGAAGAACGCGACCTCGTCGGCAACTGCCGGACGCTCGCGCCGCGCTTTCTTGGCCATCTCGACGCGCTCAGCCGCCATCCGAGGGTCAAGCTCAAGCGCGGCATCGGCATGATCGGTGCCCTCGAACTGCATCCCGATGGCGAGCCGGGCATGGCCGGCACGGCGATGGCGGCGGCGGCACTCGAAGAGGGCGTCATCGGCCGCGCGGTGGGCGACGCCTTCTGCCTTTGCCCGCCGCTGATCATCACCGCCGAGGAAGTCGATCAGATGTTCGCCGCCGTCGGCCGGGCGCTCGACCGGCTGGCATAAGCCCGACACAACGGGCATTCAGACTGGGCGCGCGCCAAATCGAAGGGCGCGCGCCGCGCGTTTACAAGCCGGCCCATCAAACCGCCGAAAACGCCATGTGAGCCGCCCGTGGCGGCTCACATGATCCGCATGTCGGGCTCGATGCTTTTCTCAAGCACCGTCCGCATATTGATGAAATCATTGCCTTCAAGCTTCGTCGTCAGTGCGTCGCCCGCAAGGCCGAAGCCGAGCCAACGATCCAGGAGACGCTGGCGCAAGATCGGCTCCGGCACGTCGAGCATCGCCGTCAGCGCGAAGGACGCCCGCAGCGGCGCCCAGGCCGGTTCGTCGAGCAAGAGGTAATTGCCCTCGGCAACGATCAGACGCGCCTCCGGCGTGATGATCCGGGCACCCGCCCGGGCGATCTCGATGCTGCGATCGAACACCGGCACCGCAACGTCGCGGCCGTCATCGGCGGCGAGCCGGGCGAGCGTGACCGCCAAACCATCGACGTCGAAGGTGTGGGGCGCGCCCTTGCGCGGCCGATCGCCGCGCGCTTCCAGCACCCGGTCGTCGTAATGGTAGCCGTCCATCGGCAGCACCGCCGCGCTGCCGGCTTGGCGCGCATTGATCGCGTCGACCAGCCAGTCGGCGAGCGTGCTCTTGCCGGCCCCCGGCGCCCCGGCCACCGCAACGATCTTGCGCCGGGTGCCGCCAAGCGCCAGCGCGGCCTCGAGAAAGGCCTCCCGTGACACCGCCGTGCCGCCCGTTCGCACTTCTTCCGCCATGGGTCCAAAGCCTTCCCTTGCCGCTCTTTCTCTGTGCGCGCCGACCGACCGGTTGACGCCGCGCATCCGTTGCCATGATGACCGAGCGCGACGGCGGCGAAAAGAGCGAAGCGGCCAGGTCGTCCTCAGAGATCACCCGGCCGAGACGAATAGGCCCGATCAAAAGCCGCAAAATGCTGCATTGCGGCCGCTCCAGCCTCGCTTGCTCTTGGCCCGGACGTGTTGAAATCGCGCCGAAAATATGTTCCGCCAAGACGCCGCGAGTCGGGCGGCGGCGCCATTTCAGGAGGACGCCCGACGTTCCCGATGGGAGGATCACTGTGAAATTTGCCCCATTCGTTGCCGCCGCCATTGCCGCAACGCTCGCCTTATCCGCGTCGCCGTCCCAGGCTCAGCAATATCCGACCAAGGAGATCCAGGGTGTCATCCAATGGGGCGCAGGCGGTTCGACCGACACGGTCATGCGCGCCGTCAGCCCCAAGGCGGAGGATGTGCTCGATCAGTCGATCGTGCTGCAGAACATCACTGGCGGCGTCGGCGCAATTGCCCTCAACAAAGTCGCAAGCGGCAAGGCCGACGGCTATACTCTCCTGATGGGCGCGGAAAACCCGCTGCTCTACAAGGTGATGGGACTCGGCACCAAGGATTACAGCGACTTCGTCCCGATCGATATTCTGGCGCGCGGGACCGGCATTCTCGTCGCCCGGCCGGACGCCCCCTTCGACGATTACAAGTCGATGATCGCCTATGTGAAGGCCCATCCGGATGAGGTGAAGTTTGGCTCGACCGGCCCCGGCGGTCTGCCTTCCGTCGTCACCGCGATGATCGAGAGCGTCGAGGGCAAGCTGCCCGTCACCTTCGTTCCCTATGACGGCGACGGCTCGGCGCTGACGGCCCTGCAGAGCAAGGCGATCGACGTCATGCCGGCCGTTCTCGGCGCCGCAATCGAAGGCATCAAGGCCGGCAAGATGAAGCCGCTCGCCATCATCGCCAAGGAGCCGGCCGATCAGCTGCCGCAGGTCAAGCCGATCACCGACGCGAACCAGAAATTCGCCAAGTTCCTGCCCTGGGGCCCGTTCTTCGGCATCTTCGCGCCGAAGGGTACGCCGAAGGAGGCCGTCGCCAAGTTGCAGGACGCCTTCAAGCAGGCGGCCAATGCGGACAGCTTCAAGACGCTGATGAAGAATCGCGGCTTCACGCTGATGAACATCAACGGCGATGAGGCTCAGGACTTCATGACCAAGTGGCAGCAGAATACCACGTGGTTGCTGCAGGATGCCGGCCTGACCAAGGCGTCGCCGGAAACCTTTGGCATCCCGAAGCCGTAGGCCATAAAGAGGGGCGTCAGCGCCGATCCCAACGAGCCCCACCCGTCATCGGCGGTGGGGCTCCCCAACCCCCAATTCATGACCGTGCGACCAGGAGACAAGACGATGACCGGCAGAAGAGCGCGTCGGCCGGGCGAAACCGTGTTCACGGTCGTTTTGCTGCTCGTCAGCCTGTATCTGCTTTGGAGCGCTTATGGCATCGCGGGCTTTGAATCGCTGAGTTCGCCGGGCGCGATCCCGCTGGCGACCACCGCGGCGATGGTCGTCACCGCCGCGCTCGTGCTGCTCAAGACCGCCCAAACGCCCGCCAATCGCGAGGAAACGCTCAAGCACGACATCTTGCCGCCGATGATCGCGATCTTTGCCGGGCTGTTGATCGGCTATGCGCTGCTGCTCGAGCCGCTCGGCTTCCTGCCGACCTCCTTCCTCTTCCTCACTGTCGCGATCCGCCTCCTGTCGAAGCGCTCGATCATCCATGCGGCGCTGATCGCGCTTTTCAGCCTGATCCTCGTCTACGTCCTGTTTCGCATCGTCTTCACCGTGCTGGTGCCGCCGGGCATCGTGCCGGAGGGCGAGATCCTCGCCTGGATCCGGCATCTTGTCAGCGGGAAAGCGTGAACGACCATGGCCACCCTTGCCGCCTTCTTCACGGTCTTCACCCATCCCGAACTCTTCGCCCTGGTCGCGCTCGGCACCTTTGCCGGCGTCTATGTCGGCGCGATCCCCGGCCTGTCCGTGACGATGGCCGTGTCGATCCTGATCTCCTTCACCTTCTCATGGGACGTGATGCCGGCCATCGCCTTGATGATCGGCATCTATATGGGCGGCGTCTACGGCGGCTCGCGCACGGCGATCCTGCTCAACATCCCGGGCGCTCCCGCCGCCATCGCCACGGCGATCGACGGCTATCCGATGGCCAAGCGCGGCCAGGCCGGCGAAGCCATCGGCATCACCACGACGATGAGCTTCTTCGGCGGCTTCGTCGGCATCATCGTCTTGGCCGTCGCCGCGCCCTTCGTTTCAAATTTCGCCCTCACCTTCCAGCCGCGGGACTATATGCTGCTGGCCGTGCTCGGGCTGTTGCTGGTCGGCTCGCTGGCGGGTGAATCGCTGGTCAAGGGCATCTTCTGCGGCGCGCTAGGGCTGATGCTCGGCACCGTCGGCATGGATCCCTTGACCTTCACCCAACGCTTCACCTTCGATCTCCCGCTGCTGCAGTCCGGCATTTCCTTCATCGCGGTGATGATCGGCCTGTTCGGTGTCTCAGAGGCGCTGTCGCAGCTGCACCACATCGACAAGACCCCTGTCCGCCAGGCGATCTCGCGCATCGTTCCGTCCTTCGCGACGATCCGCAAGCATCTGCCTTTGTCGCTGCAGACCTCGGCCCTGGGGGTTCTGATCGGCGCCCTGCCCGGCACCGGCGGCGACATCGCGGCGCTGATGGCCTATGACCATGCCAAGCGGGTAACCCGCAATCCCGAGCGCGCCTTCGGCGACGGCGCGATCGAGGGACTGGTGGCGCCCGAAACGGCCAACAACGCCGCCGTCGGCGGCGCCTTCATCCCGATGATGACGCTCGGCATTCCGGGCGACGCAGTGACCGCGATCATGATCGGCGCCCTGTTCATCCACGGTCTCAATCCCGGGCCAATGCTGATGGTCGAAAAGCCGGACATGTTCTGGTTCATCGTCGGCGGCCTGGTGCTCGCCAATTTCTGCATGCTGCTCTTCGGCCTGACCGGCATCAAGCTGTTCGTCAAGATCGTCGAGATGCCGCGTGCCGTCCTGGTACCGCTGATCATGCTGCTGTCGATCGTCGGCGCCTATGCGGTGAACAACTCGATCACCGACGTCTACTGGATGCTGGGCTTCGGGGTCTTCGGCTACTTCCTGAAGCTCTATGGCTATCCGCTCGGGCCGATCATTCTCGGCGTCATTCTTTCGCGTCTGCTCGACGACAACTGGCGGCGGGCGATCATCTCCGAGCGCGGCAGCCTGCCCGATTTCTTCCTCGGCCTCGTCTCCAGCCCGCTCTCCCTCACCCTGTTTTTGGCGGTGCTCTTCATCTTCTTCTCGCAGACCCCGCCGTGGAAGCGCTGGCGCGGCCGCCGCGAGGCGCTGCGCGCGAAGGCCGACCCTGCACGCCCGGCCGCCGCGACCGGGTCTGAAGGCGGTCGATGACGCCCTTCACCGCCGCCGCGCTCGGCACGCCCGAGACCCTGACCCTCGGCCTGATCGGCGACGGTATCGGCCTGTCGCGCACCCCCGCCATGCAGGAGGCCGAAGGCGCGGCGCACGGATTTCGCACCATCTACCGCCTGTTCGACGTCGCGGCGATGACCAGCCCACCGGCGCTCGGCGATCTTGTGAGCGCGACGGAACAATGCGGCTATGCCGGCCTCAACATCACCTTCCCGTTCAAGATCGCCGTGCGAGACCATCTCCACGCGCTCGGGCCGGAAGCCGAAATGCTCGGCGCGGTCAATACGGTGGTGTTTCGCAACGCTCGGCGGATCGGCCATAACACCGATCTCGGCGGCTTCTCGGACAGTTTTGCGACTGACATGGCCGGCGCCGAGCGGACCACGGTGCTGCAGCTTGGCGCGGGCGGAGCGGGTCTCGCCGTCGCCTTCGGCCTGATGCAAAATGGCGTCGAACGGCTGTCGGTCTTCGATCCGCATGCCGAACGGGCAACAAGCCTCGTTGCCGCAGTGGGCGCCCGCTTCGGACCGGACCGAGTGCGACGCGTCGAGACCATCGACGGCCGCTACGACGGCATCGTCAACGCCACCCCGATCGGCACGGCGCGGCATCCGGGCGTCCCCTATCCGGTCGAGCGGCTGAACGACCGAATGTTCGTCGCCGACGTCAACTATTTTCCGCTGGAGACGGCGCTGGTGCTGGCCGCCAAGGCGAGCGGCTGCCGGGCGATGGGCGGCGCCGGCATGGCCGTCGGCCAAGCGGTGCGCGCCTTCGGCCATTTCACCGGCCTTGAGGCCAGCCCCGACCGGATGATGGCGACGTTTCTCGGCCTTGATGGCTGAGCGCGGGCGCGGTCATCGGGACCGTCTCTTGCGACGTCTAACCGCAGTGCGACCGAAAAGACGCAAAGGCATGGCGATCCCGGAGCGAGGGATTTTCTCCACCGAGCTTTCTTTGTAGCAAGGACATTCCGCAAGGTGACGCTGCACATGCGCGCCGCAATGAGAGACGACCGACATGCATCGCTTCCCCGCCCCGGCTCGCGCCGGCCTTGTCGCCTTGTTCGCCCTCGGGCTCGCGGGCTGTTCGACGGTCAGCGAAATGGGGCAGCGCGCCCTGGCGCTCACGAGCTTCGGCCCGAGCGACAGCCGCTACGGCGCCTTCGAGGATGGCGGACATGCGGTGCCGGCGATTCCCGATCAGTATCTCGACAAGAGCAAGGTCCGGCGCCAGATCGCCTATCACGGTCCCGAGGCGCCCGGCACGATCGTCGTCGATCCCGCCGCCCACTACCTCTATCTCATCCAGAGCGGCGGCACGGCGATGCGCTACAGCGTCGGGGTCGGCAAGGCGGGCTTTGCCTTTTCCGGCCGCGCCAACATCGCGCGCAAGGCCGACTGGCCGCGCTGGACGCCGACCTCCAACATGCTCGACCGCGAGCCGCAGCGCTTCGGCCCCTATGCCAGCGGTCTGAAGGGCGGCCTCGGCAACCCGCTCGGCGCCAGAGCCCTCTACCTCTATCGCGGTGGCCGCGACACCTACTACCGCATCCACGGCACCAACGATCCTTCGTCGATCGGCCATTCGGTCTCGTCTGGCTGCATCCGGATGTTCAATCAGGACGTCGTCGATCTCGAAACCCGCGTGCCCGTCGGCACCAAGGTGGTGGTCAAGAGCAACGCGCGGATCTCCTGACGCAAAGACACCGTTGGCGCATCGACAAGACGATCGCCGCCCGATAGCCAAGCCGTCGACGAAACAAATCCGCTCGGCGCGCGAAGTCCGACACGGAGCGGAAGATTTATCGGCCCGCGGCAGTTTCGCTGCGGCCATGCCGCCGAACCATGGCCCTCTCCGCCAGGACGGCCATGGGGAAACGGCGCTGGAGAGCGCGATATCAGGAGACGAACGATGCGGGATATGATGATCGACCGACGCCGCATTCTGGCCGCGGGCCTTGCCCTTGGGGGTGTGGCGTTATTGCCGAACGCTGCTCTCGCGGCCGCCGATCCGACGCCGCAAGCGGTGTTTCATGATCCGGGCGCGCCGCTCCTCGGCAATCCAAACGGCAACGTCAATCTGGTCGAATATTTCGACTACCAATGCCCGTTCTGCAAAAAGTTCTATCCCGAAATGATCGACTTCGTGCGCAAGGACGGCAACATTCGCTTCATCATGAAGGACTGGCCGATCTTCGGCGAGGAGTCGGTCTATGCCGCAAAGCTGACGCTGGCCGCCGGCACGCACCGCCCCAAGGCGCTCGACGCGCTGATGCGCGCACCGGGACGGCTCAGCCATCGCCGGACCGAAGAGATCCTCGCCAAGGCCGGCTTCGATATTCCCGCCCTGAAGCGCAGCTACGCCCGCAACAAGGCCGGCATTGACGGGCTGCTGGAGCGCAACAACGCCCAGGCGGACGGCTTCGCCTTGAGCGGCACGCCGGCTTTCGTCGCCGGCCGCGTGCTGTTTCCAGGTGTGCCGCGGATGGAAGACCTGAAGGCCGCCCTGGCGCAGTCCCGGGCCTAAACATGATCAACGGGCGCCGTGCGGACCGGCGCCCGTCAGCCAAGCGGATCAACCAGGGCCAGCGGATCGTCGTCCGCCCGCACCCGCCGACCTGACGTCGGCGATCACTGCGCCTCGCAGCGAACCTCGACGGGGGTCTCGAGCGCATCGGCGACCGCTTCCCAGTTTCCGGCGAACGCGCCATAGGCGGTCTTGATGGTCACGCCGACCGGCAGTTCGGGGCACTCGTTCTCGCCATTGGTGCCCCAATTCACCCAACCGGACTGGCGGCGCTGGACGATCTGGAACGCGCCGGAGGCCTCGGAGGTGTACCAGACCATCGCCCGGCTGCTCGCCGTATCGAATTCGACGGTCTTCTTGGCGGGACCGGCAAAGATGGTCTCGTCACCGACGGCCGAAACATCCACCGGCACATCGGCAAAGCACCATTCACGGCGGGTCAGATCGGCCAGGACGTGGGATTTCGCCCGCACCTCGGCGAGGCGCTCGCGCAGCTCGGGCTCCTTGAGGACGCCCTCCCAGGCGCAGAACATCCGCCAGTAGAGGTCCCAGTGCGAGGCCTCGATGTTCGAGAGTTCGCGCCGGAATTCGGCAAATTTCGGATTGTCTTCGGTCGAGCTTTCAAGCGTCGCCTCGACCATCTTCACCAGTTCCATGGCGTAAGGGTCGCCGGCGCGGTAGCGGGTGCCGCCGTAAGCCGCATAGCGGTCGAAAACCAGTTCCCCCTGGCCACCCTCGAACTCGTCGCCGACGGTGATCTTGTTGTCGACCGAGCGGCCATTGATCACCGTGCGGAACGAATCGACCACATAGCGCCGCTGGAACCAGGGCGTGTTGTAGGTGAAGATCCAGTCGATGGTGAAGGACTTGCCTTTCAGCTCGTCGAGCAGGCCATCGGGAATCGTGCCGCGCATGCGGTAGTGGTGGAGCAGCGGCCCTTCTTCGAGGGCCTCAATCGAAACCGTCGTATGCTCCGGCGGATTGATCAGGCCGTTTTCCGGGGTGAAAAACGGCCCGTAAAACCCGCCGATGGCGTTGTTGCCGGAGGGCAGAAGCTCGAAATCGTCGCTGAGCGCCTTGAAATGGCGCAGGCCCCATTTCGAGCCGCCGGTGCCCTGCGCCGTACCACGGCACATTTCGAGATCGAAGGCGCCGGTGTCGAGACGCACGTAGCAGTCCTCTTCGCGACCCGGCAGCGCCCGGATGCCCATCGGCGTCTCGTCGGCCTGACAGGGATGGTCGAGGGTCAGCGTCTCCTCACCGCCGTCCAGGTCAAGGATGGCGACAAAGCGTGTCGCGCCGGTCTCACCGCCCCCGCTTAGCCGCTGGGCGAGCACCAGATCGCCGCGCGAGGTCTGCGCCCACCATAGGGCGCCCTCGATGGTTTCGGGCACGGAGAAATAGACCGGTTCGGCCCGCCGATTGGCCACGAGGGCATCGCTGATCGTGATCTTGAAAGACATGGGGAAAAGAACCTCTGGTCAGGCTTGCGGAGTCTTCGAGGCGCGAACGAAAAGGAAGGGCCTCTGCTTCAGGCTGTCGATGGTGACGGCGAAGATGATCACCACGCCCTTGATCAAAAGCTGGGTGAAGAACGGCACGTTCAGCAGAATCAAACCGGTGGTCAGAACCCCGAGAATGACCGAGCCGACCAGCGTGCCGACGATCCGGCCGCGCCCACCAGCCAGGCTGGTGCCGCCGAGCACCACCGCGGCAATCGCATCGAGTTCGTAGCCTTGGCCGGCCGTCGGCTGAGCCGAGATGACGCGGGCGGCGAAGATCAGTCCGGCGAGCCCGGCGCAAATACCGGCGATCACATAGACCGAGGTGACGATCCGGTTGATCTTGATGCCGGCAAGACGCGCCGCCTTGGGATTGCCACCGACCGCATAGACATGCCGGCCGTAGCGGGTCCGCTCCAGGAGGAACCAAGCGATCAGATAGACGGCGATCATCACATAGACTGGCACCGGAATGCCGAGGAAATAGCCGCTGCCCAGCACCTTGAAGCTCAAGTCGCTGGAGACGATCGGCCGGCCTTCGGTCAGCGTGTAGGCGAGACCGCGCAAAAAGCTCATCATGCCGAGTGTGACGATGAAGGGTGCAAGCGCCAGATAGGCGCTGAGCGCGCCGTTGACGAGGCCGCACAGCGCCCCGACGCCGACGCCGGCGAGAAGCGCCATCGGCATCGACCATCCGGAAATCGCGGCCAGCACCGCGACGACGCCGGAGACGGCGACGGTGGATCCGACCGACAGATCGATGCCGGCGGTCAGGATGACAAAGGTCATGCCGGCCGCGAGAATCGCGTTGATCGAGATCGCCCGCAGAATGTTCAGCAGGTTGTCGACGCGATTGAAGTTCGGCGCGAAGACCACCATGAAGATGACAAGGGCCGCCAGCACCACCAGAATGCCGACCCGATCCCACCATTTGGCGAAATCGAACGGTTCTTTGGCCGCCGGCTGCTGGCTGAGATTGGCTTCGGACCGTGCGGTCATCGGACACCCTCCTCAAGATCGTGCTCGTGTTGGGCCTTGGCTCCGGTCGCGTGGAGCATGACGGTTTCCTCGGTGGCGCTCGCCCGGTCCAATTCGTGGACCACCCGCCCCTGGCGCATCACCAGGACACGGTCGGCGATGCCAATGGCCTCGGGAAGATCCGAAGAGATGACGAGAATGGCTTTGCCGCTGCGGGCGAGCTGATCGATCAGCTCGTAGATCTCCCGCTTGGCGCCGATGTCAACGCCGCGGGTCGGCTCGTCGAGGATCAAGACATCGCAGTCCCTGAGCAGCCAGCGGGCCAATGCGGCCTTCTGCTGATTGCCGCCCGAGAGCGCCTCGACCGGCAGCATCAGGGCGTTGGCACGCAGGTGCAGACGTTGCATCTGGTGGAGCACCGCCGAGCGGATCTCGCCGCGCTTCAGGACGCCCGCGGTCGACAGCCGCTCCAGGGTGCTGATGGCGATGTTGTCATTGACCGAATGGGCCAGGAACAGGCCCTCGTCCTTGCGATCCTCCGGCACCATGCCGATGCCGTCGCGGATCGCCCCGGCCGGATCCGCCGGTGCGCTGACCTCACCGTTGATAAAGACTTCGCCGCCGGAGCGCGGATCGGCTCCGAAAATCAGTCGCGCCATTTCGGTACGCCCGGCGCCAATCAGGCCTGCGACGCAGACGACTTCGCCGGTGCGCACCGTCAGATCGACCGGGCCGACGCCCTCACCGGTCAGACCGCGCACATCGAGCACGACGTCGCCGGGCGCGCGGTGTTCATGATGGTAGAGATCGACGATGTCGCGGCCAACCATCATCGCCACCACGTCGCCGGAGGTCAGCTCTCCCGTCACGCCGGTGTCGACATAGGCCCCGTCGCGTAGGACGGTGACGCGATCGGCGAGCTGCCAGACCTCTTCCATGCGATGGGAGATATAGATGAGACCGACCCCGGCCGTCCGCATCGCCTCGATTAAAGCATAAAGCTCGCGGCTTTCCTGGCGAGACAGCGCCGCCGTCGGCTCGTCGAGCACCAAAATACGAGCTTTTTCGCCAACCGCCCGTGCGATCTCGACCATCTGCTGCATGCCGACGCTCAGCGAGCCGAGCGGGCGACGCGGATCGATGTCGGCGTGAATGCGGGCAAGCTTGGTCCTGGCTTCGGCAATCATTCGTTTGCGGTCGAGCATGCCGAAGCGGCCGCGCGGCTCCTTGCCGAGGGCGAGATTCTCCGCCACCGACATTTCCGGCACGGTGTTCAGTTCCTGGTGGATGATAGCGATCCCCAGCCGATCGGCATCCGACGGCGTGCGGATCGACACCGGTTCGCCATCGAGCAGGATGCGGCCGGAATCCGGCAGGACGTTGCCGGCGAGGATCTTCATCAGCGTCGATTTGCCGGCGCCATTCTCCCCCATCAAGGCGTGAACTTCACCGGCGACGAGGTCAAAATCGACGTGATCGAGAGCGAGCGTCGCGCCGTAGCGCTTGGTCACGCCCTCCAGCTTGAGAAGCGGTGCTGTCATGTCAGCGCTCCGAAAGACAGGGTCGTCGAAGGAGCAACTGCGAAACCGGACCTGCCGATCCCGCAGCCGCTGAGAGCGCCATGCATCCGACCGGACGCACAACGGCTCTCACTCATGGAAGCGACGCATCGGCCCGAAAATCGATCCCGATTGTCGCGCCGATGCGGACGATCACCAGCCCTTGTAGTCGGTCACGTTGTCGCGCGTGACGAGCTCGCTCGGGATCTTGATGGTGGTCTCCTTCGGCGGATTGCCGGCGACGATCTCCTGGGCGATCTCGATGCCCTTGCGGACCATCTCGGCTGGGTTCTGCGTCGCGGTGCCGATGAAGGGCGAGCCGTCACGTTTGAGCTCGGCGACCGCTTCCGGGCTGCCGTCGACGCCGGTGACCTTGATCTGGCTGGACTTGCCGGCCTGCTCGACGGCAAGTGTCGCACCGAGCGCGCTCGGATCGTTCATGCCGAAGATGCCGGTGACATCGGGATGGGCGGTCAGCATGTCGGTGGTCACCGCGAGACCGGAGGCGCGATCGTTCTTCGAGGCCTGCTGGCCAACGATCTTGATATCCGGAAAGTCCTTGGCGACCGTCTTGCAGCCGTCGATGCGGTCGATGATCGTCTGGATCGGCGTGCCGTCGACGAGCAAGACCTCGCCCTTGCCGCCCATCTCTTTGAACAGATAGGTGCAGGACTTCTCGCCCGCCTGGACCGCATCGGTCATGACCACGGCGTCGGCGCCCTTGGCCGGGGTGTCGACAGCGATCACGATGATGCCGGCCGCCTTGGCCTTCTCCAGCGCCGGCTCAATCCCATCACCGTCCACCGCCGATACGACGATGACGTTGACGCCCTGCTGAATAAAGGCATCGATCTGATTGTACTGTGTCGACAGGTCGAGCTGAGCGTCCTGGGTATTCAGCGTCGCGCCGATCTTCTTGGCGGCGTCCTGCGCACCCTTGTCCATCGCCGAGAAGAACGGATTGGACATGTCCTGGACCATCAAGCCGATCTTTTCAATCTTCTTCGGCAAATCGCGGGCCGACGCCGGCGCGGCGAACATCACGCCGGAGACAAGGACGCCCGCGGCAACGCTGGCCGCGAGTTTGAACGTGTTCATGAGAATTCCTCCCAGATAAAGCCAGCCATCAGACAACACGACAACACCCCCGCTGGCCGGAGGGACATCGCCGCGCGATCGGTTAGGATCGGGATCGGGTGGGATCAGGACAGCCGCAGGACCGACGCACGACGAGGTCGACGGGCACCTGCAGCTGATGCTCGTTGGTATAGATCGGCGCCGCCGGCTTGCCCGCCTTGCGGGCCTCGATCTGGGCGCTCATGATTTCGGTGAGCATGTGCGCCGACAGTCGACCGATCTCCTCGGAGCGCTCGTTCAGCACCGTCACCGGCGGATCGAGATATGGCGCAAAGGGGAAATCGTCGAAGCACACCATCGCCATGTTATCGGGAATGATGGTGTTGCGTTCGCGGGCCACTTGGAAGGCGCCAAGCAGGATCGGATTGTTGCCGGCGATCAGAATATCGGGCAGACGCCCACCTCGCCGGCCCAAGCAATCACGCAACGCCTTTGAGGCAGAAGCGGCATTGTTACCGGCCTCGACCACCTCGATCGTCGCGCCGGCCTTGGCAGCCGCATCGCGCAAGCCGCGCTCGCGCTCCTTCCGGCTCGACCAGATCGGCGGATAGACCAGAAGTAGCCAGTCCTGAAAGGCATGCGACTGCAGATGCGCGCCGACCAACAGACTGGCATTGTAGTTGTCGGTTGTCACGCTTGGAACGTAAGGCAATTCTTCGGGCGGCGAGGAATCGACGAAGACGATCGGGATTTCCCAGTCCTCCAGCCGCTTGACGCTTTCCGGCAGCAGCGTCAGCGTGGAGATCACGCCACCCACCCGGCCCTCCAGCAGCCGCTGGATGGTCTGGCGCTCACGGCCGATGTCGTAGACGCCGCCGATGGCGATATCGGTCAGAACGACTGTTTGATCCATGTCCTGCGCAACCGCCTGAATGCCGTTCATCATGTCGAGATAGTAGGCATTCGAGGTGCCGGCGGTGATGACGGCGATGGTCGAACTGGCAACGCCGCGCAGCTTCTGCGCCGCAAGATTGGGGACGTAACCCATCTCTTCGGCAACGCGCAGGACAGCCTCCCGGCTCTCCTTCGAAACGCCCTCGGCACCGGCGAGCGCCCGAGACACAGTGAAGGTCGACAGTCCGGATTCCCGGCTCACGTCTTTCAGTGTGAGTTTCCTGCGCACTGCACCATCCTAAACGTTTAGCAGCCGATAAAAAGGCACCTAAACGTTTAGTTCGTTTGCTGTCAACGGCGATTGGCAAGCGAACGCGCGACAAGTTGCCGCACAATAATAAGGCATTGTGAAAATTATTTGCGCTACTTATGGGGCTGAACGACCTGCCGCGTCGAACCAAACATGATCATTTCGTCGACGCCCCAACAGCGGACGGGCACCTCGCCCCTGACGGCAGCCGACCGGCATGGGAACGACTGCCGGGTCACCCGCGCCCGTCACTTCCTTCGAATCGACGCCAGATCTCAACGGACGTCAGTGTTGCCCGGCATCGACTTCCCATCGCAGACAAATTCCAGCCAAATCGAGGCGCCGCCTCGAAATGGCGAGGCGCCCGTTTTGCACCTTCACGGACGTTCGGCACGCTTTGATCGCGTCCGCCAACGCCTGACACCGAAATGGAGAAGGACCAACACCACGACCAGCGCGACATCGGCTTCAATGACGTCGCTCTTGCGGCAGCCAGAGGCCGCCATGCCGTAGCTGAGCAGACACACGAGGACCGTGGCCACCATCACCAGGCCAAACGCATCTCGCCAATTATCGTTCATGTCAGTTCCTGCCGCCACATCTCTTTCAGCATGCGCGCAAGAAGCCGAGCCGCAGAAGCAATTGCAATTTTGCTTCTGAGCGTCAGCGGGGCGGAGCATGCATGCATGCATCTTTGGTGCGACGGCCATGCACGCCGCATTGATCGAACACTTCGAAAAATACGAAGGACCGGTAGACAAATATCTAATAGCTCAATCGGATTGGAAGGTAAAATCGGCCATCGTGGACAAATTTTTTGTGAAGGGCGGAAAAATGGTAGTGAATAAAGCAACCAAACGACGAAACCACTCATTCATTCAATGTACGAGACGGCATTTTATCAGGTAATTGAGATTTTCAATTTCTCTAAAAATAACTTCGACATATTTCAACTAAGAATGTTCCCCCATTGCTGATACCCGGCGCAAAGATCGAGCCGCGCGCAACTCTGCAGTATTCCGCTCCAGCAATGCGCGCGGACAGCTGAGCGCTCCCTGTCCCTCTCGTCACGATCCGATCATGCCGGCCCCGGGAGGCGCTGCGGCCACGCTCCGATCTCGCTTCCCTTCCACACGACCAAATTTTCGCAGGCGCAACCTCCGTCCGAAACCGGCTCGATCGCGATGGCATGCCAAGCTGGCTCGTCGCCGACATCGCTCGCCCAGTTCGCCAACCCTTCAGCACCTGGCACCTGTCGCCACGCCCAGAGGCGCCAGCCCTCTCAACGGGCTGCCACCGATGCCCGAGGCACCGCGCGCCATGCAATCGAAACACCCAGCGGCGGCAGATGACGACAAAATCTGTCGCGAGAGGCGCGCCCCTTGGCGGTCGATCACCGTCGGCATCCACATTGCTTCGTCCGCAGGCCACCCTCTTGCGTTCAAATCGCATGCAGCCGGCGTACGCACAGCCAAGTGGCACCCCGTTCCTCATGAAGGTCGAGCGGCGCCCCCGAATTCTGTAGGACTTCAACGCCGACCGTATCCCCTTCCTCGAAGCGTCCCTCAAAGGAGGTGCGAACCGTCGTCTGAAACCCGACAACCCCGGCGACGGTGGCTTCGGTGTTCTGGAGCACCTCTCCGTTCTTAAGAATACGAATCTGGCGGCCATTTATCGGGTTGGGCTTGAAGCTGACCTGGGTTTCGACGCGGTACTGCCCTGAAAGCCTGATCTCGGCTTGTCCTGTCCGCTGATTCAACATCTTCATGCTGTCGATCGCCGCCTCCAAGACGAGATTCGTCGGCTTCGAGTTGGGAATCGACTGCACCGTCGCGGCACGAAGCCAACATTCAGGATGATGCCATCCCAGAAAGTGCTTGGCGCGATCTGGATTGCCTGTAACGACACAATCGGCATCGACAGTGTTCGGCTCGCCACCAGAATAGGCGACATTATTCCAGAAACCATACATCGGATGCTCTGGCGGCTTTGTCCAGATCGCCCGACAATTCCGGAGCTTTACGCCCTTTGGCCAGCGCTTATAAACGTTGGACGGCGAGACAATAAAGGCCCCCGGAACCGGAAACCCTTTCCTTTCCCAGTCGAAACCGGTGTCGATCGCCTGACAGTCGCGAAAAACGACATCCCTCGGCATATCGTCCGTTTCAACGCCGCGATCCCCACTGGCAATGCAGAGAAATCCCAACGACCCGCATCGAATGGCAGAACAGCCGTCGATTTTGCCATGACGATTGAAATTCGCGAGCTTGATACCGACTAGCGAGCATTCTTCCGCAACCAGGCCATAGACGGCAAAGTAGGTGTTTCCGTTGGAACCAGTAATGTCCAAGCCTTGGTCACAACGAGATATTTGCCCGCCAAAAATCGAGAAATTTCCCGAGCCCAGGCCGACCACGAAACCTCGTGTGCGTGCTTTCGCAAAGCTGGCGCCGCCATTGACCGATCCGCCCAGATCGCTGACCTTCGGAGCATAGGCACGCCAATTCGACGAATTCGATATCCAGATGCCCTGGACGCGATCGTCCATCGGATCGGCGGGCAAGACAAATTTGATGTCATGGACCCAAGGCCGGATAAGGTCGAAATCGTGACAGTTCTGAATGCCAAACCCGGTTCCGAGGTTGTCGCCAAAGACCTCGACATCCTGAAAAAGGTGGCCCGAGCCATTGGCAATCCGAATTCCGAAATGGGTTTCCAACCCGCCGTCGCGGCCCGATCCGTTGCGGTCGACCCGAAGATTGATAAGGCGCAATCCGTTCACCCCGTCCGCGCTCACGGTACTGCGCTTGCGATGACCGGGATCGAGCTGTTTGAACGTCGCGTTCATGATGGAGCCGTTGTCAGGCAGCTTGATCTCGCCGCGCACGGCGTAGGTCAAATTTTCTCCGTCGAGGGTGCCGGGAAACTTCAGCGCCGTCTGCACGGCGGCCAGGTCGTCGCTTTTGCCATCCCCCCTGCACCCGAACGATCGCAATGTGCGGACATTTTTAGGCAGATAAAGATGCGGATCCGTGCTCGCCTTTTGCCACCACGCACCGTCCTGCGACCGGATCGCGAACCGGTCGGGCCGCGATCCGGCGCGCTGATATGAGGCTCCCTCGTCGAGAAGCGTCACCTGCTCAATGCCGCGAGGCACCGCCGAGGCTTCCAAGGCGGACTGATCCGGGAGGGGAAGCCAGTTGCCGATATTGGCGTAGGCCTGCATCCGCGCCGACGGGGACAAATTTTGTGCGCGAGCGGCATCGACTTTCATCAGCAGCTCGCGGTGCAGCCAATCCGGCGCGCCCTGGAGATTGCGATCGCCAGATTGCTCCGCTCCAAATCGCTCCGCCTTTGTCGCGACGTCCAATCGGCGATCGGCATCGCGACCCGATGTCGCCTGGGTCAAGAACGACGTTGGAAGCGGATTGGCGGGCAGCGCCGCAGCCCCGAACAAACCTGCAGAACCGGTCAGCATCTGACGGCGGGAGACCATGCGAGACCCTCCTGAAAAGTGCATTGTGAAAATGCCGACGCTTTGGGCAGGAATAAGGACAGCGGATAATAACAGTCGGCGCTCGGGGTCTTCCCGAACGTGATACGATCTGCGATCGAGACGTCGGTTCGACAGAACGACAACCCGTTTCGTGCCAAGCGGCGGGTCGTCCAACACTGTTTTCAAAGGGGAATTTTCGGCCCTGGTTCATTGTTTGAACCATCGGACTGGCGTCGCCTCACTCAATCCGCCGATAGGCTTGAAGCGGCGATCTTTGAGAGAACCACGCGCGGAATGGGTCGCGACCCTTCGTGATTCTTGCGCGTTCTTCCCAAGATTGCGGCGATTTTGGTGACGTTATGCCCAATTTTTATTCAATTACAGCGTGCCATTTGGAAAGAATCAAGTTCAAAACGATCGCGTTTTCACGACGCAGATCATCCGCTTCATGGCGAGGCAGCATTGCGAAACGGCGAAGGCGACCGTCGCGAAACGGCCGCCTTCGTCATCACCTGTACCGGCCGATCGCCTCACGCCTGCGGATAAATCGGAAAGTCCTGCAGCAGCGCCCTGACCTTGTCCCGCACGGCGGTTTCGACGGCGGTGTTGCCGTCCTCGCCGTTGCTAGAGAGACCTTCGAGCACCTCCAGGATCAATTTGCAGACCGTCTTCACCTCCGCCTCGCCGAAGCCTCGCGTTGTAATCGCCGGAGTGCCGAGGCGAATGCCCGAGGTGACCATCGGCTTTTCCGGATCGAACGGAATACCGTTCTTGTTGCAGGTGATGTGGGCGCGCCCGAGCGCAGCTTCCGCCGCCTTGCCGGTGAGGCCTTTGGGCCGCAGGTCGACAAGCATAAGATGCGAATCGGTGCCGCCCGAGACGATATCGACGCCGCCGGCCTGCAGCGTCGCGGCCATGGTCTTGGCATTGGCGACGACCGCCGTGATGTAGTCGCGATAGTCCGGCCGCAGCGCCTCGCCGAAAGCCACCGCCTTGGCCGCGATGACATGCATCAGCGGCCCGCCCTGCAGCCCTGGGAAGACGGCCGAGTCGAGCTTCTTGCCGAGTTCCTCGTCGTTTGAAAGGATAATGCCGCCACGCGGACCGCGCAGGGTCTTGTGCGTGGTCGAGGTGACCACGTCGGCGTGCGGCACCGGGTTCGGATGCGCCCCGCCGGCAACGAGACCGGCGAAATGTGCCATGTCGACCATCAGCTTGGCACCCACCTTGTCGGCGATCGCGCGAAACCGCTTGAAGTCGGGAAAGCGCGAATAGGCCGAATGGCCGGCGATGATCAGTGCCGGCTTCGTCTCCTCGGCGAGCGCTTCGACCGCGTCCATGTCGATCAGGCCGGTGTCCTTGTCGACACCGTAATGGACCGCGTTGAACCACTTGCCGGACATGTTGACCTTGGCGCCGTGGGTCAGGTGGCCGCCAGCGGCGAGGTTGAGGCCCATGAAGGTGTCACCCGGCTTCATGAGCGTCAGAAACACCGCCTGATTGGCCTGGCTGCCGGAGTTCGGCTGGACATTCACCCAGGCGCAGCCGAACAACTGCTTCAGCCGTTCGCGGGCCAGCTCCTCGGCCTGATCGACAAACTGGCAACCGCCGTAATAGCGTCGGCCCGGATATCCCTCGGCGTATTTGTTGGTCATCACCGAGCCCTGGGCATCCATGACGGCGCGGCTGGCGATGTTCTCCGAGGCGATCAGTTCGATCTCGTCGCGCTGGCGCGTATATTCGCGTTCGACCGCTCCCCAGATCTCCGGGTCCCGGTCCGCCAAGCGGTCGGTGAAAAAGCGCGTCAGCGCTGGCACTCTTGCGTCCATGGTCGATTCCTCCGTTATCCTGTCCATCCCAGACCGCCGGAAATGACGTGGATGGTCATCAGCAGCGCGTCGACGTCCTCCGGCCGCGCCGCGTCGCTCTCCCGGCTCGCCCGGACCTTATGCAACAGATCCACCTGGAGCCTGTGCAGGCCGTCCATCTGAGCTCGCATGCCATCGGCGCGGGCGCGAAATTCGGGAAAGCGCCACGCGAGTCGATCCTCCTCGGTGAGGAACAGGATCATCTCCTCGGTCAGCCGTGCCTCCGCCTCGATCTGCCGAAACACCGTGTCGGCGGTCTGCGGATCGCTGACGAGATCGGCATAGAGCCGGCCGATGGTCAGATCGCATTGGAACAGCAGCTTCTCGGCCTCATCGATGATCAGCCGGAACAGCGGCGATGTGCCATACATCTTCTTCAAGAGCGCCCGGCCGGACTCGCCTCGCACGCCGGTAAAGGAGGAGAGCGCCGTGCCGATTCCATACCAGCCGGTCAGCATGTGCCGGTTCTGGCTCCAAGCGAAGACCCAGGGAATCGCCCTGAGATCGGAGAGATTCTGCGGCGCCGAGCCGAAGCGGCGGGCCGGCCGCGAGCCGATCTTCAGAAGACTTAGCTCCTCGACGGGACTTGCCTCATTGAAATAGTCGATGAAGCCCGGCATGCGCACCAGATCGAGATATTTCACCTGACTGAGACCGGAGAGCGCCTCGAACGCCTCCTTGTCCTCGCCGATCTCGTCCGGCCGGGCGGTGTCCGGCGGCTGCAGCGTGTGGTCGAGGACGGCGCCGACGAGCCGCTCCAGCATGGTCAGAGCCGTGCCGCGATTGGCGAATTTCGCCGAGACGATCTCGCCCTGTTCGGTCACCCGCATCCGCCCCTCGACCGTACCGTTCGGCTGTGCTGCGATCGCCCGACCGGCGGGGGCGCCGCCTCGGCTGACCGAGCCGCCCCGGCCGTGGAAGAACGAGACGTCGATCCGATGCTTGCGGCCGACCCGCTTCAGCGCGACCTGTGCCTTGGCCAGCTCCCAGTTGGAAGTGAAGAAGCCGCCATCCTTGTTGCTGTCGGAATAGCCAAGCATCACCTCCTGCCGGTCACCCGCCTCGCGCAGAAGCCGGCGCACGATCCGGTTGGAAAAGATCGCATCCAAGATGTCGTGCGCGGCGCGCAGATCGTCGATGGTCTCGAATAACGGCACGATCGGCAGCGGCGCGGTGATGTTCGACAACCCGCCCGAGCACCATTCGGACAAAAGATAGACCGCAATCAGATCCGCCGCCGATGTGGTCATCGACAGGATGAAGGCGCCGATCGCGGCGGGGTCGTGCCGACGCGCCTCAGCAACCAGTTGAAACAGCGCGACAAGATCGCGGGTCTCGTCCGAAAGCGTCAAGCCGGAAAGCTCCGGTGCCGGCCCGCGGAGGGCCGCCGTCAACCGGTCCAGCCAAGCCGGACTGCCGTCGGCGGCGACCGGCGCGCCTTCGAGGGCGGAGAGGATTTCGGCGAGACAGCGGTTGACCACGGTCGCATTCTGGCGAATGTCGAGCGCCACGGTGTGGAAGCCAAAGATCCGCAGCCGCCGCTCCAGCGGCAGCACCTTGCGCTTGGCCACCGCCGGCGCGCCGATCTCTTCCAGCGCCTGGCGAAGCGCCTGCACGAGCCGCAGCAACTCGGCGGCGCGCACGAAGGGTGCCGCCGGGCGCGCTTCGCCCCGGTCGGCCGCAATCGTCGCCTCGAGCCGGCAGGCCAGCGCCGCGGCATATTGGCGAAATGGCTCGCCGGCATTGCGCCGTTCGATCTCCAACCGCTCGTCGCCGCATTGAGCGAGCAATTCCTCCAGGGCGGTGCGAAAGGCGGGCGAGAAGGAGACGACGCTGACGCCGATCGACAGATCCGCCGCCAGCCGGCCAAGAATCGGCCGATAGGAGGCAAGGGCCGACTCGCGATAGCGCTTCAGCGCCGCGCGGGTGACATTGGCCGTGACGAATGGATTGCCGTCCCGGTCGCCGCCGATCCAGGAGGCGAAAGAAAGGCAGGTCTCCGGCGCATCGACGCCATAAGAATGCTGGAGAGCCTGGCCGAGATTGTTCACCACCGTCGGCAGCGCCTCGTAGAGCACCTCGTCGAAGAAGTGGATGCCCCAGTCGATCTCCTGAGCGACCGACGGCTTTTCGAGCCTCAGTTCACCGGTGAGCCAGAGCACCTCGACCTCCGCCCGCAACGCCGCCGTCAGCGTGCGCACCTCATCCGGCGTCCAGTCGCGAGTGCGCAGCTCGGTCAGCCGGCGATAGATCCGACGGTGAATTTCGAGCACCGTCACCCGCTTGGTCTCGGTTGGATGAGCGGTCATCGTCGGCTGCACTTGCAGCCGCGACAGCGCCGCCTTCACCGCCTCCTGACCGATGCCATGTGCCTCCGCCCGCCGCATGACGTCGGCGAAGGTGCCGATCATTGCCCGGCCGGCTCGCTCCTCGCGGCGGCGATACTGCGCACCCTCATACTCCATCGCAATCGCGACCAGCTGATGCCAGACGCCGAAGCTCTGCAACGCCAGAAAGCGCCGCGTCTCGGGGACCGCGTCGACCGAGAGCCGGCCCGACAGAAGATCCTCGATTTCCGGCAGCAGGTTGCATCCGACCTCGATCAGCAGCGACCGCAACAGATCGAGCGTGTCCTTCGCCATGGAGAAGGTGTCGGGGAGCGGCGTCAGCGAAGTCTCGGCGACGCCGTCCAGCCCGTCCAGCGGCGGCGACGCCGGCAGGGGGGATGCATGAACCAAGGTTTGTTGTGACATGTCTTCGACCTCCCGACTTCGCAGGATAATCTCAAGGTCACGGCGCACCACCGCTGATCGCATGAAATTTGGTGCCCGAAAGTCAGGGTGGGCGCTACTCCATCGGACAAAAACCGGGTGCCGGCGGTTCTCGATCAGCTCAATGCCACCCAAAGGGGACACGGGCTTGCATCCGGGATTGCCTTCAAGAAAAGCCGAGAGCGGTTTTGCCTTTCCATCGAACGACGCCGCGCGCGCGGTCCGACCGCCTTGCAATGCAGGCGCCATGCGGGGTTCGGCCGCGAACACATGATCGCGGCAGGAAGGCCCGGTTAGAGCATGGTGCCGAAAAGTTGCATGACTTTTCGGGTCACATCATGCGGCAAAACAATGGCTTAGAGCGGAATGGCGATTCCAGTTTATCGCATTCCGCTCTAACGGCGACCGATCCCCTCGCCAAGCCGATTGGGCTGAGGCAAAGACACACCGACGTCTCAATCTCTTAAAGAGACGTCCCGCGCCGATCTGATTGGAAAAAATGGTACTCCCAAGGGGAATCGAACCCCTGTTTCCGCCGTGAGAGGGCGGCGTCCTAGACCGCTAGACGATGGGAGCACTCAGCCAGCGCTCGGCGCCGGTGGTGGGTCTCTTAGAGGCTCTGACGACCGAACGCAAGGGCTTTTTCGAAGCTTTGGTGACACCGCCTTGGTGCCGGCTCACTTGCCGGACGTGCTGCCGGTGCGGGCTATATTCAGCTGCTTGAGGATCGCTCCGTCCGGCAGCGAAACCACGTAAAGATGGATAGTCTCGCCGGCCTTGGTGCGGATCAGCGCGCGGTCGCCATCGGCCGAAACCTCAACTATTTCCTCGCCCGCCGGAAGTTGAATCGTGGCAATGGTGCTGCCGAGACCGCCATGCTTCGGCAGTGTCTTGTAGACAACGACTCCGAGCACCGCCATAACGCCGACGATCATGATGCCGACCGAGACCACCAGCAGCCGGACCATCTTGCGGCGCAGGCGTTCCGCCGCCGGGTCGAGCGGCTTTTCGTCCTCGACCTCGTTCTGAATGCCGCGCGTCATGACATGTCCTTTCACACAGGAGCCCGCCGCCCGTCGCGGCCGCCCCTTGTTCCCTGGGCGCGGCAATCGTCGCCTGTCGCCCCCGCCCGCGCACCGCGCCCCATTGCACCGGCCGCTTCGTTCCGGCTGGTCCTACAAGGCTTGAAAGCATGGAGACAAGACGCTTCATCGTCGCCGAGCCGGATGCCGGCGAAAGACTCGACGTCTTTCTCGCGCGCGCGGTCGCCGGCGCCCTGTCGCGCAGTCGCATCAAGGCGCTGATCGAGGCCGGTCACGCGCGGGTCGACGAAACGCCCGCGAGCGGCGCCAAGCACAAGCTGAGCGCTGGCCAAAGCGTTGAACTCGCCCTGCCCGCACCCGAGGAAGCCGAGCCGAAACCGGAAGCAATCGCCCTATCTATCGTCTACGAGGACGCCAGCATCTTGGTGGTCGACAAGTCGGCGGGACTGGTGGTGCATCCGGGCGCCGGCAATCCGGACGGCACGCTCGTCAACGCCCTCGTCGCCCATTGCGGGCCAAGCCTGACCGGTATTGGCGGGGTCAAACGGCCGGGCATCGTCCATCGCCTCGACAAGGACACCAGCGGCCTGCTCGTCGTCGCCAAGACCGAGATCGCCCATCGCAGCCTGTCGGAGCAATTTGCCGCCCATGGCCGCGACGGCCGGCTGACACGCACCTATCTTGCCGTCGTCTGGGGCACGCCGACGCCGCCGGCCGGCAGCGTCGACGCCGCGCTCGGCCGCTCGGCGACCAACCGCATCAAGCGCGCCGTCGTGCCCAAGGGCCGCGCCGACGCGCGCCACGCCGTCACCCATTACGCCACCTGGAAAACTGGCACGGCGAGCGCCGAGGCCGCCCTGATCCGCTGTCGGCTGGAAACCGGACGCACCCATCAGATCCGCGTCCACATGGCCCATATCGGCCATCCGCTGGTCGGCGATCCGCTCTATGGCGTCGGCATGAAGACCAAGGCGGCACGCCTCGAACCGGAGGCTCGGGCCGGTGTCGAGCGGTTTAGCCGGCAGGCGCTACATGCCGCCGAGCTTGGCTTTCATCACCCCGAGACCGATCAGCCGATGCATTTTACCACGCCGCTGCCGGCAGACATGCGAGCACTCTGCGCGGCGTTGGCAATTCCGCTCGACGCGGCCGGGATCGGCTAAACCCCCACGGTTCTCTCAGGCGCCGACCGAGTAGAGCGCGCCCATGTCCCGCGTGACCGCCGTCTCCCAGTGTTGCCCATAAGCCCGGACCGCCGGCAGCAGCGCGCCCAGCGCCTCCGGACCGCGGGCCTCGACGGCCGATACCTTGGGACCGGCAGCGACCAGCATGGCCGCGCCGATGCTCGTGCCCGTCGTCTGCGCTTCGGCGCCTTTTACCTTTCGTCCGCTCAATGCCGCAATCAGCGCCAGCAGGATCGGATCGCCGGTGAACGAGCCCTCGACGACGATTGTCCCACCTGCACCGATCATGTCGAGACAGGTCACCGTCATGGACGCCAAATACAGTGCCGCCGCCGCTGCCCGCTCAGCCGCCGACAGGGTTTCAGGCGGCACCGTCCAGCCGCCGCTCCGTCCGGCGAACGGTCCGATCCCGCCTTCGATCGCCGGCAGGAGCATGATTTCGCGCTCCACGACAGCGGCAAGATCGTCCAGCCCGTAACGTGCCTCGGCCGCGCCAATGGCCCGCGCATGGTCGCGCCCTCCCATGAAGCGGGCCGAGCGCACTGGCTGGCCGTCAGCATCGACATTCACCAGCGTATCGCGGCGCGGATCGAGCGTGACGTCGTCTCCCCCGACCGCCATGGCGATCACCCAGGTGCCGGTGGAGACCACGGCGAAGGGGCGCGCCTCACACATGAGATGCGGCAAGAGCGATGCGTTGGAATCATGAATGCCACCGACGACCGGGCAGTTTGCCTTCAGGCCGGTCGCGGTCGCAATCTCAGGCCGGATCGGCCCGAGCACATCGCGCGCATGACGCAGCGGCGGCATCAGGCGGCGCCAACCCAGCCGATCGACGAGGCTTGAATAGCGGTTCCGGCCCGGCTCCCAGAGATCCGTGTGGCAGCCGAGCGAGGTCACCTCCGCGGCCGCGACACCGGTGAGGCGATAGGCCCAATATTGCGGATAGGTGAGCATCTCCCGCGCCGCGCCAAAGCGATCCGGAAAGCGTTGTTGCTGCCAATAAAGCTGTGCGCCAAGATTGAGGCCGGCCGGCAGACGCGGCGAGCCGGTCTCGGCAAAATCCGGGCGAAGCGCGTCATAGTCGGCGGCCCGGCTCTCCGGTCCGGCATGCTCGTAATCGAGGATCGGGAGCGCTAATTCGCCATCCGCCCGAAGCAGCGCTGCGCAGGCGCCATGGGTCGTCACCGCGATCGCGTCAACGCCACACTCGGCCTGTAGCGCCGACAGGCTATCGAGGATGAAGGCCCACAGCCGCTCGACGGCGACATGCGGATAAGGCGGCGCTTCGACCACGCCATTCGGGATCTTTCGGACGGCGACCTCCGAAAGCGATGTCCGATCAACCAGCGCCACCTTGGCATTGGTCTTGCCGATGTCGATGACGGCCACGCGCTCGAACGTCATCGCCTCACTCCATGGGAAAGACGGCAGTTCGTCGCCTCTTAGCGACCAGCGCCATCTTGGCTCGACCGGCGGCCCGCGCGGCGACGGTCATCGCCGCAAAAACACCGGTCGCGACCAGCTGTCGCTTCAGAATCAGACGCTGCATCGAATTCCTCCCTGCCCGACATCTGGACCGCCTCCTCAAGCGGTCGATATGGCCGTCTCCCGGTTTTCGATCGGTGCAACGACAAGCCTTATCCCAGCCGCTTCAAGCATCGTGGCATGCCTGTCGGCCAAGTCGCTGTCGGTGATCACCGTGCCGATCCGGTCGAGCCGGCATAAAATCAGGCTGGAGCGGCGCTCGAATTTCGACGAATCGGCAAGCACGATCAGCTCATCGGCCTGGTCGATGAGTTTCTGCTCGGCCTGGATCAACAACGGATCGGCCTCCATCAGCCCGAGCGGCCCGAGCCCCTGCGCCCCCATGAACATCTGCCGCGCATAGAAATTGCGCGTCACGTCGTTGTCGAAGGGACTGAGCACGATGTTTTGCTCGCGATAGATCGTGCCGCCCGGCAGCATCACCGAATTCTTCGAGTGCTTCAGCAGATGCTCGGCGATCGGAAATGAGTTGGTAAACACCTGCAGCCGGCGATTGGCAAGGAAATGCACCATCTGAAAGGTCGTTGTACCGCCGTTGATGATGATCGGCTGGCCGTCCTCGCACATCTCAACGGCGCGCTTGGCGATCGCCCGCTTCCTGGCGATGTTGATCGTTTCATTGACGCTGAAGGGCCGGCCGGCAAGCCCCGGAAACTGCGGCGGGTTCAAGGATTCCGCCCCGCCGCGCACCCGCCGCAGCCGCTTCTGGACATGCAGCGCCGCGATGTCGCGCCGGATCGTCGCTTCCGAGCTGCCGGTCAGATCGACGAGTGCGGCGACCGTGACGACCGGCTTGTCCTGAACGGCAGACAGAATGATGCGATGGCGCTCTTTTTCGTGCATTCACACCTCCGATTGAGCCGCGAACCTTCCATCAAAAATGAATGGCGTCAATCAAGTTCATTCATAAACTTTCATAAGGCAACTTAATGTGATTGATTATGATTGTTTATGATTGACATCGATCGCGAAGCGGCGAAAATGCACGCGCGACGCAGGGCCTCATGACGCGGCCTGCGCTCCCCCGTCACGACATCGCCCGGAAGGATTCATCATGCTCGACCAGCCCACCCCGTCGCGCCTCGCCAATCTGTGGGACGCCGGCCAGGCGGCGGCGATGACCGAGCCGGAAAAGCTGCTCTACCGCTCCAATCTGCTCGGCTCCGACAAGCGCATCACCAATTACGGCGGCGGCAACACCTCGGCCAAGGTGATGCAGCCCGATCCGTTGACCGGCGAGACGGTCGAGGTGTTGTGGGTGAAGGGATCGGGCGGCGACGTCGGCACCATCAAGATGGACGGCTTCGCCACCCTCTACATGGAGAAGCTCAGGGCGCTGAAGGGGCTCTATCGCGGCGTCGAGCGTGAAGACGAGATGGTCGGCTACCTGCCGCACTGCACCTTCAACCTCAACGCCCGCGCCGCCTCGATCGATACGCCGCTGCACGCCTATGTGCCGAAGCCCCATGTCGACCATATGCATCCCGACGCGATCATCGCGATCGCCGCGTCGGCCGATTCCGAGGCGCTGACCAACAAGATCTTCGGCCCGCGCATCGGCTGGCTGCCGTGGAAACGTCCCGGCTACGAACTCGGCCTGTGGCTCGCCGAGTTCTGCGAGAAGAACCCGGACGCCGACGGCGTCATTCTTGAAAGTCACGGCCTGTTCACTTGGGGCGACACCGCCGAGGCCTGCTACGAGACGACGATCGAAATCATCAACCGCGCCATTGCCTGGTTCGAGGAGAGCGTCGAGGGTACGGTGTTCGGCGGCGAAAAACTCCGCGCCCTGCCGGCGGCCGAGCGCCGTGCCGTCGCCGCCCGCCTGATGCCGGTCATTCGCGGCATGATCGGTGTCGATGAGCGCAAGGTCGGGCATTTCGACGACAGCGAGGCGGTGCTGCAGTTTGTCAATTCGAATGCACTCACACACCTGGCGCCGATGGGCACCAGCTGCCCCGATCACTTCCTGCGCACCAAGATCCGGCCGCTCATCGTCGATTTCGACCCGCAACAGCCCGATCTGGAGAAAACCATCGCCGGACTCGGCGATGCGCTGGCGCGCTATCGCGACGACTACGAGGCCTATTACGAGCGCTGCAAGCATGCCGACAGTCCGGCGCTGCGCGATCCGAACGCGGTCGTCTATCTCGTCCCCGGCGTCGGCATGATCACCTTTGCCCGCGACAAGGCGACCGCGCGCATCTCGGCAGAATTCTACGTCAACGCCATCAATGTGATGCGCGGTGCCTCGTCGGTGTCGGCCTATCGCGGCCTGCCCGAGCAGGAAGCCTTTGACATCGAATACTGGCTGCTCGAAGAGGCCAAGCTCCAGCGCATGCCGAAGCCCAAGCCGCTTGCGGGTCGGGTGGCGCTCGTCACCGGCGGCGCCGGCGGCATCGGCAAGGCGACCGCCCGGCGGCTAGCGAGCGACGGCGCCTGCGTCGTCCTCGCCGACATCGACCGCGAGACGCTGGAGGCCGCCAAGGCCGAGCTATCGGCAAGCTTCGGCAAGGATGTTGTGCGCGCGCTGGCGCTGGACGTGACGTTGGAAGACGCCGTGACGGCGGCCTTCGCCGATGCGGCGGTGGAATTTGGCGGCCTCGACATTCTGGTCTCGAATGCCGGCATCTCGTCCTCCGCTCCGATCGATGAGACCGAGCTGTCGCTGTGGAACCGCAATATCGGCATCCTCGCCACCGGCTATTTTCTCGTCACGCGCGAGGCTTTCCGGCTGATGAAGCAGCAGGCGAGCGGCGGTGCGATCGTCTTCATCGCATCCAAGAACGGCCTTGCCGCCTCGCCCAACGCTTCGGCTTATTGCACGGCCAAGGCCGCCGAGATCCATCTCGCCCGCTGCCTGGCGCTGGAGGGCGCCGAATTCGGCATCCGGGTCAACACCGTCAATCCCGATGCGGTTCTGCACGGCTCCAAGATCTGGACCGGCGAGTGGCGCGCCCAGCGGGCCGCCGCCTACAATATGGCTCCCGACGAGTTGGAGGAGCATTATCGCAAGCGCTCGCTGCTGAAACTGTCGGTCTTGCCCGACGACGTCGCTGAAGCGGTGTATTTCTTCGTTTCCGACATGTCGGCGAAATCGACCGGCAACATCGTCAATGTCGACGCCGGCAACGCCCAGGCCTTCACCCGCTGAATGAGCGGGCCGACCATCGACCCCCGTGTTCGGCCCGTTGCTGAGACCTGAAACAGAGAGCGGGACCACCCGCCCAAATGCCTGCATCTGCTGAGGAGGACAGCCATGGGTGAGCGGATCGCCGCGACCGTGATCGAAGCCGACAACGCCAAGCGTCGTCCGGCGCTCGATGCCGACTATGCAGCGCTCGGCGAGCGGCTTGCCCGCCGCGGCGTCGATATCGAGGCGATCAGGCAAAAGGTCGCCGCTTACGGCGTCGCGATCCCCTCATGGGGGGTGGGCACCGGCGGCACGCGTTTCGCGCGCTTTCCCGGACCCGGCGAGCCCCGGCACATTTTCGACAAGCTGAACGACTGCGCCGTCATCCAGGCGCTGACCCGGGCGACCCCTAGCGTCTCGCTGCACATTCCCTGGGACAAGGTCGATGATCTTGGCGAACTCACCGACACTGCGTCAACTCTCGGCCTGCGCTTCGACGCGATGAACTCCAACACCTTCCAGGATCAGCCGGGTCAGTCGCACTCCTACAAGTTCGGCTCACTCTCCCACAGCGATTCCGCCACCCGCAACCAGGCGATCGAACACAATCTCGAATGCATCGCGATCGGCAAGGCGCTTGGCTCAACGGCGCTGACGGTGTGGGTCGGCGATGGCTCGAATTTCCCCGGCCAGAGCCACTTTACGCGCAGTTTCGAGCGCTATTTGGAATCGATGCGGGCAATCTATGCTGACCTGCCCGACGATTGGCGGGTGTTTACCGAGCACAAGATCTTCGAGCCGGCCTTCTATTCGACCGTCGTCCAGGACTGGGGCACGAACTATCTGATCGCTCAGGAACTCGGCCCCAAGGCCTTCTGCCTTGTCGATCTCGGCCATCACGCGCCGACCGTCAATATCGAGATGATCGTCGCCCGGCTCGTCCAGTTCGGCAAGCTTGGCGGCTTCCATTTCAACGATTCCCGATATGGCGACGACGACCTCGATACCGGCGCGATCGATCCCTACCGACTGTTCCTGGTTTTCAACGAGTTGGTCGACGCGGAGACACGCGGCGCCAAGGGTTTCGATCCAGCGCATATGCTGGATCAGTCACACAATGTCACCGATCCGATCGAAAGCCTGATGACCAGCGCCATGGAGGTCCAGCGCGCCTATGCTCAGGCGCTGATCGTCGACCGCGTGGCGCTTGCCGCTTTTCAGGACGACAACGACGCACTGATGGCGAGCGAAACGCTGAAGCAGGCGTTTCGCACCGATGTCGAGCCGATTCTCGCCAAGGCCCGGCTCGACGCCGGCGGCGCCATCGCGCCGGTCCCGTGTTACCGGGCGGCCGGCTACCGCGCCAAGGTCGCCGCCGAACGGCCGCAATCGACAAGCCTCGGCGGCGGCATCGTCTGAGCAACAGGGGCAGCCGGATGGCAGGCTGGGTGATGGCTTGGTCGGCTCAAACGTAGCGCTTGGCCGCAAGGCATCTGCGCGCGCCAGCGTCCGGCTTTAAAGCGGGGTCATCCCCGTCGGCGGATCACCCAGCCGTCATTAACCGTCCGCGAACCTCATGTTGCCCCGGTCCCAGGGGGAACGCCGCATTGGCGGCGCGCCCGTCGAGCTCAATCGCATCGAGCCCCTCCGGCAACGTGACCTCGGCCGTTGTCGACGGCGGCAGACTGATCAGCCATGTCACCTGATCGCCCTCGATCCGCCAGCGGCTTTCAATCCGGCCACGCGCGGCGTCGTAGCGGGCGGCAACCCGGCCGATGCGCCGGTCGAAGATCGGGCGCATCTGAACATGGGAGAAGCCCGGCCTCTCCTTCGACCAGTCGATGCCGGCGATGCGCGACCAGATCCATTCGCCGACCGCGCCGAAGGAATAGTGGTTGAACGAATTCATCGCCGGGCTTTGAAAGCCCTTCTCCGGCGTCCAGCCGTCCCAGCGCTCCCACATCGTCGTTGCCCCCTGGCGGATCGAAAAACCCCAGGACGGATAGGATTCGCACAGAAGAAGATCGACCGCACGCTCGAGGCTCAGATAATCGGCGACCACCGGGCAGAGATGGCGCACGCCGATGAAGCCGGTGCGCAGATGCCGGCCGGCCTCACCGAGCAGCGCGTCGAGCCGGGCCGCCACCGCCTGTCGGGCCGCGTCGTCGCGCAACAGGTCGAAATCGAGAGCGAGCAGACAGGCCGTCTGGGTGTCGCTGGTCAGCCGGCCCGCGTCGTCGGGGCCGTAGCGCGCCTCGAACGCCGCCCGAAGCCGCACGCCGAGGGCCGTCCAACGCGCCCGGTCGCGGCCGAGCACATCGGCAAGCCGGGCCATCAGATCGGCGAGATGAATCCAGTAGGCCGTGGCGACAAGGCCCGGATCGGTCTTCTGGTCGACATTCAACCAGTCACCGTAATTGTTGTGCACCCGGTTGAGCCGGAGCCCATCGGGATTTTTGGCGGCGATATAATCCATCCAGGCGCAAAGATGCGGCCAGCACCGTTCGACGAGATCACGGTCGGCATAGCGCAGCCAGTGGTGCCAGGCGAGGATGATCGGCGCGTCGCCCCAGGCCGGGGCACCGGGCTGGGGGGTCAGGCGGTAGGGATTGAGAGGCTTGGTCGGTGCGACATCCGGAAACGCGCCCTGCGGCGACTGGCCGTCGATCAAATCCTCCATCCACTTGGTCAGGAAGGCGGCGATATCGGCGTTGAAGCCCGCCGTGCGCCAGAAGATCTGCGCGTCCGCGCTCCAGCCATAACGCTCGTCGCGCTGGGGGCAGTCGGTCGGCACCGACAGGAAGTTGCTGCGCTGACCCCATTCAATATTGGCGATCAGCCGATTGAGCATCGGGTTGGCGGTCTCGATGACGCCCGTCCAGGGCGTGTCGGTCTGGATCGCACAAGCCTTGATCGAGACCAGTTCGCCCTGTCCCTCGACCCTGACACCGACGAACTGAAACCCATGAAAGGTGAAGCGCGGGCAGAACATCTCGCGCCCGCCGCCCCGCGCGACATAGATGTCCTCAGACACCGCATAGCGCAGATTCTCGGTGTAAAGCCGACCGTCGACGTCGAGACGCTCGGCATGGCGCAGAACGAAGCGTGTGCCGGCTGCCGCCTCGACTGTCAGGCGGACATAGCCCGCCAGGTTCTGGCCGGTGTCAAAGATCAGTTCATCGTCGATCCGATGCATTTCATGCATCGGCAGCCGCGCCACCTCGCGTGCCGGCTGCATACGGGCGGCCTCCAGCCGCGGGGCGGCCGGTTCCGGCTCGAACACTTCGACCGGCTGCCAATCGGCCGTGTCATAACCGGGCCTGTCCCAGCCATCGCGCTCGCGCCGCGCGTCATAAGCCTCGCCGACGAGAAAATCGCTGTAAAGGATCGGCCCGCGTGCCGTCAGCCAGTTGCCATCGCTGGTGACGATCCGCCGGCTGCCGTCGGCGAACTCGAGATGGATCTGGCAGAGGAAAGCCGGCCGGCCACCATAATGATTGCCAGCGCGCCGCTGGTTGTGGCCGACGCGGCCAGAATACCAGCCTTCGCCGAGAATCGCGCCGATGCAGTTGGCCCCCGCCCTCAAACGATCGGTGACGTCGAAACTCTGATACTCAATGCGCCGATGATAGTCGGTCCAGCCCGGAGCCATCACCGCGTCGCCGATTTTTGCGCCGTTGATCCGCAACTCGTAAAGGCCAAGGGCAGTGACATAGGCGGTCGCCCGCAGCGGCGCTTGAGCCAGCGTGATTTCGCGGCGCAGATAATCGGCCGGTCGGGCCTGAAACCGATTGTCGTAGCTGTCTTCGCTCGGCACCTCGCGCCCCGCCGGCAGAACGAAATAGCGGGCGATCCAGGCGGCGCAAAACTCCTCATGCGGCAGGCCGGTGAAGAGCCGAGCGGGCGATGCGGGCGGTGCCGGATCGCCGCGATCGTCGTAGACGACGACGCTCCACCAAAACACCCGATCCGAGGGCAGCGCCGGCCCATCCCAGTGCGCCGCACAGGCGTCGCCCTCGCGTCGGCCGCCGTCGTAGAAAGCGCCCTCGCCTGCCGCGACGGCGTCCCGATCCTGACCGACGATCAGTCGCCATCCGCTCTGCCGCTCGGCCACGCCCTCAAGCGACCAGTCAAAACGCGGCGCTGCGCGGTTCAGCCCCGCCGGTTCGGCCAGATGTTCGCAGCGCAGCCTGACGGCGCGCAATCGCTCTGAGATTTTGCGCAAAATCCAACCCCCAAATCCTCGTGCATCGTTGCCAATTTCCCCGTCCGCGATTGCGGCTCTACGTCATTGGCGCATCCACCGCACGCCGCGCACCTTGGCTCACCCCATCGATCAGCCCTGCATGTTCGGCGATTACAGCATCGGCCCGAACATCGGAACGATTTTCGGCAAGCCCGACACGTCGACTGAATGAGATCGCGCGTCCTTTGTGCGTGCCGGCGGACAACCGGCGCGCTAAAGCGCAACTGCGCGGTTGCGGGCGTTGTGGATGTGGCGTTCAATCGCCGCCATCGCGCCTGCCCGATCGCGTTTGCCAAGCGCCTCGATCACCGCCAGATGATCGGCGAAGGCGTCCAGCGTCGCCTGCGCGGTCAGCGCATGGCGATAGAGATTGATCAGCCGCATGCGCGTCTCATTGGTCTCGTAGATCCGCTGCAGCAGGCCATTGCCGGTCGAGGCGATCAACGCGGCATGCATCGCCCGGTCGATCCCTTCGGCTCGCACCAGCACCGTCTCCGAACTGTCCCGCCGAATCTCATCCATCATGGTGCGATGGGCTGATCTGAGCGCCTCGATCGTCTCGTCCGGCATGGTCTCGACAGCCGTCGAGGCCGCCTCCCGCTCCAGTGCCAGACGGAACTGGAAGGTCTCGCGAATCATCTTCAAATCGATCGCCGGCAAAAGAATGCCGCGCTGGTTGAGCACCTGGATCAGACCTTCGGATTCGAGCAACGGCAAAAGTTCGCGCAACGCGCCCACCGACAGTTCGAGGTCGGCGGCAAGCTCGCGTTGGGTGATCATCTGTCCGAGCGTCAGCGTGCCCGAACGCAACGCGTCCACGAACCGATCATAGGCGGCCATGCGCTGATTCTTGCCATCACCGGTTCTGGCTTCGACTTTCGCCATCACGCCCCCCAAGCCCGCATCCGCCGGAGATTAACGAGATGGGAATCCTCAAGAGCGTTCCCCCCTCGCTCATCTGGTGGCCTCAAAAATCGGATCACTGATACAATCAGTCTTGCATAAGCGAAAAAATGAGGCAACACTCCGCGCCGTCCGATGTCGGCTCCCGCGGCGGCGTCGACCTTTGGGAGAAGGAGGAGGACAATCCATGTCAAAAGCGATTCTGGCTCTGGCCGTCGGTGCCGCTATGCTGGCGGGCAGCCTGTCCGCAAATGCGGCGCCGATCGACCTGAAAATCAGCGTCCCGAGCGTTCCGAGCGACATCCACACCCAGGCGCTCAAGATGTTCAAAACGGATCTGGAAAAGGCGGCACCGGGTCAGTTCAACGTCGAGATCTACGATTCGGGATCGCTGTTCAAACAAGGCGCGGACACCGACGCGGTCGAGCGCGGCAACCTGCAGATGACCTATCTGTCGTTCCAGCTGATTGCCGACCAGCTGCCGCAATATGGGCTCTTGACGATGCCCTATCTGTTCCGCAGCGCGCAACACTACGACGACTTCATGAAAAGCAAGCTCGGCGATCAGTTCAAGGCCGATGTCGAGCAGGCGATGAATATCCGCCTGCTCGCCCCCTGTTATCTCGGCACCCGCGAGTTGAATCTGCGCAAGCAGATGAAGGTCGACACGCCCGACGATCTAAAGGGCGTGAAAATGCGGATGCCCGACTCCGATGCGTGGCTCTTCATGGGCAAGGCGCTTGGCGCCAATCCGGTTCCGATGCCCTTCGGCGACGTCTATCTCGGCCTGCAGACCGGTACGATCGACGCGCAGGACAACCCGCTGCCGACCGATTATGCAGCGAAGTTTTACGAAGTCACCAAGCAGATCACCATGACCAAGCATCTGGTCGACGCGATCAATCTGGTGATCGGTGCAGACGTCTGGAACAAGCTGGACGACAGTCAGAAGGCGGCTGTGCAGAACGCCGCGGATGCCGCTTGCAAATGGAATGACACCAAGCGCAAGGCCGAAGAGGACAAGCTCGTCGACTTTTTCAAGTCGAAGGGGCTGGCGGTGACGAATCCGGATATCAGCGCCTTCCGCGAACATGTGCAGAAATATTATCTCGACAGTGATCGCTCGAAGCAATGGACCAGTGGTTGGGTTGACCAGATCAACGCCATGGCGCCCAAGGCTGACGCGTCGAAGAAGAACTGACAATGACCAAAGGCGCTCCGTCGTCCGGTTCCGCCGGCGCTCTCGCTTGGCTGGGCACCATGGCCAAGCGCGTCGCCGACTGGATCGGCGTAGCGCTGTTCCTCAGCGCGTTCATGGGATTTCTCGTCCAGGTCTTTTATCGCTACGTGCTCAACGCACCGCTGCTGTGGACCCAGGAATTCGTGATGATCAGCTTCATCTGGGCGGTGTTCTGGTCTGCGGCCTTTACCGTCCCGATCCGCAAGCATGTGTCATTCGACGTCGTCTACGACATCGTATCGCCGGAGACGCGCCGCGTCTTCAGCGTCATCTCGATGGTCGCGGTCATCGCCGCCTTCGCGCTGCTGGTGCCCTATACCTGGGACTATCTCACCTTCATGGCGCGCCGCAAAAGCGCCGTGCTCAGAATCCCGATGGACTTGGTCTATGGCTGCTATCTGTTGTTCATCGCGGGCTTTGCAATCCAGGGGTTCTGGCGGTTGATCCAGCTTTTCGGCCCCTCTTGGCGTGATCAGATCTAGGAGCGTTGACGTGGAGTTTCTCGGCCACTACGCCTTCGCGATCATGCTCGTCCTGATGGTGACGATCACCATCACCGGTCTGCCCTTCGGCATCGCGATGATCGTCGCCAGCATCTTCTACCTGTTTCTTTCCGGCCAGGATGTCAGCCTTGCGGCTGAAAATGTCCTTAACGGCATCTTCGGCAATTTCGTCGCGCTCGCCGTACCGCTGTTCATCTTCGCCGCCAACATCATGAATGCCGGCAAGATCTCGGACAGGCTCCTCGACTTCGCGCTGGCGCTGGTCGGCCGGCTGCCGGGCGGGCTCGCTCAGGTCAACATTCTGACGAGCCTCATCTTTTCCGGCATGAGCGGCTCGGCCATTTCCGATGCGGCGGGGGTCGGCAAGATCATCACCGATATGATGATGCGCGAAAACCGTTATCCGCGCGGATTTGCCGGAGCGATGACGGCCGCGTCGGCGGTGGTCGGTCCGATCTTTCCGCCGTCGATCCCGATGGTGTTCTATGCGCTGATTTCGTCGACTTCGGTCGGCGCGCTGTTCCTCGGGGGTGTCGTGCCGGCGCTGCTCCTGTGCCTGGTTCTCGGCATCGCCGTGGCGATCATGGCCAAGGTGCGCGGCTTCCCGATCGAGGCACCGGTGGCTCTGGCGATGTTGCCCGTGATCGTGCTGCGCGCCCTGCCCGCACTGTTCATGCCGGTCATCCTGCTCGGCGGCATCTATTCGGGCGCCTTCACTCCGACCGAGGCCGCGGCCGTCTCGGCCCTTTACGCCATCCTGCTTGCAGCCTTCGCGTATCGGGCGCTTGGGTTGTCGAGCTTCATCGACGTGGTCCGCGAGACCGTCGAGACCACCGCCGTCGTCACGATTGTTTTGTGCGGCGCCTTCATCTTCAATTATGTCGTCACCATCGAGCAGGTCCCGCAGACGGTCTCGGCGCTGTTCCAGCAGCTGCAATTGCAGCCCTGGGCCTTCCTTCTGCTGCTCAACATCCTCTATCTGCTGCTCGGCTGCATTCTCGACGTCTCGACGATCATGCTGGTCGTAACGCCCCTATTCATCCCGACTGCCGCGGCGATGGGGATCGACCTCGTCTATCTGGGCGTCGTCCTGGTGTTCAACATGATGATCGGGCTAATCACCCCGCCCTACGGAATCTTGCTGTTCATCATCAAGGCGCTGAACGGCATTCCGCTGGCCGAACTGATCCGCGAGAGCTGGTTCTTCCTGGCGATCCTCGTCGCGATGCTGACGCTTCTGACCTACGTCCCGGCTCTGTCACTCTGGCTGCCCCGCGCAGCCGGCATGCTCTGACGCTCAGAACGATCGCGCCGCCCTCTCAGCTTTCCCCGGCAACGAGCGCCGGGGCCGTTTTCCACGGAGTCTGCCATGCATCCGTCTAACACCTTAATCAACGATAATGTCGCGAACGCCAAGCCCTTCGGCATTTCCGCCGCGCTGATCACGCCCTTCACCCGGGATGGCGCCCTTGACGCTGCGGCCGGCGGGCGTCAGGCCGCCCGTGTCATCGCCGCCGGCGCCGAAGGCGTCACCTTATGCGGCACGACCGGCGAAGGCGCGAGCCTGACCCGTGCAGAACGCGCAAAACTCATCGACGGCGTGCTCGACGCCGGCGTTGCCGCCGAGGCGGTCACCCTGTGCCTGTGTGCGACCGCGGCCGAAGACGCGGCAAGCCAGGCCCGGGACGGGCTGGAGCGCGGCATCCGCCGCTTCCTCGCCACCCCGCCGTTTTATTTCAAAGGCGTGCCCGACGCCGGCCTCGAAGCCTGGTTTGGCGCGCTCATCGAGCGGCTCGACGCCGCGTCGGTCGAACTGATCCTCTACCATATCCCCAAGGTCACCGGCACGCCGCTGTCGCCGGCGCTGGTGCGTCGCTTGAAGGATCGCTTCGGCCCGGCCATTCGCGGCGTCAAGGACAGCTCCGGCAGTTGGAGCGGCGCACAGGGGTTCCTGAAGGCCCGCGATTTGTCGGTCATGATCGGCGACGAGCGCCTGCTTGCGGGCGCCGCCTCGCTCGGCGGCAGCGGCTCGATCAGTGGTCTTGCCAATCTCGTGCCTGCCCAGGTTCGAGCCACCCATGAGACAGGCACAGCCAACGCCGGCATCAACGCCCTCGTCGTCGCGGTCATCGAAAACGGCGGCACCGCGATGATCAAGGCGCTCGCAGCCAAACTCTTCGACGAGCCCGGTCTCGCCGCCATGCGCGCACCGAACGTCGCCGCCGACCCGGCCCGCGCCGACGAGATCATCGACCAAGTGCTGCGCCCAATGCTGTAACGCCAACGGCGGGAGCGTTCATTATACTTCCATTTGAAATCGCGACACTCCGGCGTCCCCGGACGGCATCTCGATCACCAAAAGATCATTTCGACATTGCAACATTGTCATGGCGAAAGCGGTTGGGAGACGTGCAATCCCGTTGCACAATCACCATATCGAGCGGATGTGGGTTGGCGACAGCGGCCCGCACCCTGGCTGGCTTTCACGCGAAGCGGCCGAATTCAAGCGATGGAGGGCGCACCAACATGGCCCAGATGAATCTTCCGACGATTTCGTCGGGCGACGGCGGACTGACTCGTTATCTCGAAGAGATCCGGCGGTTTCCCATGCTGGAACCGCAGGAGGAATACATGCTGGCGAAGCGTTACGCCGAGCATGACGACCGCAAGGCAGCGCATAAGCTCGTCACCAGTCACCTCCGGCTCGTTGCCAAGATTGCGATGGGCTATCGCGGCTACGGCCTGCCGATCGGCGAAGTGATTTCCGAGGGCAATGTCGGCTTGATGCAAGCCGTCAAACGCTTCGATCCCGAGCGCGGTTTTCGCTTGGCGACCTACGCCATGTGGTGGATCAAAGCCTCGATTCAGGAATATATTCTTCGTTCCTGGAGTTTGGTCAAGATGGGCACGACCGCCAATCAGAAGCGGCTGTTCTTCAATCTCCGCAAGATGAAGAGCCGCATTCAGGCGCTCGACGAGGGCGACCTGCGTCCTGATCAGGTCAATCACATCGCCACCACCCTCGGCGTGTCCGAGGAGGAGGTCGTGTCGATGAATCGCCGCTTGTCCGGCGACTCTTCGCTCAACGCGCCAATCCGTGCGACAGAAGGTGAATCGGGCGAATGGCAGGACTGGTTGGTCGACGATTCCGACTCCCAGGAAGATGTGCTGGTGCGCCAGGACGAATACGATCAGCGCCGCGACATGCTGCGCTCGGCAATGGGCGTCCTTAACGATCGCGAGCGCCGGATCTTCGAAGCCCGCCGTCTCGCCGAAGACCCGCTCACCCTCGAAGCGCTGTCCGGCGAGTTCGACATCTCGCGCGAGCGCGTCCGCCAGATCGAGGTGCGGGCGTTTGAAAAGGTCCAAAAGGCTGTGCGCGATAAGGCCGCGGCCGCCGATCAGGCGCTGACGCCGGTTGGGGCGTGAGCATCGAGGCATCGTCAAACGACGGAGGAGAGCCGGGGTCGACGCCCCGGCTTTTTTTTGTTGCGACCGTTGGTCCAGACATCACGGCGGCCGCCCCTCTCAGCGCAAAGAGGGGATCTTGCCCATCGGGAAAATGCCGACGGCGAGAATGCCGTTGCGCGCCCGCAGCTCGATCACGGTGCGACCGTCCACCTGCTGGCCAGCCATCGGAACGGCCGACGCCACCGCCGCGGCGATATCTCTCAGTTTCGGCGCGACGATGCCGATCAGCTTGGCGATTTCCTTCGGGTTTTGAATCGCAAGCTTGAACTTGCCGTTCAGACGACCCTCGTCGTCGAAGCTGAAGTCGCCGCTGAGATCGGCGTCAGCGCTGCCCATCTTGATCATCAGCGAGCGAAGCGACACGGGCCGGTTGGCGAAAAGTTCGCGTCCCGTCAGGCCACGCGCGGCGCCAGACAGCCAGGTCCCGGCCCCGTCGATGGTCAGATCCGCACTGGTATCGAGCGGCGGCAACGTCGGCGCGCCGGGCCACAGGAGGCGCCCGCCCCGCAGCAGCGTGAAAATATCGAGATTGCCGTCCCGGCGCCGGGCATGGGCTTCGGCATGGGCGGCGTTGCTGAGCGGTGCGATGTCGTTCGCCGGTTCCAACAGGGCGATCTGCGGATTATCAAAGATCAGCGAGACGCGGTCGAGCCCGGTGGTCCAGAAGGTCGCCGAGCCCTGAGCCAGTGACCAGCGCATGTCGAGCGGCGGCGCCGCCGGTATTTCGAGTTTCAGCGGGCCGTCGAGTTCGCCGACCAGCCGGTTCGGACGGTAGATCTGCGCTGCGGTGCGGATCGCCCCGGCCGAAGCGCGCACGGCCGCGTCCGGCCGATCCACCGAAATCGCGTCGCAGCGAAAGCCGAGTCGGAACGGGAAGCCGAAAACGTCGCGGTTGGGGCATTCGACATCAATGCCGCGCTCGCGGGCCGTCTCGACCACCCGGGCCAATTCCCGATCCAGCCGTCCAGCGAGGTAGAACCAGGCCCCACACAACGCCGCGATCAAGAGCACGACGATGACGGCGACGCCGATCAGAGCACGGCGGGCCTTGGAAGGGCTGTCGCTTGACGCTGCCATCCCGTTATCCTTTTACACGGAACCGGTTTTGCCGGAAAAAAATTGCGGCGTGGAAGAGGGGCAATGAGAGACTTCTGGGTGTTCGGTTACGGCTCGCTGATCTGGCGTCCCGGGTTTGACTATGTGGAACGCACAAAAGCAAGACTGGCCGGATATCATCGCGCGCTTTGCGTCCATTCCTATGTTCACCGTGGGACACCGGATCGGCCGGGTCTGGTTTTCGGACTCGATCGCGGCGGCTCCTGCGTCGGGATGGCATTCCGCGTCGACGATTCGCTGCGCGAGGAAACCCTAGCCTATCTGAGAGCGCGGGAGCTCGTCACCAATGTCTACCGGGAATTGATTCTGCCGGTCCGCCTTGCCGACGGCCGCGCGGTCCATGCGGTCTGCTACGTCGTCGATCGCGGCCACAGCCAATATGCCGGCAAGATCGCCCCGGCCGAAGCCGCTGCGATCGTGGCGCGCAGTCATGGCCAGTCCGGCCCGAATGTCGACTACGTGACCAGCGCCTACGAGGAAATTGCCGCCATGGGGCTGAAGGACCGCTGGCTGCAGGACGTCGTCTCCCGGCTCTGAGCGTGATCCTCGCCGCGCCTCGCCGGCCGCTCTCAGGCCCCGGCCAACGGACCGAGACCGTCCCGCGCGGCGGCTTCCTTCAACAGCTCGCGGCTGTGCGCTTCGATCGACGCGCGCAAGCCGCCAAGAAATGCCTGCCGATCGGCGCCCGGCGCGATTGTCGGCAGAAAAGCCGCATGGATCGTGCCGGCCCGCTTGATGAAACTGTTGCGCGACCAATAGATGCCGGAATTCAGCGCCACCGGCACCACCGGCAACCCCAGCCCCTCATAAAGCCGAAACACGCCCTGGCGATATTCCACCTCGGCCCCGGGCTTAGTGCGGGTGCCTTCGGGAAAGATAATGATCCGGCGGCCGTTCTCGACAGCCTCCCGCGCCCCTTCCATCATGGCCGCGACGGCGCCGCCGCGCTTGGCCCGATCGACCGGGATCATCTGCATCCTGCGGGCAAAGCTGCCGAAGAGCGGAATGCTGAGCAGCTCCTTCTTCAAGATGAAGGTTGGCCGATCGACGACAACGAGCAGCGCCAGGATTTCCCAGAACGACTGATGCTTGGAGGCGACTATGGCGCCGCCGTCGGGCAGATTCTCGGTACCGGTGAAGAGCGAGTTCGTGCCCGCGACAACCTTGAGAAGCCAGAGGCTGGAGCGCGCCCAGTTGCGCACGATCCACCATCCCGTCGCCTCGCCGACGACGAAAAAGACCGGAGACCAGAACAACAGTTGGATGACGAGATTGCCGTAGAACAGGATGTTGAACGCAAGGGAACGCAAAAACGTCATGGGCGGACAGGTCCTCGGCGAAAGCGGCCGTTTGCGATTCGCCGAGCCGCTGCCCGCGTTCATAAGGCTCTCGCCTTGTGAAGGTAAAGCCGCACCATCAGGTGGCGGCGCAAAACGCTCCGTCAGCGCTCGCTCAGACTGGCGAAGCGGGATTGCGGCTCGAAGTCCTGGGGGGCCATGCCGAGAACGCCGCGAATGCGCGTCGCCAGCACCTTGCCATATTCGGTCAAAAGCAGCCGCAGGCCTGACACCGTCGGCAGGCTGTCGCGGTTCCACAAACCGGCGCGGCGAACCGCCACGGGTTTGACCGAGCGGATATTGGGAATGCGATCGAACTCCACCAGCGAACGCGGCATATGATAGTCGCTGGTCACCAGGATCAGATCGCGATAGCCGTGCTTTTGCGCCCAGCGCCCGGCCATTTCGGCGTTGCCGATGGTATCGGCCGCGACATAATCGATGTCGACGCAGCAGTCGAACCACGCCTTATCCGTCTCCGTCAGCCGAGCCAGTGTCGCGGCGCTGGTCCCCGGATGCACGCCGCTGATCAACAATCGACGGCCATGGCCGCTCCGCAGAAGGCGCAGACCGTATTCGATCCGCATTGCCCCACCGGTCAAAACGACGATGCCGTCGGCCTTGCCCACCGGCGGCAGGTTCGACAGTCGATCAACCTCGTCGGTAAAGCGCCAGAAGCCGCCGATCAGATAGCCGGCAACGCCAACCAGCGCCAAAAACACCAGGAACCTCTTGCCGAGCTGCCCCTTCGGCCGCAGCGTCTCAGTCTTCCGCACGTCGCGCGAAAGCCGTGAAATACCATAGTCCTGGCCGGCCGCTAGGGTCATTCCGTCTCCGCATCGCCTCACGGCCGCTTGGGGCTGAGCACCATCGCGGCCATTTCATTGTTAGAGCCTTCCAAAGGCTTCATTGTGCCAGCGGCCGAACGGATCATCGCCCGGACCCGATATTGCGTCCCGATCCCGCTTCCTCTGTGGAACTGACAGTTTTCCAGACTGCTCATCATCGCAACAAAAGCAACCGATTGCATCGCAAGTGAGACGGCGAACACTCGACCAACATGGTGAACGATGCCTTAACTTTCGACCGGCGAGATCATGTCGATCTCGGCGAGATGCCGCGTCACCGTCAGCCGAGAGGTCAGCGCCGTCAGCCCGGCGACGACGATCAGCAGCACGAGAACCCCGACATAGCCGCTCCAACCGATGGTGAAGGAGCCGAACAGAGCGCTGATCTGGTCCGCTTCGGGGGTCAGCCGGTTGCTCTGCGTCAAGGCGCCGACCAGATAGAACACGATCATCGCCAAAATGCCACCAACGCAGGCGCCAATCAGCCCGAGCCGAAGGAAATGCCGCTCAAACTCCCGTGCAATGAAGCTCGACCGCGCCCCGACGAAATGGAGGACCTCAACGATCTGGCGGTTGCCTGACATCGCACCGCGCGTCGCGAAGATCACCGTCAGCACCGTTGCGACGACGACCAGGCTGAGAATGAATAGCCCGATCAGCACCATCGCCCGCGCCATCGCCACCAGACGCGACACCCAGGCGCGGTGATCGTCGAGCTGGGCTTGCGGCACCGCCGCCTGCAATTCGTCGCGCATGAAGGCGAAATTCGGCGGACTGCCGGAATCGATCTGGACGATCACCAGCCGCGGCACCGGCAATTCCTTGAAATCGATATTGTTGCCGAGCCACGGCTCGAGCAGTTGGCTGGTCGCCGTCTGGTCGAGGATCGAAGCTCCGCGTACCCCCGGCGTCTGCAGCGCGATCTGGCGCACGGTTTCGAGTGCCGTCTTCATGTCGAGCCCGTCGGCAGGCTTCACCTGAATGGTGATCTCATCGGAAATGTCATTTTCCCAGCGTGCGGCGGTGTCGGAGACCAGGCTGACGGCGCCAACGGTCAACGCCGCGAGGAAGGTCATGATGGCGATAACCGTTGTGAGCGCCCGACCCGCGACATTTCCCGGCGGCACGATCGGCGTCTGCCGGTCGCCGCGAAGCGCGTGAAAGGTCCGGATCAGGAAAGCGCGCGCGTCCATCATTCGCAAAGCCACGTCAGTCATAGATCTCCAGCCGACCATCGGACAAAATCAGCCGTCGCGCATCAACCTGATCCATCAGGCCGAGATCGTGGGTGGCGATGACCACTGCGGTTCCAGAGCGGTTGAGTTCAAGAAACAGGCGCAACAGCCGGCGGGCGAGCGGCGCGTCGACATTGCCGGTCGGCTCATCGGCGAGCAAGATGTCCGGCTGGTCGATCAGCGCCCGAGCGATAGCCGCACGCTGCTTCTCGCCGCCCGACAAGACGATCGGCAAAGCATGCAGACGCTCGCCCAGACCCACCCACTTGATCAGATCGATCACGTCCTGGCGGTATTCGTGCTCTTCCTTGCCGCGCACCCGCAGCGGCAGCGCGACATTCTCATAGGTCGTCATGTGGTCGAGCAGGCGGAAATCCTGAAACACCACACCGATGCGCCGGCGGATCGACGGCAGATCCTTGCGCGACAGCGTCGCGACGTCCTTGCCGAGGACGGTGATCAGTCCGCGCGTCGGCCGCAGCGCCAAGAACAGCATGCGCAACAGGCTGGTCTTGCCCGCACCGGACGGGCCGGTGAGGAACTGGAAGGACTGACGGCGGATCTCGAATGTCAGATCCCGCAAGACTTCCGGGCCCATGTCGTAGCGCAGACCGACATTTTCGAACCGTATCAACCCTGAATGCCCCGCTTTTGCGTGTTGGCCGCGTCGCAATGCCCTTGCAGCAGCAAGATGGCCGATTGACGGTCACCGACAGCGTCTTCCCGCCGCCTGCAGCCGAGCAACGCCAGATTCATTGCTCGTTAACCATGTTTCCTTACCGCTTGCTGGATGAACGAGCGGAGAAGCACATGCGCAGGCAAGACGACAGCGCCCTTTCGCCCGGTACCGTGATCGGATCCGGCCCGCCTCTCGCCCCCGGCACCCCCTGTATCGAGGGCGTCGCAGAGGTCACGGCGCGCCGCAGCCTGGACAAGAGCGCGGCACGATCTGCCATCCCCGCCGCCGATAGTCCGACGAGAGACTTCGGGCAACGCCGCCGCTCGGCCGCAGACACGCCCCAGTCGGCAAAGAACCACACAGATCCCCACGCTGACGCCAATCACCGAACCCTGCCCGGCTCAACGCCGCCTTGGCAACGCCTCGCAACCGGCCGATTCGCGGTACTTGCGGCAGCCGTTGCTGTCGGCGCGCCACTGGTGCCGGCTCTGCTGGTTGCCTTTCCGAAAACGCCGATCGCGGCAACCGTCGTCGACGAGCCGCAATATGCCGTCCAGCTCGGCACCGTCGAAGCCAGTCTCAAGCAGCATGGCGACCGCAAGATGCTGGAGATCTCCGGCCGCATCGCCAATCCCGGACGATCCGCCGCGGCCATTCCACCGCTTCAAATCAGCTTTGCCGATCCCAAACAAGGCTTGCGCTCGCGTACGCTTCAGACCAGTGTCGCCCAACTGCCGGCAGGTCAAACCCTCGACTTCATCTCGAAGATCGCCATGCCGGAAGATGCGAACGGAACCGTGCGCATCGGATTTGTCGGCAGCGCAATGAAAGGCGACCTGTGATCACCATCCGCGACCGCACGATCGACGTTCTTTTCAGTGCCGAGGCTATTGCCACGCAAGTCGATCGGCTGTCGCGGGAAATCGCACGAACCGCCGGAGAGGATCTGGTGGTCGTCTCGGTGCTGAAAGGCGCCTTCGTTTTCGCCGCCGATCTCATCCGCGCCTTGCACAGGGCAGGCGTTGCGCCGCAAGTCGAATTCATCTCCCTGTCGAGCTATGGCGCCGGCACCGTAGGAGGCGAGGTCAAGATCCTGCGCGACATCGATGCCGACGTCGCAGGCCGTAAGGTGCTGCTCGTCGACGATATCCTCGAATCCGGCCGCACACTGAAATTTGCCGAGACGCTTCTTCGGCAACGCGGCGCCAGCGATGTCGAACTGGCGGTGCTGCTCGACAAGAAGGGCCACCGCAAGGCCGAGATCGAAGCCGATTTCATCGGGTTTAACTGCCCGGATCACTTCGTCGTCGGTTACGGCATGGATGTCGGCCACGCCTTTCGTGAGCTGCCCTTTATCGGTCATGTGGTCGATTGACGACCCTAACGACTTGCGGATCAGCGATTTCGTCGCGTAAAAGCCGCGCCGAAGATCCGACGTCGATGGTTGCGATGTGGCGATCTCTCAGCCACCCGGCCGCCCCGACCACAAGCCTCAGGCAAGCGTAATCCGGGAGTGTTGTTATTCAATCGACTCATCTCGGATGAGGGAGTTTCTCGTGGCCAAACTGCTGATCGCCGAGGACGACGCCGGGGTTCGTCTGCTGTTGGAGCGCGCACTTCGCCTGGAGGGCCACGACGTCACGGCCGTCGAAGACGGTGAGCTGGCGCTGGAGATGCTCGAAGAGCACGATGGCAATTTCGACCTGCTTCTGTCCGACATCCGGATGCCGGCGATGACCGGTATCGAACTTGCCCATGCCGCAGCCAAACGCTGGCCCGGCCTGCGCATCCAGCTGATGACGGGCTATGCCGAGCAAAAAGAAGCGGCCGACGATCTTGCCGCGATCATCGTCGGCGTCCTCGACAAGCCGTTCAGCCTGGCAGAGATCCGCCGTTATGTCGGCCATTTGCTGAAGGACGTCGCCGCCGAGCCGGCCACGGATCTGCAGCGCCACTGCGCCTGAAGCCAATTTGACACGGCGCCTGGCGGCCTGACGCGATACGCGAGAAAATCCGATCAAAACATTGATCTTAATGGATTTTACATCACCTTGCCGCCTTCTCAGCCGGCGTTGCATGCCAGAGAACGCCGTGCGCCCGACAGGACGCATAAAGGACGCTCCAACGCATTGAAGCGGCCCGTCACGCTTCCCAAAATCGATTCAGATTTTCCGGCCGCTCGGTCAAAAACGAAAACGACATCGCCGGGTTGGCGCGCCATCGGACGATGGTGTCCGATGGCGCGCCAACCCGGCGATGTCGTTCGTGACGACCCGCGTCATTCAGCCGACAGCGCCGGCTGAATCGTTGTCAGTGCAGATCCGCCTTGCGGCGATACTCCTGCAGTTGCGTCGTGCGCAGCCCGGCCAACCCATGCTGGTCGATGGAGATCTGCCAAGACAGGAACTCCTCGACAGTCAAGGTGTAGCGTGAACAGGCCTCATCGAGGCTGAGCAAACCGCCTCGCACAGCCGCCACGACTTCCGCCTTGCGCCGGATCACCCATCGCCGCGTATTGATCGGCGGCAGATCCGCCAGCGTCAGCGGGCTTCCATCCGGCCCGATGACGTATTTCACTCGTGGTCTAACCTGATCGGTCATTGCACTCTCGATACACTTACCCAAAGACCCAATCGTCCCGACCTTAAGCCCCTGCTTCTAAAAAATCCGTCAAGCCACGCGTAAGCTTTCGATAAGAAGTTGCTGAAAATTCGCCATATCAGACGATAAATCCCCCGCGTTTCGCCAAAACAGCGCGCCGGTCGTCAAAATTGCGCCATCAGGATCCGGTCTTTTGGCACCCGGCCATGCGCTTGCCGCACCGAGTCGCTCTCCCATTCGCTGTTTTCTTCCCGGCCCCGCCTCGTCTATACGGGGAACGGGATCGAAACCTGCGCCGCGAAAGCTGAACCATGTCATTGAACAGTCTCGATATTGCCAAGCCGGCGACGGAGACGCGCGTCGTCGTCGCCATGTCGGGCGGCGTCGACTCGTCGGTGACGGCGGCTTTGCTCGCCGAGGCGGGCTACGACGTCGTCGGCATTACCCTGCAGCTCTATGACGGCGGCGCCGGGCCGCGCCGCGCCGGCGCCTGCTGCGCCGGACAGGATATCCACGATGCGCGCCGGGTGGCCGAGACCCTCGGCATCCACCATTATGTCCTCGATTATGAGGAGCGCTTCAAGAAGGCCGTCATCGATCCCTTTGCCGACAGCTATCTCGCCGGCGAAACCCCGATCCCGTGCGTCGCCTGCAATCAGACGGTCAAGTTCCGCGACCTTTTGGCGACCGCCGAGGACCTCGGCGCCGACGCGCTTGCGACCGGCCACTACATCGAGACCCGCCAGCGCGGCGCCCACAGAGCGATGTATCGCCCGGCCGATCTGGATCGCGATCAAAGCTACTTCCTCTATGGCACCACCCAGGAGCAGCTCGATTTCCTGCGTTTCCCGCTTGGCACCATGACCAAGGACGAGACCCGCCAGATCGCCGCGCGCTTTGGCCTTTCCGTCGCGGCGAAGCCCGACAGCCAGGACATCTGCTTCGTCTCCAAGGGCCGCTATTTCGACGTCATTCGCAAGCTGCGGCCGGAGGCGGGCGAGCCCGGCGACATCGTCCATCTCGACGGCCGCCGGCTCGGTCGACATGATGGCATCGTCAATTTCACCATCGGCCAGCGCCGCGGCCTTGGCGTTGCAGCCGGCGAGCCGCTTTACGTCGTCGCCCTGGATGCAGCCAGCGCGACGGTCACAGTCGGCCCCCGCGAGGCGCTTTTGACCCGGCGGATCCGGCTGCGGGATCTGAACTGGCTCGGCGCCAGTCGGCCTGAAGCCCATGTCGGCGATGACACCGCCTTGTTCGTCAAGGTGCGCTCGACCCGTCCGCCTGCCCCGGCGCGAATCCTGGCCACCGACGACGGATCGGTCGAGGTCGAGCTGGTGCTCGGCGAAGATGGCGTCGCGCCCGGTCAGGCCTGTGTCTTCTATGACGGCGTCGAGGCCGGCGCCGAGGTGCTCGGCGGCGGTGTTATCGCTGAGAGCCTGCCGAATGCCCGTCGTGCGGACCGCGAGCCCGCCGCCGCGACGGTCTGACCGTTACGTCTCCAGCATCGGTCCGAAAATCAAAATAGATTTTCAAAACGCTCGATGCATAGAATCAGATCGATAGTGCGTCCTTTGTGCGTCCTTTCGGACGCACGGCGCGCCAGGCGATCGTGCCGCCGCACGCCTCGGCGATGGACGATCTTACGCAACGGCCGGTCCGAGCGGCGAGGCCGCGTTCAGGATGCGCACGGTCTCGACCGCTTCCGCAGCGCCGGTTTCCGGCGGACGGCGATGGGCGACGCAGTCGATGAAATGGCGCAGCTCACGATCGAGTGGCAGGCCGGGACAGACCGGCAGATAGGTCACCGGCGCGTTCTCAAAGGAAAAGTTTGGGCCGTCGCGCCAGACCTTATGGCCGTAGAGCGCCAGCTTCTCGCCCTCAGGCGCCAAATCGTCGAAAACCAGCATGCCGGTCGTGCCGATCACCGAAAAGCGCCGGTCGCGATAGGGGGAGACCCGCGAGACATGCACTTCGGCCTGGAGACCACCGGGAAATTCCAGGCTGATATCGGCGATGTCGGTGGCGTCCGACAGGACCGTGCGGCGCGTGGCCTCGATCTGCCGCGGCATGGCGTTGGCGAGCTTCAGGATCATCGACAGATCGTGCGGCGCCAGATCCCAGACGACGTCCATGCCGAGGAAGCGGCCGAGCCCCATGCGGTTGGCGATGATATGCCGGACGGTGCCGATGCGGCCCTCGGCCACCGTCGTGCAGAGCTTTTGAAACACCGGGTGAAAACGCAGGACATGGCCGACCATCAGCAGCCGCTCGGTTTTCTTGGCGACGGCGGCCGTCAGCTCGGCATCGGCGATGTCGAGGGCGATCGGCTTTTCGATCAGAACGTCCTTGCCGGCGGCAAAGGCGGCCCGCGCTGTCGGCCCGTGCATGCTCGCAGGCAGCGCCAGGACCAGCGCGTCGATGTCCGGGGATGCGATGGCCTCGTCGGTGTCCATCGCCTTGACGCCGTGCCGCTCAGCGAAAAGGTCCGCCCGCTCGAAACTGCGATCTGCCACGGCGGCGAGTGCGCCGATCTCTGCCAGGGTGCGCACGTGGTTCTGTCCCCACTGACCGCAGCCGACCACGGCAATCCTTGGATGCATGCTTCAGCCTTTCGTCTGTTCGATCAAGCAAGTCGGCTGAAGCGTCTCCTCGGGAGACTTCGCTTCGCGCCGGCCCCCGTCAAACGCAGCCCTGTAGACCCCGCGAGCGAGAAGGGCAAGCCTTGCCCGCCGCAGCGGGCCCCGGCCCGCCCCTCAAGGTCGCTCTTCGATGCCGTATTCCCGCATCTTCCGGTAAAGCGTCGAGCGGCCGATCCCCAGCCGCCGGGCGATCTCGGTCATCCGGCCGTCATACTGAACAAAAGCCATGCGGATGAGATCCGCCTCGATATCGACCATGCGGCGGATCTCGCCATCTTCGCCGCGCAGCGGAAAGCCCCCGTCGGTCCCGCGTGCAGGACGCCCCGGCGTTACCGCCTCACGGATGATCAACTCGCCGTTTTTCAGGGCCTGATCGATCGGCCGTCCGATCATCGACACCTCCTCTGCGTCCTTATCTCTCACCGGCAAACTCGGCGGCTCGGCGGCTCCGGCCTGCGCCGCGATCAGCGCGCAGACTTGCGGAAAATCGGCAACGGTCAACACCGGCCCCTCGGCGAGAACCACCGCCCGGTGCAGGGTATTTTCGAGCTGGCGGATATTGCCGGGCCAATCATAGGCTTCGAGCAACGCGATCGCCGCCCGGTCGATACCGGTCACCCGCGCGTGCTTTTCCAGGCTCGTCAGCCGAGGCAAGATCTGATCGATAAGGCACCGGATCTCATCGCGGCGCGCGCGCAGCGGCGGTATCGCGATTTCGACGGCATTCAGCCGGTAATAAAGGTCGGCGCGAAACCTTCCTGCCGCGACGGCTGCCGATAGCTTCCGGTTGGTCGCCGAGATCAGGCGAATGTCGACCCTCACCGCCGTCTTGGCGCCAACGGGATCGATCTCGCCGTCCTGGAGAACCCGCAGCAGCTTGACCTGAGCGGTCGGAGCGAGATCGCTGATCTCGTCGAGAAACAAGGTGCCGCCGTCGGCTTCAACAAATTTGCCCGAATGGGTTTCGCTGGCGCTCGTAAAGGCGCCCTTGGCGTGGCCGAACAAAATGCTCTCGACGAGTTCCGAAGGCAGCGCCCCGCAATTGACCGCGACGAATGGCTTGGCCGCCCGGTCACTGGCAGCACGGATCGCCTGGGCGAGCCACTCCTTGCCGACCCCCGTCTCACCTTCGATCAGGATCGGGATGGTCGAAGCCGCCGCTTTTGCCGCCGTTTTCAGCACCGGTCGCATCGTCGCCGAGGCGCGCTCGGCGGTCAGCGTCGCGCCGGCGCGCTGCGGCCGCGCCACCGTCCGCATGCGCACGGCATTGGCGAGCGTTGCGCGAAATTTTTCCGGCGACACCGGTTTGACGACAAAATCGAAGGCCCCGGCCCGCATCGCCGCGACCACGGTGTCGATCGAGCCCTTGGCCGTCTGGACGACGATCGGCACGTCAAGGCCGCGACGCCGCATCTCGGCCATCACGGCGAGCCCGGAGGTGTCCGGCATCATCAGATCGAGCACGACCGCCGCGATCCGGCCGCCGGCATCACCGCCAAGTGCTGCGAGCGCAGCCTGGCCGCCGTCGCACAAAAGCGGAGTGAACCCCATCCGCGTCACCTGCGCGTCGATCAGGCGCCGCTGAATGGGATCGTCGTCGACGATCAGGACGATCTCGGTCATTCTTCGCCTCCGCTCTCGTCTTGATGCGAGAATGACCCACTTTGGCACGGACGCTTAAAATTCGACTGAACAAGCACGGGCAACGAATGCTCGAAAACTCCCTTCAAATTTGAATCGACGAGCCGCAGCGACGATATCAACACCCGGACGACGCAATGGCCGGACTTGGCCCTGCCGAACGGAATCGGTATTGCCAGGATCGACCGATCCGAATGAACGACGAGAGATTCAACGACGATGAAGACGACGATTACGCCGACCCGCTCTGCGGTCGAAGCGTCTGCGGCGGAAGCCAACGGGCTTCCCGAGTGGAACCTCGCCGACCTCTATCCGGCGATGGACAGCCCGGAGCTGTCGCGCGATCTCGATAAAGCCCGCGCCGACGCCACGAGCTTTCAGGACCGGTGGCGCGGCAGGCTCGCGGACGAGGCGAGCGCCGGGCAAGGCCAGCTCGCCGAGGCGATCACGGCCTATGAAAGCCTCGAAGAGCTGCTCGGCCGGATCATCTCCTATGCCGGTCTCGTCTATTCCGGCGACACCTCCGATCCGACGCGGGCGAAGTTCTATGGCGACATCCAGTCCGATGTCACCGACATCGCCTCGAAGCTTCTGTTCTTCACGCTCGAACTCAACCGCATCGACGACGCGGTGATCGACGCGGCGATGGACCGCGATCCGGCGCTCGCCCATTACCGCCCCTGGCTGGTCGATCTGCGCAAGGACAAGCCCTACCAGCTCGAGGACCGCGTCGAGGAGCTGTTCCACGACAAGTCGGTGACCGGCGCCGGCGCCTGGAACCGGCTGTTCGACGAGACGCTGACCTCACTGCGTTTCACCGTCGACGGTGAGGACATGGCGCTCGAAGCCGCGCTCAACATGCTGCAGGATCCCGAACCGGAAAAGCGCCGCAAGGCCGCCAACGCGCTCGCCAATGTCTTCAGCGCCAATCTCAGGGTCTTCACCCTGATCACCAACACGCTGGCCAAGGACAAGGAGATTTCCGATCGCTGGCGCGGCTTTTCCGACGTCGCGGATTCGCGCCATCTCGCCAACCGGGTGGAGCGTGAGGTGGTCGACGCCCTGACCGAGGCCGTCGCCGAAGCCTATCCGCGCATCTCCCACCGCTATTATGCCATGAAGGCGAAGTGGCTCGGCGTCGATCAACTCGAATATTGGGACCGCAACGCGCCGCTGCCGGACGCCAAGCGCCGCGACATCCCCTGGGACGAGGCCCGCTCGACGGTGTTGTCGGCCTATTCGGGCTTTGCGCCGGAAATGGCCGAAATCGCCGAGCGCTTCTTCGACAATTCCTGGATCGACGCGGCGATCCGTCCGGGCAAGGCGCCGGGCGCCTTCGCCCATCCGACGGTTCCGAGCGCCCACCCTTACGTGCTGCTCAACTACATGGGCAAACCGCGCGACGTCATGACCCTCGCCCACGAGCTCGGCCATGGCGTGCATCAGGTGCTCGCCGGACGGCAGGGCGCGCTGATGGCGCCGACGCCGCTGACGCTGGCCGAGACCGCGTCGGTGTTCGGCGAGATGCTGACCTTCCGCTCGCTGCTCGATCAGGCCAAGACCGACGCCGAACGCAAGACGCTGCTCGCCTCCAAGGTCGAGGACATGATCAACACGGTGGTCCGGCAGATCGCCTTCTACCAGTTCGAGCGCCGGCTCCACACCGAGCGGCGCGCAGGTGAATTGACGGCCGAGCGGATTGGCGAGATTTGGCTTGAGGTGCAGGGCAAGAGTCTTGGTCCGGCAATCCGTCTCGGCGACGGCTACGAGACCTACTGGACCTATGTGCCGCACTTCATCCACACGCCCTTCTACGTCTATGCCTATGCCTTCGGCGACTGCCTGGTGAACTCGCTCTACGCCGTCTATCGCACTTCGGAGGCGGGTTTTCAGGAGAAGTATTTCGCCATGTTGAAGGCTGGCGGCACCAAACACCATTCGCAGCTTCTGGCACCGTTCGGCCTCGATGCCTCCGACCCGGCCTTCTGGTCGAAGGGGCTGGCGATGATCTCCCGCTTCATCGACGAATTGGAAGCGATGGACTGAGCCCCACCGCATCGGCAAGAATGCTGAAATTGCCGAAGAGGTCGCCTGCCCGGCGGCCTCTTCTTTGGTTTTCGCGCGCGCCTGCCGCGAAATCGGGACATTTGCTTGCCATCCCTCAGCGTCCCCTAGTTTTCCTGCAACCGCAACGGAAAGGAGCCCTCATGCGAAAACTCTTGGCCGCCGCCTTTGCACTCTGCGCGTTGGTGATGGTCGGTCCCGCCACCGCCCAGACCCCGCCAAACGCCCTGATCGTCGGTCAGATCGCAGAGCCGAAATCCCTCGATCCGCAGGCCGTCACCGCGACCAACGACTTCCGCATCCTGGTCAATCTCTATGACGGGCTGGTCCGTTTCAAAAAGGGCACGCTTGAGGTCGAGCCGGATCTCGCCAAGAGCTGGGACATCTCCGACGACGGCACGACCTACACCTTCCACCTGCGCGAGGGCGTGAAGTTTCAGGACGGCACGCCGTTCAACGCCGAGGCGGTCAAGTTCACCTTCGACCGGATGCTCGACAAGACCAATCCCTATTACGACACCGGTCCGTTCCCGCTCGCCTTCTTCTTCTCGCAGGTGGACACGGTCACCGCGAAAGACGACAACACCGTCGTCTTCAAGCTAAAGGAACCGTTTGCGCCCTTCCTTTCCAATCTCGCCTATCCGACCGGGCTGATCGTCTCGCCGGCGGCGGTCAAGCAATACGGCAAGGATTTCGGCCGGCACCCGGTCGGCACCGGCGCGTTTAAATTCGCCGAATGGGATCCGAACACCAAGGTCGTCGTCACCCGCAATCCCGACTATTGGGGCGGCCCGCCGCAGCTCGAAGCGGTGGTCTTTCGGCCGATCACCGATGCCAACACCCGTGTCGCCGAGATGCTCTCGGGCGGCATCGATCTGATGGTCGAGGTGCCGCCGGACAGCCTGTCCCAATTCAAGCAGAATTCCAGCTTTAAGGTCTACGAGGCCGCCGGCCCGCATCTCTGGTTCCTGATCCTTAACACCAAAGAGGGTCCGTTCTCCGACAAGCGCGTCCGCCAGGCGGTGAACTACGCCATCGACAAGAAGGCGCTGGTCGACAACGTTCTCCAGGGCACCGCAACGATTGCCGCCGGCCCGATCCCACGCGCCTTCGCCTGGGCCAATGACGGCTCGGTGAAGCCCTATCCCTACGATCCGGAAAAGGCCAAGGAGCTGATCCGTGCCGCTGGCGCCGAAGGCAAGACGCTGACCTTCTACGTTGCCGAGGGCGGCTCGGGCATGCTCGATCCGGTGGCGATGGCCACGGCTATCCAGGCCGATCTGAAGAAGGTCGGCCTCAACGCCCGGATCCAGACCTACGAGTGGAACACCTATCTCGCCAACGTCAATCCGGGTCTCAAAGGCAAGGCTGACATGGCCGAAATGGCCTGGATGACCAACGACCCCGACACGCTCCCCTTCCTGGCGCTGCGCACCGATGCCGCCCCGGACAAAGGCGGCTTTAATTCCGGCTATTATTCCAACCCGGACGTCGACAAGCTGCTCGATGAGGCGCGCCGCGTTACCGACCGCAATAAACGCGGCGAACTCTATGAAAAAGTTCAAAAAATTGTTCATGATGATGCGCCCTGGGCGTTCATCGCCAACTGGAAGCAGAACGCTGTCTCAACGGCGGCGGTCAAGGGCTTCGAGCTTGAGCCGTCCTTCCTCTTGAACCTCAAGGACGTGACCAAGGAGTGAGGGTGGTGCTCGTCCCGGCACCGCTTCTCTGGCAACGCAGGCCGCGCCGCCTGATCCGGAGGCCGGCCCTCCCACAACGGATGCAACGATGACCGCGACCGTTGCCAAGCGGCTCTTGACCGCGATCCCGGTGCTGTTCGGCCTGTCGATCATCGTCTTCCTGATGATCGCCTTGATCCCCGGCGATCCGGCAACGGCGATCCTCGGCTCTTACGCGACACCGGAAAACGTTGCTCGGCTCAACGCTTCGCTGGGCCTCGATCAGAGCCTGCCGCAACAATATCTCGCTTGGATCACCGGCGTCCTTCACGGCGATTTCGGCCGCTCCTACGCCCTCAACCGGCCGGTCATCGACATCGTTCTGGAGCGGTTCTCCGCCACTCTGCTTCTCGCCGGCGCGTCGCTGCTGCTCGCCACCGTCTTCGGCCTCCTCGCCGGCATCGTCTCGGCGGTGCGGCAGTTTGGGTTGGCCGACAAGGTGATCACCCTGATCGTCCTGATCGGGATCTCGATGCCGTCCTTCTGGCTGGGATTGCTGCTGATCCTGTTCTTCGCGGTCAAAATCCGGCTGTTTCCGGCGAGCGGCATGGTCGCGATCTATGGCGGTGGCGGCCCGCTCGACATCCTCCACCACCTCGTCCTGCCGGCCGTCACCCTCGCCCTCGTCGCAACCGGTGTAATCGCCCGGCTGACCCGCACCGCGATGCTGGAAGTTCTGCGTCAGGATTATATCCGCACCGCCAGGGCCAAGGGTCTGACCGAGCGCCGCGTCGTCTATCGCCATGCCTTCAAGGCGGCGCTGGTCTCGATCATCCCGGTCATCGGCATTCAGGCCGGCTTCGTTCTCGGCGGTGCCGTCTATGTCGAGACGGTCTTCCAGTGGCCGGGCATCGGCGCCATGCTGGTCAACGCCATCTCCCAGCGCGATATCCTTCTGGTCCAGGGTGGCGTGCTGGTCGTTGCCGCCGCCTACGTCCTCTTCAACCTCCTCGCCGATATCTGTCAGACCCTGCTCGATCCGAGGCTGAAATGACGAGCGCCGCCGCCGCCGCCGTCACGGCCGAAAGCCAGCCGCGCCGCGAGCGCCCCTCGACGCTCGCCCTGCTCCTCAACAATCGCCTGGCGGCCGCCGGCCTGGTGGTCCTCGGCCTGGTCGTCGGCGCCGCATTGGCCGCGCCGATCCTGCCGCTCGCCGATCCGAACGCCACCGATCCCGCCCATCGACTCGCGCCGCTCTTTGCGCCCGCCCATCTCCTCGGCACCGACGCGCTCGGCCGGGACATTCTCTCGCGCCTCATCTGGGGCACCCGCGTCTCACTCGCCGTCGGCGTCTCCGCCTCGCTGATCGCCGCGGTCGTCGGTTCAGCCATCGGCCTCGTCGCCGGCTATGCCGGCGGGCGGAGCGACCAGATCCTCATGCGTCTGATCGATCTTTTGATGGCCTTTCCCTATATCCTGCTCGCGCTTGCCATCGTGGCGATCCTCGGCCCGGGGCTGATCAACGCGCTCTACGCGATCGCCATCGTCAACGTGCCCTTCTTCGCCCGCAATATCCGCGGCATCACCGTCGGCCTTGCCCGGCGGGAATTCATCGACGCGGCGCGGCTTTCGGGCAAGGGTCCGCTGCGGATTCTGTGGTCCGAGATCCTGCCGAACGTCCTACCGACCATCGTCATCACCCTGTCGACCACCGTCGGCTGGATGATCCTCGAAACCGCCGGGCTCTCCTTCCTCGGCCTCGGCGCCCAGCCGCCCCAAGCCGATCTCGGCTCGATGCTCGGGGACGGGCGCAAGGTCATGTTCACCGCGCCGACCATCTCGCTCGTCCCCGGCCTGATGATCTTCCTGATCGTGATCAGCATCAATCTGATCGGCGACGGCATCCGCGACGCCCTCGATCCAAGGCTGCGCTCCGGCGCGCTCGCCCGCCCCTCCTTCCGCACGGCGATCGCCGAACCGCTCGATCGCCCAACCGCCCCGCTCGACGCGGCCGCGACGCTCGACGTGAAGGGCCTGCGCACCGATTTTCGGATGGGGCCCGAGATCTATCACGCCTGCGGCGGCGTCGACCTCACCATCGCGCCCGGACAATGCCTCGGCCTCGTCGGCGAATCCGGCTCCGGCAAATCGGTGACGGCAATGAGCCTGATGGGCCTCGTGCCCTCGCCGCCGGGCATCGTCACCGGCGGGACGATCGGCTTTCGGGGCGAAGATCTGGCGACGGCCAAGAACGAGCGTATCCGCACCTTGCGGGGCAGTGCGATCGCCCATGTCTTCCAGGATCCGCTGGCAACGCTCCATCCGCTGTTCTGTGTCGGCGATCAAATCGTCGAAGCGATCCGCGCCCATCAACCATTGTCGCGCAGCGAGGCAGAGGGCAAGGCCGAGGAGTTGCTGACGCTCGTCCGCATTCCGAACCCCGCCGAGCGCATGAGGGCCCTGCCCCACGAATTGTCCGGCGGCCTGCGCCAGCGCGTCTCGATCGCCATGGCGCTCGCCAACGACCCCGAGCTGATCATCGCCGACGAGCCGACGACGGCGCTCGACGTGACGGTCCAGGCCGACATCCTGCGCCTGCTCGATACGCTGCGGCATGACAGAAAGCTGGCGGTGCTGTTCATCACCCATGATTTCGGCGTCGTCTCCGAAATCGCCGATCGGGTGGCGGTGATGTATGCCGGCAAGATCGTCGAGACCGGACCGACCACAGCCGTGCTCGCCGATCCCGCCCATCCCTATACGCGCATGCTGATCGATTGCGTGCCGGTGATGGGCGAGCCCGAGCGCCGGCTCGATGCCGTGCGCGGCCGCCCACCGGCGGTCAACCAGCTGCCGGCCGGCTGCTCGTTTGCCGCGCGCTGCCCGCGCGTCGAGCCGGATTGCAGCACCGGTGAGATTGTGCTCGACGAAAAGCGCAATGGCCTTCAAGCGCGCTGCCTTCATCCGCTCGAACCAGGAGAGACACTGGCATGACCGCCGTCAGCGACGCTCGGCTTCTTGAGGTCCGCGATCTGTCACGCCGCTTCGGCGGCGGCCGCACGCTGTTCGGCGTAAAGAAGCCGCAGCTGACCGCCGTCGGCGCCCTCTCGCTCGATCTGCAGAAGGGCGAGACCCTCGGCATCGTCGGTGAATCCGGCTGCGGCAAGTCGACCCTTGCCCGGCTGCTCGTTGGGCTCGACCGGCCGAGCGCCGGTACGATCCGCCTCGATGGCGAGGACCTCGCCGCCGCCGGACGGCGTGCGGTTGCGGCCAAAGTCCAATATGTCTTTCAGGATCCGGTGTCCTCGCTCAATCCGCGCCACACCATCCGCGCCATCCTCGAAGCGCCGATGCGCCATCTCCTTGGCCTTGGCAAAGCCGAGCGTGCGCGCCGCCTCGACCAACTCATCGAGGACGTCAATCTGCGACCGGAATTCCTCGAACGCTATCCGCACGAATTTTCCGGCGGCCAGGCCCAGCGGATCGGCATCGCACGGGCGCTGGCGGCCGATCCGGACGTCGTCGTTCTCGACGAGCCGGTCTCGGCCCTCGACGTCTCGGTGCAGGCGCAGGTGCTGAACCTCCTCGAACGGCTGAAACGCGAGCGCGGCCTGACCTATGTCTTCATCAGCCACGATCTGGCGGTGGTCGAAAGCGTCTCGACCCGCGTCGCGGTGATGTATTTCGGCGCCCTCGTCGAAACCGCCCCGGCCCGGGCCATCTTTGCGGCGCCGCGCCACCCCTACACCCGGCTGCTGATCGATTCCGCGCAGATTCCGGGCCGCCAGCGAGCGCCGAAGTCCGGCGGCAGCGGCGAACTTCCCGATCCCTACAATCCGCCGCCCGGCTGCGCTTTCGCCCCTCGCTGTTCGCGCGCCGAGGAGATATGCGGCGAGGCCATGCCAGGGCTCGAAGCCAGGTCCGGCGACAGCCAGCACCATGTGGCGTGTTTCAACCCCATTCCGTTAGCTGCCCACAGCTGAGTCAGGACCTGGAAACTTGTATCAGTTTTTCAACTCAAGATTCTTTTTGACAGTATTACAATCTTAAGGTATTATTAGTGGCAAAGAACTCATGTGACGATATGGAGGATTTCGCCATGGCTCTGCTGTCCGCCTTTGAAATCGTTGCAGAAAATCTCGTCCCGCAAGGAATTTTACCGCCGGACGCCAGCAACCCTTTTCTGATCCAGGGCTATTGGGTCGAGATCTCGCTGGCACTGGGCATCACCTCTGGCAGCTTCAACATCGTCTTCCAAGAGACGACGGATTTTACCCAAGGAAAGGGACAGTCTTCGCTCAACGCTCAATACATCGACGCAAAAGGCGAGGCGAATGTTTACCCAGACTTTTTCGCTTCAGCGGAACGTGGGTTTCTGAACCAGTCGATCTACGCGGGACAAACGCTGATTTATGGCGTGCAGTGCCTGCCGTTTGGACCAAGCCAACAAGGTCAAGATTTAGAGATTCCGCAAAGCGGCACCGGTTGGCGGGGTACGGTGCAGGTTGATGGCGTACGGCCGAACATGTTGATCGCGACGCCAACCCAAAGGCTCGTCTACTATCGGCGATACGACAAGCAGTTCCGGTACTTCGTTGATGCCACCGTCTATCCAGTCCCGACCTTCAGTGGCGGGACGATGATCTGATGGAAGAAAGCCAGCTGAGATTGCCCGGATCGCCGCATCCAAAGTCTGACGATACAACCGCGATCTTAACCCGGCCAGCACTCACGGTGGCTTAATGAGTGGATATGCGGAAATACCAAGCGACCCAGTCCTGATGACGCTGGCCGGCATAGCATACGGGAATCCGGGGCGCATTCCCAGTTATCTTGCCGAAGCCGCGGCGCTCGGTGGTGCTTGGTCGCTGCAATGGATGCCAAGCGCTAGCGACGCCGCGCCACCCAATTTCGCCTTTGCGGCTCGCGACCACGACACAGACGTAGTCGTGATCGCCATTCGCGGCACCTATCCAAATCCGTTGTCGCCGGCCTATTGGTCAGATACGTCTGAGGATAGCCCGTTCGGCGATATGGTCTCCTGGCCAAATGTCGGAGACGCAAAGATCGGCCACGGCACGGCCGAAGGGCTGAAGCGACTGATCGCGCTTGTCGATGACGACGGCGTATCCCTGGAAGACTTCGTCGCCGCTTTACCGGCCTCGACCGCCGTCGTCGTGACCGGCCACAGTCTTGGCGGCACTTTGACGCCTGTCCTTGCGCTGGCTTTGGCCCAGGCCGACCCGACGCGATTAATCTCAGCAACCAGCTTCGCGGGCATGACACCCGGCAACGCGGCTTTCGCGAATCTCTTCGGACCTGGAACCCGTCTCGATGGCAGAGTGCGCCGTGTCTACAATACCCTCGACACCGTGTCCTATGGATGGGACCGGGTTCTCGAAACTCGCGGATTTTACGAACCGTCGCCGAAGGGCGGGACGATCGTCGACGCGTTCTTACTGGCGACAGCCCTGCGGTTGATGACCGGGGATTACGACTACACGGCGGTCGGCCTGCCTGTGCCATTGCAGGGAACGGTGCGGCCCGACCAGCCCAGTTGCACCCTGATCGCTTATGTCATGGAAAACCTGCACCAGCATCTGCCGAACACCTATCTCAGTCTGCTCGGCGCGCCGCCGTTGCCATTTTCGATCCTCTTCGGAACGATCGTTGCAGACCGTCAGGACGACACCAACGCGTCCGAAGCCGAGAAGATCCTGCCTATCACCTATACACCCGCGGCCTGAGCATAGACCCGGCCGCCAGACACGAGGCGAAGAGATCTGACTATACGAAAACGGTGAGGAAGCACCAAGCTTCCTCACCGTCGTTACACAGGAGCAGACACCCTTACAGCGTGCCGTTGCGCTGCTGGATCATCATGAAGGTGTCGAAGGTATATTCCGGCAGCTGCGCCCAAAGATAGGCGTCGCGTTTGAAGGCGAGCTGATTGTCGTAGATCTTCTTGAAGCTCGCATTCTTCGCCGAAATATCGCCATAGACGCCCAAAGCCGCGTCGTAGGAGGCCTGCATGATCTCCTGGCTGAAGGCGCGCAGCTTGGCGCCATCCTTGACCAGACGCTTGATCGCCTGCGGGTTCTTGTAGTCGTAGGACGCCAGCATGTCGCAGTTCGCCGCCTGCGCGGCGGTCTTCAGCAGCGACTGATAGGACTTCGGCAGAGCCTCGAACTTGTCTTTGTTGATGAAGACGGCGACGGTCGGGCCGCCTTCCCACCAGCCGGGATAGTAGTAATAGGGCGCGACCTTGACGAAGCCGAGCTTCTCGTCGTCATAGGGGCCAACCCACTCGGCGCCGTCGATCACGCCCTTTTCCAGCGACGGATAGATATCGCCGCCGGCGATCTGCTGCGGCACGACGCCGAGCTTCGACATGATCTGCCCGGCGATGCCGGCGATGCGCATCTTCAAGCCCTTCATGTCGTCGAGGGTCTTCAGCTCCTTGCGGAACCAGCCGCCCATCTGGGCGCCGGTGTTGCCCGCCGGAAAGCCGACGAAGCCCTGGGTGGCGTAGAACTCGTTCATCAGGTCGACGCCGCCGCCGTAGTAATGCCAGGCGTTGGTCTGGCGGGCGTTGAGGCCGAACGGGATCGCCGCGCCCATGGCATAGGTCGGATCCTTGCCGACATAGTAGTAGGGCACCGTGTGGCACATCTCGACGGTGCCCGAGGAAACGGCGTCCGCCGCCTGCAGGCCAGGAACGATCTCGCCGGCCGCGAAGACCTGGATCTCGAAATTCCCGTCGCTCGCCTCGCGAACATATTTCGCGATGGTTTCGCCGCCGCCATAGATGGTGTCGAGCGACTTCGGGAAGGACGAGGTGAGGCGCCAGGTAATCTTCTTGTTTTCCTGGGCGATGGCCGGGGCCGCGAGCGTCGAGGCGGCAGCCGCGCCGGCGCCGATACCGGCCTTGGTGATGAATGTACGACGATCCAAAATAAACTCCTCCCAAAGATGACGGGCCTTGCGTCCAAGAACTTTCGTCCGAGAACAGGAGCAAGACCGCGTGCGGCAGCGATCCGCTCCGCCGCGTTCGAAATGTTTAGCCTCGCGATCCCGCGAAGGAAAGCCTACGAACGGGTGAGAAGGCACCGGGGCGTCAGACCCCTCTTCCGGGGCCGAGGGACAGCGGCTAAAGCATTGGCAGACAATCGACGTTTCGAACCACGGCGCTCTATCGGGCGTTGACTGCAGCGCGAAAAGGCCGACCATGCCGCACGCCCCGATCCTCGTCGCCGTCCCCGCCGACGTCCGTGACTTCGAGCGCTATCGCTGGCACGCCAGCCCAGACACCTATCTGAACGCGCTGACCCGCGTCGCCGCAGCAACGCCGATCATCGTGCCGGCGATCGCCGAGGAAATCGACATTGACCTGATCCTCGACCGGGTCGACGGCGTGCTGACCACCGGCTCGGCTTCGAACGTGCACCCGGCGCTCTATGGCAGCGAGCCGGACCCCACCTTCGAGCCCTATGACACGGCCCGCGACGCGCTCACGCAGCGGCTGATCCAGGCGAGCGTCGCGCGCGGCATTCCGCTGATCTGCATCTGCCGCGGCCACCAAGAGCTGAATGTCGCCTTCGGCGGAACACTCGCGACGGAGATCCAGGAGATCGCGGGACGCATGGACCACCGTGCCATCACCCATGACGACCAGCGCGAGCGCTACGCCACCCGCCACGAGGTCGCGCTCAGCGGTGATGGCCCGCTCGCCGCGATCGTCGGCCAATCCTCGATCCGCGTCAATTCGCTGCACCGTCAGGCGATCGACCGGCTCGGCAATGGCCTTGCCGTTGAGGCACGCGCGCCGGACGGCACCATCGAGGCCGTCTCGGTCAAAGGCGCGCAAAGCTTCGCGCTCGGCCTGCAGTGGCATCCGGAATATTGGGCCGAGAGCGACGCCCCCTCGGCGGCGATCTTCAGGGCCTTCGGCGACGCCTGCCGGCGCTATCGCCAGTCTCGCGGCTGATGCCCACAAGGCTCAGAGCGCCGCCAGCGCGCCGCCGAGCAGGCCGATGCCAAGCAGGGTCATCACGCTCGCGCCGGTCAATTCGATCAGATAGCCGACGAGAACGGCGCGCTGGGCATGACGACCGGCGCGCTCGATCGCGCCGCGCCCGACAACTGCGAGCGTCGCCAACGCTGAAACGGTGATCGCGGTGCCGAGCGCCATGGCGAAGACCGAGACGAGACCGCCGAGATAGAGCTCGTTGAGCAATGCGAAGGTCAAGACGACAACGGCGCCGGCGCAAGGCCGGAGCCCAACGGCGAAAACGGCCGTAATCGCGCTTTTCAAGGTCATTTTGCCGTGCAGCGTGTCCGGCTGAGCGATATGCGAGTGGCCGCAATCACAGACCTCCGCCCCGCCTGACCCGCAGACGTCGCCGGGCGCCAGCGCCTCGGCCGCCGGCATCGCATTCGCCCGCAGCTCGCCAGGCGCCGCAAAGGCCAGCGCTCTCACGGCGCCACCGGCGCCGGTCCGCCGCACGGGCCCCCGCGACAAGCTTGACCGGAGTTTTGCGACCGGCCGATAGTGGCGCTGCAGCTTCCAGCCGACCTTGAACAGCAGCAGCAGCCCAAACCCCGTCACCAAAAGATAGGAGACGATTTCCAGCCAGTCGGTCGCGTCGGTCATCGACAGCGCCGTGCCGCGCAGAAGATACCAGCCGGCCCCGACGACGAGAAGCGCCGTCATCGCCTGCACCAGTGACGATGCGAAGGCCAGCGCCACGCCGCGTTTCAGTTCGGCCCGGCTCGCCAGCATGTAGGACGCGATCACCGCCTTGCCGTGGCCGGGCCCGGCGGCGTGGAAGATGCCATAGAGAAATGACAGGCCAATCAGGAAAGTCAGCGCGCCCTCGCCCCGCTTCAGCCCGATCAAGGCCTGGCGGAGCGCCGTAAAAAACGCGCGCTGACGTATGCCGATTTCGACGAACAGCCCGCCCAGAAACCCGCCGCTCGGCGCGGTGGCGACATCCGCCGTGCCGATGCCGATCGACGACTTGGCAATGGCCGGATCGACACTGGCGCCGATCGCCGCTGCAAGCAAAAGGCCCCCGGCCATCAGGCCGGCGATCCTGCGGCCCTGCCCAGTGTCGGCACGCCGTCTGCTCAGCTCGGACGCGAACATGAGACCTCCAACCGGGTCGCCAGGATATCGGCAAAGGCGTTCGCCTGATCCTGCGGCACCTGTTCGTCGACGCCAAGGCCGGCGATCTTCTCCATCCAGGCTTTGGCAGCCTGATCTTCATCCGGCACGTGGATCGCCTTCCTGCAGCCCGCCGGCATGTCGACCAGCTGAAAATCGTCGGCACCTTTGAAATCGAAGGCCACGAAAAAGCTCTCGTCGAAATTGGAAACCTTCACCGTCTGACGGGTCAGATCGACCGGCCGGGTCACCGGCATCTCGAAAAAGAAGATCAGCTGACCGTCCTCGAACAGCGTGTGCAGCGTGTCCGGCGGCGTCAAAGCGATGGCCTTCCCATCGACCTCGGCGAAGCTGTAGAAATTCCACTCGGCGATCGATTTGCGCACGGTCTCGCCGACCGCGTCGAGTTCGTCGGGATCGAGCACACCATTGGCGTTCTTGTCGAAATCGACCACCACCGAGGAGGAGAACAGCTCGTCCATCCGCCAGACGTTGCGCAACGCCGTGAACATTCCCTGGCCATTGCCGACGATCTCGACATGCGGCTCGACGAAGACATGCGGATGGGCCTTGGCTGCACCTGCCGCCGAGACGGCTCCCAAGACGATCGATATCCCCAACAGGCGTTTGACCACTGGCGCCCCCTCTTCTTGCCATTGCGGCAAGACGAAAAAACCATGGCCGAAGTGAGGTCTGAAGACCAGCATCCGACGCATCGACAGGCCGGCTTGGCGCAAGGTTTTCTGGCTGGAGCGAAAGCTTAAGGCGCAGCAACACGTGGCGCAGCCCCACCAGTTCACTTGCATTGGCGATGACTGCCAGATCGGCCGAAGCTCACAGCGCGTCAGCGCTCGACGATCACCTCGGCGCCGACATGGACGCGGTCGTAGAGATCTTTGACGTCGGCATTGCGCATCCGAAAACAGCCCGATGACGCGGCGCGGCCGATCGAATGCGGGGAATTCGTGCCGTGGATCCGGTAGGATGTCCAGCCGAGATTCATCGCCCGTTCGCCCAGCGGATTCTTCGGCCCCGGTCCGACGGAATCCGGCAGATCGGGATGTTTTTCGCGCATATCGGGCGTCGGCACCCAGGTCGGATGCGGCCGCTTGCGCGACACCCAGCTGCGCCCGAACCACTGCTCGCTCGGCCGCCCGACGGCAATGTCGTATTCCAGCGCCTGACCATTGCCGGTGAGAAGATAGAGCTTGCGCATCGCGGTCTTGATGACGATCGTTCCCGGATCGGCATCGACGTCAATCGTCGCCTCCCGCGGCCCATCCTTGGCGAAGGAAGGGGCGGCAAGCAAACTGGCAAAAAGACCGATCGCAAGGATTGCGGAAAGAGCGTGGCGCATGCCGCAAACCTGACACGCCACGCGTGAACACGCCGTTAAAACCTCGGTGAGCCAGCGGCGCCTTGATTCTCGCGGCCGCCGCCTCCCGGCTTCGGGGACGACGATGATGACGCGGTGAAGCTGGGCGCGCGCGAATAAGGCCAGCGCGTCGCCGTCCCGCCAAACCCGCCTCAGGCGTTCTGCTGCGACGCGGCGGCGTTCACGACCGATGGCGGGCGAGGCCGTTCACCGGCGCCGTGGCGGTTGCACTTCTTGAACCACTCGGCAAGAAAGTCGACGAAGACGCGCACCCGTGTCGGCAGGTGGCGGCGATGCGGGAAGACGGCGTAAATGCCGGCTTCGCTCGACATATATTCGTCGAGCACCCGCACCAGTCGTCCACTCTCCAGATCGTCGCGCACCACGAAGGACGGGCTGAGCGCAAAGCCGAGCCCGGCGATTGCGGCAGCGCGCACCGTCACCGGGCTGTTGGCGGTGAACTGGCCGGAGACGGCGACGGCAATCTGCTCGTCGCTCTTGGGATCCTTGAACATCCAGTGCGAGAACATCCGCGAGTTCGAATCGATCACCGCCGGGAAGTTCATGATATCGGTCGGATGGCTCGGCCGCCCCAGCCGCTTGACCAGCTCGGGGCTTGCGACGATGGCAAAGTCGAGCGAGGCCAGCCGGCGGGCGATCAGCGCCGAATCATTCAGCCGGGTCATCCGGATCGCGACGTCGAAACCCTCCTCGACCAGATTGACGAAATTGTCGTCGAGATGGATGTCGAGGCTGATGTCCGGATGGGTCTTGGCGAAATCGACAAGGCTAAGACCGAGCTGGGCGTCGCCGAAGGTGCGGGCCGCCGAAACGCGAATGCGGCCCTTAGCTTCGCCCGTCGCCTCGCGCGCCTCCTCGTTCAAACTTTCGAGATCGGCGAGAATCGTTGCCGCCCGGCGCACATAAACCTCGCCGGCTGCCGTCAGCGCGATCTGGCGAGTCGTCCGATTGATCAGCAGCACGCCGAGTTCGTCTTCCAGTTCGCGCACATATTTCGACAACAGCGCTTTCGAGCGCCCGGTCTTGCGGGCCGCCGCGGAAAATCCGCCGTTTTCGATCACCGCGAGAAAAGCTCGCATCCGCGTCAGCGTATCCATGGCCCGAGCATGCTCCAAGCTTGCGCATTGTTGCCGCAATGACGCGGCGATGCTCCTTCCTTCAATGCTGCGCGGCAAAAATCAACCGCCCGCATCATTCGGCTCTTGCGTGTGACATCAACTCGGCATACATCGCCACCTGCCCCATGTCGCACGTGCCTGTGGGCGTCCCCCGGTCCTCAGATGCGAGGGTAGCCGGGAAGGTACCTGGACGTAACACACCCAGTCGATTTCGCGAGCCGCGCGATTTCGAGGACGCCTTGAAGCAACGACGGTTCGGGCCTTTCTAGTCTCTCCCGGTCTCCAAAGCCGGGAATACTGAAGAGGCACACCTTCCTTGCCTGAAGTGCGGCGGGTCCAAGCCCACCAAACCATGGCAGACGAAACCGGAATCTCGCGTTTTTCGCGCGGGCTTTCGATCAAGTCGCGTCGCGTTGGAAACGTTCCCGTGTGGTGATATCCATCGGGGCGGCTCCGCGTACGCTCCCTGTCGACCCTTTTGGTCCCACGGAGGCCCCCATGGTCACTCAGCGCATCCGCGATTTCCTCGCCACCCGCCGTCCCGACGGCCCGTGCCTCGTCGTCGATCTCGACGTCGTCGAAGACAATTTTCGCGCTTTCCGCCGCGCGTTGCCGGACTCCGCGATCTTTTATGCGGTGAAGGCCAATCCAGCCCCGGAAATCCTCAAACTTCTGGCCACGCTCGGCTCGAATTTCGACTGCGCCTCGGTTGCCGAGATCGAGATGGCGCTCGATGCCGGCGTCACGCCGAACCGCATCTCCTACGGCAACACCATCAAGAAGGAGCGAGATGTTGCCCGGGCGCACGAACTCGGCGTCTCGCTGTTTGCCGTCGATAGTGCCGAAGAGGTCGAGAAGATCGCCCGCGCCGCCCCCGGTGCCCGGGTCTTCTGCCGCGTCCTGACCAATGGCGAGGGCGCCGAGTGGCCACTGTCGCGAAAGTTCGGTTGCGTCCCGGCGATGGCCATCGACGTCCTCACCGACGCACAGCGTCTCGGCCTGAAGGCGACCGGCGTCTCCTTTCATGTCGGCTCCCAGCAGACCAACACCGAAGCCTGGGATTCAGCGATCGCCGACGCCAAATTCGTCTTCGACGCGCTGGCCGAGAAGGGCATCGTACTGACCCTCGTCAATATGGGCGGCGGCTTCCCGACCCGCTATCTGAAAGACGTGCCGGCGGCGTCGGCCTATGGCCAGGCGATCTTCCAGAGCCTGACCAAGCATTTCGGTAACCAGCTGCCGGAGACGATCATCGAGCCCGGCCGCGGCATGGTCGGCGATGCCGGCGTGATCAAGACCGAGGTTGTCTTGGTGTCGAAGAAGTCGAAGGCGGACGAGAACCGCTGGGTGTTCCTCGACATCGGCAAATTCGGCGGTCTGGCCGAGACGATGGACGAGGCGATCCGCTATCCGATCCTCAGCGACCGCGACGGCGAGGAGACCGAGCCCTGCGTTCTCGCCGGCCCGACCTGCGACTCGGCCGACGTGATGTACGAGAAGACCCCCTACCCGCTGCCGATCTCGCTCAGCGTCGGCGACGAGCTGTTGATCGATGGAACCGGCGCCTACACCACGACCTATGCCTCGGTGGCCTTCAACGGCTTCGAGCCGCTTCGGGCCTATGTGATCTGAGCCGTGCCGATGCTGCTGCTTCGACGATATCGACGACGACCAGGCGGGCGACGAACGCCCGCCTGACCCGGCGCGACAGCCCCTGACGCGATCGAGCATCGCAAGGGGTCGGCGCCGGGCAATTTCGCCCGCGCGCCAGGCCTCGTCTTCGGCCCGCATCTCTTCAACCTCCTGCTTTGCCTTTTGGGGAGGTTTTCATGACCGCTTTCGCTTCTAAAGCCACCTTCAGCGCCGCCGTGCCTTTCGCTGCAATCGTCGCGGAGACGCCCAGCCACGTCGCCGCACGCGAAGCGCTGCTCGACGCCGCCATGGGCCCGGGGCGCACGCGCAAGTCGTCCGAGGCGATCCGCACCGGCCGCCTGCCGGCGGAGGGCCTCGCCTTCTCGGCCCTCGCACCCGACGGCACGCTCGTCGGCACCGTGCGGCTGTGGAACATCGCCGCCGGCACGCGGAACGGCGGGTCTGTCGAGGCCCTGCTTCTCGGCCCCCTCGCCATCGCGCCGGATCGCCAGGGCACCGGCCTCGGCGGCTTGATGATGCGCCATGCGATCGCCGAGGCCGCCCGCCTCGGCCACGGCGCCATCGTGCTGGTCGGCGATCCGGATTATTATGTCCGCTTCGGCTTTTCCGCCGCCCAGACCGGCGCGCTGGCTATGCCCGGCCCGTTCGAGCCCCACCGCCTGCTCGCGCTGGAACTCTCCGCCCTCGCCCTCGACGCCGTCGCCGGGCTGATCACCGCCACCGGACGCTTTGCTCTCGACACCGTCGCGTCCCCTCCGGTCGTCGCAAAGGCCGCCTGAAACTCGAGCGTCCGGCACCCCGTTTCGAGCGCGCCGCGCGTCTTATAAAGCGTACGGCGCCACTCCCCAAAGGGGGCAAGACCGATCGGCCAGATGGCGGATTGCCGCCATGCAGAGGCACGCGATACCTACCCCCTTGGCTAAGAAACGCGGGCTGACGAGGCCGAATAGCCGTCTCGTGCGCGGCGACAATTTCCCATCTACTTCCGGTGCTGACTCGTGACGATCGATCGCGAGGCCACCGGAATGGATCGTTCGTGCCCCAGCTGTCTTCGAAGCTCGACATCGCCTCGACACTGCGCAAACTCGCCGCCCGCGTCGTCGATCATCGCGAACGGCTGACCAATGTGGCGCATCTGTTCACGGGCAATGTCCTCGCGTCGTTGCTGGCGCTTGCTGCCTTCGCCGTCACCGCGCGGGCGCTCGGCCCTTACGGCTACGGCCAGTTGGCGCTGATCTATGCCAGCGTCCAGCTGATCGAGCGGCTGGTCAGCTTCCAATCCTGGCAGCCGATCATCCGGTTCGGCGCCAATCTCGAGGGTGCCGCCCATCGGGAAAACCTGCGCGTCCTGTTGAAATTCGGAATGCTGCTGGACCTTGCTGGCGCCGTCTGCGGCTTCCTCATCGCCATGGCGGCGGGCGTCCTGCTCGCATCGCTCTTCGGCTGGTCGCAGGAGACCCACCATCTGTTCATGCTCTATGCGGGCGTCCTGTTGTTTCAACTCAGCGGCATGCCGACAGCGGTGCAACGGCTTGCCGGCAATTTCCGGCTTCTTGCCTACGGCCAATTGGTGACGCTGAGCGTCCGCGCCTCGCTCTGCGCCGCAGGGCTGCATTTCGGCGGCGGTCTCGGCTATTTCGCGCTGGTCTGGGGCGGCACGCAAGTCCTTGGCTCGATCACCACCATCGTCCTCGCCTTCATCGTGTTGCGCCGGCAGGGAGTGACCGGCATTCTCTCCGCCCCGCTCGCCGGCCTCACCCGGCGCTTCCCTGGCATTTGGCGCTTTGCCTGGTCGGCCAATGCCTCGCTGACGCTCTGGGTCAGCTCCCAGCAGCTCGATACGCTGATCGTCGGCGCGTTGGCCGATCCCGCCGCCGCCGGCGTTTATCACGTCGCCAAGCGCATCGGCCAGCTCGGCCAGAAGCTCGGCGGCCAAGTCCAGGCGGTGCTGTTCCCGGATGTGGCCCGGCTGTGGGGCAAAGGCGGCATCGGCGAGTTCAAGCGGGTGATCCTCGAAATCGAGATCATGCTCGTGGTTCTCTCCCTGACCATGCTGGCCGGCGTGACGCTGCTGATCAAGCCGCTGATCGTGAACACCGCCGGATCGGAGTTTCTTGCCGCCGCCCCTCTCGCCGTCGCCCAAATGGTGGCGGTGGTGCTGCTCATGTCGGGCTCTGTGGGACGGATCTCGCTGCTGGCCATGGGCCGGCAAGACGACGTTCTGCGCGCGGTGATCGCCGGCACCATCGGCTTTCACGCCGCCGCGTTCACCCTGATTCCGCTGGTCGGACCGATCGGCGCCGTGATCGGCCAGATCGTGCTCGGCACCATCTGGCTGAGCCTGATCGGTCTCGCCCTGCGCAACGCCCTCAAGAGCCGGACGAAGCCCCCTCACCTGTCGAAGGCGGCCACCGCATCGACCGAGGGCGGCCCGTTGCCCACCTCTCCCGCAATCCCCCTTTAGCCGGAGCGTTGAGATGAATCTTTCGTCGAAAATCTCGGCCGCCAGCGCTGGCGATGGCGAGGCCTGGCCCACCGATTGGGCCGAACTGGAGACGGAGCCCGGCGCGCCCCCAGTCTCTGCCCACAGGGCCAAGCGGGTCTGCTTTCCCTATGTCGGTGACGAGGTCGGCGGCAGCCATATCTCCTCTTTGAAACTGATCCGCAATCTCGATCGGCGCGATGTCGAACCACTGATCGTCCTTCATCGGATCGACGGGCCGCTGGCGCCGTTCCTGACCAAGGAGGGCTTTCGTTTCATCCATCTGCCGCTGCCCGCGCTGCTCGCGCCACACCGGCTCAGCCTCCCGCAACTCATGACCTTTGCCCGAAAATCGCTGCCGCTGATGCGCAGCTTCCTGCGCGAAGGGCGGATCGCCATCGTCCACACCAATGATGGCCGGATCCATGCAAGCTGGGGGCTCGCCGCGCGCCTTGCCCGGAAGCGAGTGGTTTGGCACCACCGCGGTGATCCCGATGCCAAGGGCGCCAATCTCCTCGCCCCCCTTTTGGCCGACCGGATCGTCACCGTCTCGAAATTCTCGCAACCCCGCCGCCCGCTGTTTCCGGTTCGCAAGCGGCTGGCGGTGATCCACAGCCCCTTCGACCATCCGGCGACACGGCCAGACCGGGAAACCGCGAGGCGCACGCTGCTCGCCGAACTCGATCTGCCGGAAGCGACCCGCATCCTCGGCTATTTCGGCGCCCTGATCGATCGCAAGCGCCCGCTGCTCTTCGTCGACATTGTCGCGCGGCTGAAGCGCGCCCGGCCCGATCTGCCGATCGTCGGATGCCTGTTCGGCGCGCCGGTCGAGAGCAATCTTGCGATCGAGCATCAAATCCGCCAGCGTATTGCAGCGCTCGATGTCGATGTGCGGCTGATGGGCTTTCGCCGGCCGGTGGAGCCGGCGATGGCCGCGACCGATGTCTTGCTCGTGCCGGCGGTCTCGGAGCCCTTCGGGCGAACACTGATCGAGGCGATGCTGCTCGAAACGCCGGTGGTCGCGACCGATCACGGCGGCAATCCGGAGGCGATCCGCGATGGTGAGACGGGCTTTCTTGTTGCCCCGGAAGACCCCGATGCCTTCGTCGAGCCGGTCGCGCAGCTGCTCACCGATCCTGCGCTCGCCGAGGCCATCACCGAACGCGCCCGCAGCCAAGCGTTGCGCCACTACGGCGTCGCCTGCCATGTCGACGAGATCATGCGGATCTACCGGAAACTGACGCCGGACGAGCGCGGCGGCAGCGCCGCCCCCGCCCGTTCGGCTTCCGCCAAGGCGAGTTTTTGACCCGTCAACGCTCCCGGCCAATTTCGTAAGGAGACCGTTTGCGATGCAAACGACAGATATCGACTTCGTCATCGTCGGCGCCGCCAAATGCGCCACGACCTGGCTGCAGCGAGCGTTGCAAAGCGACCCGCAGGTGGCGATGCCGGATCCCGAGCTGCATTATTTCAGCCGGCATTTCGAGCGAGGTCTCGACTGGTATCTCGATCAGTTTCCGAGCGGGGCCGCTGATCGGCTGACCGGGGAAAAATCAAATTCCTATCTCGATACGCCGCAAGCGCCCGCCCGCGTTCACGCCGCCCTGCCCCATGCACGGCTGATCGTCCAGTTGCGCAACCCAATCGAGCGCGCCTATTCCGACTACTGCATGCTCTATCGACGTGGCGAAGTCGGCAGCGACATCACCCGCTATCTCGATCCTGACAGCGCCACCAAGCGCCGCTTCCTCGACGACGGCCTCTATTATCGCCAGCTCGAACCCTATCTCGAACGCTACCCGCGTGAGCGTCTGCTGATTCTGCTCTACGATGACATGCTGCGGACGCCGCAGGCCCATCTCGACCACGTCCGCAGCTTCCTCGGCCTTGCCCCCCGCGCTCTGCCGGCCGCCAGTCGCAAGAAAGTCAAAGACCGCACCGAGCCGATGCTCTCGCCGTCGCTGCGCCGTCTGATGCAGCCGATCCGACCGGCGATCGAGCCATTCCGCAAAACGCCGCTGTTCCGGGCGGTGCGCCGTCAGGTGGTGCGGGAGATCGCCTATCCCACCTTTCCTTTGGCACTGCGCAACCGGCTCGCCGGCTATTACCGGCCGGATATCGCCAAGCTCGAAGCGCTGATCGGCCGCGACTTAGCCCATTGGGCAGATCCAGCCGAAGCGGACACGCCTTTCGGGTTAATGGCAGACCAATCCCGCAAGACGGCTCATCAATACAGCTAGATCTGCCGCCCCAAGCTTCGGGAAAACGACCGAATGGGCACCTTAATCCAGGGCACGATCTCTCTCTTAATATCGCTACCGACCGCAGCGGCACGATCTGTCCTCAACTCCACTTACCGGCATCCCGCATCGGGGCGACACCACGTGCGAGCGATGCCGACAACCGATTGCTGAGGTTAGCGCATGACCTACGAGGTGCAGGGATCGCGTCGGAAGGCCCCCGAGATCGGATGGCACATGCTGCTGCTCTATGGCGCGGTAGCCACCAGCCGGCTTCTCAGCGGACCATCGACCCAGCCGTGGCCGCCACAACTAGGGCGGCACGAGGTGCTTGCCTATCTGAAGCGCCGCATCCGCCAGCGCCTGGCGGCCGTCATCGGCCATTCCAAACTCTACACCGCCGACATTGCGGCGGCAGCGCTTGCCTACACCCTGGCGGTCATCGTGCGGATCGGCATCGACGGCCACATCGCCCAGCCCCTAAGCACTGCCCATATCGCGGTCTTCGGACCCTATTTTGTGCTATGCGCCGCAATCCTCTTCCCAGCCACCTGCCTCTATAGTCGCAATTGGCGATACGCGACCGTATCCGATCTCTTCGGCGTGGCGCGGGCCGCCCTCGTCGTCACGCTCGCCTTTGTCGGCGTCCTGTTTGCGCTCGACGGCGTCGCCGGTTTTCCGCGCTCGATCGTCGTCATCGCGCTCCTCTTGCTGATGCCGATGCTGGTCGCCTTGCGGCTACGCTCGAAAGTCGAGGAGATGCGCAGCTTCGCTCCCAATCGCCGCGCTGTCGTCGAGGACGAAAAGGATCTCATCCCGGTGCTCCTGATCGGCGCCGACGATGGGGCCGACATCTATCTTCGCGCGCTGCAGCGCGATGACTCGAGCCGTCACCGTCCGGTCGGCATCTTGTGCAAGGATGCCCCGCAAGGCTCCAATCTGCGCGGCGTGCCGGTGTTGGGAACGCCCGGCGACTTTTCCGCCGTTCTCGCCGACCTCGAACAGCGGGACATGCGGCCCCGGCAGATCGTCGTCACCAATCCGGTCGCCGGCCTGACCGATCCGCAGATCAAGCGGGTGATGGAGACGAGCGACCGTCTCGGCATCGCCGTCTCGCGCCCGGCGCCTGCCGTCGAGCTGCGCAGCGGCAAGTCGACCGGAGCGATGGAGCTGCGGCCGATCGAGCTGACCGACCTGTTGGAACGGCCGCAAGCCGCGCTCGACAAGGAGGCGCTGCGACGGATGATCGAAGGCCGAAGGGTCGTCGTCACCGGCGCCGGTGGCTCGATCGGCAGCGAACTGACCCTGCAGATCGCAAGCTTTGCACCGACCGAGATCGTGCTGATCGAGAGCACCGAGTTCAATCTCTATCAAATCGATCTCGATCTATCGGAAAAGTACCCGGCGCAAAAGCGCGTCCCCTATCTCTGCAATGTCCGCGACAGGGCCCGCCTCGATGCCGTGTTCAGTGCCCATCGCCCTGAACTCGTCTTCCATGCCGCGGCGCTGAAGCATGTGCCGATGGTCGAGCTGAACCCTTGTGAAGGCATTTTGACCAACGCCATCGGCACGATGAATGTTGCGGAGGCGACGCGGCGCTACGGCGCCCTCGCCATGGTCCAGATCTCCACCGACAAGGTGGTCAATGCGACCAGCATGATGGGCGCGACCAAGCGGCTCGCCGAGCTTTATTGCCAGGCCCTGGATCTCAGCCAAAAGGGCAGCGAACGGCCGACCCGCTTCATGACTGTCCGCTTCGGCAATGTGCTCGGATCGAGCGGCTCGCTGATCCCGCTGTTCCAGCGCCAGCTCGCCCGCGGCGGCCCGCTGACCATCACCGATCTGGAGATGAAACGCTTCTTCATGACCATTCGCGAGGCGGTGGAACTGACGCTCCAGGCCTCCGCCCATGGGCTGGAACGCCAGCTCGGCCAAGGCGAAATCTTCGTCCTCGACATGGGCGAGCCGATCAAGATCGTCGACATGGCGCGTCGCATGATCCGCCTCGCTGGCTTGCGTCCGGATATCGACGTCAAGATCAAGGTGGTCGGCCGCCGGCCGGGCGAGAAACTGTTCGAGGAGCTGTTCGACGAGGACGAGGAGCGCGTCGCCTCGGCGGTTCCGGGCGTTCTTGGCGCGGTGCCGACACCGGTGCCGCTCGATGATCTTCGCCAGGCTTTGCAGGGGCTGGAACTCTTGGCGCGCGGTGGCAGCGCCGAAACAGCGCGCGACCGGATCGCCGGCCTCTTGCCGGGCTATCAGGCCGAGCCCGCCGCCCCGAGCCAATCGGGCGCCATGCACCTGCCGCAGACCGATTGGCCGCAGGCAGGAAGCGCGTCGGCCGTCGCCTGACTCTCGATCGAATGGGGATCGCCATGTTGCGTCACATCATCCTCTCCCTCGCCCTTGCCACAAGCTCGCAGATCGCCGTCGCCAACGCGGTGACAAGCGACCAACGCGCCCTTTCAGCGCTGGAGCGCGGTGCAGCCTATTTTCGCGATCGGCTCGGGGTCGACGGCAGCTACGTCTGGAAATATTCGGCCGACGGAAAGGTCCATCGCGGCGAAGGCGGCCGGGTACCCCGCAGCATCGGCTGGATCCAACCGCCCGGCACACCGGCGATCGGCGCAGCCTATCTGCGCATCTTTGACGTCACCGGCGACACGCAATGGCTGAATGCCGCCCATGACGTCGCCAAGGCGCTGCTGCGCACCCAGCTTCTGTCCGGCGGTTGGTACTATTCGGCCGAGATGGACGATCGCAAGGCGGAAGAGTGGTGCTACCGGGCCTTCGTCGCAGAGAATCACGAATGCCACCGCAAGGGTGGCAATCGCCAGCGCAACGTCTCGGTCCTTGACGACAACACCAGCCAGAGCGCGCTGATCTTCCTGATTTGGTTCGACAAGGCGAGCGGCGACAGCGATCCGGCGGTGCGCGCCGCCATCAATTACGGCCTGAGGCATCTGGCCGGCGCGCAATATCGCAACGGCGCCTTCCAAGTCTTCTACAAAGGTACCAATCCCGGCGCGAAAAAGGAGTTCGCCACCCAGGCGACGATCCCCGCCGAATGGCCGCACGATTGGCAGAAGCCAAGCGATCCGCCCTATTTCGTCACCAATGACGACATCCTGCGCGACACCGGCCGGATGTATCTCAGCGCCTACCGGCTCTATGGCGACAAGGCCGATCTCGCAATTGCCAAAGCAATCGGCACCTTCCTGGTCTCGGCGCAGTTGCCGGCACCCCAGCCCGGATGGGCCCAGACCTACGACGCCAGGCTCCAGCCGGTCTGGGGCCGCAGCTTCGAGCCCCCGGCGGTGACGTCCCGCGAGACCGCGGGCTGCATCCAATATCTCGTCGAGCTTTATGGCGAGACCGGTGACAAGGCCTATCTCGATGCCGCCGGCCGTGCCGGCGCCTGGCTCAAGCGCGTGCGGCTGCCGAGCGGTCTTTGGTCCCGCTTCTACGAACTCTCCACCAACCGGCCGCTCTATATCGACCGGGACGACAAGATGACCTTCGACGACACCCACCTGTCCAACCACTATTCGCTGAAGAGCACCTTCAACATTCCCCATGTTCTCGGCGAACTGTCCGCTGCTCAAGCGGGCAAGGATGTCGGACCGGTGGCGCTGTGGCCGAACCCAGCCGATCGCCTCGACGACGGCGACCTGAAAAGCTACGTCGCCGATCTGTTGGCGCGGCAAAATCCGGACGGCCACTGGCAGAGCGGCGGCTGGATCGACAGCGCGCATTTCGTCACGGCCGTCTTTGCCCTGGCGCGCTATGTCGACGCCCACAAGCCGCATGGCCGCCACGAGGCCCGGCGCCGGCAAAACTGAGGCCGCTGACCGCCGATAGATCGTTACACGCCACAATGAAAAGGCCGGCTTCGCAAAGGCGAGCCGGCCTTTTCATTGGCCGCAAGCGTCGGTCCGATAGCGAAAGACCCGCCCGCTGCCGATCAATCCTTGAGCCATCCGGCCCGGCCACAAAAGCCGGTGAATGACAGCATAAGGCCGGCATCATCGTGCCGGCCCTTCTTTGCTGCTGCCGACATTCGAGCGCCCTGCGTCTGGTCGGACGCAGAAAGAATGCTCTCAACCGTTGAAATAGCGAGCGAAACGGCGGCGATATTGGCGCGAGGTGCGCAAGACGCCGTTCTCAGCGCTGTTCGGATCGACGCCGTTCAACACCAACCCGCAGCAGCCGACATGATGGCGCCGGATCGTCTCACGGGCTTCGGCGAGTTCGTGGTCGAAGCTTTGGCCCCAGGCCGCCACCAGCACGCTAGTATCGACGAGCTTGGCGAGGGAAATCACCTCCTCGACGACGAGGAGCGGCGGGCCGTCGATGACCACGAAGTCATAGGTCGCCCGGCACGCCTGGATGTGCCGCGCCACGGCGTCGCGATCGAGGATTCCCGTCCCTGCAGCATTGTTCGGCAGGTAGATCTGGAGGTTCGCAATCCCCTCGACGGCGCCGACCGAGATCGGTCCGTCGCTTTCGACAGGATGAACAAGCCCATCCAGTTCCTGTCGCGTCGGGCTCGCCGTCGCGGCGCTCAGATCGAAATCGATCAAGGCGGTTCGCAGACCTCGTGTCGCGGCGGCGACCGCAAGCCCGAAGGCCACCGTCGTCTTGCCCTCGCCCGGCAGCGGCGAACTGACCAAGAGCGTTTGGGTGGGGCTGTCGTTCCAGTCCCGTCGAACGCTGTCGAGAATCAGCCGAAACCCTTCGGCAAAGGCCGAGCGAGGCCGATCACGCAGGTCGGCGAGCACCCGTTGGCGCGAAAAGAGCCTGCGCTGGAGACGCGGCAGCACACCGACCAGCGGCAGGCCGGCAAGCCGGGCGGCGTGCTCGCCGTCCCAGACCCGCCGGTCAACGCCATCCATGGTCAGCGCGAGGATGACCGCCAGGACCAGTGAGCCGACGAAGCCACCGGCGATCACAACCTTGATCGTCGGCGTGGCCGTGGTCGGCACCGCCGCCAGCGAGACGACGCGGGCATTGGCTTGCACCACGTCCGAATAGGGATCCACCTTGCCGAGCTTGTCGGAAACGACGTCGTAGAGCTTCTGCTCGGTTAACAGATCGCGTTGCAGCTCGCGCAGTCGGATATCGGCCCGGCCGCGCGCGGCGAGCCTCCCGTTGAGGTTGGCAAGCTCCGTTCCGAGCCGCTTCACCCGCCCCTCGGCGACGTCGACATCGTTGGCCATGGTCGAGACGATGCGACGAGTCTCGTCAGAGATCTGCGCACGGATGGTTCTGATCTTGGCGTCGCTCTCAAGCATCAGCGGATGGGCGGAGCCGTAATTGCGGGTCAGCTCCGCGCGCTCCTTCAGCGCCGTGGCAAGATCGGCGCGCAGCGTATCGAGGAAAGGCGAGGTCAGCGTCGTCTCGCCCTTCGGCAACGTGCTGTCCGGCCCGCGTGTGGCACCGTCTTGCCGATTGGTATATTCTGCCAGCTTCGAGCGGGCCTGGCTAAGATCGGCCCTGGCGACTCCGAGCTGTTCGTTGACCTGCTGGATCGCGGCCCGCAACAGGTCGTCGCGGGGATCGGCCGAAACCGCCTCCTCGCTGCCGAAATCGGCGATCTGCTTTTCGAGGCTGGCGATCCGCGCGGCAAGTTCGGTCGCCTGTTTGCGCAAAAATTTGGCCCCGTCGCGGGCTTCGCCCTGCTTCTGCTCCCGCGACCAATCGACATAGAGCCGGGCGATGCTGTTGGCGATCAGCGCCGCGGTATCGGCGTCTTCATTGCTGATGGAGATGTTCATCGCCAAGCTTTCGCCGTTGCGCGACACCGCCATCATCGACAACAACACCGAGATCGCGCGATCGCGCTGCACCGAGCGGTCCGGCAACGCGCCCGGTTGCACCTCGTCGTCGCCGATGAGAGCGGTCACGGCGCCGGCGAGCCAAGTCCGGACCGCGGTCAGGACCGCCGGCTCCAGATCGGCAGCCGACGCCGTTGCCGGGGTCTCCAGATAGGTGTTGAAGCGCGCATCCTGCACGAGATTGAGCGCATCGACCACCCGCCCGGTGAACAGCCGCGACCGGATCAGATCCGCCTGGGTATCCATCTGTGCGCGGCTCGCCGGGACAAGGCTTTGCTGGTCGAGCCGGTCTTCCAGAAGGTTCGGATCATCGGGCCTGAGAACGATCGTCGAGGTGGCGGTGTAGGTCTTCGGCACCACAATGGCCGCCGCCGCCGAGGCGAGCGTGCCGATCAGCACGAAGAGCATGATCAATGCCCGCCGGCGCTTCATCAAGCGGCCGATATCGGCAAGGCCGAAGCCCCCTTCAGGATCCGCGGGCGCGTCGAGAATCGGAGCCACCGGAGCGGTCACGCGGTTCGAATATCGGGCGTCGTCCAGGAAACTGATCGTCATGAAAATCCCTTCGCCACGAAATTTGCGAACCGAACGGTGCAGCGGGCCGCCGGTCCGGGCTTGCGTCGACTCAATTCTATGAAATTGCGGTCTTGGGTGTAACGCCGCCGAGATACGCAAATCGGACAGGATCCGCGCAGCCAAACTTATCCAAACGGAGAGGTATTTATCGCATCTGGCCCTGATTACGCTGCGGATACGGTGAGTATTTCACCAACGATTTTCTGTCGTTGACCGAGTTTGGCTGCGCGATGAACATGCCTTACAGCCCAAATCCATCTCCCGCATTTACATATCCGCGCTCCAATCCGCACAGGCTCGGCGCGCGCCGGTCCGACATCGCCCTGCCGTTGGCGGCGCTCGCCGTCGCCCTTGCGCCGATCAACATCCTGCGTCTCGACCAAGTCTATTTTACCGCCAGCGATGCCGCCTCGCTGCTGGCCTTCTGGGCGACGGTGCAAAGCCGTTCCATTCGCCTCGACACACTGGGGCCGGGCGCGATGTTGTGGAACATCGGCCTCGCCCTCCTCGGTGGCATGCTGTTTCTCTCCAGTCTGCTTTTTGGCGACGTCACCCGTGGCGTCATTTTGTGGGCGCAATATCTCTTCGCCTATCTGGTGGTGGCGCTGGTCGTCCTGTCGCGGCCGCCGGGGGACGTGCCGGTGCTGGTCAAGGTCTATCTCGCCTCGATCGCCATCATGTGCCTCCACGGCATCTATGTCATCGACATCCTGCACGAGACCAACACGATCTACGTCAGCGGCAATGGCCGTCTGCAGGGCTTCATGGAGCGGGAAAACGAGTGCTCCGCGGTCATCGCCATGACGGTGCCGATCCTGCTCTGGGCCACCCTTTCCGGTCACATCCGCCGCCGCTGGGCGGTTCTGCTGCTCCTGCTTTACAGCTACGCGATCGTTCTCACCGGCTCCAACACCGGGCTGTTCTCGCTGATCCTCGCCATCGTGCTGTTCACGGTCTTTCTCGGCTCCTGGCGCCATACCGCGACGCTGATCGTCGGTGGCGCGGCGACGGCGGCAATCGTTCTGACCTGGGGCAGCGCGTTCTTGCCCGAGGTGTTCCAGCACCGGGTGCTCGGTGCGCTGGAGAGCGGCGACATCGATCAGGCAGGCACCTTCACCGGCAGACTGGCGCTGATCCGCGAAGCGCTGGGGATGACCGACCAGACCATGCTGTTCGGCTATGGCGCGGATCAGTTTCGGGTGATCAGCGTCAACCATGCCCCCGTGCACGACACCTATCTGCTGCTTTGGACCGAGGCGGGCTTTCCGGGAATGCTCGGCCTTTTGCTGATGCTGTCCGGCGGTGCGATCGCCGCGCTCGGCGCCTGGCCGATCGAGCGGGAGCGGACCGCCGCGGTCGCCGGGTTGACGTCGGTTCTGCTCTTTAGCTTGGCGCTGAACGCCATGCCCCATGTCTATGGCCGCTTTTTCGCCGTGCCGCTGATCCTTGGCCTGGCTCCGGCACTTGCTGCGCAGCGGCAGTCCACCTCCACATCAGGGCGGCGATCGCATCGCTTCCGAGGCGCTGCTTCGCTCACCGGGCCCTGACCAAGAACCTCGACCGCCGCCCCGGGCCGCAGTCAGAAACGCTTCGTTCCTCGTCCAAGGCCAGGCCGAGCCGAGCCGAAAAGAAATCGCAATCGTCGCCCAAATCCGTCGTTTCACACGGTCCCTGGCAGCGCTCAACACCCGCCGATCGCGCCAAGCACCGGTGCGATCGCCAAACCACCGCCCCAAGACAGAGACTGGAACTCACATGCGCCTCGTGATGATTGGTTCGGGCTATGTCGGACTCGTGTCCGGCGCCTGCTTTGCGGATTTCGGCCACGACGTCGTCTGCGTCGATGTCGATGACGGCAAGATCGCGGCGCTGAATGCCGGCAAAGTGCCGATCTTCGAACCCGGACTTGACGCCATCGTCCAGTCCAACGCCGCCGCCGGACGTCTGCGCTTCACCACCGATCTGGCCGGCGTCGTGCGTGAGGCCGATGTCGTCTTCATCGCCGTCGGCACCCCGTCGCGGCGCGGCGATGGCCATGCCGACCTATCCTATGTCTACGATGCGGCCCGGCAGATCGCCCGCGCCGCCGAGGGATTCACCGTCATCGTCACCAAGTCGACCGTGCCGGTCGGCACCGGCGACGACGTCGAAATGATCATCCGTGAGGAAAATCCGAGCGCCGATATCGCCGTCGTCTCCAATCCCGAATTCTTGCGGGAGGGCGCCGCGATCACCGACTTCAAGCGGCCCGATCGCATCGTCATCGGCACCGAAGATCCGCGCGCCGTTGGGGTCATGCAGGAAGTCTATCGGCCCCTTTATCTCAATGAATCGCCACTGTTGTTCTGTGAACGGCGGACCTCCGAGTTGATCAAATATGCCGGCAACGCCTTTCTCGCGATGAAGATCACCTTCATCAACGAGATCGCGGATCTGTGCGAAAAGGTCGGCGCGGACGTGCAAAAGGTCGCCAAGGGGATCGGCCTCGACAAGCGCATCGGCGACAAGTTCCTGCATGCCGGCCCCGGCTATGGCGGTTCATGCTTTCCCAAAGATACGATCGCGCTGGTCAAGACCGCACAAGACGCCGAAAGTCCGATGCGGCTGGTCGAAACCACAGTGGCGATCAACGACAACCGCAAACGGGCGATGGCGCGCCGGATCATCGCCGCCTGCGACGGCGAGGTTCGCGGCAAGACGATCGCCATCCTCGGCCTGACCTTCAAGCCGAACACCGACGACATGCGGGAATCCCCCGCACTTTCGATCATCCAGGGCCTTCAAGACCGCGGCGCCCTCATCCGCGCTTTCGATCCGGAAGGAATCGATGCCGCCCGCAGCATGCTCGACGCGGTCGAATTCGGCACGGACGCCTATGAGATCGCCCGTGACGCCGACGCCCTGGTGCTGGTGACCGAATGGGACGAATTTCGTGCGCTTGATCTGAAGCGCATCAAACGGCTGATGCGCACGCCGCTGCTAGCCGATCTGCGCAACGTCTACCGATCGGCAGACGTCGAACGCCAGGGCTTTCGCTATGTCGGCGTCGGTCGTCCCGAGGCGGCGAGCGTGCGATGACCCGTTACTTCATCACGGGAACAGCGGGGTTCATCGGCTTTCATCTGGCGAACCGGCTGCTCGCCGAGGGCCACGAGGTCACCGGTTATGACGGACTGACCGCCTATTACGACACCCGGCTGAAGGAAGCCCGCCACGCTGCACTCGCGCGCTTTGCAGGCTTCACCGCGGTCACCGCGATGCTGGAGGATTTCGCATCGCTAAAGGCGGCTTTTGCCGCTGCGGCGCCCGATGTCGTCATCCATCTCGCCGCCCAGGCCGGCGTGCGCTACAGCCTCGAGCATCCGCGCTCTTACGTCAATTCCAATCTCGTCGGCTCCTTCAACCTCCTCGAACTCGCCAAGCGTGCCGACATCCGCCATCTGATGCTGGCCTCGACCTCATCGGTCTACGGAGCCAACGAGGCGATCCCGTTTCGCGAATGCGATAAGGCCGACGAGCCGCTGACGATCTATGCCGCCTCGAAGCGGGCGATGGAGCTGATGGCCCATTCGATGGCGCATCTGACCGACACGCCGACCACCTGCTTCCGCTTCTTCACCGTCTACGGCCCCTGGGGACGCCCGGACATGGCGTTGTTCAAATTTGTCCGTGCGATCCTGTCCGGCGAGGAAATCGAGATCTACGGCGAAGGCCGGATGAGCCGCGACTTCACCTATGTCGACGATCTCGTCGAGGCGATCCTGCGCCTCGCCCCGCTGCCACCGGTGCCGGGAGCTCGGATCGAGCGCGACGGTGTGGTCGACACCTTATCCCCTCAAGGGCCGTTTCGCGTCGTCAATATCGGCGGTGGACAGCCGGTCGGCTTGCTCGATTTCGTCACCACGATCGAGCGGGTGATCGGTCGGGCGGCCCGGCGCAAGCTCTTGCCGATGCAGGACGGCGATGTGCCGCGCACCTTCGCCGCTCCGGATCTCCTGGAGGCGCTCACCGGCTACCGGCCGCACACCGGTCTCGAAGTGGGCGTTACAGCCTTCGTCGATTGGTATCGCCAGGCATGCGCTGCGAAACTGATCTGAGCGCCAAACGCAGAGCCGCGCTCCCGCCGCCCGTCCTCTGACACCCCCAAAGGCCACAGCACCGGCGCAACAGCCTGCTCAGTGTGTTCACGATGCCCTCCACGGACGCCGGATCATTCCTGCGGCCGCAACAGGTGTGGCGGACAGATGAATGTCAGACGCCAAATCGGAACGTCTCATACCCTTTTTTTTGCAGAAATACCGACGAGACAAGAATACATTTGGCTTCGAGATAATTCTGGCCCCTGATCGAGAATGAATCCGGCCGAAAATGCGAAATGATCTTCAAGAAAAGTTGACCTTGCCACGCCGCCGACACGCCCGGACAGACATCGCTAGCCAAAAGTGGCATGCGACGGCATGGGCCTGCCGCGTCGAACGGGAATGCACTCTACCACTTCCGGTCAATTTCAAATGACGTTTGACCAACCAATGACGAGCGATTTCAATCTGAAATAGATGAATGACCGGCCACAAAATCGCGCAACCGAGATTCGTGCGGTCTGTCAAAGCGCTATATTTTTCGCTCGCCGAGCTCGGGGATGACAAATGACAGAGGCGGGAACAATCTCGGTTTGAATCGCTCGATCGCACCGCGGGCAAACTAATTTACCTGCAAAAGTTGCATTGTTAACGCTAAAATTCCGTTTCGGTCGCACGGCGCAATATACCAAATTGACAACCACTTTTTTGGCCTTACGATACGTAATGCCAATCGGTAATTTTTACCGTTTGGGCGAATTCAAACCGGATGTCTAACAATTCCGGTGAACATTCGAGAACGTGAATCGATGCACACTGCGTTTTTCATGTTGTCAGGGGCAAAGGCATTAGAATACCCATAAAATACCTCACAGCGGCGGTTAAGCGATATAAATCCGAGTGACGTTAGGAGAGTATAAATGCTTTCGCTCGAAACCCGCGACCGCGAAGCCAAGATCGATCCGGATGAGGAAAGGGCCTACTCAATACCGTCAAGTGTTCGGCCCATCCGGCTGAATGTCGTCGACGACCGTCCGCTGATCCGCAGTTGTTTCGGCAACAGCTTGATCGAAGCAGATCCTTGCATCGAAGTCAGTTATTTTGACTCGCTCGAGGCGCTGGTTGCCAGTCATGACGACGGTTCCAACGACCGGCTCGTGCTCTATTGCGATACCGGGACGCGCTCCCAAGTCGAAAAGAACCTGGAATCCATCAAGACGCTAACGGCCCAAAATCCCGATCTCGTGCTGATCCTGCTCTCCGAGATCGAAGAGCTGGAAGACATGACCCAGGCGTTCAAATGCGGCGTGCGCGGCTATATTCCGACCAGTGCAAGCCTCGACATCGCCATCCAGGCGATCCGCCTGGTCGATCGCGGCGGAATTTACGTTCCGCACAGTATCCTCAGCCATATCGGCCAGTCCGGAAAGCGCGCCACGCAGAATAGCCAGGCGGCTCCGGCCGATCCCTTCACCAATCGCCAGTTGTCGGTGATCAACGCTCTGCGCAAGGGCAAACCCAACAAGATCATCGCCTATGAGTTGAACATGTGCGAGAGCACGGTGAAGGTTCACATCCGCAACATCATGAAGCGGCTGAACGCCAAGAACCGCACCGAGGTCGCCTATCTCTTGAACGAGATGGAAGCCGAGGGACGGCTCAATACCGACAAGAATGCTCCCAACTCGGATTTGCATTAAGGCATTGCCCCGAAAGGCGGGGCCCGAAAGGCGGGATCGCTTTCGGCAAAGCCGATGCATCGACGCAATCCGAGTGCGCGTCCGATCGGACGCGCTGTGCGCGAAGAGCATGATCGGATCCGGAACGTTGCATGACGCTTCGGATCCCATCATGCAACAAAACAAGAACTGGGAGCGCAATCGCAATTCCGGTCCATCGCATTTTGCTCGCAGTTGCAGTCGTTCCGCACGCTGAAAAAAGCCCGTCACGGTCCGCCGAGACGGGCTTTTTCGCGCGGCTGGCAACCGCCGGCCGGGTGCGCGCCCGGTCCGCCGGGATCCGCGGCCCTTGGCGCATTCGATGCGTCTCTGCTTCAGCGATGTCGGTTCAAACCGATCAGCAATCGCTCCCGTGGTTCCGGCGTCGCGGAAGACCCCGGCCTCGCCTGCGGCCCGTATTCGCGCCGGTCGCGATCACCATCGGCCGCGCACCTCGCAGCCGGCATGGGCTGCGCGGTGAAGATTGCGCTTTGGAGCGCCCTTGCGTCCTTTCGGACGCAGACAGGACGCTCTTAACTCTTTGAATTGACGCATCGGCTCTTCGCGCCACCGCGGCTCAGCCGATGGCGGCGGCCGATGGCTGCGGATGAGACGGGCGACGCCGGCGGGACGCCGCGATGAGAACGCTTCGCGCGGTCTGCGCGGCCGCCATGGTTTCTTCGGCGCTCCAGGACGGGTCGACGAGGAAGGCGAGGCTCGTCTCGCCCAGGCGCTTGGCGTTCGGCAGCCGGCGAACCGGGCCGCAATCTCGAAATGCCTTTTCAAGATAGATCTCCGAGCAACTGCCCGAAAAGCATGGCACGCCCTGATCGGCGATGGCGGCGACGATCCGATCGCGCGACCAGCCCTCCGCCAGCCAATCGTGGCGCAGATGGGCGTAGAAGCGATACCATCCGTGGCGATCCTGCGGCAACGGCCATGGCACGGAGACAACGTCGAGATCGCCGATCGCCTCGGCCCACAGGGCGGCATTCCGGCCGCGCTCGCCGTTCCAGCGTTCCAGCCGCTGCAATTGCCTGACGCCGAGCGCCGCCTGCATGGACGTCATCCGCCAATTGGTGCCGATCGTCTCGTGCAACCAACGAAAGCCCGGTTTTGTCACAGGCATCGCCACGGCCGCGCGGGACTTGCCATGATCCTTGAGGCTCCAGGCGACATCGAACAGCTGGTCGTCGTCCATCGTCACGAGACCGCCCTCGCCGCCGGTGGTGATGATCTTGTCCTGGCAGAAGGAGAAGGCCGCGACATCGCCGAAGGATCCGACCGGCCGGCCGTGATAGAGCGCGCCATGGGCCTGGGCGCAGTCCTCGATGACCTTGATGCCGGCGCGTTGCGCCAAATCCATGATCGGCGACATGTCGCACGGCCAGCCGGCGAGATGGACGACGATGACCGCCTTGGTCTGGGGCGTGATCTTCGCCGCGATCGTCTCGGCCGAAAGATTGCCGGACACCGGATCGACATCGGCGAAGACCGGTAGGGCGCCGGCAAAGGCGACACAGCTCGCGGAGGCCACGAAACTGCGCGGTGTGACAATCACCGCGTCGCCCGCTCCGATGCCGAGCGCCCGCAGCGAAAGATCGAGCGCCACGGTGCCGTTGGCGAGCGCGATCGCGTGGCGCCGGCCAAGATGCTCGGCATAGGCCGCCTCGAACCGCGCCACGTGATCGCCGGTCCAGGCGTTCACCGCCCCCGAGCGCAACACCGCCACAACGTCTTCGATCTGCTCGTCGTCATAGATCGGCCAACGCGCCATTGCCTGTGTCCATTCTGTCCGTTGCCATCACGAAACATGCCGCACGAGTACGAAGGCCTCGGCTGCCGCACGATGGACGGTGGCGCCGCGCAAGGTGGCGAGCGCCGTCAACGCCTCGAGCGACCGCTCATGCGGAAAAGCGATCGTCTGCGAGGCGAAGCAGGCCATCGCCTCCAGCTTCGCGGGCAGAAAATCCCCAATGTCGACAAACACCTGCGGCACGAAGCTCGGCGTCACATAGGGCGCATTCCAATTGGTTTCCGACAGCGTCTCATAGGCGAGGATCGTCGTTGGATACTGCGCCTGATGCGGCCGCGCGGCGACCAGCGACGACAGGAAGACCATTTGATGATCGAGATGCATGTCGCCGATGAAGGGCACGAAGAGAATCTCCGGCCGGAGCGCCCGCAGCAGTTCGTGGATGGCTCCGTTGACCTGCGAATGCGGGGTCTCGGCCAGTTGCGCCGCTGGCTGACCGAGCCAATGGGTTCCGGCAATGCCGAGACGGCGATGCGCGGCCTCCGCCTCGCCTTTGACGAGGGCCGTGCGCGCCACGTCGTAAGCCGGTGGGCGGCCTTCGGTCACCACCGCGACATCGACCCGGCAGCCGCCGGACGCCAGTCGCGCGATGGTGCCGCCGCAGCCAAGCACCTCGTCGTCAGGGTGCGGGGCGATAACCAGAACGGAGCGTGCCACTGTGAAACGATCGATCATCCGTTCGCCCTCGGCCGAGCGGTCGCCTGCCGCCCCGCGGCGAGCCCCGCGATCGCGCGCCGCACCATCTCCGGCTTGACCCGTTCGCCGCGAATGATCGTCGCGACGGTCAGAGCCAGGATCTTCAGATCGATCGCGAGACTGCGATGGCGCACATACCAAAGATCGAGGGCGAGTTTCTCGTCCTCCGTCAGCTTGGTGTTGCCGTGGATCTGCGCCCAGCCTGTCATGCCCGGCCGAACCGCGCAGCGCTGCCGGCCGAGTTCGCCCCAGTGGTCGATCGTTTCGGCGAACAGCGGGCGTGGGCCGACGAGCGCCATGTCGCCGCGCAGGATCATCAGGAGCTGCGGCAGTTCATCAAGGCGCAGACGGCGCAAGAGCCGCGTCGCGGCCGTCTGGCGCTGAGCGTCGGGAAACAACTGGCCATGGCCGTCGCAGGCGTTTGTCATGGTTCGGAACTTCACGAGAGTGAAAGAACGCCGGTGAAGGCCGGCGCGTTGCTGGCGAAACAACACAGGACGCCCGACACTGGCCCAGACGATGGCGGCAACGACCGGCCAGACCGGTAAGGAAAGAACGAAGCCGATCGCCGCCAAGCCCCGCCCGATCATCGCGCCACGGTCGCTTCGCCGTTCGGCAGGGCCTGCCCTATCGCCTGGCCGTGAACCGCCAGAGCGTGTGCCGAGATCAGAACCGCTCACGGACGGCCCCCGCCGGCGCTCGCCAGCGACACGGTGCGACCGACGATAGTGCCGTTCACCGTGACCACGATGGTGTCGCCTGGAGCAAGCAGGCTGTCGAGATTGGCATCCAGCGTCTCGAAAGCACCACTTTCGCGCCGCCGGATCTTGTAGACGAAGGCGATCGTCGCAGCCGCGTCTGTCTGTTCCAGCGCAAGGTCGCCAAGCAGCGCGATCTGCTTCTGGGTGGAATTGCGGGCCGCGAGCAGCCGGGCGATTTCGGTCTGGTGGGTCTGCAGATCCCCCAGGGCGTTGCGGCGCCAAGTGTCGCTGAGATCGGAGAACTGGCGCTGCAGATCGGCAAGCTCGCGCCGCGTGACCGACATCTGATTATAGATCTCCAGGAGATGCGATTCCTGCTGGGTGACGTCGCGCTCCAGGCCGCCGATATCGCTCAACGTCTTGATGCCGCGCTTGTAGAGGCCCCCCATCCGATCGAGATCGGCATGCGCCGAAGCGATCGTGTCCTTCTGCTTGGCGACGAGTTCGTCGAGATTGCCGAGCGCGCCCTTCACCTCCTTGATCGCGGCCGCAAGCTGGGTGCTGCGGCTGCGATAGGAATTGATGTCGGTGCCGAGGATGCGCTGCTCGGTGGACAACAGCGCTTTGGCAAGCGTCGGATCGACGAGGCCGCGAACATCGCTGCCAAGATCGGACAGCGCGATCGTCTCCGTGCCCGCGAGCCGGGCTCGCAACCGCGCCGCGGCCAAGGCCTCGCGCGTGATCTGCACTGAGAAACTGTCGAGATCGCCTCTGAGCTTGGCTTCGGCCACGATGCGGTCTTCGGTCGAGGCCGGGCTGGTGGATTGACCGCCCGCCAACGCAACCGCCTGTTCGACGGTCAGCAGTGGCTGGAAGGGATAGGATCCGGGGGTTCGCACCGCCCCGAGCACGTAGACCGGCCGGAAGCTGGTGATCGCCAGCGAGAATTTCGGATCGATGAAGAGTTGGCGGTCGACAAAGGCCTTGCGGATCGCGTCCTTGGCCTTCGCAAGGCTCATGCCGGTCACCGGCACCGCGCCGATCAGCGGCACATTCATCGTTCCGTCACTGGTAACGGTGATTTCGCTCGCCGGAAGCGTGTCGTCGAGAAAGTCGAAGCTGACGACGTCTCCGGCCGACAATTGATAGGGGCGTTCGGCCGGCGCGGCGGCGGCGGCGGCGAGCGGTCGGCCGCCCCACACAACGATCAACAGGCCGATCGCCGAGATGGTCAGCACGCGGCCGAGCCGCAGGGTTTGAATGGCCGTCGCGACGGCCCGTGCCAGCCCAATCATGTTCGGGCCGCTCTTCTCATTGCCTTCGATGGTCATCGCTCGCGCCACTCAGATCTCGTGTCGCGCCGAGCTTCGGCTGCGGCCGGAGCCAGTGCCAGTCAGCCATCCGAGGTAGCTCTACCTCCGACGGCGCCCCGGCGCCCGCCATTTAGCCAACTCGCCAGTCCGTCCAGCTCCTGGCTGAACTATCGGCGGGTCGTCGCCGCGCCGATTTCGTCGCGCCCTGACGACGATCGGACCAAGATAAGCGGGATCTGGCTGCTCCGTGACCATGAGGCTTCTTCACACCATCACGGGATTGAACATTGGCGGCGCCGAAATCATGCTCACGCGTTTTTTGCGCCACCTCGAAACCGCATCCTATGCGTCGTCGGTCCTGTCGTTGTTGCCCTTCGGCGCCCTGCGCTCGCAGATCGCCAAGACTTGCGCCGATGTCTATTCGATCGAAATGTCGCGCAAGCCCTGGCCGAGCGACCTCTATCAGCTCGGCCGGGTGATGGGGCGGATCAAGCCCGACGTCATCCACGGATGGATGTATCATGGCAATCTGGCCGCCACCCTTGGCTCGCTGGTCTGCCGGGCCTTGGCTCCGGTAATCTGGAGCGTACACCATTCGATCGCCGATATTACCGATGAAACGCCGGCCAATCGGCGGCTGATCCAGCTCTCCGGGCGGATCTCGTCCGGCACCTCCGCCATCGTCTACTGCTCGCGGGTTGCCGCCGAGCAGCACGAGGCGATTGGCTTCGATCCGCGTCGCACGCTGGTGATCCCCAACGGCATCGACTGCAACGAGTTTCAGATCGATGCCAGCGCGTCGGCGCGGCTGCGCACCGAGCTGGCGATTCCGACCGGCCGCACGATCGTCGGTCACGTCTCGCGCTTCCATCCGATGAAGGATCAGGCCAATCTGGTGCGCGCCCTCGCCCGGCTGATCGGCGAAGGCTACGACATTCAGGGGGTCTTCGTCGGCGAAGGCCATATTGACGGCACGGTCCGCACGCTGGCCCGCGAACTCGGCATCGATCAGCGGATCACGACGATCGGCCCGCGCGCCGACGTTTCCGATTACCTCGCGGGATTCGATCTCTTCGCGCTGTCGTCGGCCTGGGGCGAATCCTTTTCTCTCGCCACCGCCGAGGCGATGTCCTGCGGCGTCCCGGCCGTGGTGACCGGGCTTGGCGATTGCGGCCAGTTGGTCGGCAAGACCGGCCTGGTGGTACCGCCCCGCGATACCGAGGCTCTGGCACGCGGCATCGCCTCCCTCGTGGATCTCAGCCAAGACGAACGCCATTCCCTTGGTCTTTCGGCCCGGCGGCGGGTCGAACAGCATTTCTCAATTGACAACTATGTGGCGCGCCATCTCGAGCTCTATCAGCGGGTCGTCGAGGCCCAAAGCTCCACGGCGCGCCTGGCATGAAAGGGCAGACCGTGGATCAGGCCGGCCATCATCAGGCGACGTCGGCGTCGCCGGCGCGCATCCCATCGGCGGGCGGGCAGCGGATCGTGGTGATCGCCAGCCTGACCAAATCGCTGGTCAACTTCCGCTTGGAACTGTTGCGGGCAATGGTCGCCGAAGGCCACAAGGTCGTCGCTCTCGCCCCGGATGACGACCGCTCCGCGATTGCCAGTCTGGCCGAGATCGGCGTCGGCTTTCAGCAGATCCCGATGGCGCGCACCGGCACCAATCCCTGGATCGATCTCAAGACGCTGGCGACAATCTGGCGGGCGCTGCGGGAGCAAAAGCCCGATGTCCTTCTAGCCTATACGATGAAGCCGATCATCTATGGCGGCCTTGCCGCGCGGTGGGCTGGCGTGCCACGCCGCTTCGCGCTGTTCACCGGCTTTGGCTATGTCTTCGGCGAAGCCCGGCCAACCCGGCGAATGGCGGCTCTGCGCAGGCTCAGCATCCGGCTCTATCGCGCCGCCCTGGTCGGGATGCCGACCGTCTTCGCCTATAACGACGCCGATGCGGAGGATATTCACCGCCACGGCATGATCAGCCCGAAGACCCGAATGGTCATGGTCGCCGGATCCGGCGTCGATCTCGACCGCTTCCGGCAGAGCATCCCTCCGTCGGGCCCGCCACGGTTCCTGCTCGTCGCCCGGCTCCTGCGGGAAAAGGGCATCGAGGAGTTCGCCCTCGCCGCCCAGCGGCTCAAGGCCACCTTTCCCAAGGCGAGATTCCAAATTCTCGGCCCCTTCGACCCCAGCCCCTCCGGCGTGCCCGCCAACGACGTCGACCGTTGGATCAGGAGCGGCGCCATCGACTATCTCGGCGAAGTCGCGGACGTCCGCCCATTGCTCACCGCATGCAGCGTCTTCGTCCTCCCCTCCTATTATCGCGAAGGCATTCCCCGGGCGGCGCTCGAAGCCCTTGCCGTCGGCCGCGCGATCGTCACCACCACGGCGCCCGGATGCCGGGAGACGGTGATCCAGGGGATCAACGGCTTTCAGGTCGAGCCACGGTCGGTCGATGCGCTCGAAAGCGCCATGCACCGGCTTTTGGAGACCCCGAAGCTCATCGACGAGATGGGCGCCCGTTCGCGGCGGATCGCGGAGACCCGGTTCGATGTCCACCGGGTCAATCGCGCCTTAATGGCGGAAATGGGCCTGCTGCGACCGGGCGCGCCAGCCGACCAAAGTCCGGCGCCCGCCTCCCGCGGCGACGCGCCGCGGCGGACGCCGATGCCTGCGATCCAGCCGGCAATGTCGGCGCGGCCGGAATAATCCCGGCAATGTGCGATTCCACCAGAGAGGCAGCATGATGGGCCTGACGGCAACACAGTTTTTCGGCATCCCCACCCTCGCTGACGATCCGAAAATCGAGGAAGCCTTCTTCGATCCGTTGAAAATGCCCAACGGCACCTTCAAACGCACACAACCGTCGCGCTTCTTCGAAATCGAACAGCGCTTTCGAAGCGTCTTTCAAGCTCGCGCCGCGACGATCAGCACAGTACTCGACGTCGGTGTTTCGTCGGGCATCACGTCGCTGGAACTTGTCACCTTTCTGGAGGGCCTCGGCTGCCAAGTGACGCTGACGGCAACAGACCTCTTCATCCACGCCTATATCGTCGAGATCGCGCCTGGCCTTCTTGTCCTTGCCGATCGCAACGGACAGCCGCTGCAATATGATGTCGCCGGCCATCCGATCCGGCCCTGGATCCGGCGGCTCGACTATCTGACCCTCGCGGTGCTGCCGCGACTGGCCGCCAGCGCCGTCATTCGGCCCATCGCCCGCCGCAAGATCGCGGCCGGTGCCGGCCGTCCGGTCGAGCTCGCGAGCCAACGCCTGGCCCGCCGCGCCGATATCTTTATGGTCGAGGACGACATCATGGTCCGCCGGGCGGACTTTGCCGGCCAGTTCGATCTGGTGCGCGCGGCGAATATCCTCAATCGCGGCTATTTCGCGCCAGCCGATCTGGCACAAGCGGTCGACAATGTCCGCCGTTATCTGCGCGGGCCGGGAACGCTGTTCCTCGTCACGCGCACGACCCGCGACGGGCGCAACGACGGCACGCTGTTTGAACTTAACGGCGACGGCCGATTCCAAAGTGTCGAGCGCATCGGGAACGGCTCGGAAATCGAAGACATCGTCGTCGCGTCACGACCTTAAACGTCGCGGAAGGGTGAGACGCCCCCCCGCAGTCTTGTGAACGCGCAGCCGCCATGCGCCGGTCAAAGTGTTCCCAAGACCGTTTCGAATTGCCGGCGCACGCTGCTCAGCGAATAGTGGTCGAGGATCCGCTGGCGGGCTGCGAGAGCGCGCTGCCGATAGTCCTCAGGCGCCATCGCGGTCATCGTCTCCATGGCGTTCGCCAGCATCTCGGGATTGCCAGGTCGGACCACCAAGCCGGTGTCGCCGACGATCCGCGCCGCTTCTCCGACATCGGTCGTCACCACCGGCCGGCCGCGCCCCATCGCCTCGGCGATGACGTTTGGAAAGCCTTCGGTCACGGACGACAGGACGAGCACGTCGATCTCCCGATAAAACTCGGTGAGGTCGGTGGTTTCACCGCGCAGGCTGATCCGCTCCGGAGCAAGGCCGCTTGTCGCCATCATCTGCCGGACGATCGTGTTGGTCGGCTCGAGGCCGGCCCCGACCGCGACGAAGCGGACCTCCGGATGGCGCCTGGCGAGCCGTGCCGCTGCCGCGAAAAAGGTCTGATGATCCTTTTGTGGATGGAACCGCGCGGCGATACCGAAGACTTTCGGCCGCTCGTGATCCGGCGTGGCAAACGCCGCCGGTTCGAAACCGTTGGGAATGACCGTCGTCGCACGGCTGCGAAAGCCGTAGCGAAGATGCAGGTCGGCGGCCCGCTGCGAGTTGTAGACCACCCCGTCCGGCGTGCGGGACAGAAGACGCGACATCCACAACATCACCCGTGTGCTCCGCGACATGGCCGCCGGGCTGTCGAGCGATTGCCGGACGTTCCAGAAGATCGGCGTGCCGACACCCGCCAGGCGATGGGCGACGGTGCCAAGCACCATGGCGTGATACATCCAACACAAGATCACGTCCGGCCGCTCTCGGCGGATCAGCGCCGCGATGCGCGGTACGGCCCGCAGCGCCTTGGCCGGCGTTTCCGCCCGCATCGGCGCGAAGCGGACGCCGGCGGCACTGACGTTGCGGTAGCGGTCGGCGACATCCATGATCGGAACGACCAGCGCCGATGGGCTGTCGACGAGCAGCCGCGACAGCATGCCCTCGGCGCCGGCATTGGCGGTGAAGTTGGTGATGATGTGCATCAACATGGATGTCGACAATCCGCCCGATGGAAGGAGCGCCCGGAAAGGGCGATCATCGAAGTTTGCAATGAAGCTTGGGGAGGCCGATGCCGTCGCCATGCCAGGCGGTCACTTCGATCCCCCGTTCATTCCCGCACATGACGGCAAATCCGGCCTCGGTGTGGGCGACGACCTGCCCCGGCAGGGCGATGTGACGGTCGCTATCGCGAAACGGGCGCGCGGCATCGATGACCAGCCGGTCCGTCCCGACATGGGTGAAGGCGCCAGGATAGGGCTCACCGACGGCGCGGATCAGACGAAGAACGGCATCGGCGGACTCGCCCCAGGCGATCAGCCCGTCCTCGGCGACGCGCCGGGCGCAGAAACTCGCCAGCGCTTTGTCCTGCGCAACGCCCAGGCGTTCACCCGCGGCGATCCGCTTCAGCGTCGAGGGCACGAGTTGGCGGATCTGGCTGAGATGCTTGTCGTAAAGCGAACGGGCCGTCTCCTCGGGCGATACGGCGAACACACCTTGGGCCACGATCGGCCCACTGTCGACCCCCTCATCGAGCCAGAAGAGGGTCGAACCGCTCATCGTTTCCCCGCGCAGGATCGTCCACGGAATGACCGCCCGTCCCCGAAAGCGCGGCAACGGCGCCGGGTGAAAGCCGAGGCAACCGGCTCTGGCGACGCCGCGAAACGCCGGCCCGCAAATCTGCGACCAACCGAGTACGAGAACGAGATCAAGATCAGCGGCTCGCAGCGCTGCCATGGTCTGCTCGTCATTGATGTTGCGGGTGAAATGCAGGGGGATCTTACTGTCGCGCGCAGGCGTCGCGAGATCGACATAGTCGGAATGGCGTGCCGAAGCGTGCTGCGGCAAGGTTACGAGCAGGGCGGGACTTAGATCGCTTGCGATAAGCGCCTCAAGTGCCACCGCCGATCCTTCCACCGCCCCAACGAATGCAAATCTCATCGATCCCTCAAAACGCCAAACATCGACCCGAATGACAGCACCGACTGAGGTGGCCCGGTTCATTGCCGATTGTCGGCTGTTTCGCCTGACCCGCCAGTCCGCCATTCGAAGGAGGCGGATCCCGCCGCTACGACAAATGGCCGAGTCTTCGCAATCCGAGGCGCTTGCTAGGGTGCACGGCATCAGGCGCCGCCGGTGCCGTGCCAAAGCGGAGCGACAATTTGCCGGGCGGAGCCAGTCAAACCACCGCCGCCGCCGCCCTCGGCGAGGTGGCGCGCAACGGACACCTCACCCTTTCCGAGCGACGTATTCTCGTTCTTTCGGCCGGCCGACGCGTCGGCCTGATTGAGTGCTTCCGCCGATCCGCCGCGGCGCTCGCGATGCCGTTGATCGTGATCGCCTGCGACATGCGGCCCGAGCGCAGCGCCGCCTGTCAGATCGCCGATGCCTGGCACGCGGTGCCGCGATGTGACGCCCCGGACTATGTCGACACCCTGCTTGCCATCGTCAAAGAGTTCCGCATCGATCTGGTCGTGCCGACGATCGATCCAGAGTTGTTTGCGCTCGCCGCACGGCGGGACGAATTCGCAGCCCTCGGTGCGCGGGTGCATGTGTCCGCGCCCGAAGTGGTCTCGGTCGCCCGCGACAAACACCTGACGGCCGCGGTCCTGGCCGCAGGCGGAATCCCGGTTCCGCTGACACGCCAACTCGGCGACGCCGATCCTCGGTTATGCTTTCCCATGATGATGAAGCCGAGCGGTGGCAGCGCCAGCCGTGGGCTGCAGGTCATCCACAGGGCAGCCGATATTCCCCGCAAAACCGCGGAACCGATGGTGCTGCAGCAGCTGCTCAACGGGCCGGAATTCACCACCAACATCTTCGTCGACCAACAGGGCGTCCTGCGCAGTGCGGTCACCCATCGCCGCTTGAGCGTGCGCGCCGGCGAGGTCGAGAAGGGCCGGACCGATCGCGATCCACGGTTCTGGAACCTCGCCGAGGCGATCGTCGCCGCCCTGCCCGGCGCGCGCGGCGTCTTGTGTTTTCAGACGATCGACGACGAGGACGCCGGCCTTTGCGTCTTCGAGATCAATGCCCGGTTCGGCGGTGGCTATCCCCTCGCCCATGAGGCCGGTGCGCCTTTCACCCAGTGGCTGCTCGAAGAACTCTGCGAGATTCCCTGCACGGCCCATGACGACTGGCGCGGCGCGGTCACCATGCTGCGCTACGACGCCGCCGTCTTTCAAGGTTGAACCGATGAGTGAGCCGATTCCCCGCATCGTCGTCTTCGATCTCGACGACACCCTTTATCTGGAGCGCGACTATGCCACGAGCGGATTTCGCGCCGCCGCAACCACGGTTTTCGCAGCGGATCCGGCGCTGGCCGAACGCGTCGCCAAGACCTGCCAAGACCTGTTCGATGCCGGGCTGCGACAGATGGTGTTTGACGCGTCGCTCGATCGATGCGGCGTCACTGCCGCCGGCGATCTGGTTTCTCGCCTCGTCAGCGCCTATCGTCACCATCATCCGAGGATCGCCCTTGCGCCGGATGCGGCGCGCTACCTGGACGCCTGTCCGACCGGCACTCCCCTCGCGCTGATCACCGATGGACCGCCGGCAAGCCAACGCGCGAAGATCGCAGCGCTTGGCCTAGAGAGCCGAATTGCCAAGATCGTTTGCACCGGGGAGCTCGGCGAAGGCCGCGGCAAACCCCATCCGGAAGCGTTCGAAGAGGTCGAACGCTGGGCCGAGCTGCCGGCGGACCGGCTCGTCTATGTCGCCGACAACGCGGCCAAGGACTTTCTCACTCCAAGGCGTCGGGGTTGGGCGAGCGTCCAGATCCTCCGCCCCGGTCGAATCCATCGCCATGACCCACCCGGCGCGGACTATCGGGCGGATCGGGTGATCCGCAGCCTCGATGCGCTTGATGCCGGTCTCGATGCGCTGGACCGCAAGCGTCTGACGGCCATGGCCGGACCCGCACAGGTGGAGAACGGCCGGCAAGGTCCGCAAGTTTCATGCGCATAAGCTTCGTTCAGGCCGGCTTCGGCGCCGGCGGTGCCGAGAAGGTCGTCAGCATGCTCGCCCATCATTATCGGCAGCGTGGCGACAGCGTCGAGGTGATCGCCCTCAATGAACCATCGGGCGCCACCTATTTCGACTACGATCCGGCCATCTCCGTGGTCGGCCTCGCGGCGCCGCAGGACGGCAGCCGAAGCCGGCCGCGCCGTCTCTTCGATCCTGTTGCCAAGACCTTGGCGCTCAGGCACCGCTTCGCCGTCACCCGCCCGGACATCGTCCTGTCCTTTCTGACCAAGGTGAATATCGTCACCGCGCTCGCCGCCGCCAGGCTGGCAATCCCCGTCGTCATGAGCGAGCGCAACAACTTCGTCGTCCAGCCGATGCATCCCGCCTGGCGCGCGATGCGTAGCCTGGCGCAGGCTCGATCGGCCCGCCTGGTGATGCAGACCCAGGCTGCGCGCGAGGCGCTGCCGCGTCACCTTCGGCGCAAGGCATCGGTGATCCCCAATCCGGTTGCGCCAGCCCCCCTCACCGCGACGAAAGACGACCCCTCACATGTTATCGCGGTCGGGCGACTCGACCGACAAAAAGGCTTCGATCGTCTGCTCGACGCCTTTGCGATCGTCCACGCGGCGATGCCGGATGCGCGTCTGACGATCTTCGGCGAGGGCCAGGAGCGCGCGGCGCTCGAGCGTCAGATCACGACGCTCGGCTTGGAGTCCCGCGTCGTGCTGCCGGGCGTCACGCACGGACCGCAAGACTGGATCAGCGCCGGCGGAATCTTCGTGCTCAGCTCGCGCTACGAAGGCTTTCCGAACGTTCTTCTCGAAGCCCTCGCGGCCGGCCTGCCGCTGGTCGCAACGGCCTGCCCCTGGGGCCCCTCAGAGATTCTCGCCGACGTTGCCGACATCGCCCTCGCGCAGCCCGATGAGCCTGAGGATCTGGCGGCGAAGCTTCTTCATCTGTCTCGCAATGACGGCGCCCGGGCGCGTCTGCGCGCCATCGGTCCGGTCATTGCCGAGCGCTACTTGAGCGCGGCCGTGTTTGCCAAATGGGACGCGGTGATCGACGGAGTCACGGGGTCGGCCTGACCCAGAGACGGCCGACCCCGTAACGATCGCGAATGGCGAAATTCGCCAACGGCCGATAGCCGTGGCTCTCGGCAAATTTCCTCAGCGGCGCCTCGATTGCCGGCTCGAAGCCGAGCAGGAAGGCCGCCGGCGGCTCGACCGCAAAGAGCGCCGCAACACCCTCAGGGGTCACCATCCGATAGGATCGTGCCAAGGCCGGCGAAACGAGATCCGCTGTCCGGAATAAGAACGGCCCGGTGGCCAATTCCGCATAGACCGGCAGCCCGCCCTCCAGCGGATAGATCGGCGCGATCGTCGCCACCCGGCCATCGAGGCCCTTGGCCTTTAAGCGATCGGCCATCGCGGCGCCGGCGCGATGGACCGCGAAGACGGTCCAGTCTCTCGGCTTCAGGAATGTCGCCACATCCTGCATCAACCGCGGGCCTTGCCCGATCAAGACCGCCGCGGCCGCCGCAAGCGTCACCATCTTCGCCTGGGGCAGGATCGTCGCCGGCAGGGCCGACAGAAGCACGGCCAGCGCGAGGGGCACGCAGACCAGCGGCGGCGCAAAATATTGCGGAAAACTCGGCGTCGGAACGAGTGCGACAAAGCTGGAGGCGACGAACGCGACGAAGACGAAGACGAGCGACCAGATCACGCCGCGATCCAGACTGCGCCCTGGTCCGCTCTGCATGCGCCAAAACAAGCCCGCGACGATCAGCGCGACCAGCGCGGCGGCCGCCGTGCCGTTGCCGAGGAGCATTCCATGCGCCAACAACGCCTTCGCCATCAGGCTGGTCGCCGCTCCCTCCCCGGCGCTCGCCGCACTGAGGAAATAGGCCTTGTGCGGCCCGAGATGATAACCGACGACGTTGTCGAGAAACCGCCGCGTATCAACAACGAGGTAAGAGAGAACCGGCAGGCCGCCGACGACGCCGCCGGCCAGGAGCGGAGCCACATGCCGCCGCAGCCGTTCGGCAACATCCAGCCGCCCCGGAAGGAACCAGACCGCGCCACCGGCAACGATGACGAAGGCGATCGCACTCGCCTTGATGTCCACGGCCAAGGCCAATGACAGACCGGCCAGGCCGAGCAGCCATTGTTCCTCGCCCCGACCGGTCGCGACGACGACGATCAGCGCCATCCCGATAAAACTGAAGGGCAGCGGCAGAAAATTGTTCGTCGCCCCCATGCCCGCCTGGGTCAACAAGAGCTCGTTGACGAGGGTCAGCGTCGTCAGACTCCAGGACAGGAACAGCGAGCCGGTCATCCTGTAGGTGAACAGGCTGATCGCCGCGGCAAACAGCAACCAGCCGAGAAAGACAGCGACGCGACCGTCGAGAAGCAGGTCGTTTGAGCCGACGACCGTTCGCACGGCATGAAACAGCCAGGCCGAGCCGGGCGTGTGGTTGTAGAAGAAGTCGGCATAAAGATGATGATCATCGAGCAGCCGGGCCGGCGGAACATAAAGCTCCTCGTCGCGGCGCAGTTGGTAGTTCATCATCCGGGAAAACAGACCGGCGACGCTCAAGGCCGACACGGCGGCCAGCACCAGCGGCCCGGCCAAGGAGCGTCGGATCAGCCCCGAAGCCGCGATCGGGCTTCGACGCATCGAAACCAGAAGAGACAAAGCCCGATCTCCCTTCGTCAAAAATTTGCGTCAACGCCAATCAGCAACCGCCGCCTCAGGGCCACCGCGGCGCCGCCGGGAGCGGCCCCGCTCGGATATGGCACGGGTCACCGTCCGGCCTGGACCATAACGTTGCAGTTGCGAAGCTGGTCGCCGCCAAATGATCCTCCCGGTCATCCTTTCGGCGCATCCCGACAAAATCATCCGCCGAACGGACAAATTGTCACCGGCAGATCCCGAACCTACCGTTTTCACAACATGTCTCGGATCGGAGAGTCCCAATGGTAAAGGTGATTTTGCTGGCCGGCGGGCTCGGGTCGCGTCTCGCGGAGGAGACGACGCGCATTCCCAAGCCCATGGTGGAAATTGGCGGCCGGCCGATCATCATGCATGTCATGGACATCTACAGCCACTGGGGCTTTTGCGACTTTATCGTCGCCGGCGGCTACAAATGCATGTCGATCAAGGCGTTCTTCCAGAACTTTCATCTCTCGACAGCGGACTTCACCGTCGCCCTCGGCAGCGGCTCGATGACGCTGCAGCCGACGCAGCCGCTGGACTGGAACGTCTCGGTGGTGGATACCGGTCTGGCGACCATGACCGGCGGCCGGTTGCTGCGGCTGCGCGAATGGATCGGCGACGAGACCTTCATGGTCACCTACGCCGATGGTGTCGGCAATATCGACATCGAGGCGCTGCTCGCCTTCCACGAGAACCATGGCGGCCTGGCGACGGTGACCGCCGTCCAGCCGCCAGCCCGGTTCGGCAGTCTCGACATGGACGGTGACCGCGTCGTCGAGTTTTCCGAAAAGGTGCGGTCGCGCGAGACCTGGATCAATGGCGGCTTCTTCGTCTTCGAGCCCGGCGTTCTCGACTATGTCCCGGATCTCTCCGAGCCGCTGGAAGCGTCGCCGCTGGCGCGTCTGGCCGCAGACGGTGAGCTCTTCGCCTATCGCCATGACGGCTTCTGGCATCCGATGGATACCGTCCGCGATCGCGATCATCTCGACGGCCTTTGCCAGCAAGACCCCGCTCCCTGGTTGACGTTCTCCCGCGCGGCCGGCAGCGCCATCCCCAGCGCCGCACACCGCAACCGCACGGCTCAGGAGCCGCTGCGTGTCTGAGGCCGAATTTCGTCGCGCCTTTGCCGGCCGCCGGATTCTCGTCACCGGCCACAGCGGCTTCAAGGGCGGCTGGCTGTGCCTCTGGCTGCGCCGGCTGGGCGCCGCGGTCGTCGGCGTCTCGCTGCCGGCCGAACCACGCTCCTTGCACAATGCCATCGGGCTCGACCGCCTGATCGACGGGCGGATCGGCGACATCCGCTCGCGTGAGGCCTTTCAGGCGTGCCTGGCCGGCGCGGACTTCGATCTCGTCTTCCACCTCGCCGCCCAGCCGATCGTGCGACGCTCCTTCGTCGATCCGATCGACACCTACCTGACCAATGTCGTCGGCACCGCCGTGGTGCTCGAGGCAGCCCGCGCCATGCCGTCGCTCAGGGCGATCGTCGTGGTGACCAGTGACAAGTGCTACGCCAACAATGAATGGGCCTGGGGCTATCGCGAGACCGACGCGATGGGCGGCCACGACCCTTACAGCTCGTCCAAGGGATGCACCGAGCTGGTCGCCGCGGCCTATCGCGACACATTCTTCACGCGGCCGGGCGCTCCCCGCCTTGCAACGGTTCGCGCCGGCAACGTGATCGGCGGCGGGGATTTTGCCAGCGACCGGCTGGTGCCGGATCTCGTCCGTGCGATGGAGGCCGGCGAGCGGCCGATTTTGCGCAACCCGGCGAGCGTGCGGCCCTGGCAGCATGTCTTCGAACCGCTGCGCGGCTATCTGATGGTCGCCGCGCGGCTGATGGCCGGCGAACGTGGCATCGACGAAGCCTGGAATTTCGGCTGCGATCGCGACTCCGCCGTCGATGTCGCCAGCCTCGCGGCGATGATCGCGCAAGGACTCGGCGTCAAGCAGGCACCGCTGGTGCGTCGCGACGAAGCCGCGCCCGCCGAGGCCCGGCTGCTTCGTCTCGACAGCACCAAGGCCTTTGTGCGCCTCGGCTGGAAGCCGGTCTATTCGATCGCCGAGACCGTCGACCAGACCGCCGCCTGGTACAGAGCCTTCTTCAAGGACCCCGGTCGTATCCGCGCGGTCAGCGAAGCACAGCTGACCGACTATCTCGTGCGCGCCGAGGCGGCAGAGAGCAGCCGACCAACACCAACCACCGCCCGCCCTGACGAAACCACCGCGGGCCAGGCGGTGGCAGGTGCGCAAAAACGCGCGGCATACGGCTGACAAACGTCCGCCGTGTCGCGGCCGCAGCGATCGACGACAGCATCGGCCCGTACATCGGAATCGACTTTCGGCAAAGCACGATGCTTCGAATCAAAGAGTTCGAGCGTCGTTTCTGCGTCCGAGAGGACGCAGGGCACTTTAAGGAGCTGAACGCGATGCATCGCACGCCCGTCTTCATCACCGGTGCCGCTGGCTTCATCGGCTCGCATCTCGCCAGAGCCTGCCTTGCCGCCGGCCATGACGTGCATCTTCTGACGCGGCCGGGCTCCGACCTCAGCCGGCTGGCCGATCTCCGGGCAAACGTCACCCTCCATTGCAGTGACCTCAACAATCAGGGCCTGCTGCGACGCATCCTCGCCGCCGTCCAGCCGGAGATCATCTTCCATCTCGCGGCCAATCCACGCCGCCCCCGGCAGGACAATCTCGCCGACCTCAGCGCGTCTCTGAAGGCCGACATTGCCGGCTTCGTCAGCCTGTTGCGCGCCGCCGAAACGCTCGCGACGCCGCCCCGGCGGATGATCCGGGCCGGCTCGCTGGCAGAATATGGCGCCGCCACTCCGCCCTACCGCGAAGAAATGCGCGAGGCGCCACTCACCGTCTATGGCGCGAGCCTGCTTGCTGGCACCCATTTCGCCGAAGCCGTCCAGCCGCGTCTTGCCTTTCCGGTCGACACCGCCCGCCTGGCGCTGGTTTACGGGCCGCGCCAATCGACCGACTATTTCCTGCCGCTGCTGATTTCGCGTTGCCTGCGCGGCGAAGAGACGATCGTGCGCCGGCCGCACGACCGCCGCAACCTCGTCCATATCGACGACGCCGTTTGCGCGCTCCTCGCCATGGCGGCGCGGGATGGCCCCGGCGCGATCGTCAATATCGTCGGTCCGAGCGCGCCGACGATGACGGACGTCGCGGAGCTGGTGCGCGAAATGACCGGCGCCGACGGCTGGCAGATCGTCTACGAGGACGGCCACGGCCAAAATGGCACAACCAATCTCGATGGCTCCGGGGCGCGCGCGGATCAGCTGTTCGGATGGCGCGCGCAGATCGCCCTGCCGGACGGATTGGCGCAGACGATCCGCCTCTTTCGCCAGCATCTCTTGGAGCACGACACGGCGTCCGGCGGCGTTGTGAAACACTCCGATCGCACACTTTCGGGAGCCCTCGCCCCATGACCACCACCGCTCAGACCAAGGTTTCCGTGCTGGTGCCGGCCTTCAACGAGGAGGACAATGTCGAGGCGGCCTATCGGGCAATCGTCACGACCTTCGATCACATGCCGGAATGCGAGCTCGAACTGATCTTCACCGACAATCATTCGACCGATCGCACCTTTCCGCTGCTGAAAGCGCTCGCAGCTGCCGATCCGCGCGTTCGGGTGATCCGCTTCAGCCGCAATGTCGGGTTCGAGCGCTCGCTCCTGGCCGGCTTCAAGGCGGCAACCGGCGACTGCGCCGTTCAGATCGATTGCGACCTGCAGGATCCGCCCTCGCTCATTCCGAAAATGCTGGAGCTCTGGCATCAGGGCCATCAGGTGGTCTACGGCATCCGCCGCAAGCTCCCGGACAGTCTGCCGATGGCCATGGCCCGCCGGCTGTTCTACCGCCTGCTCGATGCCCTCAGCGAAGACGATCTGCCGCCGAATGCCGGCGAATTCCGGCTGGTCGACCGGCGTATTCTCGACGAGTTGCGGCTGGTGGATGATACCTCGCCCTATCTTCGCGGGCTGATCAGCGCGATGGGATTCAGCCAGATCGGCTTCGAATACGATCGCGAATCGCGCACCGCGGGCGCCAGCAAATTCCGCCTCAAGGCGCTCGTTCTCCTCAGCGTCGACGCCTTTCTCAATCATTCGCTGGTGCCGCTGCGGCTCGCTTCGCTGACCGCGCTGCTGGTCGCCTCGGTGACCTCGCTGCTCATCCTGTTTTATCTCGTCGGTTATTTCGTCTTCGGCAGCAACTGGCCCCAAGGTTTTGCGACGACCACGATCTTACTGCTGCTCTCGGTCTCGCTGAACGCGATGTTCCTCGGGATCATTGGCGAATATGTCGGCCGCATCTACATGCAGGCCAAGGGCCGGCCACGGGTGATCGTCGAGGCGACCGCCGGGCCGGACTCGATCAAGGCGACGGGCGGGCGTCGCCTCTACGCCGCATGAGCCGGACGGCCGGGCTGGATTGGATGACGCGCATCAAGGCCGCGGCAAGCCATGCCGAGTTGCAGAAACTCTGGCGCTTTGCATCGGTCGGCGTCGTCACGACGCTCCTCGACCTTGCCATGTTCAGCGCCTTGGTGGTGTGCGGCGCACCGGCCGGACCGGCCAATATCGGATCGTATTCGACCGGGATCGCCGCCAGTTACGCGCTCAATCGCCGCTTCACTTTCGGCGCGAAGGGCTCGCCGCTTCGGGCGGCAAAATTTGCCGGCGCCATGCTCTGCGGCCTCGGCCTCAGCACCTTGCTGGTGCTGCTCCTGTCGACACTGGTTCCGGCGCTCGCGGCCAAGATCATCAGCGTCCCGCTGGTGTTTTTGTGGAATTTCGCCATCTCGCGCTGGTGGGTGTTTGCCGGCCAAATCCGAACGACGCAGCACCACGCGGACGAGGACGCCCTGACGCTCTGATCGACGAGGTGCCGCGACGATCGCCAACAGCGATCCCGAGGCGTCTTCGATTGCCCTACGGCGCCAACCCTTCGAGCGCACCACGCGTCCAGCCCGGCTCGTCGTGCGGCGCATCGCGACCGGCCGCGTCGACGTGGCGAAGCTCGCGGTCACCGACCGGATAGCCATAGGCCGTCAGATCGAGACCGGTGAGCGCCGCGGTGCGAGCGTTGCTCGCGGCGTAATAGTCGCCGACGACCCGGGCGATCGAGCGCATCAGTCTTTGGCTCATCCAGGTTTCGAGCTGGCGCGGCGTGACCGCCTCGAAGGCCCGTCGAAACACCCGAAAGCCTTTTGGCAAACTCTTCAGATCGAGAAGTGCGGAGGCGCTCAGCTCGTTGCGCGAAAAATGCCGATTGGCGAAACGCTGGGCCTGCTGCATCAAGAGCGGCCGCTTTTCATTGATCGAGGCGGTGTCGGTCAGCGGACGGGGCGGATGGCCGCAAAAGCCGCCGATGCGATCGCAGAAATCCTGCGGATCGGCGCAGAACATCTCGAACGGCAGCACCAGCACCCGCTCGGGAGAAAACAGCGACTGGTAGTGGAGGATCAGCCGATCGAAGTCGTAAGTGCTCAGCCTAAAATGCGGCATCCGGCCGAGCCGGGGCTGCGGCAATGCGAGAAACTCGTCGATCGATGCGTCGCCGCCATCGGTGACGTATTGGCTGTACATCGACCGCAGCAACGCGCGCTGCTCACGAAGGACAATCAGGATCTTTGCTTCAGGAAAGGTCGCCGCCAGGCGGTCGGCGGTCTGGCGACGGTCGAAGCCGCCATTGCCAGGGTAACCCGACAGCCGCTCATGGGAGAGCACCAGCGTCGCACCCGCCTCTCGGGCCTCGCCGAGCGACGGCAGATAGCGCTGCCGCGCCGCGGCCGGATCGAAGTCGAAGACGTCGGGCCAGACGATGTCGCGGACGATCTCGGTCCGCGAACGATCGGGATCCATGTAAAACCCCCGTCCAGATGACGAAAACACCTGCGTCTGCAGAAATGTCGAGCCGGTCTTATGATAGCCGATGTGGATCAGCATCGGGGCGTGAGCATCACCCAAATTCATTCGCACGCAAGCCTTTTGAAGACATCGACCGCAAGATGGAGTTGCATAACGCAAGCACAAACTATTCTGCGATCTGATGCTATTGACGAGCCGGAACCAATCAAGCTGACAGTCTGATCACGGGCCTACGTCTATCGGATGAGGACGGGGCGGATGAGGATGGAGCGGATCGGCGCTGCCGGCGACGTCGCATCGACCGCGATGCGTCCGCCCCGTGTAAGCCGCCCTTGCGGTCCGCTCCCGAAAACACTAGGGAAGACGGCGCGGGCGGTTAGCTCAGTTGGTAGAGCGCCTCGTTTACACCGAGGATGTCGGCGGTTCGAGCCCGTCACTGCCCACCACGCCCATTCGTCCTGACACGGCGATCGACAGCGTCGTTTTTAAAAGCGGTGCATATGGCCAACCGTGCTGCTGCGTGGACGCAGCGCATGGCATCGAACCGGCCGCGACGAGATCGGGACCACGTTGCGGCGGCGACGTGTGCAACGCAGCACTGGCGACCCATCACACAGAAGGCGTGGAGCCGTTTCTCATCGCAAGTGTTCGGAGAAAATGGTGCGGTCGAGAAGACTCGAACTTCCACGGGTTGCCCCACAGCGACCTCAACGCTGCGCGTCTACCAATTCCGCCACGACCGCACGCCGTGTTGCCGAGAACCATTGGTCGTCGGTGGCGGGCGTGTAACAAGACTTGCCGGGTCGCACAAGGGCTAAATTGGCCGCTGCGCCGAAAAAGCCGGGACAGGTGGAAAGCCGCTCTTGCCACCCACGTAAGACGCAACGATGACGGCAAAAGCACGGCGTTCGCCGTGGCGCCGTGGTGCCCAGCGGCGGAGGGGTCGGCGCCGGCAACGCCGCGGGCGCGGCGATCGGCGGCACATGGTCGAAACTTTCCGCGAATCTCGTTTCCGGCGGCGATTGGAATCGTTATATCCGCGCCATGATCGAGATCCCTGCCCCGACCGCAAAGCCGCGGCTGCTCACCACCACCGAACGCTTCTGGCCATCGGCCGGGAGCCCACCCGTCGCCTGGATGGTGTTTGATGGGTTGACGCCTTACGATGCTGCGCTCGAGGCGATGGAACGGCGCGTTGCCGATATTGCCGAGGGCGGCGCCGAGGAGGCGGTGATGCTGGTCGAGCATCCGCCGCTCTATACGGCCGGGACCGGCGCCAGCGACGGCGACCTTCTCGACCGCCGCTTCCCGGTTCACATGACCGGCCGCGGCGGGCAATACACCTATCACGGCCCCGGCCAGCGCGTGGCCTATGTGCTTCTTGACCTCAAGCGACGCCAGCCAGACGTGCGGGCCTTCGTCGCCGCGTTGGAGGCCTGGCTGATCGCGACGCTTGCCGAGTTCCAGATTGTCGGCGAGCGCCGCGAGGACCGGGTCGGCGTCTGGGTGCAACGGCCCGAACGCGCCCCTGCGCCAAATGGCGCGGTGGCCGAGGACAAGGTCGCGGCGATCGGCATCCGGCTGCGCAAATGGGTGTCGTTCCACGGCGTCGCGCTGAACGTCGATCCGGATCTTGACCACTTCTCCGGCATTGTCCCCTGCGGCATTCGCGGCCATGGCGTGACCAGCCTTGCCGATCTCGGGATTCTCGTCCAGATGCCGGAGGTGGATGGCGTGCTGCGGCAGACGTTTGAGCGCATCTTCGGCCCGACGACACTCGCCGTAACGTGACTATTCGCTGCGGCGCACCTCGAAGGCGCCGTCATAGCTCTCGACCTCGCCGAGCACATTCACCGCCTTGACGCTGCTGCCGGCCGGCCCGTCCTCGGCGGCCTTGAGCATCTCCTCGACCGCCTCGCTATCGCCGCTGAACACCGCTTCCACGGCACCGGAGCGGCGATTGCGCACCCATCCCGACAGCTGCAGGCGCTTCGCCTGCTCCTGTGTCCATGCCCGAAAGCCGACTCCCTGGACCCGGCCGGTGATTTCGACGTGCACGCTTTTCGACATGTCCGATCCATCCTCGCTGCGGTCCTATGATCGCCGCCTTTTTCGAACAGATAGTCGTCTTTGCCGATTGTCGATCAAGAAGACCCGCCGGATTTGAAGGGCCGCCCAAGAAACGCCAGACGCTCCCCCGGCTATTCCTGCTCCCCCGCCCTGTCGCACGTTGGCCGCGCTGGTCACGCCGCCGGGCCGGCAGCCGCCAAAATCGTGCGGTGCGCTTTGACCTTGCCTGCGATTTGCCGCAAGCCAGTGATGCACATCCATCGCGAGCGGAGACGCCGATGACCACCGTCTATATCGATGCCGATGCCTGTCCGGTCAAAGACGAGGCCATCGCGGTGGCCGGGCGCTTCGATGCTGCCGTGGTGCTGGTTTCGAACGGCGGGATGCAGCCGTCGCGCTTTCCCGCGGCCCGCATCGTCGTCGTGCCGGACGGGGCGGATGCGGCCGACGACTGGATCGTCGACCATTGCGCCCCCGGCGACGTCGTCGTCACCGCCGATATTCCCCTGGCGGCCCGCAGCCTCGACAAGAAAGCTTCCGTTCTCGGGCCGACGGGCCGCGAATTCACCGCCGAGACGATCGGCACGGCGCTGTCGATGCGCGCCTTCAAGCAGCATCTGCGCGAGACCGGTGAAAGCAAGGGCTACAACGCCGCCTTCACCGCCGCCGACCGGTCACGCTTTCTTCAAAGCCTCGACCGTATTCTCGCCCGTCATCGCTGAATGAGCGACCGCGTCACCGCCGTCATTGTCATCACAATGCAGCGAGCGGCATGAAACCTTCGGAGGGTCGGCACCGAACATGCCAAGTGATCATCGGGATCGTCCCTCTCGAGCCGTCACGCGCACAACAACGCGCCGCGCGTCCGGCAGGGCGCACAATGCACGCGCATTTTGGCACGCGCATTTTGAGGATGGAGTCTCAGCATCGTGCTTTGCCGAACAGCGATCGCGATGTTCGGGCCGATACGGTAGCCTGGACCAGGAGCCCCCATGACGACGATCGCAGGCGTCGACACCCCCACCGACGAGGTTTCGCAAAAGCGCGGCCGACTGATCTACCGCCAGAAGCTCGCCACCCGACTGACCCATTGGATCTGGGCGATCAGCTTGTTCTTCTTGCTGTTGTCGGGCCTGCAGATCTTCATGGCCCGGCCGGATCTCTACATCGGCAAGCAGTCCGGCTTCGGCTTCGACAATGCGATCCTTCGCATCGACGCCCGCAAGGTCGGCAATGAGATACAGGGCGTGACGACGATCTTCGGCACGAGCGTCGATACCACCGGGTGGCTCGGTCTGGTGCCGGAAGACGGCAGCATGACCGCCAAGACCTTTCCGGGCTGGCTGACGGTGCCGAGCTACCGCGATTTGGCCACCGGGCGCGTCGTTCACTTCTTTTTCGCCTGGGTGCTGGTGACGACGCTCACCGCCTGGCTGATCGCCAGCATCGTCAACGGCCACATCCGCGAGCTGATCCCGACGGTGAGCGACTTGAAAGGCCTGCCGCGTGACATTGTCGATCATCTGCGGCTGCGTTTCCATCATGATGGCCGCTACAATGGCCTGCAAAAGCTCTCCTATGTCGGTGTCCTGTTCGTCGCCTTGCCGGTGATGATCCTGACCGGCCTGACGATGTCGCCGGGGATGGATGCCCTCTTCCCGGTTCTCCTCGACATTTTCGGTGGACGGCAGACCGCCCGCACCATTCATTTCGCAGTGATGCTCGCCCTCGTCCTGTTCTTCGTCGTTCACATTTTGATGGTGGTCCTCGCCGGGCCGCTCAACGAACTGCGCGCCATCGTCACCGGGTGGTACCGCACCTCTTCGGCGAAGCGTTCATGACCCGCTTTACCCTTTCGCGACGCACGTTTCTGACCGGCGCGACGCTCGCCTCCACCGCCTCGCTGACCGGCTGTTTCGATGGCCTCGGCGACCGCGACTCGCACGTGAGAAACGTGCTCGAAATGGCCAATTCGGTGACCTACCGGGTGCAGCGCACGCTGCTCGGCAATACCGACCTCGCGCGGGAATATTCCGAAAGCGAAATTCGCCAGCCGCAGCGCCCCAACGGCACCACCGATCCGACCGACGACGACTATCTGACGCTCGCCAGCGGTCATTTTGCCGGCTACCGCCTGACGATCGGCGGCCTCGTCGAAAAACCGCAATCCTTCTCGCTCGATGAGATCCGGGCGATGCCAAGCCGCACCCAGATCACCCGCCACGACTGCGTCGAGGGCTGGAGCTGCATTGCCAAATGGACCGGCGTGCAACTCTTCCGCCTGCTCGATCAGGCGCAGGTGAAGCCGGCCGCGCGCTATGCGGTGTTCGCGTGTTTCGACACGATGGAACAGGGGTTGGACGGGCCGATCAAATATTATGAATCGATCGATCTGATGGACGCGCACCATCCACAGACGATTCTCGCCTATGGCCTCAACGACAGGGCTCTGCCGGTCTCCAACGGCGCGCCCCTGCGGGTTCGTGTCGAACGTCAGCTTGGCTATAAAATGGCGAAATACATCAAGTCGATCACCCTGGTGAATGATTTCGCATCCTATGGCTACGGTAATGGCGGCTATTGGGAAGACAACGGCTACGACTGGTTTGCCGGAATCTGATCCGCCCACATTCTGTTGCCATGGAAAAATTATGTTGACGATCACCATCACGGGTTGAGTTAAGCAATCCTTATCAAAGAATTGCTTAACTAACGCACCCTAAGGAGAATCGGCATGCTGGCGAAAAAGCAACGGCGCGATTTCGCGGTACGTTTGATGGAGCATCTTGTGGTGCCAACCTTTGTGTTGGACGAGACAGGGCATGTGCTGATCTGGAACAAGTCCTGCGAACGGCTGACGGGCGTCCAGGCCAGCGAGGTCGTTGGGACAAAACTCCATTGGAAAGGCCTTTATCTGGAACCGCGCCCGTGCCTTGCTGATCTTGTCCTGCGCAACGCCAGTTCCGAGATCGACAAACTCTACGCCGTCGACTGCTCATCGGATCCCGATCGCGGGATCCTCTCGGCGGAAAACTGGTGCTATCTGCCGATCGCCGGCGGCGCGCGCTATCTCGCTTTTGATGCCGGCCCGATCCATGACGAGGACGGCAAGCTGATCGCGGTCGTCGAGACACTGCGTGACATCACCGTGCAGAAAGAGGCCCAGGACAAGCTGGAGATCTTGGCCCGGCAGGACTCGCTGACCGGCATTCCCAATCGCCGCCTGTTCGATGAGTATCTCGAAGGCGAATGGCGGATCGCCGCGTCCACCCAGCATCCGCTGTCGCTGCTGATGCTCGATATCGATGACTTCAAGATCTACAACGACACGCTCGGCCATCTCGCCGGCGACAACTGCCTGCGAACCATCGCCGCCCTGCTCACCGAGGAGACCCGCCGCGACCGCGATGTCTGCGCGCGCTACGGCGGCGAGGAATTCGCCGTCATCCTGCCGCAGACCAATTTGATCGGCGCGATCGCGGTGGCCAATCGAATCTCACGCTCGGTTGACGCTGCCAAGATCCTCAATCCCGGCCTTGGCCAGGATCGGTGGCTTACACTCAGCATTGGCGTCGCCACATCGGGTATCGACTGCGGCCCGCAATCGACGACCGAAATGATCGCCGCGGCCGATGCGGCGCTCTACGCCGCCAAGGAAGCAGGCCGCGCCTGCGTGCGCTGGCCGGTGGAACTCAGCCCCGCATCTCACGGCCAGTCGTTCCGTCAAATCGACGATCTCTCGACATCCTGATCGACCCGTGCATGATCAGCCGCTGGCGGTGTACCGTCCGCCCGTCCACATCCCCGGCCGGGTCCGCGGAGCGCCTCAACCAGCCTTTAACGGCAGCAGCTGAACCGCCACCTGCAGCGCCTGCCAGCGCTGCTCGCGGAGCGCCATCGCCTCGCCGTCGGCGCCCCATTGCTCGATGTTCCAGTCTTCTTCAAGATTGGCGAGCGCCCAGGCCTCCTCAGCCGATAGATGGCCGTCGGCCAAGGCCAAAGCGAGAAGCGACGAACCCGTCAAGGTCGTCGCCTGGTGCAACGCCGCCACCCCAAATCCGTCCGTAAATCGATCGAGATGGACCCGCACCGCCTGCAGCGATTCCGGCGGCTGGGCGACATGCATGACGCCGCCGGCAAGGACAAAGCGGGCGCCAAGCCGTGTTTCGGCCCAGGCGAGGATCGGATCCCAGCGCTCGCGCTGGCGCGCGACCAAACGCTCGGGCGCATCGGCGCGGTAAAACAGCATATCGGTCTCGGCAAAGCGGGCAATCTCGGCACGCACCGGCCCCGGATCATCGAGAATGCCGTCGACGATCGTGTTGACGAGGCGGGTCATCGGCATCGTCGCCGGATCGATCCGCTCACCCTGCCGCTCCCACTCGGCGGCGATCACCTCGGCCACCGCGCGATGCGGCACCGCCAGCCGTTTGCGCGCCGGCGTTTTGACCGGCCGACCGTCGAGCGCCACGGCAAAACCGACCGAGGCCTGTTCGACCGAGACATGCTGATAGAACCGCTTCGGCAGATCGGGACGGTTGAGCAGCGGATTGTTCGACATCGTGGCGTCTATCTCTCTCGTGCAGTCGTCACAAATGGGGCGAGACGGCACCGATGGCGATACGCGATGCGCCGGCAAGCCGCTCCGCCTCGCCACCTGTTGTCTTCAAGCTCTGATGAAGCGTTCCAGCGCTTCGCTCAGTGCGGCGACATCGGTGACGATCTCGTCGGCGCCCGCCCGGATCAAGAGCACGGACGCATGGCTGCCCCAGGTCACGCCGATCGCATGGGCGCCCGCCGCCTTGGCCATTTGCATATCGAAAGTGGTGTCGCCGACGACGACAGCCGCCTGCGGATCGAGGCCGAATTCGCCGCAGCATTCGAGCACCATCGCCGGATGCGGCTTGGAGGGGCAGTCGTCGGCCGTGCGCACGACATGAAAGCACGCCGTGAGGCCGTGATGGGCGGTCAGCGCCGCAACACCGCGCCGCGACTTACCGGTGACCATACCGACCAACACGTCGTCGCGCGCCGCCAGATCGGTCAGTAGCGCCGCCATGCCCGCAAACAGCTCTTCGGTGAAGTCGGGTCGCGCCCGCTCGGCGCGATATTCGATCCGATAGTTTTCGGCGATCGTCTGGGATTCGCTCTCTCTCAGCGACGGGCGCAATGCGTGCACCGCCGTTTCCAGCGACAGACCGATGATCGCCCGTGTGGCTTCCGGCGTCGGCGGCTCAATGCCGAAGCGCGCGAAGGCGCGGGTCATGATCGTTGCGATCAGGCCGGCACTGTCGGCGATGGTGCCGTCGCAGTCGAACAGGATGGCTTTCACGGCGTCCACCTCAATCACCCAGCGCGGCTTCGTCGAAGCCGAACAGATTGAAGGTCTGGACCATGTGTTCGGGCAGCGGCGCGATCTGGTCGATGACGCCCTTGCCGTCCGGATGCGGAATGACGATCCGCCGGGCGTGGAGATGCAAGCGCTTCTGCACGCCGCCGGGAAATTCCCAGTTGGTGTCGTGCTCGAAATATTTCGGGTCGCCGAGAATCGGATGGCCGATATGGGCGGCGTGGACGCGCAGCTGGTGGGTGCGGCCGGTGTGGGGCTGCATTTCGACCCAGCAGAAATTCTGCGCCACCTGATCGATCACCCGGTAGTGAGAAAGCGCATGATCGGCGCCCTCGTCGCCATGGCTGGCGATCCGCATGCGGTCCCCATCCGGCGTCTGTTCGCGGCGCAGATAGGTCGAGATGCGTCCCTCGCGCTTGGCCGGAACACCTTTGACGATCGCCCAGTAGTGCTTCTCTGTGTCGCGCTCGCGAAACGCCTTGGTGAGCTGGGTGGCGGCGCCGCGGGTGCGGGCGACGACGAGGATGCCCGACGTGTCGCGATCGATCCGGTGGACCAGGCGGGGCTTTTCCCCCTTCTTGTTGCGCCAGGCTTCGAGCATCTTGTCGACATGCCGCGACACGCCCGAGCCGCCCTGGACGGCAAGGCCGGCGGGCTTGTTGAAGACGAAGACCTTCTCGTCCTCATAGATCAGCATTTTCGAGAGGACATCGCCGTCGAGCCGGTCGCGCATCGTGTTGGCGGTCAGCGGCCGGGCGTCAGCCTTGGCGTCGGTGCCGACCGGCGGCACGCGGATCATCTGCCCCGGCTCGATGCGGGTGTCGGCCTTCGCCCGGCCGCCATCGACCCGGATCTGTCCGGACCGCAGCAGCTTCTGCAGATGGCCAAAGCCAAGGCCGGGATAATGAAGCTTGAACCAGCGGTCGAGCCGCAGCCCCGCCTCGTCGTCCTCCACCCGTCGCTGTTCGACACCTGCCATCTTGCTCTTGCCCTATTGCGGTCTGCGTTTTCGGCCGCGTCACCGACATCGACTCGCGCGCCTCATGCAGTCGGCCAGCCATTTTGGGGGCCAGACCAGTCTTCGCCGTGACGCGTCTGTAAAGAATGACGACCGCGACGGCAATGAAGTGCGCATCCACCGGCCATCGTCGCTTCAGATCCGCCTAGCGCTCCTTCGGCGAGATATAGGATGGGTCGTGGGCAAACGGCATGTCCGCGCCCGTCTCCAACGCCCGGAGGATCGCGGCGAAATCGGTTTCGCAGCGAAAGCCAAGCACCCGCTCCATTCGGGCGGAATCATAGACCCGGCCAATCGACGTCGGCAGCGCCCAGCCTCGCTGTGCGTAAAGCCCCGGCGCCTGCGGAAAATGGCGCGCGATGACCGCCGCCGCGTCGGTTTTGAGCGCCGCCGTTTCGGACCGATCAAAGGGCGTCGGTGCTGAGACGACGAAGAGATCGAAGCCGAGACCCCGAGCCCGGTCGAGGGCGGCGAGATGGGCCCGCGCGCAATCTTCGACAGTCAGCCGGCGGTTGAGAAACTCGTTCGCCTTGAGATTCTCTCCGGGCAGTTGATCGAGCGTGTCGTCTTCTTCCGGAAAGAACCGCGCGGTCCTCAGAACGACGCTGCTCAGCCCGTGCTGTCGGTGGAACAGCCGGCAAAGGCCCTCTGCCGTGAGCTTGGTGACGCCGTAGATGTTGCGCGGCGCCAGCGGCCCCGCCGCTTCATCGAGCCAGACGGCGGCGGGGCCGGCCTCGTCGCGGATCACTTGCGAGATCATCAGCGAGGTCGTCGAGGTAAAGACGAAGCGATCGTGCCCCGCCGCAAGGGCCGCTTCGAGAAGGTTCAATGTGCCGGTGACATTGACCTCGATGAAGCGCTGGGCCGGATAGCGGACGATGTCGGGTTTGTGCAGCGCGCCGGCATGGATCACCGCCTCGATCCGATGGTCGGCAAACACCCGGTCGATCAGCGGCCGGTCGGCCACCGAGCCGATGACATCAGTCTCGGCACCGGGAGCGACATCGAGCCCCACGACCTCCTCGCCGCGCGCCCGCAACATCGGCGCGAGGAAGCGGCCGAGCCAACCGGATGATCCGGTGAGAAGGATACGCATGCGAGGCTCTGCGTCAGCCGAAGCTGCGCACGAGCGTCAGGCCCGCAAACAGTGCGGCGACGCCAATCGTCACCGATCCGATCAGATAGAGCGCGGCCAAAGCAAGGTCGCCGCGCTCGTAAAGAAACGCCGTGTCGAGCGAGAAGGACGAGAAGGTGGTGAAACCGCCGAGAAAGCCGGTGGCAACGAACAGGCGCAGATCGTTCGATGCGCCGAAGCGTCGGGCGAGAAGCTCGATGAACAGCCCCATGATGAAGGAACCGACAACGTTTACGAACATCGTGGCATAGGGAAAGCCCGACCCTAACAATCGAAGGGCAGCCACGCCGGACAAGTGGCGCATGGCCGCGCCGATTCCCCCGCCAAGCGCAACGAGCAGAACTTCATACATATCGCGATTCCCTGAGAGACTGAGCCGTGACCTGACGGCAAGAGGGGAAGCGGCCGGCGCGACGATCGCGCCGGTCGAAGTCGGTCAAGAGATATCCCCCGCCCTCAGCGCAACTCAGGCGGTGGTTTTGCCCTGCGCCTTCATCTTTTCGAGAAAGGGCTGCTTCTTTTCGTCACGCAGTCCTTGCCAGATCGACCAGCAGAGGAGCAAGAGCAGAATCGCGAAGGGAAAGCCGGTGGCAATCGCCGCGGCTTGAAGAGCGGCCAGGCCACCGCCGAGCAGCAAGGTGATCGCCACCAGGCCCTCGAAGGTCGCCCAGAAGACGCGCTGCGGCACCGGCGCATCGATCTTGCCGCCGGCGGTGATCGTGTCGATCACCAGCGAACCGGAATCGGACGAGGTCACGAAGAAGACGATCACCAGGATGATGCCGATGAAGGAGGTAACCTCCTTGAGCGGCAATTGTCCCATCATTTCAAAGAGCTTGACCTCCAGCGCGGCGTCGACGATGCCGTTGAAGCCGCCGATCGTCTCGGTCAGCGCGGTCCCGCCGAAGACGGTCATCCAGATGATCGAAACGATGGTCGGAATGATCAAGACGCAGGTGATGAACTCGCGCACCGTCCGGCCACGCGAGACCCGCGCGATGAACATGCCGACAAAAGGCGACCAGCTCATCCACCAGGCCCAGTAGAACGTCGTCCAGCCCGTGCGATAGCCGTCGTCCAGCCGTCCGAACGGATTGGAGAGCGGTACGAATTCGCGCAGATAGGCGACGGTGTTGCCGACGAAGCCCTGAACGAGCTGCATCGTCGGGCCGACGAAGAACACGAAGAGCAGCAAAAGCAGCGCCAGCACCATGTTGATCTCCGACAGCCGCCGCACGCCGGCGTCGAGACCGGCAACGACGGAGGTCAGCGCCACGCCGGTGATCAGGCAGATCAGAACGATATTGCTGATCATGCCGTCGGGCACGCCGAACAGATAGTTGAGGCCGCCAACGGCCTGTTCCGCGCCATAACCAAGCGAGGTCGCCAGACCGAACAGCGTCGCGAAGACGGCGATGATGTCGATGATATGGCCCGGCCAGCCCCACACCCGGTCGCCCAGCATCGGGTAGAACACCGAGCGCATGGTGAGCGGCAGGCCCCAGTTGTAGCTGAAGAAAGCCAAGCCCAGCGCCACCACGGCATAGATCGCCCAGGGGTGCAGCGCCCAGTGATAGATCGTCGCCGCCATGCCCAGCCGGCGAGCCGCCTCGGTATCGCCGGCCGCGCCCATCAGCGGCGCGTCGGCGCCGCCCGCCAGCGAGGCGGTGAAGTGAGTGACCGGTTCGGAAACGCCATAGAACATCAGGCCGATGCCCATGCCGGCGGCAAACAGCATGGCGAACCAGCCGAAATAGCCAAATTCCGGCTCCGCATCCTTGCCACCGAGCTTGATCCTGCCGAAGGGCGAAACCACCAGCACCAGACAGAACAGGACGAAGACGTCGCCGGCGAGGATGAACAGCCAATCGAAGGTGGACGTGATCGCTGGACGCAGCCAGCCGAAAAAGTCGTTGGCGAGAGCCGGAAACAACAGCGCGAATGCGACGAAGGCAATGATCACACTTGCCGAAATCGGAAAGACCGGATTGTGAATATCCAAGCCAAAGCGTTGGATGTTGTCCTGGCCAATCTCATAATCAGTTACCGAAACGTCGGGTATTTCTGCCTGATCCGAAGGCATAGAGACCTCATTCTTGTTTCAAAAATTACGATCTTCCGCTGCAATTTCAGCGGAAATCAATCGATCAACCGCACTTTCTTCCGCGAATAAATGGCTTTCGGCCGCAAGCATCAACCCCACAATCGCAATTCGATGGCGGCTTTTTCCAATCTTTCTGACATTTCGCGCGGGAAACCAGCCAAAACACGGGATCACGTTGCGATAGAAACGGTGGGAAAGACGCCCATTTTGCACCCTACGACATCGGCCCGAAAATCGATTCCGATTTTCGGGCCGATGTCGTATGAGCGAGAGCGCTGTGCGTCCTGCCGGACGCACGGCGCTAAAGGCGTCAGCCCCGCAGCCACACCCGGTTGTCATGGAAGGCCGCGCCGCCGAAGGGAACGACCGGATCGGCGCCGGTCAGTGTGTTGATCCCCTCGCCGTCGACGAAATCGGAATTGGCCCACAGCCCCTCATGGACGAGCACGCCAGGTTTGACCGCGTCACTGACTTTCAGCGTCAGCCGCACCGAACCGCGTTGATTGCCGATCGCCACCAGCACGCCGTCGGCGAGATCTTCGCGGCCCGCGTCGTCCGGATGGATCAGCAGCTCCGGCCCACCTTCCCGCTGACGCGAGCCCTCGGTTTCGGCAAAGGTCGAGTTGAGGAACTGGCGCGCCGGCGAGGTCGCCAAGCGATAGGGATGCGCAGCGTCGGCCTCCTCGATCAGCGCGACGTGATCGGGAAAGACCGGCAGCGCATCGACCGGCCCCTGCAGGCCGAGGCTCTGCGGCGGCCGGTTCGGCGCCATCGCCCCCCGCCAATCAGGCTTGAAGCGGAACTTGCCGTCCGGCCAGCCGAAACCGGTCAAAAAATGCGCCGTCTCGAAATCCGGCTGCTTGTCGATCCAGCGCCCGGTCTTCAAGGCATCATAGCCGCCGGGCGCGCCGCTCGCCTTCAGCAGGTCGTCGATCAGCTGGCGCGCGGTGAGGCCGAAGCCCGGCCGATCGGCGACGCCGAGACGCTTGGCCAGCTCTTCGACGACGAAATGGTTGGTGCGCACCGTTGCCGGCGGATCGACGAGCTTGGGGCCGAGCACGATGTGGTTCTGCCCGCCGCCGCGATAAATATCGTCGTGCTCCAGAAACATCGTCGCCGGAATCACCAGATCGGCCAGCTTGGCCGTGTCGGTCATGAACTGCTCATGCACCGCGACGAACAGATCGGTCCGCGCAAAGCCCTGGCGCACCAAGCGCTGCTCGGGACAGACATTCACCGGATTGGTGTTCTGGATCAGCATCGCGGCCACCGGAGGGCCGTTTGACAGCGCGCCCCGATCGCCGGTCAGAACCGCCCCGATCCGCGACTGATCGAGATGGCGGATCGCCGGGTCGCGGTCGGCCGTCCCCATGATCTTCGCCCGATTAAGACCGAAAATATCGGAATTGGAATGGAAGGCGCCGCCGCCCTCGTACCGCCAATGGCCATAGACCGCCGGCACCGACAGCGCCGCATGCATGGCGAGGGCGCCGTTGCGCTGGCGGGTAAAACCATAGCCGAGCCGGAAGAAGCTGCGCGGCGTCTGGCCGATCAGCGCGGCAAACGCCTCGATCGATTCCGCCGTCAGCCCGGTGATCGCCGCGGCCCAGTCCGGCGAGCGGGCCGTCAAATGAGCTTCGAGCCCGGCCGGATCGTCGGTGTAGCGGGCCAGATAGTCGCGGTCGGCGGTGTTATCGCGAAAGGCGATATGCATCAGCGCGCAAGCGAGCGCGGCGTCGGTGCCGGGCCGCAGCTTCAGCGCCAGATCGGCCTGCTTCATGGTGGCGTTGTCGTAGATGTCGATGGCGACGATTGTGGCGCCGCGCTCCTTGCGCGCCTTGGCCGCGTGGGTCATCACATTGACCTGCGTCGCCACCGCATTGGTGCCCCAGATCACCACGCAGTCGGATTTTTGGATCTCGCGCGGATCGGCGCCACGCATCGCGCCGGCGCCGGCGAACCAGCCGCCCCAGGCCATGTTGGTGCAGATGGAATCGAACTGGTTGGAATAGCGCTTGGCATGGCGCAGCCGGTGGATGCCGTCGCGCTGCACCAGCCCCATCGTGCCAGCATAATTGTAAGGCCAGACAGCCTCCGATCCATGGCGGCTTTCGGCCGTAACGAAGGCTTCGGCGATCAGGTCGAGGGCGTCGTCCCAACCGATTTCGCGCCATTCTCCGGCGCCCTTTTCACCAACGCGCTGAAGGGGTTTCAAAAGTCTGTTGGCGTGGTGGATACGCTCGGCATAACGGGCGACCTTGGCGCAGATCACCCCGGCCGTATAGTCGTTGCCGGCGGCCCCGCGCAGGCGACCGACCCGCCCTCCGTCCAGCAGCTCCACGTCGAGCGCGCAGGTCGACGGGCAGTCGTGGGGACAGGCGCTGTGGCCGATGGCGATGGGCAAGGGCTTGGTCATGTCGCCGTCTTAGCAAGAGTTTACCATTTTGCGCCATGGCTCGTATGGCTGCACGCGCTTTGGCGTTCAGGACGAAATGCGAAGGCGGGGAGCGCAAGGCGTGACAACCTTCGTGGCGTAAAAGGCAATTTTGATGAAGATGGAGATTATCGGGCATCGATCCGAATCGATCTGCCCCCCTTGTGCCGATGGACCCGATTTTCAAAGTCTGACTGACACCCTTGATCTGGCTTCGCAGCCGTGAGCAACGCTGTCGTCGTCATCGCGGAGGATTGGGTTGTTCGGTCCTCGGCCCCACGAAGACCCAGACATTTTCGGGCCTGTTTCGATCCACGCCTCCGCATGGGAGGCGACGAAGGACGGGAGAAAGCTTGGAAACGGTTAGGCTGTTTCGATCCACGCCTCCGCATGGGAGGCGACGTTCAGCGCGCGGATGTGCAAATCAAGGATCGATTGTTTCGATCCACGCCTCCGCATGGGAGGCGACGCCTCCTGATTTTTACGCGATCCAGCTTGCGAGGTTTCGATCCACGCCTCCGCATGGGAGGCGACGCATTTGCGATAGTGCGAGACCCTTCTTTCTTGAGTTTCGATCCACGCCTCCGCATGGGAGGCGACAAAAAGCTTTGATAACACAATCGCAGGCACAAAAGTTTCGATCCACGCCTCCGCATGGGAGGCGACACTGGCCTGCTGCCGGTTTCGTGGACACCGAGATAAGGTGTTTAACGGAACTGGAGAGTTGGAATGCAGAGAAGGAAGTTCAGCCGCGAGTTCAAGCTTGAGACAGTGAGGCTGGTGAAGGATCGGGGC
>NZ_JAFMPP010000007.1 GCF_017349315.1 Jiella flava | reverse complement strand
CGATGATGGCGTCTTGATAGGGGCCGAGCTTGCCCGATCCCGCCGGGCGGCCTTGCTTGAGCGGTGCCACCGACCCCGTTGCGGCATAGCGGGCCTGCACCCGCACCGCCGTCGATGGCGCCACTTCGAACCGCGCCGCCATCGAGCGACGCGACCCGCCCGCCTCGATGCCCCGAACGATCCGAAACCGCAGATCTGCTGAAACTGCTTTCCCCATGGCGCACCTCCAGCACCACAGAATCAGACTTCAGCAAAAAACGGAACCCCTGGATTCAGACTTCACGCCCGATGCTCTAAATCAGCCGGTCACGTCGAGAAGAAAGGCGATCAGGCTGGCCATCGCCGGCTCGCGATAGGGCGCGGTTTCAAGCAGCGTCTCGTGCCGCGCGCCGGGCACAACCAGATGCTGGACGTGTTCGCAGCCGATCGCCTCCATCGCCGCGGCCAGCTCTGCGATCGCCTTGCCGTTGCGCGTGGCGGGATCTTCCGATCCGCCGAGAAGATGGATCGGCAGCTCCGGCGGCAGCAATGACAGACCGGCCTTCGAGCCGCCTTCAAAGACCAGCCGGGTGATGTCCTCCATCATCGAAACGGTTGGCGTAATGCCGCAGAGCGGATCGGCGATATAGGCGTCGACCACCGCCGGATCGTGGCTCAGCCAGTCGAAATCCGTTCGTCGGGGCAAGATCGTCTTTGCCCAACTATCGAATATCATCCGCCGCGACAGGTCGCTGGCGACGTCCGAGCCTTTCAGCGCTTTTTCGACCTTCAGCGCCATCCGGCCGACACGCCGGTCGAGCCCGAGCGCGACGTCGGCGTTCCAGATACAGAGCCCAGCCAAATCGCGGCCGAAGCGCTCCCCGTAGTTGAGGGCGATGTGACCACCGAGCGAATGGCCAAGGACGATGACAGGCAGCGGGCCGCACGTCTCCAGCGCGTGCACATGCACCGCCCGGCAGTCGCGCAGCAGCTTCTCCGCTCCGCCCGAGGTCGCGAAGCGGCGCAGTGGTGCGTCCGGGGCGACGGTCGAGCCGTGGCCGCGATGATCGTGGGCGAAAACGTGAAAGCCTTGCTCAGCGATCGCGCTGGCAAAGGCCCCATAGCGCCTGGCATGCTCGGCCAGCCCGTGGTGGACGAGCAAAATGCCGCGGGGATCGATGCGTGCAGCGGTCTGAAACAGGTGAAGCGTTGCGCCGGAGCGGCTCTCGAGAGACTTTTCTTCGTCGAAATGCAACGCGTTCCTCGTTATTGGCTGCCATTGTCTGATCAGCATAGACTCATGGGGCTCAGGCGGAAAAGCGGAATCGCGGCTGACTGGCGTCGACACGCCGATTGTGGAGGCAGCGCGCGCTTCAGGCGATCGCCGGCGATCGGTTGCTACCGGAGCGCGGTTTACCCATCCGCTCATGTGACGTAATTTGCAACGTGTGCGGTCAGTCGTGCGCGCCGCCGGACATGGGGGAAGTTTGGTGATGCGTTGGTCTCTTGGTGCTGCCGGTCCGGCTGCTCTTTTCCTCGCGACGGCGGCTCCGGCGCAGCAACCGCTGGAAGGATTCGTGATCGCCCGCAAGGCTTGCGACGCGACCACCGAGATCCGCGGCGGCGGAAAAAGCGACGGGACCAGGCTCGAAATCAACCACGCCTATGGTCTCCTCGGCGAGAATAAGGCGCAAGGCCGGTATTATGCCGTCGTCGTCCCGGATGCCGATCCGCCGCGGCGCTGGATCGCCAAGGACTGCGGCGATTGGGTGAAGCTCGTCACCGAGGGCAAGGGCGCCGCCGATCCGGGCGAGATCGTCGCCGTCGAGGGTGCGCCGCAAGCAAGCGGCAAGGTGCCAACGGCACCGACGGCGGCGGGCGGAGGGTCCACCGCCGGCGCGCCGGCGACCGCCGCCGAAGCGGGCCCGATGACCGCCGCCGGTTCATCGTCCGCAACTTCGGTTTCGCCCGCCAAGACGGCGATGGGGTCGAAGGATGGGGCGTCACAGAAGCCTCACACGGCGTTCGTCTTTGCCATCAGCTGGCAGCCGGCCTTCTGCGAGGGCCACCACGGCAAGGCGGAATGCGCCTCGCAGACGCCGCAGCGTTTCGATGCCAGTCACTTCAGCCTGCACGGCCTTTGGCCGCAGCCGCGCTCGCGCAGCTATTGCGGTGTCTCGGCGAGTCTCAAGGCCGCCGCCGATTCCGGCCAATGGGGCAAGCTGCCGGCGGTCGACCTCTCGTCCGCCACCCGCGACGCGCTGAAGGTGGCGATGCCCGGGACGCAGTCCGGCCTCGAAAAGCATGAGTGGCTGAAGCACGGCACTTGCTATGGCAAATCGGCGGAAGACTATTTTGAGGACAGCCTCACCATTCTGGATCAGATCAACCGCTCCGTCGTGCGCGATCTTTTCGCCCATGCGATCGGCAAGACGCTGACCCGCGGCCAGATCCGCAAGGCGTTCGACGAGGCCTTCGGTGATGGCGCAGGCGAGCGTGTCCGGGTTGCCTGTACCGGCAGACGCGATCGCCGGCTGATCGGCGAACTGACGATCGGCCTGTCCGGCCACATCAGTTCCGTCCCCGATCTCGCGGCGCTGATCGCCGCGGCGAGGCCGACCGACGGCGGCTGCGATCAAGGGATCGTCGATCCGGTCGGATTCCAGTCCTCCGACGCCAAATAAGGCGGAGCGCTTCCCGGCGCTGCTTCTTTCGGGCAGCATCCGGCGACGGTCGAGATCAAGCCGCCCCGGCGTGACGGCATGCGCTCAATTGCCGGCTTTGCTGTCGCTTGTGGCCGAAGCGTCTTGCGCTGGCGGCGGTGTCCGTCCATCGTCCTGGCGCCAGAAGGTCGGCAGCTGATAGCCGTAGAGCGGCGTCTTCTCCGGATGTTTGATGAACGACCAGCGGGCAAGCCGCTGCTCCGGCAGGTGGAACAGCGGCACGACATAATAGCCGGAGATCAGCACCCGGTCGTAGGCGCGCACGGCCGTCACGAAGTCCTCCCGCGAGCGGGCGGTGACGATCTTGTCGATCAGCGCGTCGATCGCGGGATCGGAGGCGCCGGCATAGTTGAATGAGCCGTGGATGTCCTTGGCCCGTGATCCCCAGCGGTAGAATTGCTCGGCGCCCGGCGACAGCGAGGCCGAATAGGCGTTGATGATCATGTCGTAATCGAAGGCATCCTTGCGGGCCTGATACTGGGAATCGTCGACCAGCCGGACATTCATCTGGATGCCCAGCCGCGCGAGCGTGCGCTGATAGGCCAGCGCCATTTTTTCCTGCGAGGGCGACTGGACCAGCACTTCAAAGCTGAGCGCCGCTCCGTTGGGGCCCACGAGCTGGCTGCCCTTGAATGTGTAGCCGGCCTTTTCGAAGATCTGCAGCGCCGCGCGCAGCACCTTGCGATCGAAGCCGGAGCCGTCGCTGACGGCCGGCTTGTAGGTGCCGTCCATCACGTCCGGATCGACATCGCCGGGATAGGGCGCGAGCAGCTTCTTCTCCGCCTCGCTCGCCGGGCGTCCGAGCGCCGAAAGCTCCGATCCTTGAAAGAACGAGCCGGTGCGCTGATAGGCGCCATAATAGAGATTGCGGTTGGCCCACTGAAAATCGAACAGCATGGCGAGGGCCTTGCGCACCTCTTTGTCGGCGAAGATCGGACGGCGGGTGTTGAACACGAAGCCGAGCATGTTGGCCGGCGCGCCGGTGTGAAAGCTCTCTTTGATCACCCTGCCGTCCTTGGCCGCCGGGAAGTCGTAGGCGGTGCGCCAATGGTTCGGGTCGCCCTCCAGATAGACGTAGCAATTGCCCTTCTTGAAGGCTTCAAACTGGGCGTTGGAATCGCGGTAATAGTCGACGATGACCGTATCGTAGTTGAAATAGCCTTTTCGGATCGGGAGATCCTTTCCCCAATAATTCGGGTTCTTCTTGTAGGTGATCTGCTGTCCGGGTTTGACATTGGCGATCACATAGGGGCCGGAACCGATCACCGGCTTCAAGGTCGTCTGCTCGAAGGTCTTTTCGTCGAAGGCGTGTTTCGGGAGCACCGGCAGACCGGCGATCAACAGCGGCGTCTCGCGATCCGCCGTCTTGTCGAAGGTGAACCGGATGCCGTGTTCGCCGACCTTCTCGATCTTCACCGCCGGGCGTAGCCAATTGGCATAGAGTGGCCGACCATGCTCGCGCAGCATCTTCACCGTGAACAGGACGTCGTCGGGCGTCACCGGCTGGCCATCGGAAAACGTCGCGTTCGGATCGAGCTGGAACTCGACGAAGCTGCGCTTGTCGTCGGTCTCGATGCTCTTGGCGAGCAGGCCATACATGGTGAAGGGCTCGTCGGGCGAGCGCTGCATCAGCGGTTCGAAGACGAGGCTGCCGAATTCCTTGTCGAACCAGATCCCCCGCGCCGTGGTCAGCGCGCCGCGGACGATGACCGGGTTGAGATTATCGAAATTGCCGAAGACGCAATAGCGCATTGTCCCGGTCTGGGGGGCTTGGGCGTTGACGAAAGGCAACTGCTTGAAATCGGCGGGAAGCGCGGGATTGCCCTGCATGGCGATCGCGTGCTGCGGCCCGGGATCGGCGGCCTGGCCTTGGCTCGGCGCAAAACTGAACAGGCTCAAGGCGGTGAGACCGATGGCGGCGAGGTGCTGTCGCATAGCGAACGTCCCGGATTGCGAGCGACGACGGTGCCGCTGTCAGAAGGGCCCCGTTTGCGACGCGCCATGTGGAGGCGGGCGACGCGGGCCTTGGAAGCGAGCCGGCTTCACCACGCAAAGCCGGCGATTTTCGGATCGTTCCCCACACCGATGGCCGTCAGACTAGAGCATGGTGCCGAAAAGTTGCATGACTTTTCGGGTCACATCATGCGGCAAAACAATGGCTTAGAGCGGAATGGCGATTCCAGTTTATCGCATTCCGCTCTATAGCATCGGCCCGAAAATCGGAATCGATTTTCGGCAAAGCACGATCCGTCGATTCAAAGGGTGAGAGCGACCTTTCTGCGTCCGATAGGACGCAGGGCGCTCAAATCCGCTTTGCGAGCTTTGCCCACCGGGCATTGTCCGACGCTGGTCGGTCACAAAAACAATGACCCCGGGATTAGAGCGGAATGCGATAAACTGGATCGCCATTCCGCTCTAAGCCATTGTTTTGCCGCATGATGTGACCCGAAAAGTCATGCAACTTTTCGGCACCATGCTCTAGACGATCCCGGGGCCTTTGATTGGGTCGTTGCGAGCGGGCCGGAGGACCGATGGTGTCAGCTATCGAACCGTCCCGAGGCATGGGCGAGCATTGTATAGACCTTGCCCGTGTCGGAGGACAGGTAGCTGCGCGAGACGCGGCTTTCCGGATCGTTGCGGGAAATGTCCTGCAAAAGCGCCTCGAAGTCGGCGATGTAGCGGTCCACCGCCGCCTGGAACTCGGTGTCGCGCTGGTACTTGCGGCGGATGTCGTCAAAGGTCTGCTGGCCCTGCATGGTGTAGAGCCGGCGGGTGAAGACATTCTGCTCGCCGCGGCGATAGCGGTCCCAAAGGTCGACTGAGGCGTTGTGATCGATCGCCCGGGCGATGTCCATGGACAGCGAGTTCAGCGATTCCACCACGTGATCGGGCGAGCGCTCAGGCGTTGCAGGCGTGCGGCCGACGCTTGGCAAGACCGCCGTCGGTTGCTGCTGGGGTTTGCCGAGATCGGTGCTGATCGGCTCGTCATCCTCCGACGCCCGGCGCAAGAGGCTCGACACCCAGCCGGTGCCACGATCCACCGGACGCTCGCTCGACGCGCGCGGCGGGTCTGCCGGCCGCAGCGGCGTGTTCGTCGCGGCTTTGCTGGTGCCGATCGAACCGGTGCTGCCGAGGCTTGACCCGGTGGACGAACCGGTCCCGCTTTGAACGGCCCGGGCGGTGCTCGGCGTCGTCTGGGTTTGGCCGCGCAGATCGCTCGCGGTCGGCTTTTGCGGCTCGCTGCGCGGCGGATCGAAATTCGAGCCGCGCAGGTCGCGGGCGAGATTGCCGTCGGTCATGAACGAGGCGGCGATCTCCCGCTCGACGTCGAAGGCGTCATCGTCGCTGAAGTCGAACTCGGGCTTTGACGGCTCCGGCTCAGGCTGTTTGGCCTGCGGCGCGGCTGGACGAGCGGGCTCGGGGCGGAGCGGCCGCTGCGGCTTTGGTTGCGAGCGGTCGCCGATATCGAGCGCACGGCCTGACTGGGAAACGATGTCCGACAGCTCCCGCAGTGCGCGGATCTGGTCGGAGACCGCTCGCCGCATCGCTTCGGTGCTGGTGCGGGTCTCCTCCGGCAGCTCGAACACGCCGCGCTTGATCTCGGTGCGGGCGGTGTCGAGTTCGGAACGGATGTCGCCGGCCGCCTGACGGATGGTCTCGGTCGAACGCTCGAAGCGGGCACCGGCGTCCTCCAGAGCGTTCTGGATGGTCTCGCGCAGTGTTGCGGCGGTCTGGCGCGACCGCTCCTCGGCCTCGATCATCTGACGATCGACGTCGCCGAGCTTTGTGCCGACTTCGCTGGCAAGACGCTCGGAGATCAGCCGCGAGCGCTGCTCGGTCCGGTCGAACAGGCCATTCACCACCTCTTCGAAGGAGCGCATGAGGCCGCCGATTTCCTCGGATCGGGTGACGAGATTGCTTGACAGCTCGTCGAGACCGGCATGACCGCCCTCGACCACCGAACGCAGGCTCGCTTCACGGTTCTCCAAGAGACCGACGGTCTCGGCGAGGACGGTGCTGTGTTCCTGGAAGCGATCGGCCATCGACGCGACCTTCGAGAAGGCCGAGAGCGAAAGCTTGTCCAGACGGTCGATATTGCTGTCGAGCATCCGGGCGCTGAGCGAAATCGAGTTGGTGGCCTTCTCGGCATCCTTGGTAAAGCGCTGGCTGCTTTCCCGCAGCACGCCGTCGATGGCGCCGAGATTGCTGGCCGTCTCCTCGACCAGCCCACGCAGCGAACTGGACGTCTGGGCGAGACGGCCGATCAGCGAGCCGACGTCGCGCTGGAGCTGCTCGCGCATCTCGCCGACCATGCCCACCGTCGAGGCAGCCTTTTCGTCGAGGGCTCCGAGGATTGCGTCAGACGATTCCGACAGCTGGGCAATCGTCTCCTGCGCCCGGCGGCCGAGAGCCGCGGCGAGCGAAGCGTTTTCGGCTCTCAGCTTCTCGGCTGCTTCGCGGGTGCTGAATTGCAGCAGCTTGGCGAGTTCCGTGCCGCCGTCGCCGATCTGCGACAGCATCGGGCGGGCTTCCTCGTCGAGAATGCGGCTGATTTCGGCGTTACGGGCCGACAGCATGGCGGCGAGGTTGCGGGTCTTTTCCTCCAGATCCTCGTTCATCATCCGGGTGCGGGTGGCGAGCGCCCGCTCGGCGTCGTTCATCCGGCCCGAAAGCTCGTCGCCGACCGAACCGGCGCTGTCGAGCAGCGCGACGCGGGCGCGCTCGGTCTCCAGGCGGATGATTTCCGAGATCGCCGCAATCTGCTGCGACAGGTCATTGCCGCGATTGGCGATCTCGTCGCGGATGGTCTCAGCATCGTTGGCCAGATGGCCGGAGACGGTGGCAACTTCGCCGCGCAGCTGGGCCACGACGCCAGCCACTTCGCTTCGCAGCGCCTCGGACGAACCGACCATCTCGTCGCGGAGCCGGGCGGTCGAAGCCTCGATCTGACCGCTGACCGGACTTGCCTCCAGAAGGTCGGAGAGCCGCCGGGTGACGCTGGCGAGTTCCGCGGAGAAGGTCTCGGCCTTTTCTTCCAGCGCCGAGGCAATGTCGCTGGTCGCGGCGCGCATGGCGCCGGACGCACCGGTGACGCGGGCAGAGAAGTCCTCGCTATTGGTGCGAAGTGCCGCTTCGGCCTGCTGGGCAAGCTCGTTCATCCTGGCGACCGTTTGGGCGAACTCGTCGCTCATCCGGCCGGCATCGCCGGTGAGATGCGCCCGGTTGAGATCGGTGATCCGGCGCAGTTCCTGACCGGCCGAGAGCACACGCTCGGCAAACGTCTCGGCGTTGCGGTCGAACTCGCTCGCCACCGAGCCGGAAATACCCGACAGTGTGTCGACCAGCGCCAACCGCTGCTGAGCGAGTTGCTCGCGCACCGCGTCGGCCTCCTGACGAATGTCGCCGGAGAGCTGGGCGATCTGGGTCGCCAGGGCCTCGGCCTCGGTGGCAAAGCGTGAGCGGGAATCTTCCGACAGCGAGCGGATGACCTCGGCCGAGCCGCTGATCGTCTCGGCGATGCGGCCGCCCTCGCTGACCAGCCGGCTACCGGCCGTCTCTGTGCGCTCGGCCAGTTCGTTGGCAAGAGTGCCAAGCCGTTCCGTGAGCCGCTCGGCCTCGCTGGCGATGCGCTGGCGGGCGTCCTCGCTAGCCGCGTCGAACAAATGGGAGATGTCGTTGACGCTGGTCGAGACCTTGGCGGCCTCGGCCATCAGGCCCTCTCGAGCTCGATCGGCCTCCTGTGCCATCGCGGCGGTCGCCTGAGCGACGGTGCCGCGGATCGCCTCGGCGATCGACGTGGTGCGGCTGTTGAGCGTGTTCTCGACATTGCCGAGGCCGCGCTCCAGCGCCGAGGCGATGGCCTCGGTACGTTGATCGATGGCGCCGACGAGGTTGGAAGAACCGCCCTCAAGCGCCGAGAGCAGATCGTCGCGTCGGGTTTCCATCGCCAGAGAGATGTCGCTGACCGACTGTTCGATCGTCCGCCGCATGTCGTCGGCGCGATCTTCAAGCGTTGCCGCGGCTGAGCCAACCGCCCCCTCGATCACCGACGCAAGGCTGTCGCGCCGGGCCTCGAAGGCCGTCGCCAGCTTAAGATCCGCCTCGAACAGCGCGTCGGAAAGCGCGGCGATGCGGTCTTCCAGCGTCGAGTCGAGCGCCGTGCGGCCGCTTTCGATCTGGGCGCTGAATTCGTCGCGGCGTTTGTCGAGGGCCGAGAGGATGGTCCCTTCAGATCCATTGACGATCGCCTGGATGGCACTGAGGCGCTGGTCGAGGCCTTCGACCAGAATGCCGCGGGCGTCCTCGATGATGGCGCGCAGGGAGGCGGTGCGGGAGTCGAGGTTCTCGCCGACACGGTTGATCCGCTCTTTGATCTCCTCTTCGAGCACGCCGATGCCGCGGTCGAGGGTCGAGCCGATGGCGTCGCGGCTGCCGTTCAGTAGGCCGCTGAGACGCTCGATGCGCTCGTCGATGCTCTCGCGGATACTCACGTCGGCGCCTTGCGAGGCAGCCTTCAGCTCGTCGATGCGGGTGGCGATCGTTTCGCTCAAGGACAGGCCGGTTCCTTCCAACTCGCCGGACAGGCCGCCGATGCCGGAGGTGATGGCGTTGCGCAGCGTCTCGACTTCCGAGTTCAGGCTGCTTTCCAGCTCCGTCTTGGCATTTTCGGCCGCGGTGTTGAGGCGGGCGAGACGCTCGTCGAGACCTTCGACGACCATCGCCAGCGCGCTCTCGATGGCGACGAGCTGGCTGCCGGCGGACACCGAAAGATGGTCCTCGAAGCTCTGTGTCCGCTCGTCGAGTTCGCTGCGGAAGCGGCCGGTCTCGGCCTCGAGCGTGCCGATGAGAGAGGCGCGGGTGTCTTCCAACGAGGTGCCGAGGGAGCCGATGCGCTCGGCGATCTCCTCGACGATCGAGGCGACAATCTCGTCGAATCCGGTGGCGATGCCCCGCAAGCGCTCATTGATCGCGGCGGCCACGCGAACCGGCATCTCGTCGCCGAGATGCTGCAGTGCCTGCGCGCGCTGATCGAGAATTTCCGCGAGGTCGTTCTTGCGGGCGTCGAAGCTCTGGGTGAGCGTCCGCTCGGCGGTGTCAAGCAGCTCGGCACTGGCCTGAAGACGATCGGCAAGGCCATTGTCGAGCGCCGTGGACCGCTGGTCTAAGCCTTCAAGCAGTGCTTGAGATTTTTCGTCCAAAGATTTGATGAAGTTGGAATTTTCTCCATCGATCGATTGTTCGATCTTGGCGCCGCGCTCGGCCAATGTCGCGGCGATCTTCTCGATCCGCCGGTCGAGCGAATTGACGATCGAATCCTCCGACATCGACAACAGCTGCTCGATGGCGCTGCGCCGCTCGTCGAAAAGCGAGGAGAACATTGCCGCCTGGTCGTCGAGACCGCGGGTGAGCGCGCCCTCTGCCGTGCCGACCGCCTGCCGGACCTCATCGACTACGGCTTCGATGCGTTCGGCCACCTTGCCGGTTTTGATGCCCATGTCGTCGGCGAGGATGCGCTGGGCATCGTCGATTGCCCGGGTGAAACGCCCGGCATGCTCGGCGAACGAGTTTTCCAGATGCTGGACGCGGGTCGCGAAGCTCGCCTCGAAGCCGTCGGCGACGCGGCCCATGACCGCCTCGATCTCGTCGCGGCGGGCGGTGAGGACGCTTTGAATGTGCTCGGCGGCGTTTTCCAGCTTGTCGGTGACCTGGCCGGCGCGCTCGTTAATCGCGTCGATGCGGCTGTCGGCGGAAAGGTCGAGCGACAGAAGGCGCGCGTCGAGGGCTTCGGAGAGGGTGTTGACACGCTCGGTCATCAGCGTGTTGAGGCCGCTCTCGCGCTCATTCAACAGCACGCGCAGTTCGTCGGTGCGGGCCTTCAGCGTGGTGTCGGCGGTAACGACGGCGCTCTGCGTCAGCTCGGAGATGTCGGCATTGCTCTTCGCGAAGGCGCCGAGGATCTCGCGGGTGCGTTCGGCCAGGGTCTGCGCGAAGGTGTTCGAGCGGTCGGTGATGGCGCTCGAGATCCGATCGCTCGAAACCTCGATGGCGTTGGCGCGATTCTCGATCGCCGCGATGAGGGCCGGGCCGCGCTCGTCGAAGGCCTTCTCGATGACCTCGATGCGCTGGTCGAGGCCGCCGAGCGTGTCGGTGTTGCTCTCCGCCAACAGCTGCCGGATGCGGGTGGCGCGACCTTCCAGCTCGACCTCGGCGGTCTTGAGGAAGCGGCTGCCGGTCTCCTCCAGCCGCTCGCGGCGGCCGTCGATCTCTGTCACCAAGCCGGTCTGGAACGCCTGGCCCTGCGTCTCGATGGCCTCCAGCCGCTCGTTGAACAGCGTGTCGAGCCCGTCGAGGAAGGTCTCGCCCTGAAGGCGCAGGGTCAGGGCGCGGTCGTCCAGCGCCTCGGCGAGGCCAGCGATGAACTTGTCGCCATATTCCGCCAGCATCTCGGTCCGCGAGCGCACCAGACCGGTGGCCGCATCGGCCGAGGCGATCATGCGGCTGACGACCTCCGTGCCGATCGCGGTGAGCTGGCCGGTGAGGTCGGTGGCGCGAGCGTTGAGCGCTTCGCTGGTTTCGCGCATGCCGTCGCCGAGCGCGCTGCTCTTTTCGTCGAAGCTGGCGAGCAGCGCCTGGCTGCGGGTTTCGAATTCTCTGGCAAGCAGTGCGGTGCGCTCGTCGAGGGCGCGGGTGATCTCGTCGCCGACCGAGCCGATCTGGCTGGTGGCGTTTTCGGTGGTGAAGGACATGTCGGCGACCAGGCGATCCGACAGATCGGTGAGCCGCGTGTCGAGCTCGGCGCTCTTGGCTTCAAAGAGTTCGGTGAGTCGGGCACCGCGGGCTTCGACGTCCTCGGCGATGGCGCGGCTGCGGGCTTCGTGCTCGCGGGCCAGCGTGTCGTTGGTCTCACGCATGCGCTGCGCGGCGTCTTCGGCCGTCGCGGCGATGTGGCCGACCAGGGCGCCCGAGTCGTTGCCGATGATCTGGGCAATCTCGCCGGCGCGCTCGCCGAGGAAGGCGACGATCTTGGTGCTGCGCTCCTCCAGCTCTTCACCGATGCGCCCCGAGCGATCGTCGAGATCGCCAGTGATCTGTTCGCTGACGCCGATCAGCTTCTGGCTGGCCTTGGCGGCCGCCTCTTCGAAGCGGTTGAGCAGCGACTCGCCCTCGCTCAGCATCTGCTCGCGCAAGGTTCGGCTGCGGCTTTCCAAGAGGTCGGAGAGCTGCTCGTTGTTGGTCTCGTATTCGCGGGTAAAGGCGGCGCTACGCTCTTCGATCAGCGCGGTGAAGCGCTGCGAGGCCTCTTCGATGCGGGCAAGCACGGTGTCCGAGGTGGTCTCGACGTCGCCGACGAGACGCTGGTGCGAGCCAAGAACCGCGGACCGCAGCCGCTCGGCATGGGAGAGCATCGCCTCGCGCTCGGAGCCGAGATCCTGCACGAGGGTCCGGATCTTGACCTCGTTGTCGGCATAAGCCCGCTCCAGTGCGCTGACCTCGTCGCGCACCAGATGTTCGAGGTCGGATGTGCGCGACAAGGCGCGCTCGACACCCTCGGCGAGGCCGGAGATTTCGCGGCGAACGGCCTGGCCGACGCTCATCACCCGTTCGGTCGCGACGTTTTCAGGCTCGGCGAGGCGCATCGCCACCTCGGCGAGCGAGCGGCTCATCAGCCGCATGTCGGCTGAGCGGCGGATCATCAAGCCGGCGGCAATGAACAGGATCGGCGGCAACAGGGCGATCGCGGCGAGCACCAGCAATTCGCCCTGGCGGAGCGGATCGGCAAGGCCCGACGTCAGGCTGGAGAGATTGCTGCCATAGATCGAGGTGGCGCCAAATGCGACGCCGCCGAGCCACAGGGCCGAAAGGCCGAGGGCGATCCAGATCGGCGTTTTCGACGCGCGGCGCTGCAGCAGCGCTTCAGCCCAGACCGCGGCGCGGCGATCCTCGTCATTGGCCGGCCGCTGGGTGTAGGCGCGGGGGTGCTCGGGCTCGGGCGCGCGGCGCTCCGAAGCTCCGCCGCCGGGCGCCTCATTGGCCTGTGTTTTGGTCTCGGCTTCAGGAGCGGTGCGCGGCGCGGCGTTGGCGCGTGCCCCCGCCACGCTCGCTGCCGCTGCTGCGGCGCCTTCGGTCCGGACCGACACGGCTTCGTCACTGCGCAGCTCGGTGGCCGTCGCGCTGATCTGCCGCTCGAAATCGTCGAGCGAAAGCGAGGCCTCGATGGCTTCTTCAAAGGTCGCATCGTCCAGGCGGTCGGTGACGGCGCCCACTTGCGCCTCCGGCTCGGCCTTCTCGTCGGCGCCGCCCATCTGGAGTTCAGCCAGGGCCTCTTCCAGCTCGCTTACGGCGTCGTCGGAAAGCTGTTCGAAGGGTTTCGTCTTGGACATGGCCGTTGCGCCTCGATACTCAATGGATCCGTTACCGACTTGCCGAAGGGAGTGCGGCTTCTGCCGCTCCGCCCCTTGCGACCAGCACTGGTGTTTCGGCCGAGCCAATCATGCTTCGACCGAGGGCTTAGAGCCCACGGAATTTCACTTTAAATGTTAGTGGCGCGGCGGATTGAAAGAAACCGTAAAGCCGCGCAATCCCTCAAAGTTTAAACATAAGGTTAACACTGATTGCGGAAATGCAAATTATTTCGCTGTCAGCCCTGTGGAGAAAGGGATTGCGCCGACTCGACCCGGGCAGCTTTTGTCGGCATTTTCGCCGCGAGCTTAATCAATTCCATACCAAAGCGCGAGACCCTGCTGTGATGGGAGGTTCCGTCCAAGGCCATATCGGAGCAAATTATGGCGCATGCCATCAAACTCGAATGCGAGCTCGAAACCGCCGCCACCGCAGGCGAGAGCGGATCGTGCCCGTCGCGGTGTTCGCCAATCGACCTCGTTTATCTCGCTCGGCAAACGGCAGGTGACCAGGCGCTGGAGAGCGAAGTTCTTGGCCTTCTGGTCATTCAGATCGAACGCGCGCGGCCGATCATCGCGACGGCGCTGGAGGAGGAGCGCGCGCGAATCGCCCACTCCCTGAAAGGGGCGGCCCGCAATCTCGGTGCGTTTCGGTTGGCCGACGCGGCCGAGCAGTTGGAAAGAACGCCGGGCGATCTGGACGCCGTGGCCGCGCTGGTCGCCGAACTCGACGACACCGCCGCCTTCGCCCGCGAACTCGCCCGACGTTGAGCGCAGAAGTCCTGCACGGCGTCGTTGATGACGAAGCGCGGCGGCGGGACGCTGAGTCGCGTCATGGCCGTGGCTTGCGGTAAGAAATGCCGCCGTTTCGATTGACTCCGGCGGTGCGGTCTCTCTAACACCATTCTAACAAGGCGCTGGCCGTCGTCATCGCGGTCGGTCGCCGGCTTGACCGATGACGCTGAAATCAGGGCCTGCCGGGCATGACGAAGATCACATTTCAGACCGCGGACGGGGCGCGCTACGATCTCGACGCGGCCGACGGCACCACGGCGATGGAAAATGCCGTGCGCAATGACGTGCCGGGGATCGATGCGGAATGCGGCGGCGCCTGCGCCTGTGCGACTTGTCACGTCTATGTCGACGAAGCCTGGCGGGAGAAAGTCGGCGAGCCCGAGGCGATGGAAGAAGACATGCTCGACTTCGCCTTTGAGCCGCAGCCGAACTCCCGCCTCTCGTGCCAGATCAAGTTGCGGCCGGAACTCGACGGCCTCATCTTGCACGTTCCCGAACAGCAGAGCTGAGCCGAGCGTCAGAGTGTCGGATGCGGCGGCATCGTCGTCTGGCTTCGGGGTGGCGGCGGTTGACGGGCTGACCCACCGTGTCCGCTATGGTCGGCGCTCCCAAGCCTCGAAGCTGCGCATCGGGCTTTGCTGAAAATTGATTTCGACTTTCTGGCCGATGCGTTAGCGGCTTTGAGCGGCGTCCATTGCCCGCGCCAAGGCACGATGGAGGCGGAAATTCACCTCGCGGCCCTCGACCGTGTCGAATTCCAGCTGTGCCCGCTCGTGGCTGGCGAGATAGCGGGCGGCGACGGTGTTCACTTTCGCTTCCATCTCCGGGCAGGTTTGCTCCGGGCTCAGATTGCGGATCGCCGATTCCATCCGCTTCACGTGATTTTTGGCGATCGCGGCATGGCCGTCCTCGTGCCGCTTGATGTCGGCGGCGAGCGTGTCCCAGATCAGCTTGGTGCGGGCATCGACCCCTCGCGGCGGGATCCATTTCGGCAAGGTGATCTTCAGGGTCAACGACATATGGGCCTGGTCGACCGCACATCCCTGGGGCGTTTGCTTGTAGGTGATCTTGCCGCCGAAGGTCACTTCGGTCACGCCGGGATGGCGGGCTCCGGTTGCGGCGACATAGGGGCTATGGCTGTTGAGACTGCGGTCGAGTTCATTGAGCGTCTTGCCGCGGATGATAAAATAGCTGGTCGTTTCCCGGATCGTCGCGGCATTTGTGCAGACAGGCAGCATGATCAAAAGTGCGGCCGCAAGCCGGATCGATTTCATCATCATGTGCGTCGCCCTTATGAAAAAATGCCAAAGAAACGAAGGGTTACGTTAGATCAACGCGAAGCTGAGGCAAGCCGTGGCGACACGGCGATTGCGCAATCTTTTCGCGAAGGTTACCCAAATGACGCTGGCGGTTCGGTTCTGCCGGACGCGCAGGCAGGGAGTGCGACAACATGGAAGCAATCGAGCCGCGCGGCGGTGTTTGGAAGCTTGCCCACGGGCGGAGTCTCGAACTTGGTGCCTGCGCCACCATCATGGGCATTCTCAACGCCACACCGGATAGCTTTTCCGATGGTGGCCGATACGCCTCGGTCGAAGCGGCGGTCGACGAGTCGTTGCGGATGCTGGATCAGGGCGCGACGATCATCGATATCGGCGGGGAATCGACCCGGCCCGGCGCGACGCCCGTCGACGCCGCCGAGGAACAACGCCGGATCATGCCGGTGATCGCAGCGCTGGTGCAGCGCTCCGACTGTCTGATTTCGGTCGATACCTACCGTTCCGAGACCGCGCGGCTGGCGATCGCGGCGGGTGCCCATATCGTCAATGACGTGTTCGGCGCACAAAAGGATCCGGCGATCGCCAAGGTCGCGGCGGAAACCGGCGCCGGCCTTTGTTTGATGCACACCGGCCGTGAGCGCGACACGCTGCCGGACGTGATCGCGGACCAGTTTCTCTTCTTGCGCCGCTCGCTCGAGATCGCGGCCGAGGCAGGAGTCGCCAAGGAGGCGATCGTGCTCGATCCCGGTTTCGGCTTTGCCAAGGACGGGCCGGAAAATCTTATTCTGCTCGCCCGGATGCCGGAGCTTCTGGCGCTCGGGCATCCGCTGCTCGTCGGCACCTCGCGCAAGCGCTTCGTGCGCAGCACGATCGGCCGGGAGGATCCCGAGCCCGATATCGCCTCGGCGGCGACGAGCGTGCTCTTACGCGAGCGCGGTGCCGACATCTTCCGCGTTCACAATGTGCCGGCCAATCGCGACGCGCTGGCGATCGCCGATGCGATGCGCCGGGCGCTGAAGGGGGAGCGCTGGTGAGGGTGCGCGCGCTTGTCGGGCTCGGCGGCAATCTCGGCGATCCGGCAGAGACGATGGCAGCGGCGCTGCGGGCGATCGACGCGCGGTCGGATTGCCGGGTGTGCGCGGTGTCACGGCTCTTTCGCACGCCGCCCTGGGGCAATACGGATCAGCCGGCGTTTCTCAACGCCTGCGCCGCACTCAATACGGATCTGACGCCGCGGGCGCTGCTCGATCTCTGCCTGGCGACGGAGCGCCAATTCAAGCGTGTGCGCAGCGAGCGCTGGGGACCGCGCACGCTCGATCTCGACGTCTTGGACGTCGACGGCGAGGCGTATCACGATAACACGCTGACATTGCCGCATCCGCGTCTGACCGAACGTGGTTTCGTCCTGGTGCCGCTCGCCGATATCGCGCCGGATGCCGTCATCGCCGGCGCGACCGTGGCGGCGCATCTGGCGTCCATCGCTCGGGATGGCATCGAGGCGCTCGGCCCCGAGCGGGATTGGTGGCACGAACGCCGTTAGCGCGCCCTGCGTCCGATCGGACGCAGAAAGGACGCGCGATCGGATCGAGTCGATACATCGGCTTTGCGACCGGCGGCCATACGGGCTGCTGGAGACGACGGGATTACTCCGACAGCGCGCTCTGGCGCATGCCGCCCTGCCGCTTCAGATTCATCCCGATCACGGGGACGAGCTGCGAGGCGACCTTCACCGAAACGGTGATTGACAGCGCGTCGTCGTCCTCCAGCCGGGCGATCATCGCGCCTTTCAGCTTCTTGCGGTCGAGGCCGACGACAATATGGTCGTCCATCACTTGGCCGGAAACGATGTCGAGGCCCTTGCCCTTGGCGCCATCCTGAAACGCGCCGCGATAGCTGCGACCGGAGCGGACCACCTCGGCATGCATCGGTTGGGAGAACAGGCCGACGCGGCAGGAGCCGTCGAGCTCGACGCCCACCGCCTTCTCGTTCTGATTTCCGGAGAAAGTGCAGACGAACTTCGTGCCCTTATATTTGCCGGCGACGATCTCGCCCGGCCCAGACCACTGGCCGGTGACGCGCCTGAAGAAGGCTTCGTCGCTATCGGCTCTCGCCGGCGCGATGCCTGCGGCAGACAAAGCGAGGGTGAGGGCGAGACTGGCCGTCAGCAAACGCGACATGGACAAACCTTCCTGGGTGGAAATCATTTACCATGTCATTGTCTCTTCAAACGGTTAATCAAGCCTTTCAACCATCGCTGGGGCATCGCTGGGGCGCCTCCCGGATCTTAGGGAGTGCGGCGCGTCTCGGCGCCGGAACTGGCGGTCAGTTCGGAGAGAATGGCGCCGATCCGCGGCCGTTTGGCGCGCAGAAAGGGCATTGGCCGACACAGATCCATCGCCGCGAGACCGACGCGGGCCGTCAGCAGCCCGTTGACGATGCCTTCGCCGAGCCGCTGCGACAGCCGGGCGGCGAGGCCATGGCCGATCACCTCCTGCACCAGACTGTCGCCGACCGCGATCGAGCCGGTGACGGCGAGATGGGCCAGCACGTCACGGGTGAGCTTGACGAGGCCGAGGGCGCCGGGCCGCGCGCCGTAAAGCTCTGACATCTTGCGGATCAGCTTGATGTTCTCAAACACCACATAGGCGACGTCGACGATCGCCTTGGGGCTGACAGCGGTGACGACCGACACCCGTTTGGCCGAGGCCAGCACCAGCGCCCGGGCCTTAAGGTCGAGCGGGCCGAGCATGTGCGTTTCGGCGAGTGCGATCAGATCTGCGCCGTCGATGACCTCGTCCTTCAGGCTGGCGATCTCGGCCCGGCCGCGCGCGGTCTCCGGACGATCCGAAAGCAGCGTTTCGAGGGTCGAAACGGCAAGCCTGGCCTCAGGCAAGGAGTCGGCGCGATAGGCGGCGAGCGTCCGCTGGCGTTCGCGATCGACGGCGCCGAGGCGCATCACGCCGATGGTCTCGCGAATGACGATGCCGAACGCTGCGACGAGGGCGACACCGGCGAGCGCCAAGGCGGTCCAGCCGAGCCATTCGTTGCGTTGGAATAGATCGCGCACGACGGCATCGACGGCAAGTCCGATCGCCAGGGAGAACAGGACACTGAGCGAGCCGAGCAAAAGCTTGCCGAAGGAAAAGCCCCGGCGGGTCTCGATCTCCGGCTCGTCGTCGTTGCGGCGATCGGCGTCGATCGCGTCTTCCGGATCGAGTGCGATCCGGTCGATGGCGGCGAACGAGCGTGGCAGACGCGTCTCGCCGGAGGCAGGGTCGCTCTCGGCGCGGCGTTCGGCTTGTCCGGTCGCCGTGCCGGGCAGATCGAAGGCGCCGGGCGCCCGGCGGCGTTGGTCGCGTTCGTCACTCATTGCAGGCGATCTCCCAACAGGAACTCCAGGGCCCGGTCGAGGCGGATATGGGGAAGCGACAAGATCAGCCCCTCGGTGCTCGGCTGCAGTTTGGGTGGGCGGAAGCGCACAAAGCGTAGCGAGCCGGGCTCGATGCCGTTCTGCGGATCGAAGAGCCGCCGTGGATCATCAGGCAAGTCGCCGGGGAAGACGGCGGTCTCGGTCTGGCCGTCGAAGCTGCGTTTGCCGATCGTCTCGCCCTTGGCTGGCGTGCCGACGATCACCGGCAACGCCTCGCCGGCGTCGGTGATCGTCGCCTCGCGGGTGGCGCGCACGGCGGCCATGGCGAGCATGTCGGTCTTGGCGCCGGAAAACTTCGCCCGTGCTACCGCGTCGTCGACGATCTGGCGGACGATCGCCTCCAGCCGGCGATGGCTTTCGCGATGGAGATGATCGGCTTTGGTTGCGGCGACGAGGATGCGGTCGATCCGTCGTGTCAGGAAGCCGCCGAGCCAGGTTGATCGCCCTGGCCGGAAACAGCCGAGGATGTCGGTGAGGGCGGTTTCAAGGTCGGCGACTGCTTCCGGGCCGGCATTGATCGCCTGCAGCACATCGACCAGCAGGATTTGCCGATCGAGACGGGCGAAGTGATTGCGAAAGAACGGTTTGACGACGACCGTCTTATAAGCCTCGTAGCGCCGGGCCAGATGCGCCGCCATCGAGCCCTTGGGATACGTCCTGCCCGGTTCGACCGGCAACGGCGCGAAGGTGAGGGCGGGCGAGCCGTCGAGATCGCCCGGCATCAGGAAGCGGCCGGGCGGCAAGGTCGACAACGCCGAACCATCGGCGCGGCAGGCTTTGAGGTAATCGGCGAAGGCGGCGCTGAGATCGCGGGCCGTCACCTCGTCGGCGGCCGCTTCGGGATCGACACTGGCCAGTTTTTGCAGAAACGGCCCCGCCTCCTTTTGCCGCGAGGGGAGCTGCGCGCGCTCCAGCGCCTCGGCGGAAAAGGCGGTAAAGTCCTTGTCGAGCAACGGCAGGTCGAGCAGCCATTCACCGGGATAGTCGACGATATCGATGGTCAGCCGCCCGCCCGGAAGCATGCGGCGCCAGCTGGAGGCGGATTCGAAGGCGACGGTGAGCCGCAGTTCCGAAATTGCCCGGGTGGATTCCGGCCAGACCCGCTCTTCGACGATCCGCCGAATGTGGTCTTCATATTGAAAGCGTGGCACCGCGTCGTCGGGCTGCTCCTCGAGATCGGCCCCGAGGATGCGGCCGTTCGCCTGCGCCTTGAACAGCGGCAGGCGGCCGCCCGAGAGGAGGTTATGGACGAGAGCGGTGATGAACACCGTCTTGCCTGCCCGCGACAGGCCGGTAACGCCGAGGCGAAGGGTCGGATGGAAGATCGACGCGGTCCGATCGGTGAAATTGTCGAAGACGAGGCGGGCCTCGTCGGCAATCGATGTCATGGGCGGCGTGGATCTTTACGGTGGGACAGGGCGATGAAGGTTGCCCCAGATATAGGGACGGCGGCATGGCGTTCGAAGAGGCGCCGGCGATCTGCAGCGTCGCGAGGCTGCGGCAGCCGGGCGTTCTGCCTCCAAAGATCTGCCCGCATCGCAACTCCGGTTCACCTCAACGCCCAGAGCGTCGTCGATGCGGATGGCAAGGCGTCAGGGACGGATAACTCGGATGAGATGGCCGGATTGCGGCGCGGCCTCGCCAAGCGGCCCTTCGAAGCCGACAATCGCCAGTGCGCAGGTCGCAAAGCCCTCGGCGAGCGCATTCAGTGCATCGCTTTCACCGCTCCTGATCAGCGAGCGGGTGAAGTCCTCAATCGTCGGATTGTGGCCGACAATCAGCAGGGCATGGGCTTCCTCACCAACTGCCCCGGCTGCCGCATAATAGGCCTCGGTGCCAAGCGCGTAGAGATCGTCGGAATGTTGGATTTCGACCCTATCCGCGAGTGCCGGCATCAGCGCCTCGAGGGTTTCGCGGGCGCGGGTTGCCGTGGAGCAGACCACGGTGTCGATCGCAACACCGTCTGTTTTTATGATCGTCGCCAAACGAGCCGCGTCCGCGCTGCCTCGCTCGTCGAGCGGGCGCTGGTGGTCGCGCTCGCCTGGGCGTGCCCACGAGGAATGAGCATGGCGCAGGATCAGGAGCGTGGAGCGAAAGCGGTCGGACATGGATTTTCGATAGGCTGAAATTTTGAGCCGGGCAATCATTTCCCGAAGGGCAAGGGGCGGCGGAGCTTTGGTTGCCGAGTCTTACAAAAGTGGGCAATTCCACCCGACGGGTGCAAATTGCCGCCGTTTGAGGCGATTTTCGCCGCCGCAACCCTGCGTCACTCTGCACGGGTTAGCGGATCAGATTGCCGCCTTCGCCACAATGGTTCCGAAAAGCTAACCAAATCCGAGCCTTAGATTCGATTAGGGAACCGCTGCTGTGGCGCAAACGTAACTTGTTCCACCGGCAAAGCGTCGCTATAAGCGCGCCAGCGGGAATGGAGGTGCGTAATGAGCGAAACACTCAATGCCGATCTGACGCTTTCTGACGACGGTCCCTTCATGAACGATCGTCAGAAAGAGTATTTCCGGCGTAAGTTGCTGACATGGAAGTCGGAGATCTTGCGGGAAGCGCGCGAGACTCTCGAAGCGCTTGCCAACGACAACAGTAATCTCGCCGATATCGCCGATCGCGCGTCTTCGGAGACCGACCGGGCCATTGAGCTTCGGGCGCGGGATCGCCAGCGCAAGTTGATCGCCAAGATCGATGCGGCTCTCGAGCGAATCGATGACGGCTCCTACGGCTATTGCGAGGAAACCGGCGAGCCGATCAGCCTGAAGCGTCTCGATGCACGGCCGATCGCGACCCTGTCACTCGAAGCCCAAGAGCGCCACGAACGCCGCGAGAAGGTCTATCGTGACGAGTAATCGTCTGGCGCGTGGCCGTTGACGGCAGACTTTCGATCAATCGCCAAGATTGTTGGTGCCGAAATTGCGCCGGATTTCCGGCCAATGCCGGCGCTCAGAATGCATCGTCACTCAGCTGTCAGGTGACGGAATCTGCGCGCGAACATAACCCCACATACAGATACGGCATGTGGGGAACATCGAGATCGACACGGCATTGCGGGGCGGTGCGTCGTCTGTCTTTTGAAATTCAGACAGAGGAATGCGGCCTGCTTGTGGCGGGTCATTCTTATTGAAACGCCAAGGCCGAGCAACGATGCGTTCACTTGGTGGAAGTCAATCACCCGTCAGCGCTTTTGAGTCGAAGGCAGCCTATTCAAAGACGGCTTCCGCTCCTGGTCCGAGCCGATCCTTCGGGTCCTGTCCGAAGCGATTGTTTCCGACCGTGCCGTTGAGGCACATCAGCACCAAAAACCAGATCGAGCCGATGATCGGAATGAGGCTGATAAACATCCAGAAGCCACTGCGGTTGGTGTCGTGAAGGCGGCGGACGGTAATTGCGATCATCGGGGTAATAGTGAATAAGAACCACAGGGCGGTCAGAAGGCCGCCATTGGCGTGGACGCTGAACCTCAGACCATTGGTCGTGTCGGTGGTGGTCCGGTTGCTGCCGCCGAGGCCGGCGATGTTGTCGATCGTTGTGAACAGAAAGATGCCGGCCAAGAAGGTGAGCTGCGCAAGCCAATATTCCAGGCGTCGTGAGCGACCTGAAAATTCAAAATACCGCTTATACGGTTGCAGAAGAACCGACATTCGAATTCCTCCGAAAGGATTTACGATCAGGCAATCTTACTTATAGGGTTGGCTTTTTGCGCGCCAAGATGGCGTTCATTCGCGTTCAGTCTGAGATTGTTCGGATTTGCTGAGCTGCTTGGCCTCGCTTTGCGTTACAGGGCGATCGTGCTTGTCATGACCGGTGCGAAGACGGCAGGAGGGGAGTGATGGATGGCAGATGCGGTCTTCGCGGCGTGCGCGGGCGCGCCAAAGTCGCGCTGTCGCGCCTGTGACGGATGCTGCTCGTGCCGGCGCTTGCAATCGCCGGTACCGGGGCGAAGGAGCCTTCTTGAGCGCGTGATCGCGGGGCGCTTATCGACGACCACGGGAAGGCCGCGCATGGGCCGTTGGACGAGCGTAGCATCGGCCTGACGCTCGACGAGATCGCCAAGGTGCGGTTCCGGACCGCGGTGGCGGGCGGGCCGGAGAAGACGACGGCGATTCTTGCGGCGCTGCGCGGCTGGCACGCGAATGTGCTGATCACCGATGCCGCGACCGGCCATGCGGTGTCGAAGGCGGAGGGACTGCCCAATTCGGTCGGCTCGCTCCGGGGAACCAGGCGGACACAGGTTCAGGGAGGAAATCGCGTGAAAACCAAAAAGCTCATCAACAATGCCGACAACATCATCGCGGAGATGCTGGACGGCATGATCAAGGCGCATCCGAAGCACCTGCGCCAGCTCGACGGCAGCCCCCGCTCGATCGTCGCGGTCGACGGCCCGCGCGAGGGCAAGGTCGGCATCGTCGTCGGCGGCGGCTCCGGCCACGAGCCAAGCTTTGTCGGCTATGTCGGCAAGGGGCTGGCCGATGCCTGTGCCATCGGCAACGTCTTTGCCTCGCCGCCGCCGGATCCGATCGTCGAATGCACCAAGGCGGTCAGCGGTGGCGCCGGCGTCATCTATCTTTACGGCAACTATGCCGGCGACGTGATGAATTTCGACATGGCCGCGGAAATGGCGACGATGGAGGATATCGAGGTGCGCACGGTGCTCTCCACCGACGACATCGCCTCGGCGCCTTTCGATCAGAAGGAGAAGCGCCGAGGCGTCGCCGGCAATTTCTTCATCTTCAAGATCGCTGGCGGGGCCGCCGACAAGATGTGGTCCATCGACGAATGCGAGCGTGTCGCCCGTAAGGCCAATGCCCGCACCTTCACCGTCGGTGTGGCCCTGTCGCCGTGTTCGCTGCCGCAGACCCTGCGCCACAATTTCGAGATCGGCGCGGGCGAGATGGAAATCGGCATGGGCATCCACGGTGAGCCGGGGATCAGCCGCGAGCCGCTGCGCAGCGCCGACGACGTGACCGACGGCATCTTGGAGCGGATCTTTGGCGAGATGAACGCGCCGGAGGGCGCCAAGGTGGCCGTGTTGGTGAACTCCCTCGGCTCGACGCCGCTGATGGAGCTTTATGTGATCAACCGCCGGATCGCCGAACGGCTAGGGCGCAACGGCATTTCGGTGCACGAGACCTGGGTCGGCACCTATTGCTCGTCGCTGGAAATGGCCGGCATGTCGATCACCCTGATCCATCTCGATGACGAACTGACGGAGCTGCTTGATCACCCCTGCGACTGCGCGATGTTCCGCGCCGGCTGAGCGATTTCTTGCGCCCCAGATAACGGCCGTGGCGCCAATCGAAATAAGGGATGGGTCTATGACTACGATCACCAGCCAGAACCTTGTCGATCTGTTCCTCGCCATCGCGGCGGCGATCGATCAGGACAAGGAGCGGCTTTCCGAACTCGACGGCGTCATCGGTGATGCCGATCACGGTGTGACGATGAATATCGGCTTCACCGCCGTCAAAAACGCTCTGGGCGGGCTCGACACGACCGAAGCCGATCCGACGACGGTCTTCAACACCAGTGCCAAAAGCTTCCTGAACGCCGTCGGCGCTTCATCCGGACCGCTCTATGCCACCGCCTTCATGCGGGCCGGCGCGGCGGTGAAGGGCGAGAGCGCGCTGGATCGCAACGCGATGGTCGAGGCCTTCAAGGCGATGGCCAAGGGCATTCAGGACCGGGGCAAGGCCGAGCGGGGCGACAAGACCATGGTCGACGCCTGGCTGCCGGCATCCGAGGCGATCGAAGCGGCGGCCGAACGCGACGAATCGCTCGCGGCCTGCTTCGCCGCCGCTGCCACGGCCGCTGAGGAGGGTGCGGAAGCGACGAAGACGATGCAGGCCTCCAAGGGGCGCGCGTCGTGGCTCGGCGCTCGCTCGCTCGGTCATATGGATCCGGGCGCCGCCTCGACGGCGCTGATCGTGCGCACCATGGCCGACGTCTTCGCCCACATCTGATGTGCAACGGACGCGGCGGGGACATGCGACGGCCGCGTTGACGTCAGACGGCAAAGCCGCGTCGCTCGATCCGCGGCGTGGCTTTGCCGTTTTGAGCCGTGCGTAACGATACAGGACGGCGGCATGCTTGCCTCACGCCAACCTGTCGATGACGTTCCGGACGATGCCGAGATAGCCCGTCGCATCCCAGGCCGAGCGGCCGATGAACAGCCCATCGATATGCGGCCGGGTGGCGAGTTCGACGCAGTTCGTCGGATTGACGCTGCCGCCATAGAGCACGGGCAGGGGGCGTGCGATGGCCCGTTCGATCAACGCCTTGACCGCCGCCTGCTGCTCATCGGCAAAGCTTGGATCGGCTGGCGTCCCGCCGTCGCCGATCGACCAGACCGGCTCATAGGCAAAGATCACCGAGGTGGTGTCCGTCCATTCCACCTTCGACAGCGCAGCCTCGGTCTGTCGCCTCAGCGTCTCGGCGGTGCGCCCGGCCTGATAGTCTTCCAGGGTATCGCCGATGCAGACCAGCGCCGTCAGGCCTTGCCGGACGGCGGCGGCGGTCTTCAGTGCGACGGTCTCGTCGGTCTCGTTGAAGAACGTCCGCCGCTCGCTGTGGCCGATTTCGACCAGCATCCCGCCGGCATCCTTGACCTGAAGCGGGGAGATTTCGCCCGTCCAGGCGCCGGCGGTCTGCCAGTGCGCGTTCTGGGCGCCGACGATGACCGCAGTGTCTGCCAGCGCCTCGGCGACGGCGGTCAGCACCGTGAAGGGTGGAATAACGAAGAGCTGGGCGTTTTCGCAGGCGGCGAGCGGCGAGGCTTTGACGGACTGGCAAAACGCGGCCGCCTCGGCGCGGGTCTTGTTCATCTTCCAGCTAGTGCCGATGAAGGGGCGCTTGGTGCTCACGATTGTCCTCTCCTGCATGAATCCGTCTTGTGGCGGTCAAGCCTTCACCGGGCGGCCGGCATCGACCGCATTCGCCCAAAACGCCACCGACTCGGCGAGGGCAGCGACCACTTGGCGGTCGGTCGGCTCGCGTTCGCGGAAGGCGAGTTCGAGACAGATTTCGTTGTCCGTGCCGCCACCTGCGACGATCGCCGGCAGCAGCGTTTCGGGCATGATCCGTCCGTCGCGATTATAGGCTTCGGTGAACGGCCAATGGCCGCCCTTGTTGGCCGAACTTTGCTTGATGTGGATGATCGGCGAGGCGGTGGCGAAGGTCCGCGCCCAGGCGAAGGGATCAATGTCGGCGGGATTGGCGGAGGAGACATCGCCATGGTCGATGTCGACCATCGGCCGCAGCGGGATCGGCAGATCGTGGCGTTCAATGAAGGCCTGCAATGCGGCGCAGGCCTCAAGCGTATGGCCAAGCTCCCGGCCGACCGACATCGGCTCCCAGAACATCCAGCTCAGTCCGCGCTTGGCGGCATGTTCGCCGACCTCGCGCCAGCAATCGAGGGCGATGCGCAGAAGCGCGTTGCGCCGCTCGATATCATCGTAGTCATCATAGGTCAGAATGGCGAATTGCGTCCCGATCGCCGGGCAGCCAAGATCGGCCGCGATGTCCGCGAGCGTTTTGAACCAAGTAATATAATAGGCTCGCACATCTGCATCGGGATGGCCAAAATGATTCAACCTCCCATATGGACCCGTCATCATTGACGTGACCTTGACGTCGTGACCGGCCAAGGCCCGACCCATGCGGTCGACAAGCGGGGCGAGGGTCTGCGATGGCCAGGAGGGGTTCAAGAACTCATGGGTCAGTTGCAGATACCCGATGCCGATCTCATCCGCCGCTGCCGCGATCAGCCGCTCCGGCAGGGCGAAGCGATTGACCAGCGGGTTGGTGCTGATCGACAGCGTGAAATTTTGTGTCATGGTTTCCCCCCCCCGCAGCGTCCTCGACGGCGATCCGTCTTGGTCACTATTGTCGCGACGCGGCGTTACGTCGCGCGTGACCAGATGAATTTAAGAGCGCTATGGCACGCGCACCGAGAACCGACGTTGCCTTGCCTCCCGTCGACGCATCGCTCGCAAACGTCGTCGCAACCGCGCGATATCGCCATGGCGGCCCTTTTTTGGGTGAAGAAAAAGGCATGGCATGAACGAAATTTCAATCGGCTTCACATCGAGCCCGGTGCGGGACGACGTCAGTCGGTTCATCGCACGTGATTTCAGATCAGACAGTTGCAAATGATTCACCGTTTCTTCACGTCGCCATCGAGTGTTGTTCATGACTTTTCGTGATTTCATCTAGTGTCGCATCGGCTTGAGATTTTTGTCGTCTTAAGGGAACCTCTAAAAATGGCTTAGTTTTCAGTTCGCCAATTCGCTCGGAGCCAAATGACGGTCGCGCTCCATTCGTATTGCAAGGTCAAAAATGCGCAGTCGAAACGAGCCATATCAATGATCAGTCGTGGCAAGTTGTCCTCTGGCGAGACATTCGCCAAAAATAACGTCATAATTGCCGGTGACGAAGCGGTATCCGCTGGGCCTGATTTTCGAAAGGCCTTCGAAATCTGTTCAATGCCGAAGGCCATTATTGATTGCGACTTGCGGTTTGTTGCCGTAAATCAGGCCTATGAACGCGCGACGATGCTGAGCCGCGAGGCGCTGATCGGTCGCTACTTCTTCGACGTGCTGCCGTCGTCCGGGGAGGCCCGGCAGCGTGTCCATAACTCGCTTCGCGAGGTGATCGCGACCGGCGCCGCGGACACCATCGCTTTGGTCGCCTACGAGATGCAGCTGCCGCCCGAGCGCGGGGGTGGTACCGAGATGCGCTATTGGAGCGCGCGGCATGCGCCGATCGTCGACGCCGCGGGCAACGTCGAATTCGTGCTGCTCAGCCCGAACGATGTCACCGAGATCGCGACGGCGCGGTTGCAAACCGCAACCCTCGAGTCCGACACGACGGCGATGACGTTGTGGCAGAATGCCGAGACGGTCGAGGCCGCCTATCAGCAGACGATGGCCAAGAATGAGGAATTTCGCCGGCTGTTCAGCCAGGCCCCGGGGATGATCGCGGTGTTCGAGGGCGCGGAGCTGCGGCCGACCTTTGCCAGCGACAGCTTCATGCGCTTTATCGGCGGCACCCAACTTGCCGAAAAGCCACTGCTCGAGTGGCTGCCCGAGCTGCGCGACCAGCCCTTCATCGCGATGCTGCACGACGCCATGGAACGCGGCGAGAGCGTCAGCCGCGAGAGCATGAAAATCCGGCTGCACCACCCCGGCAGCCCTTACGAGGCCGTTTCTCTCGTCGATTTTTTCTGCAACCCGGTGCGCGACAGCGATGGCGAAATCTATGGCGTGATTGCGCAAGGGATCGATCGAACGGAGGCGCTCCGGGCAGCCCATCATCAGCGCACGCTGATGGACGAACTGAACCATCGCGTGAAAAATACGCTGGCGACGATCCAGTCGATGGCGCGGCAGACCTTCCGCGAGCCCGTCGATCTCGATGCGGCGCGCTACGCCTTCGAGGCTCGCATCATGGCGCTGAGCCGGGTGCACAATATTCTCGCCGATCGGCGCTGGGAGGCGGTGCCGCTGACGGCGCTGTTTCGTCACGTCAATCAGGGGATCGATCCGGGTCGTCTGGTGCTCGACGGCGGCGACGTGATGCTGTCGCCGAAGACCGGCGTTGCCCTCGCCATCGTCATCCACGAGCTCTTCGCCAATGCCCGCCTGCATGGTGCCTTGACCCGCGCGGATGGCAAGATCGAGGTCTCCTGGCGGCATGTCGACGACCGCTTGGTGCTGCAGTGGCGGGAGACCTCCGGCGACGGGGGGGATGGGGAGGAGCTTCGGCCGGGATTTGGAATTCGTATTCTGCGAAGCATTGTCAGCGGCGAACTCGGTGGTATGGTTTCCATCGAGTTGTCCGAGGGAAATCTGATTTGTTCTCTGGACGTCGACACCTCCGAGGTAGGCGAAATTGCTCTCTGAATTGGCCAAGAGCGGCGATGGAATTGAGGGACTTCGCGTCCTTGTCGTCGAGGACGAGAGCCTCGTTGCCTTGCAGCTAGAGGACATGCTCGACGAGCTCGGATGCCGTGTCGTCGGACCGGCAATGCGGCTGCGGACCGCGGGCGAACTGCTCGATTCCGGCGTCGCCATCGATTGCGCCGTTCTCGATGTCAATGTCTGCGGCGAGATGGTCTATCCGATTGCCGACCGTCTGCGGGCCATGGGCATACCGTTCATTTTCGCGACCGGCTATGGCCGCGACGGCGTCGAGGATCGGTGGCAGAACGTTCCGATCCTGCAAAAGCCCTACACCTCGCAAGAGATCGGTCAGTCGCTGGCCACCTGCTTCGGCTAAAACGCTTCCTCGTGAGATGGAATCGAGATCACGCGGTCGGCTTTTGTTCGAACGCGATTTTCGACGCAAAGCTGAAACCCGCTTGCGCGAAAATTGCTTGAAGCCTCGGCCCTCGGCCCCTGGCGCGCCAACATAAGCGGGCGACGCGTGCTGGCCGATCCCCACAGGCGCTGTGATTTGCTCGAAGTGGCGGGCCCACGGGGTCATGCAAAGGCCGATTGTCGGCGAGAAGGCCGTTCAATCGTCCCGTGTCCCGCAAGGGCGAGCATGATGGTCCGCTCGCTGCTGGCCGTCTCAATTTCCCTGATCGTCAGAAAATTTGATCGCAGACTGCGATGTCGCTCGGTCGACGATGCGAGGACGATCGCTGTCCCTCCTTGAGTGCCGATCCGCGTGCAGAGGCCCTGCGACGCAGGCGCGATGCTTCAATTCAAAGAATTTGGAGCGTTCTTTCTGCGTTCGATCCGACGCAGGGCGCTTGAGGCGATCGAGGGCGGCGGCCTCGGCCACGGCCATCGTTGCGGGGGCGCTGGCGCGCTCAACACGTCGGCCAGAGCGAAGACCCGTTGGCGATCGCCGCAACGGATCAGGATCTCGCGGCCTGCAGGAGGCTGGCCCAGGACAACGCGTCGAAGGTTTCCAATCCCGGCCCCACGGGACCAATCTCCGGCGTGTCGAGCCGGGGGCCGGAAGCGAGCGATAAACGGAATGGCTTGCGTCCGTCCGCCGGAAATTCCCGAATCTTAACAAGATTTCACCGGTCTTTCGCGGGCGGCGTCTGGTACTGAAGGTTGCAATCGCGACGGCGGCTGCTAAATTGCATGCAAAGTATGCGTCTGAGGTGCCCCGGGGACCCGGCGCCGCGAGGCGCGGCGAATGAAGGACGTCTCGCAGTGCCGCCGGGCGGCTGGCTCGTCGGCACTGCGAAACGGAACGCCGCGGAGCGACGGACCAAGAGGACACACGAGGGAGCAAAATGGGTATGAAGCCGATGTCGGCCCAGGACCAAAATCAGATTGAGCTCGACGTCGCGGTCGGCCGGCGGCTGCGCGACCTGCGGATGGCCGCCGGGCTGACGCAGGCGGACTTGGCGCATTATCTGCAGGGCACCGTTCATCAGATTGAACGCTACGAGCGCGGCAAGGCCCGAATCGGCGTCGATCGGTTGTCTGATCTGGCCGAGCGCTTCAATGTGTCCATCCTGGTATTTTTCGAAGGGGTCGATGCCATTGTCGAACCCGCAGCGTGTCCGGCGTCCGATTGGTTGCGGGATCTCAAGGCGCCCCCGCCGCCGCGTGAGGCACGGATTCGCAAGGTCGTGAATGCGATCATGCAGCGCGCCGTCGGCAGGCGTGCCGACTGACTCCGGCAGTTCCACCCCGAGCGCCCCATGGGGCACGTCCGCTCTTATAGTCATACCAATTCGATCAAGAGCTGCATTGCTTTGCATGGCCGTGCCCTGGACAGGTCGCGAAGCAGGTTTTGTCGCGCTGACGAGCCGCCGCGATCGCAAGTCGGGATGTCGTGGCCGCGCATTCCGCGTGACCGCGAAGAAATGGCGGGGCGGCATTCGTCGTCGGCAAGGCCGCCTCCCGAGTCTTGGCCGCGGCACGGCAATCATACGTCCTTGCCGGCAAGGTCGGGTGCCGAGGCACCGAGCGACGGCCGTCCTGTCGGCGTCAATTCCAGCGCAGTGTCCGTTCGATCTTCGCCGTCCGCCTGTCGCCTATTGGCGCCGTCCCCGGCAACGCGCGTACTTCGTACTGCCGTGCCCACCGCAAGGCCATGGGCCGTCGTGCTCCCAACCTTACCGTAGCGTGAATTCTGACGGATTCATCGAATTTACGACTGCTGATGCCTTCACTCGAAGCCCAAATGACAATAATGTATTCGTTGTTTTCGATCGCCGGAGGGTAGGCTGGCGGTCGATTGCGAGTGAATGGTTCCGTGGGAGGAGACCCGCATGCAACGCAGAGAATTTATCAAGGTGGCCGCCGGCGGCGTCGCCATGACCGCAGTGTCGAGCCTCTTGGGAGGCGCCGCATGGGCTGCGGCCGACAAATGCATCGTGCCGTGGTCGTCCGACACGCCGATGGTCAAGCGCGAGGCCAAAAAGGGCCCCTTCAAGATCGCCCTGTCGAATTCCTATATCGGCAACACCTGGCGCACCGAGATGGTGCAGATCGCCAAGAGCTATACGGAGCGTCCCGAGGTCAAGCCGCTGATCGCCAGCTTCCAGGCGACGAGTTCGGGCAACGAGGTCAGCGCTCAGATCGCTCAGATGAATCAGATGATTCTCTCGGGCGTCGATGCGATCATCGTCAACGCCGCCTCGCCGACGGGCCTCAATTCGGTGATCGACCAGGCCGTCGATGCCGGCATTCTGGTGGTCTCCTTCGACAATGTGGTGACCACGAAAAAGGCCATCCTGGTCAATCAGGACCAGTATGAAATGGGCAAGAAATGGGCCGACTTCATCGTCGACAAGACCGGTGGCAAGGGCAACATCCTCGTGGTGCGGGGCGTCGCCGGCACCTTCGTCGATCAGGAGCGCACCCGCGCGGCCAACGACATTTTCGGCAAGCACCCCGACATCAAAACCACCGAGGTCTACGGCAACTGGGATGACGGCACCGCACAGAAGGTGGTCGCCAACGCACTGGCTGCGGGCACGAAGTTCGACGGCGTCTGGTCGCAAGGGGGCGATACGGGCGTCGTGCGCGCCTTCCAGCAGGCGGGCCTGAAGATCCCGCCGATCGCCGGCGAGGCCGAAAACGGCTTTCGCAAGCTGGATTCGGAGCTGAAATTTCCGATGCTCTCGATCGGCCAGTCGCCGGCGCTTTCGGCGCTCTCGATCATGGTCGCGCTCGACGCTCTGCAGGGCAAGGAGGTGCCTCAGGCGGTGAGCGCACCGCTGCCGATCGTCACAACGGATACGTTGAAGGAAGGCACGAACTTCTTCCCCAAAATCGGTGACAGCTTCTTCACCGCGATCAGCATTCCCGTCTGCGGGCTCGATTTTACGGCCGAGCAGATCCTCAAGCAGAAGGTCTGACCTCGCCTCGGAGCGGTCCGAACCCGCGGTGTTCGGACGTCAGGCAGCGGTGACGGCCCATCACGGCCGTCACCCGGCGATGTGCGGGAGAAGCGAAGGTGGCTTTGCAACAGGAACCGGCCCGGCCAAGCGGCGGCAAGACGCTGCTGTCGGCGCGGGGGATCTCGAAGAGTTTTGGTGGAGTGCATGCGTTGCAGGCGGCGAATTTTGCCTGCGAACGCGGCGAGATCCACGCCCTCTTGGGTGCCAATGGCGCCGGCAAGTCGACGCTGGTGAAGATCCTGAGCGGCGTCCAGCGCCCGGATGCCGGCACGATCGCCATCGCCGGCGAAACGGTGGACTTCGCCGGCCCAACCGATGCCGTCGCCCACGGTGTCGCGACGGTGTTTCAGGAGCTGTCGCTGTTTCCCCATCGCACGGTCGCCGAAAACATCTTCATCGGCCACGAGCCGACCGGCTTTCTCGGCCAGATCAGCCAAAGCCGGCTGCGCGCGGCGGTGGGCGACCTCTTCGCCAGCCTCGGGGTCGATCACATCCGGCCGAACGCGCTGGTCGCTGATCTTTCGCTTTCCGACCGTCAGCTCGTCGAGATCTTCAAGGCGCTGTCGCGCAAGCCGCGTCTTTTGATCCTCGACGAGGGCACCTCGGCACTCGGCCGCAAGGAGGTGCAGCGGCTGTTCGCGCTGTTGCGCAAGCTGCGCGCCGGCGGCACGTCGGTGATCTTCATTTCTCACCGGATGAGTGAGATCCGCGAATTCGTTGATCGCATGACGGTGTTTCGCAACGGGCATCATGTCGCGACGGTGGCGGCAAACGCGGCGAGCGATGCGGAGATCGTCGAGATGATGCTCGGCCAACGGGTCGAGCGGTCCTTTCCCACAAAGACGGTGGTGTCCGAAGCCGAGGCGCCGCTGCTCGAGGTTGCCGGGCTCGCCGCCGGATCGGATCTCAAGGGTGTGTCGCTGACGGTGCGCCGCGGCGAGGTTCTCGGCATTGCCGGGCTTGAGGGCCAGGGGCAGGGCACGCTGCTTTTGACCCTGTTCGGTGCTTATCGCCGGGCGGCCGGGACGGTGCGCATCGACGGCGCGCCTGCCCGCATCGGTACGCCGTGGCAGGCCAAAGCCCGCGGCATCGCGCTGATTCCGGAGGATCGCAAGACCGAGGGCTTGGTGCTGCCGATGAGCGTGCGCGAGAACATCACCTTTTCCGTGCTCGCGCGCCTCGGTCGGTTCGGCTTCGTCAGTCCGGCGAAAGAGCGCCGTTTCGTCGAGTCGATGATGCAGCGTCTTGCCGTCAAGGCGGCCTCGATGGGGCTGCCCGCCCGCTCGCTCTCCGGCGGCAATCAGCAGAAGCTGGTGCTGGCCAAATGGTTGGAGACGGGGGCCGACGTCTTCCTGTTCTACGATCCGACTCGGGGGATCGATGTCGGCACCAAACAGGCCTTTTACGAGCTGATCGCCGGGCTGACCCGCGAGGGTAAGGGCGTCGTGCTTTATTCGACCGAGACCAGCGAGCTAATCGGGCTGTGCCAGCGGGTGGCGGTGATGGACGACGGCCGGATCGCCGAGACCCTAGAAGGTGACGCGATCACCGAGGAAAATATTTTGGCCGCCTCGCTTCGCATGGGGCGGGCACGTCCCGACGAGGCGGTGGTGGTGGAGGCCGCCCAATGATCCTGCGCCGCTACAAGAGCTCGCTGCTAGCGATCCTCGCGCTGATCCTGCTGCTTGGCTACTACTGGTACAAGCAGCCGCTGATCCTCTCGCCCTTCGGCTTTCGCCTGCTCGCCAATCAGGGCACGACCCTGGCGCTTGCCGCGCTCGCCCAACTGACCGTGGTCTTGACCGGCGGCGTCGATCTCTCGGTCGGGGCGATCGTCGGCCTCGCCAACGCCATCGCCGCCACCTATATGGGCGACAGCCCGTTCAGTGTCGTGACCGTCGTGCTGCTGACGCTCGGGGCCGGGGCCGGGGCCGGGTTGATCAACGGCGTTCTCGTCGCCTATGGCCGCATCCAGCCGATCATCGTGACGCTCGCAACCCTTTACATTTATTCCGGCTTCGCATTGCTGATCCGGCCGCAGCCGGGTGGCTCGGTACCGAGCTACTACGCGACGACTTTGACCGGCTCGTGGGGCTATCTGCCCTATTCGCTGATCGTGCTCCTCGTCGTCACGCTACTCTTCCGCCTGCCGATCATGCGTTCGCGCCTCGGCACCGCGATCTATGCCGTCGGCGACAATCCCGGCGGAGCGCACATGTCCGGCATCAAGGTCAACCGCACGCTGGTCTCGGCCTATGTGATCGGCGGCGTCCTCGCCGCCTGCGCCGGTCTCTTCCTGACCGCCCAGACCACGTCGGGCGATGCGACCATCGGCACTGCCTACACGCTGAATTCGGTCGCCGCCGTGGTTTTCGGCGGGGCGATACTCGGCGGCGGGCGGGGGCTCGCCCTCGGGCCGATCATCGCCGCCTTCTTCATCTCGATCATCATCAGCGTGTTGTTCGCCGCCGGCGTCTCGTCCTTTTATCAGAGCGTCTTTCAGGGCGGGATTTTGATCTTTGTGCTGATGTTCGGCAACGCCTGGACGTTGCGCGTGCGCAACCGCCTGTCCGTGCTGAGGAGCTGAGCCGATGACCACCTCCCGTCTTGCGGCGCGCGTCGGCGCCTTCACCAAGCACGGCGTCGCCGTCTCCTACGGGCTGCTCGTCGTTCTGATCGTCGCCGCCGTGATTTACAATCCGGCCTTCGCCTCCTGGGGCAACATTCAGGCCCAGCTGCAGATCGCCACCTTCATCGGCGTCATCGCGATCGGTCAGACGCTGGTCATCCTGACCGGACAGATCGACCTATCTGTGCCCTGGAACCTCACTTTTTCGTCGATTCTGATGGCGACCCTCTACGGCCAGGGCTATGGCGCCGTGACCGCGGTCGGCGCGGCGCTTCTCGTCGGCATCGTGGTCGGCCTGATCAACGCCGTCGGCGTTGCGGTCTTCCGGTTGCATTCGCTGGTCTGGACCCTTGGCATGAACGCGCTGCTCGAAGGACTGACGATGGTCTATACCAACGGTCAGCCGCCGGACTCGACCATTCCCGGTTTCGTGCGCTTTCTCGCCGTCGGCCATGTCGGGGGCTTTCCGGTTGCGCCGATCGTCTGGGCGGTGTTCGCCGCCATCACCATCGTCGTCCTGGCGCGCTCGCGCTTCGGTCGCTTCCTTTATGCGACCGGCAACAACGAGCCGGCGCTGTTTCTCTCCGGCATCGACAGCCGCATCGTCTATGTCGGCGCCTTCGTCGCCTCGAGTGTTTGTGCGGTGCTGGCCGGCATCCTTCTGACCGGTTACGCCTCACAGACCTATCTCGGCATGGGCAACGACTATCTGCTCGTGCCGATCGCCGCGGTGATCATCGGCGGCACCAACATCATGGGGGGCTTTGGCGGCTATGTCGGCACCATCGCCGGAACTTTGATCGTCGTCCTGCTGCAGTCGATCCTATCGGTCGCGCAGATCGGCCAGGCCGGCAAGAACATCGTCTTCGGCGTGATTATCATCGCCCTTGTGCTGCTTTACGCCCGCGAGGCACGTCCGACCGACTGAGCCGGATGCCGCGGAGAGACCGAGAAGCCGGATAGAGGCCTTTCGCTGGGCCTGAGCCCAAGAGGCTGGTTGGCGACGTGAGGGAGAAATCAATGATGCTCGATATCGACTTCGAGGTGCTGGATCCGCGCTTTCGGCGGCTGCATATCCCGACGGCGCGGGTCGACCGGCTATTCGAGGGCTGCCGCTGGGCCGAGGGGCCGGCATATTTTCCGGCGGGGCGCTCTCTCGTCTGGTCGGACATTCCCAACGATCGCATGCTGCGCCTCGACGAGGCGAGTGGCGCCGTCTCGGTGTTTCGCCAGCCTTCGGGCAACTCCAACGGCAACACCACCGACCGTCAGGGACGGCTCGTTTCCTGCGAACATGGCGGGCGGCGGGTCTCGCGCACGGAGTTCGACGGCCGCGTCGTGACCTTGGCCGATCGCTACGAAGGCAAGCGTCTGAACAGCCCCAACGATGTCGTGGTGAAATCCGACACTTCGATCTGGTTCACCGATCCGACCTACGGCATCGATTCCGATTACGAGGGCAACAAGGCCGAGAGCGAGCAGCAGGCCAACCGAGTTTATCGGATCGATGGACAGAGCGGTGCTGTGACGGTCGTCGCCGACGACTTCGTCCAGCCGAATGGGCTCGCCTTTTCGCCGGATGAGCGGCTGCTCTATATCGTCGATACCGGCCGCACCCATCACCCGGATGACGGCCCGGCGCATATCCGCCGCTTCGCCGTTGCCGATGACGGTAGGCTGACCGATAAGGGCGTCTTTGCCGATTGCACCAGCGGCCTGTTCGACGGCTTCCGGCTCGACACCGAGGGGCGGATCTGGACGAGCGCGGCCGATGGCGTCCATTGCTTTGACCCCGACGGTACGCTGATCGGCAGGATCAAAGTGCCGGAAGTGGTGGCAAATGTCTGCTTTGGCGGACCGAAGCGGAATTACCTCTATATTTGCGGCACGACGAGTCTCTACGGTGTCCGCTTGCCGGTGAACGGCGCCGCCGTGCCCTGAAATCGACGAACGAGAGCAGCGCCCGCGCAAGGCTGGTGCAAGCCGCGGGCGCAGTTTGATCGCCTGGTCGTCGCCGCGTGGCAACCCCCGGCTTATCGGCCTTCGCGCGCCCGTCGGTTGGGCCCGCATGCGGTGTCTCGACAGCGGGCGAAGTGGCGGCGGATCGCCCGCGCGCCCGCGCCCGTCGGTGCGATCCGCAAATGTCATCTTTTCATCGCAGTTGTGAGCGGTTAAGAGCCGCATCAGCACGCGCCCATCGCCATTTTTGAAAGCAGATCGGACCAACCATGCGTCTGTCGCGGTATTTCCTGCCCATCCTCAAGGAAAATCCCAAGGAAGCGGAGATCGTCTCGCATCGGCTGATGCTGCGGGCGGGCATGATCCGGCAGCAGGCGGCGGGCATCTATTCCTTCCTGCCGATGGGCAAGCGGGTGCTCGACAAGGTTTGTGCGATCATCCGCGAAGAACAGAACCGCTCCGGCGCCGTCGAATTGTTGATGCCGACGATCCAGTCCGCCGATCTGTGGCGCGAGAGCGGCCGCTACGAGGCTTACGGCAAGGAGATGCTGCGGATCGAGGATCGCCACGAGCGCGAGCTTTTGTTCGGTCCGACCAATGAGGAGATGGTCACCGATATCTTCCGGTCGTCGATCCGCTCCTACAAGGATCTGCCGCTCAATCTCTATCACATCCAATGGAAGTTCCGTGACGAGGTGCGGCCGCGCTTCGGCGTGATGCGCTCGCGCGAGTTCCTGATGAAGGACGCCTATTCCTTCGACCTCGACTTCGAGTCGGCGCAGACGGCCTATCACCGGATGTTCGTCGCCTATCTGCGAACCTTCAACCGGTGCGGCGTGAAGGTCATCCCGATGCGCGCCGACACCGGCCCGATCGGCGGCGATCTCAGCCACGAATTCATCATCCTGGCCTCGACCGGCGAGAGCGAGGTATTCTGCCATCGCGACTTCCTCGCCATGAGCGTGCCGGGCGCCGACGTCAACTTCGCCGACGCTGCCGAACTGGCGGCGATCGTCAAGGACTGGACGACGCCTTATGCGGCGACCGACGAGATGCACGACACCGCGCTCTGGGATGGGCTGCCCGACGCCGACAAGGTCGCCGCGCGGGGCATCGAGGTCGGTCACATCTTCTATTTTGGCACCAAATATTCCGAGCCGATGAACGCCGTCGTCACCGGTCCGGAGGGCAAGGACATACCGGTCCACATGGGCTCATACGGCATCGGGCCGAGCCGGTTGATCGCGGCGATCATCGAGGCGTCCCACGACGAAGCCGGGATCATCTGGCCGAGGTCGGTGGCGCCCTTCGATGTCGGCCTGATCAACATGAAGCCCGGCGACGCCGACTGCGACGCGGCCTGCGAGACGATCTATGCCGAGCTCGAAAAGGCCGGCGTCGACGTGCTCTATGACGATCAGGATACCCGCGCCGGCGCCAAATTCGCGACCATGGATCTGATCGGCCTGCCGATGCAGGTGATCGTCGGGCCGCGCGGCGCCAAGGCCGGGGAGGCGGAGGTGAAGGTCCGCGCGACCGGTGAGCGGGAAACAATCCCGCTCGCCTCGGTTGTTGCCAGGGTGACCGCATGAGCCTGCCGGAGAATCCCGCTCCGGCCGACGCGACCCGGGGCAGCAAGCCGTTCTCGCGCTTCGAATGGATGATTGCGGGCCGCTATCTGCGCTCGCGCCGCCGCGATGCCGGCGTGTCGGTGATCGCCGGCTTCTCCTTCGTCGGCATCATGCTCGGCGTTGCCGCGCTGATCATCGTCATGTCGGTGATGAACGGCTTTCGCGGTGAGCTTTTGCAGCGCATCCTCGGCGTCAACGGCCACATCGTCGTCTATGCGATGGACAGCCCCTTCACCGACTACAAGGAAGTCGCCGCGCGGATCGCCAAGGTTCCGGGCGTCAAATTCGTCATGCCGATGGTGCAGGGCCAGGTGCTGGCGCAGGGGCCGGGTCAGGGCTCGTCCGGCGCGCTTGTGAAGGGCACGCTGCTGAAGGATCTGGAGCAGCTCAAGCCGGTCTCGTCGAACATCAAGCTTGGGACGCTCAAAGGCTTCGACACCGGGCAGGGCGTTGCCGTTGGCAGCCGGCTGGCGCAGGCATTGGGATTGAGGCTCGGCGACAACATCACTCTGGTTTCCCCCGATGGTGACGTCACCCCCTTTGGCACCAGCCCGCGGATCAAGGCCTATCCGGTGACGGCGATCTTCGAGATCGGCCTGTCGGAATTCGACGCGGCCTATGTGTACATGCCGCTGTCGGAGGCCCAGCTCTATTTCAATCAGGACAACAAAGTTCAGTCGATCGAGGTCTTTGTCGACGATCCGGACGATGTCGCCGCCATGCAGCCGGCGATCGAGAAGGCGGCCGGGCGGCCGGTCTACACGGCCACCTGGCAGACCCAGAACGAGAGCTTCTTCTCGGCGCTGAATGTCGAGCGGAACGTGATGTTCATCATCTTGACGCTGATCGTTCTCGTCGCGGCGCTGAACATCATTTCCGGCCTGTTCATGCTGGTGAAGGACAAGGGCCGCGATATCGCCATCCTGCGCACCATGGGTGCGACCAAGGGGGCGGTGATGCGGGTATTCCTGATCACCGGCGCCTCGATCGGTGTTGCCGGCACGCTGGCCGGTTTCGTCCTCGGGCTGGTGTTCTGCCTCAATATCGAAAGCATCCGCCAGTTCTTCTCCTGGGTGACCGGCGTGGTGCTGTTCAATCCGGAATTCTATTTCCTCAGCCAGCTTCCGGCGGAAGTGGACAGCACCGAGGTCATTCTGGTCGTGTCGATGGCGATCGGCCTGTCCTTCCTGGCAACGATCCTTCCCTCCTGGCGGGCATCGCGGCTCGATCCGGTCGAGGCCTTGCGGTACGAATGATGGCAGAGAATCAAGCGCTCCGGCTCGAAGCAGTCGGCAAGGAGTATCGGCAGGGCGAGAACCATCTCGTCATTCTCGATGCGGCGGAATTGACGATCGCGCCGGGCGAGATGGTGGCGCTCGTCGCGCCCTCCGGAGCCGGCAAGTCGACGCTGCTGCATATCGCCGGTCTGCTCGACCGGCCGGATCGTGGCGAGGTCTTCGTCGGCGGTGTCGCCTGCGGCACGCTCGGCGACGAGAAGCGCACAGCGATGCGCCGCCAGGCGATCGGCTTCGTCTATCAGTTCCACCACCTGTTGCCGGAATTTTCGGCCCTCGAAAACGTCATGCTGCCGCAGATGATCGCCGGACTGCCGCGCCAAGATGCGGCCGCCAGGGCGCAGGAACTGCTCGATTATATGCGGATCGGCGCGCGCTCGGCGCACCGACCTGCGGAGCTGTCGGGGGGCGAGCAGCAGCGCGTGGCGATCGCCCGGGCGGTGGCCAATTCCCCCCATGTGCTCCTCGCCGACGAGCCCACCGGCAATCTCGATCCGACGACGTCGGGCTATGTCTTCGACGCTCTGACGGCGCTGGTCCGTCAATCGGGCGTCGCGGCGCTGATTGCAACGCACAACCACGATCTCGCGCGGCGGATGGATCATGCGATCACCCTCGACGCCGGCAAGATCGTGCCGTTCGAAATGGATTGATTGCGGGCAGGGCACTGGCGGTTCGCAAGGCCCTGCTGCGCGATGCGGAACGTCAGCCTTCGCTCATGCTTGGCGCCATGCCGAGCGCCTGCAGATAGAGGTCGAGAATCGCTTCCTGCTCCTGGCGTTCGTCGGCGTCCTGCTTGCGCAGAGAGATCACCTTGCGCAGCACCTTGGTGTCGAAGCCATTGCCCTTGGCCTCGGCATAGACGTCCTTGATGTCGTCCGAAATCGTCTTCTTTTCCTCTTCGAGACGCTCGATCCGCTCGACGAAGGAGCGCAGGTGGTCCTGGGCGACACCGTTGACGTCAGACATGGGGAACTCCGTTTTCTCGCGGCGGCCATTGCCGGCACCGCCCTCTAGTTTGGATTTGGCCGTCAGCATTTAACGGGCTTTCCTAAGCCTTTCGTTACCATGGTGCCGGCCCTGTGTGCCGGTCCTGGTCGAAGCCGAGGCATCGCGGCGCATGGGACGGGCGCTCAGCCGCGGCTCTGCCCGCGGTCAGGAATCGCTCTTGGCCTTGGCGGTGAAGGCCGCCTGCGCATCGGCGCTCGCCTCGCGCTGGTATTTTTCCCGCCATTCATCATAGGGCATGCCGTAGACGATCTCCCGCGAGGTGTCTTTGGTCATCGCGATTCCCTGCGCTTCGGCAGCCTCGCGATACCAATTCGACAGGCAGTTGCGGCAAAAGCCGGCGAGATTCATCAGATCGATGTTCTGGACGTCGGTGCGCTCGCGCAGATGGTCGCGCAGCCGCCGAAAGGCCGCCGCTTCGAGGGCTGTGCGCTCGGCATCTGAAAGGTCGGTCATGGGACTGGTCTCCGTCGATTCGCTGGTTGCGGCCGCATATCGGACACGCGCCGTTCGCTTCAAGCCTTTAGCCGGAGCGTCGCGGCGATCGGCGGGCCGCGACGGCGCTGAAAATCTGGATCGCTGGCGGCCAAGGGGGCTCTCGCATCCTGATCGGGGCCGGTGATCTTGCTCCATCGGTCAGGCTGGGACGATGAATTTATGGTCTTCGACTTTGCACCAGCTGCCGTGGGGCATATGGATGTGCCTGCGGAACAAGTCCGCCGCCCCAGCAGGTTTTTCCATGTCCCTCGAATTTGAAGATGCCACGCGCGAGGCCGAGGCCGGTCCTGCTCTCACCGCGCAAGGTCCGGTCATCGTCGAGACTCTGGCAACCCCGTTGGTCCTGTCGGCGGGGATGGCGGTGGTGCTGCTGATTCTCGGGGCGGCTTGCATGGCGATCTCGCCGGTCTTTGTGCGCAATGCCGATGTCGGATCGTTTACCAGTGCGTTCTGGCGGGCGCTGACCTCGCTGCCGCTGTTGGCGCTGTGGGCGGGGCTGGAACTCCGTGCCGCAAGACGGCGTCCCGCGAAAGCGCCCAAAAAGCCGCTCGATCACCGGGCCGTGGTCCTGGCTGGCGTATTTTTCGCGGGCGATTTGGCCTTTTGGCATCTCGCCATCATGCACACGACGATCGCCAATGCGACCTTCTTTGCTTGCCTTGCGCCGCTCTGGGTGGCGCTGTTGTCGCAAGTGACGATCGGCGAATCGGTTTCGAAACGCACCTTCGGAGGCCTCGCGGTCTGCGTGCCGGGCGCGGCCCTATTGATCGTCCATTCCGACGGCGGCACGGGATCGCCGCTCGGCGACGTCTTCGGCCTCATCACCTCGTTGTTCTTCGGCCTCTATTTTCTCGCCATGCGACGGGCGCGCGGCGGATCCGGTGCCGGGACGACGACCTTGCTGTCGACCGTGATCACGGTCGCGGTGCTGTTTCCGGTGGCGCTTGTCTCTGACGATGCCTTGCTGCCGCATTCGTTATCCGGAGCCTTGAATCTTGCGGCGCTCGGCATTGTCAGTCATGCCGGCGGGCAGGGGCTTCTATCGGTGGCGCTCGGTGTACTATCGGCCGCCTTCTCGTCGCTGGTGATCTTCATCGAAGCCGTCGCCGCCGCGGCGTTCGGATGGATTTTTGCCGGCGAAGCTTTGGGTCCCACCCAGATCGTTGGCGGAAGCCTCATTCTGCTGGGTATTTTTTTCGCACGCCCCCGCCGTGTTGCGACGGTGTCATAGAAAGGTGGCGGCGACATGCCAGAGTTCGCCCGATCGTTGACACGAGTTGCTGCAGCGCGAACACTGCCACATCGAGGATCGTTTGTTTTCAGGAAGTTCGATATGATGGGTGACGGCGTATTTTCGGCAATGCGAAAGACGATCAGCCTTGCCGCTCTGACCATTGGCGCTTTCGCTTTGACAGCCCCTTTGACCGCCGTTGCGGCGCGCGCCGATTTCAGAGTCTGCAACGGCACCCAGTCGCTGGTCGGCGTTGCGATCGGTTATCGTGCTGAAGCCGGTTGGACTACCGAGGGCTGGTGGCGCATTCCGGCGACCACTTGTAAATCGATCATCGAAGGCCCGTTGTCGTCGCGCTTCTACTACGTCTACGCAGAGGATGCCGATGGTCGGAATCGCTGGGCGGGTCCGATCAATATGTGCATCGCGGAAAACGAATTCAAAATCGTCGGCGTCAAGGACTGTTTGAAACGCGGCTACCAGCGCATGGGCTTTCGCGAATACGACACCGGCGAGCAGGCGAGCTGGATGGTTCAGCTCACCGAAGCACCACGTAAGGAATCGGGGACAGAATGAGACGTAATCGTAGGGTCAAGATTCTCGCGACCTTGGGGCCGGCTTCCTCGTCCGAGGAGATGATCCGCAAGCTGCATGAAGCCGGCGCTGACGTCTTCCGCATCAATATGAGCCATGCAGACCACGACTTGATGCGGGCGCTGGTTCAGCGCATCCGTAATGTCGAATCGCAGATCGGACGGCCGATCGGCATTCTCGCCGACCTGCAAGGGCCGAAGCTCCGCGTCGGCCGCTTCGCCGACGGCAAGGTCACCCTCAAGGTCGGGCAGACCTTCACCCTCGACGACAATCCCGCGCCGGGCGACGCCCAACGCGTGCAGCTTCCGCATCCGGAAATCCTCGAAGCGGTCGAGGTCGGCCACCGGCTGTTGATCGACGACGGTCGGCTGCAGCTTGAATGCGTGGCCACCGACCAGACCCATATCGAATGCAAGGTCGTGGCCGGCGACAAGATTTCCGACCGCAAGGGCGTCAGCCTGCCGGACACGACGCTTGCCACAGGCGCGCTGACGGAGAAGGATCGGGCCGATCTCGACGCGGTGCTCGCCGCCGATGTCGACTGGGTGGCGTTGTCCTTTATCCAGCGCCCTGACGATCTCGCCGAGGCGCGCAAGATCGCCCGCGGACGGGCCTTCCTCTTGTCGAAGATTGAAAAGCCGCAGGCCGTCGAGCGGCTCGACGAGATCATCGAACTCTCCGATGCGATCATGGTGGCGCGCGGCGATCTCGGTGTCGAGGTGCCGCTCGAAGCGGTGCCGGGTATCCAGAAGCGGATCACCCGCGCCGCCCGCAAGGCCGGCAAGCCTGTGGTTGTCGCCACCCAGATGCTGGAATCGATGATCTCAGCCCCGGTCCCGACCCGTGCCGAAGTCTCTGACGTCTCGATCGCCGTTTACGAAGGCGCCGATGCGATCATGCTGTCGGCCGAATCTGCGGCGGGCGACTATCCGGTCGAGTCGGTCGCCATGATGGATCGGATCGCCCAGCGGGTGGAAAAGGATCCGCTCTATCCCGGCATCATCTTCGCCCAGCGGCCAGAACCCGAACCGACCGGCGCCGACGCCGTGTCGCTTGCCGCCCGTCAGATGGCCGAGACGTTGAAGATTTCGGCGATCGTCACCTATACCGCGACGGGCACCACCGGCCTTCGTACCGCCCGCGAGCGGCCGCAGACCTCGATTATCGCGCTGTCGCCGGTGCTGTCCACCGCGCGCCGGCTGTCGCTGGTCTGGGGTCTGCACTGTGTTGTCACCGAAGATGCCCAGGATCTCGACGACATGGTCAATCGCGCCTGCCGCATCGCCGTCGAGCAGGGCTATGCCAAGTCCGGCGAGCGGGTGATCATCACCGCCGGCGTGCCGCTGCGCACTCCCGGCGCAACCAACATGCTGCGCGTCGCCTATATCGGCTCCGACGGGCTCTCGGCAGTCTGATCGCCGATCACCAATGATTCGACGGGGCCGGGGCATGTCCCCGGCCTTCGGTCGTCGGCAGCAACCGCCATGATCGATCGCAGTTGTGGCCGCGACGCGCTATCGCCGTCGCGAAAAATCGGCCGCGGTGATGTTTCGAAGGGGCGCCGCCCGTTCCGTTAAGCACGATGCGTCGATTCAGAGAGTTAGAGCGTCCTGTCTGCGTCCGATCGGACGCAGACAGGACGCTCTAAATCACCGGACCGGTCAACTCGTCAGCGAGGCGTCCGGCGGCGTCCTGGGCGGATTTCAGCGCGGGATAGATCGCCAGCACCTTCATATAGGTGTCGAAGGCCTTCTGATTCTCGTCGAGATGCTCAAGAATCATCCCGAGGCCCATCAGCGCCCCCCAATGGCGCGGTTCGCGGGCAAGTGTCTGCTCGATGTCGGCCAGCGACTTGCCAAACTTGTTCATGGTGAAATTCAGCGTCGCGCGACGATTCCAAGCCTCGGCATAGGCCGGATCGAGCACGATGGTCTGATCGAGCACGTCGAGGGCCGCGGCGTTGTTCTGGTCGGCCATCGCCTTGGCCGCGCGCTGCATCAGGAGATCGACGGTGGCGCTGCCGGACCGGCGCCACTGTCGCTCGATCTGCGCGGCGATGCTGCGGGCCTTGTCCGCGTCCGGCTGCTTGCGAAGCTCGCCGAACAAGCGGTCGAGCGTTTGCGCTTGGGTCTCGTTCGGCTTGGCGTCGGCGGTCGCGTTCGGGGGCCCGTCGCTCGGCAGGGCGTCGGCCGCGCCGTCGTCGCTAAAGGGCGTGCCGCCGAAGGCGTCGGGCGAGGAGCCTGGGCCCTCGTCCGGAGCCGGCACCACCATCGGCGGCGTGTTCTCGCCGCCTGGCGGTTGCAGATTTGGCATTGGCGAATCGTCGGGGGCTTGGAGGCCGGGCGGCGCCTGTTGTTCTTGCGCCAAGGCGAGAGGCGCCGCGCTGCCCGCAAGGGTGAGGGAAAAGGCGAAGGTCAGAGACGAAACGATCCGCATCGGCGAAGGGTCGTCCATCGCTTGGCGACTGTCAATTCGACGATTTCGTGAGCGGCGCTCTCGCGTCTCGTTGGACAATCTTACGGCAGGCCGCTCTCCGCTCGAGACGCAAAAAACCCGCCGAACGGCTCAGCCATTGGCGGGTTGTTCATGCTTATCAACAGCTGCGCCGATACGATCCCGGCGCGCCGCACTCAGCCCTGGCGGGCCTTGAAGCGCGGGGCTTCCTTGTTGATGATGTAGATGCGTCCCTTGCGGCGAACCATGCGGTTGGCGCGATGACGGGACTTGAGGGCCTTCAGAGAATTCTTGATCTTCATGAGTTCACCGGATCGATCGTCGCGACGATCGGGTCCTTCCGCTCCGCCGCATAGTGAAAAAGGCGCACCGATCAAGACGCGCCAGATGATGGTTGCAGATAGCCAGAAGAGGATTTGATGTCAATCGTCCACTTGGCAGAAGCGGCGTCAAATGCCGCTTGTACGGGCTTTGACTCGGGTGACGTGACCCATTTTGCGGCCCCGCCGGGCTTCAGCCTTGCCGTAAAGGTGCAGCACAGCGGCAGGTTCGGCCACCAGCGCATCGAATTGCGCGACGTCGTCGCCGATCAGATTTTCCATCACGCAAGCAAAGTGCCGGTCGGTCGGCGCCAGCGGCAAGCCGGCGATGGCGCGGATGTGCTGCTCGAACTGCGAGCACAGGCACGCCGCCTCCGTCCAATGGCCGGAATTGTGCACCCGCGGCGCAATTTCGTTGACGACAAGCGTGCCATCCTTCCCGACAAAGAATTCGACGCCGATCACGCCGACATAGTTCAGATGGGTCAGGATTTGGCTGGCCATCGCCTTCGCCCGCTCGGCGATTTCCGCGGTGATCTGGCCGGGCACGGTCGAGGTTTTGAGAATGCCGAGGGTGTGGACGTTTTCCGCCGGATCATAGGCAACGATTTCGCCGGATTGGCCGCGCGCGGCGATCACCGACAATTCGAACGCGAAGGGCACCTTTTTCTCAAGGATCGCAGGCGCTCGGCCGATTTCCTCAAAGGCATCGGTAAAGGTCGTCTCGGCGTTGATCCGCGCCTGACCCTTGCCGTCATAGCCGAAGCGGCGGGTCTTCAAAATGCAGTCACCGCCGAGATCGAGCAGGGCATGGCCGAGTTCGTCGGCGGTATCGATCGCCCGCCACTCGGCGGTGGCGACCCCGATGCCATTCAAAAACGCCTTCTCGACCACGCGGTCCTGAGAAACCTCGAGCGCTTCAGCTGGCGGATGCAGCGGCGTGTCGCCGATGACCGCGCGAACCGGCTCGACCGGGACGTTTTCGAATTCATAGGTGACGACGTCGGACATCTCGAACAGGCACCGCAGCGTCGGTTCGTCGTCATAGGGGCCGACGATCAGCGTCGTCGCGACCTGCGCGGCCGGGCAGTCCTTGCTCGGATCGAGCACGGCGATCGTGTAGCCGAAACGCGCTGCGGCCATCGCCAGCATCCGGCCGAGCTGGCCGCCACCGATGATACCGATCGTTGCGCCGGGTTGCAGGGGAGCGCCACTCACGCCTCGTCCCTCACAGGTTCGGCCGTGACGGCTGCCGTCCGCTCCTCGCGAAAGGCATCCAGACGGGCGGCGACGTCGTCATTCGCGAGGGCAAGGACCGACGCGGCGAGAATGGCGGCGTTGATCGCGCCGGCGCGGCCGATCGCCAGTGTTCCGACCGGCACGCCGGCCGGCATCTGAACGATCGACAGCAGGCTGTCCTGTCCGGAGAGCGCGCGGCTTTCGACCGGCACGCCGAACACCGGCAGCGGCGTCATCGCCGCCGTCATGCCGGGCAGATGGGCGGCGCCGCCGGCGCCCGCGATGATCACCTTGAAACCTTCAGCCTTGGCGCCCGTGGCGAAGCGATAAAGTCGTTCGGGCGTGCGGTGGGCCGAGACGATTCTTGCGTCGTAACCGATCTGCAGCTCGTCGAGGGTCTCGGCGGCATGCTTCATCGTCGCCCAGTCGGACTGGCTCCCCATGATGATCGCGACGGGCGGTGTCGATCGGCTGCTCATGCAATGATATCCGGAATGATCTGGTCTTCGAGGTCCTGAAGCTTGTCCTTGATGGCCAGCTTTTTCTTTTTCATGCGCTGGACGCGAAGACGATCGCAACCCATCGCCTCCATCGCTTCGACTGCGGCGTCGAAATCAGCATGTTCCTGACGCAATCTGGCCACTTCGAGCCGGAGCGCCGCCTGCTCCTGTTCCCCCATCGACTTCCTTTCGAGACACTTCGCCGCACCCTGAAGGCGGTTCGGATCGAAGGTCATGTGCCATCATCACAATTCGTAAACCGGCATCTCACATTCCGCACCGGCAACTTGTTTCCCCCTTCGACAGTACCAAACTTTTATGACACGCTCGACCGGTCACAGTCACGGCTGTTGTCTGGCGTGCCGGACCCACTTCGAAAAGGGAGATGCACATGTCCTTGAACACTCACATCACAACGCTGCAGCAGCGCCACACTGCCCTCGATCAGGAGATTACGGCAGCGATGGTCTCGAAGCCAGCCATGAGCGATGCGGAGATCAAGGAGATGAAGCGCCGGAAGCTTCGGCTCAAAGAAGAGATCGAACGGCTTCAGCGCTCGGGCCACTAGGAGCATAGGGAATGGCCATCGGGCGCGGCGTCAGCCGCGTCCGATGGAGACGGGGGCACGCGCCCCGTTTTTTATGCCCCCGTTCAGTCGTCGGCCATTTTGCGCAGCACGTATTTCTGGATCTTACCCGTCGAGGTTTTGGGCAGGTCGACGAATCGAATCTCCTTCGGACATTTGAACCGCGCAAGTTTCTCCCTGCAGTGGGCGAGCAGCTCTTCGGCGCTGGCCGTGCGGCCGGGTTTCAACTCGATGAAGGCGAGGGGCGTTTCGCCCCACTTTTCGTCCCGCTTGGCGACGACGGCGGCGGTCTGCACCGCCGGATGCAGGTAGAGCGCGTTCTCGACCTCGATCGACGAAATGTTCTCGCCGCCGGAAATGATGATGTCCTTGGCCCGGTCCTTCAGCTCGACATAGCCGTCCTCGTGGCAGACGCCGAGATCGCCGGAATGGAACCAGCCGCCCTTGAACGCCTCGGCGCTGGCCTCCGGGTTTTTCAGATAGCCGCGCATGACGATATTGCCGCGAAACATCACCTCGCCGATCGTCTCGCCGTCGGCCGGCACCTTTTCCATGGTTTTCGCATCCATGACCGCTAGGTCTTCGAGCGCGGGGTAGCGCACGCCCTGGCGGGCCTTCTGCGCAGCGCGGGCGGCGGCGTCGAGAGCATCCCACTCGGCCTTCCAAGCATTCACCACCGCCGGGCCGTAGGTCTCGGTGAGGCCGTAGAGATGGGTCACGGCAAAGCCGGCCTCCACCATGCCGGCAAGCACCGATTGCGGCGGCGGTGCGGCGGCGGTGTTGAAGGTCACGGTGTGGGAGAAGTCGCGCTTGTCGCCGTCATCGGCGTTGATCAGCGTCGCCATGACGATCGGCGCACCGCACAGATGGGTGACGCCGTGATCGGCGATGGCGTCGTACATCGCTTTGGCCCGCACCCAGCGCAGGCAGACATGGGTGCCGGCCTGGATCGCCAGCGTCCAGGGAAAGCACCAGCCGTTGCAGTGGAACATCGGCAGGGTCCAGAGATAGACCGGATGGCCGGTCATCTCGGCCGCGACGATGTTGGCATAGCCCATCAGCGCCGCGCCGCGATGGTGATAGACGGCGCCCTTGGGATTGCCGGTGGTGCCGGAGGTGTAGTTGAGCGAAATCGCGTCCCATTCGTCCTTTGGCATCGCCCAGGCGAAGTCCGGATCGCCCTCGGCGATGAGTCTCTCATATTCGAGGCTGCCGATCGGATCGCCTTTTTGAGCGGGAGCGTCTTCGGGAAAATCTGGGTCGTCATAGTCGACGACGATCGGCGTGACCTTCGCCTTGGCGAGCGCCTCGGCCATGACGCCTGCAAACTCACGGTCGACAATCACCACCTTGGCCTCGGCGTGGTCGAGCTGGAATGCGATGATGTCAGCGTCGAGCCGGGTGTTGATCGACAGCAGCACGGCGCCCGCCATCGGGACGCCATGATGGGCCTCCAGCATCGCCGGGGTGTTTGAAAGCATCGCCGCGACGGTGTCGCCGCGGCCGACTTCGCGCTGCTGCAGGGCCGAGGCCAACTGCCGCGAGCGGGCATAAAAGTCGCGATAGGTCCGGCGCAGCGCGCCGTGGATGATGGCGATGCGGTCCGGAAAGACCTGGGCGGCGCGCGACAGATAGGTCAGCGGCGTCAGCGGCTGGTGATTGGCGGCGTTGCGGTCGAGATGCTCGTCATAAATCCCCAAAAAGTCCTCCCGGTCTTGCGGTATCGTTATGGGTGCGTCATCGCAGAATCGTCGGCGTTAAAACAGCAGCGCAAGTCCGCCATCATACGCCAGTTTCAAGCCGATCGGCAGCAGCATCCAATAAATCAGACGGTAGAACAGCTCCGGGTCGATGCGCTTCACCAGCCAGACGCCGGCGAGTGTCGAGAGCGGGGCAAGCGGCAGGAGGATCGCCGAGGTGGCGAGATTGGCGGCGGAAAATTCTCCGAGCATCGCATAAGGGAGCAGCTTCACGGCGTTGACCGCGGCAAAGAACACCACAGAAGTGCCGGCAAAAAGCTGCGGCGAAAGACGCAAGGGCACGACATAGATCTGAAAGGGCGGCCCACCGGCATGGCTGACGAAGCTCGAAAAGCCCGCGAGCATACCCCAGACGGCACCCTTGACCGGCTGTGGATCGCGCGCCGGGCGCTGATGCCGGTGGCCGAAATACCAGTTGGCGAAAAACCAGATGGCGATGAGGCCAATGGTCAGGCGAAAGCCGTCCGGCGAAACCATCGCCGCCGTCAGGTAGCCGGCCAAAACGCCGACAGCGGCAGCCGGCAGCATGGTGGCGATGACACCCCGATCGAAGCGCCCGCGCCATGCCAGAAGGCTGACGATGTCCATGACCACCAGAATAGGCAACAGGATCGCGGCGGCCGTCACCGGATCGACGGCGATCGCCATCAGCGGTACGCCGGCAAGGGTCGCGGTGCCGCCGAAGGCCCCCTTCGACAGACCGACGAGGACGACGGCGGGGACGGCAAGTGCGTAGAAGATCGGATCGGTGATCACGGGGCTTTGACGTCCTCTTTCAGGCGCGACGACATCGTCCCGGCGGCGGGAGATTGCGTCCGCAATCACAGCCAAGACCCGCGGCTTGGCGTCGCGGTCGGGGCCTGGGCGCGGATTGCCGGATGGCCGAAACGAATCGAGCCGGCTTCACAGGCTGCACCGACTAGGCTAAGCGACCAATCGTTATGATGACCGATCCAATCCGCCCCCGGCTGGTGCTCGTAACGACGCCGCTCGCCGATGTCGATGCTGAAGCCCGATTGCGCGACGCGTTGTCGGGCGGTGACGTTGCGTCCGTTCTTATCGATCCGGCTGGACGCGACGAGCAGAGCTTTCAGCGCCATGCCGAGGCGCTGGTGCCGGTAATCCAGGCGGCAGGTGCCGCTGCGATCGTCGTCGGCGATAGCCGCGTCGCCGGTCGGGTCAAGGCGGACGGTCTGCATCTGGCGACCGGTGATCTTGAGGAACTCGGCGCGGTGATCGAGCGGTTCCAGCCGCGGCTGATCGTCGGTGGCTCGGGCTTTGAGACCCGGCACCACGCGCTGGAAGCCGGCGAGCATATGCCGGACTATCTCCTCTTCGGACGCTTCGGCAACGACGATGAGCCGGGCGCCCACCGCAAGAGCCTGGCGCTTGCCAAATGGTGGGCGGCGATGGTCGAGATCCCATGCATTCTGCTCGGCGGCGGCGATCTGGCGACGTTGGAGACCGCGGCCGAAACCGCTGCGGAGTTCGTCGCTCTGTCCCGCGCGGTCTTCGGCGACGGTGGTGATCCCGCCAAAGCCGTCGCCGCGGCCAACGCGACCTTCGACGCGGTGTTCGAGCGGATGTCGGCATGAGTCGGCCGGTGGGTTCGGCCGTGCGCGGTGCGCCGCGCATGAAGCGTTTCATGCCTGGGCTTTGTGTCGCCCTGGCGTGCGGTCTGGCGGCGCCGGCACCGGCCCTTGCGGCAGGCAGCGGCGATCAGAGTGATGCGGTCGGCAAACTCATCGAAAGCACCAAATCCGATGCGTCGCAGGATAAGGGACCGGCGGCCGATAAGGCCTCCACGGGCGACAAGAGCCCGGCGGCAACCAAGCCCAGCCCCTCCGACATGGCCTATGGGGCGTTTCAGCGCGGCTATTATCTGACCGCGATCGAATTGGCCAAACCGCTTGCCAATCTCGGCGATCCGGCCGCCCAGACCCTGCTCGGCGAAATCTATTCGCGTGGTCTGGGCGTACGCCGGGACATGAAGGAAGCCGCCCGCTGGTACGAGGCGGCTGCAAAGGCGGGCAATGCCGAAGCGCAGTTCCGCTACGCGATGATCCTGCTCGACGGCAGCGCCGTTGCGCCGGATCCGGCGAAGGCCCGCGATTTGATGAAGGCGGCGGCCGATCAGGGCCTGCCGCTCGCCGAATACAACTATGCGCAGATGCTGATCGAGGCCTCGCCCTCGGGAGGCTTTTCGGCCGCTGCCGGTTATTTCCGCAAGGCCGCCGAGGCCGGCGTTCCGGAAGCGCAATATGCGATGTCGCAGCTTTTCGCCAACGGCCGTGGCGTGCCCGAAAATCTCGCCCGGGCGCGGGCCTGGCTGCAGACGTCGGCCAACAATGGCTTTGACACCGCGCAGATCGACTACGGGATCTGGCTGATCAACGGGAAAGGCGGACCAGCCGAGCCGAAGGTGGGTTTTGCCTTTCTGCGCCATGCCGCCGAACTCGGCAATCCGATCGCCATCAACCGCGTCGCTCATCTTTATAAGGACGGCATCGGCACCGATCCGGACAAGGCGGCTGCCGCGATGTGGGCGGTGCTGGCCAAGCGACTGAAGAACAGCGACCCCGGTCTCGACGATTTCTTCCGCGGCCTCGACCCGCAAGCGCAAAAGGCGGCACTCGAAGCGGCCAACCGATTTCGCACGCGGTAGGCTGTCAGGATGACGGTCCGGCTTGAACGGGACGGGTTTTTGTGGTCTTGAGCGCGCAATCGTCGCATCGGTCGGCGCGCAAGACGCGATGTCCGGCAAGCCGTTTTCATTCCGGCGGGTGGCGAAACGGCAAATGATCGACCCCGCATTTTCGGCCGACGGTCCCGCGAGCGGGGCCGAGGACGCTTTGAAACATCCGAGAGTTCCGATGAAGATCAACGGCAATGAAATCCGTCCCGGCAATGTGATCGAGCACGATGGCGGGCTCTGGGTCGCGGTCAAGACCGCGCATGTCAAGCCCGGCAAGGGCGGTGCTTTCGCACAGGTCGAACTGAAGAACCTGATCGACGGCACCAAGCTGAATGAGCGCTTTCGCGCCGCCGAGACCGTTGAGCGGGTGCGCCTGGAACAGAAGGACTACCAGTTCCTCTACGCCGAAGGCGAGATGCTGGTGTTCATGGACACCGAGACCTACGAGCAGCTCGAACTCCAGCAGGCGTTCGTCGGTGATCGTTCGGCCTTTCTGCAGGACGGCATGACCGTGACCGTGGAAAGCTACGAAGAGCGCCCGATCGGCATCCAGCTGCCGGACCAGGTGGTGCTGCAGATCGTCGAGGCCGACCCGGTGGTCAAGGGCCAGACGGCGGCCTCGTCCTACAAGCCGGCGGTGATGGAAAACGGCGTGCGGGTCATGGTGCCGCCCTTCATCGAGGCGGGCGAGAAGATCCTCGTCGACACCAACGAGATCACCTATCTGCGTCGCGCCGACTGACGCGATCGTCGCCGGGGCGATCGCACGGTTTCGCCCCGTCCCGACCCCAACTGTTCTGAAAGGTCGAAATGGCCCGTTCCGCGCTGCTCAACGTCATGACGCAGGCCGCCATGAAGGCTGGCCGCTCGCTGATCCGTGACTTTGGCGAGGTCCAAAATCTACAGGTCTCGGTGAAGGGACCGGCGGACTTCGTCTCGGTCGCCGATCATCGGGCGGAAGAGATCGTCTTCAAAGAGCTGTCCCGCGCGCGGCCGGATTGGGGCTTCCTGATGGAGGAGCGTGGCATCGTCGAGGGCAAGGATCCACAGCATCGCTGGATTGTCGATCCGCTCGACGGGACTATGAACTTCCTGCACGGCATTCCGAATTTCGCGGTCTCGATCGCGCTCGAACGCGACGGCCAGATCGTCGCCGGCGTGATCTTCAATCCGGCCCAGGACGAGCTCTATGTCGCCGAAAAGGGCGGCGGCGCCTTCGTCAACGATCGCCGGATCCGCGTGTCCGCGCGCAGCCGGCTCCCCGAAGCCTTGTTCGGCACCGGCACGCCGTTTCTCGGCCATGGCGACCACGCCGGTTATCTCTACGAGCTGCGCCAGATCATTTCCGAATCCGGTGGCATCCGCCGCATAGGTGCGGCCTCCCTCGATCTCGCTTATGTCGCGGCAGGCCGTCTCGACGGCTTTTGGGAAAAGGGGCTGAAGTCTTGGGACATCGCTGCCGGCGCGATCATCGTGCGCGAAGCCGGCGGCTTCGTTACCAATGTCGCGGGCGCGAAGTTCGACCATATGATGGGCGAGATCGCCTGCGGCAATGAGCTGATCCATAAGGCGCTGATCGCCCAGCTCGGCGACGCGGCGAAGAAGCGCGCCAAGGCTCGTGCAACGGACAGCGCCGACGAGGCGTGATCCGGCGGCAGCTTGAGGGTCAGCCTCGCCGGCTGCCATGCCGCAGCCGAAATCGCAGCGTTTGCCTTGTCGCGCTGATCGTGGTGCGATGCGGCAGTTGCGCCACGGCGGCGGGCGAATAGGTGCCCGGATTGGCGTTCATGGAAATCGCGTGGCGGTTTTTCCGTGGCTGCGGTCGGTGAATCAAAGACTGACCGCTGTCGCCCTGCGTCGATTGCAACCTTTGCGGCGGCAGTCATTTGCCCGGCCGACATTTCCATTTCCAGCGATATTTTATATGGTTTTTGGGTCGATCGAGGATCGTCGGTTCTGTGCGTCGGCGTCGCTCTGCCTTCTTCCGGGGTAAGCGGCCGTGTTATGGCGCGCCCATCGAATCGCCCGCAATGTCAGAGAGTTGAGTGAAAAACCATATGCAGGTCGTCGACGCGCCGACTGACAAGCCGCGAAGACCGGACGATTTCGATCCGAATCGCTTATCGAGTCCGCTCGTTTTCCTCTGGTCGATGCTGGTGTTTCTGGCGCTCGCCGGGTTCGTCGCGGCGATCCTCGGCCGCCAGGTGAAGGCGGCCTTCACCACCAATCCCGGCCTCAACGGCCTGATCGTCGGCGTTCTCGCGGTCGGCATCTTCCTGGCGCTGCTCCAGGTTCTGCGCCTGTCGCGCGAGGTGCGCTGGGTCAACGCCTATCGCGATGGCTCGGCGGACTTCGACAAGCTTCGCGATCCGGTGCTGCTTGCGCCGATGCGGGCGTTAATCGGCCGCCGCCGGGCGATCTCACTGTCGACAACCTCGATGCGCTCGATCCTCGATTCGATCGCGACCCGGCTCGACGAGACCCGCGACATCGCGCGCTATCTGATCGGCCTTCTGGTCTTTCTCGGCTTGCTCGGCACCTTCTGGGGCCTGTTGCGGACGATCGGCTCGATCGGCGCGACGATTCAGGGGCTCGATCCTGCGGGCGGCGACACCAACTCTATCCTCGAAGCGTTGAAAGCTGGCCTTTCCGCGCCGCTGGCGGGCATGGGCACGGCGTTCTCATCCTCGCTCTTCGGCCTGTCGGGATCGTTGATTCTCGGCTTTCTCGACCTGCAGATCGGCCGCGCGCAGAACCGCTTCTACACCGAGCTCGAAAACTGGCTCTCGTCGGTCACCGACGTCGGGTCGGACATGGTCCTGCCGGCCTCGAACGGGGCAGGCGAGGGGGCGGACGAACTGCGGCTGCTGTCCGACCGCTTGAACAAGATGATCTCCGACCAGAGCACCAGCCCGCGCACCAGCGCGGCGATGGCCAATCTCGCCGAGAGCATTCAGGGGCTCGTTCAGCACATGCGCAGCGAGCAGCAGTTGCTGCGCGATTTCGTCGAGAACCAGGCGGGCGAGCAGCAAGAGATGCGCCGCGTCCTCGATAAGCTCGCCGGGCAGATCGGCGCGCCGCAGCTTGGGCAAGGCCGCCGCGGCGGCCCGGACGACCAGGAGGGCTGATCGCGCATGGCCTTGTCCCGGAACCGTCGCAGCGAACGCACCATCGACTACTGGCCGGGTTTCGTTGACGCCTTATCGACGCTGCTGCTGGCGATCATGTTCCTCTTGTCGGTCTTCGTGCTCGCGCAGTTTCTGCTCAGCCGGGAGATTTCCGGCAAGGATGCGGTGCTCGACCGTTTGAACAGCCAGATCAACGAGCTGACTCAGCTTTTGGCGCTGGAGCGCTCCAACGGTCAGGACTATCAGGATCAAATCGCCACGCTGCGCGCCTCCCTCGCCAGCGCCGAGGACGAGCGCTCGCGACTGCAGAAGGCGCTTGAGTCGGGCAGCGGTTCGGCGGCCTCCGCCAATGCCCAAATGGGCGAGCTGAAGAGCGCGCTGAACGATGAGAAGACGATTTCCCAGCGCGCCCGCTCGCAGATCGAATTGCTGAATCAGCAGCTGTCGGCGCTGCGCCAACAGATCGCCGCGCTGGAGGACGCCCTCAATGCATCCGAAAAGCGCGACAAGGAGAGCCAGACCAAGATTTCTGATCTCGGCCGCCGCCTGAATGTCGCGCTCGCCCAGCGGGTGCAAGAGCTGTCGCGCTATCGCTCGGACTTTTTCGGACGGCTGCGCGAGATCCTTTCGGACCGCAAGAACATCCGCATCGTCGGCGATCGCTTCGTGTTTCAGTCCGAAGTGCTGTTTCCCTCCGGCTCGGACGTGCTGCAACCCGCCGGCAAGGACGAGATGGCCAAGCTCGCCGATGCGATCAACGAGTTGGTCAAGGAGATCCCGTCAGACATCCCCTGGATCATCCGCGTCGATGGTCACACCGACAACATCCCGATCACCGGCGGCCGTTTTGCGGACAACTGGGCGCTGTCCACGGCCCGCGCCGACGCCGTCGTCCGCTTCCTGATCTCGCGCGGAGTTCCGCCGAACCGCCTCGCCGCGACGGGTTTCGGCGAATATCAGCCGCTCGACGACGCCGACACGGCGGACGCGCGCGCCCGCAACCGCCGGATCGAGTTCAAGCTCACCGAGCGGTGAGGCCAACAGCGCCCGCCTGCGCGCGGGCTTTGGTTTGAGGCTGGCGATGTCCCGTGCACCGCGATTGCTGCAGCTGATCGAAATCCTGAGGGCGCGCCGGCGGCCGATCTCCGGTCAAGCGCTGGCGGATGAACTCGGCGTCAGCCTGCGCAGCCTTTACCGCGACATCCGCACGCTGCAGGGCGAGGGCGTGCCGATCGAAGGCGAGGCCGGGGTCGGCTATGTGATGCGGCCGGGTCTGACCCTGCCGCCGTTGAATTTCGACGTCGACGAACTCGACGCTGTGGTGCTCGGCCTGCGCTTCGTCGAACGGCGTCTCCCGGATGGTCTCGGCGATGACGCCTCGCGCGCCTTGGCCAAGATCGCCACGATTTTGCCGAAGGGCCGCTCCGTCGAGGACGTGCAGCTTCTCGTCGGCATGCCGGAGACCGGCGCGGCGAAAACCCTCGATGTGATCCGCGCGGCGATCCGTACCGAGGATGCGGTGACGATCGGCTATCGCGACGCCAAGGGCGAGGCCACCGAGCGGACGGTCTGGCCGGTCGTCGTCGGCTTTTTCGGTGCGGCCGAGGTGCTGGCGGCTTGGTGCGAGTTGCGTCAGGATTTTCGCAATTTCCGGCTCGATCGTATCGTCCGGCTCGACCTTGCCGGTCGTGCAATGGAGCGGCGGCACCGGTTGCTTCTCGCCGATTGGCGGCTGACCTTCGAGATGGACGAGGATTGCTGATGATCGCCGGAGCCGGGGGTGGAAAACGCTGCTGACGGAATCTGACAGTGGCTTTGGATAGGGCTCGTCAGTATCGAAATCCCCTGACGGAGACCGCCATGACGACCCTGGAAACGGCAATGAACGGCGCGCCCTACACGCTGCTCTACACCGACGATGTCACCGCCAATGCGGCATGCCTCGAACGCTTCTTCGGCTGCGCGCCGGTCGAGCGGTCGACGACCTTCGCGCTGTTCGTCTTTGGCGGTGGCAGGCTTGGCCTTTGGCGGATCGACGCGGTGGAACCGCATGTGAGCGAACGGCCGGGTGCTTCGGAATTCGCTCTCGCGATCGCCGCGGGCCGCGCCGGCGTCGATGCGGCTCACGAGCGTGCGGCGAGCGTCGGGCTGACGATTCTGCAGGACCCAACGGCAATGGACTTCGGCTACACATTCACCGCGGCGCTGTCGGACGGCAATCGCATTCGCATCTTCGTGCCGGCAGAAGCCTGACGGGATCGCCTGTCTTCTCAGCGTCGACGCGGTGCCAGATCCGGCGCCGCTTTGCCAAGCCACAAGGGCCGCCCCGGAAACGGAGCGGCCCTCGCGCGTCATGCCATTTGCGGCCGAGAGCCGCTTACTGGGCGGTGATCGTCGTGCTGACGAGCTTGTCGTCGACGCGGATGGGCCCGTCTTCCTTCGAGCCGAGGGTGTATTCGAAGGTGCCGGCTTCCTGACCGCCGGCCTCGGAATGGACCATCAGCATCAGCATGTCGCCGCTGGCGACGTCCTCATCGAGCTGCGCCGTGACGTTCTCGTTGACGCCCTGCTTCAGCGCCACATGCCCGACGACCGGCCCGGGCTTCATCTCGGAGTCGGTGCGGTGGATCACCAGCCATCCGTCTTCGGGGGCGGTGACGGATTCGGCCATCACCTGGCCGCCCGAGACATCCTGGTCGGCGGCGGTGACGCCCGGGGTCATATCCGATGCGGCGAAAGCGGCCGTCGTGAGAGCGGCCGTCGTGGCCAAGGCAATCATCGTGCGTTTCATGCGACTGTCCTTTTGAGGGTGCGAACATGAGCGTTCCACGAAAGATACGTCTTGCAAGGCGATCGGTTCGCCGCTTCGCGAGACTGTCAGAATGGTGCTGGTCGCTCTGACGTTTCTGTCAGGTTGCACGAAAAGCGACAATCATCCGTTGACGAAACCATCGGGTGCGTGCATCCGCGTGGCGAATGACCAGCGTGCCTTTCCATCAGGTCTGTTGCGATGGCGCTGTCGGCAAGGCCGGGCGAGACGCGTCTACTCCGCTGCAGCGTCGATGCGACCCGCCTCGAATTGCAGGCGAGCGAGGCGGGCATAGATCCCGTCCCTGGCGATGAGGCTACGGTGGTCGCCTTCCTCCACCAGCCGGCCGTCGTCGACGACGAGAATGCGGTCGGCCTTCAGTACCGTCGCGAGGCGGTGGGCAATGACCAGGGTGGTGCGCCCGACCATGAGATCGTCCAGCGCTTTTTGCACCAGCACCTCGCTTTCGGCGTCGAGGGCCGAGGTCGCCTCGTCGAGGAGCAAGACGGGCGCGTCGCGCAGAAGCGCCCGGGCAATGGCGATCCGTTGGCGCTGACCGCCCGACAGCGTCACGCCGCGCTCGCCGAGCAGCGTCTCGTAGCCTTCCGGTAGCGCCGCGATGAAGCCGTCGGCCAGCGCTTGGCGTGCCGCTGCGGCAATCGCTCCCTTCGGCGCGCCGGGGGCGCCGAAGGCGATGTTGTCACGCGCCGAGGCGGCGAAGATCGTGGTGTCCTGAGGAACCAGTGCGATACGGGCGCGCAGCGTTTCCGGATCGGTCATCTTCAGATCGACGCCGTCAACGCGGATCTCGCCATCGAGCGGATCGTAGAAGCGCTCCAGAAGGGCGAAGATCGTCGATTTGCCGGCCCCGGACGGACCGACGATTGCGACGGTCTCGCCGGGGTCGATGGTGAAGCTGAGGCCATTGAGGGTCGGCAGATCAGGTCGGCTCGGATAGGCGAAGGAGACGTTGTCGAAGCGGATTCGTCCGCTCGCCGGCGCCGGCATCGACACCGGGCTGACGGGGGCCGCGATCGCTGGTGTTTCGGCGAGAAGCTCCGACAGGCGCTCCGCGGCGCCGGCGGCCAGCGACAGCTCGCCCCAGACTTCCGAGAGCTGCCCGAGCGCGCCGGCGGCGAACACCGCGTAGAGCAGAAACTGGCTGAGCGTGCCTGGCGACAGCGTGCCGGCGGTCACCCGGCTCGCGCCGATCCATAGCACCGCGATCACCGAGGAAAAGATCAGGAAAATCGCGATCATGGTCAGAAGCGAGCGCGCCTTGATCGAGGCGCGGGCGGCGCCGAAGGCGTCGTCAACGGCGTCGCCGAAGCGGCTGGCGACCATCGTCTCGCTGGTGAACGCCTGCACCGTGCGCATCGCGCCGATCGCTTCTGAGGCAAAGGCCGTCGCCGTGGCCAGCGTGTCCTGCGCGCTGCGCGAGCGCCGCCGCACGCCGCGCCCGAAAGCGACCAGCGGCAGGACGATCAGCGGGATCGCGCCGACGACGATGAGTGACAGGCCGGGGCTGGTGGCGACCATCATCGTCAGCGCCCCGAGGAACAGGATGGCGTTGCGCAGGAAGATCGACGCGGTTGGGCCGACGGCGGACTTCACCTGCGTCGTGTCGCCGACCAGCCGCGAGATGATCTCGCCGGACTCGGATGCATCGTAGAAGGTCGGCGACAGTTTCGTCAGATGCGTGAAGACATCCTTGCGCAGATCCGCAACGACGCGTTCGCCGAGTGTGATGACGAAATAGTAGCGCCCGGCGCTGGCAATGGCGAGAACGCCGGCCAGGACCATCAGCATGCCGAAATAGCTGTTGATCAGACCCGCATTCGATTCGATGAAGCCGTGGTCGATCACCCGGCGCACGGCGAGCGGCAGCGACAGGGTGGTCAGCGCCGCCAGCAGCAGAAAGCTACAAGCGCCGATCGCCATACCTTTGTACCGCAGAACATAGGGAACGAGTCGTCGGAGCGGGTTCAGGTTCCGGCGCGTCTTTGTGGGCTCGGCCTTGGCCGTCTTGTCGTCGCGCAAGAGATACTCCATGCATCGATTCCGGGGAGCTGGTTCCGGAGGTGCGCCCGGACCTTGTGTGCGCCCCGCGCCTGATGTATAGGCTCCAACACGATTTTGGAAGCGATCAAAGCTTTGCGTTCCCCGCGACATCGCGACAGCTTATGGGGCCCGGCTCCAGAGCTCTGCGGTGCGTCGGGGATTTTTTGGCGAAAACCGTTCGAGGACCGCGTGCGATGAAGACCAACATCCATCCCGACTACCACACCATCACCGTGGTGATGACCAACGGTACCGAGTACCAGACCCGGTCGACCTGGGGCTCTGAGGGCGACAAGCTGAACCTCGACATCGATCCGACCAGCCATCCGGCCTGGACCGGCGGCAACCAGCAGTTGATGGATCGCGGCGGCCGCGTCTCGCGCTTCAAGAAGCGCTACGAGGGCCTCGGCATCTAAGCAGACTGGTCACAAGGTCGCGAGAATTTCAAAAGGCCGGACGCGGGGTTCCCGTGTCCGGCCTTTTTGATTCGGCCGTTCCTTGCTTGTCTTGCCCGGTCACGCTTGGTGTTCGTTCACGCGCGCCGCTTGCGGGCGCTGCGCTCGGCGAGCGTGATGCCGCCGAGGACGCAAACGAGAGCCGCCACGTGGTAAAGATGGAGCTTTTCGCCGATGATCGCGACGGCGAGGAGCGCCCCGAAGACCGGTACGAGATTGATGAACAGATTGGCACGGTTCGGGCCGATCATCTCGACGCCGCGGATATAGAGCGACTGGGCAAAGAGTGACGGGAAGATCGCGGTGTAGAGTGCCGCTACGCCGCCTTGCAGATCCGGCAGCTGCGTCTGTCCCATGGCAAATTCGATGCCGGCATAGACGATTGAGGCGAGGAACGAGGCAAAGGACAGAACGAAAATCGTCGATAGCCAATGGATCTTCGGCTTGGACCGCAGGGCGACGGTGTAGCCGCCATAAAGCAGGACCGCGATCACCATCAACGCGTCACCGCGGTTGAGATCGAGCGCGAAAAGAGTCGTGAGGTCGCCGTGCGAAGTGGTCAGTGCGACGCCGATGAGCGTCAGCGAAAAGCCGACGATCTGCAGTCGCGTCACCCGCATGCGGAACAGAATGAAATTGGCCAGGAACACGACGAGCGGCATCGCCGACTGTTCGATCGCCACGTTGATCGCCGTCGTATAGGTCACCGCCAGATAGAAGATCGCATTAAACGAGGCGAAGCCGACGATGCCGAGGATCGCAAGATAAGCGAGCCGCGGGCGAATCTCGGGCCACTCCCGCCGCAGGTGGGGCAGGGCGAAGGGGGCGACGAACAGCGTCGCGAAAGACCAGCGCAGCAGCGTCAGCAGCATCGGCGAAATGTGTCCGGCGGCGAGTTTGCCGGCCACCGCGTTGCCAGCCCAGAACAAGGCGACCGCGGCGAGGACCAGATACGGATGGACGATGGTGCTGCGCGACATGTTTCCCCCGGTACGCCGCTTTCGGCATTGTTCTTGGCGGCCGTTCGGGCCGCTCGCCGCCATCTCTTTACGCACCGACGGTTCGGTTCGGCGCAGACTGACGGCCGCGATTTCACGGTATCGAGCCGGAGCTTATGGGTTGTCGGCGCCGGCTGTCGCGCCGCCGCTGTAGGTGGGATTGGCGGGTTTGGCCAGTGCTGCCTATCAGTCCGGGCGATGTGACGCGAGGACGAGACTCACGATATTTGCGCCGTGTTTTGTGGACAGGCAGGGTCTCGACTTGGTACAGGCGTGCGCACCGTGCCGAATTCATCCTCGGCTTCGGCCTCGCAAAGACAGATAACCGACCAAGGTCGAAGGCCGCCGTGAGGCGCCCGGCACGTCAGCGATGATGCCGGCCAATTATCGTGAGGAAGTTCATGGGAAACGTCGTCGTCATCGGATCGCAATGGGGTGACGAAGGGAAGGGTAAGATCGTCGACTGGCTGTCCGAGCGGGCCGACGTTATTGTGCGCTTCCAGGGCGGCCACAATGCCGGCCACACGCTGGTGGTCGACGGAACCTCCTATAAGCTCTCGCTTCTGCCCTCGGGCGTCGTGCGCCGCGGCAAGCTGTCGGTGATCGGCAATGGGGTGGTTTTCGATCCGCATGCTTTCGTCGCCGAGCGCAAGCGGCTCGCCGAACAGGGCGTCACGATCAATCCGTCGAGCCTGAAGATTGCCGACAATGCCGCGCTGATTCTCTCGCTGCATCGCGAACTCGACGCCACCCGCGAAAGCTCCAATGCCGGCACCAAGATCGGCACCACCGGCCGGGGCATCGGGCCGGCCTATGAGGATAAGGTTGGCCGCCGGGCGATCCGGGTGATCGATCTTGCCAATCCGGACGCGCTGCCGGAGCGAATCGAGCGGTTGCTCGCCCATCACAATCCGCTGCGGCGCGGCCTCGGCCAGCCGGAGGTCGACGCCCAGACGATTCTCGATGAACTGACGTCGGTCGCCGACGAGATCGTGCCGTTCATGGATCGTGTCTGGCGGCTGCTGGACGAAAAGCGCAAGGCCGGTCAGCGCATCCTCTTCGAAGGCGCGCAGGGCACGCTGCTCGACATCGATCACGGCACCTATCCCTTCGTGACCTCCTCGAACACCGTGGCCGGTCAGGCTGCGGCGGGATCGGGTCTTGGCCCGAGCAGCGTCGGCTTCGTCCTCGGCATCACCAAGGCCTACACGACTCGCGTCGGCGGGGGCCCGTTCCCGAGCGAGCAGGACAACGACGTCGGCCAGTTCCTCGGCGAAAAGGGCCGCGAATTCGGCACGGTCACCGGCCGCAAGCGCCGCTGTGGTTGGTTCGACGCCGTGCTTGTGCGGCAGGCCGTCGCGGTCAACGGCATCGACGGCTTGGCGTTGACCAAACTCGATGTCCTTGATGGTCTCGAAGAGATCAAAGTCGTCGTCGGATATAAACTTGACGGAGAAACGATCGACTATCTGCCGGCAAGTCTTGCCGATCAGAACCGGGTCGAGCCGATCTATGAAACCTTTGAGGGTTGGCAGGATACGACTGCCGGCGCGCGCAGCTGGAGCGACCTTCCGGCGCAAGCGGTCAAATATGTCAGACACATAGAGGAGCTTGTGTCGGCACCGGTGACGCTGCTTTCGACGTCGCCGGAGCGCGAGGATACAATACTTGTTCGCGATCCGTTTCAGGACTAGAGTCGCGGACGTCGGGACGACAATCCATAAAGACAAACGAGTGACTGCAATCCATGGCGGATCTGAGCGGCGTTCTTCGCAAGACCATCGACGGCCTGCCGCGTGCAACGCCGCAAATGCGGGAAAAGGTCTACGAAAAAGCCCGGGCTGCCATTCAGCGGCAGATCAACGCGGCCAATCCGCCCCTTGCGGAACCGGTGGTTTCGGCGCGCCTCGCCGCGCTCGAAGATGCCATTACCCGCACCGAGGAGCACTACGTCGCCCAAGAGACCGAAGGGGCAGAGGCTGACGGCTCAGAATCGGAGGCGGCCGCACCGATTCCACAGGCGCCACAACCCGCGCCGAGCCGCGTTTCGGCCGAGCCGCAGGCTCAGCCCTTAGCTCCCGCCGCCGGCAGTCCGGCCGAGCCGCCGCGCGAAAAGCCCGCCGCGTCTCAGACCGGACGCGTCGCTCCGACGGCGCCCGAGCCGCGTCAACCCCTGCCGCAGCCGCAACAGCCGCAGCAACAGCCAAGTCGGGCGCAAGGCGTTGACGACCCACGCCCGCGGTCAGCCGACGGGCAGGCTGCGCCGTCACGCGGCGAGCCGCGCCAGACGCCACGTCCGCAGCAGCCGGTCGAGCCTGCCGAATCGGCCAATCCCCGTCAGTCGTCGCCGCAAACCGGGGCGCGGTTGCCTGCTGCAACGATGCCGGCCGCCACCGGAGCGGCGGCGGCCGCATCTGAGCGTCAGGCGCCCGCCGGGCGCAAGCCCGGTCCCCAGGCGCAGCCCTTCGTCCCGCCGGAAACCGAAGAGCCCGATGCGGGCGATGGCCCGCCATCGATCGCTGCGCCCTTCATCACGCCGGGCGGTCGCGGCGACCGTGATGGCGAGAGCAAGGCGGACGCCCGCGAGCGTGGCAAGGACCAAGATCGCGCGACCGATGATCGCTCCTCCGACGATCGGACGGGCGAGCGCGTTCCCGACGATATTCGGGTCGACGATCACGATATCCCCGAGGCGGACATCACCGCTCCGCGTTATCCGAACCGGCGGCCCAAACGATCCGGCCAAAGCGGCAAGATCGCGGTCGCAGCGGTTGTCATTCTCCTTCTCGGCGCTGTCGGGACGACCGTCTGGGCCTATCGCGATCAGATCGAGAATCTGCTCGTCGGTTCGGCCGATATCGGCACGATCGCCGACCAGTCCACCGAAAAGAGCGGTTCGGTCGGCGGGCAGGCAACGAGCGACAAGCAGGCCGCTACGGCCGACAAGGCGGTGCAGAGCGCCGCGAACAAGACCGACTCGGCCACTGCGACCCGCCGCTTTACCCAACGGCTGCTTCCGGACGGAAGCGAAGTCGATCCCGGGCCGGCGGACAAGACGGCCAACGCTTTTGACGAAGGCACCAATGTCGCGGCGGCGACCAGCGTCGATCAGAACGGCCCGCAGCCGGGCGCGACGCCGACCTTGTCGAGCGAGATCGGTAAGAATCCGTCCGTCGTCGGCGGCAACAGCACGCCGGCAGATGGCCAAAGCGGCAATCCCCCGGCCACCATGCCGGCGCCCCAGACGAATGGCGCCAGCGTTCAGACCGGCAACCAGCTGGCGGTTGGCCAGAACGTGATCTTCTATCAGGAACGCACCAAGGATCAGCCGGTGACCAAGAACACCGGAACGGTGGTTTGGTCGCTCGTGGACGAGCCGGGCGCCGATGGAAAACCCGGCGAGCCTGCGATCAAGGCGGTCGCCGACGTTCCCGAGCAGAACGTCAAGATGACGATGACGATCAAGCGCAACACCGATCCGACCCTGCCGGCCAGCCACGTCATCGAGCTGGAATTCGACGTGCCGAAGGATTTTTCCGGCGGCAGCGTCGCCAATGTCCAGTCGATGCGGCTGAAAGAGAGCGAAGAGGCGCGGGGCGAGAAGCTGATCGGCGTGGCCGGCAAGATCTCGGACAACTACTTCATCATCGCGCTCAACAATCTCGATGATGCGGTGAAGTCCAATCTGTCGCTGCTGCAGAACCAGAAATGGATCGATATCCCGCTGGCCTATAGCACCGGCCGCAGGGCGCTGATCTCGATCGAGAAAGGCATTCCCGGCGATCGCGTGTTCAAACAGGCGATCGACGCCTGGAACAAGGCAAAGAGCTGAGCCGCCGAGAGACCTGATCGCGGTGGCCGGTCGCGGGGCGTTGGCGCGGCCTCAGGCTCTGCGGCTCACAGGCGGGCCGTCAGTGCCATCGCGCCATGGGGGGCGCGCGGTTTGCCGGAGCGGATGAAATAGGCAAAAACGTCGCGCGGCTGGGCTGCGGGGAGACGCTCGGGTGAGGCTTTCTTGAGGTCGCCCGGCTCGCCCCCTGCGGCAAACGTCTGCAGCCGCGCCGCCCAATGATCGAGAGCATCGGCCGGATAGCAGGTGTCGATCGCCGCGTCGCCGCGCTGCAGGCGGAGATAGGCGAAGTCGGCTGTCACATCGGCGATTTGCGGATAGGCGTCGCTGTCGGCGCAGACGATGGCAACGCCCGATTCTTTGCACAGATCGACGAATTGCGGGACATTGAAGCTTGAATGGCGTGGTTCGACGACGTGGCGCAGCGCCACACCGTCGGCGGATTTTGGCAGCAGCTTGAGAAATCCGCTGAAATCATTGGCGTCGAATGACTTGGTCGCGGCGAATTGCCAAAGGATGGGGCCGAGATGATCGCCGAGTTCGACGATGCCCGAACCGACAAAGCGCTCAATCGACTCACCGGCCTCCGACAGCACCTTGCGATTGACGGCAAAGCGCGGGGCCTTCAGCGAAAAGACGAAACCGGTCGGTACCGCACTGGCCCATTTGGCATATGTTGCCGGGCTCTGGCTGCGATAAAAGGTTCCGTTGACCTCAATCGAGGTCAGCTTCGAGGCCGCATAGGCGAGCTGGCGGGTCTTGGCGAGGTCGGCCGGATAGAAGGTCTCGTTCCACGGATCGAACGTCCAGCCGCCGATGCCAGTGCGGATGGTGCCTTTTGTGGTCATAATCGGCTCCTGATTGTGCCGGCGCGATCTTGCGCCTAAATTTGCTTTATCTGCATGGAGGACGCGATGACCGTGGTCACCATCGAAAGGGCGACGGCCGATCTGGCCGATCTTCTCGCCCGCGTGGAAGCCGGCGAAGAGGTGCTCATCACGCGGGGCGACGCGCCGGTGGCGAAATTGGTGCCGGTCGAGGCGGCGGAGGGCACCTTGCTGCCGAGGCGCGTGCCTGGCGCCTTGGCGCATCTTCGCGACAAGATTCCGTCGGATCTTTTTCTTCAGCCGATGTCCGAAGATGAACTTGCGGCCTGGGAAGGCAAATATTCCTTTCCTGGCGACAACGGGGAATGAGATATCTTCTCGACACCCATGCGCTTGCGTGGTGGCTGCTCAATGATCCTCGACTAAGTCGCGCTGCGGCGGATGCTATCGCCGAGCCCGATCATATGATTGCGGCAAGCGCTGCGTCCGCTTTTGAAATTGCGACGAAATATCGCCTCGGAAAATGGCCGGAAATCGCGCCGATCGCTAAAAATTTCGACGCTCTTGTCCGTGCCGAGCGATTTTCGGTTCTGGCGGTAACCGCTGCGCACGCGCTGCTCGCGGGCCGAATGCCCGGCGCTCACAAGGATCCGTTCGACCGGCTTCTCGCCGCACAGGCAACGGTGGAAGATCTGGTCGTCGTCACCGTCGACACGGCGTTTGATGGGTTCGGCGTGCCGCGCTTGTGGTAGCTGCGGCGCAGCCGACGTCGAACCCGATCCGCAGAGCCGTCGCTCGGAGCTACTCCGCGGCCTCCCTCTTGACCCGTGGGCGGCGATCCAAAAGCTCCTTCAGGAACTGACCGGTATATGACCGCGCGACGGTGATGACGTCTTCCGGCGTGCCGGTAGCGACGATTTCGCCGCCGCCGTCGCCGCCTTCCGGGCCGATGTCGATCAGCCAGTCGGCGGTCTTGATCACTTCGAGATTATGCTCGATCACCACCACGGTGTTGCCGCGGTCGACGAGGTCGTGCAGCACCTCGAGCAGCTTGGCGACGTCGTGGAAATGCAGGCCGGTGGTCGGCTCGTCGAGAATGTAGAGCGTCTTGCCGGTGGCTTTGCGCGACAGTTCCTTGGCGAGTTTGACACGCTGCGCCTCGCCGCCGGACAGTGTCGTCGCCTGCTGGCCGATCTTGATGTAGCCGAGGCCGACCTCGTTCAACGTCGCCAGTTTGTCGCGCACGGCCGGTACGGCCGAGAAGAAGCCGACGCCTTCCTCGACGGTCATGTCGAGCACGTCGGCGATCGATTTTTCCTTAAAGGTCACCTCCAGGGTCTCGCGGTTGTAGCGCTTGCCCTTGCAGACGTCGCAGGTGACGTAGACATCCGGGAGGAAATGCATCTCGATCTTGATGACGCCGTCGCCCTGGCAGGCCTCGCAACGCCCGCCCTTGACGTTGAAGGAGAAGCGCCCGGCCTGGTAGCCGCGGGCCTTGGCCTCCGGTAGGGCGGCGAACCAGTCGCGGATCGGCGTGAAGGCGCCGGTATAGGTCGCCGGATTGGAACGCGGCGTGCGGCCGATCGGCGACTGATCGATATCGATCACCTTGTCGAGCAGCTCCAACCCCTCGACGCGGTCGTGTTCGGCGGGGATGTCGCGGCCATTGGCGATCCGGCGTGAGGCCGCCTTGAACAGCGTCTCGATCAGGAAGGTCGACTTGCCGCCGCCGGAAACGCCGGTCACGCAGGAAAATACGCCGAGCGGCAGGTCGGCGGTGACGTTTTTCAAATTGTTGCCGCGGGCGCCGACCACCTTCAACCGCTTGGCCTTTGCCGCCTTGCGGCGCTTCTGCGGCACCGGAACGCCGAGATCGCCGGAAAGATAGCGGCCGGTCAGCGAATTCGGATTGGCCATAATCTCCGTCGGCGTGCCGCTGGCGATCACCTGGCCGCCATGGACGCCCGCCGCCGGGCCGATATCGACGACATGGTCGGCGGTCAAAATCGCGTCTTCGTCGTGTTCGACGACGATCACCGTGTTGCCGATGTCGCGCAGGTGCTTCAGCGTGTCGAGCAGGCGAGCGTTGTCGCGTTGATGCAGGCCGATCGACGGTTCGTCGAGAACGTAGAGCACGCCGGTCAAGCCCGAGCCGATCTGCGAAGCGAGGCGGATACGCTGGCTTTCGCCGCCGGACAGCGTCCCCGACGAACGCGACAGAGTCAGATAGTCGAGGCCGACATCGTTGAGGAATTTCAGTCGCTCACGGATTTCCTTGAGGATCCGCACCGCGATCTCGTTCTGCTTATCGGACAGGGCAGCGGGCAGATCTAAAAACCATTCGGCGGCGTGCCGGATCGACAGCTCGGTCACCTCGCCGATATGCTTGCCGGCGATCTTCACCGCCAGGGCTTCCGGCTTCAGCCGATAGCCGGCGCAGGCGGGGCAGGGCGTTGCCGACATGAAGCGCTCGATCTCCTCGCGCATGAAGGCGGAATCGGTTTCCTTCCAGCGCCGAGAGAGATTGTTGACGACGCCCTCGAAGGTCTTGGTCGTGGCGTAGGACCGCAGCCCGTCTTTATAACGGAACTCGATCTTTTCCCGGCCGGTGCCGAACAGGATCGCCGCCTTGGCCTCTTTGGACAGGTCGACCCAGCGGTCGGTCTGCTTGAAGCCATAGACCTTGCCGAGACCGTCGAGGGTTTGGCCGTAATAGGGCGAGGTCGATTTGGCCCAGGGTGCGATCGCGCCGGCCTTCAGCGTCAGCGCCTCGTTCGGCACAACGAGCTTCGGATCCACCGCCTTCTGCGAGCCGAGACCATCGCAGGTGGGGCAGGCGCCGAACGGGTTGTTGAAGGAAAACAACCGCGGTTCGATTTCCGGGATGGTGAAGCCGGAGACCGGACAGGCGAATTTTTCCGAAAACAAGAGCCGCTCATGGGTCTCGTTCTTGTTGCGGTTGGCGCCGGCATCGGCGAGCCGCTCCTTGGGCAGCGGCTTGTCGGCAAACTCCGCAACGGCGAGGCCGTCGGCGAGGCCGAGCGCTGTTTCGATCGAATCGGCGAGCCGGCTCTTCAGGTCGGCGCGCACAACGACGCGGTCGACCACCACATCGATGTCGTGCTTGTACTTTTTGTCGAGCGCCGGGGCATCGGCGATCTCGTAATACTCGCCGTCGATCTTGACCCGCTGAAAGCCCTTTTTCTGAAGCTCGGCGAGCTCTTTACGATACTCGCCCTTCCGCCCGCGCACGATCGGCGCCAAGAGATAGAGCCGTGTGCCCTCGCCAAGATCGAGGATCCGATCGACCATCTGGCTGACGGTCTGGCTCTCGATCGGCAGGCCTGTCGCCGGCGAATAAGGCACGCCGACGCGGGCGAACAGCAGCCGCAGATAATCGTAGATCTCGGTGACCGTGCCGACGGTCGAGCGCGGGTTCTTCGACGTCGTCTTCTGCTCAATGGAGATGGCTGGCGACAGCCCGTCGATCTGGTCGACATCCGGCTTCTGCATCATTTCCAGAAACTGCCGGGCATAGGCCGATAGGCTTTCGACATAGCGCCGCTGGCCCTCGGCATAGATCGTGTCGAAGGCGAGCGACGACTTTCCCGAGCCGGACAGGCCGGTCATGACGATCAGGCTGTCGCGCGGCAGGTCGAGATCGACCCCTTTCAAATTGTGCTCGCGCGCGCCGCGAATGGAAATCGTCTTCAATTCGGCCATCAAAAATCCGCCGGTTCGTCGTCTGGTTTCTGTCTGAAGGAGCGAGGCACTACTTAAGGCCCGGCCGGTCAAACTCCAAGGCTCGGCCACAATGCGTCTTGCCGATCGATTCGCCTCTTGTGTGTTCTATTTTTGTTCTATAACGTGGTTTTCGGCGGGTGAAAAGGCGTTTTCCGAACGCGGCATCGTGGCGGCAGCGACGCACGAGGCCTTGGAAGATGGGGACGGCGCCCGGCGACGGGTTTCGCACCAGGGGTCACTCGTCTAGTTTCGCGCAAAATTTTGAACAGTCGGAGTTCGGACATGGCGGGAAGCGTCAACAAGGTCATTCTGGTCGGAAATCTCGGTGCCGATCCTGAGATCCGGCGGCTGAATTCTGGCGACAGTGTCGCCAATCTGCGGATCGCCACCTCGGAGACCTGGCGCGACAAGCAGTCGGGCGAGCGCCGCGAGCGCACCGAGTGGCACAATGTCGTCATCTTCAACGAGAACCTCGTGAAGGTCGCCGAGCAGTATCTGAAGAAGGGCTCGACGGTTTACATCGAGGGGCAGCTGCAGACCCGGAGCTGGGAGGACCAGTCCGGTCAGAAGAAATACACGACCGAGGTGGTGCTGCAGCGCTTCCGGGGTGAATTGCAGATGCTCGGCGGTCGTGGCGAGAGCAGCGGCGGCGAAGGTGGCGGCGGCGGATATCGGGGCGGCGGCAGTGGCTTTGACCGCGGCGGTTCGGATCGCGGCGGCTATGGCGGCGGCAGCTCCGATCGTGGCGGTGGCGGTTTCGGCGGTGGCTCGAACGAACTCGACGACGAAATTCCGTTCTGAGCGACACGCGATCATCGGCGCTTCATCAACTTTGGCCACCTGCCTCGGGTGGCCCGCTGGGCCCGCTGGGCTCGCTGCGATCGGCGCGCCGGCAAAACGAAGGACAGGCTACCGGCCGGTCCGCATGATCATCGGGCGGCGGTCGGTTCGGCATCGCGAAGCTCGCGTCGGGCAAGTTCCGCATGGCCGGAACGCGACTGCACTTCGACGAAGACGCGCTTGACCATCGGATAGCGGTCGCGCACCCGCGCTTCGATCTCGCTCACCGCGCGCTCGATATCTTGCGACGGCACGTCGTCCTTGAAGTCGACGCTCATCGTCAACAGCACGTCGTTCGGGCCGAGATGGAGCGTGCGCAGTTCGTTGACGGCCTCGATGGCGGGGTGGCTCTTGACGCCGTCATGGACGGTCTTTTCCAGCTCCGGCCCGGCCGACTCGCCGATCAGCAGCCCTTTCGTTTCGATGGCGAGCAGGATTGCGGTGACGGCGAGCAGCAAGCCGATCAGGATCGAGCCGACCGCGTCGAAGGCGGCAATCCCCGTCGCCCAGGCGAGAGAAATGCCGATCGCGGCTATGACGACGCCGATACAGGCGGCCGAGTCCTCGAACAAGACGACGAAAACCGACGGATCCTTGAGATCGCGGAAGTCGCGGAAGAAGCTTTGGCCCTTGCGTCGTTGCTGAAACTCCTTGAAGGCCACGGTCCAGGAATAGCCTTCTATACAGAAGGCGAGGCCCAGAACGATGAGCGCGATCAACGGCGATTCAAGGCCGCTGCTCTCGCCGCTGATCAGCCCTTCGACGCCCTCGAAGATCGAAAAGCCGGCGCCGAGAGCGAAGATCAGGATGGCCACGACGAAGGACCAGAAATAGACCTCGACGCCGTAGCCGAAGGGGTGTTTTTCGTCAGCGGGTTTCTTCGAGCGGGCAAGGCCGAGAAGCAGGAAGCCCTCATTGGCCGTGTCGATCACCGAGTGGATGCCTTCGGCCAGCATCGATGAGGAGCCCGAAAAAATCGCCGCAACGAATTTCGTCACGGCGATCGCGAGATTGGCGAACATCGCCGCATAGACGGCCTTTTTGCTGCCGTCGTCCTCGGATTTTTGCCGGCGGCCTGTCGATCGCGCCATCCCGATCTCCTTTTTGTGATCGCAAAGACAACCACAAGCTCGCCGAAACGTTGCGTCAGCCGCTCGCGCGCCGCGCATCCGACAGGACGCAGCAAGGACGCGCGATCGGATGGAGTCTACGCATCGCCCCGTCCGAAAATCGCTTCCGTTGGTCGGGCCGATGCTGTCGGCGCTGCGCTCAGCGATGTCGAATGGACGAGCGCCGCAACGCCGTCGGCAACGAATTGCACCGCCAGCGCGGCCAAAAGCACGCCCAAAAGCCGCGAGATCACCGCCCGACTGGTCGCGCCGAGAAAGCGGTCGAGCCGATGTGCGACGGACAAAAAGGCGAAGGTCACCGCCATCGCGGCCAAGATGACGCCGAGCAGCGCTGCCTTGCCGACGACGCCAGGCAGATTGCCCGATAATAGGATCACCGCCGAGATCGCGCCGGGGCCGGCCATCAGCGGGATCGCCAGCGGAAAGGCGGCGACGTCGCCGGATTCGGGATCCTCGACGGCCGGGCTCGCACTCTTGCGCTTGCGCTCGCCACGTCGTTCGAAGACCAGTTCAAAGCCGATCCAGAACAAAAACAGCCCACCGGCGAGCCGGAAGGCGCCGAGGGTGATGCCGAGCACCTCAAGCAGGGCCAGGCCGGTAAGGCCGAAAAACACCAGAATGACCAGCGCGACGACCGAAGCCCTTAGCGCCACCATGCGGCGTGCCGTGGCGCTCGCGCCGGGTGTGAGCGTCAGAAACAGCGGGATCAGCCCGAGCGGATCGAGAATGACGAACAACGTGGTGAAGCCGTTCAGGAGGACGTCGAACATCGGCGGCGCTCGCCTTGGGATGATTGCCGTTGAGACTGTCGGACATGGGGTAGCAGTTTTTCGCGCCGCGGCAAGTTGGTGCCGGCTTTCACGGACCGTCGCTGCCGCCGCTTCGATTCGCGGCGCGGAGGAGATGGAAATGGAATCGTCTTGCAGGGTTTCATAAATTTCTTTGGGATGAGCCTTAGAGGTTTGTTCTGTTTGATGTTTTTTGATCTTTTGGCGGCGTATGAAATTTGCGCTTCGCCGTCCGCCGCGCTATAGCGGAGCCAGCAAATTTTGCTGATCAGGATAGCTTCTTGGCAGACGACAACGACACACCGCTGCCTCCCGAAACGGGCGGCGGCATCGACACCATCTCCATCATCGACGAGATGCAGCGCAGCTACCTCGATTACGCCATGAGCGTGATCGTCAGTCGCGCGCTGCCGGATGTGCGCGACGGCTTGAAGCCGGTGCATCGGCGGATTCTCTTCGCCATGCACGAGATGGGACTGAACTCGACCAAGGCCTATCGCAAGTCCGCCGGCGTCGTCGGTGAGGTGATGGGTAAATACCATCCCCATGGTGACGCGGCGATCTACGATGCCTTGGTGCGGATGGCGCAGGACTGGTCGCTGCGCGCGCCGCTGATCGATGGTCAGGGCAATTTCGGATCGATCGACGGCGATCCGCCGGCGGCCATGCGCTATACCGAGTGCCGGCTGCAGAAGATCGCCGATCCGATGCTGGAAGACATCGACAAGGAAACCGTCGATTTCCAGGAAAATTACGACGGCCGCGAGATGGAGCCGGTGGTTCTGCCGGCCCGCTTCCCGAATCTTCTCGTCAACGGCTCCGGCGGCATCGCCGTCGGCATGGCGACGAATATTCCGCCGCACAATCTCGGCGAGGTCATCGACGGCACGATCGCGATGATCGACAATCCGGCGATCACGCTGGATGAGCTGATCGAGATTATCCCCGGTCCGGATTTTCCGACCGGTGCGCTGGTGCTCGGCCGGGCCGGCATCCTATCGGCCTATTCGACGGGCCGCGGCTCGATCCTGATGCGCGGCAAGGTGCACACCGAGACGCTGCGCGGCGAACGCGAGGCGATCGTTGTCACCGAGGTTCCGTACCAGGTGAACAAGGCCTCGATGATCGAGAAGATGGCCGAGCTTGTCCGCGACAAGCGGATCGAGGGCATCTCCGACATCCGCGACGAGTCCGATCGGGACGGCTACCGCGTCGTGGTCGAGTTGAAGCGCGACGCGTCGACCGACGTCGTCCTCAACCAGCTCTACCGCTTCACGCCGCTGCAGACGTCCTTCGGCGCCAACATGGTCGCGCTGAATGGCGGCAAGCCGGAGCAGCTGACGCTGTCCGACATGCTGTCGGCCTTTATCGCCTTCCGCGAAGAGGTGGTGAACCGGCGCACGAAGTTCTTGCTGCGCAAGGCACGCGAGCGCGCCCACGTCCTGGTCGGTCTGGCGATCGCCGTCGCCAATATCGACGCGGTGATCAAGCTGATCCGCGAGGCGCCGGATCCGGCGACCGCCCGCGAGCGCCTGATGGCGCGCAATTGGGAAGCCAAGGATGTCGCGCCGCTGGTGCGATTGATCGACGATCCGCGTCATCGGATCGCCGAGGACGGCACGTATCGCTTGTCGGAAGCCCAAGCCCGCGCGATCCTCGATCTGCGCCTGCAGCGTCTGACCGCGCTCGGCCGGGACGAGATCGGCGACGAGTTGAACAAGATCGGCGCGGAGATCCGCGAATATCTCGAAATCCTGTCCTCGCGCATCAAGGTGCGCGAGATCATCAAGGCCGAGCTGATCGCGATCCGCGACGAGTTCTCGACGCCCCGCCGCACGCAGCTGACCGAGGGCGCGGCGGATATGGAGGACGAAGACCTCATTCCCCGCGAGGATATGGTCGTCACCGTCACCCACACCGGCTACATCAAACGGGTGCCGCTTGCGACCTACCGAGCGCAGCGGCGGGGCGGCAAGGGTCGCTCCGGCATGTCGCTGAAGAACGACGAGGATTCGGTGACGCGGCTGTTCGTCGCGAACACCCACACCGCCGTCCTGTTCTTCTCCTCGCGCGGCATCGTCTACAAGGAGAAGGTTTGGCGGCTGCCGCTGGCGACGCCGCAGGCGCGCGGCAAGGCACTGATCAATCTCTTGCCGCTGGAGAAGAACGAGCGGATCACCTCGATCCTGCCTCTGCCGAGCGATCCCGACGCGGCCGAGCGGCTGAACGTCATGTTCGCGACCACTCGCGGCACGGTCCGGCGCAACAAGCTGTCGGACTTCGTCCAGGTCAATCGCAACGGCAAGATCGCCATGAAGCTCGACGACGAGGGCGACGAGATCCTTGCCGTCGCGACCTGCACCGAAGAGGACGACGTCCTGCTGACCGCCTCGTCAGGCCAGTGCATCCGCTTCCCGACGACCGACGTGCGCGTCTTTGCCGGGCGCAATTCGATCGGTGTGAGGGGCATTTCCCTCGGTGACGGCGAGAGTGTCGTGTCGATGGCGATCCTGCGTCATGTCGAAGCGACCCCGGCCGAGCGCGCGTCCTATTTGAAGATGCGCCGGGCCGTCGATGGCGAGGCCGGTGGCGATGCTGGCGCCGAGGCCCCGGTGGTTGAGGAAGAGGGCGTCGAGGAGGTCTCTATCGACCAGGAGCGCTATGGCCAATTGAGCGCGGCGGAGGAGTTCATCCTCACGGTCAGCGAGTTCGGGTACGGCAAGCGTTCGTCGTCCTACGAATTCCGCACCAGCGGGCGCGGTGGTAAGGGCATTCGCGCGACGGATACCAATCGCCTCGACAAGCTCGGCCAGATCATCGCCGGTTTCCCGGTGGACGCCGAGGATCAGCTGCTGCTCGTCACCGATCGCGGCCAGGTGATCCGCGTGCCGGTCGATGGGATTGGTATGAAGGGCCGGGCAACCGGCGGCGTGACCATCTTCCGCACCGCCGATGGCGAGCGCGTGGTCTCGGTCGAGCGAATCCCGGATCAGGGTGGCGACGAGGCCGGTGACGCCGAGGATGAGGATGTCGAACTCGCCGGCGACGCCGCGAGCGGCGCGGGGGATTTGGATGCCCCGACGCCGACGCCTGATGAGGACGAGACCGACGACGACTCGGACGAGCCGCAGGCCTGACGGTTATCGGGTCCGGGAAGACGAATTCGGCCGCGCCACGACGTCGTGACGCGGCCGTCAAATTTGATCGAGACCATAAACGCTTGAACTTGAGGTCGGCGGGCGCGGATGAGACTGCGGCCGGGCCGGTCAAATCCCGCGTAAAAAAGTCTCGTGTTCAGTCGCCTTCAATCGTTGCCAGTATTCAGCGATGAGCGATCGGGGTTAGTCGAAAAGGTCGAGCTCGCTTGATTGTCGACCAGCGCTCAGAGACCGTCGAAACGGCTGCCAAAACCCGAGCGCTTCTTCGCGAGAACCTTGATCCGATTGTCCTCGCGATCTTCGTTGATCGCGATCGCGGTCGCGGCTGCGAGGGTCAGAACCATGGTCATCGACAGGGCGAGAATCAACATGTCCGCATCTCCAGTTTTGTCCTCACAACCAATTGGGCGTGAGTTCGTTCCATCGCTCGGCAGCTTCGCACCATGAACGGACATCCATGGCTTGACCGACATGCTTGTTAATCTGGCAGGAGTTCGCCAAAAAAGAGTCTATCGGCGTCCCTCAAAGAACATCAAATTTGACAAGACCCCGTAAATTCGTGTGAGATTCCATCGAGGATTAGAGACGATGCGCCGCGCCTTTTATCCAGGCTCCTTCGATCCGTTGACCAACGGCCACCTGGCGGTTCTGGCGCAGGCGATGACGGTGTTCGACGAAATCTTCGTTGGAATCGGCGTCCATCCCGGCAAGACGCCGCTGTTTTCCTTCGACGAGCGGGTGGCGCTGATCGAACAGGGCGTCGCCGCACTTGGTGACAATGCCGGCAAAGCTGTGGTTTCGGTGGTCTCCTTCGACGGTCTGGTGGTCGAAGCGGCCCGTGCCGCCGACGCCGTTGCGCTGGTGCGCGGCGTCCGTGATGGCACGGATCTGAACTATGAAATGCAGATGGCGGGCATGAACGGCGCGATGCGGCCTGAGATCGTGACCTTATTTTTCCCGGCGAGCCCGGAAACGAGGCCCATTACCGCCACATTGGTTCGTCAGATCGCGGCAATGGGGGGGGACGTTTCGCGTTTCGTTCCCGGTCACGTCGCGCAGGCGATCAGGGGGAAACACGGCCGGGCGTAATACAGCGCGGCCGAATCAAGTCATTGGGGTGATAAAATGAAGTTCTTCGCAATGCTCGGTCTTGCTGCCGTTCTGTCGGTTGCCGCTGCGCCTGCGGCCTTTTCAGCGCCGAAAGCCGATCCGGATAACACGCTGGTGATCACCACCGCGAACGGCGAGATCGATATCCAGCTGCGCCCGGACCTCGCGCCGAACCACGTCAAGCGGATCAAGGAGCTCGCGCGCGAGCACGCCTATGACAACGTCGTCTTCCACCGGGTGATCGACGGCTTCATGGCCCAGACCGGCGACGTCGAATTCGGCAAGGAAGGCAGCCCGGACTACAATGCGAACCGTGCCGGCATGGGCGGATCGACGCTGCCGGATCTGAAGGCGGAGTTCTCCAAGGCGCCGTTCGATCGCGGCGTGGTCGGCATGGCGCGCGCCCAGGATCCGAATTCGGCCAACTCGCAGTTCTTCATCATGCTCGCCGACGGCCATTTCCTCGACGGTCAGTATACGGTTGTCGGCAAGGTGATTTCCGGCATGGACGTGGTCGACAAGATCAAAAAGGGCGACGCCCAGCAGAACGGTGCTGTGAAGGATCCGGATAAGATGTTGACCGTGCGCATCGCCGGCGACCAAAAGTAAGGTCGGCGCCGAAAATCGGACTTCCTCTTGCGTCTTTGAGCGAAAGCGCTCAAACAGCCGTGATGAACGCCGGCCTCCCTCGGGGCCGGTGCCACGACAAACGAAAGGATGTCCTTTTGGCTTACGAAAACCCTGAAGAGACGCTGGTTCTGGAAACGACCAAGGGTACGGTGGTCATCAAGCTGCGTCCCGATCTCGCGCCGAACCATGTCGCGCGGGTGAAGGAGTTGGCGCGCGAGGGCTTCTATGACGGTGTCGTTTTCCACCGAGTGATCGATGGCTTCATGGCCCAGACCGGCGACCCGACGGGCACCGGCACGGGCGGCTCCGACAAGCCCGATCTTGCGGCCGAATTCTCTGCCGAGCCGCACAAACGCGGCACGGTTTCCGCTGCGCGCACCGCCAATCCGAACTCGGCCAATTCGCAGTTCTTCATCTGCTTCGAGGACGCTCCCTGGCTGAACAAGCAGTATTCGGTCTGGGGCGAGGTGATCGAAGGCATGGACAATGTCGATCGGATCAAGCGCGGTGAGCCGGTCAGCGATCCCGACAAGATCAGCACCATGCGGGTTGCCGCCGACCTCTAAGAGCGTCGGTCTAAGGATCAAACAGGACGGCGCTTGTCCCGCGCCCACAGCGGGCAGACGTGCGGCGCTGTTGCATTAAGAAGGTCTCGGCCGCGACCCATGCGCGTCGATCTGTTCGATTTCGAGTTGCCGGAGGAGCGCATTGCCCTCCGGCCTGCCGTGCCACGCGAAGCGGCGCGGCTTTTGCACGTCGGCGAGGCGGGACGTCTTGCCGACCATCGCATTCGCGACCTGCCAGCGCTTCTCGCGCCCGGCGATATGCTGGTCTTCAACGACACCAAGGTGATTCCAGCGCGGCTGTCCGGCACCCGCAAACGGACGGGCGTGACGACGGGCGACGGCGTGGCGCGGATCGAGGCGACGCTGCATATGCGTGTCGCACCCGGCCAATGGCGCGCCTTTCTGCGCCCGGCCAAGCGGGTCAAGGTCGGCGATCGGATCATATTTGCGGCCAACGGTGATGAGACGCCGCAAGCGCTGAGCCTCACAGCAATGGTCGAGGATCGCGGTGAGGGCGGTGAGGCATTGCTGCATTTCGATCTTGAAGGTCCGTCCCTCGATGCAGCGATCGCAACCGTCGGCCACATCCCACTGCCGCCCTACATTGCCTCCAAGCGGGCGGAAGACGAGGCCGACCGCCGCGACTATCAGACGATCTTTGCCAGGGAGAGCGGCGCCGTGGCGGCGCCGACGGCAGGGCTGCATTTTACTCCGGCACTGCTGGAGGCGTTGCGTTCGGCTGGCGTCGACGTGGCCTTTCTAACGCTGCATGTCGGGGCCGGCACCTTCCTGCCGGTCAAGGCCGACGACACCGACGCCCATCGCATGCACTCGGAAATCGGCCATATCGATGCGACGACGGCGGACCGCCTCAACGCCGCGCGCCAGAATGGCGGCCGAATTGTCGCGGTCGGGACGACGTCGCTGCGACTGCTAGAAAGCGCGGCTGAGGAGGATGGCAAGATCCGACCCTTTGCCGGGGCGACCGACATCTTCATCACTCCCGGCTACCGGTTCAAGGCGGTCGATCGGCTGCTCACCAACTTTCACTTGCCGCGCTCGACACTGTTCATGCTTGTCTCTGCCTTTGCGGGCCTCGATGCGATGCGGGCGGCTTATGCTCACGCCATCGACACCGGCTATCGCTTCTATTCCTATGGTGACGCCTGCCTGCTCGACCGCGCCGAGCCCTAAGCGTTCTGGAAGGCCTCACGCAAAGACGGGGCCTTGCGGCCCCGTCCGATGCGACGTTGTGATCGTGACGATTACTCGATGATCTCGATGACCTTGCGGGTCGTCGGGTCGACGACGACCGTTTTGTGGTTCACCACCGTGTACTGATACGGGCCGACATCGTCGGGCAGGCGATACAGCGGGACGGGCGCCGGAAGATCGGTGCCGACCGCGACGGTGTAGCCGTCGCCGGCATCAAACGACTCGCGGCTTTCCTTGGTGACATAGGTGCGGATCACCTTGGTTTCCGGCTGGACCGGCTGGGTTGTCTCCACCGTGGTCGTGGTGGTGGTGGTCTGAGCCAAAGCGGCAGCGGGCACGGCGGCAGCGAGGGCGGCAGCGAGAAGAATGCGTTTCATCGTTCCGACTCCTTTCGGACTGTTCAGTTCGGGCCAACAACAGCGCTGATGGCGATCCCGTTCCCGATTTTTGTTAACGTCTCTCGGTCGATTGTAAGAATTCGCGAGTGGTCGCATGCCATCGAGCGGCCGCCAGTCGGCGCCGAAAGAGGCCGTCGATTCAATGGCAAGGCCGTGTCTACCAAGCTTCTGCGTTGCCACGGAAGGCGTGGCGCGATACCGGGTTTCCCATGAGCGAACACTTCACCTTCAAGCTGATTGCGGCAGATGGCCGCGCCCGCCGCGGCGAGATCACCATGCCGCGCGGCACCATCCGCACGCCCGCCTTCATGCCTGTCGGCACGGCCGGCACGGTCAAGGCGATGTATCTCGACCAGGTCCGCGACCTCGGCTCGGACATCATCCTCGGCAATGTCTATCATCTGATGCTGCGGCCCGGCGCGGAGCGGGTGGCCAGGCTCGGCGGTCTTCACGACTTTGCCCGTTGGCCGCATCCGATCCTCACCGATTCCGGCGGCTTCCAGGTGATGTCGCTCGCCGAGCTGCGCAAACTCGACGAAAAGGGCGTGACGTTCCGCTCCCATGTCGACGGTAGCGTGCATGCGCTGACCCCGGAACGCTCGATCGAGATTCAGGGCCTCCTCGACAGCGACATCCAGATGCAGCTCGACGAGTGCATTCGCCTGCCGGCAGAGCGCGCCGAGATCGAGCGGGCGATGGAATTGTCGCTGCGCTGGGCCGAGCGCTGCGCCGTCGCCTTCGGTGATCAACCGGGCAAGGCGATGTTCGGCATCGTCCAGGGCGGCGATCTGATCGATCTGCGGCAGCGTTCGGCTGAGCGGCTGCGGGCGATGGATCTCAAGGGCTATGCCGTCGGCGGCCTCGCCGTCGGCGAACCCCAGGACGTCATGCTGAGGACGCTCGACGAGACGGTGCCGGTGCTGCCGGAAGACAAGCCCCGCTATCTGATGGGCGTCGGCACGCCGGACGACATCGTCCGCTCGGTCGCGCGAGGGATCGACATGTTCGACTGCGTCATGCCGACCCGCGCCGGGCGCCATGGCCTGGCCTATACCCGTTTTGGCAAGATCAATCTGAAGAATGCCCGTCACGCCGAGGACCATCGCCCGCTGGACGAAACCTCCGACTGCCCGGCAACGCGTGATTACTCCCGCGCCTATCTGCATCACCTCGTGCGCAGCAACGAGTCGCTCGGCGGCATGCTGCTGACCTGGACCAATCTCGCCTACTACCAGTCGCTGATGGCCGGTATCCGCGCCGCTATCGAGGCCGGGCGCTACGACGATTTCTCCCAGGACGTCAGCGAGGGCTGGGCCAGGGGCGACATCGCGCCGATCGTTTGAGGAATGCGGCGCCCGTGGCTGCGGGTGAACCGGTCAAACCGCAACGTCGTCGCCCTTGCGCAGGGTGCAGCTGGTGATTTTCATCGATCCGTCGGACTGACGCGCGAGGGTGTAGCTGGCAATCCAGCTGTGACCTTGGTCGCCGGTCAGGCGCACCTCTTGGCGAAAGCCATCGCCCTCCGGCGTTAGCGCCCCGAAGACGGCATTGTGGGAATGGTAGACCGGCGCATAGCCCGACTTCACCATCGTCATGAAGATGTCGGGGCTTGGAAACAGCGCCTTGATATTCGGTGCGGCGTAGGAATAGGCGGTGGCGCCATCACCCGCATTGAACGCCTGAAGCTGCGCGCGGATCGTGGCTTGAATGTCCGAGGCGTCGTCCGCCCGCGCCGCTAACGGGGTTGCAGCAAAGAGGGCCGCGCAGAGTATCAGAATGGAGGCGGCTTTCATCACATGTCTCCTTCATCGCCGATGAGCGTCAGCCCAAACCGCGCGTGCTGGCGCCAAAAGGGAAGCCTGGAGCCAAGCATGGCGCGCATCCGCTGGGCTGGACAGCCGTCGCATGGTCAATTGGCCGTGAGGGCGGCAACGCGCCGCGCCTTCTCGCGCAGGAGTCCTGCCGGACGCACGACTCGCTACAGCACCGGCCCGAAAATCGGAATCGATTTTCGGAAAGCACGATGCGCCGATTCAAAGGGTTAGTCGTCGTTGGCGGAATGGAGATCTTCCGGCCGCCGGCCTTCCTGGTGGAGATGGTGCGAGACTTCAACGAGATGGACCTCCGGCCCGGCGGCACCGGGATGCAGGGGCTGGCGGCATACCATCACACTGACCGGAATTTCCGCTTCGGCGGCCGCGCATAAGGCGGCGTTGAGATCGGCTGCGGCCTTCGTCACCCGAGCGGTGATGGCGGCGGCGTCTTCGGAATGGGTGCGGTGCTCGCTCATGGCGGGATGATTCGCCAATTTTGAAGCCAAGACAAGTCTGCAGTCTGACGTATCGTCATCTGCGTTGCCGCTGCGACACGGCGCCGGCGACGGCCCCGTTGGCTCGGCGGCGCTTTTCGGTGCAAGCGCGCGGCGGTCTTCTTCAACTCGCCACGAATGCCCGACAAATTGACCGCGTAAGCGGGCCTTGCCGCAATCGGCGATCGGGTTTGCCCCTGTCGCCGCCGTTCCGGTACGGCCGACCGCGACGATTGGAGTTTCCATGCGCAGATTCGGACTGATCACGACAGCAACGACCGCCACACTTTTCGCGACAACGATCCTGGCGGGGGCCCAAATGATCGAAGCAGCACAATCCCCCCCGACGCAGGCACCGGCTGACGCAAGCGTGTCGGCCGATTCGCAGCGGGCGGTGAAGACCGGCGCGATCAGCGCGATCACGCTCTATTCCGGCGGCGTCGCCGAGGTTGTGCGCCAGGCGGCCGTTTCAGGCGACGAGACGATCACCATGACGGTGCCGGTCGATCAGGTGAACGACGTGCTGAAGAGCCTGGTCGTGCGCAATCCGGGAGGCGGCGTTGCCCAGGTGTCGCTGGAGGGCTCGGTCAAGGCCCGGGAGTTCGCCCACTCGGCGCGGTTTCAGCCCGCCGATCTCGCCTCGCTGCCGCAGCTCTTGCGCAAGCTGAAAGGCGCGCGGATCCGGATCGAAGGCGACCACTCCGTGACCGGTATCGTGCTCGGCGTCGCGCCGGAGCAGGTTAAACCGTTGGACGACAAGGCCACCACGCCGCTCGCGATTGTCACGGTCCTCGCCGATGACGGCCAGGTGCGCTCGCTGCCGATCGTCGCCGACACGGCGCTCGAAGTTCTTGACGAAAAGACCGATGCGGCGCTGAAACGGGCGGCCGCCGGCCTCTCCAACAGCCTGTCAGACGATACCCGGCAGGTTGCGGTGACGGTCGACGGCACCGGCAAGCGAACGGTCGAACTCGACTATGTCGTTGCCGCGCCGGTCTGGAAATCCTCCCACCGGCTGGTGATTGGGCCCGATGGCAAGGGCCGGCTGCAGAGCTGGGCGGTGATCGAGAACGCGACCGGCCAGGATTGGTCGGAAGTGAAGGTGCAGCTTTCCTCGGGCTCGCCGGTGACGCTCCGCCAAAACCTTTACGATCCCTATTTCACTGCGCGGCCGGCGGTGCCGGTCTTCGTTGATCGCCAGGGCGTGCCGGCGGCCGACCGCGGCGACGTGCCGTCGCTCAAAATGGCCCGCGCCCCGGCACAAGCCGATCGAAGCGCATCGGTGTTTGCCGATCATCTGATGCGTGAAGCCCCGCCGGTTCCGGCGGCGGAATTTTCGATGGGAGCGGCCAGCAATGTCGGCAAGGCGGTCGAGGGCGACGTGTCGGTGACCTATCCGTTGCCGCAGCCGGTGACGCTTGCCGCCGGCTCGACGCTGTCGGTGCCGATCGTTGATGCCGACGTTCCGGCGGAGCGGATCGCGGTGTTGACACCGGGCGACAACGTCATTCATCCGCGCGCGGCCGTCAGCCTCGACAACGCCACCGGCGCGGCGTTACCGGCGGGGATTGTCACGGTCTACGACGCTTCGGGCTATGTCGGCGATTCGACGCTGTTGCCGGTTCCGGCCGGGCAATCGCGTCAGGTACAGTTCGCTCTCGATCGCAAGATCACCGTCAACACCATTGAACGTCCAACGGAAATGATCACCGACCTCAAGGTTGTCGACGGCGTTCTGCATTACAAGTGGACGCAGGAGCAAAAGACCATCTATGCTGCGGCCAATAGCGGCGCGGACGCCCGCAAGCTGGTGATCGCCCATCCCAAGCTCGCTGGCTGGCAGCTGAAGAGCGCCGCCAAGATCGGCGAGAGCGATGACGCCTATCGGTTGGCGGCGCAAGTGCCGGCCCATGGCCGTGCCGAGATCGAGGCGGTCGACCAGCAGGCTGGCGACGAGGGGTTTGCGCTCGTTGACGCCGATCAGGCCCAGCTGCTGCGCTTTTCCAAAGCGGCGAGCGATCCGGCGATGGCGGCCGAACTCGGCGAACTGGCGGCCATCCAGGCGAAGAAGGCCGACCTCGAGCGGCAGATCGATCGCGTGAATGCGGAAAAATCCGACATCTTCGCCGCGCAGGATCGTATCCGCGAGAATATCAAGGCGGTGGGTGAGGGCGACCTGCGCGATCGCTATCTCAGCGAGATGCGCCAACAGGAGGACCGGTTGGCCAAGATCGACGGGCAGATCGCCGGGCTGAAAAGCGAGCGCGACCGCATCGCGGAGAACCTGCGCCGGAAAATTCGGGCGATGTGATCGGGGCGGACCGCGCGACGGTGGCGCAAGGGTCCGCACGTCAGACTGTTCGCGGCAGGCACTTGCGCGCTCATTCAGCCCCAGAGCTTCGGGTCGGGTGGAGAGACCATCGAGCCGGAATAGGTCAGCGGATGGTCGCGGTCTCGGGCGATCAGCAGCGGCCCGTCGAGATCGACGATCTCGGCGTGCTGGGCCAAGAGCAGTGCCGGCGCCATCGCGAGCGACGAGCCGACCATGCAGCCGACCATGACGCCGAAGCCATGCTCCCTCGCTTGAGCGAACAGCCGGACCGCTTCTGTGAGGCCGCCGGTCTTGTCGAGCTTGACGTTGACGTAGTCATAGCGCCCGACGAGCGCTGCAAGATCCTTGCCGATATGCAGCGACTCGTCGGCGCAGATCGGCACCGGATGCGGGATTTTGCCGAGGATCTCGTCCTGGTCCGCCGGCAGCGGCTGTTCGACCAGCACGGCGCCGGCCGCAGCGGCAGCCAGCAAATGATCGCGAATGTTCGCCGCGGTCCAGCCCTCATTGGCGTCGAGGATCAGCCGGGCGCCGCGGGCCGCCGCCTTCACCGCCTGGATCCGCTCGCGGTCGTCCGCCGTGCCGAGCTTGATCTTGAGAAGGTCGCGGCCGCAGGCGCGAGCCTCGCTCGCCATCCGCTCGGCGCTGTCGAGACTGATCGTGAAGGCGGTTTCGACCGGACGCGGCGTGTCGCCGCAGACGATTGCCGCCACTGGCTTGCCAGTGGACTTGGCTTCGAGATCCCAAAGGGCGCAGTCGAGGGCATTGCGCGCCGCGCCGGCGCCGAGCGCCGCCTCCAGACTTTGGCGTGAGCCGCCGCTCTCGATCAGCTCGCGCACGCTCTCGATTGCCGCCGTGACGCTGTCGACGCTTTCGCCGTAGCGCGGGTAGGGCACGCATTCGGCCCAACCGGCGCCGTATTCATCTTCGATCCGGCAAGTGACGACCACCGCCTCGGTCTTGCTGCCCCGCGCGATGCGAAACACATGCTTCAGCGGGAATTGCTCCACTGTGACCGAAAGACGACGCGGCATGGTAAAAGATCTCCTAGCGTATGGTCGCGGTTTATTCCCATGAAGCGCTGTGTCAGTGAAGTCGATAGTCGCGATTCCACGGGCATGATTGTCATGTCTTTTCTGCTGGTTCCATCTCGGCGGTGGGACCGAGGCAGACCAACCGTGGCGCGCGGACGAGGGACCATGCTTGAGGCCACATCGCCCGATCGGGCTCTGCCCCGCAGCCGCCTGTCGGCCGTCAAACCCGCGCTCGAAGGCGAGAAGCGGGATGGTGGCGTTTGCCTCAAGGCGAGCGGCGACTGGCTGGCGCGCACGATCGGCGAATTGGAAGGCCTGCTTCAGGAGACCGCGCAATCCAACCTCGGCAAGAGCATAACGCTCGATTGTTCCGAAATCGGCCGGATCGATACCGCTGGCGCCTATGTTCTCGAACGCTTGAAGCGCGATCTGAGCGGCGAAGGGCGCGCCGCAGAACTCGCGGGTGTGTCCGCGCGGGACGAGGCGTTGTTTGAAGCGGTGCGCAACGCCATGGATCGGCCGCGGCCCGAGCCGCAAAAGCGACGCGCGAACATCGTCGTCAGGATGCTCGATTCGATCGGCCGCGGCGTCTATTCGATGGGCGGTGAAGCGGTTGGGGCGCTCAATATCATCGGCGGCGCAATCTACGGCGCCGGCTATCGCCTGACCGGCCGCACCCAGCGCCGTCCGGCGGCGGTGTTTAACCAGGTCGACCAGATGGGGGTCAAAGCGATCCCCATCATCACCCTGATCACCTTCCTGATCGGCGGCATCATCGCCCAGCAGGGGGCTTTCCAGCTGCGCCGCTTCGGCGGCGAGGTCTATGCGGTCAATCTCGTCGGGATTCTGGTGCTGCGCGAAATCGGCGTCTTGTTGACGGCGATCATGATCGCCGGCCGGTCTGGCAGCGCCATCACGGCCGAAATCGGGTCGATGAAAATGCGCGAGGAGATCGATGCGCTGCATGTCATCGGCCTCAATCCGATCGGCGTTCTGGTGTTTCCACGTCTCGTGGCGCTGACCATTGCCCTGCCGCTGCTCACCGTGCTCGCCAATCTGGCGGCGCTGCTCGGCGGCATGGTCACCCTGTATCTCTATTCCGGCATCTCGTTTGCCAACTATCTGAACGGCATCCGGACCAGCGTCGATTTGTTCACTGTCTTTTCCGGCCTGATCAAGGCACCCTTCATGGCGATCGTGATCGGCATCGTCGGCGCCCTGGAAGGGCTGAAGGTCGGCGGCAGCGCGGAAAGTCTCGGCCTGCGCGTCACCGCCTCGGTGGTGAAGTCGATCTTTCTCGTCATCGTGATGGATGGGCTGTTTGCGATCTTCTACGCCTCGATCGGACTGTGAGACCTTGAAACGCGCGATGTCCTCCATGCCTGCAGACACAGCGAGCACCGCCGGTGATGACGGCATCATCATCCGGGCGCGTGACGTCGATGTCAGCTTCGGCGAGAAGAAGATCCTGGAGCATCTCTCGCTCGACGTGCGGCGCGGCGAAATCCTTGGCTTCGTCGGCCCATCCGGCGCGGGCAAGTCGGTTCTCCTGCGCACCATCCTCGGCCTCAACGCCAAGCAGGGCGGGACGATCGAGGTGTTCGGCATCGACTATCACGCGGCGAGCGAGCGCGAAAAGCTTTCGGTCGAGCGGCGCTGGGGCGTCCTCTTCCAACACGGCGCGCTGTTTTCCTCGCTGACGGTGCGCGAGAACATCGAAGTGCCGATGCGCGAATATCTCGACCTGTCGCCAAAGCTGCGCGAGGATCTCGCCCGACTGAAGATCGATCTCGTCGGCCTGGCGCCGGATGCGGCCGACAAATATCCGTCCGAACTCTCCGGCGGCATGATCAAGCGCGCAGCGCTCGCCCGGGCGCTGGCGCTCGATCCGGAGATCGTCTTCCTCGACGAGCCGACCTCCGGCCTCGATCCGATCGGCGCGGCCGATTTCGATCAGCTGATCATGACGCTGCGCGATACGCTCGGGCTCAGCGTCTATATGGTCACCCACGACCTCGACAGCCTGTTCCAGGCCTGCGACCGCATCGCCGTGCTCGGCGACCGCAAGGTGCTGGTCGAAGGGCCGCTGTCGAAGATGCTGGATTACGATCACCCCTGGGTGAAATCCTATTTCCACGGCAAACGCGCGCGCACGGTGGTCATTCCGCAGGCGCCGTCGCAGGAAATGCCGTCTGAAAAATCCGCTGGAGCCGCCTGATGGAAACCAAGGCCAATTACGTCCGTGTCGGCATTTTTACGCTGGTCGTGCTCGCTTTGGCGATCGGCTTCACCTACTGGACGGTTTTTGCCTCCAAGGGCGACAATCGCGTGCTTCTGCTGGTGCGGATCGAGGGCTCGGTCACCGGTTTGCAGCAGGGCAGCAATGTGTTGTTCAACGGTCTGCCCGTCGGCCAGGTGACGGGGTTGCGGATCGACAACAACAATCCCGGTGTGGTCATCGCCTCGACGCTGGTCGACCCGACCATTCCGATCAAGGACAACACCCAGGCCAATATCGGCTTCCAGGGTCTGACCGGCTATGCGTTCATCGAGTTGAAGGGCGGAACGCCCTCACAGGGCAATCTGATCGAAGAAGCCCGCGCCCAGGGTGTGACCCCCGTGATCAAGGCCAATCCGTCCGATGTCACCGATATTCTGGCGACGGCCCGGGATATCGCCAATCGGGCGAACAACATTCTCGGCCAGTTCGAGAGCATCGTGAAGGATGCCGGCCCAGGCGTGCAGACGACGATCGCCAATGTCTCCAAGACCTCTCAAAACGTCGAGACCTTCACTGCGGCGCTCGCCCGCAACACCGGCAATATCGACTCCTTCGTCGACAGCCTGTCAAAGCTGACGGTCAGCGCCCGCAACGTCGCCGAAGCCCTGCCGGGGGCGATCGCCCGGGCCCAGGCCATCCTCGGCGCCGTCGATACCAACGAAGTGTCGCAGATCGTCGACAATGTCACGGCGGTGACCGCCAATGTCCGCCAGCAGTCCGACAAGTTCGGTACGGTGATGGACGCGGTGCAGTCGGCCGCCAATGGCGTCGGCAAAATCGGCACGGTGATCACCAACAATGCCGACGGCATCGACAGTTTCATCAGTTCGCTCGGGCCGTTGGCGAACAAGGCGACGGACGTCGCCGGTCGCCTCGACACGACGCTGCAGTCGACCAACAAGGTGATCGCCGCCGTCGATCCGGCCAAGGTCTCGCAGACCCTCGATGGTGTCTCGACGACGGCGACCAACGTCGCCTCGCTCAGCCAGACCCTCAAGGATCAGGCCCGCGCGATCGACGGTATCGTCTCGGGCGCCGCCAACGCGGTGAAGAATGTCGAGGCTGTCACCAAGACGGTGGCCGACCGGCGCGAACAGATCGACGAGACGATCGCCAATCTCGCGCCGCTGTCCGACACCGCCAACCGTGTCGCCAATCGTGTCGACGTGACCCTGCAGAACGCCGACCGGCTGGTTGCGTCCGTCGACCCCGACAAGGTCGCCGCAGCGGTCGATGCCTTCTCTTCGGCGGCGACCAACGTCGCCTCGATCACCAAGACGGTGGACGATCAGAAGGAAGCGATCTCGACGGCGATCAGCGGCATTGCCCACACCGCCCAGAACGTCAATCAGATCACCACCACGGTGGCTGCGCGCCTGGGCGAGATCGACAAGCTGATGGCGAGCCTCGGCCCGATCACCGCCAATGTCACCGAGGCGTCTGAAAAGCTGAACACGACGCTCGACAGCGCCAAGCGGGTGGTCGACGGCGTCGACACCGCCGGCATCGACACGGCGATCGGCAACGTCACCGCGATCACCAGCGCGGTGCGCGAGAAGACGCCGGAGATCCAGTCGATCATCGAGCGGGTGAACACGGCCGTCGCGACCATCAACACCGCCGTCAACGGCTTCTCCGAGACTCGCGCACAGGTCGACACGCTGCTCGCCAGCGTCGATCCGGCCAAGGTCAACGCCGCCGTCGATAACGTCTCGGCCGCGACCGACAACGTGGCCAAGGCGGCCAACTCGATCGCCGGCGTTGCCAACGACATCGGCGAAAAGCGACCCGACATCGACCGGATCATCGCCAATGTCGATGCGACGTCGCAGAATTTGAAGACCGCCTCGTCCAAGATCGACAGCGTGATCAATTCGGTCAACGGCGTCTTCGCCGGCGCCGGCAACGGCAACCAGCTCGGCTCCGATCTCGCCGGGGCGCTGACGTCGGTGCGCGATGCTGCCCGCTCCATCCAGGCGCAGATCAAGCCGATCAGCGCCGATCTGCAGCGCTTCTCGGGCCAGGGCCTGCAGCAATTCCAGACGCTGATGCGCAGCGTCAACCGCACGGTCGACCGGATCGACAACGCCGTCTCGGATTTTTCGAGCGATCCGAGCCGGATCCTCTATGGCGGCGATCAGGTCAAACAGTTCAACGGGCGCACCCGTCGCTGAGCCAGTACGCGGCGCTTGGGCGGCCCGCAAGTGGCCGGCGCGTCCGTCAAAAACTTCGGTCGGCGCGTGACTTGTGACAATCGCGCCCCGCCTGAGAAGTTTCTCGCAGCGGCCGCGCGGTCGCGACGGCAAGGTCAATTGACAGCCGTCCGCGCCGATGCAAGCAACGATGACAGGCACCGAATCCAGCTTCCGTAGAGGCGATGGTGCCACGACGGGCTCTGCCCGCCAAAAACCGAGGGGGATCATCGCGACGATGAACGCCGTGAAGACATCGATGCTGGCCGTGATCCTTGCGGCGCTGATCTCCGGCTGCACGTCGACGCCTCCGGACACGTTTGAGCTGTCGGCGCCGGCCAATGTCGCGGTCACAGGTGCCACCCGCGCCCAGATCCTGATCCCCGAGCCGACCGCGATCAAGACGCTCGACAACGACAAGATCGTCGTCAAGACCGCGCCTTATGCCATCGAGTATCTCGGCAAGAGCCAGTGGAGCGACCGGCTGCCGCGGATGGTCCAGCTGCGTATGCTACAGGCTTTCGAGAATACCGGCCGCATCGGCGCCGTCGGTGTGCCGGGGCAGGGCCTGGCGATCGATTACCAGCTGGTCATGGAGATTCGCCGGTTCGAAATCGACGCCTCCGGCGCGCCAGTCGCGCGTGTCGATATGTCGGTGAAAGCGCTCAACGACCGCAACGGCTCGGTCAAGCGGACGAAGATCTTTTCCGTGGCGGTTCCCGTCAGCGGTAGCGGCAATGCCGCTTATGTCGCGGCATTGAACCAGGCCTTCGACCAGATCACCGCCCAGATCGTCACCTGGACACTGACGCTGATCTGATAGCGCCGCATCCGGGGGGCGGGCCGGCGAAGCCGAACGCGCGATATCGCCCGGCTGCGCCTCGCCTTTCAGAGCCGCTTGCCGCTGGCGCCGTCGAATTGGTGAAACGCTTCCGGCCTCGCCGCTGCGCGGATAGCGGTGCCGGGCTCCAGATGGCTGTAGCCGGCAATTCGCACCGCGACCTCGGGGCCGCCATCGGGCAGGGCGCCATAGACGAAGCTTTCGGCGCCGACGACTTCGACGCCCGCAACCGTCAGATCGAGGACCGCTTCGTCCGCCATGGCGCCGTCGCTGTTGAGCAACCGCATGTGTTCCGGCCGGATACCCAGCGTCTCGGACGCCTTGAAGCGGGAGGTGATCCCCTCCGGTGCCGTCATGCCGGAGATTCCGGTGTCGCCGATCGGCAGGAGGTTCATCGCCGGTGAGCCGATGAAGGTCGCGACGAAGGTGCTCGCCGGCCGCTCGTAGATCTCCATCGGCGTGCCGGCCTGCTCGATCACCCCGCCATTGAGGACGACGAGCTTATCGGCGAGCGTCATCGCCTCCAGCTGGTCGTGAGTGACATAAAGGCTCGTCGTGCGCAGCCGGCGCTGCAGACGGCGGATTTCCGCCCGCATCTGGACGCGCAGCTTGGCGTCGAGATTGGACAGCGGCTCGTCGAACAGGAAGGCGGCCGGCTCGCGCACCAAGGCGCGGCCCATGGCGACACGCTGGCGCTGGCCGCCGGAAAGCTGGCCCGGCTTGCGGTCGAGCAGTGCGTCGATCTCCAGCATCTTCGCCGCTTCGGCCACCCGCCGGGCGATCTCGGCGGAGGCCATCTTGCGATTCTTCAGCCCGTATTGAAGGTTCCCCCGCACGCTCATATGCGGATAGAGCGCGTAGTTCTGGAACACCATGGCGATGTCGCGCTGGGCGGGCTCCAGCGTGTTGACGATCTTGTCGCCGATCGCAACCGTGCCGGAGGTGATGGATTCGAGCCCCGCCACCATCCGCAGCAAGGTCGACTTGCCGCAGCCGGAGGGGCCGACGAGCACGACGAACTCGCCGTCCGCAACCGACAGCGACACGCCTTTCACGGCCTCGAAAACGTTGTTGTAGACCTTGCGGACGTCTTTCAGTTCAATATTTGCCACGTCACTTTTCCGATTCGACCAGACCGCGCACGAAGAGCTTCTGCATTGCCATCACGACGATCACGGGGGGCAGGATTGCCAAGATGGCGACGGCCATCACCAGGTTCCACAGCGGCTCGTTGTCGAGGGCTTGCATCAACCGCTGGATACCCATCACCACCGTGTAATAATTCGGGTCGGTGGTGACGAGCAGCGGCCAGAGATATTGGTTCCAGCCATAGATGAAGAGGATCACGAACAGCGCCGCGGTCGACGTGCGCGACAAGGGGATCGCGATGTCCTTCAGAAATTTCCATGGGCCAGCGCCGTCGATACGCGCCGCTTCGACGAGTTCGTCCGGCACCGTCAGGAAGAACTGACGATAGAGGAAGGTCGCGGTGGCGCTAGCGATCAGCGGTATGGTGAGGCCGGCGTAGGAATTCAGCATGTTGAGGTCGGCGATCACCTGATAGGTCGGCACGATGCGCACCTCCACCGGCAGCATCAGCGTCATGAAGATGATCCAGAACGCTGCCATCCGGAAAGGAAAGCGGAAATAGACGATGGCGAAGGCCGACAGCAGCGAGATCACGATCTTGCCGAACGCGATGCCGAGCGCCATGACGAGGCTGTTAAGCAGCATCGGCAGCACCGGCGGCAGACCATTGCGCGCCGCGCCTACCGAAAGCACCTCCCGGTAGTTTTCAATGAGGTGCGAGCCGGGCAAAAGCGGCACGACACCGCTGATGAAGGTTTCCGGCGGATAGGTCGAGGCGACGAAGGCGATCCAGACCGGAAATAGCACGATTATGAGACCCGCGATCAGCGTGACGTGGGTCAGGATAGTGAGCCAGGGGCGATTTTCGACCATGTTCGCTCTCAGTAATGGACGCGCCGCTCGACGAAGCGGAACTGGATGACGGTGAGGGCGACGACGATGATTGTCAGCACCACCGACTGGGCGGCCGAGGAGCCGAAATTCTGGCTGAGAAACCCATCCTGAAAGGCCTTGTAGACCAGCGTCGTGGTCGCATGGCCGGGGCCGCCGCGGGTGGTAGCGTCGATGACGCCGAAGGTTTCGAAAAAGGCATAAACGATGTCGATGACGATCAGGAAGAACAGCGTCGGCGACAGGAGCGGCAAGACGATCGTGAAGAACCGCTTCAGCGGCCCGGCGCCGTCGATCGCCGCCGCCTCGTGCATCGAGCGCGGAATCGATTGCAAGCCGGCGAGGAAGAAGATGAAATTATAGGAGATCTGCCGCCAAGCCGCCGCGACGACGACGAGGATCATCGCGTCGTTGCCGTCGAGAAGATTGTTCCAGGAAATGCCGAGCGCCCGGATGCTGTAGGCGATGATGCCGATCGAGGGATCGAACATGAACCACCACAAGACGCCCGCAACCGCCGGAGCGATCGCATAGGGCCAGACGAGCATTGCGGTGTAGACGCTGTTGCCGCGAATGATGCGGTCGACGGCGGCGGCAAAGCCCAGCGAAATCGTTAGCGTCAGCGCCGTGACGCCGAGCGAGAAGACGATGGTCGTCCAGATCGAGTCGAGATAGCCCGGCGAGGCAAACAGCGCGGTATAGTTGGCAAGGCCGACAAATCGTTCGCCGAAGCCGAAAGCGTCGGATTGGTAGAACGACGTGCGAACCGCTTGGACGGCTGGCCAGACGAAGAAAATGAGTGTGATGGCCAGCTGCGGCAGCAATAACAGCGCCGGGAACCACCAGCCGCGAAAGACAACGCGTTTTTCGGCCATCGAAACCGTTCAAATAGAATGAAAAGGGACGGCCCCGCGCAATGCGCGGGGCCGTGTTCGTCAAGTCCGTTGCTTACTCGTGCGACTGCTGGAAGGCGCGGAGCATCTCGTTGCCCTTTGCCTCGGCGTCCTTGGCCGCCTGCTCGGCGGTCTTGGAGCCGTTCAGCGTCTGCTCGATTTCCGACTGGAAGACGTTGCGGATCTGGACGTAATCGCCGAAGCGCAGACCCTTGGAGTTTTCCGTCGGCTTGTTCAGGGTGATTTCCTTGATGGCGATCTCGGCGCCCGGATTCTTCTTGTAGTAGCCCTCTTTCTTGGAGAGCTCGTAGGCCGCCTTGGTGATCGGCAGATAGCCGGTGAACTGGTGCCACTCGGCCTGGATCTTCGGCTGCGACAGGAAGGTGAAGAACTTGGCGACGCCCTTGTAGTGGCTTTCCGGCTTGCCGCGCATCACCCAGAGCGAAGCGCCGCCGATGATCGAGTTCTGCGGCGCGCCCTTCTGGCTGGCATAGTAAGGCATCATGCTGAAGCCGACGTTGAACTTCGACGACTTCAAGATGGCCGCGCGGCCGGCCGAGGATTCAATGATCATCGCGCAGTCGCCGGAGGTGAAGCTCGGCACCGCGTCGCCGGTACGGCCGCGATACTGGTAGGCGCCGGTTTTCTGCCACTTGGCAAGGTTCGCCCAGTGCATCGGGACGAGACCCTTCTCGGCGAAGACGAACTTCGCATCGAGACCGCCCATGCCGTTCTGCTCGGTGGCCAGCGGCACATTGTTGAAGGCCGAGAGGTTCTCGACGTTCATCCAGGACGGCCAGGTCGTGGTGAAGCCGCACTTGGCCGCTCCAGACTTGACGATCTTTGTCGCGGCGCTGGCCATGTCCGCCCAGGTCTTCGGCGGCGTGGTGAGGCCGGCCTTCTTGAAGGCGTCCTTGTTGTAATAGAGGATCGGCGTCGAGGAATTGAACGGGAAGGAGAGGAGCTTGCCCTTGGTGGTCTCGTAATAGCCGGTCACGGCCGGCAGATAGACCGACGGGTCGAAGGTCTCGCCCTCGTCCTTCATCAGCTGTTCGACCGGATAGATCGCCTGCTTGGCGGCCATGAAGGTGCCGGTGCCGACCTCGAACACCTGCAGGATGTCCGGCTGCTGGCCGGCGCGGAACGCAGCGATCGCGGCGGTCATCGACTCGGCATACTTGCCTTTGTTGACCGGGACGATCTTGTACTCGCTCTGCGACTTATTGAATTCGTTGGCGATCTCTTCGAGCTTTTCGCCATTGGCGCCGCCCATCGAGTGCCACCACTGAATTTCGGTCGCGGCGAAAGCGGGGAGGGCCGTGGTGGCGGCGAGAGCGCCAGCCAGGACCAGGCTGCGGATATTCATAGGAGATCCCTTTATTGAAACTTGGCGGCCCGCTTATTGGCGGCTCTCTGCAAAACTTTGATGACGCAATGTGAAATAGTGCTTGACCACGGTGCAGATTGCGGTGTGACAGTTTTCTTACAGTCATCTTTGAATCGCACTCTGCAACTTGCCTCAATCCGAGCGGCGGTAATCGCAATTCACGCAATTGGGACGTCGCAGACACTTAACTGCACGGCGGGCGCCGGTGCAGACATGGCGATAAGAAAAGGCAAGTGGGGCCGGATGGCGGCTGACGGCGGGCGGAATTGACAGCCTGCGCAATCAGATACTTTCGCGCATGATCCGATGCGGCACTTACCAGTCGCGGCCGTACGCCTTGGTGGCGCCGTAAAGGCCCGCCTGTCGGTGCGAGAAACGGTCCCATTCAGCGCGCTCGCTTGGCTGCGGCATGACGATCCCGGCAACGCGGGTCATGGCGTGGGCCGCCGCGTCGAAGCTGCCGAACCACCCCTCCCCCGTCGCGGCGATGATCGCAGCACCGAGGGCCGAGGCTTCGACCGTGGTGCTGCGCTCGACCGGTAGGCCGGTGGCATCGGCGATCATCTGCATCCACAGCGGGCTGTTGGCGCCGCCGCCGATCGCCCGGATGCGTTCGAGAGTCAGCCCTTCACCGCGCATCGCCGCAATTCCGCGGGCGATCTCGACGGTGATCGCCTCGATCGCGGCCCGGTAGAGATGCGCCTTGCCATGATTGGCGGAGAGCCCGACGATCGCCACCCGGGCCGCCGGATCCCAATGCGGGTTCATCACGCCGGCGAGATGGGGGGTCATGGTCACGCCATCCGCGCCGACCGGCAGCTTGGCCGCCTCGGCCTCCAGCCGTTCGAAGACATGGGGATCGTCGCGGCCGCCGCAGAAGGTGTCGACCACCCAGTTGACGAAGAACGCGCCGGTCTTCTGGATCGACTCGAGGAAATAGCCTTCGCCGGTCGGGCCGGTCATGGTGCGCCAGTTGCGATTGATCGCTGGCGTCGGCGAGTAGACGCCGGTGATGGTGGCCGTGCCGAGATTGAGATAGATCGTCCCGGCCTCGAACGCGTTGGTGCCGAGGCCGGCGCATTGGCCGTCGCCGCCGGCGGCAAAGACCGGCGTGTCGGTCTTCAGACCCAGCCGTTCGGCCGCTTCCTTCGTCACGCGCCCGACGAGGCTGCCGGGGCGCACGAGTTCGGGTAATTGATCACGTCGCACGCCGACGGCCTCCAAGATCGGTATCGACCAATCCATCGCCTGAATGTCGAGAATGCCGAACGGGTCGGCGCTCGACCAACTGGCGCAGCGGCGCCCCGTCAGGCGGCCGGTGAGATAGGCTTGGACGTCGGCGATCGTCGCGGTCGCGTCCAGCGTTTCCGGCTCGTTCTGGCGCATCCAGTCGAGCCGGTTGGCGACCGGGATGACGTCGATCGGCTTGCCGGTGGTGCGATGCAGGAATTCATGGCCAAGCCGCTCGGCGAAGGCCTCGTAGGTGGTGAAGGCGCGCTCGTCGAGCCAGAGCATCGCCGGTCTGAGCGCTGCGCCGCTCGCATCGAGAAACGCCACGGTCTCGCGCTGATTGGAAATCGCGATCGCGTCGACCGAACCCGCATCGACGCTCTGCCAGAGCTCGCCAAGCGCGGTTCGAAGCGCGTCCCACCACCAGTCCGGATCCTGCTCGTGATGGCCGGGTGCGGGGGAGGCGATGTCGTGGCTCGCGCGCCCCTCGGCCAGGGCGTTGCCTGCCGCGTCGAACGCGACGACTTTGGTGCTTTGGGTTGAGCTGTCGATCCCGATAACGGTGCGTGTCATGTCGCGTCCTCCCAGATATGCGGCGATCGCCCGGCGGCCAACCTCCCTCGACCGTCGAATTCGCTGATCTCACCGATCCGTCGTCAGGGCACGGACAACAGCGCTTCGGCGGTTGCGGAGTCGGTGACGAAATGGGTCGCATAGCCGCCGGCGAGGGCCGCGCGGATCGCCTCGATCTTCTTGACACCGCCCGCGGCGCAGAGGCGATATGGCACGCGTCTCAGATCCTCGAGCGAGATACCGACGATGCCGTCCTCGATCGGGCTCGCGACCGGCGCGCCGCGGTGATCGATCATCCGGCCGATGATAACGCCTTTGGCGTCGAAGTCGCGCCGCGCTTCCGCCAAGGTTTCGGCGGCGATCATTTCGCTTTTGGCAAAGGTGCTTTCGGGACCCAACTCGCCGACGCCAAAGGCGATCTTCGTCGCCGAGCGGATCAGGCCGAACTGCCGCTTCAGCGACGGCTCTTCGAGCAGTCGCTCCTTCAGATCGCGGCTCGACAACACTGCCGGCGCATGCAGATTAACGCAGCGCGCGCCGAGCTGGTTGGCCAGCAGCGTGGTGCACAGCTCCGGCGCAAAGTCGGCCGAACTCGCCGAACTGCCGGAGACCTGGACGATGGTGAGATCGGCGACGCTGGTCGGCTCGGCCGCACGCGCTGCCGCCAGGATCGTGCGTCCCCAGGCAACGCCGACGATGTCGCCGGGCACCAGCGAGCGGGTGAGAACCCGCGCGGCGGCGGCTCCCAGCCGGTCGTCGACCGGCGCGTCGGGAAGGGCCGGGACCACGCTCGCCGAGGCCAGGCCGAAGCGTTCGGCGAGCGTTCGGGACAAGGTGACATGCTCGAGCGTGCCGCCGTCGACCCGGATGGTGACCACGCCGCTGCGCCGGGCATCCTGCAGATAGTTGGCGACGCTTGCTCGCGACACGCCGAGGTGTTGCGCGATCTCGGCCTGGGTCATCTCATCGACATAATAGAGCCAGGCCGCCCAGACAACGACGTCGTCGAATTCGGGGGGCGGGGCAGCGGGGTTGCGACCGTCCCCGGTGGATGTCGTCTTGCGGTCCATGGCGAGACGATGCCACGTCGCTGACGAATGTCAAAAGAAATTATCATATGCTTGACAAATGCTGCTCCACCTCGTCAAATGCCATCAACGGGAGGCCATGCAACGATGAGCGAAATCGGTGCCGCACACCGCTCCGGGGGGGGGCGCTGGACCACGCTGATCGATGAGATCATCGACGGCAGCTGGCTGCATCCGGACACCGGCAAGCCGGCCATCGTCGACTATGAAAGCGTTGTCATCGCCGAAAGCCTGGAGGGACGGGAGGCTGATCTCGTCGCGTCGATGCGGCTGGGCGACAGGCTCGCACTGGTGGCGGACGCGGCGACCTATGAGGCGATGGGCGCGCGGATTGAGCGGGCTCTTGCAGGCCAGACTGTGACCGCGATCATCCTTGATCATCCCCATGCGGACATCGCCCACGTCGCGGATCTGCGCGAGCGCCTGAAAGGCTGCAGCGGCGCGATCGCCGTTGGCTCGGGCACGATCAATGATCTGACCAAATTCGTCATAGCCGAGGACAGGCGACCCTATTGCGTGTTCGGCACGGCAGCCTCGATGAACGGCTACACCTCGTCGACCGCTTCGATTACGGTGGAAAGCGGCCTCAAGGTCTCGCTGCCCTCGATCGCGCCGCGCGGCTTCTTCGTCGATCTGACGGTCTCGGCCGAGGCGCCGCGGCATCTGGCGGCGGCGGGATTCGGCGATTGCATGGCCCGGTCTGTCGCCCAGATTGACTGGTGGGTGTCGCATCGCCTTCTCGGCAGCCGCTACGAACAGGTGCCCTATACGATCCAGATGGCGGACGAGGCCGAACTCAATCGCCGCGCGGCCGGGGTGAAGACTGGCGACATCGCCGCGATCGGCTATCTCTACCGGGTGCTGACGCTGTGCGGGCTCGGTATCTCCTTCACCGGCATTTCCAATCACGGCTCCATGGGTGAGCACCAGATTTCCCATTATATCGACTGCTTTGCCGGCGAGCGGCATCCCGGCACGCTGCATGGCCAGCAGGTCGGCGTCGCCTCGCTGACGCTCGCCCGGCTGCAGCAGCAGATGCTGGCCTCGCCGACGCCGCCCCGGTTGCGCGCGACGCGGATCGACCGCGCCGATATGGAGCGGCGCATGGGGCCAGCGATCGCCGCCGAATGCTTTGCCGAAGTTCAAAAGAAGGCCCTCGACGCGGATGCTGCGGCGCAGTTGAACGCGCGCATGGACGCCCTTTGGCCGCAGCTACGCGAGGAATGCCAAGCGTTCATGCTGCCGGTTGCCGAGATGGACCGGCTGCTGGAGGCCGCCGGCGCACCGCGCACGGCCGCCGATCTTGGCGTCCCGGTCGAGTTTTACCGCGAAGCGGTCATCCATTGCCGCGAAATGCGCAATCGGTTCTCCTGTCTCGATCTGGCCGCCGATTCCGGCCTGCTCGACGATTTTGCCGCGGGGGAGATGTGATGCGCCCGCTCGCCGACATGCCGCGCGACGTCGCGGCCTCGATCATCGGCGTCTTTGCCGACATCGACGACACGCTGACCACCGATGGCCGGCTTCCCGCCGCTTCCTACGCGGCGATGGAGGCGCTCTACGAGGCCGGGCTGTTCGTGGCGCCGATCACCGGCCGGCCCGCCGGCTGGTGCGATATGGTCGCCCGATTCTGGCCGGTAACCGGCGTTGTCGGCGAAAACGGCGCCTTCTATTTCTCCTATGACGCCGCCGAGCGACGCATGCGCCGGAGCTTTTTTGCGACCGACGCCGAACGCGCCGACAATCGCCGCCGGCTCGATGCGGTCGGGGCACGGATCCTCGAAGAGGTGCCAGGGGCGGCCATTTCTGCCGACCAGCTCTATCGCGAGGCCGATCTTGCCATCGATTTCTGCGAAGACGTCGCGCCGCTCGATCGCGCTGCCGTCGCCCGTATCAAGGCGATTTTCGAAGCCGAGGGGGCGATCGCCAAAATCTCCTCGATCCACGTCAATGGTTGGTTCGGCGACTACGACAAACTGTCGATGAGTCGCCGCTTCGCCCGCGAAATCCTCGGCATCGACCTTGACGCCGCGCGCGAGCGGATTGTCTTTGCCGGTGACAGCCCGAATGATGCGCCGATGTTCGGCTTCTTCCCGAACGCCTGCGGCGTCGCCAATGTCCTGGACTTTCAGGACGAGATCGACACCCCGCCCGCCTTCGTCGCCTCGGCGCGCGGTGGAAGCGGCTTCGTCGAGATTGCCGAGTTGATCCTCTCGGCACGTCTGGGCGCGGTTTCGGCAAACCCTCCTGGTGCCGAAACCGCCGCTCGATCCATCGAAGCGTCGACGGGTCTGCACCCATGACCAAGAGCGAACGCGCGCTGCGCCAGAAGATCATCGATCTGTGCCTGGAGATGAACCGCTCCGGCCTCAATCAGGGCACCTCCGGCAACATCTCCGCTCGGCACGGCGATACCATGCTGCTGACGCCGAGCGCCACGCCCTATGATCAGATGACGCCGGAGATGATCGTCACCATGCCGCTCGGCGGTGAGGACGGCGAATGGCATGGGCCGCTGAAACCCTCGACCGAATGGCGCTTTCATCGCGACATCCTGCGTGCCCGCCCCGATGCCGGCGCCATCGTCCATGCCCATCCGACCTTCGCCACGACCCTCGCGATTACGAGGCGATCGATTCCAGCCTGCCATTATATGGTCGCGGTCTTCGGCGGCAACGACGTGAAATGCTGTGATTATGCCCGCTACGGCACGCCGGAATTATCAGAGTTGGTGCTTGCTGCACTCAAGGATCGCGCCGCTTGCCTGATGGCCAATCACGGCATGATCGCCTTGGGGGGCGATCTCGATCAGGCGATGTGGCGTGCGGTCGAATTGGAGACGCTAGCTAAGCAATATTATTATAGCCTGCAACTCGATGGAGGGCCGATGATTCTCTCAGATAAACAGATTTCCCAAGTATTGAATGGGTTTTCGAGCTACGGAAGGCAGTTTGAGAGAAATTCAGATTAATTTCAGTCAGTAAAGATATTGCGAAACAAGCTTGTCGCGCCGAAAATAAGCTGTTAAAATTAAGATTAGTAGTGCATCTGCCGCTAATATGTTGGGAGGCATCGGGCAGGGCGCGGGAGGAGAGATAGGTGACGACTTCGGACCTTGTCCGTCGACGGGTGGTTTCCGATCACCCCTTGCCGTGGCTCATGCCGTTGATTGCGATCTTGGTCGTCTTCACGATCTTCCCGCTTGTCTACAATATCTGGCTGAGCTTTCATGAGTTCGTGCCCCGGCGCCGTGCCCTGGAATGGGTCGGCGGGCGCAACTGGGCGCAGCTTTGGGCCGACACCCGGTTCTGGCAGTCGCTGACGGTCACCTTCATCTATTTCGGTATCGCGCTGGCGGTCGAGCTGGTGCTCGGGATGGCGATTGCGTTGTTGCTCGATGCCGATGAGCCAGGCTTTGGATTCCTGCGCGGCATTTTGACCATGACGCTGGTCATCCCGCCGGCCATCGCCGGCATGATGTATCTCCTAATGGAAGATCCGCAGTTCGGTGTCATCTCCTATGTGCTGAAAGCGATCGGACTGTTGAGCCCCGCGACGCCGATCCTGGCAACGACCCAATATGCGCTCGCCGGCGTGCTTCTCGCGGAGATCTGGCAGTGGACCCCCTTCATGGTGCTGATCCTGCTTGCCGGTCTGCGCGCTCTGCCATCCGAGCCCTATGAAGCGGCGATGATCGATGGCGCCAGCCCGTGGCAGACCTTCTGGCGGCTGACCATGCCGATGATGTCGAAGGTGATCGCCATCGCCGTCCTGATCCGTGGCATCGATCTGTTCCGCGTCTTCGACTACGTCTTCGTCATGACCTCCGGCGGGCCGGGCACGGCGACCTACACGCTCAGCCTCTATGCCTGGCAGCAGACCTTCTCCTTCGTCAAATGGGGCTATGGCGCGACGCTGAGCCTGGTGATGCTGTTGATCGTGCTGATCATCGCCAATGTCTTCATCAAGGTCGCGAAGGTGAGGTGGTGATGCCCGGTTCCTCGCTCTCGAGATATCTGCGGATCGCGGCAGCCTGGCTGGTGGCCGGGCTGTTCTTCTTCCCGATCTATTACTGGACCAGCGTCGCCTTTCGCGATGGCCGCGACATCTTCTCGCGTCCGCCGAAGATTTTCGATTTTTCGCCGACCCTCGACAATTTTCAAAAGGTGTTCGGCATCCATTTCGGCCAGGGCAGCCTGACGGTCACTCCCGGTGGCGGCAATTTCTACATGGCGCCGCGACTGTGGGATTCGATCGTCATTGGCGTTGGCTCGACGATCCTTGCCGTCGCGATCGCGACGCTGGCCGCCTATGCCCTGTCGCGCATTCATTTCCGGGCCCGCCACAGCTTCGTCGGCTGGGTGCTGTCGACCCGGATGATGCCGCCGGTCGCCGTCGCGATCCCGATGTTCTTCATGTACAAGACCCTTGGCCTGCTCGACACCTATCTCGGCATGATCCTCATTCATGCCTTGATGAACCTGCCGCTCGCCGTCCTGTTGATGAAGAGCTTCTTCGACGACGTGCCGAAGGAGATCGACGAAAGTGCGGTCGTCGACGGCGCCAGCCGCTGGCTGATCTTTCGCCGCATCGTCCTGCCGATGGCGCGCGGTGGCATCGCCGCGACGGCGGTCCTGTGCTTCATCTTTTCCTGGACCGAATTCCTGTTCGCGCTGACCCTGACTCAAACGCAGATCAAGACCGTGCCGGTGGTCTCGACCACCTTCGTCACCTCGGTTGGGACCGCTTGGGGCAACATGGCGGCGCTCGGCGCGGCGGCGATCGTGCCGGCGTTCATTTTCGTGCTCGCCGTTCAGCGGCATCTGGTGCGCGGCCTGACCATGGGCTCGCTCAAGCAATAGGGCCGGGCAACCCTCCGGGAGGGAGGCGCGCCCAGAAGGCCAAGCCGCAGCGATGGGTGGCTAGAACCATCGCAAGAGGAGGAGAAGCAGTCATGAGAGATTGGCAACGCAAGACCTATCTCGCATCGGTGACCGACCGCTACGTGAAAGGTCAGATGGACCGCCGCAGCTTTTTGCGCGCGGCCGGAAAGCTCGGCCTGTCGGTCGGAGCGCTCGGAGCCGGCTTCGGCCTGTCGGGGCGGCGGCCCTTCTTCAATCTGGCGCCGTCGGCCTTCGCGGAGGGCTCGCTGGAGCCCTCGCCTGAGATGATGAAGTGGCTCGCCGACGTCGGCAAGCCCTTCGCCGGCACGACGTTGCGGCTCGCCACCGAATCCACCCCGCCGTCCAACGCCATCGCCAACAGCCTCAAGCCGTTCTTTGAAAAGGCCTCCGGCATCAAGATCGAGATCGAGGTGCTGCCGCTCGAACAGGTGCTGCAGAAGCTCACCCTCGACGTCGCCTCGCAGCTCGGCACCTACGATCTCTACTATATCGATCAGAGCTGGGCGGCGAACTTCAGCCAGGACGTCTTCGATCCGCGCGAGCAGATCAAGGACAAGCCGGATCTCGCTTATCCCGACTACAATATCGACGACTTCCTGCCGCCGCTGGTCGACGGCATCGCCAAATACAAGGATCGCTGGGTGGGCGTGCCCTACGACATCCCGATCTTCATCATGCAGTACCGCAAGGACATCTATGACGAGCTCGGCCTCAAGGCGCCCGAGACGATGGATGAGCTGCTGACGAACTCCCAGAAGATCACCGAGGCCAAGGGCCCGCAGCTCTACGGCACCACCGGCCAGATGAAGTCCGGCCATTACAGCCTCGAATGCGACTGGACCTGCTGGCTGTGGGGCCATGGCGGCCAGATCTTCGATACCGACCGGAAATTCGTCGGCAACAACGACGCCGGCATCAAGGCGATCGAATACTGGGACAAGCTGAAGAAGACGATGCCGCCGGGCGTCGACGGCTGGACCTGGGACGGCGAGGGCCAATCCGTCAGCCAAGGTGTCGCCGCCTCGATGCTGTCCTGGGGCGAGTTCTTCCCGTTCTTCGACGATCCGAAGTCGGGCAAGATCTCCGGCCTGATGGAAGCGGCGGTGCCGCCGAAGGCGATCACCCTGATTTCCCCCGACAAGACCGGCTTCGGCGAGATCCCGGGCGTCGGCCATCAGGGCGGCTCGAGCTTGGCGGTGTCGAAATACTCCAAGAACCCGGACGCTGCCTGGGTCTTCATGCAATGGGCGACGGCCGCTGACACCCAGGCGCTGATCACCGTCCTTGGCGGTGGTACCGGGCCGACCCGCACCAGCGTCTATGACGATCCGCGGGTGAAGGCCAATGCCCGGGTCGGCGCCGGCACCACAAGGCACCTGCCGGTCGTGCGCGAGACGATCTCGAAATATATGGGCTCCGAACCGGATCTGCCGGAATGGGCTGAGATTTCGTCCGACACCATCCCGGTGGCGCTCGGCCAGTATTTCGCCGGCCAGTATGACAGCCCGAAAGCGGCGATGGACGACATCAAGACCAAGGTCGAAGCCGTCCTGAAAAGCTGACGCGTCCTGCTTCAGCCCGCGCGGCCTTTGATCGGCCGCGCGGGCTTGTCCGCCCTTCGACTCGAGGAGATTTGCGTCATGTCCGATAAGCCATTGATTGCAATCACCGGCGCCAGTTCCGGCATCGGCGAGGCGACGGCCAAGGCCTTCGCCAACGCCGGCTATCCACTGTTGTTGATGGCCCGGCGCGTCGATCGCATGCAGGCCCTCGGTTTGCCCGATGCGGTCATCGCCGAAGTCGATGTCCGCGACCGTGCGGCGATCGCCGCGGCCGTCGCGAAAGGCGAGGCGGCCTATGGTCCCGTCGATCTGATGTTCGCCAATGCCGGCGTTGCCCATCTCGCCGACATCGCCCGGCAGCCGCCGGAGGAATGGGACGCGATGATCGACATCAACACCAAGGGGGTGATGAACACCGTCCATGCGGTGATGGCGGGTATGATCGCCCGCCGCCGCGGCACGCTGGTGATGATGAGCTCGATTGCCGGGCGCAAGGTCTATCCCGACCACACCGTCTATTGTGGCACGAAATTCTTCGTTCATGCGGTGTCGGAAAGCTTGCGCGACTATCTCTCCGACTACGACGTGCGCGTTCAGGTGATCTCGCCAGGGGTGATCGAGACCGAGGTTCTCTCCGGCGTCAAGGATGAGAAGACCCTCGCCGACTATCAGGCGAACAAGGCGAAGATGGGCGGTGGCATCGGCCCCGAGCATGTCGCCCAGCTGATCCTTTCGACCTACGAGATGCCCCAGGCCGCACTGGTTCAGGAAATCGTTCTGACGCCGACAAGGCAAAAGTATTGAACGGTCTTTTCTTCCATTATTTCAATCAGTAACTGTCACTCATTCAGACAAAGATCGAAGAAAAGTCCCTGCCATGTCGAGCGTTGAATATATCGGAATCGGGAAATCCTTCGGCGCCGTCGAGGTGATGCGGGATATTTCCTTCAAGATCGAGGACCATCAGTTCGTCGTGCTGCTCGGGCCGTCCGGCTGCGGCAAGACTACGCTGTTGCGCATGACCGCCGGGCTGGAGACGATCAGTGCCGGCGATCTGATGATCGGTGGCGAAAAGGTGAATGGCGTCCATCCACGCGATCGCGACATCGCCATGGTCTTCCAGAATTACGCGCTCTATCCGACGATGAGCGTCTTCGACAACATCGCCTTCTCGCTGCAGGTCGCCAAGAAGCCGAAGGCCGAGATCCGCAAGAAAGTCGAATGGGCGGCCGAGATCCTCAATCTCACCGACTATCTGAAGCGCTATCCGAAGGAACTGTCCGGCGGCCAGCGCCAGCGTGTCGCCATGGGCCGGGCGATGGTCCGCGACACCGGCGTCTTTTTGTTCGACGAGCCGCTGTCCAATCTCGACGCGAAGCTGCGCGCCCATATGCGGATCGAAATCCGCCAGCTCCACAATCGGCTGAAGGCGACGACGGTCTATGTCACCCACGACCAGATCGAGGCGATGACCATGGCCGACGTGATCGTCCTGATGCACAAGGGCGCCATCGTCCAGATGGGCACGCCCGACGAAATCTATGAGCGGCCGAACTCGATCTATGTCGCCGGCTTCATCGGCTCGCCGGCGATGAACTTCATCGAGGGCACGATCGACGCGCGGGGCGGAGCGCCGAGCTTCGAAGCGCCGGGCGTTTCGATCGCGCTGCCGGCGAACAGCACTGCGCGCCCCGGCCAGCCGGTGACGCTCGGGGTCCGTCCGAACGACTTGGCGATCGCCGAGGAGGGCCCGATCCGCGGCACGGTCATTCTCTCCGAAACCACCGGCCAGGATGTCCAGCTGCATGTCGACGTCGACGGCCGCGACACGATCGTGGTCGTTCCCCGCGCCGAGCGCCAGGCGCCGGGCAAACCCCTCAGCCTGACCGTCGCGCCGGAAGCCGTCCACCTCTTCGATCGCCAGAGCGAAGCCCGCATCGCCTGATCGGCTACAGCATCGGTTCGACAATCGGAATCGATTTTCGGCAAGCACGATGCGTCGATCCAAAGGGTGAGAGCGACCTTTCTGCGTCCGATCGGACGCAGGGCGCTCTATTCGCCAATCTCGGCGAGGAGTGCGTTGATGAACTGCTGCATGGTGGCGCGGCGGGCGGCGGCAAGGCGCTGACCGGTGGGCGTGGCCATCTGGTCGGCGATCGGGAACAGCTTTGTGACGAAGTGATCGAGGGCGAAGCGGCGCCCGGCTCACGCCGGCTCGACGAAGCCGTCGAGAACCCGCTTCTGGCCGGCCTTGTCGAAGTCGACGGTGAGCTTGTTGCCTTCGACGCCGGCGACCGTGCCGTTGCCGAATTTCAGGTGGAACACCCGGTCGCCCGCGGCAAAGCGGCTGGCTTCGGGGGCGACGGATTTCGCCACCAGCTCACCCTCGATCTCGCGCGGGCCGCCGCGCTTGGAGGAGGAGTAAAGGCCGAGCCCCTTTTTCGGCGGCTGATTGTGGCCGCGCCCCGCCCGCTCGCGCGGGGCGTCGGCGCCCATGCGGCCGGCGAAGCCCGAGGCGCCCCCCGTGCCGCCGCTCTTGCCACGTGCGCCCGGCTCGGCCTCGTAGCTGATCTCGCGGGTGCGCCCGCCTGACCAGCCGTCGCCGCCGCGGGTCTGCTGATCGCCGCCGGCAAAGCCCGCCTGGGCCGCCTGGGCGCGTTTCCAGCCGGGCGTGCCATAGGCCGATTGCTTGAAGGCCGCGCCGCCATCCCAGCGCGAGGCGCCATAGCCGCCGAAACCGCCGGCGCCGTAGCCGCCATAGGAGGTGTTGGCCTCCATCACGTCGACATGGGCTTCCGGCAGTTCGTCGAGAAAGCGCGACGGGATGGTCGACTGCCACAGGCCGTGGATGCGGCGGTTGGAGACGAACCAGATTTTCGCCCGCCGCTTGGCCCGGGTGATGCCGACATAGGCAAGACGCCGCTCTTCCTCGAGGCCTGAGCGGCCGCCCTCGTCGAGGGCCCGCTGGTGGGGAAACAGCCCTTCCTCCCAACCGGGCAGAAACACCGTCTCGAATTCCAGCCCCTTGGCCGAATGCAGCGTCATGATCGACACCGCATCGACCTCGTTTTCCTGCTCGGCGTCCATCACCAGGGCCACATGCTCGAGGAAAGAGGGCAGAGACTCGTAGGCCTCCATGGAGCGGATCAGCTCCTTGAGATTTTCCAGCCGCCCCGGCGCTTCGGCCGAGCGGTCGTTCTGCCACATCTCGGTATAGCCGGATTCGTCGAGGATCTGCTCGGCAAGCTCGGTGTGCTTGCTGGTCGAAAGAAGCTCCGACCATCGGCGGAAATCAGCGACGAGAGCCCGCAGCGTGTTGCGCGGCTTGGGCTTCAGCTCTTCCGTTTCAACCATTTCGCCGGCCGCCGCGATCAGCGGGATCTCGCGGCCACGCGCATAATCGTGAACGAGGCGGACGGTGGCATCACCGAGCCCGCGCTTCGGCGTGTTGACGATGCGCTCGAAAGCAAGATCGTCGGCCGGCTGGCAGACGCAGCGGAAATAGGCGAGCGCGTCGCGGATCTCCATGCGCTCGTAAAAGCGCGGGCCGCCGATCACCCGGTAGTTCAGCCCCATGGTGACGAAGCGATCTTCGAAGGCGCGCATCTGGAAGGACGCGCGCACCAGGATCGCCATGTCGTTGAGGTTGTGATCCTCGCGCCGCTGCAGATCCTCGATCGCCTCGCCGATCGCCCGGGCTTCCTCTTCCGAATCCCAGCCGGCATTGACCTCGACCTTCGGGTCTTCGGGATCGGGCGTGTCGGTGAAGAGGGTCTTGCCGAGCCGGTCTTCGTTATGGGCAATCAGATGGGACGCCGCGCCGAGAATATGGCCGGTGGAGCGGTAGTTGCGTTCGAGCCGGATGACCGCCGCCCCGGGAAAATCCTTGTCGAAACGCAGGATGTTGTCGACCTCGGCGCCGCGCCAGCCATAGATCGACTGGTCGTCGTCGCCGACGCAGCAGATGTTGATCGGCGGTGCGTTTTTGGCCGACGTCTCCCTCGGCCGCTGCGCCAGAAGCCGCAGCCAGAGATACTGGGCGACGTTGGTATCTTGATATTCGTCGACGAGGATGTAGCGGAAGCGGCGGTGATAGTCGGCGAGCACATCCGGATTGGCCTTGAACAGGGCGATCGGATGCATCAACAGATCGCCGAAATCGCAGGCATTCAGCGTGAGCAGTCGGTTCTGATAGTCGGCATAGAGCTGGCGGCCTTTGCCGGCGAAGGCTCGCGCGTCGCCCTCGGGAATGTCCTTCGGCGACAGCCCCTTGTTCTTCCAGCCGTCGAGCATGGTGGCGAAGGTGCGGGCCGGCCAACGCTTGTCGTCGAGATTTTCGGCTTGGATCAGCTGCTTGATCAGGCGGATCTGGTCGTCGGTATCGAGGATGGTGAAGTTCGGCTTCAGCCCGACCAGTTCGGCATGGCGGCGCAGGATCTTCACGCCGATCGAGTGGAAGGTGCCGAGCCAGGGCATGCCCTCGACCTCGCCGCCGACGAGCAGGCCGATGCGCTGCTTCATCTCGCGCGCCGCCTTGTTGGTGAAGGTGACGGCGAGGATCTGGCTCGGCCACGCATGGCCGGTCGCCAGAATATGGGCGATGCGGGTAGTGAGCACCCTCGTCTTGCCGGTGCCGGCGCCGGCCAGCACCAGAACCGGCCCCTCCGTCGTTTCGACGGCGGCGCGCTGCTCGGGATTGAGCCCGCTGAGATAATCCGGCGCCTTGGCGCCCCGCGCGGCCATCGCTCTGGCGGCGATGCCGCCCTGGCGCGGCGCCGGCGCTGATTCGTTGAAATCGCTCATGCGGCGCAATGTAAGCAATCGACCGGCGAACACCAACGCTGCATCGCGGCGATCAGGGATGCGAGACCAGCGGCCGCACATGGCGCCCGGCCGCCGCGCTGCCGGCAAAAGCAACGTCGGCATAGACCGGCAGATGATCGGAGGCCCTGCGGGCGCGACTCGACAGATGCACGGCGGTGTCGACGAGCTCGACATCACGGCTGAGGATGATCCTGTCGAGGGCGCCGAGCGGCATGCGCGAGGGGTAGGAGCGGCCGGGGGTGAGCACCGCGTGGGCGCGGCCGAACAGCTTAAAGCAGCGCCCATCCGGGTTCCATTCGTTGAGATCGCCCATCAAAATCGTCGGCAGGGCCGGCTGCAGGCGATCGAGGGCGGCAAGGACGGCGCGCGCCTGGCGTTTGCGCCACAGGCCGAGCAGGCCGAGATGCATGGCGGCGACGCGGAACCGCGCTTGGCCGAGGCGGAGATCGGCGATCACGGCGCCGCGCGGCTCCAGCGCCGGCAGCGTCAAACAGGTCACCGAATCCGCCGCGATCGTCTCGCGCACCAGGATGGCGTTGCCGTGCCAGCCAATCCCGCCGGGGCGCGCATCGACGGCGACGACCGTGTAGCGGGTGTGATCGCGGATGGCGCGGGGCGGGATCGACGAGGTGCGGGTGCCGAAGCGCCGATCGACCTCCTGCAGCGCGACGACGTCCGCGTCGATCTCGTTGAGGACGGCGAGGATTTCCAACGGGCGGCGGCGCCAGTCGGTGCCGACGCTTTTACGGATATTGTAGGAGGCAACGCGGAGCATGGAGAGGGCCTTTCTGATCCGCGTCCATCCACGGGGCGGGGGCTGCGAACGGGGGCTGGCGCGCGCGCCTTTTTTTGTCTCAAGACATCGTGTTGATTCCCGGCGGTCCGGCGCGGCTCGGGCGATGCCGTAGCGCAGAATGATCCCAATCGGATGAAAACGGCGGCGGGCGTGAAATGTTGCAAGGCCTGCTTGGGCAAGGGCGCGGGGGCGAGGCGCGCGCATGGGGCGACAATTTCTCGTTTGCGCTCGACGCGATTTCACATCTAATGCCCGCCGATGACTCTGCGCAAACCCTACCCGCCGATCGATCCCTATCGCATGGGGCGCCTCGATGTTGGAGACGGGCACGAACTCTATTTCGAGGAGTGCGGCAATCCGGCGGGCCTGCCCGTGGTGTTTCTGCACGGGGGGCCGGGCAGTGGCGCATCGGCGCCGCATCGCCGCCTGTTCGATCCGCAGCGTTACCGTATCGTGATCTTCGACCAGCGCGGCTGTGGCCGCTCGCTGCCGCTCGGCGCGCTGGAGGCGAATACCACCTGGCATCTCGTCGATGATCTCGAACGGCTCCGGCGGCATTTGCGGATCGAGCGCTGGCTGCTGTTCGGCGGTTCCTGGGGCGCGACGCTGGCGCTGGCCTATGCCGAGGCCCATGTCGATCGGGTCTTGGGCCTAATTTTGCGAGGGATCTTCTCAGGTCGGCGAGCGGAACTCGACTGGTTCTACGACGGTGGCGCCAACCGGCTGTTTCCCGACCATTGGGAAAATCTCGTCGCACAGATTTCCGGGGACGAGCAGCACGATCTCGTCGCCGCCTATCGTCGCCGGCTGACCGATCCGGATCGAACGGTGCGGGCCAAGGCCGCGCAAGCCTGGACCGCCTGGGAATCGGCGACGGTGATGGTGCGCGCCAGCAACCCGGCGACGACGCTGGCCGACGGCACCGCGAGCGACGGCCAGATCGCCTTTGCCCGGATCGAGAACCACTTCTTCTTCCACGACCTTTGGCTGGAAGAGGGGCAGCTGCTGCGTGATGCCGATCGGCTCGCGGCCGTGCCGGCGACCATCATCCAGGGCCGCTACGACGTCGTCACCCCGGCGATCACCTCCTGGCAATTCGCCCAAGCCTGGCCGAAGGCCGACTATCGCCTCGTCGAAGGCGCCGGCCACGCCTTTGCCGAACCGGCCATTTTGCACGAACTCCTCCAGGCGACCGACCAGTTCGCGGCGGACCTGCCCGAGGCGTAGGAATGCCGGGCGGAGCATCGGCGCCGCCTGCCTGGAGGCCAGCACTTGGCGCGGGTCTTGAACCTGTTGCGTTGCTGAATGTTTCATGAGTCTGGTTGGACCAAGGAGGGCTCGTCATGACGATTTTGAGCGGCGGGTGTCAGTGCGGTGCGGTGCGGTTTCGCTGTGAGGTGGAGGCTGAGACGGCGAGCATCTGCCACTGCCGCATGTGCCAGAAGGCATTTGGCTCCTTTTACGCGCCGCTTGTCCATGCTCGACCCGGGACGTTGGTTTGGACGCACAAGGAGCCGACGCGGTTTCAGTCGTCGAATTATGCGGCGCGGGGCTTTTGTCCCGAATGCGGGACACCGCTGACCTATGAGACGGCCCAGGCGGTCTCCATCGCGATCGGTGCGCTCGACGATCCGAGTCGGGTGCCGCCGGTTTGCCAAGACGGGATCGAAGGCAAGATCTTCTATGTCGACGAGTTGCACAGGCTGATCGGCGTGGTGACGGAGGACGACGCCGAGATCGCGGCTTTGGGCGGCAGGTTGGTCAGCCATCAGCATCCCGACGCGCCGTCGCCGGACGAAGCCTGATCCTTTGGCCGATCGGGTGCAGCGGTTTTCGAGCGCCGGGCCGCCGATGCCGACGCGTATGTTGCATCGCACCGCACCCCATCCCATTCGCGCCTTTGGTTCGACGGTTCTTTTCCGCGGCTTTGATCTGGCCGGCAGTTGCGGGGCTCGATCCATCACGATCAATGATCGCCGCTATCATCAGAAACCGGGCTGAAGTGCCGTGCCGGTTCTGTTATCGCCGGCACAGATAAATTTTGCATCGAAGAGTTGTTGGATGCCGCTTGGTTCCGGCGAAAGCCGTCAGGGTCTCACCTACACGCTCGGCGCCTTCGCCATCTGGGGGCTGGTCCTGCCGATCTTCATGAAGCTGCTGGCCCATGTCTCACCGGTCGAGGTGGTCGTTCACCGGATTATCTGGGCGCTGCCCTTCGCCGTCGCGCTGCTGCTTTGGCAAGGCTCGCTCAGCCATGCCCTGTCGCATTTCAGGAACGCCCGCACGGTGGCTTTGGCGGCGTTGACGGCGACACTGATCTCGCTGAACTGGGGCACGTTCGTCTATGCCATTGGAGCTGGACGGGCGGTCGAGGCGGCGCTCGGCTATTATATCAATCCGCTGGTGAATGTGGCTTTGGCGGCGATCTTTCTCGGCGAGCGGCCGACCCGGCTGCAGAGCGTTGCCATCACGCTGGCGGTGATCGGTGTCGGGGTGATGACGGCAAAGGCCGGCGGCCTGCCGTGGATTTCGCTGGTGCTGGCCTTGACCTTTGGAACCTATGGGCTGTTGCGCAAGATGGTGCCGGTCGGGGCGAGCGAAGGATTTTTTCTCGAAGTTGCGCTGCTTTCGATCCCCTCGCTGATCGCCATCCTGTTCTTCGTGCCGGACGTGCACTTTTTGTCGAACGGCCTGGAGACGACGCTGCTTCTCGTCGCCGGGCCGCTGACGGCGATCCCGCTGATCCTTTATGCAGCGGGGGCCCGATTGCTGGATTATACGACCGTCGGCATTCTGCAGTATCTGGTTCCGACGCTGCTGGCGGTCACGGCCGTTTTCCTCTTCGGCGAGCCGTTCAACCACTGGCAGTTCGTCGCCTTCGCCTTTATCTGGACGGCGCTCGGGATCTACACGTGGTCGCTGCTGAATGGGCAGCGCCGGCGGCGGCGGGCGCCGGGCATCGCGTCAGTTGAGGCCGTCGAAGCGCCGCCGCGCTGATCAGCCGCCGTCCGACCAGCGGGTGCGATAAAGATCGAGCCGGCGATCGCGGAAATTGCGCACCGAGCCTTCGTAGCGCGCCCACAAGAGGGTTGAGAGATTGAGATCGGCGACGGCGACCATCTCGACATTTTCAGAGGCTTCCGCCGCGATGCCGTCGCGGGCGAAGGGGAAGTCGCACGGGGTGAAGATGCCCGACTGGGCGTATTCGATGTCGAGATTGTCGACATTGGCGAGATTGCCGGTCATCCCCGAGGTCACGACATAGCACTGGTTCTCGATCGCCCGCGCCTGGCAGCAATAGCGCACTCTGAGATAGCCGTGGCGGGTGTCGGTGTTGAAGGGGACGAACAGGATGCGGGCGCCTTGGTCGCACAGCCGCCGGGCGATCTCCGGAAACTCGGAATCGTAGCAGATCATGATGCCGACCGGGCCGCAGTCGGTCTCGATAACGTCGATCGGATCGCCGCCCTGGATGTGCCAATACTGCCGCTCGTTTGGCGTTGGGTGGATCTTTTCGCGGGGATGGACTGAGCCGTCGCGCAGGAACGCATAGCCGACATTCTGGATTTCGCCGTCGTCGGTGCGGGTGGCGTGGCTGCCGCCAATGATGTTGATGTTGCGGCGGAGCGCCATATCGCTGAGCCGTTCGACGAATTCCGGCGTGTGCTCGGTGAGCCTTGCGATCGCGGCCTCGGGCTTCAGCTCTTCCGGCTCGCAGGACAGCAGCATCAGCGTGAACAATTCGGGGAAGACGACGAAGTCGCCATCATATTCTGAGGCGACCTCGACGAAATATTCGACCGCGTCGTAGAAGTCCTGCGGCGCAGCGATCTTGCGCGCCTCCATCTGCACGGTGACGATGCGCACCATGTCCGGGTTCGAGCGATTGACCGGTTGCTTGCTCTGCTCGGGATCGTAATAGGGATTGCGCCAAACCATCAGCACGCCGTTTCCGCCGGAGGCGGTGTCGAGCGGATAATAGTTCTTCAGCAGGAACGCCGGTTCGAAGCCGGCGCGCAAATGAAATGTCGCCACCGGATCGGTGAGCTCGTTCTTGCGAACGGCTTCGATATAGGCCTCGGGCGTTTTGTATTTCTTGGCGTTGCGCTTGTAGCCCGGCAACCGGCCGCCAAAGGCGATGCCCTTCAATGCCATGTCGGTGCATAAGCGCCGCCGCGCGTCGTAAAGACGCTTGCCGATCCGCAACCGGCGGCGATCCGGATCGACGCAAACCTCGATGCCGTAGAGCCAATCCCCCTTGCGGTCATGCATCGCCGCATAGCCGCCGCCGGTGACCTCGGCCCAGCTATGCTGCTTCATCACCTTCGCCTCGGGCAGGATCATCGTCGCCGCATAGCCGACGATCTCGTCTTCAAAGACCACCACGAATTGGCCTTCGGGAAAGGCCGAAAGCTGTCCCATGATCATGCCGCGGGTATAGGGCGCCTCGTCCTTGAAGACTTTCGCCGACAGGGCAATGATCGCCGCGACGTCCTTGGTGGTCGCGGTGCGGACTTCGATCTTCGGGGTCGAGTGCTTCTCGGCCATGGGCAGATACATTCCTTCGATATCGGATCGGATCGTGACAAAGCGGGTGGGCGGGGCGCGACAGATGCGTGGACGTGGCTTATCGGCGGGCCCGTCGATGCACGCAGATAGGTTTTCCGGTGCAAGGCGCAAGCCGCTTCACGGCCGCGGACCACCCAAGGGCGGCGGCGCGTTAATGTTCCCGCGCCGTGCGTTTGACAGGGTGCACACCGGACGCTCGATCGGATCGAGTCGACGCATCGTGCTTTGCCGAAAATCGATCCGATTTTCGGGCCGATGCTGCTGCCAAGCGACAAATGGAGTGACTCCCCGCTTCTCGGGCGTGGTTTCGTGGTCGCACACGGTCAAGATGTGGATTTCGGAGGTCGTCCACGACAGCGTCGGCGTTGCTGGGGCGCCGACGGAGGCGATCGGCGATGATCAAGCAACGCGCGGGCTGGAAGGCCAAAGCGCTGCTGGCCAGGCATCGACGCTGCCGCCGTCAGCCGCAATCAGCCGACGGTTTCGAGCAGTGTCTGTGCGGTCGGCTCGTCGGTGACGATATGGGTGACGTAACCCGCGGTCATCGCACCGAAAACCCCGGCAACGCGCGCCTCGCCGGCGGCGACGAGGAAGCCGACATCGAGATCGGCGAGACGCTCCGGCGTGACGCCGATCATACGCTCGTCGAGTGGGCCTTTGACGTGGCGGCCGCGCCCGTCGATGAAGCGCCCGCACAGAACACCGACGGCGCCATGAGCGGCGTACCATTCGACGTCCTCGGGCGTGGCGATGCCGCTTTTGACGATATGGCTCGCCGTACCCATCGTGCCGATGGCGAAGACAGCCTTGCGCATCGTCGCCAGGAGGGCAAAGTGCTCCTGGATGACTGGCTCGCTTCGCAGCGTCTCCGCGGCCTCGGCCGTCGACAAGGCGGCGGGGGCATAGAGATTGACGACCTTGCCGGAAAGCTTCAGCGCGACGTTGGTCGAGCAGCTTTCGGAGGTGAAGATGTAGGGGCAGTGCATCGAGCCCAGCATCTGCACGACGGTGAGGTCGGCAATCGTGCGCGGGATCATCTGCTGCGCCATCAGTTCGAGGGTTTCGCCCCAGGAGACGCCGACGACGTCGCCCGGGTCGAGCACGTCGGGGAAATAGCGGCCGGCGGCGAGGGCGACTGACGCCAGAGAGGCGTTCGGTCCCGGAACGACTAAGGCGGAGGCGAGGCCGAACTTGGCCCGCAGTGATTGCGACAACTGATGACGCTCGAATGCCAAGGGGTTGACCCTGAGTTCGATGTGGCCTTGCTCTCGGGCTTGTTGAAGATAATTCACAACCGTCGCGCGCGAAACGGCCAGTTCATCGGCGATTTCGCTCTGGTTTTTTTCTTCGACGTAGTAGAGCCAAGCTGCTTCTAGAACGTTGTCTTCTATGGGCCGACCACGAGCCCGGCGAACCGAATCGCCATTGACGGGCATGTTGCCTCAATTCAACTTTGGTTATGCGACAATTCTATCCATTCATCACGTCACCGGAGGCGGCGCAAGTCGATTTTGAGACCGCATTCTACGACTTAAGTTGATGCGACGGATTGTCGCGGTGGAGGGCGGCGCATAGTCGCGATCGGCGGCGGCATCCAGGCGTGTGAGCGGCCGCTGTCGTCGTGTCCGGCGGTCTTTTTCGAAGCCCTCGGCGCCACGGATCGGCGAGCGCCGGCGATGGTGACTGCCTGTCACACCGCCAGATACTGCATGCGTAACTCTTTGTCGGCGATGATGTCTTGCGCCGAGCCGTCGAACACCACTTCGCCCATGTCGAGGATGATCGCCCGGTCGGCGAGATGCAGGGCCGCAATGGCGTTCTGCTCGACCAGGATGGTGGTGATGCCGATCTGCTTGATCTCTCCGAGGATGGTCTCGATCTCCTTCACGATGACCGGCGCGAGGCCTTCATAGGGCTCGTCGAGAAGCAGAAGCTTGACCTCACGGGCCAGCGCCCGGGCCACCGCCAGCATCTGTTGCTCCCCGCCGGACATCGTCGTGCCCTCCTGATTGCGGCGCTCGGCGAGGCGTGGGAAACGCGCGTAGATCCGCTCGATGTCCCAGCCGACAGGCGGCTCGATGCGGGCGAGCTTGAGATTTTCCTCGACGGTGAGACCGGGGATGATCCGGCGATCTTCGGGGACAAGCTGCACGCCGACTCGCGCCGCCTCGAAGGACTGCTTCTTGTGCAGCGCCTCGCCGTCGAGCCAGATCTCGCCGCTCCTCAGCTCCGGCGTACCGGTTCGCGCGATGGTCCTGAGCGTCGAGGTCTTGCCGGCGCCGTTGCGGCCAAGCAGCGCCAGGATTTCGCCGTGGCGGATATCGAAGGAGACGCCTTGGACGATATAGCTTTCGCCGTAATAGGCGTGCATGTCGCGAGCTGAGAAGAACGGGCGTTCGGACGATGCGGGCGTCGCGTTGCGGGCTGACGGTCTGGGTTCGCGGGTCTCGCTCATAGATGGGCTCCCCCGAGATAGGCTTCCTGGACTGTCTCGCTCGCCTTGATCTCCTCGGGCGAGCCTTCGGCGATCACCGTGCCCTGGGCCATGACGGAGACCTTTTCGGCCAGCGAAAAGACGACATGCATATCGTGCTCGATGATCACCTTGGTGATGCCGCGCTCGGCGATCTTTTTCAAAAGGTCGACGGTGTTGTTGGTGTCGGCGCGCGACATTCCGGCGGTCGGCTCGTCGAGCAGCAGCAGCTTGGGGTGCTGGACGAGGCACATCGCCAATTCGAGCCGCCTCTTGTCGCCGCGCGACATGGAATTGACGATGTGATCGCGCTGATCCCAGAGATTGAGATCATCGAGAATGTGCTCGGCTTCCTCGCGCACCGCGCCGCGCTCGCGGGCCCTTTGCCAGGCATTGACGCGGAAGGCGCCGTCATGCTTGGCGAAGGCCGGGATCATGACGTTTTCCATGACGGTCAATTCGCCGAAAATCTCCGGGGTCTGGAACACCCGGGCGATTCCCGCCTGGTTGATCGCATGCGGCTTGTGGCCGAGCAGCGAGCCGCCGTCGAAGGTGACCGTGCCCTGGTCGGGGATGATGCGGCCGACGAGGCAGTTGAGCAGGGTCGACTTGCCGGCGCCGTTCGGCCCGATGATCGCGTGGATGCTGCCCTTTTTGACGTTGAGATTGACGTCGTCGAGGGCGCGAAGGCCGCCGAAGCGCTTGCCGACGCCGCTGATCGAAAGAATGTCGGTGGTCATGGGGCAGCAATCCTCAATGGCCGGCTTTCGAAGCGGCGCCGTCATCCGACGGCTTGTCGCGTCGGACCCTGCGGGCGATCCGCCCGACGCCTTCCATGATGCCGCCGGGCAGGAAAATCACCACGATCATGAACATCAGGCCGAGGGTGAGCTGCCAGCCTTCGCCGACGAAGGGGGCAACGATAGCCACCACGATGTCCTGAACGGCGGTCGGCAGGAAGTCGAAGGCGCGATGGAGCAAACCTTCGTTGAAGGAGGAGAAGATCTGTTCGAGATATTTGATCACCGCCGCGCCGATTACCGGGCCGAGCAATGTGCCGACGCCGCCGAGAATGGTCATCAGCACCACCTCGCCGGAGGCGGTCCACTGCATGCGCTCGGCGCCGGCGAGCGGATCGGTCACCGCGAGGAGGCCGCCGGCGAGCCCCGCATACATGCCGGAGATGACGAAGGCGGTGAGCAGATAGGGCCGGGTCGAAAAGCCGGTGAAGCTCATCCGCGTCTGGTTCGCCTTGATGGCAAAGAGCATCAGCCCGAAGGTCGAGTTCTTGATCCGCATGGTGATGAAGAAGGCGAGGATGAGCAGAACGGCGCAGAAATAAAAGCCGGCCCAGCCTTGCAATTGAACGCCGAAGATGTCCGGTACGGTCATGCTTGTGCCGCCGAATAGCTGATCGAGGATGCGCGGATCGGAGCGGTTCACCTGCAGGCCTGTCTCGCCGTTGGTGATCGGGGTGAGCACCGAATAGGCGAGATTGTAGGACATCTGCGCGAAGGCGAGCGTCAGGATCGAGAAGTAGATCCCTGAGCGCCTCAGGCTGACGAAGCCGATCAGCAGCGCGAAAACGCCGGAAACGAGGACTGCGAAGATGAGGGCCGGAAAGGCGTTCATCGACAACAGTTTGAACATCCAGACCGCAGCATAGGAGCCGACACCGAGAAAGGCGGCGTGACCGAAAGACAGATAGCCCGAGAAGCCGAAGAGGATGTTGAAGCCGAGGGCGAAGATGCCGAAGATGGCGAATTTCTGCAGAATATCCGGGTAGCCGGCGCCGATCGGCGCCAGCCAGATCGGCATGGTCAGGATGGCGGCGGCGAAAACCGCGAGCAGCAGGTAGTCGCCACCGCTCGATCGCATGAAGCCGCGCAGGCCGCTGCCCGTCGGTTCGGTGCGTTCGGCCGGGCTTTTGCCCATGCCCTTCTCCGGTCGGTTGCCGGAGGTCATCACGCTTTGGCTCATCGGTCAGGCCTCCATCACGCCCTTGCGGCCCAGCAGGCCACGCGGGCGAACGAGGAGAACCACCACGGCGACGAGGTAGATGATGATCTGGTCGATGCCCGGAACGATCGCCTTGACCTCGGTCATCGAGGCGAAGGATTGCAGGATGCCGAGCAGAAAGCCGGCGAGCACCGCGCCGCCGAGCGAGCCCATCCCGCCGACCACCACGACGACGAAGGACAGCACCAGAAAATCCATGCCGAGATGGTAGTTCGGGGCGAGGATCGGTGTGTACATGACACCGGCGAGCCCTGCGACGACGGCGGCGATGCCGAAGACAATGGTGAACTTGCGCGAGATGTTGATGCCGAGCAGGCCGACGGTCTCGCGGTCGGCCATGCCGGCGCGCACCACCATGCCGAAGGTCGTCAGTTGCAGGAACGCGAAGACGGCAGCGATCACCACCAGCGAGAACAGGAAATAGACGATGCGCCACAGCGGATAGGAAATCCCCGTCAAACCCAACCAATGGCCGAGATCGACGCTGCCGGTGAGGGCAGAGGGAGCGGTGAGCGGGATCGGATTGGCTCCGAAGAAATACTTGACGATCTCCTGCAGAACGATGGCGAGACCGAAGGTCACGAGGATCTGTTCGGCATGGCTGCGCTTGTAGAAGAAGCGGATCAGCCCACGCTCCATGGCAAGGCCGACGATCAGCATGACGGGAATGGCCAGGATGATCGACAAGGGCACGGCCCAGTCGACGATCGCCTGGCCGGCGTCGCCGTACCAGATCGTCAGATAGGGCACCTCCTTATAGGCCTCGAAAAAGGTCACGCTTGGGTCGCGGACCCGCTCCGACAGCGTCAGGACCCGCTCGAAGGTGACCGCGCAGAAGGCGCCGAGCATGAACAGTGCGCCATGGGCGAAATTCACCACGCCGAGTGTGCCGAAGATCAATGTCAGGCCGAGGGCGATCAGCGCATAGGCGCCGCCCTTGTCGAGGCCGTTGAGAATCTGGAGAATGATTGCGTCCATGGAAGGTGCCGTCGCGCTCCTGCCGCATCTTCTGTCACACGCCGGCGGACGGCATCGCTGTCGTCCGCCGGCGCCGGATCGGATGGACTGCGGCTTAGAGCGGAATGCGATAAACTGGAATCGCCATTCCGCTCTAAGCCATTGTTTTGCCGCATGATGTGACCCGAAAAGTCATGCAACTTTTCGGCACCATGCTCTAGGCCGCGCAACCCTTGACCTCGGACGGGCCGAGCTCACCACCGAAGATTGATGGATCGTAGGTCACGGTTTCCCGCGGGACGATCTTGACCACTTCGAGAAGGTCGAACTGGTTGGCAGGCTTCTCCTTGCCCCGCACGACCAGAACGTCTTTGAAGCACTGGTGGTCGGCGGCGCGATAAAGCGTCGGTCCGTTGCCGAGGCCGTCGAACTCGAAGCCTTCCAATGCCTTGATCACCTCCGGCGGATAGAAGGTGCCCGCCATCTCCACCGCATTGGCATAGAGCAGTGTCTGGGCGTAGCAGGTCTGAGCGGCCTGCGACGGCGGCCGGCCATAGGCCTCGCCGAACGACTTGGCGAGGGTCTTCGTGGCCTCGTTGTCGAGTTTCCAGTCCCAGTTGGCGGTCCCAAGAATACCCTTGATCGCGTCGCCGGCGCCTTCCGCCATGAGCTCGGAGATCAGCGGCACGACGATCTCGAACTGCTTGCCGTTCACCGTCTTGTTCTTCATGTCGAACTGGTTGACGGCCTGGCGCAGCGAGTTGACCATGTCGCCGCCATAGTGGTTGAGGATCAGGACATCGGCACCGGAATTCAGGACCGGCGTCAGATATTGCGAGAAGTCGCCCGCGCCGAGCGGCGTGCGAACGGTCTGGACGGTTTTCCAGCCCTCCTTCTCCGTTGCGTTCTTCATCGACTCTTCCTGGGTCCAGCCCCAGGTGTAGTCGGCGGTCAGGTGATAGGCCTTGCGGTCCTTGCCATACTGCTCGGCGAGCACCGGTCCGAGTGCGACGCCCGACATGTAGGCGTTGAAGAAGTGCCGAAAGCCGTAACGCCGCTTGTCCTTGCCGGTGGTGTCGTTGGAGTGGGTAAGACCGGTCATGAAGATCACGCCCATGTCCTGGCACAGAGACTGAACCGCCACGGCAACGCCGGACGACGAGCCGCCGGAGATCATGACCACCTTGTCGGCCTCGATCATCCGTTTGGCCGAGGCGCGGGCGGCGTCCGATTTCGTCTGGGTGTCGCCGGTGACAAAGGTCACCTTCTTGCCCAAAATGCCGTTGCCCTTGAGGCTGGACGGCTTGAGCGTCTTCAACAGGCCGCCGTCGCCCTCGCCGTTGAGGTGCTGGACCGCCAGCTTGAAGGCGCGCAGCTCGTCGGCGCCCTCATCGGCATAGGGACCCGATTGCGGCACGTTGAAGCCGAGAACGACGTTGCTGCCGGTCGGCGAATTGCAGAACACTTTGTCCTGCGACCAGGCATTGCGCACGAAGACATGCGGTATCGCCAGACCAGCCCCGAGCGCGGCACTGGTCTGCAAAATCCTGCGACGGCTCCAAGCCGAAGTGTCGATAGGCATTCTTCTCCTCCCGAGTTGAAAACCTTGGCACGCCCGCCTTGACCCGTTTCCTCCCGAGATCAAGGCGTCGTTACATTCCATCTATCGTCTACGACCCTTTGGCGCCAAGCTATAATACTTTGGGATGAATCGCTTCGCATCAGTTTTTATTGATGACAATGAATGCGCCGCGAAATGATCATTTTGCGGCGCAGCACAATTTGATTTGTCTACTGGCGCCCGGTGCGTCTGATCGGACGCACTGGGCGCACTATTACCGATTCTACGCATCGTGCGTTCCGAAAATCGATCCCGATTTTTAGGCCGATGCTGTTGTATCCGGGACCGTTCTGCTGCGGTCTATCGTAAACGGTGCTGCATCACTTTCCGTCGAAGCAGTCTTCGAGGCTGACGGCGATGTTTCGGACAAGTTGCGGATAAAGATCCGGTCCGTCCTTCAACGCCGCGCCAAGCGGATCCATGACGCCGATCGAAACGTTCGTGCCCCGCGTCACCGTTTCGACGAGGCGTGGGGGAAATTCCGGTTCGGTGAAAACGCAGGCGGCGCCAAGGCTTTGCAGCTTGGCACGGATTTCCCGCAGCCTTGCGGCACCGGGCGCTTTTTCCGGGCTGATGGTGATTGATCCGACCGCTGGGATGTCGAAGCGGTGCTCGAAATATTGATAGGCGTCGTGGAAGACGATGAACGGCTTGCGGGTCTTGACGCTGAGCAGCTGTCGAACGTCCGCTCCGAGAGCTACGAGCCGCTGTACATACGCGTCGGCATTCTTGTGGTAGATTACGGCGTGATCCGGATCGACCTTGGCAAGTGTCGCTGCGATTGTCTGGGTCATTGCGGCGGCATTTTGCGGATCGAGCCAGACATGCTTGTCATAGGGGTTGTCGCCATGGGCCTCGTCAGCGTCCTTGGCTCCTCCGGCGTGTTGTTCAACCTCGGCCTCAAACATCCCACCGGAACGGTTTCGCAGCTTTTGAACGTTTGGAGCATCCCAAAGCTCGACAACATCGGCTTTGCTTCCGAGCGATGAGATCGGCTTGATCAGGAAATTCTCAAATTCGGGACCGATCCAGAACACTGCGGCAGCCTGGGACAGAGCCGTGGCGTCCGACGGCTTCAAGGCTGCCGTGTGCGGCGAGGCGGCGCCCTTGACGATCAGATAAGGCTTGGCAACGCCTTGCATGACAGCTGCGACCAGCGAATTGACCGGCTTGATCGATGTCACCACGACCGGGGTATCAGCTGCAGCCGCAGGGAACACGAGGCCGGTGAAGGCGGCCACGAACACGCTCAGGGCGGCGAGGCGATTGCGCGTCGAACGGGCCAGCCGGCGACGGCCGGACAGGGCGGGGCGGGCGCCGGTCTGGCGCGGATTGTGGCAGGGACGATAAGGCACGCGGGGTGTCTCCAAAGTGATGTAATGTTATTACATTAATTGCGTTATGCTATAACGTATGCGATAGCAAGCGCGAAAAGTGCGGTTCTTGAAGGTGTCAGGATTCATGCAGTCTGGATTGTCCAACTCTTTGATCGCAATGGAAAATATGGGAGTGCAGCGGGGCGGGCGCTGGTTGGTGCGCGACGTCGACCTAACGATCGGGGCGGGCGAGATCGTCACCTTGATCGGGCCGAACGGCTCCGGCAAGTCGACCACCGCGAAGACCGCCATCGGCATCGTGGAAGCGAGCGCCGGCACGGTGCGGCGCGCCCACGACCTCGTTGTCGGCTACGTTCCGCAGAAGCTTGCGGTCGATCGATCGCTGCCGCTGACGGTCGCGCGGCTGATGCGGCTGACGACCCGCACCAGCACCGTTGCGATGCGACAGGCGCTGGAGCGCGTCGGCATTCCACATCTGGAAAAAGCTGAGATTCATGGGCTTTCCGGCGGCGAGTTCCAACGGGCGCTGTTGGCCCGGGCGATGCTGCGCAAACCAAACCTTTTGGTGCTCGATGAGCCTGTGCAGGGGGTGGACTTCGCCGGTGAGATCGCGCTTTACGAATTGATTTCCGAGCTGCGCGATCAAGATGGCTGCGCGGTGCTTTTGATCTCCCACGATCTGCATGTCGTGATGGCGAAGACCGACCGGGTGCTCTGTCTCAACGGCCATGTCTGCTGCGAGGGCAGCCCGCGTTCGGTGGCGGCCTCGCCCGCCTATCGCCAGCTATTCGGCGACCGCGCTGCCGATGCTCTGGCGATCTACCGCCATAAGCACGACCACACCCATCTGCCCGATGGGCAGGTGGTCGCGGCCAATGACGCACCAGGCGAGGGGGGCGGCTGCAGCTGCACGGAATCTGATTTTGATCATCACGATTTGCATCCCGTGGCCCAGCGGGGCGCGGCGGAGGCTACGGCAACGAAGGAGACTGACAATGTTTGACGACTTCTTCATGCGGGCAATCTTGGCCGGTATCGGCATCGCCCTCATTGCCGGGCCGCTCGGCTGTTTCGTCATTTGGCGGCGGATGGCCTATTTGGGCGACACCATGGCCCATTCGGCGCTGCTCGGCATCGCTCTGTCGCTGGCCTTCGGGTGGTCGACATTGATCTCTGTGTTCATGATCTCCGGCCTGGTGTCGCTGGCACTGGTCATGCTGCAGCGCAGGAACGGGCTGTCGACCGACGCGCTGCTCGGCATCCTGTCCCATGCGACGCTGGCGATCGGCCTGGTCTCGCTGGCCTTTATGCCGAATGTGCGCGTCGATCTGCTCGGCTATCTGTTCGGTGACATTCTCGCGGTTTCGACGACCGATCTCGCGGTGATCTGGGGCGGCGTGATGGTGGTGGCGTTGGTGCTGGCGTTGTTGTGGCGCCCACTGCTGGCCGGCACGGTTAATGCCGAGCTTGCCGCCGCCGAAGGCGAGCGGCCGGAGCGGGCGCGCCTTGCCTTTATGGTGCTGATGGCCTTCGTGATCGCCATCGCGATGAAGATCGTTGGCATCCTGTTGATCACCGCGATGCTGATCATCCCGGCGGCGACCGCGCGGCGCTTCGCCACCTCGCCGGAGATCATGGCGCTTTTGGCGGCGTTGTTCGGCGCGGCCGCCTCGACCGGCGGGCTGTATCTCTCGCTGGGATTCGACACGCCGTCCGGGCCGTCGATCGTCGTTGCCGCGCTGGGCCTGTTCCTGATCGCGCTGTTGCCGTTGCCGCAGCTTGGCCGCGGGCGAGGGCAGGCAGAGGCGCCCGCCGCCGCCGGGGCGACGATTGCGGAGTTGGAGCAATGAGCGGGCGGCGGGCGCTGACCCGCAATCAGGCGCTGGTGCTGGAGGTGCTCACAAGGGCGGACGAGCCGCTCAGCGCCTATGCCATTCTCGACCGGCTGCGGGACGAGGGCCTGCGCGCGCCGCTGCAGGTCTACCGGGCCTTGGACAAGCTGCTCGAGACCGGCGAGGTTCATCGGCTCGACAGCCTCAAGGCCTTCGTCGCCTGCAGCCATCCGCACGACCATCCCTGCACCGGGCTGGTGGCCTTTGCGATCTGCGAGAGCTGCGCGCGGGTGTTCGAGTTTTCCGATTCGGCGATCGAGGCGCGCTTTGCCGCTTGGGCGGTGGAAAAGGCGTTCTTGACCAAGAGCACGACGCTGGAAATCTCCGGCATCTGCGCGGCGTGCCGAAGCAGCGCAGACGGCTCAAATCCAAGTGATTGAGCGGCATTTGACGGTTTTGGGTCGACGCGGTGAGGAATTTGCCGAAATCCACCGGCCATGCTTGCGGAGCTGTCAAGCTCCCGTTATATACCGCGCCGCGGGTCACGGAGTGTAGCGCAGTCTGGTAGCGCACCTCGTTCGGGACGAGGGGGTCGCAGGTTCGAATCCTGCCACTCCGACCAGCATTTCCAAAGGCTTTCGGCAAACCAAGGTTGGTCGCGGCGACAGTCGCGGTGACAGGTTTAGCATCTGTTGATGGCGAGGTCCTCGTCTTCAGCCTCGCTTTGTCGTTGTCGATCACGCGGATCCCGACCGCAGGCGGATCGCGGCGCGCGATTTCCGATCCCGGCATTTGCTGGACCGCCTTGATGGTGAACCGCTCGGGCTGTGAGAACCACGCCTTGCCGATGGACTCGTCAAGGGTGAGGCCCTTGAAAGGTTCTTGAGCCCGCGAGCGATGTCGCCGGCGTCGACATCGATAGTGTGTTGGTGATCGACGGGCTTTGACAAGCCGCATCGCCGGCAGTTCAGGCGTGTCGGGCGAAAAACCGATGTCCATTCCCAGCCGCAATGCGACAAACCATTGACAGGCGCCGTGTCCCATTCGTATATCGCCGCGTCGCCACCAAGCGGCCCGGCGGCGGAGTAGCTCAGTTGGTTAGAGCAGCGGAATCATAATCCGCGTGTCGGGGGTTCGAGTCCCTCCTCCGCTACCAATTTCCTGTTTGCCGACATGCGCGAACGGTTGAGAAAGTCCCTGGTTTGCCGACGGGACGGTCGGTCGAACACTTTTAGGATCCATGACGTCAATTCTCGCCGCACGCCGCAGTCCCGTCGCGCCGAAGAACGGAGCCTTGGCAGCCTTGGCGCCGCATGAACTCGTCGCGCCGGTCTTGCGGGCCGTTTTGGCCGATGCGGGGCTTGAGGCGACTGATGTCGGCGAGGTGGTTCTGTCGAATGCGCTCGGGCCGGGGGGCAATGTGGCGCGGGTGGCCGCGCTGGCGGCTGGGCTGCCGGAGCGCGTGGCGGGGCTGACCATCGACCGGCAGTGCGCCGGCGGCCTCGATGCGGTGCTGCTCGCCGATGCGATGATCCGGGCAGGCATGCACGATGTCGTCATCGCCGGCGGCGTCGAGAGCTGTTCGCGCCGGCCACTGCGCTATCGCACGAACGGTGACGGCCGAGCCCCGGAATTTTACGATCAGGCGCCGTTCACGCCCTGGCCGGAACGCGATCCGAAAATGGTCACCGCAGCGGCTCGCTTGGCCGAGACGCTTCAGATTTCGCGCGATGCGCAGGATGCGTGGGCGATCGCGAGCCATCGCGCTGCCACGGCGGCAGGACCGTGCCGCCGGATCGTCGCGCTTGGGGATTGCGATCGCGATCCTTTCACCCGAGCCTTGGCGCCAAAGGTGGCCGCACGGGCACCGGTGATCGAGGGCAGCATCACCGCCGCCAATATGGCGGTCGCGGCCGATGGTGCCGGCTTGCTCGTTGTCGTGTCGGACCGCTTCGCTGCGGGGCGCGGCGCCCAAATTATCGGGGGGCGAACGCTCGGTGCCGACGCCGAACGCCCAGGCCTTGCGCCACTGCCGGCGATCCGCGCGGTGCTGCAGGAGGCCGCGGTCAGGACGGACGATCTCGCCGTCGCCGCCATCATGGAAGCCTTTGCCGTTCAGGCGATCGGCTGCCAGCAGGGGGCGGAGCTGCCGCGCGAAATCGTCAATCCCTTCGGCGGCGCGCTGGCGCGGGGGCATCCGATTGGCGCCTCGGGGGCGATCCTCGCGGTGGATCTGATCGCGGCATTGGACCGGCGCCCTGGGATCGGGCTCGCCGCCATTGCCGCGGCGGGGGGCATTGGCTCGGCGCTGCTCCTTGCAAGCGGTACAAGGGCCTTCGCATTCGCGAGGCACTGACGATCGGGGGGGGTCGCTTTTCAGCCTGCGCGATGCTTAAGGATGGGAGCGGCAGGGCGGTCCTTTGGTCAGATCACGGCGGGACGGTGCCGTCTCCCGTTGCACCGCCCGGCGCGGTGCCCATGACAGTGAACCAAGGCCCGATGGCAAGCGTCCCGACGAAAACGCAAGACCGGTTTCGCATTCATCCCAAGGCCCGCATTGATCTTGGCCGTCTCGGCCCGTTCGAGCGTGTGGCGGGGGATTTCGCTGATGGTCCCGAAGGGGGCCTCGTTGAGATTGCAGGTCGGCCGATCGTGCAGGCTGTGTCGCAGCTTCTCGCCGCGATCGAGGCTGGGCGGCCGTTTTGCGTTTGCCGTGAACCTGGGCGCGGTCATCCGGTGAGCCTGGAGCATCACCGGGGGCGTCAGGCGATCGCGCTTCGGCGCCCGTTCCTGGAATGCGAAACCGGCGGCACCACGGGCGTGGCCAAGCGAATCCGCCGCAGCCAGGCCTCCTGGATTGCCAGTTTTGAGGTCAATCGTCGCCTGTGGCCGCTGGGGTCGGCCGACACGGTCGCGGTGTTCGGCACCCTGCAGCATTCGCTGCCGCTCTACGCGATCGTCGAGGCATTGTGGCTCGGCGCCGGTCTGCGGCTGCTCGGGGATCAACGGCCGGACCGTCAGGCCGAGGCCTTTGGCGACGGGACGCCGACGCTCGTCTATGCCAGCCCCACCCATCTGCGGCAACTGGCGCTCGCCGTTCCGACCGGGGCGCTGTCGCCGGGTGTCAAGCGCCTGGTGATCGGGGGCGGATTTTTGGACGAGGGCGCGCGCACGGCGGCGCGGCGGCTGTTCCCGCAAGCCGAGATCGCAGCGTTTTACGGCGCGGCCGAAACCAGCTTCATGACTCTTTGCGATCGCGCCTGTCCTGTGGGATCCGTCGGCAAGCCCTATCCGGGCTGCGAAATCCGGATCGAGACTGCGACCGGCGGTAAGGCGCGCGTCGGCGACATCGGCACGGTCTGGGTGGCGAGCCCGTATCTCTTTGACGATTATGCCGTCGGTGCGAGCGCGGCGACGCGCTGGGAGGGGCGTTGGCTGACCGTCGGCGAGCTAGGTTGGTTTGACGAGGCCGGCAATCTTTCCCTCGCGGGCCGTGCCGATCGGGCGTTCAATGTTGCCGACAGCGTTGTCCATCCCGAAGCGCTGGAGGCGCTTTTGCTCGCACAGCCCGGCATTGTCGAGGCGGCGGTGATGGACATGCCCGACGCCCGCCGTGGCCGCATTCCGGTCGGCTTTGTCGCCGGTCAGCTTGACGACGGGGCCATCGCGGCAGCGAAGGCTGCCTGTCAGGCCGTTTTCGGGTCGGGCGCAGCCCCGAGGCGAATCGTCATCGTCGAGATTTGGCCGCGCCTCGCTTCCGGCAAGACCGATTACGACGCGCTTCGGACGCTAGCATCTGCGGCCGCAAGCGGGTCGGCGTATCAAGAGGATGAGGGGGTTGCGCCGGCATGCCGCGACACGGCGAAAATTCCGCCTTCACGCCGCTGAAATTCTGTGCAGCATGATCGAATGATAATGTTCTGAGGCATCGGACCGGCGATGAGGCATGGCAGTCTCGGCGTGCCGTCAGGAGGCGGGCGAATGCGTTTTGATACGGCTGACCGCACGAGCCGCGGCGACGCCCGTTCCGCCCCGGCGGTGCGTCGAACACGGCCCGCGCTGCGTGTCCTCGGGACCTCCGTCACCCAGATCGAGCCGATCAAGGCGGCCTCGAAGAAGGCGCTCGGCGTCGCGCTCGACTTCATCACCCTCGATGGCACCGCCGCCCAGCGGCGCTGCGCGCTCGAGCCCGGCAGTTTCGACGTCTATGATCAGTGGTTTCACGATGTCGACCTGATCTGGCCGACCGGTTCGATCCAGCCGATCGATCTGACCCGCATTATCCGCTGGGACGAAATCAACGACTTGCCGAAAAAAGGTCGGCTGACGCCGGGATCTGCCCGTGCTCCGGGCGGTGACCCATCGCTGCGTCTGTTCGTCCAAGCCGATGGGTCGCTTGGCGAAGCGCCTTCGCAGCGGGTGTCGCTGGTTCCGACCGTCCACAATGCCGATGGATTTGCCGTTGCGGGCGCCGAGGCTGGCGTGGTGACCAGCTGGGGCGCGTTGCTCGATCCGCGCTGGGCCGGCAAAGTCGTGCTGCAGTCCGATGCCGCGATCGGCAGCCTCGACCTTCTGCTGGCCTTGGTGGCGCGCGGCGAATTCAGCCCCGGGGCGATCGACGATCTGTCGTTGGAGGAAATCGACGCGCTCACGGCGCTGATCGGCGTTTATCGCAGCCGCGGACATTTTCGGCAGTTTTGGGCCGATGAGGCGGAAGCGCTGGATGCGATATGCGAGGGAAATCCGACGATCGGATCGCTCTGGTGGTCGGGGCTGACCAATTTGCGGGCTCGGGGCCAAACAGTGTCGATGGTTATCCCGGGTGAAGGCTGCCGCGGCTGGTTCGGCGGCCTCGGCCTGTCGGCCGATCTCAATGACTGGCAGCGCGACGCGGCCTATGATTATTTGAACTGGTGGCTGGAGGGCGAGGCGGGGGCGCTGATGGCGCGCAATGGCGCCTATATGTCGAATCCAGCTGCGGTGAAACCCTATCTGACGCCGGCCGAATGGGCCTTTTGGTACGAGGGGCGTCCGGCCGAGGAGCCGATTTGCGACGCCTTCGGGCGCCACATCTATGCGGTCGGCGAAAGGCGCGAAGGGGGCAGCTACGCCGAGCGGATGGAGAGGATCGTCGTCTGGGACACGGTGATGACCGAGCACAATTATTTCGTCCGCAAATGGGAGGCCGCGCTCGGCCATTGAAGCGACGGCGGCACGTTGCCGACGGTCCCCCGCCGATGATCAGGCGGATTGTTTCAGGTAGCGCGGCAAATCCGGCATCGGAAACACCGAAATGGCCATCAGCCGCTTGCAGGTGCGCTCGGCCGATAGGTGGAGATGCTCGTCGAGTGCGGCCGCTGCGGCGCTCCAGGCCCGGCGGATCAGGAACTCATAGACGATCGCGTGCTCGCGCAAGGCCAGTTCGAACGGGCGCGAGCCGACCGCTTTGGCAAAGACCCGGTTGACCACCAGCGCCATCTGACTCTGGCCGATCATTCGCAACAAATGCGGATTGGGTGAGCGCGACAACAGCCGCACATGCAGATCGTGCTCGATTTCCGCCAGGCGATCGGGCGCAAGGCTGTGCGGCGTCGTCAACGCCGTCTGGAGCCGTTGGCGCATCGCGTCGATGGCGTCCATCGAGGTCAGCGGGGCGCTGTCGGTGAGGGCGAGTGGCTCCAGCTTCCGGCGCACGGCGAAATAATGGTTGATGTCGCGCGCCGTTAGCGGCCCGATCATCCAGTGTGAGCGGAGATCCTTGCGCACCAGCCCGCGATCCTGAAAGCGCGACAAGAGCTCGCGCACCACCGTGCGGCTGACGGCAAAGTGCTCGGCGGCGGCCTGCTCGTTGATCCGCCAGGAGCCGAAGGGCAGGGCCTGCGCCAGCGTGTCCTCGAAATCCCGGGCGATGAGGTGGGCGGCGACGGGGTGGGGCTTGGCTGGCTCGCCGTCGCCGATGCCGAGCATTGCCGGCGTCAGCGGGACGCGGGCCGGTTCGCCGCCCTGAACGACAAAGCCACGGCCCTCGAACCGCGCGAGGCTGCCTTTCGCCATCAGGTCGTTGAGCGCGGTGCGCACCGGCGTCCGGCTGGTGCCGAAGAGATCGGCGATGGGGCCTTCGGTGAGCACTGTGCCGGCAGGCAGAGCGCCGGAGGCGATGGCGCGCGACAAGGCTCGCTCGATCGTCACATAGCGCGGTTCCGGCCTCTGGCTGATCAAATTCCTGGTGTCCATTCAAACAACATTGCACCGCGCCATCCGCCCGCTCGGGCCTTCAAAGCGCGGCTCCAAATCATTGATTTCACGTCAAATATACAATGCGCATGACGTCTGACGTTCGGGGCGAGGCTGTAGCGGTTTCGCCCGCCAACATCAAATGCCAGCAAATTTTACACCAAGAAACGCATTGCGTGAACCAAAGTGCATTTTCGAATGGTGAATTTCTAGACAAAACGCTGAAAAAGCCGTCATTTTAAAAAATGTATGACAATTTCGCCTTTTTATATTGACTCTTGTGAACCAAAGTCAGAGCCTTTGACCCGTCGCAGCCAATCGGCCGTGGAAAGGACGGGTACCCGGATGATGGAGATCGACGGCCTCGCCAAAGCCTTCGATGGCGTGCCGGCTCTCGTCGATGTCGCGCTCAGCGTGCGGAATGATGAATATCTGACGCTGCTCGGGCCGTCCGGCTCCGGAAAGTCGACCTTGTTGCGGCTGATCGCCGGGCTCGAACAGGCAGACGCCGGAAAGATCCGTCTCGACGGCGCCGATCTCACCCATGCCCCGGCCCATCTGCGCGGCCTCGGCTTCGTTCAGCAGAAATACGCGCTGTTTCCCACCATGAGCGTTGCCGACAACATCGCCTTTGGTCTGCGCCATCGCCGCCTCGCGCCGGTAAGCGATGCGGCCGAGGTCGCGCGGCGGGTCGCCCGGATGATCGATCTGGTCGGTCTGGCCGGTCTCGAAGGCCGGCAGATCGGGCAGCTATCCGGCGGCCAGAAGCAACGGGTTTCGCTCGCCCGGACCCTCGTCACCGAGCCGAAGATCTGCCTGCTCGACGAGCCGCTCGGAGCGCTCGACGCCAATTTGCGCGAGCGCATGACCGTCGAGCTGCGGCGTATCCGCGAGGCCCTGGGCGTGACGTTCCTCCATGTGACCGGCAACGAGGCCGAGGCCCTGGCGATGGGCGATCGCATGGTCGTTCTCGATGCCGGCCGGGTGCTTCAGGTGGATTCGCCGGCGACGGTCTATAGCGCGCCGGCAACTGTGCGGGTCGCCCGCTTCGTCAACGCCTACAATCTTCTGTCCGGCAAAAGCTCGGGGGGGCGTTTCCGCCGCGGCGCGCACGATCTGCCGCTGCCGCCGGGCGTTGGTGATGCGGCGCATTACGCGTTGCGCTATGACGCCGTCGCCATCGACGAACCGGCGGCCGCGCTCGACGATGACCGGGCATCGTTGCCGGCGACCTTCATTGCCAGCGAGTTCCTCGGCAGCCGGGTGGTCTATCTCTTTCGCCTGCCCGACGGCGCCGTGATGGAGGTCGAGCGTCATCTCAGCCGCTTCGATCCGATCGTGCTGCGGCCTGACGAGCCGCGCCGCCTCAGTTGGGCCATCTGCGACGTTCTCGCTTTCGACGCGGCCGGCACGCTGATTTCCAACGATCGCCTGGGCAGGGCTGCGTGATGACCGCGACCAACACCGACATCGTCTATGTGGCCGGTCAGAGCGCTCCGGCCAAGCCGAGCTTCCTGGCACGCAACCGGCACTATGTCCTGCTGTTGCCGGGCGTTTTGTGGATGCTCGTCTTTCTCGTCATGCCGCTCTTGATGATGCTCTATGTCAGCTTCTGGACGCAGACGACCTTTGCCATCCACTCGACGCTGACCTTGAAGTCGTGGGTGACCTTCTTCAGCTCCGACACCTATGTCGAGGCTTTGATGCGCACATTGCGGATCTGGTTGATCGTGCTTGGGCTGACCTTCGCGATCGGTTATCCGACGGCGCTGTTCATCGGTCAGTTCGTCCGCGACAAGACGGTCCAGACGATCCTGCTCGTCGCCTGCGTCATTCCGTTCTGGACCTCGTTCCTGATCCGTGTTCTCGCCTGGCGGCCGATGCTCGGCCGCGAGGGCGCGATCAACATCGTCCTGATGAAGTTCGGGGTGATCTCCCATCCGATTTCGCAGCTGCTCTTCACCGAGCTGTCGGTGATCATCGGCATGGTGCAGATCTATGTGGTCTTCATGGTCGGGCCGATCGCCTTCATGCTGGCGCGGATCGACGACAGCCTGATCGAGGCGGCCCGCGATCTCGGCGCCTCGCCGATGACCATCTTTCGCCGCATCATCTTTCCGTTGAGCCTGCCGGGGGTCACCGTCGGCGCGATCTTTGTCTCAGTCATGGTGCTTGGCGAATTTGCCACCTCGGCCGCCCTGTCGGGGCGCAAGGTCAATCTGCTCGGCAACATTATCGTCACCCAGGTCGGCTCGCTGAAATGGGCCTTCGCCGCCGTTGCCGGCGTGGTGCTGACGGTGGTGATGGCGGCCGTGATCGCCGGCCTTCTCAGGCTGGTCGATCTGCGGCGGGAATTGTGAGGAGCCCGTCATGCATCAGTTGAAGGGCCTTCGCCTCGTTCTCGCCGCCTATACGGCGCTGTTCATCGCGTTTCTCTACGGCCCTTTCGTCATCATGGCGATCCTCTCCTTCCAGCAGGGGCCGGAGGGCGGGCCGCAATTTCCGATCATCGCGTGGTCGCTGTTCTGGTACAAGCATGTGCTTGGCATCGCGCCGCCGTCGCGGGTCGCGCCGCTGCCGATTGGCGAGGCGCTGACGCGCTCGCTGATCCTCGCCTTCGCTACCATGGTGGTCTCGACGATCCTCGGAACATTGACCGCGCAGGCGTTCCGCCGCCGGTTCAAGGGCTCGAGCTTCGTCTTCTACCTGATCATTCTCGGCATGATGGTGCCGGGCGTCCTGCTCGGCCTCGGCATGGCGCTCGTCGCCGAACAGGCGGGCATTCCGCGCACCTGGTGGGGCACCGCCTTTGTCCTCCATGTCGTCTATACCTATCCGTTCTGTTTCCTGGTGATGCTGGCGATCTTCAACCGCTTCGACGCCTCCGTCGAAGAAGCGTCTTGGTCCCTGGGCGTGACGCCGGCGACGACCTTTCGCAAGATCACCTTCCCGATGATCTTTCCGGGCGTCCTCTCGGCGATGCTATTTGCCTTCACGCTGAGCTATGACGAGTTTCCGCGCACGCTGTTCACCGCCGGCTCGCAGGTGACGATCCCGATCGCGATCTACGGCACCTTCGCCGTCGAAATTCACCCGAACCTCTTCGCCTTTGGTGTCCTGACGACGCTGTTCTCCTTTGCGCTGCTGACGATCTACGGCGTCCTCATGGCGCTGTCGGTGCGCCGCGCTGCGGCCAGATCCATCGGCCTCCAGGAGGAGATCGCGTGATGGCCCGGCTTTCCAGACATCGGGCCGTGGTCACCGGCGCGGGCGCCGGCATCGGCAAGGCGATCGCCTTGCGGCTGGCCGAAGAGGGCGCTCGGGTCGTGGTCAACGATCTCGATCCAGCGGCCGCTAATATGACGCTCGAGGCGATCCGCGCGAGCGGCGGCGAGGCGCTGGCGGCGCCCGGCGACGTTGCCGATGCCGATGCAGTCGACCGCATGTTCGGGGTCTGCGAGGAGGCCTGGGGCTCGGCGAGCCTCGTCGTCAACAATGCCGGCATCGTGCAGCAGGTGCCGCTGAAGGATCTTGCGGTCGACGATTTCGACAGGATGATCGCCGTTCATCTGCGCGGCTGCTTTCTCGGCTGCCGGCGGGCGATCAATCCGATGCTGGAGGCCGGCGCGGGTGTGATCGTCAATGTCGCCTCGCAGCTCGGCCAGATCGGCGGCGTCGAACTCACCCATTACAGCGCCGCCAAGGCCGGCATCATCGGCCTGACCAAGGCCTTGGCCCGCGAAGTCAGCGCCGCGGGCGTCAGGGTCAATGCGGTTGCGCCGGGGCCGATCGCCACGGAGCTGGTGATGCGGCTGTCACCGGACTGGCGCGCGGCCAAGGCGAAAGAGCTGCCGCTTGGCCGTTTCGGCGAGCCCGAGGACGTTGCCGCGACCGTCGCCTTCCTCGCGTCGGACGAAGCGAAAATCTATGTCGGCCAGACGCTTGGGCCGAATTCCGGCGACGTGATGCTATGAGAGGAGCGCGGCCATGCAGACGGTCTTGATCACCGGAGCTGGCATCGGCATTGGCCGGGCGACGGCGTTCGCCTTCGCCAAGGCCGGCTACCGCGTCCTCGTCACCGATATCCTCGAAGAGGACGGCGAAGCGGTCGTGCGGCAGATCACCGAGAATGGCGGCACCGCCGTCTTCCATCTGCTCGACGTTCGCGACACCGCTGCGACCGATGCGCTGATCGCCGGGGTCGAGGAAGCTTACGGACCGTTGGACGTGCTGGTCTGCAATGCCGGCATCGCCCACAAGGTGCCGCTCGGCGAGCTGACCGACGCAAAGTGGGACCAGACCTTCGACATCGACCTCAAGGGCATGATGCGGATCGTGCGGGCCGCCGCGCCGAAGATGCGCGCGGCGCAGCGCGGCGCGATCGTCTGCCTCTCCTCGATCATGGGCGTTGCCTACGGCTGGGATGAGCACGTGCATTATTCCGCCGCCAAGGCCGGTGTCGTCGGCCTGGTCCGGGGCCTCGCCGTCGAACTGGCCGCTGACGGTATCCGGGTCAACGGCGTCGCGCCGGGTTACGTGCGCACCGCGCAGGCGCTCTCCAAGGACCATTCCCTCGGCCCGGAAGGGCTCGAGGCGGCCGCAGGCTTCATCCCGATGCGCCGGGTCGGCGAACCCGATGATATTGCCGACGTCATCCTGTTCCTTGCGTCCAGCGGTGCCCGGTACCTGACCGGTCAGGTCGTTACCGTGGACGGCGGATTGTTGGTCGGCCGCTACTGAAGCGCGTCGCGGAAATGTCTCGAAGGCAACCAGGAGGCTGGACATGAGTAGATTTTATACCAATCGTCGCCGGTTCATGGCAGGGGCCGGCATGCTGGCCGGATCCGCCGCTTTGATGCGGCCGCAACAGCTCTTCGCCGCGGATCTGTCCAGCGAACAGCTGCGCACCGTCGGCCTGTCGGTCACGGTGCAGGAGCGCATCCTGAACGACTTCAAGAAAAAGTCGGGCGTGGGTTCAGTGTCGGGCAAGGCCGACATCTTTCCCAACACTCAGACCGAACTTCTTTCGGGCTCCACCGCCTACGATTGCTGGGAGACGATCGGCGAGCGTCTGCCGGCGATGACCGAGACCAAGACGATCGTTCCGATCGCCACGGCCGATATTCCCAACTGGGCGGGCATCCGACCGATCTTCACCACGACCGATCCGAAGCTCGCGCCCAAGGCGCAGATTTCCGGCCAGATCTGGGCCGACGACGCCAAGACCGAGCTGTGGATGGTGCCGACCGTCTTCAACTTCGATTCCGTCGGCTATCGGCCGGACCTCGTCAGCGCCGAAGAGGCCAACACCTGGACGGCGATTTTCGACGACAAGTTCAAGGGCAAAACCGGCCTCAATGTCGATCCGCTGATCGCCTTCGGTGAAGCCATCCTGGCGATGAACTCGCTCGGCCTGCTCGACGTGAAGAACCCCGGCAATCCCAGCACCAAGGATATCGACGAAGCCACCAAATTCCTTGTCTCCAAGAAAAAGGGCGGCCAGTTCCGCGCGCTATGGGGAGACTTCGGCGAGCTCGTCAATCTACTCTCCTCCGGGGAAATGATCATCGCCGACGCCTGGCAGCCGGCGGTGATGGCGGTGAAGGCGCAGGGCACGAAATGCAGCTACGCTGTGCCGAAGGAAGGCTATCGCGCCTGGTCGATCGGTATTGCGCTGCTGGCCAATTCGTCCAATGCCGACGCCGTGAAGGCCTACGCCAATTACTGGCTGTCCGGCTCGCCGGGCATCACCGTGTCGGAGCAGGGCTACTACTCGCCGACGACCAACATCGAGAAGGTGATGGCGCCGGAGAAATACGCCTTCTGGTACGAGGGCAAGCCCTGGGCTGGAAAGCCCGAGCGCGGCATTAATCCTGGCGACCTGCGCGACGGCGGCAGTCTTGAAGAGCGTGCCTCGAAGGTCGCCTACTGGCACCAGTGGCCGGACGAATACGACCATCTGATCCAGCGCTGGGACGAGTTCCTCAACGCCTGAGCGGCGCGAGCCGATGCCGAGCGCGGGCGAGGTCCGTGCTCGGCGTAATTCCTGCGAGGAGTGGGCGCCGATGGCCGCCGATATCGATCTCGAACTCGTTCAGCTGCGCAAGGTCTATCCTGGCGGCACCGTTGCCGTGGAGGGCTTCGATCTCAGGGTCAAGCGCGGAGAGTTCATCTCCTTTGTCGGTCCTTCGGGTTGCGGCAAGACCACGACGTTGCGGATGATCGCCGGGCTGGAGAGCATCAGCTCCGGTGATCTGTTGATCCGTAATCGCAACTTCACCGATGTGCCGGCAGAAAAGCGGCCGACCGCGACGATTTTCCAGAACTACGCGATCTTCCCGCATATGACGGTGTGGGAGAACGTCGCTTTCGGCCTGAGGGTGCGCAAGCTGCCGTCCGCCGAGATCAAGCGGCGGGTCGATGCGATCATCGACAAGCTGGAGCTTGGATCGGTCGCCGGCGCGAAGGAAGGCGCGCTTGCGGGCGGTCAGAAGCAGCGGCTGGCGCTCGCGCGCGGCCTTGTCACCGAGCCGGATATCCTGTTGCTCGACGAACCCCTGGGCGCGCTCGACGCCAATTTGCGAAAGTCGATCCAAGAGGAGCTGAAGCTCCTCCAGCGCAATCTCGGTCTGACCTTCGTCTTCGTCACCCACGCCCAGTCCGAGGCACTCAGCATGGGCGATCGGGTGGTGGTCATGAATGCCGGCAAGGTCGAGCAGATCTCGGCGCCATTCGAGCTTTACACCCGGCCGCAAAGCCCGTTCGTCGCCCGTTTCATCGGCCGCAACAACATCATCGACGGAACGCTGGCGGAAGCGGCCGCCGACCGGGCGGTGATTGCGACCCGCTTCGGCCCCTTGTCAGGTCTGCCGACCTTCGATCGAGGCAAAACGGTCACCGGCCACGCGGCCTATGCCGTGGTGCCGTCGGAATATGTCGGTATCGAAGCGGTGGGGGGCGCCGAGCGCCAGGACATGGCCGGCGTCGACGGCACCTGCACCGCGCTCGACCCGGTCGGACAGGTCGTCTACGTTTCCGTCCGGCTCGACGACGCGCTTGAGGTGCGGCTCGAAACCCACCGGGAGATGCTCTCCGGCCGGGGGATTGCGCCCGGCACGCCGGTTCATCTCAGCTGGCGGCCCGACCGGGTGACGATCGTGGCGGATGCGGCATGAGTGGCGGCATCGGTTCATGGCAGGGGCGCCATCGATGATCGCGCTGGAGCAACTTGCCGCCATGCCGGCGATGGCGATTGCGCAAGCCTTTGCGGCCGGGCAGGCGAGCCCGGTAGCGCTGAGCGAATTCTACCTGTCGCGGATCGAGGCGCAGACTTCGCCGGTCTTCCTGGCGATCACACGCCAGCGTGCCTTGGCCGAGGCGGCGGCAGCCGAGCAGCGGATTGGCGCCGGAACGCCCGCCTCATGCCTCGACGGTGTGCCGATCGCCTGGAAGGATCTCATCGATCTCGCCGGCGAGCCGACCACCGCCGCCTCTGCGCTTTATCGCCATGCGCCGCCGGCAGCAGCCGACGCGCCGATCGCGGCCCATGCCGCGGCGGCCGGGATGGTCTGTCTCGGCAAGGTGAATTTATCGGAATTTGCCTATTCCGGCCTCGGCCTCAATCCGCATTTCGGCACGCCGATCAATCCGCACGATCCCCAAACGCCGCGAGTGCCGGGCGGCTCCTCGTCCGGCTCGGCGGTGGCGGTGGCGGCGGGGCTTGCCGCCTGCGCCATCGGCACCGATACCGGCGGCTCGGTGCGGGTCCCGGCGGCCTTTAACGGCCTCGTCGGCTACAAGTCGTCCGAGGGGCGGATCGATAAGCGCGGCGTCTTCGCGCTGTCCCGGAGCCTCGACACGGTCGGGCCGCTGGCGCGCTCGGTGGCGGACTGCGTCGGCCTCGACATCGTTTTGCGCGGCGCCGTCGCGACGCCGATTTGCCGGCGAGCTCTGAGCGGACTGACCGTCGTCGTTGCGAACGGCATTGTCTGTGCCGATCTCGAACCGGCGGTGGCGGAGAATTTCGAGGCAAGCCTTCGACGGCTGGAGCAGGGCGGCGCAAAAATCGTCACTGCGCCGCTCAAACCACTCGACGAAGCCGCGCGGCTGGCCGCCGAGTTCGGCACGATCACCGCCGCCGAGGCCTATGTCGAGCATCGCGACCAGGTCGACGGGCCAGACGTCACCCGCATCGACCGCCGGGTGGTCGCGCGGATCAAGGGCGGCGCGGCGATGCGCGCGGCCGATCTGATCACCTTGCAGCGGGCGCGCGCACAGGGCATTGCGGCGCTGCGGCGGCAGCTTGACGGCGCGCTCGTGGCGATGCCGACGACGCCGCATGTCGCACCGGCGATCGCGCCGCTCGAAGCCGACGATGCGCTGTTTCATCGCGTCAATCTAAAGACGCTGCGCAACACAGCGATCGGCAATTTCCTCAACCTGCCGGGGCTTGCGGTCCCCAACGGGACCGGCACGGCCGGTATGCCGACCAGTTTTCTTCTCGCGGCCAATGGCGGCGAGGACGAGCGCCTCCTTGGCTTCGGCCTTGCGGCCGAGGCGGCAATTCGCGGCGAGGCTTGAGACATTCATGACCATTGCAATGGGAACGGGCGAACGATGATCAGAGTGGGCGTAGACGTCGGGGGCACCTTCACCGATGTGGTGTTGGAGCGCACCCGCAACGGAGAGCAGGAAGTCGTCGTCACCAAGGTACCGTCGACGATCCATGATCAGTCCGAGGGCGTCGTCGCCGGCGTGCTGCAGGTCTGCCGAGCAGCGGGCGTCGAGCCGGGTGAGATCGACATTCTCTTCCACGGCACGACGGTCGCCACCAACATGGTGATCGAGCGCAATGGCGCCGAGGTCGGCATGCTGACGACCAAAGGCTTTCGCGACATCCTGCACATGGCGCGGCACAAGCGGCCGCATAATTTCTCGCTGCAGTTCGACGTGCCCTGGCAGTCGAAGCCGCTGGTCAAGCGGCGCAACCGCATCGCGATCACCGAGCGCATCATGCCGCCGGACGGCAGCGTCGAGGTTGCGCTTAACGAGGACGAGGTGCGCGCGGCGGCCGAGCTGTTCAAGAAGCGCGGCATCGACGCGATCATCATCGGCTTTCTCTTCTCCTTCCTCAACGACGCCCACGAGCAGCGCGCCAAGGCGATCGTCCGGGAGGTGCTGCCGGACGCCTATCTCTGCACCTCGCTCGAAGTGGTGAACGTCATCCGCGAATATGAGCGCTTCTCCTCGACCGCGATGAACGCTTACATCGGGCCGAAGACGGCGCTCTATCTCAAACGCCTCGAGGGCCGGCTGCGGGACAACGGCGTCACCGCGATGGTCCGCATCATGCAGTCGAACGGCGGCATCTCGACGGTCGCAAAATCCTCCGAGCAGCCGATCGGCCTGCTTCTGTCGGGCCCGGCCGGCGGCGTCATCGGCGGGCGCTGGACCGGTGGCCATTGCGACACCGGCAATGTCATCACCATCGATATCGGCGGCACCTCGGCCGACATCTCGGTCATTCAGAATGGCGAGCAGCGGATCAAGAACCCGCGCGACACCGAGGTCGCCGGCCTGCCGGTCCTGGTGCCGATGATCGACATCGATGCGATCGGCGCCGGCGGCGGATCGATCGCCTATATCGATCCGGGCGGCGCTTTCCGCGTCGGCCCGCGCTCGGCCGGGGCTTCGCCGGGACCGGCCTGCTACGGCCGCGGCGGCACCGAGCCGACGGTGACCGATGCCCAGGTGGTGCTCGGCCGCCTCGATCCCGAACACTTCCTCGGCGGCGATCTCAGCATCGATCCCGAGCGCTCCAAGGCTGCGATCGCCGAACACATCGCCGGCCCACTCGGCATGGACGTGACCACCGCCGCGCTCGGCATCTTGAAGATCATCAACAACAACATGGCGCTGGCGATCAATGCCAACTCCGTCGCCAAGGGCATCGATCCGCGTTCGTTCACGCTGATGGGCTTCGGCGGCGCCGGGCCGCTGCATTCGGTGGCGCTCGGCGAGATGATCCACGCCAAGGACGTCGTCTCGCCGCTGCAGCCGGGCATCACCGCCGCAATGGGCCTGCTCGTCACCGATTTGCAGTATGAGTACACGCGCTCGGTCGTTGCCATGCTAAACAGCGCCGACGCCGAGACTTTCGCCAAGATCAACGCGGTCGCCGACGAGCTGATCGCCGAGGCGAACGCGCAGCTCGACGCCGACGGCATCGCTGTTGCCGATCGCCGCTTCCGCAAGATCATGGAGTGCCGCTATGTCGGCCAAGGCTTCGAGCTGCGGGCCGAAATGCCGGCCGAACCGCTGCGCGAGGACAACGTCAAGGTCGTCATCGACAACTTTTTCGACGTTCACAAACAGCAATACGGCCACGCCTTCCGCGATCAGGTGACCGAGGGCGTCACCTTGCGCGTCGTCGCCAGCGCCGCCGTCGAGCCGCTGCGGCTGCCCAGTCTTGCCGAAGGCGGGCGGGCCAATCCCGACGACGCGCTGCTGCATGTGCGCAAGACCGTCTTCGAGGACGGGGTGCCTGTCGATACGCCAAGGTATGACCGCACCAAGCTCTTGGCCCGTGATACCGTCGCCGGTCCGGCTCTGATCACCCAGCACAATTCCACGACCTTGGTGCCCCCCGGATTTCTCGCCACCGTGCTCGCCCATGGCGACATCCGCATCACCCGCGTTTGAAGGAGAGCGCCATGACCACGGAACTCGATCCGATTACCTTGCAGGTCGTCGGCGGTGCGTTGCACTCGATCGCCGAGCAGATGGGCAACGTGCTTTACCGGATGAGCTATTCCTCGATCATCCGCGAGAGCCAGGACCTCGGCGCCGGGCTGTTCGACACCGGCTACAACACGCTGTGCGAGTCGGATTCAACGCCGATGCATATCGGCTCCTTGCCGGGCTATCTGCGCGGCATCGAGCAGACGGTGCCGCTCGATGCCTGGCAGCCGGGCGACTGCGTCATCCACAATCACCCCTATAAGGGCGCCAGTCACTCGCCGGACATCGCCATCGTGATGCCGGTGTTTCACGAGGGCGAACTGGTCGGTTTTTCGGCCAACACCGCCCATCACGTCGATATCGGCGCGGCGACGCCGGGTCTGATCATCGATGTGCCGGACATGTTCGCCGAGGGCATGCTGCTCGATGGCGTGAAGCTGTTCACGGCCGGAACCCGCAACGAAGCCCTGTGGAAGTATATCCGCGACAACACCCGCGTTCCGAGCTTGGTGATGGGCGATCTCGAAGCCCAGATCGCTTCGGCCGAGCTCGGCGTGCGGCGCTTCGAAGAGTTGCTCAAGACCTATGGCAAGGACACGGTGATCCAGGCCACCCATCAGTTGATGGACTACACCGAGACGATGATGCGCCGGGAGATCGCCAAGATCCCTGACGGTGACTATACCGCCGAGGGCTTTCTCGACGACGATGGCCGCAGCCGCGACAAGACGCTGCCGATCAAAGTGACCGTGAAGATCCGAGGCGACGGGGTCGAGGTCGATCTCACCGGCTCGTCGCCGCAGGTGCCGACGGCCTTCAACGTTCCCTTTGAGGGCTCGACCAAGGTCGCGGCCTTCTTCGTCTTCCGGGCGATGCTGCTCGATACCTATACCAATGCGGAGTACATTCCGCAGAACGAGGGTTCGTTCCGGCCGATCACGGTGACCGCGCCGAAGGGCTGCATCTTCAACCCGGTGGCTCCGGCCGCCGCCGAGGCGCGGTTCTGCCAGATCCAGCGGATGGCGGATCTGGTGATCAAGGCGCTCGCCCCGGTGCTGCCGGAACGCTGCACCGCCGGCAACGCCGCGACCCTGTCCTTCGCGGCCTTCTCGGGGGTGCGGCCGAATGGCGACTACTGGGTGTTTCTTGAAGTGAACGAGGCGGCGATGGGCGGCCGCCCGGCTTCCGACGGCCCGGACACGGTCGAGGAGCTGATGCGCAACACCCGCAACAACCCGCTCGAAGATCTCGGCATGCATCTGCCGCTGATCTGCGACCGCTATGAGGTCCGTGACGATGCCGCGCCGGGCGCCGGCAAGTTCCGCGGCGGGGCCGGGGTGGTGAAGTCGCAGCGTTATCTGACGCCGGGATTCATGACCCATGAAAGCGATCGCCACCTTGATGCGCCCTGGGGCGTGTTCGGCGGCAAGGACGGCTATTGCGGCAAGATGGAGATCTACAATGTCGACCGGCCGGAGGAGATCCGGCTGGAATATTCGAAGTTCTCGGGGCTTCGAACCGAAAAGGGCGATGTCGTTTCCTATTTCTCGCCGTCGGGGGGCGGCTATGGCGACCCGCTCGACCGCGACCCGCAAAAGGTGCTCGACGACGTGCTGGACGGCTTCATCAAACCCGAGCACGCCAAGGCCGACTATGGCGTTGCGCTGATCGCGGTCGATGACGGCTACGGCTTTGCCGTCGATGCCGAGGCGACCCAAAGCTTGCGTTACGACATGCGGCGTTAGCGTGGAATGCGATGAACCGGATCGCCATTCCGCTCGAAGTCGTTGTTTTGCAGCATGACGTGATCCGAAACGTCAGGCATCGTTTCGGATCACTCTGCGATCGCGTCCGCATGAGATTCTGGCGCTCGAGCATCGGCTCGAAAATCGGAATCGATTTTCGGGCCGATGCGTCGATTCAAAGGGTGAGAGCGACCTTTCTGCGTCCGATAGGACGCAGGGCGCTCTAACACATCGGCCCGCCTCCGCGGAGTCGCCCGCCATGGAGGGCGGTTACGAGAACCAGTCCCGTGCGTTCAAGGCACTGGCGAGGAAGCGCAGATCGGCGACGAGCTCGTCGCGGGTGATCGAGCCGCCGAGACAGATCCGCAGTGCCTCCTGCGGCTGACCCAAAACGGTAAAGGAGTCGGAGGGCATCGCCGCCAGATGGCGGTTGGCAAGCCGGCCCATCACGTCGGCACGGCCATAGCGGCCGGGCGGCAGGCGCAGCCAGATGTTGAAGGCGTAAGGGTCGGCGGCGAAATCCAGCCCCGCCAGGAGATCGGCGGCCATCGACTGGCGCGCGGCACTCTCGGCGCGAATAAAGCGGCGGATGCCGTCAGCGGTGCCATCCTCGATCCAATGGGTGGCGAGGGCGACGGAAATCGGCGAGGCCATGCCGCTCGCCGCACGCAGCGCCTGGGTGAGCGCGTTGGCGTCGGTGCCGCTGGGAGCGACCGTAAAGGCCAGGCGCAGCCCAGCGCCGATGCATTTCGCCAAGCCGCCAATATGCCAGATCAGATCCGGCGCGCTCACCGCCAAGGGGGCGGGCGCTTTCGGCGGGATGAACCCGTAGGCGTCGTCCTCGATCGCCGGCAGCTGCCGATCGTTGAGGATTTCCGCCACCGCAAGACGGCGGTCGGTCGGCATGGTGATCGTCGTCGGGTTCTGCAGGGTCGGATTGACGTAAAGCATCTTCGGGCGATGGCGCCTGATGGCGGCGTCGAGCGCGTCGGGCCGGATCCCGGCCGCATCCATCGGCAGCCCGACCACGTTGAGCCGCAAGAGCTTGGCGATGCCGCGAAATCCCGGATAGGTGATTGCCTCGCACAGCACCGTGTCGCCCGGCTCGGTCTTCAGCGAAAGCACCGCCGTCATGGTCGCGTGGGCGCCGGGCGTGACGGCGATCCGCTCGAGCTTCGGCACCATGCCGCGCATCGATAGCCAGGAGGATGCGGCGATCTTGTCCTTCACACTGCCGGTCGGAGACTGATAGCGCAAAAGCGACACGAGATTGGCGCCGACATAGTCGAGCCCCGCCCGCATCTTGCCGATCAGCGCGGCATCGCGGGTCTCCGGCGGCATGTTCATCGTAGCGTCTTCCGACGCCGCGCGATCCGGATCGACCCGGTCGGTTCGCCCCGCCGGCGGTGCGACAAAGGTGCCGCGACCGACATGGCTGTCTACAAGGCCACGCGTTTGCGCCTCCGCATAGGCGCGGGAGACCGTCGTGAAGTCGATCGCCAATCGTTTGGCGAGCCGGCGCTGGGGCGGAAGCCGCTCACCGGCCTTTAATTTGCCGATCCGGATGTCGCTTTCCAGCTTGTCGGCGATCTCGAGATAGAGCGGTTTGCCGTCGCGCCGGATCTCCGGGATCCAATCCAACATAGTCATTGCCTCTTGACAGCCGCTTGACCGGCGCGGCCGGCCGCCTGACGAAATCGACATTGTATGGAATATTGCGGTAAATGGCAAAAACGCGAAAGACGTCGAAATTTCGGCATTTTTGCAGAATTTTTGCCAAAATCGTGCAAAAAAAACATGCAATCAAGCCATAACATAATCAATAAATCCTGCCGCCTTAAAAAAATTGTATGGATAATATAATGGATATTGACTGCAATTATTCTGCTCAGCAACCTTTATCCATGTTTCACGGCAACAGGAGGTTCGGATGCCGGCAGTCACTGCAGAAGCGCATAAGGATGGCGACTTCTTCGTTGATTATGAGGAGAAGGTCTTCGAGGATGTCAAAGCGGACCCGGGCGAAAAAGCTCTCGTTGCCTTTCACACCGTCGCCTTCGAAGGCTCCATCGGCCTGGTCAATATCCTCAACGCCATTCGCTTGAATCGAAAAGGGTTCGAGACGACGATCCTGCTCTACGGGCCGGGCGTGACGCTCGGTATTCAGCGCGGGTTTCCGACCCTCGGCGATGAAGCCTTTCCCGGCCATCAGAACTTCGCCGCCAATTTGAAGAAGTTCATGGGCGAGGGCGGCAAGGTCTATGCCTGCCGCTTTGCGCTCCAGGCACTGTATGGCCACGGCGAACCGGCGTTGCTGCCGGGGATCAGGCCGATCGCCCCGCAGGACGTTCTCGACTGCATTCTCCTCCACAAGAAGGCGAATGCCGTCGTTATCGATACCTGGACGCTTTGACCGGATCCAACGGTCTCATGCCAAGGAGCCGGCGGTGCGACACATCGCGCCGGCTCGCTTCGCGACATTGACGAGGGCGACACCATGCCAAGCGATAGCGTGCGCGCCGCGGCGATTCAGATCGCACCCGACCTGTCCGGCAGAGCGGGGACGATCGAACGTGTTCTGAACGCGATCGCCGAAGCGGCCGAAAAGGGCGCCGAACTCATCGTTTTTCCCGAGACCTTCGTCCCCTATTATCCATATTTTTCCTTCGTGCTGCCGCCGGTTCAGCAAGGCGCGCCGCATCTGAAGCTTTACGAGGAAGCCGTGACGGTACCCTCGGCGGAAACCGAGGCCGTCGCTGACGCAGCGCGCCGGCGCGGCGTCGTCGTGGTGCTCGGGGTCAACGAGCGCGACCATGGCTCGCTCTATAATGCGCAGCTGATCTTCGATGCCGACGGAAGCTTGCGCCTCAAGCGCCGCAAGATCACCCCGACCTATCATGAGCGGATGATCTGGGGGCAGGGGGATGGCTCGGGCTTGACGGTGGTTGAGACCGCCGTCGGCCGGATCGGCGCGCTCGCCTGCTGGGAACACTACAATCCGCTCGCCCGCTACGCGCTCATGGCGCAGCACGAGGAGATCCACGCCGCGCAGTTTCCCGGCAGTCTGGTCGGGCCGATTTTCGGCGAGCAGATCGAGGTCACGCTGCGCCACCACGCCTTGGAATCCGGATGCTTCGTCGTCAATGCGACAGGCTGGCTGAGCGACGAGCAGATCCAGGCGATCCACCCCGATCCAAAGCTGCAGAGGGGCCTTCGCGACGGCTGCATGACCTGCATCGTTTCGCCGGAGGGCCGGCACCTGGCCAAGCCGCTCATCCATGGCGAGGGGATGGTCGTGGCCGACCTCGACATGAAGCTCATCACCAAGCGCAAGCGGATGATGGATTCGGTCGGGCACTATGCGCGGCCGGAACTTTTACACCTTGTTCACGACGCTCGCCCGGCGCGCCCGGTGCACGGATCGGTACACGAGATTGTCGGACTGACGGAGATGGGGCCGCAAGAGCAGCGGCGCGCTATCGACAACTTGCAGGATGCGGAGGCGACCGATGCTCGAGTCTGATCTCATCAACGATCTGCAGACCCGCGGAATGCGTCTCGTCGACCCGCGCGTCGGCCATGAGAGCCGACGCGGCGGTGCGGGGCCGTCCGATCACAAGGCGGTCACCCTTGGTCGGACGACCGTGATGGTTCCGGTGCACACGGCACCGGCGTTCCAAAGTCCCTACGTCGTCGAAGCGCCGGACGCTGCGGGCCGCGCGCGGGTCACCCGAGACGGCGCGGCCGTTGCGACGGTCAAGTTCCCGCCCCGGCCGCGTTTTTACGACCTGACCACCGCCGACGGCATTCCTTACAACCAGATCGCTGTTCTTCACGCCCGCAACGTTCTGGCGACGACGGTGCTGCAGACCTGCATCCGCTACGAAAGCCGGAAGAAGGCCTGCCAGTTCTGCGCCATCGGACAGTCCCTCGCCGCCGGCCGAACCCTCGCGCACAAGACGCCGGAACAGCTGGCGGAGGTCGCCAAGGCCGCCGTCGAACTCGACGGTGTCGAACACATGGTGATGACGACGGGCACGCCGAAGGGGCCCGATCGCGGCGCCGCGGTGCTGGCCGATAGCGCCCGCGCGGTCAAGGCGGCGGTCGATCTGCCGATCCAAGCGCAATGCGAGCCGCCGCAGGACGATGCCTGGTTCGTCCGCATGAAGACCGCCGGGATCGACGCGCTCGGCATGCATCTCGAAGCGGTGACGCCAGAAGTGCGCGCGCGGGTCATGCCCGGCAAGGCGAGCGTTCCCGTCGACAAATATCTGGCGAGCTTTGAGGCGGCGGTGGCGGTCTTTGGGCGGGGACAGGTCTCGACCTATATTCTGGCCGGTCTCGGCGATAGCAAAGAGGCCATCCTGGCGACGGGCGAGCAGCTCTGTGCCATCGGGGTCTATCCGTTTGTTGTTCCCTTCGTGCCGATCTCCGGCACGCCGCTCGAAAGCCATCCAGCGCCGACCGCCGATTTCATGGCGGCGATCCTGCGGCCGCTTGGCGCGATGATCGTCGCAGCCGGCATGCGATCGTCAGACATCAAGGCAGGTTGCGGCCGCTGCGGCGCCTGCTCGGCGCTCTCGACCTATGAAGCGCTCGGAAAACGGCCATGAAGGCGTTCGGTCCCACGGTCTTTTACTGCCCCGGCTTTTTCATTCGCGCGGCGACGGCGCTCTATGAAGCGCGCGGAGCCGCCGCCTTGCGCCACCGGGTATTTGTCGAAGAGCAGCAGATCTTCAAAGACCACGACCGTGACGCGATCGACGCGGTTGCGACGACGCTGGTCGCTCTTTCCACCTACGCCCATGAAGCCGACGAGGTGGTCGGCACGGTGCGGATCCACGAGGCCGAGCCGGGGTTGTGGTGGGGCTCGCGCCTGGCCGTCGATCAAGAGTTCCGCGCCGTCGGGCGGCTGGGCCGGCAGTTGATCCGGTTGGCCGTCTCCACCGCCAAGGGGCGCGGCTGTGATCGGTTTTTCGCCCATGTGCAGCGGCAGAACGTGCCGCTGTTCGCCAAGCTCGGCTGGTCGATTGAGGACGAGGTCGTCGTTCACGGCGTGCCGCATGCCCTGATGCGGGCCGATCTCACTTGCTACGAGCCGGTCGCCGATCCGCAGGTCGGCTGGCTCAGTCTCGCGTCGCAAGGCCGGCCAGCGATCCGCTCCCGTTCGCGGCAGGCCTGCGAAGGCGTGCCGGCGCTCTTGGCGCCATCATGGCCGCAATGGAGCGTATCCGCATGAGGCTCGAGACGCTTGCCGACGCTCTGCGTGCGCACCCGTCGATCTGCGGCAAACGAGCGATCGCGCAGGCGACGGCGCGGCTTGGGCTGAGCGAAGAAAGTCTTGGGCGACCTGGCGATGATGCAGCCATTCTGCCGCGCGACGACGGCGGTTATGATCTGCTTGCGGGCGAAGGGTTCATGCCGCGCTTCGTCGCTGAAGACCCGTGGTTCGCCGGTTGGTGCGGCGTCATGGTCAATCTGTCCGACATTGCCGCGATGGGCGGCCGTTCGGTTGCGCTGGTCGATCAGATCTGGGCGCCGTCCGCAAATATCGCGCGGCCGATTCTCGACGGTCTGCGATCAGCTTCAGCAGCCTACGGCGTCCCGATCGTTGGCGGGCATAGCAATCTTGCCAGCCCCGATGCCGGACTTGCGGTGACCGTCTTTGGCAAGGCACGACATCTTCTGAGCAGTTTCGATGCGGAACCGGGTGACGTGCTTCTTGCCGCGATCGACATGCGGGGGCACTACCGGCCGCAATTCGACAATTTCTGTGCCGCGCTCGAGGCGGATCCTCGACGTCTGCGCGCGCAGCTGGATTGCCTGCCGCGTTTGGCCGAAGGGGGTCTCGTTCTGGCCGGCAAGGATATCAGCCAGGGCGGCATCGCCGGCACGGCGCTGATGCTTGCCGAATCCGCGGCCGTCGGGATCGAACTCGACGTCGATCGGATCAGGCCGCCCGCTGGAACGGCACTGGAGCGGTGGCTCCGAACCTTTCCGAGTTTCGGCTTTCTATTGTCGGTCGCGCCCGATCGGGTCGAGGCGACGCGCGCCGTCTTTGCGGCTGAAGCGGTTGAGGCGGAGGTCATTGGCCGTGTGGTCGAAGGCAACGCCGTGACCTTTTGCACCGCGTCCTCGGCGGCGACCTTCTGGGATTGGCGGACCGAACCCTATTTGCGGTCACCGGTTCGGGATCTCGTCGATGCCTGAAGTCCACTTCACCTTGCGCTGGCCGGATGGCACCGAGGAGCGATGCTACTCGCCCTCGACCGCGATCAAGCGCCAGTTCGATGTCGGCGAGACCTATGCTTTGGCGGAATTTCTTGCGCGCGCCCGGGCCGGCCTGACGGAAGCCTCCGACCGGGTTGCAGCGAAATACGGCTTTGCATGCACGGCGGCGATGGGACAGCTCGCGCGCATCGAAGCGCGGGGGCGGGAATTTGAGGCTCGCGACGGCGCCAGCGTGGTTTGCGTCGCGATTGAAGGATGAGCGGCATGGCGGGATGCGATCGGGCGAGTCAGCGGGTTGCGGAGATCAGCCCGGCGTGGTCTGCGGGCGCGGCGAGTGAGCCAGATCCCCGGCAAGTCGAGCGGCCAAGGCATGTCCCGGTGGCCGTCATCGGGGGCGGACAGGCCGGACTGTCCGTCAGCCGTCATCTGGTCGACCGCGGCATCGACCATGTCGTTTTCGAGCGGTATCGGCGCTTCCATTCCTGGCGGGTCGATCGCTGGGACAGCTTTTGCCTGGTCACACCGAACTGGCAGTGCCGGCTGCCGCATTTTCCCTATGACGGGGACGATCCCGACGGCTTCATGCCGAGGGATGAGATCGTCGACTATCTCGACCGCTTCGCGCAAAGTTTCGCGCCGCCGCTGCTTGAGGGCGTGCAGGTTTGGCGGGTCAGCCCGGACGAGAAACGATACCGGATCGAGACGACCCTCGGCGTCTGGTCAGCCGATCAGGTGGTGATTGCGAGCGGCGGCTACGACACGCCGATCGTCCCACCTTACGCGGCGCATCTCGATCCAGCAATCATGCAGCTGCATTCGCGCGACTATCGTCGTCCGTCACAATTGCCGGCCGGGGCCTGCCTCGTCGTCGGCACCGGTCAATCCGGTGTCCAAATTATGGACGACCTCGTCCGCGCTGGCCGCAAGGTGCACATGGCTGTCGGGCCGGCACCGCGCAGCCCGCGGAAATATCGCGGCCGCGACGCCACCGACTGGCTCTACGACATGGGCTATTACGCTGTCACCATCGCCGAGCATCCTGATCCGGCCAAAGCGCTGAGCCAGACCAACCACTATCTCTCCGGACGCGATGGCGGCAGGGAGATCGACCTGCGCCGCTTTGCCCGCGATGACGGTGTTTCGCTCTATGGCTCGCTCGCCGACATGGCGGCGGAGCGCATTTCCTTCTTGCCCGATCTCGCCGCCAATCTCGACGATGCCGACCGCAGCTATTGCGGCATCCGCGATCAGATCGACGCCTATATCGCCCGCGAGGGGATCGATGCGCCGCTCGAGCCGCCTTATGAACCGGTCTGGCATCCGGACCGGGACGTGACCGCGATCGACGCCCACACCCTCGGCATCACCGCCGTCATCTGGGCGATCGGCTTTCGGCCGGATTATTCCTGGATCGACATCGACGTCTTCGACGAGCGCGGCAAACCGGTCTTCGATCGCGGCGTCACCGCCAAGCCGGGCTGCTATTTCATCGGCCTTGGCTGGCTCAATACCTGGGGCTCCGGCCGCTTCCTCGCCATCGACGAGGATAGCCGCCACCTCGCCGATATCATTGCTCGCCGCCACGCGCGAAGCAAGTTGGCGGTGTGAGCTTCAGCGCATCGGGCTTTCTGCCGTGATTGAGAGCGCCGTTTGTTTGTGCGACCTGAAGGACGCGCGGCGCGTGACCCTTGCGCTGCTCGTCTCAGGTCAGGTCGCTGCGGGCGTCGAGGGCGTCACGCAGGCCGTCGCCGACGAAGTTGAAGCCGGTGACCGCCAAAGTGATCGCGACGCCGGGGACGATGGCGAGCCAAGGGGCGGAGTCGAGATATTGCTGGGCGCCGTTCAGCATGTTGCCCCAGCTCGGCAGCGGCGGCTGGATACCGTAGCCGAGGAAGCTGACATAGGCTTCGAGCAGGATCGCGCGGGCGACCGTCAGTGTCGCCGCGACGATGATCGGGCCGATGGCGTTCGGCAGGAGCTCGCGGAACATGATCTGGGCGTTGGGCAGACCGAGCGTGCGGGCGGCCAGAATGAAATCGCGCTCGCGCAGCGACTTGATCTCGGCTTCGACGATGCGGGCAATTTCCATCCAGCTCGTCGCGGCGATGATCACCGTGATCATGATCGGGCTCGGCTTGATGAAAGCGGCGAGCGCCAACAGGAGAAAGATCTGCGGGAAGGACAGGACGGCATCGACGAAGCGCATCAGGACGGCGCCGACCTTGCCGCCGTAATAGCCGGCGACGACGCCAATCAGGCTGCCGAAGACGGTGGAGATCAGCATCGCGGCGAACCCGACGAGGAGCGAGATCCGACCGGCCATGAAAAGGCGGGCGGCGACGTCGCGGCCGAGCGGATCAGTCCCGAGAAGGTGGGCGCCGGTGAATGGCGGCGAGAAGCGCGCGCGCAAGTCGATATAAAGATCGTCGAAGGGCAGAAGGTGCGGGCCGACGAGACAGGCAAGCACCATCACAACGATGATCGCAAGGCCCAATAAGGCGAGGCGATGGCGCAGGAAGCGCTTGACGACGCGGCGCTGCCACCAGCGCTCTGTGGGGGCGGGGTCGGTCTGAAATGTCATCTCGGTCATCGGTTATCCCTTCAGCCCAGCCGGATCCGCGGATCGATGACGGCGACCACGATGTCGGCGAGGAGATTGCCGATCAGCACCAGGATGGCCGACAGCATCAGCAGCCCCATCACCACCGGATAGTCGCTGTAACCGAGGCTATCGAGAAACAGCCGGCCCATGCCGGGCCAGGTGAAGACGGTCTCGGTCACCAGCGCGCCGCCGAGGATCGTCGGCAGCTGCAAGCCGAGAAGAGTGACCATCGGAACGAGGGCGTTGCGGAGAATGTGTCGGGTCAGCACCGCGGTGCGGGTGAGGCCCTTCGCCTTGGCGGTGCGAATGAAATCCTGCGTCATGACGTCGAGTACGGCGGTGCGCATGTAGCGACTCCAGACCGCGACATTGACCAGCGCCAGGACGACGCTCGGCATGATTAAATGGACGGCGTAATCGAGCAACGAGCCGTCGCCGATGGTGTACATGTTCCCGGCCGGCAACCAGCCAAGCCGCAGCGAAAACAGATAGATCGCGATCAGGCCGAACCAGAAGGTCGGGATCGACAGCGCCACCATGGCGCCTACCGTGGCGGCGTAGTCGAAGACCGAATAGCGTCTGAGGGCGCCGAGCACGCCGACCCAGGTGCCGATCAGGACGGAGATCACGGTCGAGGTGCCCATCAACAGCAGCGTCGCGAGGAGATGGCTCCAGATCACCGTGAGAACCGGCTGATTGTCGCGATAGGACCGGCCCCAATCGCCCTGAAGCAGCCGCGTGAACCATTCCCAATATTGCACCGGTAGCGGGCGATCGAGGCCCATCTGATGAGCGATGCGGGCGAGCTGCGCGTCCGACATGCCCGGCGTGAGCGCAAATTGCGACAGCGGACCGCCCGGCGCGAGGTTGAGGACGAAGAACCCGATCACCGAGACGATGACCAGGAGGACGAGGCTTTGCCACAACCGTCCGAGGAGAAAGCGCACCATCGCCGCTCTCGCTTTCGCTTTGCGCACCGCCCCGCGCCAATATGCCGGCCGCGGGATTTCATGTGACGTTGATTGAGAAAGACCCCTGGCCGGCCCGCAAGAGCCGGCCAGGGTCTAGTGCTTATTGGTCCCAGTACCAGCCGCCGACATTCCAGGTGTCGATACGGACATTGATGTTGGGGATCACGTCCTCGATGCCGTTCTTGTGGCCGCGCACCGCGGCGTATTGGAAGATCGGCAGGAACGGCAGATCATGGCGCACCACCTCCTGCAGCTTCAGATAGGCCGCCTTTCGGACCTTGGTGTCGAAGCTCGTCCCGCCTTCTTTCAACAGCTTGCCGACTTCCGCGCTCTCATATTCCCAGGTGTTCTGGCCGCCGCCACCTTTTGCGGGGATCGCGGTCGGGGAGAGATAGGTCGAAACGTCCGGGTCGGCTCCGGTCAAGAAGTCGATGCCGACGACGACAGAGTCGAATTTCGACTGCATCCAGTAGTCGCCCCACATCACCGCCGGCGGCAGATTGGAAATCTGCATGTCGACGCCGATATCCTTGAAGGACTGCTGGATGAACTGCTGGGCCTGTTCGCGAATATGGTTGCCAGCGGTGGTCGAGTTGGTGAAGGCGAGCCGCACTCCGTCCTTTTCGCGAATACCATCGCTGCCGGGCTTCCAGCCGGCCTCGTCGAGCAGGCTCTTGGCTTTCTCCGGGTCGTATTCATGCTTTGGCAGATCGGCGTTGTAATAGGCCGACTGCTGCGGCATGTAGGTTTCGGTTGGTGTCGGCAGGCCGTAATAAAGCGCGTCGATGATGGTCTTCTTGTCGAGGGCGTAATAGAGCGCCTCGCGCACCTTCTGATCCTGAAACTGCGGCCGCGCCATGTTGAAGGTGAAGGACTCGACGGTGCCCATCGGCACCACCGTGACAACCTTGCCCGGCAGATCCTTGGCTTCCTGATACTTGTCGGGGCTGATCCACTGCACGCCGACGACGTCGATGTCGCCGGTCTTGAACTGGGTGTAGAGGACGGTCAGATCCGGGATGTATTTGTAGATCAGCCGTTCGAGATACGGGCCGTCGCCGAAATAGCCGTCGTTGGCGGCCAGCGTGATGTGATCGCCGGCCATCCGCTCGACCCATTTGAACGGGCCGGTGCCGATCGGTGCGTTGTTGAACGGTGCGTTGTTGGGATCAACGCCCTCGAAGCTGTGCTTCGGGACGATGAAGGTCGCGGCCAGGATCGACGAATAGGGAGCGTAAGGCGTCTTCAGATCGAAGGTCAGCTCGGTCGGCGAGACGACTGTCAGGTTCTCGACCAGGTTATGGCCGTCGCGGCGCCAACTTTTGAAATTCGGATCGACCAGAAGTTCGAGGGTGAATTTGACGTCTTCGGCGGTGAACGGCTTGCCGTCGTGCCATTTGACCCCGTCGCGCAGCTTGATCTTCCAGTGCAGGCCATCTTCCGAGATGCCGCCATTGTCGATCGTCGGGACTTCTGTGGCCAGCCCCGGCTGGAATTCACCCTTCTCGTCGATGAAAAACAGCGGGTCGAAGACGGAGAAGTGAATGCCTTCGTCGACCTCGATATGCAGCAGGTGGGGATTGAAGACGGTGGGCTCCTGCGAGAAGCCGACGATCACCTGCCCGGTCGGCTTTGCGGGCTTGGCGGCCCATGCTTCGCCTCTGCCGAACAGGCCGGGGACGACGAGCCCGGCGCTTGACGCGCCGATCAGCGAAAGCACCTGGCGCCGCGACGGGCGAAACCACGAGGGAGTTTGATCGTCTGCCATATCCTGAATCCTTTTGGTCAATGGGGGCCTGCCTGCAATGCTAAAAGCCGGTCATCGGGCGGATCTTGGAACCGTCCGTGAAGCGGGAGAAGCGGAACTCATGCGGGTCGACGACCGGCGTACGGTCCATCACGATGTCGGCCATCAGGCGGCCCGCACCAGGGCCGATGCCGAAGCCGTGGCCGGAAAAGCCGGTGGCGACGTGGAATCCGGGAATAGCGTCGATCGCCGAAATGACCGGGATAGCGTCGGGGGTGACGTCCATGCGGCCGCCCCAATGCTGGGCAACTTCGGCCTTGGCGAAGGCAGGAAAAGCGCGGCTGAGCTCGGTGAGCGCCTTTTGTGTCATACGCTTAGATGGTTCAGGATCGAGCACGCGACAATATTCGAAGGGGCTAGCCTCATCAAGCGCCCATGTGCGTGGTTGGCGGGCCTCGTCAAAGAACCGCCAGGAGAGGCGAAAATTGAGTGAGTTCCATTCTTCCAGCAGGGCCGGCAGGAATTGGCGCGCGTAGCGGAACGAATTCGGCACGATGTCGACGATATTTTCGTGGCCTGAGGCGATGCTATAGCCGCCGTCCCGCCGCTTGCGACAGGCAAAGTCCTTTGCCCAGATCGCCTGGTCCGGCCCGCCTTCGAGAGGCTTGGTCCGCAGCACCGAGGCGAGCACCGTGAGTTGGGGCAGGTCGAGGCCGTAAAGGCCGCAGAAGAGGTTCGACCAGGCTCCGCCTGCGAGCACCACAGACGAACAAGCGATCCGGCCGCGTTCGGTGACAACGCCGGAAATTCGGCCGCCCGCCGTCTCGATGCCGCGCACCGCGCATTCGGTCAGGATCGTCGCGCCCTTGTCGCGGGCGGCCTCGGCGATCGCGGGCGCGGCGAGCTGCGGTTCGGCACGGCCATCCGCGGGCGTGTAGAGTGCGCCCTTGACCGGCAATTGCGCCTCCGGGAACATCGCCGCGAATTCCGTCGAATCGAGCATGCGTGCTTCGATCTGCCAGGGTTCGAGATGGCGCGTCCAGTTGCTGTAGTTCTGAACGTCCGTGTCGTTCTCGCAGCAAAAGACGATGCCGGCGCGGGTGTACCCGGTGGGGCGGCCGACGCGCCGGTCGAGATCCTCCCAGATCCGCAGCGACTCGGCCATCAGCGGCACTTCGCGCGGGTCGCGGCGGGAGATCCGGACCCAACCCCAGTTGCGGCTGGACTGCTCCTGCGCGATGCCGCCTTTTTCGCATAAGGCGACACTGACGCCACGCTCGGCCAATTCCAGCGCTGTTGAGACGCCGATAATCCCGCCGCCGATGACGACGACGTCGACCGCCTGCGGCAGGTCGAGATCGCCATGGACGGGAGTGACGAAGGGGCCGGGCATAGTCAGTACTGCTCCTCGAGCTGACAGTTCACAGCAAATTCGGCGACACTCGCCGTGTTCGAAAGGCCGATCAGCATAGCGATGACATCGGCGAGTTCGGATGGATCGGTCAGGCTCGCCTCGTCACGATCGGTCAGCGCGCGCGCCATATCGGTGGCGACGAAACTCGGACAAACGGCGGTGGCGCGGATGCCGCGATGATAGCCGGCCTGACGGATGCCATGAGCGAGCGCCACGGCGGCAAATTTGGTCATGGCATAAAGGCCGGATTTTTCGGATTTCACCCGTTTGCCGGAGAGCGAAGCAAGGATGATTACCCGGCCACGTCCGCTTTCGGCCAAAGGTTCGAACGCAGCCTTCACCAGCCGGCGCGGTGCTTTGACATTGACCGCGAGCATCGTGTCGAGCTCGTCGTCCTCAGCCTCGATCACCGATTTTGGGATCATGATCCCGGCATTGGCGACGATCGCGTCGATCCGGCCGAAGCGCGCCATCGTTTCGGCAACCCAGGCCGCCTCGCTCTTCGCCGTGGCGTCGTAGGCAAACAGGTGCGTTCGGTCGGGATCAGCGAAGTCCGGCAGGACCGGATCGCGCATCCCCAACGAAAGGGCCCAGCCATCTTGCGCCAGCCGCCGCGCGACGGCGGCGCCGATGCCGCGATTGGCGCCGGAAATCAGAGCGGTCGGTTGGCCCGTCATCATGTCATCCCCGTCCACTGTGACTCTTGACGATGCGCCAGTAGATGTTGCGCAACAGGTCGACGACCTGGGCGTATTCGCTATCGGACATGTCGTGGAAGAAAGCGCGGGACTCGCGCACGATCGCACGCACCTCGGCCGCGAGTGTCTCGCCCGCTTCGGTCAAGAACAGCGCCTGCACGCGCCCGTCCTCGGAGTCCGGCTCGCGTCGGACCAGCCCATGGCGCTCCATGCCGTCGAGCACCCGGCCGATGGCTGAGCGGTCCATCATCGCGGCTGCGGCGATCACCGACGGCCGGATGCCGGGATGGCGGCCGATCAAAAAGAGAGCCGTCACCTTGCCGGTCCCGCGCGCGACGTCGAGCCCGTCGAGCCGGGCGTCGAGATCCCGGCTCACGGCGAGATTGAGGCTTCGGATGAAGAAACTCAGCGTATCTTCGAGGACATCGAGATCGACGTCATCGACGCGTGTTACGGTAGACTGTTTGGCGTGGCTTTCGGCTGCCATGGCCGGCTCCAGCATGGACGGTGCGAATTGGCCGTCTGGCGACGTCCACGCATGACGGTTCAAGTACGGCAAAGTGTCATAAATGTAATGGACGATGTCAACTAGTTTTGGATGAGATTTTTATCGTCGAGTATGAGTGCCTGAAAATTGCGCTGAATGAGGACGCCATAAGACGGCGCCCGGCGGTTAGGAGCGCCCTGCGTCTGATCGGACGCGGACAGGACGCTCTCACTCTTTCAATCGACGCTTCGGCCGCCGGCCGGCTTTACGCTGCCCGGTCCCAGCGTCCGCCGGGGATGGCTGCGACGAGCTGGCGGGTGTAATCGTGTTTCGGCGTCTGGAAGACTTCGCTCGGCGGACCGGCTTCCACCGTCTTTCCCCGCTGCATCACCAGCACCGAGTCGCAAATGCGGCTGGCAATCCGCAAATCATGGGTGATGAAAATCATTGCAAGCTTCATCTCGTCCTTGATCTCGGCGAGAAGATCGAGGATCTGCGCCTGCACCGAAACGTCGAGGGCGGAAACGGCTTCGTCGGCGATGATCAGCTCCGGGTCGAACATCAGCGCCCGGGCGATGCCCACCCGCTGGCGCTGGCCGCCGGAAAATTCATGGGGATAGCGCTCGAAGGCCGAGGGCGATAATCCCACCCGCGCCAGCAGCCGCTCGGCCCGCTTTTTCGCCTCGGCGCGCCCCAGCCCGTGCTCCATCGGCCCGCAAGTCAGAATTCGGCCAACGGTCTGCCGCGGGTTGAGCGAAGCGAACGGATCCTGGAAAATCATCTGGATTAACGGGCGGTGGCGGCGAAACTCGGCCTCCGGCATCTTCGCCACATCCTGGCCGTTGAAATGGATGGTCCCGGCCTCGGGATCGAGGATCTTCATCAAAACCCGGCCAAGGGTTGACTTGCCAGAGCCCGACTCGCCGACGATGCCGACGGTCTGGCCTTTGCGCACTTCAATCGCGACGTCGTCGACGGCCGTGACCGTGCGGGACGGCTTCATAAATCCGCCGGCAACGCGGAAGGTCTTCTTCAGCCCGCTTGCCGAGAGCACCACGGGCGTTTGGCTGGCGCCATGAACTGCGGCTTCGCTCATCCGCGGAACTGCCGCAATCAGACCCTGGGTGTAGGGGTGCCGCGGCGTCTGCAGCACGTCGCGTGCCTTGCCTTGCTCCACCAGGTGGCCCTTTTCCATGACGATCACCCGATCGGCGATTTCGGCGACGACACCGAAATCATGGGTGATGAACATGACGCCCATGCCCTTTCGCTGCTGGATCATCCGAATCAGTTCGAGAATCTGGGCTTGGGTCGTCACGTCAAGAGCCGTCGTCGGCTCGTCGGCGATCAGCACCGAGGGTTCGAGCGCCAACGCCATCGCGATCATCACCCGCTGGCGCTGGCCGCCGGACAGGCGGAATGGATATTGTTTCTGGATGAGCTCCGGATTGGGCAGCCCCACCTCGGTGAGGAGTTCAACGACGCGCGCCTGCTTATCAATTTTGCCGTGGCGGCGATGGGCATCGATCACCTCGGCGATCTGGTCGCCGATGGTCATCAGCGGGTTCAGCGCGGAAAGCGGATCCTGAAAGACGATGGAGACGAGCCGTCCGCGCAAGTCCCGCAGCCGAGCCGGAGAGGCATCGAGGAGGTCTTCTCCGTCCAGCCGAATGCGGCCGCTCTGGATGGTCAGCGAGTCCGGCAGCAGTCCCATGATGGCATTGGCGGTGACGGACTTGCCGGAACCGGATTCGCCGACGATGCACAAAGTTTCGGCCGCGGCGAGTTCGAAGCTGATCGCCTCGACGGCAAAATCGCGGTCCATCGCGGCGGGCAGGGCGACGGTCAGATTTTCGACTGTCAGGAGTTTGGCGCCGCTTGGTGAAGCTGTCGGCATCGTGCTGTCCTTTGGGTTTTCTTCTGCCAATGAGAGCGCCCTGCGTCCTATCGGACGCAGACAGGACGCTCTCACTCTCTGGATTGACGCATCGCGCTTACCGAAAATCGGAATCGATTTTCGGCCCGATGCTTTAGTCGATCTGTCCTGACAAAAGCAATTTTCAGGCCATTTCGTCATCAGCCGCACAGGCACGGGCCAGTCCCGTGATCGTCCCTCTTCTGCACGATAATTTCCCCCGTGGGAACGACCGCCGCCCGAAAACCTTCGAGGTCTTCAGGCCGCAGCCGGCATAGGTGGCAGCACGCGAGCCGCGGGGGCGGCTACCCGGCCGGTGATCACATCAGCGCGCCGAGCTGCCAGGGAACGAACTCGTTATCTCCGTATCCCAGCATCTCGCTGGCGGTTGCCGCGCCTGATGCCGCTGCCAGCATCTTCTCGAAAATTCGGGTACCGAGTTCCTCGATGGTCTCCTCGCCGGTGATCACGGTGCCGCAGTCGACATCCATGTCCTCGCTCATGTGCCGGTACATCTCGGAATTGGTGGCAAGTTTCAGCGAGGGGGCGGGCTTGAAGCCGGAGACCGAGCCGCGGCCGGTGGTGAAGCAGACGAGATTGGCGCCGCCTGCGACCTGTCCGGTCACCGCGACCGGATCGTAGCCGGGCGTGTCCATGAAAACGAAGCCATGGTCGCGGACGGTCTCGGCATATTCGTAGACGGCGCGCAGCGGTGTGGTGCCGCATTTGGCGACGGCGCCGAGGGACTTCTCGAGGATCGTCGTCAGACCGCCGGCCTTGTTGCCGAAGGACGGGTTGTTGTCCATCTCCGCGTCGTTGCGGGCGGTGTAGCGTCGCCACCACTCGATCCGCTCCAGCAGCTTCTCGGCCACCTCCGGCCGCTCCGCACGACGGGTGAGGAGATGTTCGGCGCCGTAGATTTCGGGCGTCTCGCTGAGAATCACCGTACCGCCGTTGCGCACCAAAAGGTCGGCGGCATAGCCAAGGCCCGGATTGGCCGAGATGCCGGAATAGCCGTCCGATCCGCCGCATTCCAAGGCTAGAGTCAGGCCTGAGGCCGGAACGTCGCTGCGCCGGGCAGCCCCGACCAGCGGCATCATCGCCTCGACATGGGCGATACCGGCCTCGATCGTCTTGCGGGTGCCGCCGAGCGCCTGGATCGTCATCGTGTGCAGGCGGTCGGATTCGGCAAGGCCCTCGCGCGCCATCAGCGCCGGGATCTGATTGGTCTCGCAGCCGAGCCCGACCATCAGCACGCCGCCGACATTCGGATGGTTGGCGTAGCCGGCAATGGTGCGGGTGAGGTAAGCGTAGCCCTCGGCCTTGGTGTTGAACGCACAGCCGCCGCCATGGACGAGACCGATCACCCCGTCGACGCCCGGATAAGCGTCCATCGCGCCGCGGGCCGAAAAGTGGCCGGCAATGGCGCGCGACACGGTGGCCGAGCAGTTCACCGACGAGATCACGACGATGTAGTTGCGGGTCCCGACGCGGCGGTCCGGGCGCAGATAGCCCTTGAAATGGCGCTGTTCCTCCGGCGGCAGGATATCGACCGGCGCGGCGTCGGCGCCGATGGCGTAGTCGCGTTCGAACTCGCCGACGGCGAGGTTCTCGGTGTGAACATGCTCACCAGGTGCGATGTCGCGGGTCGCAAAGCCGATGATCTGGCCGTATTTCAGCGCCGGCGTGCCGGCCGCGATCGCGCGCACCGCCATCTTGTGGCCGCGCATGATCGCCGTTTTCGGCGCGATGCCTTCGATGGCGCCGTCGGTCTCAGGTTCGATGCGCCGCCGGGCGACGACGACGTTGTCATCGGGGTGCAGCCGGATGGCCGCCGCGACCAGAGGTTCGGGTCTATTCATTCCGCAGGTTCTTTCTGGACGGGGCGCGGCCCGTCCGGTTCGAAAATATCTCTGTCTTCGGCGATCAGTCGCGACATCACCTCGAAAGAGGATTCCAGATGCACGCGCATGGTCAGCTCCGCGAGGTCGGGCCGGCCATGGCAAATGGCATCGACGATCTGGGCGTGTTGGTCGGTGACGCGGTCGAGATGGCCGGGCACGGGGGCCGAGAGCTGGCGCATTCGGTCGAGATCGACCTTGGCCATCATCACGAATCGCCACAGCCGGCCGACGCCGCTCGCCTCGGCGATGGCGCAATGCAGCGCGTTGTCGACCTCGATATATTCACCGAGCCGCTGTTCGGAGACGATCGCGCGCATCTTGGTGACAATGGTCGCCAGTCGGGCATGGATCTCCGGCGTTGCCCGCTCGGCCGCGCGCCGCACGCTCTCCACTTCGAGGGCACGGCGGATGATGAAGCCTTCCTCGGCCATGCGGTAGGAGATCTTGCTGACGATTGTCGCAGAGTGCGGAAAGACTGTTACCAACCCTTCATCGGCGAGCTTTTGGATCGCCTCACGCACCGGTGTGCGTGACACGCCCCACTGCGCAGCGAGGTCTTTTTCGATCAGCAGCGAGCCGGGCTGCATCTCCAGAAGAATGATGGAGCGGCGCAGCATGTGATATATCTGATTGGACTTTTGCTGTCGCTTTGGTTGCACGCCGCGTTCTCTCCCAGGACCAATTTTGGCTGATATTATAGATCTTTGCAACGAAGAAGATTCTGCAATTGACACGGCGATATATCGCCGACATGCTGGCTAATATATTTCTGGCCGGCCAAGCGGGCGACTCCGGTGCATTGTTGACGGTCCCAAACAGTCGACCGCGCGCTCGGCTGCGGCATCGCGGAGGCTATCTCGTGGCACTGATTTCCTATCTCACTCGTATCGAATTCGGCGAAGGTCAGGCGGCGCGTCTCGCTGATCTTCTGGCTGACATCGGCGTCAAACGGCCGCTGATCTGCACCGATCGCGGTCTGGTCGCGACCGGGCTGGTGGAAACGGTGACGGCGCCGATCGCCGATGCGGTGATGTTCGACGGTACGCCGGCCAATCCGACCGAAGCCGCAGTGATGGAGGCCTTTGCGCTTTATGGCGAGCGCGGCTGCGACGGCATTGTCGGCCTTGGCGGCGGATCGTCGCTTGATCTCGCCAAGGCGGTGAGGATCCTCACCGGTCACGAGGCGCCGCTTGGGCAATATGCGGCGGTGAATGGTGGCGTCGCCAAGATTCACGGTCGGATCTGCCCGCTGATCGCCGTGCCGACCACATCCGGCACCGGATCGGAGGTCGGCCGGGCCTCGGTGATCATCACCGCCGACGGCCGCAAGCTTGGTCTTTTGTCGCCGCACAACTTGCCGACGATTGCGCTCTGCGATCCGGAGCTGACCTACGGTCTGCCGGCTGGCCTGACGGCGGCAACCGGCATGGATGCGCTGTCGCACTGTCTCGAAACCTATATGGCGCCGGCTTTCAATCCGCCGGCCGAGGCGATTGCGCTGCACGGGTTGGATTGCGGCCTTGCCGCGATCGAACGGGCCACGGCCGATGGCTCAAACGTCGCCGCGCGGCGCGATATGATGATCTGCGCGCTCGAAGGCGCAATCGCCTTCCAAAAGGGGCTCGGCGCGGTGCACGCGCTGACCCATCCGCTTGGGGCCATCCGTGAGCTGAACTTGCATCACGGCACGCTGAACGCCGTGTTGATGCCGGAAGTGCTGCGCTTCAACCGCGAGAGCATCGGCGCCAAGTGGGATGTGCTGCGCACGCGTATGGGCGGCGAGCCGGACGAGGTCGTTGCGGCCCTCAACAGCCGGATCGGCATGCCGTCCGGGCTGGCGGCCATGGGGGTCACCGAAGCGATGATGGAAACGGTCGCCGACGGCGCCCTCAAGGATCATTGCCACGCGACCAATCCGCGGAAGGCGAGCCGCGCGGAATATCTCGAGATCCTGCGTCGCTCAGCCTGACCTTGCGACAAAAACCGGGGGAGGGCCTGGCGGCATGCTGTCACGGTCATGATGGAGGAGATCATGGGACCGACGAGACGAAGCTTGCTGGGCCTGTGAGTGAGGACAAGGGCGCACGCTGACCCGCCGCGGGTCTCCTGTCTGCGGGTGCGGCGGTTCTCCGTCGGCGTCATTCCGCCCTCGGTGTTCGAATCCAACATGCCGCTTGCCGGCGCGGCGATCGCCTTCTCCACTCGGCTTCTGGCCGTCACCTACGTCGTCATCGGTGCGATCACCGCCGATCGGTTGAGGAAGAATGTCAAAATGGTTCGGCATGGCACTGTCGGAAACGCGTTGGTGAAGTCTCGACGGCGCGGCGGCGAGATGCTGAATTGCAGCATCGGCCCCAAGATTGGCGCGATGTTCAGAGACGGCGCAATGCGCAAAATTGAGAGAGGGAGGCCATCATGCTGAAGAATATCGATCCAATCCTCACCGGCGATCTGTTGGCGATCCTGCGTGACATGGGCCATGGCGACGAGATTGTCATCAGCGACCGCAATTTCCCGTCGACGGCGATCGCGACGCGCCTCGTCCGGATGCCGGGGCTGGATGCTGACCGGGTTGTGCAGGCGATCGTCTCGGTGATGCCGCTCGACGAGTTCGTCCCCAAGCCGGCGATCGCGATGGCATCTCCCGACGGGCGGCCGGCGATCCGCGACGCATTTGATGCGGCGTTGACGCAGGGCCATGGCGGCGCCGTCGAGGTGGAGGAAATTGAGCGCTTCGCCTTTTACGACCGCGCCAAGACCGCCTTTGCGGTGGTCGCCACCGGCGAATCGCGGCTTTACGCCAATTTGATCTTGAAAAAGGGCATCGTTCGGTGATCGACGCCAATCATCACCGTTAACCGGTCGCCCTCGGCGGTCATGGTTGGATGAGCGGCGATCGCGCGCGCCGTCGCGGTCCAGGCGTCCGAGGCCAAGGCTGGCGCCGACGGGTTGGCCGACCGCATTCGCCCCGTCATGCGCCATGGCGCCCAAGTGGAGTCGCTTTCGTGATTGATGGCCCTTGCGGCGGGCAACGGCCAGCGTCTGGCGGGAGAATCGAGCATGGCAATCGGCTCGAGCCGGTAAGAGGCTGTACCGCGCAGCGGGACAAGAGGAGCCCTTTGGCGGGATCTCCGAACCGCGTTGGCATTCCAATACGGTTCAGTATGATTGCAGCCTGGGTCTCGACCGGATCACCGCCGGTCGGCAGGCTTTCGCCGCGATTCGATCGCCGACCGATCGCCGCAGCCGCCCCCAAAGCCGTGCAAAAGATAATTTTCCATATGATTCCAAGGATTTGACCGTTTGTGCCGAACGTTTTTTCGGCATTTCCCGACGCCCCCCCTTTTCATTCATCCAACTGTCGCATACATAGCGCCCATCAACGGCGCCGATGAGGGCGACCGTCGCTGACGCGGGGTGGAGCAGCCCGGTAGCTCGTCAGGCTCATAACCTGAAGGTCAGAGGTTCAAATCCTCTCCCCGCAACCACTGATGCTTGCGATGGCAAGCCATCTCAAACCCCGGCCTCCGCGAGGAAGTCGGGGTTTTTCTTGCCCGCGGCAAATTTAGCGCGCAACTTGAAAAGTCACTGAGCGCAACTTCAAAATAGATCAATTTTGGATGAAAAACCGGTCGGTGAAGACCGATTTAGAGCGTCGGGCGGGAACGCTGAATCGAGATTCCGTTTTTTGCTGAAGTCTGATTCTGTGGTGGTGGAGGTGCGCCATGGGAAAAGCGGTTTCATCAGATTTGCGGCTTCGGATCGTTCGGGGCATTGAGGCAGGCAGTTCGCGTCGGGCGATGGCGGCGCGGTTTGAAGTGGCGCCGTCGACGGCGGTTCGAGTTCAGGCCCGTTATGCGGCAACGGGATCGGTGGCGCCGGCCAAGCAAGGCCGCCCGGCGGGATCGGGCAAGCTCGGCCCCTATCAAGACGCCATCATCGACAAGGTGAAGACCAAGCCGGATATCACCATGCCGGACCTTGCCGCCTGGCTCGAAGCGCAGCATGGGGTGACGGTCGATCCGTCGAACCTGTCCAAGCTGCTTTGCCGGGCGGGGTTCACCTATAAAAAAAACGCTGCTGGCATCGGAGCAAGGACGCTGCGATGTGAAAGCGGCCCGGCGTGAATGGCGTGATCGCCGCCAGCCCTTCATGCGCCGGCAGCCGGGGCGGCTGGTGTTCATCGACGAAACCAGCGTGAAGACCAACATGACGCCGCTGCGCGGCCGCAGCCTTCAGGGCGAAAGACTGCGGGCCGACGCCCCCTTCGGCAGGTGGCAAACGCAGACTTTCATCGCGGGGCTGCGCTGTCATGACCTGATTGCGCCGTCGGTCATCAACGGGGCGATGGACGGCGAGGCGTTCGATCTCTACGTGCGCACCCAATTGGCGCCCTGCCTGTCGCCAGGCGACGTCGTGATCATGGACAATCTGAATGTCCACAAAAGCCCTCGGGCTGCCGAGGCTCTCGCCGAGCGCGGCGCCTGGCGCCTCTTGCTACCGAAATACTCGCCGGACCTGAACCCGATCGAAATGGCTTTCTCCAAGCTCAAAACCCTTCTGCGAAAGGCAAAGGCAAGAACTTCGGGCGACCTATGGCGAGCGCTCGGCGACATTTGCGCGCTGTTCCAGCCAGACGAATGCTGGAATTATCTCAAGGCCGCAGGCTATGTCGCTGATTAATCGCCCGACGCTCTAGGGTGCATTTGACGGTTTGCACTATGGCGTTCGATAGGATGCAGGGCGCTCTATCGCGACGAACCCAGCGTCAGGCAATCAGATCACTGCGGCATCCGCCAGTCTCCGAAGATGTCCAATCGTTTGGTCGAGAGCGCTGCCATCATCGAGCGTCACGAAATGCGCTCGGCGTGGCGTTGTGCGTCGACCGCGGCTTACAGCCGCTCGATGATTTCATCGCGGCCGTCGGCATTGGTTGCGCCATGCCGGAGCAGTGCCGGGACGATGTCGTCGACGCTGTCGATCACCAGCGGCTTCAGCCGCTCGGCCGAATGGAGGAAGCCTTCTTCGGCCATATGCTCGAACAGCCGGGCGAGGGGATCCCAAAAGCCGTCGATATTGGCGATCACCACCGGCTTTTGGTGGCGGCCGAGCTGGCTCCAGGTCATGATCTCGACCAGTTCTTCCAACGTGCCGATGCCGCCGGGCAGTGCGATGAAGGCGTCGGAGCGCTCAAACATCAAGTGCTTGCGCTCGTGCATATCCGCGGTGACGATGAGTTCGTCGAGCCGCTGCAGCTCCCGCTCGGTGGCTTCCATGTCGATCAGGAACTGCGGGATGATGCCGGTGACTTTGCCGCCGGCCGCCAGGACGGCGTCGGAGACGGCGCCCATGATACCCCGGGTGCCGCCGCCATAGACGAGATTGATCCCCGCCTGGCCGAGCTGGGCGCCGAGGCTGCGGGCCGCGGCGATATAGGACGGGCTGCGACCGGGCGAGGAGCCGCAATAGACGCAGGTGGATCGAATCATGCTCATGGTTTCAGAAGGTCCGACGGTGGCAGGCGGAAATCAAGCGCCTTGGCCCTGTTGCGACAGTGCGCACGCAAAAGGTCGCTCTCACCCTTGGAATCGACGTATCGTGCCTTGCCGAAAATCGAGTCCGATTTTCGGGCCGATGCTGGAGACGCGATCACGGTGCGCGCTTGTTATGCGTCCGACCGGACGCACGGCGCGCTAGACCCAGTGGGTGTCCCCATCGGCGACATGCAGCAGCCGGTCATGGGCGATCTCGGCCCGGACCGCCTCCTGACCGTCGACACCCGCATAAAGCGCCAAAAAGCTGCGGGTGATGCCGCCATGGGCAACCAGAATGGTCGGCCGATCAAGCGCCTCGAACACCGGACGGGCCCGCTCGGCCAGCATCGCGTAGGATTCGCCGCCATCACCCGGTGCCACAAATCCCCATTTGTCGGCTTTGCGGCGCTTGATTCCGTCGGCGTCGAAGCCGGCGATCTCATCCATGGTCGAGCCGCCCCAGCTGCCGAAATTCAGCTCCACCAGCCGTGGGTCGGTCTGAAAGCCCTCTGGGTCGAGGCCGATCTCGTCGCGGATGATCCGCATCGTTTCGCGGGCCCGGCCGAGCGGGCTGGCGAGAAAGGCGAATTCGCCGGCGCGCAACCCGATCACATTGCGCAGATAACGGCCGTTGCGGCGGGCCTGCGAACGGCCGAGACTGTTCAGCGGCACCTCGACCTGCCCCTGCAATCGACCCTCGGCATTCCAGTCCGTCTGACCATGCCTCGAGATGAACAATTCCGGCAGGCCGGACAGCGGAGTGAGGGTCATGCTCGGAACCGTTCTGAACTCGTTTACTGGGTGTCCTTGACGACCGAGATGTCCGGTGCGTCGACGGCCTTCATGCCGACCGTGTGGTAGCCGCAGTCGACATGGTGAACCTCGCCGGTCACGCCCTTCGACATGTCGGACAAAAGGTAGAGCGCCGACTGGCCGACCTCCTCGACCGAGACCGAGCGCTTCAGCGGCGCATTATACTCGTTCCACTTCAGGATATAGCGGAAGTCGCCGATCCCGGAGGCGGCGAGCGTCTTGATCGGTCCTGCGGAAATTGCGTTGACGCGGATCGCCTTGTTGCCGAGATCAACCGCGAGATAGCGTACCGAGGCTTCCAGCGCGGCCTTGGCAACGCCCATCACGTTGTAATGGGGCATCACCTTCTCGGCGCCGTAATAGGTCAGCGTCAGGATCGAACCACCGTCCGTCATCAGCTTTTCGGCTCGGGCGGTGATCGCCGTCAGTGAGAACACCGAGATGTCCATGGTCTTGGTGAAGTTGGCCCGGCTCGTCTCGACATAGCGGCCCGTCAACTCGTCCTTGTCGGAAAACGCGATGGCATGGACAACGAAGTCGATCTGACCCCAATGAGCTGCAAGCGTCTCGAACACCGCGTCGATCGTCGACTCGTCGGTCACGTCACAGTGGCCGGCCAGAAGCGCATCCAATTCGCCGGCCAGCGGCTCGACCCGCTTCCTCAACGCATCGCCCTGATAGGTCAAGGCAATCTCCGCCCCGGCATCGGCCAGAGCCTTGGCGATGCCCCAGGCGATCGAACGGTTGTTCGCAACCCCCATGATGAGGCCGCGCTTGCCCTCCATCAGACCGTTCGATGCAGTCATGGCGCGTTGTTCTCCAATGGGTATTGAGACAATTCTTAATGCCGCGGCGGTATGGCACAGAGGGAAGGGGGCTTCAAGCTTCTCACATCTCTCCCGCGCTCGGCCGCGCGGTGAAGTCAGTTCGCCGGCTCTTTGGTGGTGCGCGCGCGCATCAGCGCCTCCAGCTCGCGATCTCCCGTCGGGAGCACGACGTGCGCCTGCACGAACAGGTCGCCACGGCCGCCGTCCTTTGTCGTCAGGCCTTTTCCCTTCAAACGGAAGATCTGACCCGAATTGGTCCAGGCCGGGACGGTGAGTGCGACGCGTCCGTCCAACGTCTCGACCTCGACACGGCCGCCAAGCACGGCGGTGGCAAGCGGGACAGAGACGCTGCCGCGCAGATCCCGGCCGTCGACCTTGAAGCGGGGATGCGGCGCGAAATGGATGGTGATCAGGGCGTCGCCGGGCTCGCCGCCGGGCGCCGGCGAGGCTTGTCCCTGCTTCTTCAGTCGAATCGACTTGCCCTCTTCGACGCCCGCCGGCAGGCTGATCGCCAGCTTTTTTCCAGAGGAGAATGCGACTTCCACCTTTGCGCCGGAAACGATTTCGCTGAGCCCGATCGTCAGTTGAGCGGTGATGTCGGCACCCTTCGGCGCGCCGCCTTTGGTCCCGGAAAAGCCGCCGCGGGCCGACGAGCGCTTGCCGCCGCCGAAGGCGCCTTCGAACAGGCTGGAGAAAATGCTGTCGGCGTCGAGGTTTTCGGCTGAGGCGCGATAGTCGTAACCGCCTGGATTCGCGCGTGCGCCACCACTTGTAAATGGGCCCCGCCCGCCAAACGGATCGCCGCCGGCAAAGCCTTGAAATTTCGCTTTGCCTTCGGCGTCGATCTCTCCACGATCGAACTGTCCGCGTTTGTCCTTGTCGCCGAGGATCTCATAGGCCTGATTGGCCTCATTAAAGCGGGTCGCTGCGTTCGGATCGTTGGCGTTGGCGTCCGGGTGATATTTCTTCGCTAGCTTGCGAAAGGCCGACTTGATCTCCTTGTCGCTCGCCGACTTCGAGACGCCGAGGACTGAATAGGGATCGCGCATAGGCTGTCAGTTCCTTCAGGATAGCATGAACCAGGATGGCATAATTGGATCGGTTCGACGCGCGAGCGCCGCCTTCATGGCACCTATATGATCGCGGATGGAACGAAATTGAAGGTTGTTGCCTCATTCGGCCATCATTTCGCGCGGCTTTTCTGATGGTTGGCGCCGCTCGTGCCATGTCGAGCCGGGCGATCAGCTTTTGGCGAACTCGAGCAATGCCCATTGGCCAGCGCCGGCGGTGCAAGCCCGGCCACGATAAAGCGCGATCCCGTCAAAACGTTGGCGCGAGGTCTCGAAGTTGCGGCAGATATTCTCGCCGTCACGAAACTGGTTGAGGTCCGAAATCACGCCGCTCGATCCGGTTTCCGGGTTGGACCAGGCAAACCGCCTCGATCCGCTCGCGATGTCGGCGGAGGATACGGCGTTGCGTACGATCATTCGATCTGATTCGGTCACCGTATCGGCTTTTGTCGGCGGGGTGGCGATCGACCCGGTCACGGTCTGGTCGAGCGACAATGTCTGCTCGATCGTCGGGCCGGCGACGACACAGCCCTGCACGCCCAGAAAAACCGCCAGGACGCAGATTGTCTTGTATCCCAGCATGGTTCTCATATGACGTTGATTCCGCCGAATCGACGCGTGTGCGCACAGTCCAATACGAGGCACAACATGGCAGAAGAAAACTTAAAACTCGATGAAACCACCGTAGGCTCAGACCCGCTCGCGCTCTTTGCGAGCTGGCTCGACGAAGCTTTCGCCAGCGAACCGAACGACGCCAACGCGCTGTCGCTCGCAACGGTCGACGGAAGCGGATTGCCGGACGTCCGCATGGTACTCCTGAAGGACTTCGATTCGCGAGGATTTGCCTTCTACACCAATTTCGAAAGCGCCAAGGGGCGACAGATCCTCGCAAGCCAGAAGGCTGCGATGTGCTTTCACTGGAAGAGCCGACGGCGTCAGGTTCGCTTGCGGGGCCCGGTTGTCGTGGTCGCTGATGATGAAGCCGATGCCTATTACGCCAGCCGTCCGCGCGGCAGCCGGATCGGTGCCTGGGCGTCGGAGCAGTCGCGCCCGCTGGAAAGCCGCGCGGTCCTCGAAGCGGCGGTTGCGCGCTACACCGACCAATTCGGCGAGGGCGATATCCCGCGTCCGACCCGTTGGTCAGGCTTTCGGCTGCAGCCCTTGTCAATCGAATTTTGGCAGGATGGCGCCTATCGCCTGCACGACCGGATCGCCTTCACCCGCGCCGTCCTCGATGACGTCTGGAGCATCGCGCGCCTTTACCCTTAAAACTTGCCCCCTGCGCTGTGCCGCTCTCTTGGGGAGGTGTCGCAGCGCGACATGCCCGCGAACGTTGAAGCACGTTGCCAGCGCCGCGCTCTTTCGTGTATGTCAGACGGATCGCGCGTAGAGGAGGGTCGCCGTGGCAAAGGAAACGCACATCGACATGTCGCATGCTGCCGAGATGGACTATCCGGAGCATGAAAAGACTTACGCTCTCTTCCTGACTTTGTTCAAATGGGGCACGGTCGCGGTCGTCGGGATTCTTCTCGGCATGATGGTCGGATTGGTCATCGGCGGTGGCATCCTTGCGTCCGTCCTCGTCTTTCTCTTGACAATCGCCATTGGTTATTTCGCGCTGCGGTAACGTCACGATTCGACAATCTGTGTCGATTTTCGGCGAGCCACAACGCCTCAGATCGAGAGCATGATTGCTCGCGCTGAAAAGCTGGGGGCGGTCGTTGTGCGTCGAATCGGGTGGGCATGCGGCGCCGAGGGCGGCGCATGGCGCTGTTCTGCCGATCGGGCCTGTCGAGACAACAACGGCGTCGGGGGGAGAGCCGGGGATGAGGATCTTCGTTCCAAAGGAGCGATCGGATGGGGAGACGCGTGTCGCCGCGTCGCCGGACACGATCAAGAAGCTCATCGGCCGCGGCGCCGAAATCATTATCGAAAGCGGGGCGGGCGAAGGCTCACGGATCCCCGACGCGGCGTTCCGAGCGGGGGGAGCCTCGATCGGCGACGCCGCGGGAGCAGCTTCGGCTGACGTGATCCTCAAGGTTCAACGACCGACCGGCGAGGAGCTTCAAACCTATTCGCGCGGCACCGTCGTGCTGGCGATGATGGATCCATTCGGCCATGACGACGCGCTGCGGGCGATGGCCGAGACGGGGATCATGGCCTTTGCCATGGAGCTGATGCCTCGCATCACCCGCGCCCAGGTGATGGACGTTCTGTCCTCCCAGGCTAACCTGGCCGGATACCGTGCGGTGATCGACGCCGCCCACGAATTCGATCGTGCCTTTCCGATGATGATGACCGCCGCCGGCACGGTGCCCGCCGCGCGTGTCTTTGTCATGGGGGCCGGCGTCGCCGGCCTGCAGGCGATTGCGACCGCCCGGCGGCTCGGCGCGGTGGTAACCGCGACCGACGTGCGCCCGGCCGCCAAGGAACAGGTGGAATCGCTCGGCGCCAAATTCATCGCGGTCGAGGACGACGAGTTCAAGGCGGCCGAAACCGCCGGCGGCTACGCCAAGGAAATGTCGAAAGCGTATCAAGCCAAACAGGCCGAACTCGTCGCCTCGCATATCGCCAAGCAGGATATCGTCATCACCACCGCGCTGATCCCGGGCCGGCCGGCGCCGCGGCTGGTTTCCAGGGCGATGGTCGAATCGATGCGCTCCGGCTCGTTGCTGGTCGATCTCGCCGTCGAGCGCGGCGGCAATGTCGAAGGCGCGGTCGCCGGCAAAATCGTCGATGCCGGACCCGCGCGGATTATCGGACACGCCAACGTGCCCGGCCGGGTCGCGGCGAGCGCCTCGCTGCTTTACGCCAAGAACCTCTCGGCCTTTCTCGAAACCATGATCGCCACGGAATCTGGCGCGCTGGCGATCGACTTCGACGACGCGCTGGTGGCGGCAACGCTTCTCACGCGCGACGGCAAGGTTGTGCATCCGCAATTTGCGGCGGACAGCGGCGACAACGCGAGCGGGGCTGGTGACAAGACCGGGGGAGGCGAATGATGGACACAACCAACGCGAAAGCCGTGCTGCAACAGCTCAACGATGCGAGCGCCGCCCTCCGCGATGCCCGCAGCGGCGTGGAAAAGATGATCGGCGAGCGGCTCGGCGAGGCGGCGACGACCGCTGGCCATGCCGCCTCCAGCGTCGATCCCTTCGTCTTTCACTTTGCCATTTTCATCCTGGCGATCTTCGTTGGATACTATGTGGTATGGTCAGTGACTCCAGCCCTTCATACCCCGCTGATGTCGGTGACCAATGCGATCTCGTCGGTGATCATTGTCGGCGCGCTTCTGGCGGTCGGTCTCTCGGCCTCGGGTCTGGCGACCACCTTCGGTTTCGTCGCTCTGATCCTCGCCTCGGTGAATATCTTTGGCGGCTTCCTCGTCACCCAGCGCATGCTGGCCATGTACAAGAAAAAGCAGAAGTGAGGCGCTAGCCATGTCCGAAAGCGCAGCCGCCTTCTTCTATCTCGTCTCCGGCGTCCTCTTCATCCTCGCCCTTCGGGGCTTGTCTCACCCCGCCACCAGCCGTCAGGGCAATCTGTTGGGCATGGTGGGGATGGGCATCGCCATCCTGACGACGCTGTTTCTCGCCGGTCCGTCCTTCGGCGGGCTGGTTCTGATCATTCTCGGGATCGCGATCGGCGGCACCATCGGCGCGGTGATCGCCAAGCGCATTGCGATGACGGCGATGCCGCAGCTCGTTGCCGCCTTCCATTCGCTGGTCGGTCTTGCCGCCGTGATGGTCGCGGCCGCGGCGCTCTACGCGCCGGAGTCGATGGGCATCGGCACCGTTGGCGCCATCCACGGCGAAGCATTGGTCGAGATGTCGATCGGCGTTGCCATCGGTGCCATCACCTTCACCGGCTCGGTCATCGCTTTCCTCAAGCTCGATGGACGGATGAGCGGAAAGCCGATCATGCTGCCCTCCCGCCACGCCATCAACCTCGCCCTTGCCGTCTTGCTGGTCGCGTTGGTTATCGGGTTCGCGGCGTCCGAAAGCCACGTCCTTTTCTGGCTGGTGATCCTGGTATCGCTGGCGCTCGGCGTCTTGTTGATCATCCCGATCGGCGGCGCCGATATGCCAGTCGTCGTGTCGATGCTGAACTCCTATTCCGGCTGGGCGGCGGCGGGCATCGGCTTCACGCTGCAGAATCTCGCGCTGATCATCACCGGCGCGTTGGTCGGCTCGTCCGGCGCGATCCTCTCCTACATCATGTGCAAGGGGATGAACCGGTCCTTCATCTCGGTGATTCTCGGCGGCTTCGGTGGCGATGCCGGCCCGGCGGGCGGCGAGGACATGGACGACCGGACGGTCAAGCAGGGCTCGGCCGAGGATGCTGCCTATCTGATGGTAAATGCCAACAAGGTGATCATCGTCCCGGGCTACGGCATGGCGGTGGCCCAGGCTCAACATCCGCTGCGTGAAATGGCCGATCGCCTGAAAGAAGCGGGCGTCGAGGTCAAATACGCGATCCATCCGGTGGCAGGCCGCATGCCCGGGCACATGAACGTGCTCTTGGCCGAGGCAAATGTGCCTTATGACGACGTCTTCGAGCTCGAGGACATCAATTCCGAGTTTACCCAGTCCGACGTGGCCTTCGTTATCGGCGCCAATGACGTGACCAACCCAGCGGCCCGTGACGACAAGTCCTCGCCGATCTACGGCATGCCGATCCTCAACGTCGATCAGGCCCAGACCTGCCTCTTCGTCAAGCGCTCCCTCGGCTCTGGCTATGCCGGCATCGACAACACCCTGTTCTACAAGGACAACACAATGATGCTCCTGGCCGATGCCAAGAAAATGGTCGAGGACATCGTCAAGGCGCTGGATCACTGAAACAGCCGGACGTCACGGCCGCTGCGCAGCGACCGTCGCGACGGTCAAGGGTCTGATCGGACCAACCAAACAAAAAAAGCGGGCCCGAAGCCCGCTTTTTTGTTGCCCTGCGATTTTCAGGATCGCTGGGCGGAGGGTCTGCGGGATCTCGTCCCGCGCTGCTCCCCAATCGACTGAGGCGCCACCTGCACTTTTTAATAAGCCTTCGGGCCCGGCCGTAGAGCGGAATGCGATAAACTGGAATCGCCATTCCGCTCTAAGCCATTGTTTTGCCGCATGATGTGACCCGAAAAGTCATGCAACTTTTCGGCACCATGCTCTAGCGGCCGAGCCCGAAGAGTCTTAGAAAAAACTGCGGCGGGCCCACCATCCCGTGCGGCGCGGTTTGCCTTCACCATCTTCCGGCGCATCGGCGCCGGTCGAGGAGGTGACCACCGGATCCTTGCGCTCGGCCGGAACCGGCGTATCGTCATTGGCCGCAGGCTGTTCGTCGGGTGCGTCCGCGCCAGCCGTGCCAGGCGCAATCTCTTCGGCCGCATCGCTGCCGGCTTCGACGTCGCTGGACGGCTCATCGGCCGGTGCGGTGGGGGCCTCTCCAGCGGCGGCGTCATCCGCCGACACGATCGGAACGGACACCGCCTCGGGCGCCGGAACGAGCGTTTCGGTCTCGCCCTTTTCGTCGCCATCGCTGGGCGCCGCGGCCGTTACGCCGTCTTCGACCACGACTGCCTCCGACGCTGCGACGACGGTCTCCGCATCGTCCGCGCTGGTGTCCGCGTCAGGCTGAGCGGCCTTCGCAGCAACGGTATCCTCGCTTGGCTCGTCGGCTTGGCCCTCGGCCTCGCTGCCATCCTCGCGATGGCGACGGCCGCCGCGGCGGCCTCGCCGGCGCCGACGCGAGCCGCGATCGCCATTGTCGCCGTCACCTTCGTCATTGTCGTCGCTGGCGTCTTCGGCGGTATCCGTTTCGTCCGGGCTGTCTGCGCCGTCAGCATCATCGCTCTCAGCGCTCTCGTCGAATGGCTGATCCTGCGACGCAGTCTCGTCACTTTCGCCGCCCCGATCGCCGCGCCGCTTGCGCCGGCGGCGCCGACGGCGCTTGCCGTTGCCGTCGCCGCTCTCGTCCTTCTGCTCGTCGAGAGAGGGAGCGTCGACCTCGATTGCCTCGGCTTCGATCTCGTCATCGGCCGCGACCGATTCCGGCGTCGCGATCGCAGCACGCAGGATCGGCTGCTCGGCCAGCGCACCGTGCTCGATCGCCACCGCCTGGTGGCCGGCGGTCTCGTCGGCCTCAATGGTGACTCTCAGGCCATAATGCTGCTCGATCTCGTCGATCCGCTTGCGCTTCTCGTTGAGCACGTACAGCGCGGTCGCGGTCGGCACCTTGACGATCAGATCGTGATTGGCGTGCTTCTGCAGATGCTCCTCGATATTGCGCAGCACATGCAGCGCCAACGAAGAGGACGAGCGGATATGGCCGGTGCCGCCACAGGTCGGGCAGGGCTGCATGGTGGATTCGAGCACGCTGGCGCGAATGCGCTGACGGCTCATCTCGAGCAGGCCGAAATGCGAGATCTTGCCAACCTGGATGCGCGCGCGATCGTTCTTCAGGCAGTCCTTCAGCTTTTTCTCGACGGATCGATTGTTGCGCTTTTCCTCCATGTCGATGAAGTCGATCACGATCAGGCCGGCGAGATCGCGCAGGCGAAGCTGCCGCGCGACCTCCTCGGCCGCCTCCAGATTGGTCTGGAACGCCGTGTCTTCGATCGAATGCTCCTTGGTGGAGCGGCCGGAGTTGACGTCGATGGCGACCAGCGCCTCGGTCTGGTTGATGATGATGTAGCCGCCGGACTTCAGGGTCACATGCGGTTGCAGCATCTTGTCGAGCTGCCCCTCGATCCCCTGGCGGGCGAAGATCGGCGTCGGATCGCGATAAGGCTGGACGACCTTTGCCTGGCTCGGCATCAGCATCCGCATGAAGTCTTTGGCTTCGCGGTAGCCGCCGTCACCGGCAACCAGGATCTGGTCGATGTCCTTATTGTATAGGTCGCGGATCGAGCGCTTGATCAGGCTGCCTTCCTCGTAGACGAGGGCAGGGGCGATCGACGACAGGGTGACGGTACGCACGGTCTCCCACAGCCGCATCAGATATTCGTAGTCGCGCTTGACCTCGGCCTTGGTGCGGTTGGCACCGGCCGTGCGCAAGATGATCCCCATGCCACGCGGCACTTCGAGATCGCGCACGACCTCCTTCAACCGCTTGCGGTCGGCCGCATTGGTGATCTTGCGCGAAATGCCGCCGCCACGCGCGGTGTTCGGCATCAGGACGGAGTAACGACCGGCCAGCGACAGATAGGTCGTGAGCGCCGCGCCTTTGTTGCCGCGTTCTTCCTTGACGACCTGGACGAGCAGGATCTGGCGGCGCTTGATCACCTCCTGGATCTTGTACTGCTTGCGCGGCCGAGCCTGGCGGACCGGCACCTCTTCCATCGCGTCCTCGGAGCCGATCTCGTCGATCTCCTCCGGCTCGCTGTCGTCGTCGTCGCCGTCCGCATCGGCTTCCTTGGCGCGGCTACGAGAGCGGCGGCTGCGGCGCGACTTGCGCGGCGAGCCGGCGTCGTCGCCGGTGTCGGACGCCTCGACCGCCTCACCGTCGCCGGCCTCGGCATCGCTATCGCCGCTCCCGACCGTCAAGCCGGTGTCGTCGTCGCCCATCGCCTCGGCCGCGTCTGCGTCGACGACGCTCTCACGCGGCGCCGCAGCGTCGTCATCGCGGGGCGCAACCGCATCGTCCTCGACCGTCACGGCCTCGGAGATCGTCTCGGCGTCCTCGCGATCGGCTGCCTTCGAACGCGGCTTGCCGCGGCCGCGGCCGCTACGGGCGCTCGGCTTCGGCTTCGGCTCGTCCGCGTCGTCATCCTCGTCGCCGCGGGCCATTTCCTCGGCGAGCAGCGCCTCACGGTCGGCCTTGGGGATCTGGTAGTAGTCCGGATGGATCTCGGAAAAGGCCAGGAAGCCGTGGCGGTTGCCGCCATATTCGACAAAGGCGGCCTGCAGCGACGGTTCGACTCGCGTCACCTTGGCGAGATAGATATTTCCCTTGAGTTGCTTTTTGTGTTCGGATTCGAAATCGAACTCTTCGATCCGGCTACCGCGGACGACGACGACGCGCGTCTCTTCCGGGTGGGACGCATCGATCAACATTTTGTTTGCCATGCAACGACTCCCCGGCGCTCGCGCAGGGGACACGCGTTCGGCATTTGACGGCCTGGCGGTGCTGATAGGGGCGCGAGCCCGAATGGGTCGCGTCTTGGAACCGCCCCTCGACGATCCGCGAGAGATGCCCGGCCGCGGCAACGCGGGCACTGGACAAAGGCAAGCAGAAAATATCGGACAGGGACGGCAACAACGCGACCTTATAACAACAGGTGACCGCCTGAGCGGCCGATGAAACGCTTCGCCTGCGCCTCCGTGTCTCGGATCGCGCAGTTGGAACGATGAAGAATGCCGATCGCAGCCTTTGATCTGCGGCCTCGGCGAAAAACCTCGACTGGAGGCAGGGCATCGGGACAAAACAGCGCCGCCGGGCCGACCTGATCTCGCGAATAACGAATTCGCCGTCTCGCGATCGGTGGTCGATGTTCTTGCCGGAAACGGAAGTTTCCCGACACCTCGGACCTCACCATTGCTTTTATGACGGGATATTGAGCATGACAAGAGCGATGCCGCTTCGGCAGGCGTTGATCAGTGTCGCGCCCGAGCTTCAGGCAAGGCTGCGCGGTTATCGCAAAGGTGAAGTTGTTGCGGCCACCATCGCCAGACGCCGTCTGAATCGTGTTGTAGGACAAGGGCCTGACGGAGTGATGCGGTTACGGCTGCGCGCCGTCCAGGGCTTGCTGGATTCGGCGTTCGCTGTGGTATGGCCGCCGCGTTGTGTCACGCCGAACACGCCGCAAGACCGCCACGGCGCCCTGGGAAGACTTGGGAATGATCGCTGACCGCCGAATCGCCAGCTTCGTCGCCGCCTTGTGTCTGGCGATGTTTGCAGCGCTTGCACCGAGCGTTGCCGCGTCTGCTCAGGACCGGGTGATCACCGCCGTCGAGCCGAAGCTGGACAATGGCGGTCTGGCGATCCGCTTCACACTGACCGCCAAAGCGCCGGTGCACAGCTTTTCCTTGCGGAATCCGGATCGGATCGCCATCGATTTCGACGATACGCTGCCGGCGGTCCATCTCGGCGAACTGCCGGAGAACCCGCTGGTCCAGTCGATCCGCCACGGCATGGTCTCCGCCGATCGCTACAGGGTAATCTTTCGGCTGAAGGAGCGGGCGATCGGGCGCGTTGTCGAAAGCACGGCGGACGATCAAGCGATCGTCGATCTGATGATCGCGCCCGCCAAGGACAAGGCCGGCGAGCGCCAGAAGCGCGCCACGTCACGTCTGGACGCCGCGGTCGATCAGGCCGGCGCCGGCGCGAGCGCGGCCAAGCCGAAAGGGCCCCGGCCTCTCCTGATCGTTCTCGACCCTGGCCATGGCGGCATCGATGAAGGCGCAGTGTCGCCCTCCGGCACCAAGGAAAAGGACATCAATCTCGAAAACGCCCGAATGCTGGCGACCAAGCTCGAACGCTACCCCAATGTCGAGGTAAAACTCACCCACGATACTGACGTGTTCGTTCCGCTTGAAGCGCGGGCGGCGATGGCGCGCAAGCTGAACGCCGACCTGTTTCTATCCATCCACGCCGATTCGATTCATTATACGAGTTTGCGCGGCGCAACGGTCTATACACTGTCCGAAAAGGCGTCGGACGCGCTCTCGAGCCAGATCGCGGCGACCGAAAACGCATCCGACCGCTTCGCGCCGGACGGGTTTCAGGCGAGCACGCCGGAGATCTTCGATATCCTCCTCGACCTCACGCGGCGCGAGACGGTAAGCTTTTCGGAGCATTTCGCCGCCTCGCTCGTCGCCGATCTGAAGAAAAACGACATCGACCTCATCAACCGGCCGAAGCGCGCGGCGGGGTTTCGCGTGCTGAAGTCGCCGGACGTGCCGTCGGTGTTGCTCGAGATGGGGTTTCTCTCCAATGCCAAGGACGAGACGCTGCTGAAGGACGACGACTGGCGCAATAAAATCACATCGGCAATCGCCGAATCGATCATCCGGTTTTTTCGCGGCGGTAAAGCCGATGCGCTCCGCAAGGCCGAAGCGAAATGAAGCGAAATGAAGCGAAATCGCTTTGAAAAACCGAGCAATGCGGTGGTTTGTTGATTTTCCTCTTGGCTCGCCGAGCCATTCGGGGCATTTCGGCCCTTAAGAAAGACTTGACGCCGTCATGAAAATTTGTGGTGGCTCGGCAAATTTCGCGTCGCGAGCATGACGGAAGGCGGACTGTATCCATCGCGATGCCGCAATTTGCAGGCACGCTCAGGACGCTCTTCAACGCGTCGACCGAAGACATCGCGGCGCAAGCTGCATCAAGGGGGCGGGCGGCCGCGGCGGCGGGGTCGCCCGGTTGGACCGGACGCAACATTCACGACACCGTCCGGACGGAGTTTCGATGATCAGACTGATCGGCTATTTCTTCGGCATTGGGTCCGTTCTCTTCATCCTCGTGGCGGGTGCCGTTGCGTGGTATGTCGAGCGGATGTCAGAGGACCTGCCAGATTATCAGGTGCTCGCCGACTACGCGCCCCCGGTCACCACCCGCTTTCACGCCTCCGACGGCCAGCTGATGGCCGAATATGCCAAGCAGCGGCGGCTGTTCCTGCCAATCCAGGCGATCCCGGATCTGGTCAAGAATGCCTTCATCTCGGCTGAAGACAAGAATTTCTACTCGCATCCCGGCATCGACATCGAAGGCGTCGGCCGCGCCCTGATGGTGATGGCCAAGGGCGGCCGCATGCAGGGGGCCTCGACGATCACCCAGCAGGTCGCGAAGAACTTCCTGTTGACCAACGAGCGCACCCTCGATCGCAAGATCAAGGAGGCGATTCTGTCGTTGCGCATCGAACAGGCCTATTCGAAGAGCAAGATCCTCGAACTCTATCTCAACGAGATCTATCTCGGCATGGGCTCCTACGGCATCGCGGCGGCGGCGCTGGCCTATTTCGACAAGTCGGTGACCGAGCTGAATATCCAGGAGGCGGCCTATCTGGCGGCGCTACCGAAGGCGCCCGAGAACTACAATCCGTTCCGCGACTACGACCGCGCTCTCAGCCGCCGCAACTGGGTCATCTCGCAGATGGCGGCGAACGGCTTCATCACCGAGGAGCAATCTGAGAAGGCACAGGACACGCCGATCGAGGTGCATCCGCGTCCGTCCGGCACTTATCTCGCCTCGTCGGAATATTTCACCGAAGACGTGCGCCGCGAGATCGTCCAGCGCTACGGCGCCAAGGCGCTTTACGAAGGCGGGCTGTCGGTACGCACGACGCTCGACCCGGCCGATCAGCGCGAGGCGCGCGCGGCCCTGCAGCACGGGCTCGTCGCCTTTGATCAAAGGCGCGGCTATCGCGGCCCGGTCACCCAGATCAATATCGGCAGCGACTGGGGCGCCGAACTCGGCAAGATCGACGGGCTCTCGGACGTTCCCGAATGGCGGCTGGCGGTGGTGCTGGAGGCGGATGCCGACCACATCAATGTCGGCCTGCAGCCGGAAAAGACCGTTTCCGGCGCGATCAGCAGCGATCGCGAACTCGGGACCATCGCGCTCGCCGACATGAAGTGGGCCCTCCGGCTCAACACCAAGGCCCGATCGGGCACGGTGCGCAAGGCGAGCGACGTGTTGTCCCGCGGCGATGTCGTCTATGTCGAGAAAAAGCAGGACGGCGACGGCTATCTCTTGCGCCAGCCGCCGAAGGTGCAGGGCGCGCTGGTGGTCATGGAGCCGCAAACCGGCCGCGTGCGGGCCATGGTCGGCGGCTTCTCTTACGCCCAGTCGGAGTTCAACCGCGCCAGTCAGGCCTATCGCCAGCCCGGCTCGTCGTTCAAGCCGTTCGTCTATTCCGCGGCGCTCGACAACGGCTACACCCCGGCCTCGGTGATCATGGACGCGCCGATCTCGCTGCCGGACGGCAATGGCGGCATGTGGACGCCGAAGAACTACGGCGGCAGCTATGCCGGCCCGTCGACGCTGCGGCTCGGTATCGAAAAGAGCCGCAATCTGATGACCGTGCGCCTTGCCAAGGACATGGGCATGGATCTGGTTGCCGCCTATGCCGAGCGTTTCGGCATTTACGACCATCTCAAACCCTATCTGCCGATGGCGCTCGGCGCCGGCGAGACGACGCTGTTGAGAATGGTCTCGGCCTATTCGGTCATCGCCAATGGCGGTCGCTCGATCGAGCCGTCGCTGATCGATCGCGTGCAGGATCGCTATGGCCGGACGATCTACAAGCACGATCAGCGCTTCTGCGCCGAGTGCAACACCCGCGAATATACCGGTCAGCCCGAGCCGACGCTGGTCGACAAACGCGATCAGGTGCTGGATCCGATGACCGCTTACCAGATCACCTCGATGATGGAGGGTGTGGTCCAGCGCGGCACGGCGACGAATGTCAGGGTTCTTGGCGTGCCGATCGCCGGTAAGACCGGGACGACGAACGACGAGAAGGACGCCTGGTTCATCGGCTTCACGCCGGATCTCGTCTGCGGTGTCTATATCGGCTACGACAATCCGACGCCGATGGGCCATGGCGCGACTGGCGGCGGCCTTGCCGCACCGGTCTTCGTCGACTTCATGCGCGACGCCCTGAAGGGCAAGAAGCCGGTCGATTTCAAGGTTCCGGAGGGCATGCAGCTGATCGCGGTCAACCGGAAGACCGGTATGCGGGCGGACGGATCCGGCCCGGACGTGATCATGGAAGCCTTCAAGCCGGGCACCGGTCCGTCCGACAGCTATCAGGTGATCGGCGGCGGCGACGACCAGTATAGCGACGGCATGGGCGTTTCCGGCCAGATCTCGCCACAGGCCGAGCAGGCGATCACACAGGGCGCCGGGGGCCTGTTCTAAATCTGTTTGCGACGGGATCGCGGCGGCCCGGTTGACGGGCCCAAGCCGGCCCCGGTAAGACCCGCCACTCCATCGTTCTTGCCGATGGATCGCGACGCGGTGTTCGCCGCGTCGCCCGCATTTCACCAAGGAGACCGCGACATGCGCGCCGAGATCGAGTCGATCGTCGACGAAGTCCAGCAGGCCATAAGCCTGCTAAGGAGGCATCTTTGACTGGGATAAGTCCCTCAAACGTCTCGACCTTCTGAACCAGAAGGCGGAGGATCCATCGATCTGGGACGATCCGATGGAAGCGCAGAACCTGATGCGCGAGCGTCAGCAGCTCGAATCCACCGTCACCGCCATTCGCGGCTTGCAGCAGTCGCTGGAAGACAGCGTCGAACTCATCGCCATGGGCGAAGAGGAGGGCGATGCGTCCATTGTCGACGAGGCGGAAAAGACCATCCGCGGGCTGAAGGCCGAGGTCGACAAGCGGCAGATCGAGACCTTGCTGTCCGGCGAGGCCGACGCCAACGACACCTATGTCGAAGTCCACTCCGGTGCCGGCGGTACAGAGAGCCAGGATTGGGCGGAGATGCTCCAGCGCATGTACACTCGCTGGGCCGAGCGATCCAAGATGAAGGTCGAACTGCTCGAAGAGCATCCCGGCGAAGAGGCCGGCATCAAGTCGGCGACGCTGCTCATCAAGGGGCACAACGCCTATGGCTGGATGAAGACCGAATCCGGCGTGCACCGTCTCGTGCGGATTTCGCCCTATGACAGCCAGGCGCGGCGGCACACGTCCTTCGCTTCCGTCTGGGTCTATCCGGTCGTCGACGATTCGATCCAGATTGAGGTGAACGAATCGGACTGCCGGATCGACACCTACAGAGCCTCGGGCGCCGGCGGCCAGCACGTCAACACCACGGATTCCGCGGTGCGCATCACCCATATCCCGACCGGGATCGTGGTGGCCTGTCAGCAGGAGCGCTCCCAGCACAAGAACCGGGCGACCGCCTGGAACATGCTGAAGGCGCGTCTCTACGAGGCCGAGCTGGAGCGGCGTGAGGAGGCGGCGAATGCCGAGGCCTCGTCGAAAACCGATATCGGCTGGGGCCAACAGATCCGCTCTTACGTCCTCCAGCCCTATCAGCTGGTGAAGGATTTGCGGACCGGCGTCGAGCACACGACGCCGCAGGAGGTGCTGGACGGCGATATCGACGGCTTCATGGAGGCTGCGCTCGCCCATCGCGTCCATGGCGACGAGGACGCGGTCGAGGACATCGACTGATCCCGTCGGATCATCCGCGTCAGACGACGAACAAGGGCCGGCGGAAACGCTGGCCCTTTTCTCAACTCAGGCGAGGCTCTTCAGCTTTTCGCCGATCCGGAAGAAACGCTCCGGATCGATCGGCCGCCCATCTTCGCGAATTTCGTAATGCAGATGCGGTCCGGTGCTGCGGCCGGTGCTGCCGACGGCGCCGATGGTCTCGTTGCGCGACACCTCTTCGCCGACCGTCACCGAAATCGTCGACATGTGGCCGTAGCGGGTGGTGATGCCGTTGCCGTGATCGATCTCGACCATGTTGCCATAACCGCCGGCGGGCCCCGCATGAATCACGCGGCCGGCGGCGGTGGCCTGGATCGGGCGACCGCGTGGGACGGCGAAGTCGATGCCGCTATGCAGGGCGCGCCGCCCCAGAAACGGATCGACGCGAATGCCGAAGCCCGACGAAATCGTCGAAGCGGGCAGGGGCTCTTCCAGCGGCGCCTTGCGGGCTGTCTCGCTGACGCGTTTCAATTCGTCGAGAGCCGATCCGAGTTCGGCAACGGAACGATCGAAGGCGCTGGCCCTTGCCGCGAGGACGAAGGGGCCACCGACGCCGCCTTTGCTGTCATCGGCGGCCGGAACCTCGATACCGGCCGCTTGGAGCGCGGAAGAAATTCGCACCGCCCGTTGCCGGGCACGCGAGGCCAGCACTTCGACATGGCTCAATTGCCCCAGTTCGGCGAGGCTGAGGGCCTTGCCGATCTGCCGAAGCCGGGCATCCGCGCTGCCGGTCTCATCCTTGGCCATATCCGGCGGCACGCCGCCGGACGGAGGCGAAGCGTCGACCCGCAATTTGCCGAGCCAGTCGCTTGCGGGCTTGGCTTGGCTCGGCGCAAAGCCGTTGACCAAACCATTCTCCGGCGCATCGCTGACGCCGCTCGGCTCCACATCGGCATCGACGGCGGCGTTCGCCGCATTCGGCGTTGCGTCGGTCCCCACCTCGTCGTCCGGCTTCGGCGAGGGAACCGGGATCGCCCGCGGCAACAGCCCGCTGGCCTTGGCCCGATCGAAGAGCGGCTGCAGCTTTTCATAGCGGGCAGCGATTTCCTCCTGCTGCTGGAGCAGGACGTCGACTTTGCTCTCGACCATCTTCTGGGTGAGAAACTGTTTGCTGGTCGCCCGGTCGAGTTCCGCCCGCAAGGTGGCGATACGGCGTTCATATTGCTCTTGGCTTTCGGAGTGCGCGGTGGTCTTCGCCGGTGCATCAAAGTCGAACGCCATATAGCTGACCGGCAAGGCCAGCACCGCCATCGTGCCCAACAGCACGCCGGCCACCGCCAGCCGAAGCTGCGTCCGGCACAGGGTGAAGTAACGCACACTTTCACCTTTGGCGATGATGATCGTGTGTGGTTCGGCGGGACTTCCGAAGGTGCTCTTCAGTCGTTTTGCAGGCATCGAGAATCATCGCTTGATCTGTTGCCCGAGTCGGGCCCTTCATGGCGACGATTAGAGTTGATTAAGGTTAACGGTTCTTTGCGATTTGGCGTCCGGTTTGTCGCGGCATCAGATCGCGGGCCGAAAATCCCAAGCCGATTTCCGGTTCGACATCGTCCGGACAATCAACGGCAATGCGCCTTGCCGGTCCGCACCATCGACCGTTCCATTGCTCTACCGCGAGCGGGCCGAGAGTGAACGATAGAAGGTCGGCGTCAGGCCGGCTTCAGCTCGTGCGCGGTCATTGAACGGCGCCTTGATGTCACCGCGAAAGCTTTGCCGCACCAAGATTCCGAAGCGCTCGGCGGCGTTGACGCCGTGGCGAGCGCAGAGGAAGCGAAACCACTTCGCGCCGATCGCCACATGCTTCTTCTCGTCGCGATAGATGATTTCAAGAATCTTGGCGGTCTCCTCGTCGCCGACCGCAAGCAGCTTGTCGATCATCGAAGGCGTGACGTCGAGGCCGCGCGCTTCGAGAATGAGGGGTACGACAGCAAGCCGCGCGGAAAGATCGTGAGCCGTCTCTTCGACCGCCTGCCAGAGCCCGTCATGGGCCGGCATCGCCCCGTAATGGGAGCCGAGCAACTCCAGCCGCCGCGACAAGAGGCCGAAATGCTTCGCCTCTTCGAGAGCGACTGTCATCCAGCCATCGAAAAAGCTGCGCGGCATCGTCTCGGCGGCAAAGCGCGCGACGATGTCGAGAGCGAGATCGATGGCGTTCAATTCGATATGGGCGAGGGCGTGGATCAGCGTGATTCGTCCGTCCACACTGTGCACCGAGCGCCGCTTCAGCTTGCGGGGCGAGACGAGTTCCGGCGCCGCCGGACGTCCGGGCCGGCCCGGATGATTCGGATCTGTCACAGAATAGAGGCCGAGCCGGCGCGAGAACCACAACCGGCAGGCAAGGTTCGTCAGCCGAACCTTGTCGTCGAGGTCGGCGGCGGCCAGCGCCTTGGTCGCGGCCTCGCGCAACGTGCTCGGCGGCTTTTCCGCCGCGGCGGTCGGGGTCTCATTGATCACGAGGCGGCAAGCTGCTTGGCCGCTTCGAGAACCTCTTCAGCGTGGCCGGGGACCTTCACCTTTTCCCAGATGCGCACGATCTTGCCGTCGGCGTCGATCAAGGCTGTGGTGCGCTCGACGCCCATATATTTGCGACCGTACATCGACTTCTCGACCCAGATGCCGAAGGCCGACAGCAGGCTCTTCTCCTCATCGGCCAGAAGACGCACAGCGAGGTCGTGCTTTTCGATAAACTTTTGATGCTTTTTGACCGGGTCGGGCGAGACGCCGAAGACGGTGACGCCCACTGCGTCGAAATCACGCTTCAAACCGGTAAAATCGACAGCCTCGCGCGTACATCCGGACGTATCGTCTTTCGGATAGAAATACAGAACGAACGGACGCCCCTTGATGTCGGTCAGCGCGACCATTTCGCCACGCTCGTCTGGCAAGGAGAAATTCGGGCAGGTTTCACCTTCGGAAATTGTCATCGTGCCATCCTTTCGACGTGAGAAGAGCGGAGGAGCATTCCAGCCAGGGAATGCCGGATCAGGCCTGAATCGTCCAGTCCACACGGTAGCGTGGTCAAAGAGCAGGTCCGCGAGGGGCGGGGAAAGCGCAGAATGAGGGCAGTCAACGGCGGATTGGGGTCCGGCCGCGGCGATCTTACCGAAACTCAGCGTGCCAGCGTAGTGCTGTCGCGAGCACAGGCGGTTGGAAATCGCCAGATCGCCTCGTGAACCGGCTCGGTCGGATCCTTGCGGGCGTTCTTGCAGGGGCGTTGATTTTTTGCGCCGGGGCGATCGCAATCGTCACGACGACGTCTTTCGGCAAGACAATCGTCCTCAACGAGAGCCAGCGCCTGGCGGCGAGCCTGCTGCCGTCGGATGTCGCGATTGCCGTCGGCAGTCGCAGGATGGGCTTCACCTCCTTCGGCGAACTCGGCTTTCGATTTGAAGACGTCGTCTTCACCCAACGCAAGTCCGGCAAGACGATCGCCTCGCTCGACACCTTTTCGATTGGCATCAGCCTGATCGATCTTCTTCGCGGGAAGATTTCGGCCGATACGGTTGCTGCCGATCATGTGCGTGTCGACCCGCGGATTTTCACCAGCGCATCGACGCTTAAAGTGCCGACCGTCGAAGCGGTCTTTGCAGCACTTGATGATGGGGTTGCAACGGCTGGCGATATGCCGATCCGGGCGCTCGATATCCGCGATCTGCGCCCGCTCGACGGCGGCACGGCGGAAAATGCGGCGCGCGTCGACCGGCTGATGATCACCCACTCGTCTGCGAGGGATCTCAACCTCACCGTCCGCGCGGCGGTGGGGAGCACAATCCTCAACGCCTACGGTCAGGCCAAACTCTCCGGCGACCACCGCCATGTTGCCAGCCTGCAGCTTGCCACCCAACCGTTACGTCTACCCCCGCCGGGCGAGACGGGAGCGGCTCGACCAGAGACGGTTCTTGCCCTGAGGCTCGACGGTCACAAGGGCGCGCGCCGGCTCGGCGTCACGGCGAGCTTTCAAGCGCCCTGGCGCGACGCCGGCAGCATCGACAGCGCGCTCAGTATCGATCTGAAAGAGGGGATGCCGAAGCCGCATATTACGGCGACGTTTGCCAATGGCCGAAATTTCACCGGTGCCTTCGAGGGGACGTTTGATTTCGCCGATGCGGCCGGCGGACGCGTTCCCTTTGACCTGATCTCGACCAAACTCCTCTCGCGAATCGGCCTGAAGCAAGCCACCGCCGCGCCCAACACGCCGCGTGCGGCCCGTTTCGCCGCTCATGGCACGATCGATCTGAACAGCGGTCGCCTGGCGATCGATCAGGCCGCGCTGGACCTGGGTGGCGGCCGGCTCTCCGCCTCAGCGCTGCTCACCGGACTGGCCGCCGATGACCGGCTGACCGCAACCTTCCAGGCGACAAAAATTGCGGCCGTCGATTTGAAGGCATTCTGGCCATTTTTCGTCGCCAATAACCCACGCGACTGGGCGATGGACAATCTCGTCGACGGTACGATCGAAAGCGCGAACTTCGGACTCGATCTGACGGTGGCGCGCCTTGCCGAGGTGGTCCGGCCCAACGTGCCGATGACCGATGATGAGTTCCAGCTGCACCTCGCCTTCGACGGCGGGGTGTTCCACACAATGTCCGGCCTTCCGGATGTCTCCGACGTTTCCGGCACCATCCGTCACCGCGGCGGTCACGTCGCGATCAATGTCGCGACGGCCACCGCGGCGGGCTTCGACAATCTGACCGTACTGCCGTCGCAGCTCGACTTCCAGGATGTCGCCGGTGGCGCCGACGGTGCCTTGTCGCTGAATGTCGAAGGACCCGCCGCCGACATTTTAACGCTGGCCGCACAAGCGCCAATGAGCGCCTTCGATGTTCGTGCCTGGCCGCCAAACACTGTTGCCGGCCAGGCCAAGATCGGCCTCGGCGTCGCATTCCATCTGGCCCGCAGCCCATCGCCGGCGGCAAAAGATGCAAGCTTGCAGCCGAAATGGACGATCGTCGCCGAGCTTGAGGGCGTCGACCTGAAGGAGCCGATCAACGGCCGCCAGCTCTCCGACCTGACCGGCACGGCGATGATCGCCGAAGGCAGCGCGATTGGCGAGTTGCACGGCAAGATCGACGGCATTCCGGCGGTGATCAGCTTCACCCATCCGATCGGCACGCATCCGGTCGGCGAGGAGAACCTGAAGATCGATGCGCGCCTCGATCACGCCGCATTGGCCAAACTCTCGCCGATGATTGCCCGGATGATCGGCGGACCGCTGCCGGTCGAAATGACGCTGACCAAGGCCGGCTTTGCCGCCAGCGCTGATCTCAGCCTTTCGACGATCCATTTGCCCGAAATCGGCTGGACCAAGAGTGCCGGAATCGCTGGGCGGATGACCTTCTCGGTGGTTCAGGACGGCAAGATCATGAAGATCGAAAATGCCGTCATCAAGGGTGAGGGCTTTTCGGCTGAAGGTTCGGCCGAGCTCGACGGCAACGGGCTGAAATCGCTCGTCCTCAAATCGCTCTCGCTCAACCGTGGCGATGCCATTTCGGCGCGGCTCACCCGGATTCAAGGCGGCGTCGGCGTGCGGGTCGCGGCAAGCAGCATCGATGCCCGGCCGCTTCTCGGTTCGCTCGAGAAGCTCTTGCGCAAAGGCGAGGGAACCTCCGAAGCTGGCAAGGACCGGCTGTTGATCGAACTCTCGGCCAAGACGCTTGTCGGCTTCGGTCAAGAGATCGTCGATAACGCCGAGATCCGCTATGATTCCCGAGGGGGTGAGGTCGATTCCGCGTCTGTCACCGCGAGCATCCATGGCGCCCCGGTGTCGTTCACCGTCATCTCCGACAATGGCGATGCCCCGGTGGTGCATCTCGACGTCGGCAATGCCGGTGCGCTGCTGCGCTTTGCCGGGCTTTACGACAAGATGCAGGGCGGGCATCTGAAGGCTAGCCTCGGCAACCGAGACAGCGCCTATGCCGGGACCGCGGCATTGACGGATTTCAGCCTCGTCGACGAAGAGCGGCTGCGCAGCCTCGTCGGCACCGCCCGGCAGAGTTCCGACAGCCTCGCCGCGCGCCTCGGCAAGGATTTGCCGGTCGCCAACGCTTATTTCGATGTAGCGCGCGCCCGCCTGTACTGGGAAGGGGGCAAACTGCAGGTCGACGACGGCATCGTGCGCGGCCCGATCTTCGGATCGAGCTTTGCCGGAACGCTCGTCGATCCGTCCGGCAAGATCGCCATCGCCGGATCCTTCATGCCGGCCTATGGCTTCAACCGTCTGTTCGGCGCCTTGCCCTTTGTCGGGCCGGTGCTCGGCAACGGCAGCGAGGGCGGGCTGATCGGCATCACCTATCGCCTTGAGGGCACGCTTTCCAACCCGACGTTGATCGTCAATCCGATCTCGCTGATCGCCCCCGGCATCTTCCGCCGGATCTTCGAGTATTGACGCAGCCGGGCGCCAAAACGGGCGTCGGATGACCCGACGCCCGTTTCGATGAGAGCCTGATGAAGCGCGATGGACGCCGCTATTCAGGCTTGACCAAGACATGCTTCTTGCGGCCGACGGACAGCTTGACGACGCCGTCCTGCAGATCCGCCTCGCCGATCGTCGCGCGCGGATCGGACACCGCCTGATCGTTGACCTTGACCGCGCCGCCCTGAACGTGACGGCGGGCCTCACCGTTCGAACCGGCAAGACCGGCCGCGACGATCAGATTGAGGAGCCCCGCGCCGGCCGCGAGATCGGCCTTGGCGATGCCGATCGTCGGCAAGGTCTCGGCAAGCGCGCCCTCTTCGAAGGTCTTGCGGGCGGTCTCCGCCGCCTCTTCAGCGGCGGCACGGCCGTGCAGCAGCGTCGTCACCGCATTGGCAAGCACCTTCTTCGCCTCGTTGATCTCCGCCCCGCCAAGCGCCCCGAGCCGCGCGATCTCGTCCATCGGCAGGGTCGTGTAGAGCTTCAGGAAGCGGGTGACGTCGGCGTCCTCGGTGTTGCGCCAGTATTGCCAGAAATCATAGGGCGATAGCATCTCGGCGTTCAGCCAGACCGCCCCCGATGCCGACTTGCCCATTTTGGCGCCCGACGCGGTGGTCAGCAGCGGCGAGGTGAGGGCATAAAGCTCCGCCCCCTCCATCCGCCGGCCGAGATCGATGCCGTTGACGATGTTGCCCCACTGGTCGGAGCCGCCCATCTGCAGCCGGCAGTCATACCGCTTGTAAAGCTCGACGAAGTCGTAGGCCTGCAGGATCATGTAATTGAATTCGAGAAAGGACAGTGACTGCTCGCGGTCGAGCCGCAGCTTCACCGAGTCGAAGGCCAGCATGCGGTTGACCGAGAAATGGCGGCCGACGTCGCGCAGGAACTCGACATAATTGATCCCAAGCAGCCAGTCGGCGTTGTTCACCATCTTGGCGTCGCTCGGTCCGTCGCCGAAGGTCAGGTATTTTTCGAACCCCTGCCGGATGCCGGCCAAGTTCACGGCGATCGTCTCCGTCGTCTGCAGCTTGCGGGCTTCATCCTTGAAGGACGGATCACCGATCATGCCGGTGCCGCCGCCCATCAGCGCGATCGGCTGGTGGCCGGTCTTCTGCAGCCAATGGAGCATCATGATCTGGATCAGCGATCCGACATGCAGGCTCGCAGCGGTCGGATCGAAACCGATATAGGCGGTAACCGTCTCCTTGCGGAACAGATCATCCAGGCCGGCCTCGTCGGAAACCTGGTGGATAAAGCCGCGCTCGCTGAGAGTGTGCAAGAACTCAGACTTGAAGCCGGTCATTGGAACGTTTCCCATTGAAGTATGAGGCGTGCGACCCGTCGTCAGATCACGCTAGGCTGTTTATCAGCCTTCGAGGCGATTTCCAGAGGCGCATTGACATCGGATGCTGTCGCAGAGGCGTCATCAGGGCCTCTTACCGATCGGCACCTTGGATTTCGGATGGGACGACTCACGTGGCGGCACTCGACGGCGGGCAGGAAATCGAAGCTGACGACGGATCGCGGAGCCTGGGGCGCTCCGCGGCCGTTCTGATGCAGCTGCTGGTGCTGGTCGCCATCACAGCCCTGTCGCTGCTGCCGGGCCTTGCCACATTGCCGCCGATCGACCGGGACGAGCCGCATTATCTGGAAGCGACCCGGCAGATGGTGACCAGCGGCGACCATATCGATATCCGCTTTCAGGATCAGCCCCGCTATCAAAAGCCGGTCGGGATCTATTGGCTGCAGAGCCTTGCCGTCGCGGCGACAGGCGAGGGGGCGAAAGCCTCGATCGCCGCCTATCGCGCCGTCTCGGTCGCCGGATTGCTGATTTCGGTGTTGGGCGTCTTCTGGATCGGCAGCATGCTGTTTGGTCGGAACGCCGGTTTCGTCGCGGCGCTGATGATCGCCGGCATCGCCGGCACCGGCTTCGAGGGGCGGATCGGCAAGACCGACGCGATGCTTCTGGCGGTGACGGTGATAGCGCAAGGGGCGTTGGCGCGGATCCATGCCGATGTAAGGTCGGGGCGTGACGGCCGAACCTGGCCGGCGCTCGTCTTCTGGCTGGCCCAGGGCGTGGGAGTCCTGATCAAAGGTCCAATCTCGCTCTTGGCGAGCGGGTTCACCGTCATCGGCCTGTCGGTGCTGGAGCGCGACTGGTGCTGGCTGAAGCGCCTGCGGCCTGTCGCCGGTGGCCTGCTTCTTGCCCTCGTCGTTTTTCCCTGGCCGCTGCTGCTCTATCAGCGCACCGGATGGGTGTTTTTGCACACCGCTGTCGGTGACGACCTGCTTGGCAAGGTGGCCGACGGCCAGCAGTCGCATGGGGCGCCTCCCGGCTATTACGTTTTGACCTTCAGCCTGATGGTCTGGCCCTTCGGCGCGATGGCCGTCGGTGCGGGGCTTGCGGCCATCGACCGTTGGCGCCTTTCGCCGGCGCTGCGGTTCTGTCTCTGCTGGTATCTGCCGTTCTGGCTGGTGTTCGAGGTGATCGCGACGAAGCTGCCGCATTACGTCCTGCCGGCCTATCCGGCGCTGGCGCTGCTGCTCGGCTGGGCGGCGACGGGGGCCGATGTGCCGCGCTTTGGCGATCTGGCCGCTTGGCAGCGCTGGCTCTGGCGGTTCGCGGCCTTCGGCGTTGCTGCCGTGACGCTGGTGCTCGCCGGGCTCGTGATCGGCGCACCGTTCTATTTTCACGTCGCCTTTCCACCGGTCGCGGTTTTCATCGCGGCGCTGATCCTCACTGCCGGCGGGCTCGGCCTGGCAACCGGCCTTGAGGTACGCTGGAAGCGCATCGTCGGCATGGCCATCGCTGCCGCCACGGCCTATGGATTGTTCTTCGGGCTGTTTGCGCCGGCTTTAACGCCGCTTTGGCCAAGCCGCTCGATCGCTCGGATCGTTGCGGCGGCGAAGCCGTGCCCGACGACCACGATGGCGCTTGCCGGCTATCACGAGCCAAGCATCGTTTTCCTGCTCGGAGAACGGACGCGTCTGACCGATCTTGCCGGTGTCGCCGATCATTTGCAGCACGACCCGGCCTGCGCGCTGGCGGTCGTCCCGGCGGCCCAATTCGCCACGGTCAAGGCAACGCTGGCGAAACAAGGCCTGCCGCTGCGTCGCCTTGACGAGGTCGAGGGCCTCGATCTCGGCGGTGGCGGGTGGGTCGATCTCGACGTCGTCACCTCCGCGTCCGATACACGGCGGTGAAGCCGGGGTTCTTAGCGCAGCCGCTTCGGCCGCGGATCCGACAACTCGCCGGCGAGGCGCCGATCCAGATAGTCGGCGCATTCGCCAATCAGCTCGTCGGTGCGATCGCTGAAGAAATGATTGGCGTCGTCCATCGTCTTCTGGGTGATGACGATGCCCTTTTGGGTCTTCAGCTTGTCGACCAGCGTCTGGACGTCGCGCGGCGGCGCGACGCGGTCCTTGCCGCCATGAATGATGAGGCCAGACGACGGGCAGGGGGCGAGGAAAGAGAAGTCGTAGGAATTCGGCTGCGGCGCGATCGACAGGAAGCCCTCGATCTCCGGACGGCGCATCAACAGCTGCATGCCGATCCAGGCGCCGAAGGAATAGCCGGCGACCCAGGTCTGCTTGGAATCGGGATGTAGGCTCTGCACCCAATCGAGCGCCGAGGCGGCATCAGACAGCTCGCCGGTGCCATGATCGAATTCGCCCTGGCTGCGGCCAATTCCCCGAAAGTTGAAGCGCAGTGTGGTAAAACCGCGCTCCACAAACATATAGAACAGCTGGTAGACGATCTGGTTGTTCATGGTCCCGCCGAAACGGGGATGGGGATGCAGCACGATGGCGATCGGGGCGTTCTTTTCCTTGGCGGCCTGATACCGGCCTTCGAGACGCCCCGCCGGGCCATTGAAGATCACTTCGGGCATAAGATACTCTTTCATTCAGCGGGCGGAGCCACCACCATCGGCGACGCTTGACGAAGCCTGACGGTCTTCGTAGGTTCTAGTTTAGAGGAGTTCGAAACTATCGCGGCCACGTGAGGGCGCTTTCTAGTCTCTTCATGGCCAAAATATCAAGGATTTTGCGCCGATAGGGCAATTCATTTTTGGCGAGATGATATGACGAGCCGCGATAAGCGGATCTATTTGGACCACAACGCGTCCGCGCCGCTGCTGCCCGAAGCGAGAGAGGCAGCCGTCGCGGCGCTGTCGCTTGCCAATCCGTCGTCGACCCATCGCGAGGGCCGGGCGGCGCGGGCCGTTTGTGAGGACGCGCGCAGTGCGATCGTCGCTCTCGTCGGCGCTGCCCTCCCGGCGGAAAACGTCGTCTTGACCAGCGGTGCCACCGAGGCCGCGACCCAGCTCTTGTCGCCTGACTGGCTGATCGATGGCACGGCGACGACGATCACCCGCCTTGCCGTCATCGATACCGATCATCCGGCGACGCGTGAAGGCGGCCGTTTCGCCGAGACAGCCATCACGCGGCTTGCGGTCGACCATCACGGCATCGTCGATCTCGCCGTTTTGACCCGCTGGCTCGAGGCCGTCGATGAACCGGCGATGCTGGCGCTGTCCTGGGCCAATTCGGAAACCGGCGTGATTCAGCCCGTGGCAGAGATTCGCCAGGCCATCGCTGACAAGCCGATCATTCTCGTCCTCGACGCCGCGCAGGTTGCGGGCCGGGCGACGATCGCGATGGATGTCTCTGGCGCCGACGCGGTCATTCTTTCCGGCCACAAGGTGGGCGCGATGAAGGGAGCGGGGGCGATCGTCCTGAAGAGCTTGGCGCGGCGGCCCTTCGCGCTGTTGCGCGGCGGCGGTCAGGAGCGCGGCCTGCGCTCCGGCACGGAGGCTCTGCCGGCAATTGCCAGTTTTGGCGCTGCGGCGAAGGCCCTTTGCGAGGCCGGGCCGGCTGCCACGAACATGATGCGTGGCAACCGCGATCATATGGAACGTCTGCTGAAGGCGCGAATTCCGGATCTCACGATCTTGGGGAATGAGGCCGAGCGTCTTCCCAATACGATCGCGATCATGCATCCGTTGATCAGGGCGGAGACGGCACAGATCGCGCTCGACTTGGCTGGAATCGCGGTCTCCGCCGGCTCGGCCTGCTCGTCGGGTAAGGTGGGAGCGAGCCACGTTGTCGCGGCTATGGCTGCTGCGGGCTTGCCGATCGATGCCGAGCTTGGCGCGATACGCGTGAGCTTTGGCCGCGACACCGCGAAAAGTGCCCTTGAACGGTTCGTTTCGGCGTATGAAGAGCTGGTTGCCCGCGCACGCGCCAAAGCGGGTCGCGCATTTGCCGCTTGAATGCTTGCTATAATTTGGAATGGCACTAAAAACGCGGCCATTCGAGACTTATCTTGACGATCAGGAGTAAGTTTTCCGGATCGACACACCCGACCACCGGACCTTGAATCCGGCGAGTATGGAGCGAGAGGCATGCCTGCAGTCCAGGAGACCATCGATCAGGTCCGCGAGATCGATGTCGACCAGTACAAATACGGCTTCGAGACGCTGATCGAGATGGATGTCGCCCCGAAAGGGCTCAACGAAGACATCATCCGACTGATCTCGGCCAAAAAGAGCGAGCCGGAATGGATGCTGGCCTGGCGTCTCGAAGCATTTGAGCGTTGGAAGACGATGGAGAGCCCCAATTGGGCACGGGTCGACTATCCGCCGATCGATTTTCAGGACATTCACTATTACGCCGCGCCGAAGTCGATGTCGGGCCCGACATCGCTCGACGAGGTCGATCCGGAGATTTTGCGCACCTATGAAAAACTCGGCATCCCCTTGCGCGAGCAGGAGATTCTGGCCGGCGTCGTGAAGCCGGCCGCGGGGGAGGAAGACGACGGCCTGCTGGCCGCGCCGAGCGGCTCGCGCGTCGCCGTCGACGCCGTGTTCGATTCGGTTTCGGTCGCGACCACCTTCAAGAAGGAGCTCGAAAAGGCCGGCGTGATCTTTATGCCGATCTCCGAGGCGATCCGCGAGCATCCGGAGCTGGTAAAGAAATATCTCGGCTCGGTCGTGCCGACGTCGGACAATTATTTCGCCACCCTCAATTCGGCGGTCTTCACCGACGGTTCCTTCGTCTATGTACCGAAGGGCGTGCGCTGCCCGATGGAGCTGTCGACCTATTTCCGCATCAACGAGCGCAACACCGGCCAGTTCGAACGCACGCTGATCATCGCCGACGAAGGGGCGTACGTGTCCTATCTCGAAGGCTGCACCGCGCCCCAGCGCGACGAGAACCAGTTGCATGCCGCGGTCGTCGAACTGGTCGCCATGGACGACGCAGAGATCAAATATTCGACTGTCCAGAACTGGTATCCCGGCGACAAGCAGGGCAAGGGCGGCATCTACAACTTTGTCACCAAGCGGGGCGACTGCCGCGGCAAGAACTCGCGGATTTCCTGGACACAGGTGGAGACCGGCTCGGCGATCACCTGGAAATATCCGTCCTGCATTCTGCGCGGCGACAATTCACGCGGCGAATTCTATTCGATCGCGGTATCGAACGGCCGTCAGCAGATCGACAGCGGCACGAAGATGATCCATCTCGGCAAGAACACCACCAGCCGGATCATCTCCAAGGGCATTTCTGCGGGCAATTCCAACAACACCTATCGCGGCCAGGTCTCGGCCAATCGCCGCGCCGCCAACGCCCGCAATTTCACCCAGTGCGACTCGCTGCTGATCGGCAACGACTGCGGAGCCCACACCGTGCCCTATATCGAGGCGAAGAACGCCACCGCGCAGTTCGAGCACGAGGCGACGACCTCGAAGATCTCCGACGACCAGCTGTTCTACTGCATGCAGCGCGGCATCCCGGAGGAAGAGGCGATCGCGCTGATCGTCAACGGCTTCGTCAAGGATGTCATCCAGCAGCTGCCGATGGAGTTTGCCGTGGAAGCGCAGAAACTGATCGGCATCAGCCTGGAGGGGAGTGTGGGGTGATCGGACAGGCAGACACAGCGCCGATCAAGGATCGACCCGACCGCAAAGATCGGAAGAAGCGCTACGTCGACCTGATTGATCGCACTGAACCTGTGGAGCAAGGCCTTTCACTGATGGCGCTTCTCTAAGATGTGCTTTCTTTGTTGAAAGTATTGCTTCGATAAGTGAGCCGATTGACCGAGGCGGCCGCGATTCTGCTCTGCCTTTGGATGATCCGATGTCGGTTTGATCGCTGATGCGCCTCAAGACGAGATGAGGTCTGGACGAGATCTGCGATCCCCCGGATTTGCGCGCTGCTAACGATCAAGCCAAGCCTGGGCGGCATCATCCTCTCAAGCTGCAAATGACGAAACTGAATTGAACGAACGCTAAAGACGAAACACACCATGCTCGAAATCAAGAACCTTCACGCTCGCGTCGCTGACGAAGGCACCGAAATTCTGAGGGGCGTCAATCTCACCGTTCAGGACGGCGAAGTCGCTGCAATCATGGGGCCGAACGGCTCCGGCAAGTCGACGCTTTCCTACATCCTCGCCGGGCGCGACGATTACGAGGTCACCGAGGGCGACATCGTCTACAATGGCGAGTCGATCCTGGAGATGGATCCGGCCGAACGCGCCGCCTCCGGCGTGTTTTTGGCCTTTCAGTATCCGCTGGAAATCCCCGGCGTCGCCACGATGACCTTCCTGAAGACCGCGCTCAACGCCCAGCGCAAGGCGCGCGGCGAAGCCGAGCTGATGACGCCCGAGTTCATGCGCCGGGTGAAAACCTTGGCGGCTGAGCTGAAGATCGACGCCGAGATGCTGAAGCGACCGCTCAATGTCGGTTTTTCGGGCGGCGAGAAGAAGCGCGCCGAGATCCTGCAGATGGCGCTTCTCGAACCCAAGCTCTGCGTCATGGACGAAACCGATTCCGGCCTCGACATCGACGCCTTGAAGATCGTCTCGGATGGCGTCAACGCGCTGCGCTCCGAGCAACGCTCGTTCCTCGTCATCACCCACTATCAGCGCCTGCTCGACTACATCGTGCCGGATAAGGTGCACGTTCTCTATAAGGGCCGGATCATCAAGTCCGGCGACAAGGACCTTGCCTTGACGCTCGAGAACGAAGGCTACAGCCAGATCATCGGCGAGGCGGCGTAACGATGAGCGTCACCGAATTGCGACCCCGGACGCCAGCCGAGGCGGCGCTCGTCTCGCTGGCGGAAGCTGCCGGCACGGATGAGGACGCGCGCAGCGCCGCGATCGAGGCGCTGCGCCGCGAAGGTCTGCCGCATCGCCGAATTGAAGCGTGGCATTACACCGATCTGCGCAATCTTATTGGCCGTCGCCTCGGCAAGGCCACCGGGCTCGACGCGCCCGCCGGCAGCGCCTGCGATGACGACGTGTTGTCACCGCTGGTCGCCGGCTCGACCGTCGTCGATCTCGAAGCCCCCGAGGATACCAGCGCGCCGGATGGCGTGACCATCACCGCCAGCAACGATCTCGCCGATTGGCACGAAAGCCCGAACCATCTAGACCGCCCGCTCGATACGGTCCGTCTCGTCAACGCCGCGTTCGGTGCCCGCGTCGCCAAGGTCGCGGTCGCCGCCAACACGGCGGTTGCCGCGCCGATCGAACTGCGCGACGGGATTGGAGCCCGGCCCCACGCGGCGGTGGCGGCAACAGTCGGCACTGCGTCCAAAGCCGTCTTCGTCGAGCGGATCGAAGGCGGCGGTTCGCCGGCTCCGGCCAGCCGTGTGTCGCATCTGACAATCGGCGACGGCGCGACGGTTCTCTGGATCATCGACCAGGCGAAAGACTCCGATGCGGCCTATCTCGGCCAGCTCAATGTCAACATCGGCGCCAATGCCACCTTCAAGCTATTCGTGCTGAATGCCGGCGGCTCGCTGGTGCGTCAGGAGGTCCACGCCGTGACCGCGGGCGAGGGGTCCGAGATCCTCATGCGGGGTGTGAACCTTTTGCAGAAGGACCAGCATGTCGACGTCACGACGACGCTGCGCCACACCTTCCCGCACACCACCGCGACCGAGACCTTCCGCAATGTCGTCACCGGTGGCCACGGCGTGTTCCAAGGGATGATCAAGGTCGCCAAGGACGCGCAGAAGACCGACGCGAAGATGGCCTGCAATACGCTGCTTCTGTCGGAGGACGGCGACTTTTCGGCCAAGCCCGAGCTGGAGATCTTCGCTGACGACGTCCAGTGCGGCCACGGCGCGACGGCCGGCGCGATCAATGCCGACCACCTCTTCTACCTGATGTCGCGCGGCATCCCGGCGCCCCAGGCCAAAGCTCTGCTGGTCAAGGCCTTCGTCGACGAAATGGTGGAGGAGCTGGAGGTCGAGGCGGCGATCGCCGACGCGCTGACCGGCAAGATCGACGCCTGGCTGGATCACAGCCACTGACCAAGACAAGCGGCGGGCGCTAGGCGTCCGCCCGCCACTCAAGCCGCACAGCTGGAGTTTGATCCTCATGTCCGCAGACGCCGCGATCGCCGATCCGCTCGGCTATGACGTCGAAAAGATCCGCGCCGACTTCCCGATCCTTGCGAAAGAGGTCTACGGCAAGCCGCTGACCTATCTCGACAACGGCGCCTCGGCTCAGAAGCCGCAGTTGGTGCTCGATGCGATTATGCGGGCCTACAGCGAAGACTACGCCAACGTTCATCGCGGTCTGCATTACCTCTCCAACCGCGCGACTGAGGCCTATGAAGCGGCGCGCCAAAAGGTGGCCGCCTTCCTGAACGCGCCGTCGAGCGAAGAGATCGTCTTCACCCGCTCGGCGACCGAGGCGATCAATCTCGTCGCCTATGGCTATGGCATGGAAAGGATCGGCGCGGGCGACGAGATCGTCGTTACCCAGATGGAACATCACGCCAATATCGTGCCGTGGCACTTCATCCGCGAAAAGAACGGCGCGAAACTCGTCTTCGTCCCGGTTGCTGACGATGGATCGATCGACGTCGCGGCCTTTGAGGCGGCGATCACGCCGCGCACCAAACTGATCGCGACGACCCAGATGTCGAACGTGCTCGGCACCGTCGTCGACGTGAAGGCGGTCTGCGCGCTCGCCCGAGCCAAGGGCATCACGACGCTGATCGACGGCAGCCAGAGCGCCGTGCACATGCCGGTCGATGTTCAGGACATCGGCTGCGATTTCTACGTCTTTACCGGTCACAAGACCTACGGGCCGACGGGCATCGGCGTGCTCTACGGTCGCGCTGCGATGCTGGCGGCGACGAAGCCGTTCAACGGCGGGGGCGAGATGATCGCCGAGGTGACCGAGGAGACGGTAACCTACAATGCGCCGCCCCATCGCTTCGAGGCCGGCACGCCGCCGATCGTCCAGGCGATCGGCCTCGGCGCCGCGCTGGATTACATGACGTCGGTCGGTCGGGAAAAAATCGCGGCCCATGAAGCGCGGATCGGCGCCTATGCCCATGAACGGCTGCGGGCGATCAATGCTTTGCGCATCTACGGCGAAGCGCCGGGCAAGGGCGCAATCGTTTCCTTCGACCTCGAAGGCATCCACGCCCACGACGTCTCGATGCTTATTGATCGCGAGGGCGTTGCCGTGCGTGCCGGCACCCATTGCGCCCAGCCGCTGTTGAAGCGCTTCGGGGTGACCTCCACATGTCGCGCATCCTTTGCTATGTACAATACAATGGCTGAGGTCGACCGTCTGGCCGAAGCTCTGGAAAAGGCCCGGCGTTTCTTCGCATAATCCATGAGCGCCAAGGCCAAAGACACAGAGAAGACCCCGTTCATGACCGAGGACGTCGACACCAAGAGCAGCGCGCCGGTCGTTGCTGCGCCTGAAAATGATACCGCCGCCGCGAATACGGCGATGGCGGCCGGTGACGCGCCGACCTCCGCGATTCCCGCCGACGAGCTCGTAAGGCTCACCGACGACATCATCGGCGCGCTGAAGACCGTCTATGATCCGGAAATTCCGGCGGACATTTACGAGCTCGGCCTGATCTACAAGATCGACATCGACGACGAGCGCAATATCGACGTCGAAATGACGCTGACCGCGCCGGGCTGCCCGGTTGCCGGCGAAATGCCGATCTGGGTCGAGAACGCCGTCGGCTCCGTCGATGGCGTCGGCCAGGTGAAGGTGGCGATCGTCTTTGATCCCCCGTGGACGCCGGAGCGGATGAGCGAAGAGGCGCAGGTCGCCGTCGGTTGGTTCTAAGTCGGAGCCAACGCGTGGCGCCGCCGCTCTCAGGTCTGCTCGAAACCTGCCTCTATGTCGACGACATGGCACGGTCGCGGGCGTTCTACGCCGGCTTTCTCGGCGTCGAACCGCTGTTTGAGGACGACCGGATCACGGTTTTCCGTCTGCCGGACGGGACGGTTCTGATTCTGTTTCTGCGCGGCGCGACACTGGAGCCGGTCGAAGTGCCGGGAGCCGGCACGATCCCGCCGCACGATGGCCACGGCCCGATTCATTTCGCGCTGGCGATTCCCGATGGCACGGTGGATGTCTGGCGGGCTCACCTCGCCGCCCTCGGAATTGCCGTCGAAAGCACGATAGACTGGTCCAAGGGCAGGGGGCATAGCCTCTATTTCCGCGATCCCGACGGCCATTGCGGCGAGCTGGCCTCACGCGGCCTGTGGTCGCGAACATGAGCAGCCCCGCCTTTGTCACGCCCGATACGCAAGAGCGAGTGACTTGCGTGCGCGGACCAAAATGACCATCTTCTGCGATGCAATGCCTGCAGACAGCCGAAAGGAAACCGCCATGAGCCGTTTCACCGTGATGAGCATGACCGATGCCGCTGCCGCGCGGGTCAAGGACATCCTGGCGGCCAGCGACGGCGACGCCCTCGGCATCCGCGTAGGCATCAAAAAGGGTGGCTGCGCCGGCATGGAATACACCATCGATATGGCGCGCGAGGTCGGCCCCACCGAAGACGTCATCGAACGTGATGGAGCCAAGGTGTTCGTTGCGCCGGAGGCCGTATTGTTCCTGCTCGGCACCGAGATGGATTACGAGGAAACCGTGCTGCGCTCGGGCTTCGTCTTTCGCAACCCCAACCAGATCTCGGCCTGTGGCTGCGGCGAATCCGTCGAGTTGAAACAGGCCGATCTCGCCGCCATGGCGCAGGCCGGCCGAGCCAGCTAAAGCTGGATCCGGCGCCGAGATGGACGAGACGTTTCTCCGCGATCTCTTCCAATCGCTTCCCGACATCGCGATCCGTCGGATGTTTGGCGGCCAGGGCATTTACAGCGATGGCCGGATCGTCGCGGTGGTGCTGCGCGGTACCTTGTATCTGAAGGGCGATGCGGCCGGCGAAGCCGCCTATGAGGCGGCGGCGATGGAGCGTTGGACCTATCAGCGCCCCGGCAAAGCGGCGGTTAAAATGCCCTATTGGCGCTTTCCTGACGACGGCTACGACGACCCGGATGTCGCCGCCGCATTCATCCGCGTCGCCGATGCCGCGGCCCGGCGTGCCGCTCTCAGCGAAAAGCCGAAGCCAACGCGCACCGGCCGCACACGCAAGCGTATGACGACAAAATCCACCGCCGCCAAGTCGCCGCGCCCATCATCCGCCGGCTGAGCTGGTGCCGTCGCGCCCCTTGGCAGCTGCCCACAGGGCTTCCATTTCGTCGAGGCTGGCGTCCTGAAGCGTCCGTCCGCGCCGCGCCAGCACGTCCTCGATGAAGCCGAAACGATCGCGGAATTTGCGCACGCAGCGCCGCAGCGCCTTTTCCGGATCGATGCCGTGAAAGCGGGCCAGATTGACCACCGAAAATAACAGATCACCCATCTCGTCTTCGGCCGCATCGTCGTCTTTCACCGCGACCACCTCGGCCAGCTCGCCAAGTTCCTCATCGATCTTGGCAAGGATCGGCTCCGGCTGGTCCCAGTCGAAGCCGACATCGGCCGCCTTCTTCTGGATCTTCAAAGCCAGCGTCAAAGCGGGCAGGGTGGCCGGCACCTGATCGAGATGGCCTGCCCGCTCGGTGATGTCGGCCGTCGCGGCGCCCGACAGCCGCGTCGTCGCCGCGCTTTGGCGCAGTTCGAAGCGTTCGGCCTTTTCCTGTGCCTTGATCGTCTCCCATTGGCCCTTGGCGCTGCGCGCCGAACGGGCTTCGGCGTCGCCGAAGACATGCGGATGGCGGCGGATCATTTTTCGGGTGATTGCCTCGACCACATCGTCGAAGGTGAACAGCCCGCGCTCTTCGGCAAGCTGCGCGTGGTAGACGACCTGCAGCAACAGATCGCCGAGTTCTTCCTTCAGATCGATCGCGTCGTCGCGCTCGATTGCATCGGCGACCTCATAGGCCTCCTCGATCGTATAAGGCGCGATCGAGCCAAAGTCCTGCTCGAGATCCCACGGGCATCCGGTCTCCGGCTCGCGAAGCGCCGCCATGATTTCGATCAGCCGAAAAATGTCGCGCGAGGGCTGCATGGGAAACTCCGAGACAATGCGGGTGGCAAACGGACCGATGACGGTTCGTCGGGGCAATTGGAGTTCTAGCTGCGATGACACGCTATGACGAGGCAAAAGCACGGTGTTGCAGACCGGTGAGATTGAGGCCTTGGTTCAAACGGATGCGCCAGAGCGCCCATCCGACGACGGATGAATGGCATCACGGACGATATTGCGCTCGGTCGAGGATTTGAGGGGAGCGTTTTCGAGCGATAACAAGCGTCACATCGCATCAGTGCCGATCAAGCCCTGTCCGTAAGTTGCATAAGATAGATTATGGAACATAATTGAATGGCGGACAGGGCTTGATTTTGGGCGCTTTGGGAATGGCGTCCCGTATGTTGGGATGTCCGCTGCGACCGTCGCGCACCGAACCGACGACGCCGAAGCTGACAATGTGATCCGCCGTCGGAGCTGCAGCGCCGCAATCTCACCCGAGCGGCAGTTCGACGACCAGCCCATCATAGGCCGGCCGCACATGGGCCGGCAGTTCGCCGCAGAGCGTCGCATAGTCGAGCGGCGTATGCATGTGTGTCAGCGTTGCCGCGGAGACCTCGAGCCGTTCGATCCAGGCCAGCGCCTGCGCGACGCTGAGATGGCTTGGGTGTTCGCGATATTGCAGGCAATCGATGACCATGTGTTCGGCGCCCGAGATCGCAGTGATCGCAGGCTCGGGAAAATCCGACACGTCGCTGCAATAAGCCAGCGGCCCGATCCGGAAACCGAGCGAATGAATGGAGCCGTGGATCTGGCGGACCGGCATGATCTCCAGCGATCCGCCGGGCCCGTGGATGGCGAACGGCTCACCAGCCACGATCGCCACCCGCCGAATGATCGGCGGATAGTCGCTGCCTTCGGGCGTCTCGAAGCAGTAGCGAAAGGCTTCAAAGACCCGTTGATAGGTCGCCTCGTCCGCATAGACCGGAATGCGCGTCTTTTGGGCCAGCATGAAGCCGCGCAAATCGTCGATGCCATGGATGTGGTCGGCATGGGCATGGGTCAACAGCACCGCGTCGAGGCGCTCGACCTTGGCCGCGAGCATTTGCGCGCGGAAATCCGGGCCGCAGTCGATCGCGACCGTGGTGACACCGTCAGCGCCGATCCGCTCGATCAAGGCCGCGGCGCGCAGCCGGCGGTTCTTCGGGTTTTCCGGGTCGCATGCGCCCCAGTCACCGTTGATGCGCGGAACGCCTGGCGAAGATGCGCAGCCCAAAATGGTGAGACGCAGACAGTCCGGCATGATGAAAGGTCCCGGAATCGATCAGACTTGAGGCTGCCGGCGCCCGCGCGGCGCCCGATCCTCAGGCGACACGGCGTGGGTCGTCGATCCGTTTGAAAAGACGGAAGAAATTGTCCGAAGTCTGACGCGCGACGGTGTCGAGATCGACGCCCTTGACCTCGGCCAAAACCGCAGCGGTGTGGCGCACGAAGGCCGGCTCGTTGCGCCTGCCGCGATGCGGCGGCGGCGCGAGATAGGGCGCGTCGGTTTCGACCAGCAGCTTGTCCATCGGCACATCAGCGGCGATCGCCCGGATGTCTTCGGAGTTCTTGAAGGTCAAGATGCCCGAGAAGGAAAGGTACCCGCCCAACGCAAGGCCTGCCTCGGCGAGCGCCCGGCCAGATGAGAAGCAGTGCAGAATGAAGGGGAAGGCCCCCTTCCCGCTTTCATCTTCCAAGATCGCGATCATGTCGTCGTCGGCCTGGCGCGCATGGATCACCAGCGGCAGCTGGGTCTGACGCGCGGCCGCGATATGGGTGCGGAACACCTTGGCCTGAATGTCTCGTGGGCTCTTGTCGTAGTGATAGTCGAGCCCGGCTTCGCCGATCGCGACGATCTTTTCGCGGTTGGAGAGCGTGACAAGGTCCTCGACGCTGACATCCGGCTCGTCGCCGGCATTGTGCGGATGGGTGCCGACGGACGCGTAGACGCTGTCGAACTCCTCGGTGATCGCCAAGAGCCGGTCGAGCTTGGAGACGAAGGTCGAGATCGTCACGAAACGCTGGACGCCGTTCTCTTGCGCCCGCGCGATCAACTCGGCCCGCTGCCCCTCGAAATCCGGAAAGTCGAGGTGGCAGTGGCTATCGACGAGAAACAGGCTCATGCCGCGCCGTCCTCGCTCGTCTTGTCGGCAAAGCGCGGATAGATCGGCTGCGGCGGCGGCAGCGGGTTGCCGGGCTTCAGCGCGCGTTCCGGCGCGAGTTCGCTGAAGCTGCGGCGATCGTCGGCAACGCCCAGAATATCGAGCAGCTTCGACGCACTTTCCGGCACGAAGGGCTGCAACAGGATCGCCGCCCGGCGCACCACCTCGGCGGTGACGTAAAGCACCGTCGCCATCCGCGCCGGATCGCTCTTGCGCAGAGCCCAGGGCTCTTCGCCGGCAAAATACCGGTTGGTCGCCGAGACGAGACTGACGATCCCGGCGAGAACGGCGTGCAGCTCTTGCCGGTCGACCGCCTCGCGAGCCTTGATCAACAGCCCGTGCGCCTCGTCGAGCACTGCCTGATCAGCCGCGCTGAAGGCGCCCGGCGTCGGAACCTGCGCCTCGCAATGCTTGGCGATCATCGACAGCGAGCGCTGGGCGAGATTGCCGATATCGTTGGCGAGCTCGGAATTCGTCCGGTTGACGATCGCATCATGCGAATAGTTGCCGTCCTGGCCGAACGGCACCTCGCGCAGCAGGAAGTAGCGCAGGCGGTCGAGGCCATAGACGTCGATCAGCGCGAAGGGATCGATGACGTTGCCGACCGACTTCGACATCTTCTCCCCGCGATTGAACAAAAAGCCATGGGCGAAAACGCGCTTCGGCAGCGGCAGACCGGCGGACATCAGAAAGGCCGGCCAATAGACCGTGTGAAAACGGACGATGTCCTTGCCGATGACGTGCAGATCTGCGGGCCAGAAGGCGGAGCGCTCCCCCTCGCCCGGAAAGCCGGTCGCCGTGAGATAGTTGGTCAACGCATCGACCCAGACATACATCACGTGTTTTTCGTCGCCGGGCACTGGAATGCCCCAGTTAAAGGTCGTGCGCGACACCGAGAGATCCCTGAGGCCGGCCTTGACGAAGGAGACCACCTCGTTGCGCCGCTCGGCCGGACCGATGAAGGCCGGATTGTCGTCATAGAGCGCCAACAGCCGGTCCTGAAACGCGGACAGCTTGAAGAAGTAGCTTTCTTCCTCGACCCATTCGACCGGCGTGCCCTGCGGGCCGTAGCGCTTGCCGTCATCGCGCAGGGTGATTTCGTCCTCGCCGTAATAGGCCTCGTCGCGCACCGAGTACCAGCCGGAATAGGAGCCCTTATAAATGTCGCCGGCGTCGGCCATGCGCGTCCAGATCGCCTGGCTCGCCGCATGATGCCGCGCTTCCGAGGTCCGGATGAAGTCGTCGTTCGAGCCGCCGAGAGCTTTCGCCATCCGCTCGAATTCGGCCGAATTGGTCTCGGCGAAGTCCTGCGGGCTCACCCCCTGAGCACGGGCTGTCTGGAGCATTTTGATGCCGTGTTCGTCGGTCCCTGTCAGAAACATGACGTCATAGCCGTCGAGCCGCTTGAACCGCGCCAAGGCATCGGTCGCGATGAACTCGTAGGCGTGGCCGATATGGGGGCGACCGTTCGGATAGGAAATCGCAGTGGTCAGATAGAAGCGTTCGGCCATGGAAATTTCGCTGAGGTCTGTGTTGATGAGATCGGGCGGCCTTCACATGGCCGCACCCGCGTCGATCGATCGTCCGCTCGCGATGAGCAGATAGAGCATTCGCGCGGCCGGCTCAATCAATCCTCGAAATCAACCGCCTCATTGCGAGCTTGGCGCCGCTCGATCGACACTTTCAAGGCAAAAAGCCGGCTGACCGTCGTCAGCGCCATCTGCTTGCGGTCGAGATTGAACGCTGCGGCCTCGCCGATGCGGCGGGATTCGGCCTGCCACAACTCGGCAAAGGCGGCGCCCGGGCCGAGCGCGCCGGCGGCGACGTGGTGTTCGCTCAGCCGCGCGATGGCACCAAGCAGCGCCGACAGGAACAGCTCGAAGGACGCCTCACGCCCCTTCAGCGTCAGCGAATCGACCAGCGAATGAAAGCCGTTGAGGTCGATCTGCGCTGCGCCGAGCATAGTGGCCAGTGCCTGCTCGATCTCGACGCCGCCATGGGTGGCAAGCATCAAGGCTTGCCGCACGCTGCCCTCGGCAGCCTTCACCAGGGACGCGGCTTCCCCATCGTCGAGCGCCTGGCCTGTGCCCCGCAACGCGGCGACCACCTCGTCATCGCGCAGCGGCTCGAACCGCGCCACCCGGCAGCGCGAACGGATCGTCGGCAAGAGACGGCCCGGTGTGTGATTGACCAACAGGAACAGCGAGCGCGCCGGCGGTTCCTCAAGCAGCTTCAACAACGCATTGGCGGCGCTGCGGTTGAGATCGTCTGCCGGATCGACAATCGCGATGCGCCAGTTGCCGCTCGACGCCGTCGCGTGGAAGAAGCGGCCAAGGCGGCGCACCTCCTCCACCGTGATCTGGGTGCGGAAACCGCTGCCGCGCTCGACCACCGGGCGGGTGATGTGGATCAGACCGGGCAGCGAGCCGATGGCGATCTGGCGAAAGACCGGATCGTCGGCCGAAAAGGCGATGGTCGCGGCATTGTCTTCGTGCTCCGCAGCGCCGGCCAACAGCCGGGCAAACGCGAAGGCCGTGGTCGCCTTGCCGATGCCGACCGGCCCCTGCAGCAGCCAGGCGTGATGAAGGCGACCAGACGCCCTCGCCTCGCGCATCGCACCGAAGGCCTCGCCATGGCCGATCAGCCGCGACGTCACAAAGGGCTGTGGCACACCGTCGAGTTGGTCATGGGTGGCATAGCCATCGAGGGCTTGAAGGCTCATGTCGCCCGCCCCGTCAGCTCTGGCCGACCGTCAGCGACCGCTCGATCGCCTCGAAGCGGCGGGCGTCCAGCCGATCATCGACGATCGCCCGAATCTCCGCGGCAACATCCTCCACCGGCCGGTTGCCGTCGACAACGACGCAACGGTCCGGCTCCGCGGTGGCGATCGTCAAGAACGCTTGCCGGCGCGACTCCTGGATCGCCTGGTCGTCCTTTTCGAAACGGTCGGCGCTGGTGTCGCCCCGGCGCCGGCGGGCCCGCTCACCACCGATTGCGGTCGGCACATCGAGAATGATCGTGAGATCGGGATAGATGCCGGCGAGCGCCGCGCGCTCCAGCCGCTCCATCAGGCCATTCTGCGCCGCGCGCCCGCCAAATTGATAGACCCGGGTGGAATCGTGAAAGCGGTCGCATAGCACCACGTCGCCGGCCGCAAGCGCCGGCTGAATCAACTCGGCGACGTGATCGGCCCGCGCCGCCGCAAACAGCACCGCCTCCCAGTCGGCGCCCAGATCCTCTGCCAGGCCCGACAGAATGATGTGACGCACGGCCTCGGCGCCCTTCGAGCCGCCCGGCTCGCGAGTGATCAGCACCTTCCGGCCCGACGCGCGCAGATGCGCGGCAAGTCTTGCGATCTGCGTGGACTTGCCGCTTCCCTCGCCGCCCTCGAATGTGACGAAATATCCAGCCACGACGTCCCGTTCGTCTCAAAATGCCCGCAGCCAGCCGAAAGCCAGCTCGCGCAGCGCGCCGAAGGCGCGATCGGTGAAGGTTCCGTTGGCGACACGTGTGCCGGCGACGAGCGGTTCACTCAACACCTTGCCGCCATCGACCATGACATCGAGATACGCGATCGTCGTGCCCTTTTCGACAGGCGCCGCTAAGGGGCCATTATAGCGGATTTCGCCGGAGACGCGCTCGCCCTCATTTTGGGGCACCAGCGCTGCGATCGGCCGCGGCGCGACCAGCGGCACGCTGCTTGCCGCGCCGCCGAAGACCTCGGCCGAGCCCACCGTCTCGCCGCCCCGATAAAGGTCGCGCATCTTGAACGACTCCTGCGCCCAATCGAGCAGTCGGCGGGCCTCCTGCGAGCGATCGCGCGAACTCTTCAGCCCGCTCATGGCGAGATAGGTCACCCGGTCGTCGCGATCCGTCACCCCGAGCAAGGCGTAGCCGGAGGCTTCGGTGTATCCGGTCTCCATTCCATCGGCGCCGATGTCCATCTTCAACAGCGGATTGCGGTTGCGCTGAAAGATTTTGTTCCAGGTGAAGTTCGGCTCTGCATAGACGGCATAGAGTTTCGGATAGGTGGTGCGGATGTGCCGGGCGAGGATCACCAGATCGCGAACCGTGACGTGCTGACCCTCCGCGGGTAAGCCGGTGGCGTTGACGAAATGCGAGTTCGTCAGCCCCAGTCTTTCTGCTCGCGCATTCATCAGCTTGGCAAACGCCTCTTCCGATCCGGCAATTCCTTCCGCAAGCGCGATGCAGGCGTCGTTGGCCGACTGGATGATGGCGCCGCGGATGAGATCCGACACCGCCACGGTGGAGCGCACCTTGGCGAACATCGTCGAGGTGCCGGAGGGCGCGCCGCCGGTGCGCCAGGCGTGAACGCTGATCGGAAATTCGGTGTCGAGAGCGATCCTGCCCGACCGCACCGCCTCGAACACCACCTCGATGGTCATCATCTTGGCGAGCGAAGCCGGCGGAAACGGCTTGTCGGGATTTTTCTGCAGGAGGATCGTGCCGGTTTTGCCGTCGACCAGCAGCGCTTCATCAGCGGCGGTCTCCATGGCCGACTTGGGCGTCTCCTGGGCAAAGGCGCGCGGCATGCCAGCGCTGACCAGAAGAGCAAGAACCAATGCGGCGCGAAGCGGTGCAACGAGGGACGCTCGCGTCTGCGGTGCTGGGCATGGGAGCTGCGCTTTGGTCATCCGCCTCCGTTACCGTTCGCCCGCGTCCCGGTGCAAGCCCTCACCACCATCGATGAAAAGATCGAGACGGCGTGTCGCGCCACGGCCACCCCGGCCGTCCGTTCGGCGCGTCCCGCGATCCGTCCGGCGCTCAGCGGCGGGGAACGCCGCGATCGCCCTGCGTCAGTTGCGCAGAACGAAGGCGTCCTCAGCGCCGATTTCCCAGAGCCGCTTTAACAGCCGATCGGTATCGGCATCGGGACGAACGGCGATCTTGGCTGCATAGGCATCAGCAGCAGTCTCGACGCTCAGCGCCCCCTGCCCGAAGGCAACGGCCTTCACCCGCTCCAGCATGGCCGCGTCGACAGTGCCGACCTCGATCGTCTCGCCGGGCGCAATGGCCGCGATCGCTCGGCCGGGCGCGGAGGCGGCCAAATTGGTCAGCGCGGATGCCGCGCCATTGCCGGCCGTCTCTTCGGCAAAGGAGCTGCGGAACAATGACGTCCCGAAATTCTGATCTGCCGACGCCGGCCGCGCGGTCGGAACCGGCAGGCCCGGTGTTTGAACGCCCGGCAGATCCTCGCCATAGGCATTGGCAACAGCGATCCCGGCGCCAGCGCCTGCAGTCGTCGCCGGCCGCGACTGGACAGCAGCCATCATCACCGTATCCGGCGTCAGGCTTGAGCCACCCTCGCCCGGCTTGAAGCTGGCCATCAACATCTTGGTATCATCGCCCTCGAGCGGCGCGCGGCCGACATATTCGACCTTCACATCGGCGGTGCCGGCGGACTTAAAGCCCAGCAGATCGGCGGCCTCGGATGACAGGTCGATCACCCGCCCGTCGGCATAAGGCCCACGATCGTTGACCCGCACCATCAGCGTGTTGCCGTTCTTCAGATTGGTGACCATCGCATAGGATGGCAGCGGGAAGGTCTTATGGGCGGCCGACAGGCCATGCATGTCGTAGACTTCGCCATTGGCGGTCAGGCGGCCATGGAAGTTCGGTCCATACCAGGAGGCCTTGCCGAGCTTGACGTAGCCCGGCTGCTCCTTGGGATAATACCACTTGCCCTTGACCTTGTAGGGCTTGCCGATCTGGACGCGGCCACCGCCTTTGCGCACCGAGCGCAGATTGGTGACGCGCGGGCTCGCCGGCACGCCATAGCTCTTGCTGTCGAATTTTACTGTCGTCGACAGCTCGGCCAGCTGTTCGAGCGGCGAGCCGCTCCCCGATCCGGACCCGCTGCAGCCAGCGAACATGGCGCTCGCCGCAATCCCCAAGACACAAAAGCCCGCCGACCCTCGGCCGACCCCCCCGCTCCGAACCATGACACCCCCACCGTATTTCGTCGTTTTTTGTTGAGTTGTCTCAAGGCAATTTTCACGGCCGCAAGATCCGATGTCCCCACACCGTTCATGACCGTGAAACAACCATGTAACAAACTCGCTTTCTTCGGCAATCATAGGGGTTTGGCGCTTTGCGGCGATGCTATCGGAGGATGAGGGTTGACTGTTGTATTCGCATCACAAACTCGGATTCACCATGATTTTGCCAGCGCGCTTGCCGTTTCGTCAGCAATCACGGAAAAAATAGTTGTTTTTTCAATCGGTTAGAAAAATCGAAGGGATGCTCGGCCGGCACTTTTCCGACAACGGGCTGACGAAAATATGGCAATCTTGCGGCCGCCGCCCCATTAACGCCGTATTCTCGCGACTTTCCGGCTGGATTGGCGCTGACTTCACAAATTGTTACAATCGGCCGCCGGACGTCGATTGCCCCGCAATCCTCCGCCATTGATCGTGGCGCATGCCGCCCCGAGCGGCCCACCGCTTGGCGTCGCGCCGCCGATCGGCACCCGTTTCTCGCCCTCGCCGCGCTTGCCTTTCAGTGCCCTACCCGGTTAAGGCATGCCCGCGGGATGGGTGGCCGAGCGGTTGAAGGCACCGGTCTTGAAAACCGGCAGGCGGGAGACCGTCTCGTGGGTTCGAATCCCACCCCATCCGCCACTTGTGAGGAAGACGGTCCTGACCGGATCGGCATCAAGCGACTGGTAACCTTGATTTATCGGAGTTTCAGACGCAAAACAGGTTGAGGCGACGGAAAAAATCGCCTAACAAATCGCCTAACAATCGGCCTAACAGGACGCGGGGCACATGATCGATCGGCGCGGGTCCTGAGATGGCCCGGGGAGACGCTCTGCCGAAATGGCTCGTTCGACGCGGCAAGCGTATTCATTATTGGCGCCGCGTGCCGAAACGCTATGCCCATGTCGACGAGCGGGTGTTCGTCGATGTCTCCTGCGAAACGGACGACGTCGCCGCGGCAATTGTCTTGCGGGACCGGATCAATGCGGAGACAGAGGCCTATTGGCAGGCGCTCGTGCGAGGCAGCGAGCCGGACGCCAAAGCGCGGTACCGAGCGGCGATCGACTTCGCCAGGGCGGCCGGCTTCGCCTATCAGCCGCTCAGCGCGATCACGCACGAGGATCTCGACACTGTCCTGGAGCGGATCAATGCGCTGCAGCAATGGCGCGCGAGCCATCACGGCGCAAAGCGGCCGTTGCCGGCGCACGATCAGCCAGCGCGCGCTCTGCTCGGGGGCGAAGCCGAACCGGGCCTCGTTCTGTCGACACTCTTGGAAACCTACGAGGAACTGACCCGAGAGGAGCGGCGTGACAAGTCGCCAGGGCAGATGCACAAGTGGCGACTGCCGCGGCTGCGGGCGATCCGCAACCTGATCGGCGTGGTGGGCGATAAACCGGTCGCCGATCTGACGCGCGCCGACGCGATCGCGTTTCGCGCCTGGTGGTCTGACCGGATCGTCGAGGACGATCTCGCTATGGAGACTCCGAACAAAGACATCGCCTATGTCGCCACGATGATCGGGACGGTTTCGGATCGGCTCGACCTCGATCTCGGTCGCCGCTTCCAGGGGCTTCGCTTCAAAAGCGCGTCGGAATCGCCACCGCCGTTTTCGACCGGGTTCATCCGCGAGCGGCTGCTCGCCGATGGCGCGCTCGCCGGGCTAAATGACGATGCCCGCGGCCTCGTGCTGGTGATGATCGAGACCGGGTGCCGGCCGATCGAGATTATTCATCTGCGCCCTGAGGATATCCGGCTGGATCATGACATCCCGCACATCTCAGTCGAGCCTTATAAGGGCTACAGCCTCAAGACCAAATATTCGCGCCGCCAGACGCCGCTGGTCGGCGTCGCGCTCGAAGGCGCGAAGATTTTGACGACGGCCGCCGGCCGATATCGCGACAAGTCCGGATCGCTGTCGGCGGCCGTCAACAAATTCTTTGCGACGAACGACCTGCGCGAGAGCGAGCGGCACACGCTCTATTCGCTGCGTCACGCTTTCAAGGACCGTCTGACCGACGCCTCGGCGCCCGACATCGTCGACGCCGCTTTGATGGGGCATAAATTTTCAAGGCCAGCCTATGGCAAAGGCCCGAAGCTCGAACTCAAGCTCGAATGGCTGACGAAGATCGCCGTCAGTCTGTGAAAGCCTTACGCGTCCTGCAGGCAATCGCCATCACTATGCAAAGCCTTTGTGCCGGAGTTGAAGCGGGCAACGCCATGCCAACCACCAACGTGGCCGATGACCCGCCGTTTTGACCGGACTGCCGACATGGGCCCTTTAGGCTCGAAGGCCGGCCATATCTGCGCCATCGAAAGGGGGGCCAGTTCAGATCACACTTGATGATGATATTCAGGAATGGGTTTCCATTGCAGCAAAGGACATCAACACGTCCCAGTCCGAAATTGTGCGTATCTGCCTTCGAGAATTCAAAGAGGCTAACGAATATAGGTTTTCTCGGCATGACAAGGCACGATCACCGTCTGAAAATTGTTGGAAAACAACAGAAAATAAGTGAATTGTGCGGGCCGTTACGATCCCACAAGCTGGCCAAGTTATTCAACGTCCTTCGGCAAACGCGCTGCGATGTTCATGCGGTGAGCATAAAGAGCTTCGAGAATTATGGCGTCTTCGCCCTCAAGCCGGAAGAAGATCGAAACGGGGAAATCCTGTAGCCCCCACTTGCGGAACTCCCTGCCCTCAACGCGCGCATAGACCTTGCAGGCCAACGGTTTTGCGACGATAAAGCGAACGCCGGCCTCGATCTGGTCAACGAATTGTAGGGCAATCTTCGATCCGGCGCGAACGCGATAGCCGGACGTAATTTCAATCAACTGGCGTTTGAAAAGTGCGCTGCGGATAATTGGGGACATTGGCGCCTATTCGCCTGCCGCCATTTTGCGGGCATCGGCTAGGTCGGCATCCGTAAGTGCGGAGTAATCGTTCTCTCGTAGCGATTGGGACAGCAGAGCGTGAATGTCGCTACGCTCTTGTTCCATCGTCTTTTCCATGTGCCTGCGCACCAGATCGCGGATGAATTCGCTCGGTGTTTCATAGAGCGATCCCTTGCCGGTGATCTCACCGACGTACAGCGCCAGCGGGTCGGGCAACGTCGTATTCAGCCGTTTGACCATCTTCGCATCGCGTGTGCTCGCCATAGCGCCGTTCCATATTTTTTACATTTCACGCTCTCACATTTGCGGGTCAAACGTCAACTAAACGCGCGTTCAGCGCACATACAAGCGTTTCAGTGACCTCCTTTGATCCTCCGCTATCCCCAAAGCCATCAGGCCTTCTATCCGATGATGATGCGAACGGGCCGCAAGTGAACTGGCCGCCATCTCGATGGCGCAGTCTGGTCGACCTCCAAGCCTAAAGGGCTCATGCTGGCTGTTCGATTGAAATGGAGGCGCTCCACCCCGTTCCGGACGCCGTGACGGCTCTGGAGAAAATCGCCGGATGGTTCGATGACAGAAAATACCCCGGCGACGTGTGCGTTTGCGCCGCAGGAAATCCCACAGCGTGGGATAAGGCGATCGAGGTCCGCGACAAGCCCGTTGCGGCGTTCGACGTGCAGATATTCGGCAAGAAATGCATCGATATGGGAGTGCTTGAGGCTGCCGTCGTCATGGTGAGCGACCGGCAGCCGGCGCTCGACATGGGGCGCATCTCGCGCAGTGGACGGCCGGCTTCGGCCTGAGCCTAGCGCTGTTCCACGGGTGGCCGGAGTTCGTCGATCAGGTCCTTTTCTGGAGCGCCCTGCCGAAGTTCGCGGGCTCTGGCACGGCGGTTCGTCTCATCCACAACCGGCTTGTCGCCGTTGAATCCTCCCCCGATGGGGTCGCGCTATGGGGACGGCTCTACCGCGCCGAAGGCGTCTAGAAAGGCGCCGAGCCGTGGCCGGCCTATTCATCATCGAGATTGTCGAAGAACACGCTGAAATCCGTCGTCTCTGGAACGCGGCGCGCGATGAAGAAGCCGAAGATCGTCGCCTGCGGAAACAGCGCCGCGAGCACCTGCCGGGCGGCGACGTAGTGCGCGCCCGTGGTCATCACGTCGTCGAAAATCGCGATGGTCGACGGTGCGGGCTGCGTCAGGCGCTCGTCCACATGGTAGCCGGCAGCGATATCGTCCGGCGTAGGCCGCACGTCCGCATCATGAGCGGCATCCATCGACTGTAGTTGGACGATCAACTCGCGGATATCGAGCGGGCGCGGGGCCGGAATGCCGCGCAGCATGCGCACCAGGCGATCATCGTAAAGGGGATCGGTCTTGGCCTTTGAGGGGGGGACCGGTACCAGCGTCGCCGCGGCGAGCCAGTCGGCCGAGATCGCGTCGCGGAAGGCCTGCGCCACGTTGGTGATCGCCCTTTCCTTGTACTGCCATTCCGGACGGCCGCGCCGGTCGACGGACTTCTTGAAGTTCAGTACGACGTTGTTGGTCGCGCTGAAGCTAAATCCCTTGCGTGCCGTATACTCGCCGAGAAAGAGGCATTGATCCGCCGGCGCGAGCCAGAAGTGATCCGGCCGCGTCAGATCGTCAATTGAGCTGCTGCCGGTTTTTCGGACACGCAGTTAAGCTAACATAGCTTTCTCCTCGAACTCGACGGGGCTCATATAGCCCAATGTCGAGTGCCGTCGCTGGGGATTGTAGAAGCGCTCGATGTAATCGAACACATCGGCCCTGGCGTCATCCCTCGTCCTATAGACCTTGCGAGCTGTCCGCTCGGTTTTCAGCGACGAGAAGAAGCTCTCCATCGCTGCATTGTCCCAGACGTTTCCCGACCGGCTCATCGAGCAGGTGATGCCGTGATCGGCCATCAGGCGCTGGAACTGCTCGCTCGTATATTGGCTGCCCTGATCGCTGTGGTGCATCAGGCTGTCCGGCTTGCCGCGGCGCCAAATCGCCATGATGAGAGCGTCGGTCGCGAGTTGCGCCGTCATTTCGGCCTTCATCGCCCAGCCGACGACACGTCGGGAGAACAGGTCGACGACGGCGGCAACGTAAAGCCAACCTTCGGCGGTCCAGATATAGGTGAAGTCGGCGATCCACTTCTGGTTCGGTGCCGATGCCTCGAAGGCGCGATCGAAGAGGTTGTCCGACACTGGCGCTCGCTCGCCGGTGTCCTTCGGCAGACCACGACGCCGCGGCCGGGCGCGCAGCCCGTTCTGACGCATGAGCCTCTCAATACGATGCAGGCCGCAGGACAGCCCTTCGGCCAGCACGTCGTGCCAGACGCGACGGGCACCATAGGTTCGGTC
>NZ_JAFMPP010000006.1 GCF_017349315.1 Jiella flava | reverse complement strand
CCATCACCGACCACACCCCGCAAGCCACCGGCGCGCGGGGCAAGCGGCGTTTTGACCGCCGCGCCTCCGGCAAAACGCAAAAAAAACGCCCCCAATCTCTCAAAAAACCCATCACAATCGGCCAAAAGCCCTCCCCCAAAAGCCCTTCCAATGATCGCCCCGAGGCGTCCGACCAAATGGCCACTCATTGCACAACGGTGCGGGCGCAAGGGGCCGGCAACGCCGTCACAGCGCGCGCCATCGCCCCGGTCAGATCAGCCGGAGCCCTTTCAGGCTGGCGTGGCTGTTCTTGCCGATGATGATGTGATCGTGGACCATCAAACCTAGCGGCTTGGCCGTTTCGATGATCGTCTTGGTCATCTCGATGTCGGCCCGCGAGGGTGTCGGATCGCCCGATGGGTGATTGTGGACGAGGATCAGCGCCGTGGCGTTCAGCTCCAGCCCGCGCCGAACCACTTCGCGCGGGTAGACCGGGGTGTGGTCGACCGTCCCGGTGCCTTGAACCTCATCGGCGATCAGCGCATTCTTCTTGTCGAGAAACAGAACGCGGAATTGCTCGCGCGCTTCAAAAGCCATCTGGGCCGTGCAATAATCGAGCACCGCCGACCATGACGACAACACTTCGCGCTGACGCACCGCCGAGCGCATCGCCCGCTTGTTGATCGCGGCGACGATCTGCAGGTCGAGCGCGACCGCGTCCTTCACGCCCTGCACTTCACACAGCCGCCGGCTCGGCGCGCCGAGCACTTCGGCGAGCGATCCGAACTGGGCAAGCAGCGCCTTTGCGATCGGCTTGACGTCCTTGCGGGCGATCGAGCGGAAGAGAATGAGTTCCAACAGCTCGTAATCGGCGAGGGCATCCGATCCCGCGGTCGCGAAGCGGTCACGCAGCCGGTCGCGGTGGCCATCGTAATGCCAGCCGCCGCCGCCAGCTCGCTTGGGTGCCGCGTCGACGCTGCGGTCTTCAAGGCCAGGCATTCTGCCGGCGTTCCCGTCGCACGCCCTCTTGCGGTCGTCGTCGTCGGGATCGTCGGAGCCCACCACCACGCCGCCGTCCGTTACGCCGCCGACGCGTGGGGGAAGTCAATGCCGGGCGTATCAAGCCCGCCGGGCGAATAGGTGAACACCTCGCAGCCGTCTTCGGTCACGCCGAGCGTGTGCTCATATTGCGCCGAGAGCGCGCGGTCGCGGGTCACTGCCGTCCAGCCGTCATTGAGGATTTTGACATGTGGCCGGCCGAGATTGATCATCGGCTCGATAGTGAAGATCATGCCTGGCTTCATTTCCGGACCTTCGCCGCGCCGGCCGTAATGCAGAATGTTCGGTGCGTCGTGGAATAGCTTGCCGACGCCGTGGCCGCAAAAGTCCCGCACGACCGAGCAACGCTCGCTTTCAGCATAGGTCTGGATTGCCTCGCCGATGTCACCGGTATGGCAACCGGGCTTGACCGCTGCGATGCCGAGAAGCAGCGAGCGATAGGTGACCTCGCATAGCCGCTCGGCGGCGCGCTTGACCTTGCCGACCGGATACATTCGCGAGGAGTCGCCATGCCAGCCATCGACGACCAGTGTCACGTCGATATTGACGATGTCGCCTTCCTTCAGCGGCTTGTCGTTGGGGATGCCGTGGCAGACGACGTGATTGATCGAGGTGCAGACGCTTTTGGTATAGCCGCGATAGTTCAGCGTCGCCGGCACCGCGTTATTGCCAAGGGCAAAATCATAGACGAAGTCGTCGAGCATCTGGGTGTTGACACCGGGCGCCACCAGCTCGGCGAGGCCATCGAGGCAGCGGGCGGTCAGCTGGCAGGCGCGGCGCATGCCGGCAAACGCCTCCGGCCCGTAAAGGCGGATGGCGCCGGTGTTGCGGATCGGGTTCGCCTCGGCCTCGAGATAGGTGGTCATGGTCGGCAGGTCTCGACGATCGGAAGTGTTGCGACGGGACTAATCCCACTTAAATGGATGTCGCACCGAACGGCATAGGCTTCAACCCCTCTTACGATCGCTTCCGTAAAGCCCTTGGTATAAGCGGGGTCGAGATCGGCCGAAAAGGCGAGGCGATCGCAGTCGGCGCGCTGGACAATATAGAGCATCACCGCCCGGTCGCCGGCTTCGACCTGCGCGGCGAGATCGAGCAGATGCTTGGCCCCGCGGGTGGTCACGCAGTCCGGAAACTCGGCGAGGCCGGGCGTGCGCATCAGGTGGACGTTCTTGACCTCGACATAGACCGGCCGACCGTGGTCATCCTGATAGAGCAGGTCGACGCGGGAATTGGCGGCATAGCGCACCTCGCGCCGGGCGGTGCCGAGGCCGGCAAGAGCCGGCACCAGCCCGGCGGCGATCGCCTCTTCGGCGAGACGGTTCGGCAGACCGGTGTTGATGCCGACCAGCGTGTCGTCCGCTTCGACGATTTCGAGTGTCAGCGGCAGCTTGCGCTTGGCGTTGGCCGAGCGCGAAAGCCAGACCCGCGAGCCCGGCGCCTTCAGCCCCAGCATCGCCCCGGGATTGGGGCAATGGACGGTGACGGGCGGGTCTTCGCCGTTGATCTCGACATCGGCGAGAAAGCGCTTGTAGCGTTGAACGAGGCGGCCGGGGATGAGGGGCGTTGGAAAGTCCATGGCCGGCGGTTAGCGCCCGGCGGCCATGGGGTCAATCGCACCGCGTGGTCTGGCCCGTCAAAACCGGTTCGCCTGCCTCACGCCTTGGCCTTGACGTAACTGCCCGGCGCGTCCTCGATCGGTTTCAGCCGCCGTCCGCCGGGCTTGCGGGCCTTGACCTGATCGCCTGACAGCGGCGTCAGCCACGCCAGCCAGTGCTCCCACCAGGAGCCGGGCGTTTCCTTGGCTGCGAGCAGCCAGTCCTCGAAACCGCCGGCCTCCTTCGGCGCCGGGCCCGTCCAGAACTGGTACTTGTTCTTCACCGGCGGATTGACCACGCCGGCGATGTGGCCGGAGCCGGTGAGGACGAATTCAACCTGCGAGCCGAAGGCCGCCGAGCCGAGGAAGACCGAGCGCGCCGGGGCGATGTGATCGTCCTTCGTGGCGAGATTGTAGATCGGCATCGTGACCTTCGAGAGATCGAGGCGCACGCCGCCGATCTCCATGCAGCCACGCGACAGGCGATTTTCCCAATAGCAATTGCGCAGGTAAAACAGATGGTTCGCCTTCGGCATGCGGGTCGAATCGGCGTTCCAGTAGAGCAGGTCGAAGGGCAGGGGCTCCTTGCCCCTGAGATAGTTGTTGACGAAATAGGGCCAGATCAGATCGCCTGAGCGCAAGAGGTTGAAGGCCGTTGCCATCTGCGAGCCGTCGAGATAGCCGCGCTGCTCCATCGCCCGCTCCAGCGAGTCGAGCTGCGCCTCGTCGACGAAGACTTTGAGATCGCCGGCATGGGTGAAATCGATCTGGGTGGTCAGAAAGGTGGTCGACTGGATGCGCTCGTCCCCCTTGGCCTTCAGATAGGCGAGCGAAGCGCCAAGCAGCGTGCCGCCGACGCAATAGCCGACGATGTTGATCTCGTTGACGCCGGTCGCTTTCTCCGCCGTGTCGAGACCGAAGACGATGCCCTCTTCGATATAGGCCTGCCAGTCCTTGTCGGCGTGGCGTTCGTCCGGATTGACCCAGGAGACAACGAACACGGTTAGCCCCTGCTGCACCAGCCAGTTGATCAGCGACTTCTCGGGATTGAGGTCGAGAATGTAGAACTTGTTGATCCAGGGCGGGACGATCAGCAGCGGCCGCTTGAACACGGTTTCGGTCTGCGCAGCATATTGGATGATCTGGCAGACCTCGTTCTGGGCCACCACCTTGCCCGCGGTGACCGCCATGTCGCGGCCGACTTCGTATTTCGTGTAGTCGGACTGGCGCAGGCGCAGATTGCCGTTGCCGGCTGCCATGTCCTCGGCAAAAATCGTCATGCCTTTGACGAGGTTCTCGCCATTCGAGGCGAGCGTCTCGCGATACAGCTCCGGATTGGTCATCACGAAGTTCGACGGCGCCAAGGCGTTGGAAATCTGACGCACATAGAACGCGGCCTTGTGCCTGGTATGCGGGTCGAGGCCTTCGGCGCGTTCGACGAGATCATCGGCCCAGCGGGTGGTGAGAAGATAGGCCTGCTTGATGAAATCGAAGAACAGGTGGTTGTTCCAGTCCTCGCCGGCGAAGCGCTTGTCGCCCTTGTCGGAATCGACCGGATGCATCGCATCTTCACCCGCCAGGCGCCGGATCGAATTGCTCCAGACCGACAGGTAGCTGGCGAAAAGATTGGTCTGTGCCTCCATCGCACGGGCCGGATCGGTCATCCAATATTCCGAGACCCGCGAGAGCGTGCGGACGATTTCGGACATCTGCACCGGGCCGCCATCGACGAACTCGCCCTTTTCGCGCGGGGCAACCCAGGCCGCGGCCGCCTTGCCGATCTGTTCCAGCATGCGCGCCATGTTGCGGGCGAAGGCCTCCGGGTCCTTCACCATGAACTCGTCCGCTGCCGGGCCCTCAAAACTGTCGGCGTCCGGTTTGTTTGCCTTGGTCGACATCGATGCGTTTTCCTCCCTGGTGCGAGTTCGTCAGCGGCCTTGATCGGCGCAGCGCTCCCGTCGTGCGAGCTTGGTGTTCGAGCCGGCGCGGGATTTCTTGCCACCGCGACATGAAACGAACGCTCTCTTCTTTGTAAATGCCGTTGCCGTAGGATATGACACAGGCGTTGCCGATTTGAAGCGGGCCGCCAGTGTCGACCAAGGCATTGGAGCTATTCTTCGGTTTCGGTGGGGGGTGCCCGCCGGCTTTCGTTGCCGTAAAGGATTTCGTCGGACGATCATGTCAGTCCCGGTATCCCGATCGGAAACGCGGGGCTGGTGGTCGCCGGATGGGAAAGGCGTGACGGAATGACTGGTGCGATTGCAGCCCGCGCTCTGGCTCTTGCGACGCTCGCCGTCGTGGTCGCCGGCTGTCAGTCGGCCGACGAGCGCACAGGCGCGATGCAGGCCGCGAGTTTCCAGCGCGTGCCGCCGGACGGTCGATCCGGTCAGCGGCTTGGCCCGGATGGCTATCCGCTGCTCGGCGCCTATCCGAACGCCGCCGCGCCCCAGCTTTCCGATGCGACGGTGAAGGCTGGGCTCAGCCGCGCCGAAGCGATCGCCGCCCGCCGCAAGGGCGCAACTTCGTCGCGCAGCTATCAGGCGGAGATTGCTCGCTTGAAGCGGCTGCGGCGCCAGCAGCTTGCCGAGGTGAAGAAGGTCATGGCGCAAAAGCCGAGCACCACGCAGACCAATGTCGGCACGAAGGCCAAGCCCAGCCAATCGCCCGACGAGGTGCTGCGCCAGATCGAATCGGGCCAATAAAGACCAGCAGGCCTCATCTTTCGATGACATTCCCGGCATGGTGCCGGAGGACGAGAACCATGGAAGAATTTCACAAAGTCCGGCGCTTGCCGCCTTACGTCTTTGAAGAAGTCAATCGCCTAAAGGCCTCGGCGCGGGCCGGCGGTGCCGATATCATCGACCTCGGCATGGGCAATCCGGACCTGCCGACGCCGCAATTCGTCGTCGACAAGATGTGCGAGGTCATTCAGGATTCGCGCACCCACCGCTATTCGGCCTCCAAGGGCATCGCCGGGCTGCGTCGCGCCCAGGCCGGCTATTACGAGCGCCGCTTCGGCGTGAAGCTCAATCCGGCCACCCAGATCGTCGCGACCCTCGGCTCGAAGGAAGGCTTCGCCAATATGGCGCAGGCGATCACCGCGCCGGGCGACGTGGTGCTGTGCCCGAACCCGACCTATCCGATCCACGCCTTCGGCTTCCTGATGGCCGGCGGCACGATCCGGGCAATTCCCGCCAAACCCGATGCCGACTTCTTCACCGCCATCGATCGTGCCGTCCGGCATTCGATCCCGAAGCCGATCGCCATCATTTTGAACTACCCGTCCAATCCGACGGCCTATTGCGCCGATCTCGATTTTTATCGCGAGATCGTCGATTTCGCGCGCAAGAACGAGGTCGTCGTCCTCTCCGATCTGGCTTATGCCGAGATCTATTTCGACGAGGTGCCGCCGCCCTCTATCCTGCAGGTTGAGGGGGCGATGGACGTCGCCGTCGAATTCACCTCGATGTCGAAGACCTTCTCCATGCCCGGCTGGCGGATCGGCTTTGCCGTCGGCAACGAGCGGCTCCTGGCGGCGCTCGCCCGGGTCAAATCCTATCTCGACTATGGCGCCTTCACGCCGATCCAGGTGGCGGCGACCGCGGCCTTGAACGCGGGCGACAACGCGATCGGCGAAGTGCGGGCGATCTATCGCAAGCGCCGCGACGTCTTGGTCGACTCCTTCGGCCGCGCCGGTTGGGACGTACCGCCGCCGGCGTCGACGATGTTTGCTTGGGCGCCGATTCCACCGACCTATCGCCATCTCGGCTCGCTGGAATTTTCCAAGCTGTTGATCGAGAAGGCCGAGGTCGCCGTCGCGCCGGGCATCGGTTTCGGCGAGCATGGGGATGACCATGTTCGTATCGCGCTGGTCGAGAACGAGCATCGAATCCGTCAGGCGGCGCGCAATCTTCGCCGGTTTCTTGCCACCGGCGGCGAAGACAGGCAGAACGTCGTCTCGCTGCACGCTCGGTCCTGAGCGGCGCGCACCCCTTTCTTGTAAAGACGACGAGACTGTCATGAAAAGCGAATTGCGGCTCGGCATCGCCGGGCTCGGCACCGTCGGCGCCAATGTGGCGCAGCTGATCGAGCGCAAGAGCGATCTCCTCGCCGAGCGCGTCGGTCGCAAGCTGACCGTCACCGCGTTGTCTGCCCGCAGACGGGAGAAGAGTCGCGGCTTCGACACCGCCGGTATGGCGTGGTTCGACGATCCGGTCGCGCTCGCCCGTGAGGGCGAGATCGACGCCTTCGTCGAATTGATCGGCGGGTCCGACGGCGTCGCTCGTGAGGCGGTCGAAGCAGCCTTGCAGCGTGGCATTCCGGTGGTCACCGCCAACAAGGCGCTGCTCGCCCATCACGGCGTCGCGCTTGCCCGTTTGGCGGCAGGGAACGGCACCGAGATCCTGTTCGAGGCGGCGGTCGCTGGCGGCATTCCGATTATCAAGACGATGCGCGAGGCGCTCTCGGGCAACGAGGTCTCGCGCGTGTACGGCATCTTGAACGGCACCTGCAACTACATGCTGACCCGCATGGAGAAGGAGGGCCTGACCTTCGATTCCTGCCTGAAGGACGCCCAGGATCTCGGCTACGCGGAGGCTGATCCGACCTTCGACATCGGCGGCTTCGATGCCGCTCACAAGCTGGCGATCCTGACTTCGCTTGCCTTCGGCACCGAGATTTCGCTGGAGAGCATCTTCGTCGAAGGCATCTCGAAGATCACCGTCGACGACATCAACGCCGCCGCCGAACTCGGCTATCGCATCAAGCTGCTCGCCGTTTCGTTGCGCACCGACAGCGGCACCGAGCAACGGGTGCATCCGGCGATGATTCCGGCGCGCTCGGCGCTGGCGCAAGTCGACGGCGTCACCAATGCCGTCGCCGTCGACAGCGATCTGCTCGGCTCGATCCTTTTGGCCGGCCCGGGAGCCGGTGGTTCGGCGACGGCCTCGGCCGTCCTCTCCGACATCATGGATGTCGCCGGTGGCTTCGTTCCGCCGACGCTCGGCCTGCCGCCGTCGCGTTTGCAGCCCTATGTCCGGGCTCGGATGCGGGCGCATGAGGGCGGCTATTACATCCGTCTCTCGGTCTTCGACCGGGTCGGCGCCTTTGCCTCGATCGCCAACCGCATGGCCGAAAACGGCATTTCGCTGGAGTCGATCGTTCAGCGCAAGGCCGATCGCCAGAAAGGCGAGGGAACCGCACCCGTCGTGCTCGTCACGCATGAGACAACGGAAGCGGCGATTCGCGCCGCGCTCGGCGCCTTGTCGAAGGACGGTCATCTGAGCGGCGAGCCGCAGATGATTCGCATCGAAGATCTCGACTGAGCGTACACCGGCGATCGGCGGAAGGCCGCAGCTTGGCCGATGACGGTGGCTCGCGGCGACGCCACTGAGAGCGTCTTCCGCCTCTCGAAAAACGCCGCTGGCTGACATCGGACGGACATGCAGCCGCGGCATATCGGTGGCTGGCGATCAAGGTTGCACATGGCCTTGGGCGCCGGCCTAGCTGTATCTTGGAGCGATGACGTCGGCGAAAATCCGCTATAGGAAGGCTCCAATAGCGGACTCGGCGCGGGCGGCGCCATCGCTCGAAATGGAAAAGCGGCAGGGGAAACGAGGCAATGATCCAGGCGATCGGCGATCAAGACGACAATCTCAGCCGCATTCTGTCGCTCGAACTGGCCCGGGTCACCGAACAGGCGGCGATCGCTGCGGCGCGGTTGCGCGGCCGAGGCGACGAAAAGGCCGCCGATCAGGCCGCCGTTGACGCCATGCGCTCGGCGCTGAACCAGATCGCCATCGACGGCACCGTGGTGGTCGGCGAAGGCGAGCGCGACGAGGCGCCGATGCTTTACATCGGCGAAAAGGTCGGGCTCGGCGGGTTGAAGGTCGATATCGCCCTCGATCCGCTCGAAGGTACCACGGTCTGCGCCAAGAACCTGCCGAATTCGCTGGCCGTGGTGGCCATGGCCGAAAATGGCAGCCTGCTGCAGGCGCCGGACGTCTATATGGAAAAGATCGCCATCGGGCCCGGCTATCCAAAGGGCATCGTCGACCTCGCCGCCTCGCCTGAAGCCAATCTCAGCGCTCTCGCGGAGGCCAAAGGCGTGAAGATCACGGATCTGACCGCCTGCATTCTCGATCGCCCGCGCCACGCCCAGCTGATTGCGGCCGTGCGCGAAGCCGGCGCAGCGGTGCGGCTGATCGGCGATGGCGATGTTGCCGGCGTGATCCACACCACCGATCCGGAAGAAACCGGCATCGACATCTATATGGGGATCGGCGGGGCGCCGGAGGGCGTTCTGGCCGCAGCCGCCCTGCGCTGCACCGGCGGCCAGATGCAGGGGCGGCTGCAGCTCAACACCATCGACAAGCGGATGCGGGCCGAGCGTATGGGCGTCGGCGATCCGGACAAGATCTACACGACCGAGGAGATGGCTTCGGGCGACGTTGCCTTCGCGGCGACCGGAGTGACCGACGGCAATCTGCTCGACGGCGTGCGCTTCTATCAGGGGCGGGTGACGACCCATACCTTGCTGATGCGCTCCTTCTCCAAGACGATCCGCGAGATCCGTGCCCATCACCATCTTGGCGACGACGTCTGAACGGCGGTGCTCGTCACCGGAGCGGCCCGGGATATCCCTTCGGTCGGATGGCGACCTGTGCGATGCTGACATGACGACGGAAGTGGGGAAACTTCCCGCGCCGTCGGCCGGACGCATTGGACGCCGGCGAATGTTTCGAACACCCCATTTTTCACGGACGGAATGGCAATGACGAGAGCCAATGGCTGCAGCCGGTAAAGCGTTTCTAGGGGTCGAAACCTCGGTGTCCGGCCGGCGCTGGATCAGCGCCCTCGACCTGCGTGCCGAAGCCCAGGCGCTGGCGATGGCACAAAAGCTCGGCCTGTCTGATATCGTTGCCCGGGTGCTGTCGGCGCGCGGCGTCACCGCCGACATGTCTGAACGCTTCTTAGAGCCGAAGCTGCGCAGCGAAATGCCCGATCCGTCGGCGATCACCGATATGGACGTGGCCGCCGTCCGCCTTGCCGAGGCTGTGCGGCGGCGGGAGACGATTGCGATCTTTGGCGACTACGATGTCGACGGGGCCGCGTCCGCGGCGCTCCTGTGGCGCTTCCTTGCCCATTACGGGCTCGACCCGATAATCCGTATCCCCGATCGAATCACTGAGGGCTATGGTCCCAATCCGCAAGCCATCATCGAACTGGCGGAAAGCGGCGCGACGTTGCTCGTCACGGTCGATTGCGGAACGGCGAGTTTTGACACCGCCTCCCAGGCGCGACGTCTAGGCCTCGACGTCGTGGTGCTCGACCATCACCAGACGGGCGCGGCGATCCCCGATGTCGTCGCGCTGGTCAATCCAAATCGTCAGGACGATCTGTCGGGCCTTGGCCATCTTGCCGCGGCCGGCGTCGTCTTCATGGCACTGGTCGCGACGCGCAGGCTGCTAAGCGCCAATCCCGCTATCACTGTCCAACCGCCCGATCTCATGCGCCTTCTCGACCTCGTGGCGCTGGCGACGGTGTGCGATGTCGTTCCGCTCAAGGGGCTTAACCGCGCTTTTGTGGTCCAGGGCCTGTCGGTGATGCGACGCAACGAGAATCCCGGCCTTGCCGCGCTCTGCCGGATTGCCCGCCTATCCGGCCCGGTGCGGTCCGGGCACCTCGGCTTTCTGCTCGGTCCGCGCATCAATGCCGGCGGACGGATCGGCGATGCGTCGCTCGGCAGCCGGCTTCTCTGCCTCGACGATGCGACGGCGGCCGACGCCATCGCCGAGCGCCTCGACATGTTGAATGCCGAGCGCCAGGCGATGGAGGCGCGCATGCTGGCCGAAGCCGATGCGGAGATCGCCGCCGAGATCGGTCAGGGCGAGGGGCCGCCGGTGCTGGTCGCCGCCTCTTCCAACTGGCATCCCGGCATCGTCGGACTGATCGCGGCCAGGCTGAAGGAGCGTTATCGCCGGCCGGCCTTCGCCATCGCCTTGGACGATCATGGTAAAGGCACAGGCTCCGGTCGCTCGGTGGCGGGGATTGACCTTGGGCGCATGGTGCGCGCGGCGGTCGAGCTCGGCATCGCGGAAAAGGGCGGCGGGCATATGATGGCCGCAGGCCTGACGGTTCGGCGCGAGCGATTAGGCGAGCTGCGTTCGCATCTTGAAGCGGCGGCGGCCGACGACTTCGCATCCGCCCGCGCGGCGGACGGTCTGAAGATTGATGCCGCCGTGAGTGCCGCCGGACTGACCGTGTCGCTCTACGAGATGTTGGAAAAGGCCGGGCCCTTCGGCTCCGGCCATGACACGCCGGTTCTTGCCGTCGCGCGACACCGCGTCGTCGACGCGCGAATTGTCGGCAATGGCCATGTGGCGGTTCGGCTGCGCGGTGAAGACGGGGCCATGATCCGTGCCATCGCCTTCAAGGCGGCCGGTAGCGCTCTTGGTGATCTTCTCCGGTCTGATCAGTCACAGCCGCTGCATGTCGCTGGCAGTGTCGCCGCGGATCACTATCGCGGCGGTCAGGAGGTCAGCTTTCGCATCAGCGATGCGGCGATCGCGAAATTCGTTTGATCAAGCCGCGTGCGTCCGATCAAGCCGTGTGCATAGACACACACGGCTGAAAGACGATGCGAAGCCCGTCCAGCTTCGCAGGGTGCGCAGAGGCCTGCGCGTTGTCTGAATCGTCGTCCACCGGTCGCAGTTCGATCGGCGACGATTACCGGGAGGTCGCGTGCAATACGCGGCTTTATTCGACCGTTTCGGTGGCCGGGGCAAGCGACGCGAGTAGGGCGTCGATCGCGCGCCGCGTCTCGGGCGTCAGCGCCTTGAGATTGCGCAGCATGCGGAGGTCGGCCTTCGACAGCGTGGGATAGGCCTCAAAGGTCGGCATTTCTTCGAAGAACCAAGTCACTTCCCGGCCGAGAGTATCGGCGATCTCGCGCAGACGACCCGCGGAGATACGGTTCAGGCCTTTCTCGTACTTCTGGACTTGCTGGAAGGTGATGCCCAGCGCTTCGGCCAACTTTTCTTGGGACATGCCCGTTTCGAGGCGTGCGAGCCGGATACGGGCGGCGATTTGGCGATCAATGTCAGATGCAGCTTTGGAGTTACGCATGTTTGACTATCTTACTGGTTTTGCCGCCCCGTTTCCTCCGCCAGTATGGTGACTGCCAGAGAAACCGCGGCGGCGGCTTCTGGAGAGCCATGCTCTAGCTCAGGAATTGCATAATTCAAAGCATGCAATAGTGCATTTCGATTAATCGTGTGTCTTGGAAGTGACCGTTCGGGGATCACCAGTCGGTCGTCACAATGCCAGATAGCAAGCTCGATCATATTTGCCGCTTCACGGGAGACTCCGCGGACCGCAGACAAGCTAGAGACGAGAAAATGTGCGGCTTCGCGGCTAGGAGATAACTGCATGGCACTCTCGGAGAGCATGGTTTACTCCCCCTCCGAATTGGCAGGATTTCCGTTGACCTCGGTGGACTGCGTCTCCTCGTGGATGCGAGAATGTGTCACACCTGCAACGGGAGGAAAAGCAAATTCCGAACTGGGCTTCGATGGATGCGGAAGATTAGCTTCGACGGACAAAATAGGTCGATCAATTTGAAAGAGCGACCGGCTGATGCGAATCGTTTCTTCGGTGGCGACCGCGAAAATGACCGCAAGAGGCTTGCCATCGTAAATTCGCGGGACATTCAGGGGATGGACCTGCCAGCCGGTTTCCAGCAGGCGCGTGACCAACTTCGGATGAGTTTGCACAATAAGGCCCCGCAGGCCAAGAGCAATAACCGCCTCGGCAACACCGACGAAAACCAGATTGTTGGCGCTCACCCCATTGTTGTCCGCGATTTCCGGCTCGCCGACGCAGCGGGTCCATTCGAAGATGTCGTCGGCACGGGGCCAGATGGCGCCGTCCATGAGCTCGGGATAAACATCGGACAACAGATGCGGCTGGTCGGTGCGCAGAAGCCGCGTATAGCCGCGGACGATGCCGTCGAGCACCAAAGGCAGATGAACGGCGTTGTCACCGTCGAACTGATCGATTTCGCGCGCGTCGGGTTTGCGCAACGCGTGCCATTGGAAGCGGTCGACGAAATGCCGATGCCGAAACTTCCAGACTTGTTCCATCGTATCCCCGTGACGGGACATGTTGGCGGACGTCACCATTCTCATCATGACGCATGTCTCCCAAGAAAACTTTGAGTTTCATGCGCCGAGAATGGCTGTTTTCAAATGCCGGGATTTCCCTGTATTGACAAATGGAAAAGTTTAATTCCGTAACGTTAAAGAAAGGCAGCGGCGTCGGGACTTTCGGCTCACGCCGACCGAGAATCTAAGGTTTGGATCAGCGCTTGACAGGCGCAGCGTTAACCACTGCCGAGCGGTGGATCTCGGCTTTATCAGGCGCATTAGAGCGCCCTGCGTCCGATCGGGCGCAGAAAGGTCACTCTCACCCTTTGAATCGACGCATCTTGCTTTGCCGATAATCAATTCTAATTTTCGGGCCGATGCCGCAGATGTAGCATACGCGAAGTAAAGGCAAAGGCCAAGTCCGGGTGAATTTGTTCAAGCGCCGGGTGTTTCAGCGCAGCGGCCGGTGCCCGACGGCAACGTCGCCGTGAGCGCCGTTGTCGGCTGTGGCGGTCTCTCGGCTTTGCGGCATTGCAAACTCGTCGGCGCCCCAGCTGCGGCCACGGCACGCATCGCGCGTCGCTCACGCGCAAGACGAGCCGACTGCAAAGAGCGGGGACGCGCTGGCCGCGTCACGGCTTTGGGCCGAAAATCGCAATCGATTTTCGGCCGGCACGCGGATGCGTCAGTTCAAAGATTGCGCGGACCCTCGTCGGTCCTTGGGGTTGCATGGGGATACGCGGCATGCATGGTGCGCCAGAGCCACGCTAACGGGCTCGAGCGTTGCCGCGTGAGATCGAAACGAGAGAATCTCCCGAGCTTTCATTTGAACGCAATTCCAAGCGCAGAACCGGTTCCAATTTGTATTGGAATTGATTTAGGTGATCTGCCGCTGGCGAATACTTTCGGCCACGAGCTGGGCCCGATTGATCGCGCCGACTTTCAAGCACGCGTTACGCAAATACGCTTCGACGGTCTTTTCCGCCAAGCCCGTGATGCGGCCGATCTCCCAGTTGGTCTTGCCTTCGGCGCACCACAGCACGCATTCACGCTCGCGCGAGGACAGCGGCGCCCGACAACCGTCCAGGGCGTTGGTCTTGACCAAGAGGCGCTTGATCTGGCTGTGGGCGTAGATCGCAATCATGTGTAAGGCGCCGCGGTCGCGATCCTGCAACTCGATGCGCTCGCCGCCGAAGGTGACAACGGCGGAGAGCCCGTCATGGGAATAGATCGGCACGGTGAAGCCCTTGTGCATGCCGAACTCGGTCGCTTCGTTCATCACCTGCTTCGATTTGCGGCTGAGCGGCTTATCGCGACAGGCTTCGTCCCAGGTAAACGGCTCGTCCGACTGATGCGTGCGGGCGATGATCGGATCAACATGGACATAGTCACGGGAAATGTAACGGGAGAACCATTCCGGATTCCACCCCGACAGCAGGAAGTACGGCTCGATGGACTCGCCGGGCTGCGGCAGACCGGAGATCCCAAAGCTCGAAAAGCCGAAAACTTGAACGGTCTTAAACAGTTCGTTCGCGATCGCCTCCTGATCTTCCAGGTGTTGCACGCAATCGACGAACCGAAACATCGCTTCCGTGTTGGAGTGACTCATGGCGGTCTTCGATTCCCATAGAGTTTGTTCATGAGAACAACGATTTAGTTGTTACGTCAACGCAAAATACAAAATTGCTCGACGATCAAGCTGCAAAGCATTCGATCGTAAGGCGATTGGGGTCACGGGGGCGATTTCCGATCTGCAGCTGCGACGAAAAGGCAAGGAAGCTTACGTTTCAAGCGGCAAAGAATGAAAGCGAAACGGATTCATCTGACGCAAGGTGCATTACAAATAAATGCAACCTTCCTCTGGGTCTGTCCAGCTTTTGTCGATGTGGCGGGGGACGGCCGGGCTTGAGCCTGTGAACGCAGCGTCTACAGCTTCTGCAGCAGCGATGCGGTCGGCCAGCCGTCGGCCGGCAGGCCGAGGCGGATCTGTTCCTTGCGCACGGCTTCGCGTGTCTTCTCGCCGACAATGCCATCGACGCCGCCGACATCGTATCCAAGAGCGATGAGTCGCTTTTGCAGCTGCTGGGTCTCTGCGACCGATAGGCCGGGCTCCGGTTGCCCCATGTCGACCGGCGCTGCGCCGTCGAGGCGGGTGGCGAAATAGGCCGCCGTCAGCGAATAGGTGAGCGACTTGTTCCAGGCGAGATAGATCTCGAAATTCGGGAAAGCCAGGAAGGCGGGACCGCTGCGACCCATCGGCAGAAGCAGCGCCGCGGACAGGTTATCGTTTTCCAGCGGCGCGCCGTCGGCCTTGGTGACGCCCAGGGCGGCAAAGCTCGAGCGCGGCTCCTTGTCAGCCAGGCCTGAGCGCTGCCAGGGGAAATTCGCCGGAACCTTGACGGCCTCCAGCCAGGGCTCGCCGCGCCGCCAGCCGAGCGAAGCGATGTATTTGCCGGTGGTCATCAGCACGTCCGGCGTATCGGTGCGCAGATTGATGCTGCCATTGCCGTCTTCGTCGGTGCCGAATTTGACGTATTCCTCCGGAAGGAGCTGCGTCTGACCGATCTCGCCGGCCCAGGCGCCGCGCATCTGGCTGGGTTTCAGATAGCCCTTGTCGACGAGTTCGATCGCCGCCATCAGATGAGGCCTGAAGAGATCGGGGCGCCGACAGTCGTGGGCGAGGGTGGCGAGAGCCGACAGGGTGTCGAAATTGCCGAGCACTGCGCCGTAATCGGTCTCCAGCCCCCAGAAGCTGGCGATCACCGGTCCCGGCACGCCGGTCTCGGCTTCGACATGCTTGAAGGTGCTGGCGTATTTGGCGAGGTTCTCCTTGCCTTTGCGCAGCCGGTAGCCATTGACCATCCGCGTGGCGAACTGGCGCCAGTCCTGGGCGAAGACGCCCTGGGCGCGGTCGCGCTCCAGGACCTTCGGATCTTCCTGCATATTGGCGATCGCCTCATCGACCGCGGCTTTCGACATGCCCTTGGCGAGGGCTTCCTGGCGCACGCCGTCGAGAAACGTCTTGAAGTCTCCACCGCATTGCTGCGCGCTGGCGGCGAGCGTTCCGGCCAAGAGAAGGGACAGGGCGACGGTGAGGCGCGGCATGGACTTCATCGATAAGACTCCCGAGTGATCGAAAACTCTCTCAAGCGCCGCGCGGCCGGGAGGCCGGGAGACGCGCGCTTTGACAGCGCGGTTACCGCGTCTTGCCAGCTGAATGAAGTCCTTATGCGACGAGATGGGCCCGCAACCACGTGATCCAGTCGCGCCGGGTGCCGGCAAAGGCGTTGCGGTCGACCTCGCCCTGCACGCCCGGCACGGTGCCGGTGGCGGTGTATTGCCAGAACCGGAATTTGCGGCCCTCATAGACGTCGTCCGGATGATCCTTGACCGCGCGCACCCAGAATTCGTGGTCGGGAAAGGCGCCGACCAGCCGGTCGCGGTGGACGTCGATCGGCACGTAGAGGATCGGGCGCTGGCCGTAATGTTGCTCAAGAATGCGTGACATCGCGCCGACCTCGCGGACCAGAACGTCGCGGGGCGGACGGATGGTGCAGGTCGGCGAAAACGGCGTCCATTCGATGTCGATCACCGGGGGAAGAGAGCCGGTCTGCTTCGGAACGTTCTGGATGAACCATGCCGCCTGTTCGTCGCCGGGCCGGCAGTGATACCAAAAATGGTAGGCGCCGCGCGGCAGCCGGGCTGCCCCTGCGCCCCGCCAGTTGGCCTTGAACCGTTCGTCCAGCCGGTCGCCGCCTTCCGTCGATTTCAGCCAGGCAAAGGCGACGCCGCCGTCGCGGGCCGCGTCCCAATCGACGTCGCCCTGATATTTGGCGACATCGATGCCGTGCATGGGATAGTGATGCGCCGCTTCCACCGCGAGGTTGGACAGTCCGAGGCCGTCGACGCTCAACGGAGTCGAGCGGCAGCCGGCAAGAGCGGCGGTGGCGGTCAACCCGGCGAGAAACGAGCGCCGGGAGGTGGCGAAAGAGCGCACGGTTTTTATCGTGTCGCGCCCTCCGTCTGCCCGCCAACCGGTGTCCGGTTGGCGATGACGATCGTTTCGATTGCTCACGGCCAAAGTCTCCCCCAGCTCCGTATCGCCTTGAAATTCTGCCTGAATTCGTCCCCGTTTCGCAATTGCTGCAAAGTCACAGCAACGCCCCGAGGATGACGAAAAGCGGCACGTTTCAATGGTCAGTCAACACGAACGGCTTGACCGTGGCTGACCGAGGCGCGATACGGCCCACTTGTTTGCGTTGCGCCGTGCAAAGATCAATACTGTATGAAGACGCGAAGCGGACCGTTGAAGGCCGATGGCAATCTTCTCAACTCTAAGTGCCTTGCTGCAGTCGATTCCGGCGGCCGGACGGACCACCGTCGAAGCCGTGATCGAGGCCATCCGCTCGCTGTTTGCCGGCGACCGCGAGACCCGGCGCAAGGTGGCCTTCTCGGTGGCGATCATCGCGCTGTCGGCGAAGATGGCCAAGGCCGATGGCGTGGTGTCGCAGGCAGAGGTTGCGGCCTTTCGGCAGATCCTGGAAATTCCCCCGGAGGAAATGCGCAACGTGTTCCGGCTTTATGACATCGCCAAGCAGGACATCGCCGGCTTCGACGCCTATGCCGCGCGGCTGCGGGCGCTGTGCGAGGATGAGAACGGCAATTGCCAGCTGCTTGGCGACGTGCTCGACGCCCTGTTTCATATCGCCAAGGCGGACGGCGTCATCCACGAGGGCGAACTCGCCTTCATCGAGGAGGTCGCGTCGATCTTCGGCCTTGATCGCCGAGCCTTCGAGCGGCTGCGCGATCGTCATATCGCCGGGCCGGACAATCCCTTCGCCGTGTTGGGGCTGCCGAGCGATGCGACCGCCGCCGAAGCGCGCAAGCAGTATCTCTCGCTGGTCAAGGAAAACCATCCTGATCGGCTGGCGGCGCGCGGCGTGCCGGACGAGTTCATGTTCATCGCCTCAGAACGGATGAAGGCGATCAACGCGGCCTATTCCAAGATCGCCAAGAGGCAGGCGGCTTGATCCCCGATAGTGCGCTGGTCGACGAGGTCAGGCCCTCGCCGAATATCAACCTCCGACGCGTGCCGATCGGTCCGCAGATGCTGATCCTCCACTACACCGGCATGGGGTCCGGCGAGGCGGCGGTGCGCTGGCTCGAGGATCCGGCGAGCGAGGTGTCGTGCCACTATGTCGTCCACGAAGACGGGCGGATCGTCCAGATGGTACGTGAGGCCGATCGGGCGTGGCATGCCGGTGCCGGCAGTTGGCAGGGCGTGTCCGACGTCAACTCTCTGTCGGTCGGGATCGAGATCGTCAATCCGGGCCATGCTGCCGGATCGCCGGACTTTCCCGACGCGCAAGTCGACGCCGTCATCCGGCTGTCGGGCGAGATCGTCGAGCGCCACCGGATCGTTCCGGAGCGTGTGCTCGGCCATTCCGATATCGCGCCGGCCCGCAAGCAGGACCCTGGCGAGAAATTTCCGTGGAGCCGGCTGTTCGCCGCGGGCCTCGGTCATTTTGTTACGCCGGCATCCTTTTGTGACGGGGCCCTTCTTCGTCAGGGCGACGAGGGGCTTGCCGTGCGCGACTTTCAGCGGCGTCTTGCGGCTTATGGTTACGAGGTCGCTCCCTCAGGTCGGTTCGACGACGCGACGGCCGTCGCCACGGCCGCCTTCCAACGGCATTTCCGCCCTGCTTTGGTCGACGGCGTTGCGGATGTGTCGACGCAGCGGACGCTGTCGCGCCTGATCGCCGCGCTGCCGGCCGAGCGCTATTGCCCGCGGGCTCTCAAACGACTGGCCTGTGGGGACGGCGATCGGGCGATTGACATTGCCGGCGCGGTGGCCGACTGAGGCACGGTCAGCCGGCCGGGCGACCGCTCCCGTCAGATGCCGAAAGGCGGCGGGGGAGGAAAGTCCGGGCTCCACGGAGAGACGGTGCCGGATAACGTCCGGCGGGGGTGACCCTAGGGAAAGTGCCACAGAGAGCAGACCGCCCCGCCTGCAGTTCGGCTGGATCGGCCTCGCCAAGACGGGACCGAGCCGAAGTGTCGGCGGGGTAAGGGTGAAAGGGTGGGGTAAGAGCCCACCGCGGCGCTGGCAACAGCGGCGGCATGGTAAACCCCACCGGGAGCAAGACCGAATAGGAACGACGTGACATGGGATCGTCTCCCACTGTCAGCCTCTCTCCGGGCCGGTCGTTCGGGTAGGTTGCTAGAGGCGGCTCGCAAGGGTCGTCCCAGAGGAATGGTCGCCGGGCGGCTCTGCCGCTCACAGAACCCGGCTTACAGGCCGGCTGACACCACTTCGCGCTTGCAACCTCTCAGGGTTCCGGCGTTTTCGGCCTGAGATGGATCCTTGGCCAGGCAGCGGCTTTTGTGCCGATTTTGTAAAAAACATTCGATGCATCCGCCTGAAGCTTGTGTGAGGCTTGATGGGCGGGCGTTTCAGCCGGCGCGGGCGAGCCGGGCGGTCGTCGGCGTGCTTTCTTGGCGAGGGAGGAATTTCTTAGCGTTAGTGAGACGTTAACGCGATCTTGGGTAGTCTGCATATGTGCTTGGCTGGGGGGATGGTCACGCCGCTTCCCATTGACGCCCATAGATGCCCATGATATCCCAAATATCACATCGGAAGGGTCAAATTCGGCCCGAAATCAAGCAGTGCGTGGCGTGCTTCCGTCGGCCGGAAGTTTCGTCCGTGACCCTCTTTGGGGTTTCGGACGGGGTGGTTTGTCGTGCCTTTGGTTGCTCGTCCGCGCGCGGTGCGTCTGTCGTGGTGAGTCCGACGGCGCGAAGCGAAGTGGGTAGAGTCAGCGTCGATGGACCGCTTTCTTTCAAGCTATGTCCACAATATCGACGCCAAGGGGCGGGTCTCCGTTCCCTCGCCGTTTCGTCAGGTCATCGCCAGTCGCGGGATCGTCGAATTGTTTGCGATGCGGTCGCTCTCGCAGCCGGCCATCGACGTCGGTGGGCCGGAGTTGATGGCGCATTACGAGGTGCAGATGGAGGCGATGGATCCGTTCAGCGACCTCTATCAGGAGATGGCCATCTACGCTTATGGCGACGGGGCTTATCTGAAGTTCGATACGGAAGGGCGCATCTTGATGACCGATTTCATTCGATCGCATACGGGCATCACGGATCGCGTCGCCTTCGTGGGTGTGAAGCATTCCTTTCAGCTTTGGGAGCCGGACGCGTTCGAGGCGTTCCGCGGCGCGTTGCGCGAGAAGCTCAGGCAGAGACTGACGCGCGGTCGTGGGGCTTTGGCTTCCGTCGAAACACCGGAATAATGGCGGGCGACAAAGGGATCGAGGATCCCGGTGTTGGCGGACCCGTCCGTCATGTTCCGGTGCTTCTGTCAGACGTGGTCGGCGCTTTGGCGCCGGCCACGGGCGACATCATTGTCGATGGCACCTTCGGGGCCGGCGGCTACAGCGCGGCGATCCTGAATGCCGGCGCCGATGTTCTAGCGATCGATCGCGATCCGACGGCGGTTGCGGCCGGGCAGGGGCTGGTCGAGGCCTCTTCGGGCCGGCTGGCGCTGGTCGAAGGGCAATTTTCCGACTTGGAGAGGATCGTGCGTCAGCGCTATTCGGCCGGCGTCGATGGTATCGTTCTGGATATCGGCGTCTCGTCCATGCAGATCGATCAGGCCGAACGTGGTTTTTCGTTCCAGAAGGATGGCCCTCTCGATATGCGCATGGGCGCGAGCGGGCCGACGGCTGCTGACGTCGTCAACCTGCTGAAGCCGGCCGATCTCACTCGTGTGCTCGGATTGCTCGGGGAAGAGCGCCAGGCGGGACGGATCTCCCGGGCGATCGCCGCACGCCGGGACGAGCAGCCGTTTGAGCGCACGCTCGATCTGGCCCGGTTGATCGGCAACGTCGTCGGGCGCTCGCCGAAGGACAAGATCGATCCGGCGACGCGCAGCTTCCAGGGCTTGCGTATCTTCGTTAATGACGAACTCGGTGAGCTGGCGCGCGCTTTGATCGCCGCCGAACGGGTGTTGAAGCCGGGCGGCCGGCTGGTTGTCGTGACCTTCCACTCGCTCGAGGATCGCATCGTCAAACGATTTTTGCGCGATCGCTCGTCGCCGCCCGCCGGCTCGCGGCATCTGCCCAATGCCGTCGTGCCGCCCCAGACGTTTACGGCGAGCAACAAGGCCGTTGCGGCGAGCGACGAGGAAGCGGTCCGCAATCCGCGCTCGCGCTCGGCCAAGCTGCGCGCCGGCATCCGCACCGATGCCGCCCCGCGCCAGGAAGCCGACGGGCTCGCTTTCGCCAATCTTCCCAATCTCGCTGATTTGCCCCGGACTGGAGCTTGACCCCGTGCTGAAGACGTTGGACATCATCCTGATCGCGGTCATGCTCGGGGCTGCGGCCTACACCTACCGGATCAAGCACGAGGCCGAGACGATCGAGGAGCAGGTTGCCAAGGTCGACCGCAAGATCTCCTTGGAAAAGGAGACAATCTCCTTGCTGCAGGCGGATTGGACGGTGCTCGATCAGCCGGCGCGGTTGCAGCGCTTGGCAAATATCTATGATGCCCAGCTGCAGCTGAAGCCGATCAGCCCGGAACAGATCGTCACGGCCGACGAGTTGCCCGCGCCGCCGCCCGCGCCGCTCAATGTGCCCATCCCGACCGCGCCGAATATGGGTCGCTATGCCTATAATGCGGGGCCCAATGCGCAATGACCGATTTTCGATCCATTCTGCGTCGTGTTTTCGGGCGTTCCACCGATCCGCATGCGTCGGAGACCTCGCGCTATGCGCGGTTTGGCCGTCGGCGCAAGCGGTGTGGCGACGAGCCGAAGGGCAATGTTCGTTTCGCCGTCGCCATCGGCATATTTATCGCGGTTTATGGTCTGATTGCGGGGCGTCTGGTCGAGTGGGGCGCGCTGCCGACGATGACCGAGACCTATTTTCGCGGCGACGAGCATCTTGTGGCCGCGCGTCCACAGATCCTCGATCGCAACGGCATGGTGCTGGCCACCGACATCACCACTTTCTCGCTCTTTGCCGAACCGCGGCGCATCGTCGACCCGGACGAGGCCAGCGAATTGCTGCTCTCGGTGCTGCCGGATCTCGATCCGAAATGGCTCTATAAGCGCCTGTCGGGCCATGGCGGCTTTGTCTGGCTGAAGCGCGAACTGACGCCCGGTCAGAAACAGCAGATCCTCGACCTCGGCATTCCCGGGATCGGATTCCGCACCGAGAAGAGTCGCTTTTACCCCGGTCGCAGCACCGCCGCCTACATCGTCGGTCACACCAATATCGACAATCAGGGCACGGCCGGAATGGAGAAGTGGATCGACGATCAGGGCTATCGGGCGCTGCAGAACTCTGGCCTGGCGACGGAAGCCGATCTGAAGCCGGTCCGGCTGGCGATGGATCTCAGGGTCCAGCACGTCGTGCGCGACGAGGTCTCCCAGGGCCTGAAGCGCTACCGGGCGAAGGCGGCTGGCGGAATCGTCCTCAATGTGAATTCCGGCGAAATCGTCGCGATGACGTCAGTGCCGGACTATGATCCCAACATCCCCGCCGAAGCGCTCGACAAGAACCGGCTCAACCGGATGTCGGCGGGCCTTTACGAGATGGGATCGACCTTCAAGATCTTCACCACGGCGATGGCGCTGGATTCGGGGAAGATCAAGATCACCGACACCTTCGACGCGACGGCGCCGCTGCGCATCGGCGGCTTCACCATTCACGACTTCCACAACGAGCACCGCTTCCTGTCGGTGCCGGAAATCTTCATCTATTCCTCGAATATCGGTTCGGCGCGCGAAGCTGAGAAGATCGGGCTCGACGAGCATCGGGCCTTTCTGACCAAACTTGGTCTTCTCTCGCGGCTGAAGACCGAGTTGCCCGAAGTGGCAATGCCCACCCAGCCGAAAGAGTGGAAAGAGATCAACAACATCACCATCGCTTTTGGCCACGGCGTCTCGACGACGCCGCTCAACACCGCCGTCGCCGCCGCCGCTGTCATCAATGGCGGCAAGCTGATCGAGCCGACCTTTCTGCCGCGGACGCAAGCTGAGGCCGACGCCATCGCCACGCAGGTCATCTCCCAAAAGACCAGCGATTTGATGCGCTACATTTTCCGGCTGAACGCAACCGATCCGCGCGGTTCCGGCAAAAATGCTGCCGTGCCCGGCTATCTCGTCGGCGGCAAGACCGGCACGGCCAACAAGGTCGTCAATGGCCGTTATTCCAACACCAAGAAATTCAATGCCTTCGTCGCCGCCTTTCCGATGGATCATCCCCGCTACATCGTTTTGACGATCATTGACGAACCACAGCCGGAGCCGGGCAAATATTACGCCACGGCGGGCATGAATGCGGCCGTGATGGCGGGCAATATCATCCGCCGGTCCGCGACCTTCCTGGGTGTCCATCCGCAATTTTCGGACGACGGAAAGTCCTTGCTCGTCTCCTATTAGGCTATAGAAGACCACACGTCCGGCTTGTGCTTTTCCGGACGTCGACGGGGCAAGGACGATGGCCATGCAGCTTTCCCATCTCGCACAGGGGCTCGGCGTTATCGATCGCAGCGCCGATCCCGACATTACGGTTCTGACCGCCGACTCGCGGGCGGTGGTGCCCGGGGCGCTGTTTGCCGCGCTGCCGGGCGTCAAGGTCGATGGCGCGGCCTTTGCCAGCCAGGCCGAGGCGAATGGTGCCGTCGCGGTGTTGTGCCGAAACGGCGTGTCGATCGCAACGTCGCTACCGGTCGTTCGCTGCGACGACGCCCGTCACGCCCTGGCGGTGATGGCTGCGCGCTTCTTCGGTCGGCAGCCGGAGCACATCGTTGCCGTCACCGGCACGGCCGGCAAGACCTCGATCGCGACGTTCACCCGCCAGATCTGGGAGAAGACCGGTCAAGTCGCCGCTTCGATCGGCACCATCGGCGTCGTCTCGCGCAAGCGCATCGTCGAAGGCACGTTGACGACGCCGGACCCCGTGGCTCTCGCGCAGCTGATGGCGCAGCTCGCCGAGGACGGTGTTACCCATGCGGCGATGGAGGCCTCCAGCCACGGTCTCGACCAGCGGCGGCTCGAAGGCGTGCGGATCGAAGCCGCCGCCTTTACCAATCTCGGCCATGATCATTTCGACTATCACCCGGATCCCGAGAGCTATTTCCAGGCCAAGATGCGCCTCTTCACCACCCTCTTGCCGAAGGGCGGGGCAGCGGTGATCAATGCCGACGATGTCTGGTCGGGGCGGGCGATCGACGTGGCGACCAAGATGTCGGCACGGGTGATGACCACCGGGCGCAAGGGCACATTCCTCACCTTGAAGCGGCTCGAACACGAGCGCAGCCGCCAGATCGCCGAGATCGCGGCAGAGGGGCGGATCTATCGGATCGCGCTGCCGCTTGCCGGCAGTTTTCAAATGTCGAACGCACTGGTCTCAGCCGGCTTGGCAATCGCCACCGGCGTTCCGGTCGTTGACGCGTTGGCGGCGCTCGAAAGCCTCGAAGGCGCCGCCGGTCGCCTGGAATTGACGGGCACGACGCCGGCGGGTGTGCCGGTGTTCGTCGACTACGCCCACAAGCCGGAAGCGCTGGAAAACGTCCTGTCGTCGGTGCGCCCGTTCACCACCGGCAAGATCCTCGTTGTGGTCGGCTGCGGCGGTGATCGCGATCGGGCCAAGCGGCCGATGATGGGCGAAATCGCCAGCCGCCTTGCCGATGCCGTCTTCGTCACCGACGACAATCCGCGTTCGGAGGATGCGGCGTCGATTCGCGCCGCCATCATGGCCGCGGCGCCGGGCGCCAGAGAGATCGCAGATCGCCGCGAGGCGATCCGCCAAGCCATCCGCACGGCGATTTCGGGGGATACTGTCGTCATCGCCGGAAAGGGACACGAAACCGGCCAGAAGATCGGCGACATCGTGCATCCTTTTAGTGACCACGAAGAAGTGCGGTCGGCGATCGCGGAGCTTCAGAAATGAGTGACATGCTTTGGGAGACCAGCGTCCTTTCGGATGTGATGCAAGCGCGGCCGATGGGCCCGCTGCCGCGCGGGGTGAGCGGCATCTCCATCGACACCCGCACGCTTGAGGCGGGCGATGCCTTCTTTGCCATCAAGGGCGAGCGGTTCGACGGGCATGAGTTCTTGACCGCCGCCCAGCGCGCCGGTGCCGCCTTGCATGTCGTCGCCGAGCACAAGCTGCCGGCGCTCGGCCGGGTGCAGGTGCCGATGCTGGTCGTCGACGATGTGATGAAGGCGCTGACGCGGCTGGCCGAAGCCTCGCGGGCGCGGGCCAAGGCGAAGATCGTCGCGGTGACCGGCAGTGTCGGCAAGACCACCACCAAGGAGGCGCTGCGCCATGGCCTCAGCGCCGTCGGCAGCGTCCACGCCAGTGCCGCCTCGTTCAACAATCACTGGGGCGTGCCCTTGTCCCTGGCGCGACTGCCGGCCGATGCCGATTTCGGCATTTTCGAGATCGGCATGAATCATCCGGACGAGATTCGGCCGCTGGTCAAGCTCGTTCGGCCGCATGTCGCTATTGTCACGCTGATCGCGCCGGCTCATCTCGGCCATTTCCGCGACATCGACGAGATTGCCGCCGCCAAGGCGGAGATTTTCGAAGGCGTCGTGCCCGGCGGCACGGCGATCCTCAATGCCGACGATCCGAAGTCCGATCTCTTGGCCGATTACGCCCGCAAGGCCGGCGTCTCGAAGATCGAGACCTTTGGCGAAGCCGGCCGCGCCGACTTTCGCCTCATGGCGTTCGAAGCAACGCGCGAGGGCGTGTCGATCGACGCCAAGATTGAGGGCGAGCGTTTGCACTTTTCCCTGGCAACGCCCGGCCGCCATATGGCGCAGAACGTTCTTGCCGTGCTCGGCGCGGCGCAGCGGATCGGGGCTGATGTCGAGCGGGTCGCCACGGCGCTGTCCAGCTGGCGGGCGGTCAAGGGGCGGGGCGCCCGTCATCGCCTAAAGCTCGCCACGGGTGGCACCGCCACCTTGATTGACGACAGCTACAACGCCAATCCCGCCTCGATGCGGGCGGCGCTGGATGTGCTGGCGCGCGGCGAGCCCGGGCAGGGCGGGCGCCGGATCGCGGTCCTCGGCGACATGCTGGAACTCGGCACGACGTCGCCGACGCTCCATGCCAACCTCAAGACGCCGATCCTTGCGGCCGGCGTCGATGTCGTGTTTCTCGCCGGCGATGAGATGAAGGCGCTCGACGACGTTCTTGCCGGCGCTCTGACCTGCCAATGGCACGAAAACAACGAGGAACTGCTCGCCGCATTGTCCAAGACGATGCGCAGCGGCGACATCATCCTCTTCAAGGCCTCCAAGAGTATAGGATTTTCCCCGTTGGTTGAAACGTTGCTGTCACGCTACGAGGACAAGGACACCGAACCTGTGAAGCCTGCCGAGATGGTGGCCGCTGGCCAGGTCGATGCCGGTGGAGAGGCTGAATGATCGCCTATCTCGGAGAGTTCGCCGACGTCTTCCCGATCCTCAACGTCTTTCGCTACATCACCTTCCGCACCGGCGCGGCGATGATCACGGGCTTCATCGTGGTGTTCCTGTTCGGGCCGGCGATCATTTCGGCGCTGCGTCTGCGCCAGGGCCGCGGTCAGCCGATTCGAGCCGACGGGCCGCAGACTCACTTCAAAAAGGCCGGGACGCCGACGATGGGCGGCCTGATGATCCTCTCCGGGGTGATCGTCTCGACGTTGCTCTGGGCGGATCTGAAGAACATCTATGTCTGGACAGTGCTGCTCGTCACCGTCGGCTTCGGCGCGATCGGCTTTTACGACGACTATCTCAAAGTGACGAAGCAGAGCCATCTCGGCTTTTCCGGTAAGGCACGACTTGCCATCGAATTCGTCATCGCCGCCCTGGCGGTGGGGGCGATCGTCTATGCCGGCACCGGAAGCTTCGCGACGTCGCTGGCCTTTCCCTTCATCAAGCGCGTCCTGCTCGATCTCGGCTGGTTCTACCTGGTGTTCGGCGCCTTCGTGGTGGTCGGCGCGGCCAATGCGGTCAATCTGACCGACGGGCTCGATGGCCTGGCGATCGTGCCGATCATGATTGCCGCCGCCGCTTTTGGCCTCATTGCCTACATCTCCGGCAATGTGAACTTCTCGAACTATCTGCAGATCCACTATGTCGCCGGCACCGGCGAATTGTCGCCGCTCTGCGGCGCGGTGATCGGCGCCGGACTCGGCTTTTTGTGGTTCAACGCGCCGCCAGCGGCGATCTTCATGGGCGACACCGGTTCGCTGGCGCTCGGCGGCATGACCGGCACGGTCGCGGTGGCGACGAAGCACGAGATCGTCTTGGCCATTATCGGCGGCCTGTTTGTCATCGAGGCGATGTCGGTGATCATTCAGGTCGTCTCGTTCAAGCTGACCGGCAAGCGGGTCTTCCTGATGGCGCCGATCCATCACCATTTCGAAAAGCTCGGCTGGACCGAGAGCCAGGTGGTGGTGCGGTTCTGGATCATCGCCTTCATGTTGGCCTTTGTCGGCCTCTCCACCCTGAAACTGCGCTGAGTGAGGGCAGATGATCGCAGTCGAGACGTTTGCCGGAAAACACGTCGCGCTCTTCGGTCTCGGGGGCTCGGGAATGGCGACCGCCCGCGCCTTGGTGGCCGGTGGCGCCAAGGTCGTCGCCTTCGACGACAATCCGGCGAGCGTCGACAAGGCGATGGGCGAGGGCATTGCGATCGCCGACCTGCGCAATGCCGATTGGTCGGCTGTTGCCGCGCTGGTGCTCGCGCCGGGCGTGCCGCTGACCCATCCCAAGCCGCATTGGACGGTCGATCTGGCGCGCGTCCACGGCGTGCCGGTGATCGGCGACATCGAGCTGTTCTGCCAGGAACGCCGCGCCGCCGCGCCGGCCGCTCCCTTCGTGGCGATCACCGGAACCAACGGCAAGTCGACGACGACGGCGCTGATCGCCCACTGTCTCAAGGTCGCCGGGCGCGACATCCAGCTTGGCGGCAATATCGGCGTTGCCATCTTGTCGCTCGATCCTCTCGAGCCGGAGCGGCATTACGTCGTCGAATGCTCCTCCTATCAGATCGACCTGAGCCCGACGATCGATCCGACTGTCGGCGTGCTTTTGAACCTTTCGCCTGATCATCTCGATCGCCACGGCTCGATGGGCAATTACGCGGCGATCAAGGCACGGCTGGTCGCCGGCGCGTCGATGGCGGTGATCGGGGTCGACACCGAGCCGTGCCGCCACATCGCGGCCGGGCTCGAATCCGACGGTCATCACGTCACCCGGATCTCTCAGACCGGGCCGGTGAGCGGCGGCATCGGGTTCGACGGGCAAAGCCTCCTGCGCGATATGCCGGGCGCGTCCAAGGCGGCGTTTGACCTCACTCAGATCGGCTCGTTGCGCGGCCGCCACAATGCACAAAATGCGGCGGCGGCCGTCGCAGTCCTGACCAATCTTGAGGTCGACGACGCGACCATTGGGCGGGCGCTGGCGAGCTTTCCGGGGCTCGCCCACCGCATGGAAGAGGTGGGGCGCGCCGGGCCGGTACTGTTCGTCAACGATTCCAAGGCCACCAATGCCGACGCCGCCGCGCCGGCACTTGCGGCATTTCATCGCATCTACTGGATCGCTGGCGGCCTGCCGAAAGAGGGCGGTATCGCCGCGCTCAAGCCGTTCTTTCCGCGCATCGCCAAGGCCTATCTGATCGGCGAGGCCGCGCCCGCCTTTGCCGCGACTCTTGGTGAACGAATTCCTTACGAAATTTCTGGCACACTGTCGGTTGCCGTCGCGCATGCGGCGGCCGATGCGCAGGCAGCGGGCGAGGACGCGGCGGTTCTGTTGTCTCCGGCCTGCGCAAGCTTCGATCAGTTTCGTAATTTCGAAGTCCGGGGCGACGCCTTCCGAGCGGCGGTGGCGGCTCTTCCCGGTATCGAGGGACCGCACGGGTGAATTTCATGACCACGACTGTGACGACGCGGATGACCGGCAATCTGATTGCCGACTGGTGGCGCAGTGTCGACCGATGGCTGCTGGCCGCCTTTGTCATTCTGCTGGTCGGCGGCGTCATGCTTTCTTTTGCCGCCAGCCCGCCCGTCGCCGAGCGGATCGGCCTCGACCCCTTCCACTTTGTCAAGCGGCACGCGCTGTTTCTTATCCCATCGGCAATGGTGATGTTCGGCGCCTCGCTGCTGACGCCGCGCGGCGTGCGGCGTGCCTCCTTCATCATCCTGATCGTCTCACTCGTCTTGATGGTCGCGGCGCTGTTTTTCGGCGCCGAGATCAAAGGCGCGCGGCGCTGGATCGACATCGGCCCGCTCAACATCCAGCCCTCGGAATTCATGAAGCCGTGCTTCATCGTGATCTGCGCCTGGCTTCTGGCGGAAAAGGTCAAGCGGGCCGACGTGCCGGGCAATCTCTACGCTCTGATCTTGCTGTTGATCGTCACCGCCTTGCTGGTGGCCCAGCCTGACCTCGGCCAGACGATGCTGGTCTCGACCTCCTGGGGCGGCCTGGTGTTCATGGCCGGGCTGTCCTGGCTTTGGATCATGGTGCTCGGCGGTGTCGGCGTGGTCGGCGCGGCGGGGGCTTATTTCGTCTTCCCGCACGTGGCGAGCCGCATCAACCGCTTTTGGACCGGCCAGGGCGACACTTTCCAGACCGACCGCGCCAAGGAAGCGATCCTGAATGGCGGCTGGTTCGGCAAGGGACCGGGCGAGGGCACCGTGAAGCGGTTGCTCCCGGACAGCCACACCGACTTTGCCTTCTCGGTGCTTGCGGAAGAGTTCGGCATCATCGCCTGCATCGCCTTGGCGGCGATCTTCGCGTTCATCGTCCTGCGCGGCCTGTCGGTGGCGCTGAAACAGCGCGATCCATTCGTTCGCCTGGCGATCAGCGGTCTCGTCTTCATTTTCGGCCTGCAGTCGATCATCAACATGTCGGTGAACCTGCAGCTGATGCCGGCCAAGGGCATGACGCTGCCGTTCATCTCCTATGGCGGCTCGTCGATGATGGCGATCGCGCTGTCGGCCGGGTTCTTGCTGGCGCTCACCCGCAAGCGAGCGGAAAATCGATCCTACACCGACCAGCTCGTGCAGCGCACCATGGTCCTGCATGGCGCATGAACCATGCCGCAGACGGGGCGTTGCATCTCCATGCTCTCGGCTCTGGCTTTGACCACTTTTGCCCGATGTTGGCTTTGACGAGTGTTCATGACTAGATAGACGATATGATGCTCACTGAAGGAGCTTGACCGATGAGCACTTTGGAAACGGCGCTTTTGATGGCGATCATTCCTGCCAGCGCACTGGTGCTTGCGGCTGTCGCTTGGCGGGACGCCCGGCGGGTGGCGATCCGGGCCAAGGTGCGGCGCCGCGTCGACACTCGTCGCGCGCGCTGAGGCGCGTCCAGACCCTCGTTTCGGCCGGCTTGTCTGATCGCCCATCACGGCTCTTGCGAGAGTGGCCGTAAGGTGCTTGTCGTGTGCTTCGTATTCTCAAAGCTTCATCTCACCTTCGACGAGCGTGCATGACGACCATTCTTCTTGCCGCCGGCGGCACCGGCGGCCATTTGTTTCCGGCCGAAGCGCTTGCCCATGAGCTCATCGCGCGAGGCTTCACCGTCGAGTTGGTCACCGATGATCGGGCCGGGCGGTTTGCCGACCGCTTTCCGGTCGGGGCGGTTCATCACGTCCGCTCGGCGACTTTTGGCGCGAAAAATCCGCTGGCGATGGCCAAGACGCTGTGGACGCTCTGGCGCGGCTTTCGTGAGGCCGCAGCGCTCGTTCGTCGATTGCGCCCGGCGGTGGTGGTCGGCTTCGGCGGTTATCCGACGGTCCCGCCGCTGATGGCGGCGACGCGAGCCGGGCGGCCGACGATCATTCACGAACAGAACGCCGTGATGGGCCGCGCCAATCGGTTCCTGGCTTCGCGTGTTGATCGCATCGCCGCAGGCATTCCACAGGACGATGTGGCCCCGGCGTTCGCGGGCAAGATCGCCGTCACCGGCAATCCCGTCCGTCCGGCGGTGCTTGAGGCAGCCAAGACGCCTTATCGGGCCCCGGGGGCGGGCGAGGTCTTCAATCTCGTCGTGTTCGGCGGCAGCCAGGGCGCATCGTTCTTCTCCGAGGCGCTTCCCAAGGCGATCGACGCGCTGCCGGCGGCGATCCGCAGGCGCTTGCAGGTCACCCAGCAAACCCGCCGCGAGGACGAGGCGACGGTCCGCGCCTTTTATGCCGAGCGCGGCGTCGCGGCTGATGTCTCGCCCTTCTTCACCGACATGGCGGCGCGGATCGGTGCGGCGCATCTCGTCGTCAGCCGCTCCGGCGCGTCGACCGTGTCGGAAATCGCGGTGATCGGCCGTCCCGCCATTCTCGTGCCCTATCCCTATGCGCTCGATCATGATCAGGCTGCCAATGCTGCGAAACTCGCGGCGGAAGGCGGTGCGATCGTGTGTGCGCAAAAGGATCTGTCGCCCGAGCGTCTCGCGGGCTTCATCGAAGCGATTGCCGGCGATCCGAGCCGAGCGGAGGCGATGGCGACCGCCGCCAAGGCAACCGGCGTTCCGAATGCCGCCGCCTTGCTCGCCGATCTCGTAGCGTCTATGCCCGGCGCCCAGGATCAAGACTGACAATTCGTTGCAAAACGCGGGGATCAACCATGAAGATGCCACCGAATATCGGGCCGGTTCATTTCATCGGAATCGGTGGCATCGGCATGAGCGGCATCGCCGAAGTGCTGATCAATCTCGGCTATACGGTTCAGGGCTCTGACCAGAGCGAAAATGCCAACGTTCTGCGTCTGCGCGAAAAGGGCGCGACGATCCATATCGGCCATTCCGCCGATAATCTCGGCAGTGCCGAGGTCGTCGTGGTCTCGACCGCGATCCGCCGCTCCAATCCGGAGCTTTCGGCGGCGCGCGAGCGCCTCTTGCCGATCGTGCGCCGCGCCGAAATGCTCGCCGAGCTGATGCGGTTTCGCCAGGCGATCGCCATCGGCGGCACCCATGGCAAGACGACGACCACCTCGATGGTGGCGACACTGCTCGATGCCGGCGGCATGGATCCGACCGTCGTCAATGGCGGCATCATCAACGCCTACGGCACCAATGCCCGTATGGGCGATGGCGACTGGATGGTGGTCGAGGCCGACGAAAGCGACGGCACCTTTTTAAAACTGCCGGCCGATGTGGCGGTGGTGACCAATATCGATCCGGAACATCTCGATCACTACGGCACCTTCGACGCGGTGCGGGCAGCCTTTCGCGCGTTCGTCGAAAACGTTCCCTTCTACGGTTTTGCGGTGATGTGCCTCGATCATCCCGAGGTGCAGACCCTCGTGGGTGAGATCGAGGACCGCCGGGTCATCACTTATGGCGAAAACCTGCAGGCCGACGTGCGGATCGAAAACGTTCGGTTCGAGCCGGGACGCTCGCTGTTCGAGGTGACCATGCGCGACCGCGTCAGCGGGGCGGTCGAGAAGATTCCTGATCTCGCGCTGCCGATGCCCGGCCGCCATAACGTCTCCAACGCCACGGCGGCGATCGCGGTCGCCCATCGTTTGGGTATTCCCGCCGAGGCGATCCGCAAGGGGCTGGCGGGCTTTGGCGGCGTGAAGCGGCGCTTCACCTTGACTGGCACCATCGGCGGCGTCGCCGTCTACGACGACTACGGCCATCATCCGGTGGAGATCCGCGCGGTGCTCTCGGCGGCCCGCTCCTCGGCGACTGGCCGCGTCATCGCCGTCGTCCAGCCTCACCGCTACAGCCGCCTGCAGGCGCTGTTTTCCGATTTCGCCTCCTGCTTCAACGATGCCGACACGGTGATCATCGCGCCGGTCTATGCCGCCGGCGAGGAGCCAATCGAGTTCGTCAATTCCGAAATGCTGGTCGAGCGGCTGAAGCTCGGCGGCCATCGCGACGCGCGGTTGATCGATGGGCCGAAGGAGATCGCGCCGTTGGTCAAGCAGGTGGCGGAGCCGGGCGACATGGTGATTTGCCTCGGCGCCGGTTCAATCACCCAATGGGCCTATGCGTTGCCGCAGGAACTGACCGCTCTCGGGCTCGGCGCCGAGGGAGGCGCTCAGTGACGCTGCTCGATCGGCTTGGCGACCGGTTGTCGGGCATTCGCGGGCGGTTGACGCCCGATGCCCCGATGCGCAAGCTCACCTGGTTTCAGGTGGGCGGGCCGGCGGACCTGTTTTTTCAGCCGGCCGATGAGGACGATCTCATCCTGTTCCTTCAGCGGCTGCCCGAGGAGATTCCGGTTCTCGTCGTCGGCGTCGGATCGAATCTGTTGGTGCGCGACGGCGGGATCGAAGGTGTGGTGATCCGGCTCTCGGCCAAGGGGTTCGGCGCGGCGGAACAGATCTCGCAGACGCGGATTCGCGCCGGGGCCGCGATCCCCGACAAGCGGCTCGCCGCATCGGCGCTCGATGCCGGGATCGGCGGGTTTCATTTCTATCATGGCATTCCTGGTGCCGTCGGTGGTGCGTTGCGCATGAATGCCGGCGCCAATGGTGTCGAGACGGTCGAGCGGGTGGTCGAAGTTCACGCCGTCGATCGCCACGGCCGTCGCCATGTCCTGTCGAACGCCGACATGGGCTACAGCTATCGCCACGCCAGCGCGCCGGAAGGGCTGATCTTCACCGCAGCGGTGTTCGAGGGCTATCGCTGCGAGCCGTTGGAGATCCGCGCCAAGATGGACGAGGTGCAGACCCATCGCGAGAGCGTCCAGCCGATTCGCGAAAAGACCGGTGGCTCGACCTTCAAAAACCCGCCGCAAAGCTCGGCGTGGAAAGAGATCGACAAGGCCGGCTGCCGCGGGCTGACGATCGGCGGTGCGCAGATGTCCGAGATGCACTGCAACTTCATGATCAACACCGGCGATGCCACCGGCTTCGATCTGGAGACGCTTGGCGAGACGGTGCGGCGGCGGGTGCTTCAGACCTCCGGCATTGTCCTCGACTGGGAGATCAAGCGGCTCGGGCGGTTCGAAGCCGGCCGCATCGTGACGCCTGCGAGCGACTCCGATTGATCGTTTGCTTGGCCGTTCGGCGATTGCAGCGGAGAGGGGCGCCGACCGGCGCCTGTCTTGATTTGGTTGGTGCTTCCTTTTCGGAATGGGAAGGTCGCTCTCACCCTTTGAATCGACGCATCGTGCTTTGCCGAAAACCGATTCCGATTTTCGGGCCGATGCTGTAGCCACCGATCGCCGGCTTCTCGCGTGCTCCATCGTGGGGTTCGCGGCCGGCCTTGTCCTTGACGGCGTCGGGCGCTTGGCAGTTGCGTCGGGATTCAGATGCTAGTTGCGCATGTTTTTCAAGCAGATGTTGTTGTGATCTTTCGCGGAATGCTTTCGCGAATAACGTTGACGTATGCGTAAGTTTCCAAATTTGTCACATTTCGGCCACGCGTGTTGCAAAATGCGCGGCGAGATCGCAGGGAGAAGGGAGAGTGCCGCCCTGCCGATGCGCCGATGTCGCAGTTTAAAAAATACGTTTATTTTGAGAGGAAAATAATTTTTGTGAATCTATTTATATTCATATGATTTTACCTGGAAGTCATAAGTCGTTCGACTGGTTCTGTGACGATACCCAAGCCTTGGCTTTTCGCTTATGCTTGTTCGTATGGACGGTGTTTCCGGCCTGCAAATTTGGTCGGCTGCACTATGGAATCGGGGGGAATTCATGGGACTGGCCCGTAAACGCATTTCAATCGCCGCGCTTGTCGTGGCTCTTTCCGGCAGCAGCGCGCTGGCCGGCGGCTTCCAGCGCGGCACGGCCGATACTGACATTCTGTTTGAGCCCGGTACGGTCAATTCCCGGGCCAGCATCACCTATATCGACCCGCAGCGCGGTTTCACCTCGCTTAACGGGGTCGACGGCGACTACTCGACCTATACCGGCGATTACGGGATCCCAAGCTATGCGGTCGCGGTCGGCAACGACATGATCGGCTGCGCCGGCACGGCGACCGAGCCCTTCGCGGCGAATGCCGACTACTCCGGGCTGCCGGGCGGCGCGCTGCCGGCTCAGGTCAGCTCGACTCAGAGCATGTCGACGGCCGATCGCACCAATTTCGCCGCGGCCTCGTCGATCGCGCGGGTCCAGAAACTCTCTTTCAAGTCGAGCGAATTTGGCCTGACCTGCCGCTTGAGCTACACCTCCGGTTCGAGCCGCTACAGCCTGCTCGGCGGCGCCTTCGTCGAGGACTTTCATTTCGAAGGGACGAGTCTCGGCTCGACCTATCTCGCGCCCGGCGTGCCGTTCACGGTTGCGACCAGCCGCATCGATGTTGAGAGCGATGGCGCCTACAAGCCCGGCTTCCGAATCGGTGCTGCCTATGAGATCCCCGAATATGCCCTGCGCATTCAAGCGATGTATCGCTCGGAGGTGAAGCACGACGACATCTCCGGCGACGGCACGGTGACGATCCTGAGCTCGCTCGTTCCGACGCTGCCGGCCGGCACGGTCATTCCGGTCAATTCGTTCCTCAGCGAAGCGATCAGCCCGCAGTCTGTGGAAATCAAGGCGCAGACTGGCATCGCGCCGGGCTGGCTGGTGCTTGGCTCGTTCCGCTGGACCGACTGGTCGACCAACCAGGTCTCCGTCAGCTCGATCTCCAACGCCGCCGCCGGCATTTCATCCTCCTCCTACGCGCCGTATCACTGGCGCGACGGCTACACCGCGCAGATCGGCGTCGGCCATGCCTTCACCGACCAGATCTCCGCGGCACTCGGCGTTGGGTACGATCGGGGCGTCTCGACCGGATCCGAGACCACCTATACCGATCTCTACACGCTGGTCGGCGGCCTCTCCTACAAGCCGGCCAAGGCCGTCGACATCCGCTTTGGCGGGGTGGTCGGCTACTGGACCGACGGCAGCCAGTCGATTTCGAAAGGCTCCTACTACAACGCGACCGTCGGCAACGACATGGTCTATGGCCTGAACGCCTCGCTGAAGATCTCCTTCTGATCGACGGGTCGGGGCGCGCGCATAGCCCCGGCTTCCCCAACGGCCAAGGACAATTCGAAGGGCGTGCCGGTCTGCGGCGCGTCCTTTTCATCTGCCGGCTAAGCTTTCCCGGGGACGCGCGAAATGAAGCCTGTGATTTCGCGGCAACACTATTGCATCGATGCACCGGCTATAGTCTCGGCAGCGGGATCGGCGCCCCGTTGCCGCCACAAAACACCGTCACCTCAATCCTTGGCTGAGTTCTCGGCAGAAGGGCACGGCCGGGTGACGAGGGGGATTTCATGGACGCGAAAACCATCGACAAGGCGAAGCTGCCAAGCCGCCATGTGACGGAAGGGCCGGCCCGGGCCCCGCATCGCTCCTACCTCTATGCCATGGGCCTTTCGAAGGAAGAGATCCACCAGCCGCTGGTCGGCGTCGCCTCCTGCTGGAACGAGGCTGCGCCCTGTAATATTGCGCTGATGCGTCAGGCGCAGGTCGTCAAGAAAGGCGTCGCGGCCGCCAGCGGGACACCGCGGGAATTCTGCACCATCACGGTCACCGACGGCATCGCCATGGGTCACCAGGGTATGAAGTCGTCTCTGGTGTCGCGCGATCTGATCGCCGATTCGGTCGAGCTGACCATGCGCGGCCATTCTTACGATGCGCTCGTGGGGCTCGCGGGCTGCGACAAATCGCTCCCTGGCATGATGATGGCGATGGTGCGGCTCAATGTGCCGTCGGTCTTCATTTACGGCGGCTCGATTCTGCCCGGGAACTTTCGCGGTCAGCAGGTGACCGTTCAGGACATTTTCGAGGCTGTCGGCAAGCATTCCGTCGGCGACATGTCGGATGACGATCTCGATGAAATCGAGCAGGTGGCCTGCCCCTCGGCCGGCTCCTGCGGGGCCCAGTTCACCGCCAACACCATGGCGACGGTCGCCGAGGCGATTGGCCTTGCGCTGCCCTATTCCTGCGGCGCGCCGGCGCCTTACGAGATTCGCGACCGGTTTTGCTACGCCTCCGGCGAAACCGTCATGGAGCTGCTCGCCCGCAACATCCGGCCGCGTGATATCGTCACCCGCAAGTCGCTGGAAAACGCCGCGGCCGTCGTTGCGGCGACCGGCGGATCGACCAACGGCGCGCTGCATCTGCCGGCAATCGCCCATGAATGCGGCATCGAATTTGATCTCTTCGACGTCGCCGAGATCTTCAAGAAGACGCCCTACGTCGCCGATCTCAAACCGGGTGGGCGATATGTCGCCAAGGATATGTTCGAGGCCGGCGGCATTCCGCTGCTCATGAAGACGATGTTCGAACATGGCTATCTGCACGGTGACTGCATGACGGTCACCGGCCGTACGCTCGCCGAGAACATGCAGAAGATAGCCTGGAATCCGCGTCAGGACGTGGTGCGTTCGGCCGACAATCCGATCACCGCCACCGGCGGCGTCGTTGGGCTCAAAGGTAACCTCGCCCCCGACGGCGCGATCGTGAAGGTCGCGGGAATGAAGAATTTGAAATTCTCCGGTCCCGCCCGCTGCTTCGACTCCGAAGAAGAGTGCTTCAAGGCTGTGTCCGATCGCTCCTACAAGGAAGGCGAGGTTCTCGTCATCCGCTACGAGGGGCCGAAAGGCGGCCCCGGGATGCGCGAGATGCTGGCCACCACCGCCGCACTCTACGGGCAAGGCATGGGCGATAAAGTCGCGTTGATCACCGATGGACGTTTCTCGGGCGCGACGCGAGGGTTCTGCGTCGGCCATGTCGGCCCCGAAGCGGCCGTTGGTGGGCCAATCGGTCTGTTGGAAGACGGGGACATGATCACCCTCGACGCGGTGGTTGGAACTTTGGACGTCGCACTGAGCGATGCCGAACTTGACGAGCGGCGCCGCCATTGGACGCCGCGCGAGACCGATTATGCGTCGGGTGCGATCTGGAAATACGCCCAACAGGTCGGCACGGCCCGCAAGGGCGCGGTGACCCATCCGGGCGGCGCTGCGGAAAAGCATTGCTATGCGGACATTTAAGCTGCTTCTCCTGGCCCCGTTGGTGGTCGGCGCGGCGGTCTTTTACGCCGACCGGCCCGGCTTTGCCCTCGATCCGGCGGCCCAGGTCGACCCCAATGCCGGGCCGCTGGAACTCTTCTCCTTCGGCTTCAAGGCCTATCAGCGCGGCGAAAAGCTCGAGGCCTTCGAGGCCCTGCGCTATGCCGCCGACAAGGGTCATCCCGGCGCGCGCTGGAAGCTCGGCAAGATGTATGCCGATGGCGACGGCGTGCCGGAAAACGACTACGAGGCGTTCAAGATCTTCGAGCAGATCGTCCGCGATCAGGACGACGAGACCGGCAGCTATTCCAACGCCGCCTATGTGGCGAGCGCCGTGGTCGCGCTGGCGGATTACCTGCGCCAGGGCATTCCGAACAGCCCGGTGACCATCGATCTGCCGCGGGCTCGCCAGTTCTATTTCCACGCCGCCTCCTTCTTCGGCGACGCCAAAGCCCAGTTCGAGCTCGGCCGTATGCTGTTGAAGGGTGAGGGCGGTCGCGCCAATCCCCGGCAGGCGGCGCGCTGGCTGAAGCTGGCCGCGCAAAAGGGACATGTCGGCGCCAAAGCGCTGCTCGGCTATCTGCTCTTCGACGGGCACAAGATCTCGATGCGGCCGGAGCATGTGCGCGGCCTCGCCATGCTGACGATCGCCATGCGCCAGGCCGGGCCGAGCGATCAGGCCTGGATCCGGCCGCTGCAGGAAGAAACCTTCTCGCTGGCCAGCGAAGATGAGCGGCGCGCCGCGCTTGCCTATGCCGATCAGCAGGTGGCGGCGGCGAGCAACGCGGTCGCCAGCGCCAACAACTGACGCGCAGGCCGGCGGCGTGTCTGCGCGGGCTCGCACCGCGCCTGTGATCTTCGACGATCAGGCGGCGAGTTCGATCATCACCGGCACGTGGTCCGACGGCTTTTCCCAGCCGCGTACATGCTTTTCGATCCCGACCGAAACGAGGCGATCCTGCACCTCCGGCGAGATCAGCATGTGATCGATGCGAATGCCGTTGTTCTTCTGCCAGGCGCCGGCCTGGTAGTCCCAGAACGTATACGTCTTTGCCGCATCCGTCGTTGCCCGCAGCGCGTCGGTGAGACCGAGATTGACCAGCCGGCGCCAGGCGCCGCGGCTTTCCGGCTGGAACAGCGCATCATCCACCCAGTCTTTCGGATGAGCGGCGTCGATCGGCATCGGGATGACATTGTAGTCGCCGGCGAGAACCAACTCGTCCTCGGTCAGCAGACGGCGTTCGGCATGGGCGATCAGCCGGTCCATCCAGGCGAGCTTGTAGGGGAATTTCTCGCTTCCGAGCGGATTGCCGTTCGGCAGATAGATCGAGGCGACTCGCAGCCGGCGCCTGTTGATCGACCACAAGCCTTCCATGTACCGCGCCTGCTCGTCGCTGTCGTCGCCCGGCAGGCCGCGCAGCACCTCGGCGGGCTTGTCTTTCGACACCAGCGCGACGCCGTTGAAGCCCTTCTGGCCGTGGGTCTCGACATGATAGCCGAGATCCTCGATCGCCTGGCGCGGAAAGCCCTCGTCGACGCTCTTGATCTCCTGCAGGCAGGCAATGTCCGGAGCGGCCGTCTCAAGCCAGGCGACGAGCGCGTCGATGCGTGCCTTGACGCCGTTGATGTTCCAGGTGGCGATCAGCATGGCAGGTTTCGTCTCAGATCGAAAAGCTCGTGCCGCAGCCGCAGGAGGCGACGGCGTTGGGATTGCGGATCTGGAACGATTGCCCCATCAGATCGTCGACGAAATCGACCACCGATCCTTCGAGATAGACCAGGGAGACCGGATCGACGAGCACCCGGGCGCCGTCGGTTTCGATGACGAGGTCGTCGTCTTCACGGGCTTCGGTGAGATCATATTTGTAGGAAAAGCCCGAGCAGCCGCCGCCTTCGACGGAAATCCGCAGGCTGGGGTGCCCGTCGCTCTTCGCCAGGATCGACGAGATGCGCTTGACGGCGCTGGTCGAAAGGGTGACAGGCTGGGCAACTGTCTCGCTCATCTGATCGACGACGCGGCATCTCTGCCTTGCGCCGCTCCTTGTTTGCGTCCGGTCCATTAGTTATGGACGCAGAGGTGGCCGGTCAATTGCTACAGTATCGGCCCAAAAATCGGAATCGATTTTCGGCAAGCCCGATGCGCAGACTCAATAACAGTGCGTGTCCTTGGTGCGTCCCGCCGGATGCACGGCACGCGAGACCGACAGCCGACGAGACGGACAGGGAGGCGTCGATCCATGGGCGGGACCGCGCAGGCGTTCCAAACCGGGTGCGGACAGATCGGGCGGGCGGCCTACGCTGAACAGCCCGGTGTCTCGCGCGGCCGTGTGGTGCCAGAGTCGGACAGCCCGACCCGGACGCCGTTTCAACGGGACCGCGATCGGATCGTCCATTCCGCCGCCTTTCGCCGCCTCAAGCATAAGACACAAGTTTTCGTGCCGTACGAGGGTGATCACTTTCGCACCCGGCTGACTCACACGATCGAGGTCTCGCAAATCGCCCGGGCCCTGGCGCGGGCATTTCGGCTGGACGAGGATCTGACCGAGGCGGTCGCGCTGGTTCATGATTTCGGCCATACCCCCTTCGGCCATGCCGGCGAGCGGGCTCTCGACCGCCGCATGCAGGCCTATGGCGGCTTCGAGCACAACGCCCAGTCGCTGCGCATCGTCACCACGCTGGAATCGCGCTATGCCGATTTCGACGGCCTCAACCTCGCCTTCGAGACGCTGGAAGGTCTCGTCAAGCACAATGGTCCGCTAACCGGGCCGAACGCCGCCAAGTCCCATCCGGTGCCGCGCCCGATCCTCGATTTCGACGCGTCTTTTCCGCTCGGGCTCGATCGCTTCGCCGATCTCGAGGCGCAATGTGCCGCGATCTCCGATGATATCGCCTACAACACTCACGATCTCGACGACGGCCTGCGGGCCGGTCTGATCAACCTTTGCGATATCGAAGAGCTGGACCTGGCCGGCTCGATCTTTCGCGACGTGCGCGAGCGCTATCCCGGGCTCGATCATTCGCGCACGGTGCACGAAATCATGCGCCGCCATATCACCCGCCTCGTCGAGGACGTCATCGGCACCACCAATGCCGAGCTGGAGCGCGCAGCCCCGCAAAGCGCCGACGCGGTGCGCGATGCCGGCCGGCAGTTGGTGCGCTTTTCCGAGACGATGGAGAGGGCGGTGACGCAAACCCGGCATTTCCTTTTCCGTAAGGTCTATCGCTGCGAAAGCGTGATGCGGGTGATGTGCGAGGCCGAGCGGGTGGTGGAGGCGCTGTTCGACCGGTTCGTCGAGCGGCCGGAGCTGATGCCCCGCGACTGGGCATTGGGCGTTGGCGATCTCGCCGACGACAAGCTGGCGCGGCGGATTGCCGACTATCTCTCCGGCATGACCGACACCTACGCCATCGCCGAATATCAGCGTCTGTTTGACGCGGTGCCGCAATTGCGCTAGCCGCCGGGCTCGAATTGAGAGGCGCCACGACATCTGGATTTCGGACGGGCGTGCCTGAAGGCGGGTTCGCCGGGATGTCTCAGCAGGGCGTGCGCGCCGGATCGACGCGAGCGGTTCGGATCGGAGCCGTAGGGGCGTCGCAGGTCGATCCCTGAAAAGGAAATGAGAATGAACGTCTTTGCCGACTTCGAAGATCGGGTCAAGAAAGCGGTTGAACCAATTGTTTCCGCTGGTGAAGAGGTTGATCTGTCTCGCGTGACCGTTGAGCCGCCACGCGATGCGGCCCATGGCGATCTTGCGACCAACGCGGCGATGGTTCTCGCTAAGGGCCTGGGGATGAAGCCGCGCGACCTGGCCGAGAAGATCGCGGCGACGCTTGGCGATGACGGGGATGTTCAGACCGTCGCAATCGCCGGGCCTGGCTTCATCAATCTGACGCTGACGCCCGCCTTCTGGACGCGCCACCTCGCCGGCTTATTGAATGCCGGCGCCGATTACGGCCGGGGCGCGCCGACGGGGCGCAAAATCAATGTCGAATATGTCTCGGCCAATCCGACCGGCCCGATGCATGTCGGCCATACGCGCGGCGCCGTCGTCGGCGACGTGATTGCCCGGCTGCTCGCCTTCGCCGGCAATGACGTCACCAAGGAATACTACATCAACGACGCCGGTGAGCAGGTGAACGTCCTCGCCCGTTCGGCCTTTCTGCGCTACCGCGAGGCGCTTGGTCAGGCGATCGGCGAAATCCCTGCGGGTCTTTATCCCGGCGACTATCTGAAGCCGGTCGGCGAGGCCTTGGCGGCCGAGTTCGGCGATCGTCTCGTCGGCAAGGACGAAGCCGAGTGGCTGCCGATCGTCCGCGACCGCGCGATCGACGCGATGATGGCGATGATCCGGACGGATCTGCAGACGCTTGGCGTTGAACATGACGTGTTCTTTTCCGAACGCACGCTGCATGCCGGCGAGGGCGGCAAGATCGCCGCCACGATCGCCGATCTGACGGCCAAGGGCTTTATCTATCAGGGCACGCTGCCGCCGCCGAAGGGCCAGACGCCGGAGGATTGGGAGGATCGCGAGCAGACCTTGCTGCGCTCGAGCGATGTCGGCGACGACCAGGACCGGCCGCTCGTCAAGTCGAACGGCGCCTACACCTATTTCGCCGCCGATGTTGCTTATTTCAAAGACAAGTTCGAGCGTGGCTTTGCCGAGATGGTCTATGTGCTCGGCGCTGACCATGGCGGCTATGTGAAGCGCTTGGAAGCCGTGGCGCGGGCGATTTCCGGCGGTGCGGCGGTGGCCGACTGCGTCCTCTGCCAGCTCGTCAAGCTCTACCGCAATGGCGAACCGGTGAAGATGTCGAAGCGCTCCGGCGATTTCGTCACCCTGGCCGAGGTGGTCGAGGAGGTTGGTCGTGACCCGGTGCGGTTCATGATGCTTTACCGCAAAAGCGACGCGCCGCTCGATTTCGACTTCCAGAAGGTCACCGAGCAGTCCAAGGACAATCCGGTCTTTTACGTTCAATACGCCCACGCCCGGGCCGCGGCGATCTTCCGTCAGGCGGCCGAGGCGGGCATCGATCTGCCAGATTTTGCTGCGGCCGATGTCGCGATGCTGGGCGGGCTTGAGGATGTCGGCGAGCTCGGTCTGTTGCGTAAGCTTGCGGAGTTTCCGCGGCTGATCGGCCAGGCCGCCGATGCCAAGGAACCACACCGGCTGGCGTTCTATCTCAATGACCTCGCGGCCGACTTCCATGCGCAATACAACCGCGGTAAAGACTTGCCGCAGTTACGCTTTGTTAACCAAGCTGAGCCAAAACTGTCCATAGCGAGGCTTGGACTCGTCAAAGCTGTCGCGACCGTGCTTTTCATCGGTCTCGATCTGATCGGCGCCAATGCGCCGGAAGAAATGCGTTAGGTCATCACGCTTTGGCCAATTTCCTCGCCTAATGATCAATTTTGTGGAGACTCAGGTCTCCATGAGGGGAAAGGCGGGGTGTTGTATGGCGATGGGGGACCTGACCGGTACCGCCCGCACGGGCGGTCAGGCGTTCGACGACGAGCTGGACGACCCGTTCGAAGAGCTGGCACGGATTCTGGAAGAGCCGCTGCGTGCGCGCGCCGGATTGGCGCAGTTTTCTCCGTCGAATTCTGACGGTCTTCAATCGAAGTCGATTGCTGACGATGCTGTCGCGTCTCAGGCGGGGGGTGTTTCGCAGCCGGTTGCCCACGATGCGATCGCCAAAAGCGCTGAGCATGACGACGATGCGGCTGATGCGTTTGGCGGTGCCGCAGCCTTCGACGAAGCTTCGCTGAGCGAGGCGCTGTCCGCCGCGCTCGAAACGGCCGCTGCTGGCGTGACCTTCGCCATTGATGACGTTGTCGCCGAAGACGATCGGAACAACGAGGCATCGGCCGCGCAGCCGGCGGATGAGTCCGTCGCCGCGATGTCCACGGTCGGAGAGACCGAGATGGGCGCGGGCGATGACGTTTGGCAAGATGCGGCCGAAGCCGCCCCCGCTGTTTCTCACTCACACGCCGCCGACCGCAGCGAACGCGCCTCTTCTGCCCCGGCGGCCGCAGCCTTTGTCGCAGCCGCTGCGCCAGCGGCCGCCGCTGCGACTACGGCAACCTCTGGTGCGAAGTCTGGTCCGGTCAGTTTCGACGCCGAGTTCGAGGAAGCGTTGCGCGGCTTGTCAGCACCCGCCAACCCCCGGCAGTCGACGATCTATCAGGCCGAAGCCTTCGCGCCCGATCGCCAGGCGGTCAGCGCCGAGCATCAGCCGCAAAATCGGGTCTTTGACGATTTCGACGAGCTGATCGCTAGCGAGCTTGCGGCGATCAAGCAGGAAGCGCCGGCCGTCAGTCCGTTCGCCGCCGAAGAGGTCGTCGGCGAGGGGCCGGCCGAAGACGAGTGGCAGGACTATGCAGCCGCGCCTGGCCAGGAGGACATCGATCACGCCGCCGGCTACGCACCCGAGGATTTTCCGGAAGGTGAACAGGTGTTTCGCCCGACGCCGGCTGTGGCGGCGCGCGGTCGCCTCGGCAGCAGCGCGCTGGTCGGCGCGGGGCTCGGTGCCATCGCTTTGATGGTGGTCGCCGGTGGTGCCTACGTTCTTCTCGGCGGCGGATCGGGCGTGGTCGGCGACGGCAGCGTGCTGATCGTCAAGGCCGATCCCAATCCGGTGAAGGTCAAGCCGGAGAATCCGGGCGGCCGTGAAATTCCGAACCAGAACAAGGTTGTCTATTCGCGGGTGGCGAGCAGCGACGCGATCGTGACGCCGGAGCAAAAGCAGCTCGTCAACACGTCGGAGACGCCGATCGCCTTGCCGACCGGCCAAGACGACAGCCTGTCGAACCTGCCGGGCGTCGAGTTGGGCGTCACGCCCGCCAATGCCGCCGAGACGGCCAAGACCGCCGATGCCGTCAGCGCGGCCTCGCCGATTGCAGTTCTCTCGCCGCGCCAGGCAAAGACCTATTCGGTGCGCCCGGATGGAACGCTGGTGGTGGCGAACGCGCAAGACAATGTCGATGCACCGCGGGGCCCGCTGATCGAAGCCGCCTCGAAGCCGGTCAATCTCGATCCGTCGACCGATCCGGCGGTCATGCCGACCGGCGAGGCGAAGCAGGGTGAGGGCGCCGCCGCGCCGGCGGCCGCGACCCAGACCGCCGGCACCGATCTGATGCCGATCGGGACCCCGGCACCGAATGTGCCGATCCCGACGCTGCGTCCCTCGCCATCCGGCAGCGGCGCGTCGATGGTGATGGCATCGGCAACAGTCCCGACGACGCCTGCCGCAACCGATCGGATCCAGACGGCGGCCCTTGCGGCTCAGCCGCAGACGCCGGCTGCGGGCTCGACGCCGGCTCCGGCGCCGACGGCCCAGATCCCGACGCCGGACGGCTATTACGTCCAGATTTCCTCGCAGCCCTCGCGTGAAGCGGCCGAGGCCTCCCAGCGCAATCTGTCGCGGCGCTATAGCAGCGTGATTGCCGGCCACGATGTTGTCATTCAGTCCGCTGACATTCCGGGCAAGGGCACCTATTACCGGGTCCGCGTTCCGGTCGGCTCCAGAGGCGAGGGCAACACGCTTTGCGGCGATCTGAAATCCGCCGGCGGGAGCTGCTTCGTCGCACGCTAGACCGTTCTGCTTCCGATCGGACGCAGAAAGGTCGCTCTAAGCCTTTGAATCGGTGCATCGTGCTTTGCCGAAAATCGATTCCGATTTTCGGGCCGATGCGGTAGGTGGCGGCGCGGCAATCTTTCTGGGTGGCATGATGGAGCGTGCCGCCGATCCTTCATCGATCGAGCGATTGCGCCGGGCGGGCGAAAGGTCTGCGCCCGGCGCTTCGCGCGGGACTGCGGAGATAAGCACAATGGGTGGGTCGAAAGCCTGGATCGCGGGGGCGGCGGGCCTCAGCCTGTCGCGCGAGGAGCGGGACTTCTTCGCCGGTGAGCGGCCCTGGGGCTTTATTCTCTTTGCCCGCAACATCGACTCGCAGGCCCAGGTGAGCGACCTCGTCGCTGCCATGAAGGAGGCCGGTGGCCGCGATACGACGCCGGTTTTCGTCGATCAGGAGGGCGGACGCGTCATGCGGCTGCGTCCGCCGCTCGCGCCGGCCTATCCGACGCCGGCCAGCATCGGCCGGTTGTTTTCCCTGGATCGGCAGGCCGGTGAGCGCGCGGCGTGGCTGCAGGGGCGGCTGCTGGCGGCGGATGTCGCCGCCTTCGGCTTTAACGCCGATTGCGTGCCCTGCCTCGACGTGCCCGTCGAAGGCGCCCATTCGGTGATTGGCGAGCGGGCCTATGGTCTCAATCCCGATACGGTGGCAACCCTTGGTCGGGCAGTGGCCGATGGCGCGATGGCGGGCGGCGTTCTGCCGGTGATAAAACACATTCCCGGCCATGGCCGTGGCGATGCCGACAGTCATCTGGAGTTGCCGCGCGTTCACACATCCCGCGCCGCGCTCGCCGTCAGCGATTTCGCGCCGTTCCGCTCGCTCAACACGCTGCCGGCGGCGATGACCGCGCACATCCTCTACACCGACATCGATCCGGTGCGCCCGGCGACCCTGTCGCCGATCGTGATTTCCTCGGTCATTCGCGAGGAGATCGGCTTTGACGGTCTGTTGATGAGCGACGACATCTCGATGAAGGCGCTGTCCGGCGACCTTTATGACCTCTCGGCCCAGGCACTGATGGCGGGCTGCGACCTGCTGCTCCATTGCAATGGCGACATGGAGGAGATGCGGCGCGTCGCCGCGGCTGCTCAGCCGTTGCACGGCGATGCGCAGCGCCGCGCCGATGCCTGCGAGGCGATCATCGGTCGGGGCGGTGAAGCGGCTTCGATCGAGGCTATGCGGGCCGAATATCAGGATCTGATGGCGCAGGTGGCCTGACCGCTTCCGGTTGCGTCTGAGCGGGCAAGACGCTAGGCAAACGCCCGGCGAGGCGGGGCGACCCCGTCCGCGTCTTGTTTCGACAGGCGATGGCGAAAGCGCGGCCCCGGCGGCAACGGCGTCGTCATCGCTGCAATGATCGGGCGATTTGTGCGCGCAACGGCACTTCCAGTATCGGCATCCGGCGACGCCGCGCGGGCCCGCACCCGCGCCGGCGTCAGCTTTGCTGCGAGCCTTCGCTTCGACGATGTCAGCCATTCGGTGGACGGTACGGCGATCCTGAAAGGCATCACGCTCGAAGCCGCGCCCGGCGAGGTGCTCTGTCTGCTCGGTCCCTCCGGCTCCGGCAAGACGACGATGTTGCGGATCGCGGCGGGGATCGAGCGGCAGACCGGGGGGCGGCTGCTTCTGAATGGCCGCGAGATCGCCGGACCGACACGCTTCGTGGCGCCGGAACGCCGGGGCATCGGGTTAATGTTTCAGGACTTTGCCCTGTTTCCGCACATGACGATTCTCGACAATGTGCGATTTGGTCTGAGCGCGTTGAATGGCGGCGCGGCGAAGCGTGAAGCGTTGTCGGCGCTGGCGCGGGTGGGGCTCGATCACATCGCCGACAGCTATCCGCATATGCTGTCGGGCGGCGAGCAGCAGCGTATCGCCTTGGCCAGGGCTTTGACGCCGCGGCCATCCGTGCTGTTGATGGACGAGCCCTTTTCCGGTCTCGACAGCCGATTGAAGGACGTCGTCCGCACCGACACGCTGCAGATCCTGAGGGAAAGCCGGGCAACGGCGATCATCGTCACCCATGACGCCGAAGAGGCGATGCGCCTCGGCGATCGGATCGCGCTGATCAAGGACGGTGCATTGGTGCAGGTTGGTACCGCGGCTGAACTCTATGGCCGACCGGCCAATCTTTTCGCCGCCGGCTTCTTTTCCGAACTCAATCTCATCGACGGCGAGGCGCTGGGCGGCCGGATCGTCACGCCGCTCGGGCCCGTGGCGGACACGACATTGTCGGACGGCACCCTGTTCACCGTCGCCCTACGGCTCACGGGGGTGCGGCTGAACGAGCGGCCGAACGGCGTCTTCGGGCGCATCGTCGCCAGGCGTTTCCTGGGGGGCGTCGACCTTTTGACCGTGGCGATCGAAGGGCTCGATGCGCCGCTGCGCTCCCGCATGCGGGCAGGATCGGTGCCGGAAAATCTTCAGGACGTCGTCGTGTCGATTGATCCGCAAGACGTTATCGTGTTTGCAAAAGCCTCCGGGGATCGCTAGCTAAGGATTCAGGCGGTCAACGCGCTCGAGGGAGAGATTAAGGTTATGGGTAGCTTCAGCATTTGGCACTGGCTCATCGTTCTTGCCGTGGTGCTTCTCCTGTTCGGTCGCGGCAAGATTCCCGAACTGATGGGCGACGTCGCGAAGGGTATCAAGAACTTCAAGAAGGGCATGGCGGACGACGAAGCCGAGCCGAAGCCGGCCGAGCGGCGCTCGCTCGATCACCAGGAAGGCGACGTCGTCGCGCGCGACGTGAAAACCGAGAAGACGGTGAGCTAAGTTCGGCGTAAAAGGTGCGGGCCGGAGCGGCTCGCTCCGGCTCCGATTGTTTCCTCGAAGTCGCAACGCCTCGGCGCTCCGCGACGTCTTTAGGCGGTTGAGTTGTGCTGTTCGATGTCGGCTGGTCCGAACTTCTGGTGATCGCGGTCGTCCTCGTGGTCGTCGTCGGCCCGAAGGATCTTCCTGGAATGTTGCGGACGTTCGGCCGCGTCACGCGTCAGTTGCGGGCGATGGCGGGCGACTTTCGCCGTCAATTCGACGATGCTTTGAAAGAAGCCGAGCTGGACGATGTTCGCCAGGGCATCAACGACATGCGCTCGCTCGATCCGCGCAAATCCATCCGTGAGGCGATGAGCCCGATGCGGGCGATCGGCGATGAGATTCGCTCCTCGTTGAACAGTGCGACGGCGGCACCGGAGCCGAAGGTGCCGAGCGCCTCCGAGACGCTGGCGCCGGAGATGGAGCCGCTAAAGAGCGGGCCGGTCGAGACCGCAGCCGCCGAGGGTGAGGCGCCGAAGACATCCGTGGCGGCCACCGAGACAAAGGGCGGCGGCACCGAAGACGGGGATGAAGACAGGGATGGCGTGAGCGCCAAGCAGGCGAAGGACGTAGCGTGACCAGCCGCGACGACGAGATCGAGGCGTCTTCCGCCCCGCTGATCGAGCATCTGATCGAATTGCGACGGCGGCTGATCTGGTCGATCGCCGGCTTCTTCATCGCCTTTCTGATCTGCTTCTATTTCGCCAAGCCGATCTTCAACCTGCTCGTCGTTCCGTATCAGACGGCGACCGGCTGGGCGGGGATGACCGGCAAGCAGGTCGAGCTGATCTATACCGCGCCGCAAGAGTTCTTCTTCACCCAGGTGAAGATCGCGGCCTTTGGCGGGTTCTTCCTGGCCTTCCCGCTGATCGCCTCGCAGATCTACAAATTCGTCGCGCCGGGGCTGTATCGCAACGAGCGGCAGGCCTTCGTGCCCTATCTGGTGGCGACGCCGCTGTTGTTCCTGATGGGCGCGGCGCTGGTCTATTTCTTCTTCACCCCAATGGTGATGTGGTTCTTCCTGTCGATGCAGCAGTCCGGCGGCAGCGGCGAGGCGACGATCCAGCTGTTGCCGCGCGTCTCCGAATATCTGTCGCTGATCATGACGCTGATCTTCGCCTTCGGTCTGGTGTTCCAGCTGCCGGTTGTCGCGACGCTTTTGGTGCGCGCCGGTATCACCTCATCCAAGGGTCTTTCGTCGAAACGCAAATACGCCATCGTATTGGCATTCGTCGCGGCGGCGGTGCTGACGCCACCCGATCCGATGTCTCAGATCGGCCTTGCGATGCCGACGATCCTTCTCTACGAGATCTCCATTCTGGCGGCGCGGATGATCGAGAAGAAGAGGGCGGAGACCGCCGCCGAGGGCGAGGCGCAATCTGAGGCCTAAGGGCAGCGGCGCCTGACCGTCCCTCGCCGCTTAAGACGAGGGGAATATGCTCGATATCAAATGGATCCGAGACAATCCTGACAAACTGGACAAAGCGTTGGAAACGCGCGGCGCGCCGGCCATGGCGATGGATCTCATCAAGCTCGACGAACGCCGCCGCGATCATTTGAAGGTGCTGCAGGATCTGCAGAACCGGCGTAACGAAGCCTCCAAGGAAATCGGCAAGGCCAAGGGCTCGGGTGATGCGGCGCGGGCCGACGCGCTGATCGAGGAAGTCGGCAGCATCAAGGCCGAGATTCAGGACGGCGAGGAGACGGAACGCCGGATCGACGCAGAGCTTGAGGACGCGCTCGCCCGGATCCCGAACGTGCCCCTCGACGACGTGCCGATCGGGGCGGACGAGGCCGATAATGTCGAGGTTCGCAAGGTCGGTGAGCCGCCGCGCTTCGATTTTGCCGCGAAGGAGCATTTCGACCTCGGCGAAGCCCTCGGCATGATGGAGTTCGAGCAGGCTGCCAAGATCTCGGGCGCCCGCTTCACCATTCTCAAAGGTCAGCTCGCGCGGCTCGAACGGGCGCTCGGGCAGTTCATGCTCGATCTCCACACCGGCGAGCACGGCTATCAGGAAACGGTCGTTCCGCTGCTGGTGCGCGACGAAGCCCTCTTCGGCACCGGCCAACTGCCGAAATTTGCCGAAGACCTGTTCCACACCAGCGAGGGCCGTTGGCTGATCCCGACAGCCGAGGTGACGCTGACCAACCTGGTCCGCGAGACGACGCTCGATGCCGCCGATCTGCCGATCCGGGTGACGGCGCTGACGCCGTGCTTCCGCTCGGAGGCCGGGGCCGCCGGTCGCGACCAGCGCGGGATGCTGCGCCAGCATCAGTTCTATAAGGTCGAACTGGTTTCGGTCACCGACGAGGACGGCTCGATCGCCGAACTCGACCGGATGACCGCTTGCGCCGAGGAGGTGTTGAAGCGCCTCGGTCTTGCCTATCGCGTCGTGGCGCTGTGCACCGGCGACATGGGCTTTGGCGCCCGCAAGACCTTCGATATCGAAGTTTGGCTGCCCGGGCAGGGCATGTACCGCGAGATTTCCAGCTGTTCGGTCTGCGGCGATTTCCAGGCGCGGCGGATGAACGCCCGCTATAAGGTCGCTGGCGAGAAGGCCCAGCGTTTCGTCCACACGCTGAACGGCTCCGGCGTCGCCCTCGGGCGGGCGCTGATCGCGGTGATGGAAAACTATCAGAACGCCGACGGCAGCATCACGGTGCCAGAGGCTCTGCGCCCCTATATGGGCGGTATCGAGACGATCGCGGTTGCCTGACCATGCGCATTCTCATCACCAATGACGACGGCATCAACGCCGAAGGCCTCGCGGTCCTGGAGCGGGTGGCGCGCCAGCTCTCGGACGACGTCTGGACCGTCGCGCCCGAGACCGACCAGAGCGGCCTGTCACACTCGCTGACGTTGTCCTCGCCGCTGCGGCTGCGCCAGCTCGACGAAAGGCGCTTCGCCGTGCGCGGCACGCCGACCGACTGCGTCATCATGGCGGTGCGCAAGGTCATGGACGATCTGCCGGATCTGGTGCTATCGGGTGTCAATGCCGGGCAGAACATCTGCGAGGACATCAGCTATTCCGGCACCGTGGCGGGCGCCATGGAGGGCATGATGCTCGGCATTCGCTCGCTCGCTCTCAGTCAGGCGTTCAGCCCCGATACGGAGCGCGAAGCGCTCTGGAAGACGACGGAGACTCACGCTCCGGCCGTGATCGAGAAGCTCGCCGCCTTCGATTTGCCGGACGGCCATCTCTTGAACGTCAACTTCCCGGCGGTCGAAGCCGAGGCGGTGGCGGGCATCGCGGTCACGCGACAGGGCAAGCTCGACTATTCGCTGGGGCTTGAAGAGCGCCGGGATGGCCGGGGTTTTCCGTATTTCTGGCTGAAATTCGGTCGCCAGATCGGTCCCGACGTCGCCGAATCCGACATTGCGGCGGTCAATGCCGGCTATATCTCCGTCACGCCGCTGCAACTCGATCTGACGGCGGAAAAGCTGCGTGGCCAGCTCGCCGACGCTCTCAAATGACCGCGCCGGAGGGCGACCGCGAGCGGCTGGCCGAATTCCTTTTTCGGCTACGCGGCGAGCCGCATATGTCGCCGGCTTTGCTGAAGGCGGTTGAGAGCGTGCCGCGCCGGCTGTTCGTGCCGGCTGGCATCGACGACCCGTATGAGAATCGCACCGCGCCGATCGAGTGCGGCGAGACCATGCCTGGGGCGCTGGCGGCGGTGCGTCTGGCCAACTGGCTGGAACCGCAGCCGGAACAGCGGGTGTTGGAGATCGGGACGGGCAGCGGTTATGTCACCGCCCTGCTGGCGCGGATCGTCGGCCATGTCACCACCTTCGATCGCTATCGGCGGCTGTTGAAAAGCGCCTCGCAGCGCTTTCGCGAGCTCGGCATCAGCAATGTCACCGCGATCTTCGAGGATGGGCGCGAGGGATTTGCGAGCGGCAGCCCCTACCACCGCATCATCATCCACAGCGCCTTTCCCGCGCCGCCCAAGCAGTTCCTTGATCAGCTCGGGCCGCATTCGGCTCTCATCTGCGCGATCGGGCCCGGCGATGGTCAGCAAGAGCTGGTGCGATTGCGCAAGGTCGGCAGCCGCTTCGAGCGCGAGGATCTTGGCACCGTGCGCTATCAGGCGGTCGCTTTCGGCAAGGCCGACGTCCTGTGACGCCGAACGGCCACACCGTCCGGCCGCTTTGCCGAGCCTGCGAAAATTCATCTTTTGACCGGAGGACTTAACCGAGCAGTAAGATTAACGCGCTTCAATGTTCCTTGAAGATTTCATCGCCTACCAAAGGGACTGTGATGCGCTTACTCGTGTTGAGCCATTCGCGCCGACGCATGTTCGGTTCCGCCGCCACAATCGCCATGGCGGCCTTCCTCGCTGGCTGTAGCGGCAACATCGCGCGTTTCGACGATGGCTTCTATACGGGCGCCGTTCCACAGACGGTTCCCGTGCAGCAGTCGGACGCTTCCCAGCCCTATCCCGGTGCCGTCGACGGGATGGCGACCGGTGGCATCGCGCCGAGCGGCAATACCGGCGGTGGCGGCTTCCTGCCAAGCCCACAGTCGCAGCCTTATCCGGCCGCCGAATCGGGTCAGCAGATGGAGCGCAGCCAGCTGCCGCCGCCGCCGTCATATCGCACATCCAGCCAGGTTCAGCAGTCGGCGCCGGTTTCTCAGCCCTCGATGCCGGCACCCGCCCACATGGCCTCGCGCGACGGCACGCCGATCACCCGCGGCGCCCCGCCGTCGACCTTGCAGGCTGAAGCAGCGCGGCTCGCCGTGCCTCAGTCCCGCCCGCTCAACGAGCGCCCGGCTTCGACCCAGGAGCGCCGCGCGGCCAGCCGCACGGCGGCCGGCACGATCACCGTCGAATCCGGCGATACGCTGCTCGGGATCGCCCGGCGGACCGGCGTCTCGGCTGCCGCGATCCGGCAGGCCAACGGTATGACCTCCGACACCGTCCGCCTCGGTCAGCGTCTGACCATTCCGGCAGGGGGAACGGTCGCAAGCCAGACCCAAATTCACAGCCGCACCGTCGCTGCGGCGGACACGCGCAGCCGCATCTCGGCGCCCCCCGCCGCTCATACGGCGACGCGTGAACCCGCGCCGAGCGTCAAAATGGCGGAGGCCAAGCGCGAGGACAGCGAAGTCACCGCCAGCAAGAGCGGGCGCATCGCCCAGGCTGAGCCAAAGGTCGACAAGACGGAGACCGGATCGGTGAAGGCCGACATCGCCCGCGACGTCGCGGCGGTCGCGCCGAATTCGACGGGCATCAGCGCCTTCCGCTGGCCGGTGCAGGGCCGGGTCATCAATCGCTTCGGCGAGAAAGTGGATGGCAAGCGCAATGACGGTATCAACATTTCGGTGCCGCGCGGGACGCCGGTGAAGGCCGCCGAGAACGGCGTGGTCATCTATGCCGGCAACGGCCTCAAGGAATTCGGCAACACGGTGCTCGTCAAGCACGAGGACGGTCTCGTCACGGTCTATGGCAATGCCGAAGACCTGCTCGTAAAGAAGGGCGACGACGTGCGCCGGGGGCAGATCATCGCCAAATCGGGCATGACCGGCGACACCACCGTGCCGATTCTGCACTTCGAGGTTCGCAAGAACTCGGCCCCGGTCAATCCGGCGCAATATCTCCAGTAACGGGCAGGGCCTAAAGCGCCACGCCGCCGCTCGCATGCGGGTGAGAAGATCCATCGGGTTTCACACGAGTGAACGAATCCGGCCGACAATCGGGATCGATTTTCGGCAAAGCCCGATGCGGCGCTCTCAGATGTGCGGCAGCCAAGCGATGCGCATCCCAACGGACATTTGGCCCGCGCCGTCCGGAGGCTTTCGCTCCGTCAAACGCCGACCTCCAGGCGTCAAAGAACCCGGTCGCGATTTCCCAATCGTCGCGATCGGGTTTTTTGCGTCGCGCCGGAACTCCCAAATCGCTCGTGTCTATTTGGTTTTTTTGTCGCTTTCGGCCGTAGTGGCGCCGAGTTCGCCGAGGAGGCGTTTCATCTCCTCTTCGAGATCAAGCTCGGCAGCTTGCGGCGTGTCGACCTTACCCTGTGCCGTTGCCGAGAGCGGGTGGGGAATTGGCATGACTGTTTCGGGACTATCGCTCTTGGGCTTTGCAGCCGGCTGGGGGTCCGCCGACGATGGCGCGGGTTTCGGTTTTGCTGTCGGAACCGGCTCGGAGGGGGATGGCTTGGCCTGCGCAGGCGCCGACGCCGGCGCAGGGTGTTCGGCGATGTCACTTGCGGTCGCCTTGGCTGGCGTTGCCGCCGGCTTTGGCTGGGGCGGACGAGGTTCTTTTGCCTCCAAGGCTTCTTCGGCGAGGCTCGAATGAAGTTCGGCGGCCAAGAAGTCCTCTAGGCTCTTTTCGAGGGCATTCTTCTCGGCTGAGGCCTGGGGCGCCGGTTGTTCGATTGTCTTGCGCGACTCGGCTTGCGGAAGATGGGGGGCCGCCGGTCCAGGGCCGGTGGGGACCGGTCGCGGCTCAGCCGCGCGGGCCGGGATTTTCGGCCCGGCGCTCGAAACCGCGGCAACGCCGCGCTCCGAGGTGTCGCGGCTCTGGACCGCGCTGACGAAGCTGCGGACCGAAAGCGGGCGGGGTCTCGCTTGGGTGTCCGCGCTCGGCCACTCGACATCGCCGCTGCCGGAGGGCAGGGGCGCCGTGGCCGCATCGCCGTCGCCGGACGTGCGATCCCCTGCTGGACGCAGGGCACGTGCTTCACGACGAGCCGGCTCTGGTTCGAGTCGGGCATCCGAATAAGTCTCGCCGGGCATGGCAAGCTGCGGTTCAATGCGACCGGACGGACGGGGAGCCGGCTCGGCGACCGGTGCCATCGAAAGATCCGGCTCGGCCTTGCTGGGAAGGGTCGGCGTTGCCCGCGAAAACGGATGGGTGGAGGGATTGAGCGAGGCCCGCTCGGCCAAGGGCATCGCGGGCTGCGGCGCGGCGCGTTCCGTCGGAACCTCGGCGCGGGGCGCGGCCGGCCGCAGGCGCGGCAGTCGCTCGCTCAACGGAATGTGGCGGTCGGTCGACGGCGTTGCCGGCGGCAAAGCGGGCTCGGCGCGGGTTGCTGCCTGGCTGCGCGGGGATTTGGCCTCGACGGGGCGAGCGCGGTCGAGATTGATCTCAGGGGCCGGCGCGGCGCCGGGTGTTGGCGCGGCGCGGCGCGGCGGTGTCGGCTGAGGGGCGAGGACCGGCGCGGCCGGCGCTGGGACCGCTGCGACGGCAGGTGCGCGCTGCGGCGCCGGTTGGCTGTCGCGCCGGGGCTCCTGTCGAGGCGTCGTCGTCGTTCCGCCTGCCACCGGCGGCGCAGCGGCGACGCGTGGCTGCTGGGGCGCCATCGCCGGACTATCGAGCCGGGCGTCGCCGTCGCTCGGCCTGCCGCGCGCTGGGCTCGGCAGGCGCAGGATCGATCCCTCCACCAGAATGTCGGTCTGGCCGCCGACAAGCACCAGATGTTCGACTTCGTCGCGACGGACCAGGACCAGCTTGCGCTTCTCGTCGACCCGAACGACGTCAAGCACTTGGAGCCGCGGTGCCTTGACCTTCGGCCCAATCTTGACGCCGCCTGCCATCAGCTTTTTGGCCATCAACAGGACAACGATCGCGAGTGTGCAGACAAGGGCCGCGACGACCGCAACCCACACGAACGGCGCCAGACTGTCCCCGAAAATATCGATGATCCACTGCGGCATGTCGTTGTCTACTCCTGGTCGGCATCGGCCCTCGGGCATGAAAAATCACGCTAGAACCGGTGCCGCATATTCGTCTGTCGGGCAAGGCCGATTGATGCCTACAGCATCGGCCGTGCAGCCGAAATTGCATTTCTCTACCAAGACCCGAATCGCGTCCGTGAGGGACTTCGGGCAAGCCCCGGCTGATATAGTGCCCGTGAGCCAAGAGCGAATCACAGTCGGTGGCCGCGGCTGGTTCAACACCCGAGAGCCGGTGTGGAGTGTGGTATCATGTCGGTCGGACCGGTCTCGATCAGTTTGAAAAGTAATTTTGCTTCTTCTCCCGATCCTGTAGCTGTCAGGGCCTCGCTCTGGCGGGAAAAGTGATTCACAATCTGCGGCGACGGCAGGGCAAGAGGGGCAAGGGTCATGAATGGAGCGGCTCAGGGCACGATCGACAAGCCGTTGATCGACCGGACGGCGGCCGCATCGGGCGTGCGGCGCCTTCTGCTTCTTGGCGGCGCCTTGATTCTCGTCAGCGCCGCCTTGGCGCTGCTTGGCCACCGCTATGGGGAAATGGCGCTGCTGGCGATTTTTGGTCTTCTCGCGATGGTCGGGATCGTGGCGATTTTCGCCGTCGCGCTCGGCTTCGTGCGGATGACGGGTCGGGCAAGCGACGGGGGTATTGTCCGCGACTTCGTCGACACGGCGCATGCCGGCGTTCTGATCCTCGATCGCAAGGGGCAGGTCGTCTATGCCAACCGCTCCTATGGCGACTTGACCGGCGCGTCGAAGCCCGCCGAGATCCGCAGCCTCGAACGGCTTTTGTCCCGCGAGACCGAGGCAACCGAGGCGATCTATTATCTCGCCAATCTTGCTCGCGATGGCCGCTCCGGCCAGCGTGAATTCCGCTTGGCGCACGCTCTGACCGCATCTGATCCGACCGAGGCGAATGCGCCGTGCTGGTACCGCGTATCGGTGCGCCCGCTGGCGACCCGCAGCGGCGCGATGCAAGCTTGGCAGATCGTCGACATCACCGCCGATCGCAAGCACGAGGAGAGCTCCTTCCAGGATCTGCAGCATGCGATCGATTATCTCGACAAGGCGCCGGCCGGCTTCTTCGCCGCCGATTCCGGCCACCGCATCGCCTATATCAACGCCACGCTCGCCGAGTGGATCGGCATCGACCTCGCCGATGTCAAACCCTATCAGCGCACGTTCGAAGACTTCTTGACGCCCGCTTCGCGCGCGCTCTTTGCGGACAGCGCCAAGGGGGAAGTCGAGAGCATCATCGATCTCGACCTGCAGACGATATCGGGCACGAGCCTCCCGGTTCGGCTGCTGCGGCGGCCGGTGCGGGACGACAGCGCCGCGCCGGGCATCGTGCGCACCCTCGTCCTCGATCGCAGCGGCGAATATGATACGGCAACGCCGGTCGAACTCGCCGAGGCGCGTTTCACCCGTTTCTTCAACTCGTCGCCAATGGCGATCGCGACCTTGAATCCCGAAGGCCGCGTGGTCCGTTCCAACGCCGTCTTCCGCAAGATTTTCGGTGTCGACGCGGCCGAGGGAAAGGCGGGTTTTTCGACGGCGATCCGCAACAATGGCCACGACGCCTTCCGCAAGGCCCTGGCGGAAGCCAGCACCGGCCGCGCGGGGATCGCGCCGCTTGATATCGACGTTCAGGGCGAGCCGGTGCGCACCGTGCGGCTCTATCTCAGCGCTGTCCCGAAGGTCGGCGCTGACGGCGAGGAATGCGCGATTCTCTACGGCGTCGACATCACCGAGCATCGGGCGCTCGAAGAGCAGATCGCCAAGAGCCAGAAGATGCAGGCGGTGGGTAATCTCGCCGGCGGCATCGCCCATGATTTCAACAACGTTTTGACGATCATCACCGCGTCGGTCGACTTTCTGCTGCTCAACCACCGCACCGGCGATCCGTCGTTCCAGGATCTCTTGCTGATCAAGCAGAGCGCCAACCGGGCCGCCTCGCTGGTGCGGCAGCTGCTGGCCTATTCGCGTCGGCAGACGATGCGGCCGAAGATGCTCAACCTCACCGATGTGATCGCCGACATGCATCTGCTTTTGAAGCGAGTGAGCGGCGACCATGCGACGCTGGAACGCCAGCACGGCCGCGATCTATGGCCGGTGATGGCCGATATCGGCCAATTCGAGCAGGTGATCACCAATCTCGTCCAGAACGCCCGCGACGCGATGCCAGACGGCGGCAAGATTACCATCGCGACCCGCAATGTCGGCGCGAGCGAAGCCCGGCGTTTCGGCTATGGCGAGCTGGTCGACGGCGATTACGTTCTCATCGAGGTGGCCGACACCGGCACCGGCATGCCGCCGGATGTCGCCGAACGGGTGTTCGAACCCTTCTTCACCACCAAGGAAATCGGCAAGGGCACCGGCCTCGGCCTGTCGATGGTGTACGGCATCATCAAACAGTCGAACGGCTTCATCTTCGTCGATTCCAAGTCGGGGCAGGGAACCACCTTCCGGATTTTCCTGCCGCGTTTCATCCCGAGCGAAGTCGGCGGCACGGTGCCGGAATCGGCTGCCGCCGCCGCCAATGCCAAGATGGATCTTTCCGGCACCGCGACGATTCTTCTGGTCGAGGACGAAGACCATGTGCGCGCCGGCAATGTCCGGGCGCTGAAGATGCGCGGCTACGACGTCCACGAAGCGGCCTCGGGCGTTGAGGCGCTGGAGGTTCTCGAAGATCTGGGCGGGGAGATCGATCTTGTCGTCTCCGACGTTGTCATGCCGGAGATGGACGGTCCGACGCTCCTGCGCGAGATGCGCAAGACGCGGCCCGATCTGAAATTCATCTTCGTTTCCGGCTATGCCGAGGATGCGTTCGCCAAGAACATGCCGGAGGGCGAGAAATTCGGCTTCCTGGCCAAGCCGTTCTCCTTGCGTGAACTCGCCGTCGCGGTGAAGACCGCGATCGATGAAAGCTGAGCATTCGCGATCATGCCGGCGTCATCGATCGGGTGACGCCGCGCCGATCAGCCGGTGGCTTTGAGCGCAACGGCGATCGCACCGGCAAGCCGGGCATTGGCCTTGATCAGAGCGATATTGGTGTCGAGCGAGCGCCCGTCGCTGAGTTCGACGATCCGGCCGAGCAGATAGGGCGTCACCGCCTTGCCGGTGACGCCCGCCGCCGCCGCATCGGCCAGGGCGCGGTCGATCCAGCCCTCGATCGTTCCGCGATCAATCGCCTGATCGTCGGCTAGCGGATTGGCGATCAGCATGCCGCCGGCAATGCCGAGCGCCTCGCGCGTCTTTTGAAACCGTGCGATTGCGCTGGCCGTATCGAGCCGCAAAGGCGTTGCGAAGCCCGATTCTCGAGCCCAGAAGGCCGGCAGGTCGTCGCTGCCATAGCTGACGACGGGAACGCCTTTGGTTTCCAGATATTCCAGCGTCCGGCCAATATCGAGGATCGCCTTGGCGCCCGCCGAAACGACAATGACGTTGGTCCGCGCGAGCTCCTCCAGATCGGCGGAAATATCGAGGCTGGTCTCGCCGCCGCGATGCACCCCGCCGATGCCGCCGGTGGCAAAGACGCCGATCCCGGCCGCCCGGGCGGCGATCATCGTCGCGGCGACGGTCGTCGAGCCGGTCTTGCCGAAGGCGATCGCATAAGCGAGGTCGGCCCGCGACAGCTTCATCACGCCCTCGGCCTTCGCCAGGGACGCGAGCTCGCCATCGTCGATGCCAATCTTCAAGGTCCCGTCGATGACGGCGATCGTGGCCGGCTCGGCGCCGCTCGCGCGGACCTCAGCCTCCACCGCCTGGGCTGTTTTCAGATTGGCCGGATAGGGCATGCCATGGGTGACGATCGTCGACTCGAGGGCGACCAGGGGTCTGCCCGCCGCCATCGCCGCTTCGACATGCGGCGAGAAGCACAGGCTGAGATCAAGGGACATGGCGGGGCTCAAAGATTTGTTTCAGACTCAGGAAGTTCGGCAAGCATTCGGTCGATTGCGGCATCGAAATCGGCGGGTGGAAACACCGGCGCGGACACTCGCACCGCGGCGGCGGCAAGTCCCAGGCGGGCGCAGGCGACGAAGTCGGCGGTGTGAATCGCGCTTGCCAATGCCACGGCGGCGAGCGTGTCGCCGGCACCGGTGACGTCCGTCGGCGTGACCTCTAACGGTTGTTGGAAGGTCAGGCGACCATGATCGATGACCGCGGCCGCGCGAGGGCCATCGGAGATGACGGCGCGTTTGGCGCCGAGTCGGGCAACCGCCGCGGCAATGGTCGCAAAGTCCGCGTCCGGATCCACATCGGCAAGGGCTGCCGCTTCGGCGCGGGAGAGGAAGATTGCCGCTAAAGACGGCAGCACGGCGAGCAGCCGCCGCACCTTCCAGGGCGACACGCCGATTGCCGCAACCGGTCGGCTGCCGGCAGCCGAAACCGCGGCCGCGATCGTCTCGGCTGGCAGGTTGGCATCGACTAACAGGGCGTCGGCCGTTTCCAACGCATCGCGCAGGTGCCGGCGTTGCAGCAGCCGCGGGCCCAGGCGATCATACAGTGCCATGTCGGCGATGCCGGCGACGAGTTCGCCGGTCTCGTCGAGGATCGCCGTATAGGTCGGCGTCGCGCGATCGAGAAAGGTGACGCTGAGATCGGTGAGATCCAACGCCTCGATCGCGGCGGCGACGCGCTCGCCATCATCGCCGCCGCCGCGCGCGCTGACGAAGCACACGGTGCAGCCGAGCGCCCTCAACGCAATCGCGGCATTGAACGCCGCGCCGCCGGGCGACTCCACCATCACGCCCGGATTGGAGGCCGCCGGCCGGAACGGCACCATCGCCTTGGCGCGTCGGTCGAGATGCGCGGCGCCGAGCAAAAACAGCGACGGCCGCTGTTTTGAATTAGAAAAAATCTTCATCGCATTTTAACGATCGACCTCGCCGTATGGCGATTCGCAAATGAGAACAAAAGAGGATTTTCGACTTGCCAATAGAGAACAAACCGCGTACATATGGGTGAGGATTTCGCATGTTGCACCCCTTACCGGCGCGTGAAATAAGGTCTCGTCACCATGGCACAAAATGCTCTCCGTCTCGTCGAGGATAATTCGTTGGACAAGAACAAAGCTCTCGATGCGGCTCTGTCGCAGATCGAGCGGGCCTTCGGCAAGGGCTCGATCATGCGGCTGGGACAGAACGAGAAGATCGTGGAGATCGAGACGGTATCGACCGGTTCGCTCGGTCTCGACATCGCGCTCGGCGTCGGTGGTCTTCCCAAGGGGCGCATCGTCGAGATCTATGGCCCGGAAAGCTCCGGCAAGACGACCATGGCGCTGCACACGGTTGCCGAAGCCCAGAAGAAGGGCGGCATCTGCGCCTTCGTCGACGCGGAACATGCGCTCGATCCGGTCTATGCCCGCAAGCTCGGCGTTGACCTCGAAAACCTTCTGATCTCGCAGCCGGACACGGGCGAACAGGCGTTGGAAATCGCGGACACGCTGGTCCGCTCCGGGGCGATCGACGTTCTGGTGGTCGACTCGGTCGCCGCGCTGACGCCGCGCGCCGAGATCGAGGGCGAGATGGGCGATTCTTTGCCGGGCATGCAGGCACGATTGATGAGCCAGGCGCTGCGCAAGCTCACCGGCTCGATTTCGCGCTCGAAATGTATGGTCATCTTCATCAATCAGATCCGCATGAAGATCGGCGTGATGTTCGGCTCGCCGGAAACGACGACGGGCGGTAATGCCTTGAAGTTCTACGCCTCGGTGCGTCTCGACATCCGCCGCATCGGCTCGATCAAGGATCGCGAGGAAGTCACCGGCAACCAGACCAGGGTGAAGGTCGTCAAGAACAAGCTTGCGCCGCCGTTCAAGCAGGTCGAGTTCGACATCATGTATGGCGAGGGCGTGTCCAAGACCGGCGAGTTGGTCGATCTCGGTGTGAAGTCCGGCATCGTCGAAAAGTCGGGGGCGTGGTTCTCCTATAACAGCCAGCGGCTTGGTCAGGGCCGGGAGAACGCCAAGGGCTTCTTGCGGAACAACCCGGAAATTGCCAACGAGATCGAGACGGCGATCCGTCAAAATGCCGGTCTCATTGCCGAGCAGCTTCTCAATGACGGTGGCGACGAGGATGCCGGCGAGGATTGATCGATCCGAAGGAGGGATCCGGCGGCGTCGTGACGCGGCGCCGGTTTGCCGGCCTCGGATGATCTCGTCTTGCTGAGGATGCTGGTTTTAAAGAGCGACGATTGCATGGTCGCTCTTCGCGCATGAGCCGTGGACACGACTTGTCGGCCTTTGTAAAAGGCCGTCTGTTTTGCCGGTTCCGCTCGATCGAGGTCGAACCGGCGGTGTTCCGCAATGTCTCGCGAAGGTCCCGCACATGAGTGGCAGTGGCGTCAACGAAATCCGTTCGGCTTTTCTCGCCTATTTCGAGAAGAACGGACATGAGCGCGTTGCCTCTTCGCCGCTGGTGCCGCGGAACGACCCGACCTTGATGTTCACCAATGCCGGGATGGTTCAGTTCAAGAACGTCTTCACCGGCCTTGAAAAGCGCCCCTACACCCGCGCCACGACGGCCCAGAAGGTCGTGCGGGCCGGCGGCAAGCACAACGATCTCGACAATGTCGGCTATACGGCGCGTCACCACACCTTCTTCGAAATGCTGGGGAATTTCTCCTTCGGCGACTATTTCAAGGAGCGGGCGATCGAGCTTGCCTGGAACCTGTCGACCAAGGAATTCGGGCTGCCGAAGGACCGCTTGCTTGTAACCGTCTTTTCCGAGGATGAGGAGGCGGCGAGCTTGTGGAAGAAGATCGCCGGGCTGTCCGACGATCGGATCATCAAGATCGCGACCTCGGACAATTTCTGGACGATGGGCGAGACCGGCCCCTGCGGCCCCTGTTCGGAGATCTTCTTCGATCAGGGTGAAAGCGTTGCCGGGGGTCCTCCGGGAAGCCCCGACGAGGACGGCGACCGGTTCTTGGAATTTTGGAATCTGGTCTTCATGCAGTTCGACCAGGTCGATGCCGACACCCGGCTCGATTTGCCGCGGCCGTCGATCGACACCGGCATGGGGCTCGAGCGCATGGCGGCGATCCTGCAGGGCGTGCATTCGAACTACGAGACCGATCTCTTTCGCACCCTGATCGGTGCGGTCGAGAGCGCGATCGGATCTGCGGCGGTCGGCGACAAGGTCGCCAGCCACCGGGTGATCGCCGATCATCTGCGTTCGACGGCCTTTCTGATCGCCGACGGCGTGCTGCCGTCGAATGAAGGCCGCGGCTATGTGTTGCGCCGGATCATGCGCCGGGCGATGCGTCACGCTCGCATGCTGGGTGCCCGTGAGCCGGTCCTTTATCGCTTGGTCTCGACGCTGACGGCCGAGATGGGCCGGGCCTATCCGGAGCTTGTGCGCGCCGAGGCGCTGATCGGCGAGACGTTGAAGCTTGAAGAAAAGCGCTTCCTGCAGACGCTTGATCGTGGACTGACGCTGTTGTCGGAAGCGACGGAAGGGATGTCGGCCGGCGAGCGCCTCTCCGGTGAGACGGCCTTCAAGCTCTATGACACCTACGGTTTTCCGCTGGATCTGACCCAGGATGCGCTGCGCCAGCGCGGCATCGAGGTCGATCTCGAGACGTTCAACACCGCGATGCAGCGCCAGAAGGCCGAAGCCCGCGCCAATTGGACCGGATCGGGCGAAGCGGCGGACGAGAGCGTCTGGTTCGCCATTCGCGATCGTGTCGGGGCGACCGAGTTCCTCGGCTATGACACCGAGCGGGCGGAGGCGGCCGTCGTCGCGCTGGTCAAGGATGGGGTGGAGATCGAGGCTGCCGGCGAGGGCAGCGAAATTTCTGTTATCGTCAACCAGACGCCGTTTTACGGCGAGTCCGGCGGCCAGCTTGGCGATACCGGCATGATGCGGGGTGAGGGCGCGGAGCTTGCCGTGTCCGATACCCGCAAATTCGCCGGGGGGCTGTTCGTTCATCGGGCCCGTGTGTTGCGTGGCAAGGTGAGCGTCGGCATGGCGCTGGACCTTGACGTTGATCATCGCCGTCGCAGCCAGATCCGGGCGAACCATTCGGCGACCCATCTTCTGCACGAGGCACTGCGCGAGGTGCTCGGCACCCACGTGGCGCAGAAGGGCTCGATGGTGTCGCCGGATCGGTTACGCTTCGACTTTTCCCATCCCAAGCCGATCGCGGCGGGCGAACTCGCCCAGATCGAGCGTCTCGCCAATGGGATCATCTTGCAGAATGCGCCGGTCGAGACCCGGCTGATGGCGGTGGACGATGCGATTGCGTCGGGCGCGATGGCGTTGTTCGGCGAGAAATACGGCGACGAAGTCCGGGTCGTTTCAATGGGCGTCGCTCAGGAAGGCGACAAGGCCGGCAAGGCCTATTCGGTCGAGCTGTGCGGTGGCACCCATGTGCGCGCCACCGGCGAGATCGGGCTCGTCCATGTCGTCTCCGAGGGCGGCGTGGCGGCGGGCGTGCGCCGCGTCGAGGCGTTGACGGGCGAGGCGGCGCGCCATCACCTCATGGAGCAGGATCAGCGCGTGCGCCGCATGGCCGCGGCGCTGAAGGTTGCGCAAAGCGAGGTGGCGGATCGTCTGGACGCGGTTGTCGAAGAACGGCGGCGGCTGGAGCGCGAACTGACCGAGGCCAAGAAGAAGCTGGCGCTGGTCGGCGACGGCGCGTCGGGCGACGCCCCGGTCAAGGAGGTCGCGGGGACGACCTTTGTCGGCCGGGTGCTTGACGGCGTTTCGGCCAAGGATCTCAAAGGCCTTGCCGACGAGACCAAGGCGCAGATCGGCTCGGGCGTGGTCGCCTTCGTGGCGGTGGCGGAGGGCAAGGCCTCGGTCGTCGTCGCGGTGACGGCGGATCTCACCGATCGCTTCGACGCGGTCGCTCTGGTGCGCGCGGCGAGCGCGGCGATCGGCGGGAAGGGCGGCGGTGGCCGGCCCGACATGGCGCAGGCCGGCGGCCCGGACGGCGACAAGGCGGCCGATGCGATTGCCGCTGTCGAGACGGCGATGGCCGGCTGAACCCTGCGGGCGGCGGCGCGATAGGTCGCACGCGGTGCTCGAGCGTTGCCATTTTGCTTTGGCAAGGTCTGTCGTTGACGTTGGCTGTGTCGGCGGGATGCTTGGCCTTTGATCGGTGCTGCCGCGATGGCTTTCAGCGGCTCGCAAAAATTGCGCCCAAACAAGAACGGCGCAGGAAACTCCCGCGCCGTTCTTGTTTGGGTTGTGCCAAATTCAAGGATCAGGACGCAGCCATCGCCTTCTGGAGGTTCTCGTCGATCTTGTCGAGAAAGCCGGTGGTCGACAGCCACGGCTGATCCGGGCCGATCAAAAGCGCGAGATCCTTGGTCATAAAGCCGCTCTCGACGGTCGAGATGCAGACCTTTTCGAGCTTGCCGGCGAATTCGGCGAGATCCTGATTGTCGTCGAGCTTGGCGCGGTGCGACAGGCCTCGGGTCCAGGCGAAGATCGAGGCGATCGAGTTGGTCGAGGTCTGCTCGCCCTTCTGATGCTGGCGATAGTGGCGGGTGACCGTGCCGTGCGCAGCCTCGGCCTCGACGGTCTCGCCGTCCGGCGTCATCAGCACCGAGGTCATCAGGCCGAGCGAGCCGAAGCCCTGGGCGACCGTGTCGGACTGGACGTCGCCATCGTAATTCTTACAGGCCCAGACATAGCCGCCCGACCATTTCAGATTCGAGGCCACCATGTCGTCGATCAGACGATGCTCGTAGGTGATGCCCTTTTCCTTGAACTTCGCGGCGAACTCGCTCTCGTAGACCTCCTGGAAGATGTCCTTGAAGCGGCCATCATAGACCTTGAGGATGGTGTTTTTGGTCGACAGATACACCGGATAGCCGCGCTGCAGGCCGTAATTCATCGACGCGCGGGCGAAATCCTTGATCGATTCGTCGAGGTTATACATCGCCATGGCGACGCCCGACGACGGGGCGTCAAAGACCTCGTGCTCGATTTCCTGGCCGTCTTCACCGACAAACTTGATCGTCAGCTTGCCTTTGCCGGGGAACTTGAAATCGGTGGCGCGGTACTGATCGCCGAAGGCGTGACGGCCGACGATGACGGGTTTGGTCCAGCCCGGAACGAGGCGCGGCACGTTTTTGCAGATGATCGGCTCGCGGAAGATCACGCCGCCGAGAATGTTGCGGATCGTGCCGTTTGGCGAGCGCCACATCTTCTTCAGGCTGAATTCCTCGACGCGGGCCTCGTCCGGGGTGATGGTGGCGCATTTCACACCGACGCCGTGGCGCTTGATGGCCTTGGCGGCATCGACCGTGACCTGGTCCTCGGTCTCGTCACGATGCTCGACACCGAGGTCGTAATATTCAAGGTCGATGTCGAGATAGGGATGGATCAGCTTGTCCTTGATGAACTGCCAGATGATCCGGGTCATCTCGTCGCCGTCGAGTTCCACGACCGGGTTTGCGACCTTGATCTTCGCCATGGGGGCCTTCCTTGAAATTCAGAGGTCCAAGCGCGAACGGTGCCCGTGCGTCGAACCGATGGGTGAGTGTGTGTCGGCCCTATAACACCCAGCGTGACAGACGCAAAGCGACCGGCGCCACGGCACCGATCGGCCATCGCCGCCTTGTCGCGCCGAAGGCCAAAGCGTCCTGAGCGCGGCCTATCTCAGCGTCGTGTCGGATGCGCGGTGCTGCGAACTGGCCGGGCGCATGCGCGACCATTGGTTGTTCCTTCCTGCGCACAGGCCGGCCGGGCGCGGCGTGGCCCGTCTATGCGGGCGTGGATCGCCCGACCATCTGATCGGGCGATCCACCGGGCCGTGGCCGAGCCGGCTTGGCGGATCGCCGCGGAAGCGTTATCCAGCCGACTAAACGCGCCCCGTTGCCACGATCGATGGCGGGGCGATCGATGCGGCACCACGATTGTCTCCTGGCGATTGTCTTCTGCCGCCTTGTCCGTTGCAAGGAGGAGTGGAGTCGTGAGCGAAGCCTTGGGCGAGGAACGCGCGCCGGGCGCCGGGCCGGCCATCGTTCTGGTCGAGCCGCAGTTGGGCGAAAATATCGGCATGGTGGCCCGGGCCATGGCGAATTTCAGTCTGACCGATCTGCGTCTCGTCAAGCCGCGCGACGGCTGGCCAAGCGAAAAGGCGCGCGCGGCGGCCTCGCGGGCCGATCACGTGATTGATGCGGTGCGCTTGTTCGACACGGTGGAAGCGGCAACGGCCGACCTCAATTTCGTGCTGGCGACAACGGCGCGGCCGCGCGACAGTTTCAAGCCGGTGCGGGGGCCGGAAGAGGCGTCGCTCGATTTACGTCGCCGAGTGGCGGAAGGACAGGGCACCGGGATCCTGTTCGGGCGCGAACGCTGGGGCCTCAACAATCACGAGGTCGGGCTCGCCGACGAGATCGTGACCTTTCCGGTCGATCCGAATTTCGCCTCGCTCAACATCGCCCAGGCGGTGCTGTTGATGAGCTATGCGTGGCAGGTGGCCGGCAAGGACGGCGATCTCAGCCCGCGCTTTTCGGCCAAGGCGCCGCCGTCGGCCGCAAAAGAGGATCTGTTCCGTCTCTTCGACCATCTGGAAGCCTCGCTCGAACGGGCCGGCTATTTCTTCCCCGAGCCGAAGCGTGAGGTGCTGACTCAAAATCTGCGCACCATGCTGACCAAGGCGAATTTTTCCGAGCCCGAAGTGCGCACATTGCGCGGTGTCATCAAAGCCTTTGATCACGAAGCCGGGCGGCTGGCCGGCGGCTCGCCGAACGCAGCTCGGGACGGCGAAGAGTGATGGATGAGCGAAGCGAAAAGCCGCTCTTGATCTTCGACAGCGGAATCGGTGGGCTGACGGTTTTGCGCGAGGCGCGGGTGCTGCTGCCGGACCGGCGGTTCGTCTATGTCGCCGACGATGCCGGTTTTCCTTATGGAGACTGGGACGAGCCGCCGCTGCGCGAACGGCTGGTCTCGCTGTTTGGCGCCCTGATCGCCGCGCATGACCCGATCGCCTGTGTGATCGCGTGCAACACCGCGTCGACACTGGCCCTCGACGCGCTGCGCACGGCATATCCGGCGATGACCTTCGTCGGCACGGTTCCTGCCATTAAGCCGGCGGCCGAACGCACCCGCTCCGGTCTGGTTTCAGTTCTGGCCACACCCGGCACCGTCAAGCGGCAATATACCCGCGATCTCATCGACCAATGGGCGACGAAATGCGAGGTGCGGCTGGTCGGAAGCGTCACACTCGCCGCGCTCGCCGAGCGCTACATGCGCCACGGCTTTGTCGATGAGGCGGCCGTCAGGGCCGAGATCATGCCGTGTTTCGTCGAGGCCGACGGTCGGCGGACGGATATTGTGGTGCTCGCCTGCACGCACTATCCCTTCGTCGTCAATCGCATGCGCAAGATGGCGCCGTGGCCGGTGGATTGGCTCGACACCTCCGAGGCGATCGCGCGCCGAGCCCTGGCGATCGTGCCCAGGATTTCCGAAGAGGCGGCGATTGAGCGGCATGACGACGTCGCCGTCTTTACGTCCGGCATCGCCGATCCCGTCACCCGCAGGCTGCTGCAGGGATTTGGTCTGACGTTCGCTGCCGGTTCAGTCGCCGCGAAATGAAAGATCCGAGATGATGACGGTTCTGCCGTCGACCTGTTCGATGACCTGCATGGTGAAACCGCCGCGGCTGCGATTGCGGATCACCATGCGCGCGGTCCGTGCCGTGGGCTGGCTTGGCCCATTTGACTTCAGGTCCAGCGTGTCGCCGCGCCGTTTGTCTTCAAACCTTCAAACGCCGCCGGGCCGCTTGTCGATCCGAGATAGGTGCCGCGTAAAGCCGCTGCGCGGATCAAGGGTCAAACGGGCGGCATTGTCGCGGCTGAGGACGATCAACGACTGCGGAACAGACAATCTCGCGTAGCGTTAAGGTTTAAAGCTTTGTCAGTGGAGTCCCATCGCCCATGGATCTCGTTCGTATCATCCTCGCCATCATCCTGCCGCCGCTCGGCGTCTTCATGCAGGTCGGCCTCGGTAAGCATTTCTGGATCAACATCCTGTTGACCCTGCTCGGCTATATTCCCGGCATCATTCACGCGGTCTGGGTGATTGCGAAATACTAAGATCGACGCCGTTTCCGGCACAGGGCCGGTTGACAGCGTCAAACTGTCATATTAACACCCCGACAACCGGCTGGAGCGTCGCTTCGGCCGGTTTTTAACGTGTCCCGTGAACGGCGTCGGTTTGTGCCCACGCTGTTCTGTCAGTCCGAAATGGACAGAGGAGGGCGCGTTTCCTGGACCGGCCCGCGGGCAACCGTGGGCCTTTGAATTTTGCCAAAGGGAAATGCGATGACCAAGCGCACATCCGCCAAGTATAAAATCGATCGCCGCATGGGCGAGAACATCTGGGGGCGTCCGAAGTCCCCGGTGAATCGCCGCCAATACGGTCCCGGCCAGCATGGCCAGCGCCGCAAGGGCAAGACGAGCGATTTCGGCCTGCAGCTGCGCGCCAAGCAGAAGCTGAAGGGCTATTATGGCGACATCCGTGAGAAGCAGTTCCGTAAGATCTACGAAGAGGCCGCGCGCCGCAAGGGCGACACCTCGGAGAACCTGATCGGTCTGCTCGAGAGCCGTCTCGACGCCGTCGTCTACCGCGCCAAGTTTGTGGCGACGGTGTTTGCGGCACGCCAGTTCATCAATCACGGCCACGTCAATGTGAACGGTCGCCGGACGAACATTCAGTCCTACGTCTGCAAGCCGGGCGATGTGATCGAGGTCCGCGAGAAGTCCAAGCAGAACGTCGCGGTGATCGAGGCGACCCAGCTCGCCGAACGCGACGTGCCGGACTATATCGACGCCGATCACAACAAGATGGTCGCGACCTACACCCGCATTCCGGGCCTGCATGACGTGCCCTACGCGGTACAGATGGAACCGAACCTGGTGGTCGAGTTCTATTCGCGCTGATCGTTTCGATCATGCGCCAGCGTTTCAAAGGGCCGCCTCCGGGCGGCCTTTTTCGTTTCCCGGGTTGGTCTCGCCCTCGTCACTGCGCGAATTTGATGTAGTCTCAACCGGTGCGTTTGGTGGGCGGTCGAGGGGCTCGAGATGTGACGACGAGTGGTTCCAGCCGTCCGCGCCCGCCCTTGACCGAGGCGGCAAAGGAGCAGGTGAAGCTGCGCGCCAACTGGCTGAACGGTCTGTCGGTCGCGACCTTCGCCGTGGGAACGCTTGCGTCGACCTCGCGCGCGCTGTTTGAGCCGCGTCTCCAAACGAGTGATGTCTTGACGTCGAGTTCGGTTGCTCTGATTTGTCTTTTCATCGCTTGGCGCATACATTTGCTCGCGTATAACGCGCTGAAATCACTCGACCCATGACGATCTATCAGATCCTTGTTTTGTCGATCATTCCGCTGGGTGCATTGTCACTGGCGGCGGCTGCCAGGTGGCACGATAAACGCCACCCGCTTGCACGCCAGCCTGCGGCATCCTTACGGACGGGACAGGGTCGCTCGGCGAAGGATCTAGATTAGAGCGCCCTGCGTCCGATCGGACGCAGAAAGGTCGCTCTCACCCTTTGAATCGACGCATCGTGCTTTGCCGAAAATCGATTCCGATTGTCTCGCCGATGCGGTAGCCGCGCCGCCAAACCCTTTCGCTTTCGCACTCGAGCCGATAAACGAGCCTCGTAAGCTTGCGAGGTGAACCATGCTCGACAGGGCAGAGGCGAGAGCCGTAACCGATGATGGCCGAGGCGATGACCCCATCGCGGAGGTGGCGGGCGAAGGTGCCCATCCGCTGTTTCGCGACACGCCGTCGAGCGTCGGCTTCAAGAAGCTCCGCAAGCGTCTCCTGCGCGAGATGCGCGAAACGATCGAACGGTTCGCCATGGTCCGCCCGGGCGCGCGGTGGTTGGTGGCGATTTCCGGTGGCAAGGATTCCTACGCCCTGTTGGCGCTGCTGCATGATCTGAAGTGGCGGGGGCTGCTGCCGGTGGATCTCTTGGCCTGCAATCTCGACCAGGGCCAGCCGAATTTTCCCAAGCACATTCTGCCGGAATGGCTGTCGGCGAACGGCATGGCCCATCGGATCGAATATCAGGACACCTATTCGGTCGTCACCGACAAGTTGCCTGAGGGCGCGACCTATTGCTCGCTGTGCTCACGCCTGCGCCGCGGCCATCTCTATCGAATCGCGCGGGAGGAGGGGTGCGAGGCGCTGGTGCTCGGGCATCACCGGGACGACTGCCTCGAAACCTTCTTCATGAATCTCTTGCATGGCGGCCGGCTGTCGGCGATGCCCGCCAAGCTCGTCAATGACGAGGGCGATCTCTTCGTGCTGCGGCCGCTCATCCATTCCGCCGAAAGCGATCTGGAACGGTTCGCCCAGGCGATGCAATTTCCGATCATCCCCTGCGATCTCTGCGGCAGCCAGGACGGCCTGCAGCGCAATCTCACCAAAGCAATGCTCGACGACATCGAAAGCCGCTATCCCGGACGCAAGACCGTCATGATGCGCGCGCTATCGAATGTTCGGCCCGGTCATCTCGTCGATCCGAGTGTCTTCGACTTTACCGGCCTGTCACTCAACACCGAAGGAACTGACACTTGACCTCGACTATCGATATCGCCCGCCTGGCCGATCTTCTGCGCGAGGCGGCGCGTGGGGAGATCATGCCGCGCTTTCGCAATCTCTCGGAAGCCGACATCCGCGAAAAGACCTCGGCGACCGATCTGGTGACAGAAGCCGACGAAGCGGCGGAGCGCTTCATCGCCCGCGAGTGCCGGAGCATCTTGCCGGATGCGCTGTTCGTCGGCGAGGAGTCGGTTGCCGCCGATCCCGCGCTGCTTGATCGTTTGAACGACGCGGACCTTGCGATCATCGTCGATCCGGTCGATGGCACGGCCAATTTTGCTGCCGGCGTGCCGCTGTTTGCGGTGATGATGGCGATCGTTCGTGGTGGTGAAACGGTGGCCGGCCTGATCTACGATCCACTCGGGGACGACTTCATGCTCGCCGAGAAGGGTGCGGGGGCCCGGCGGCGGACGGCGACGGGCGTCGAGACCGCGCTGAAGACGGCGGCCTTTCGCCCGATGAGCGAGGCGGTTGGCTGCATCAGCTACACCTATTTCCCGGATGCGCTGAAGACGGCCGTGCTGCCGCGTCTCGCCGGGGTGAAGATCACCGCCAATTACCGCTGCGCCGGCCACGAATACCGCCTACTCGCCTCGGGGGGCGCGGATTGCGCCGTTTATGCCAAGCTGATGCCCTGGGACCATCTGCCGGGCACCCTGATTGTCGCCGAAGCCGGCGGCTGCGTGCGCAAGGCTGACGGCACGCCTTACACGCCTCGCGATCGCGAGGGCATCCTGATTGCAGCGTCGAGCGAAGACAGCTGGCAGGCGGCGAAAGAGGCGTTGTTCCCGGATCGCGCCTGAGACGCCACTTTCGGCTCAGTCAAACGAAAGCGGCGGCGAGCTGAGAGGCTCGCCGCCGCTTTATTCGATCTTCGATCGCCGCCGATCCTTACTCTGCGGCGCTTTGTTCGGCCTGCTGCTGCGGCGACAGCGTCACGTCGTCATATTTCGGATCGAACAGCCGGCCTTCGGCGAGGTAGACGCACAAGGTCGAAATCGTTGACAGCAAGATGAAGCCGACGAGCAGCGGGATTACCGTGCCGTTGTAGAAATAGCCGATGATCGCGCCGAAGATGCCACCGCCGAAGGTCTGCATGAAGCCGAGAACCGCCGAGGCGGTGCCCGCGACATGGCCGAGCGGGTCCATGGCGAGGGCGTTGAAGTTCGTGCCGATGAAGCCGAAGATGCAGAAATTCAGCGTCATGATCGGAATGAAGAACCAGATCGGCGCTTGACCGCCGCAGGCCCAGGCGACCGCAAGATGCAGCACCGCGATGGCGGTGAAGGCGATCAGCGCGCCATGCGACAGGCGGCGCATCCCGAAGGTTTCGACCAGCCGCGAATTCATGAAGGAGGCCAGCGCCATGCAGATCGCCGTCGCCGAAAAGGCGAGGGTGAAGTAGGGGCCGAGCTGGTACACTTGGGTATAGAGCTGCTCGGCCTGATTGATGAAGCCGAAGAGCACGCCGAAGATCATTGCGGTGGCGATCGTATAGCCGAAGGCGATGCGATTGGTGAGGACGATACGGAAGGCTTCGGCGATCCGCTTGCCGGTCAGCTCCCGGCGGTTTTCCGGGGCTAGGGTTTCCGGCAGGCGGATGGCCGTCCACAGGGCGACGGCGGCGCCGAAGAGCGCGACGACGATGAAGATCTCGCGCCAGGTTCCGAACAGCATGATGCCCTGGCCGATATTCGGAGCGATCACCGGGATCGCCATGAACACCATCATCACCAAGGACATCACGCTGGCCATGCGCCGGCCGCCGAAGCAGTCCCGGACAACCGACACCGCGATCACGCGGGTCGCCGCCGCACCGATGCCCTGGATCGCGCGCAGCGCGAGAAGCATGGCGAAGGAGGTCGAGACCGTCGCCCAGCCGACCGCGAGGACGTAGACGGCGATGCCGAACAGCAGCACGCGGCGCCGGCCGAAGCGATCGGAGACGGGGCCGTAGACGATCTGACCGCCCCCGAAACCGAGAAGATAAGCAGTGATGACGAGCTGGCGTTGGTTGGCATCCGTTACACCGAGAGCGGATCCGATGTCCTGAAGCGCCGGGATGAAAATATCGATGGCCGCAGCATTCATCGCCATCAGGCAAGCGACCAAGGTCACCAGTTCCCAATAGGGCAGGCCGTGGGTATCGTTTTTCTGTGCTGGCTGAGCCATGCGGATCCTCTACAGCATCGGCCCGAAAATCGGAATCGATTTTCGGCAAGCACGATGCGTCAATTCAAAGGCTTAGAGCGACCGTTCTGCGTCCGATAGGACGCAGGGCGCTCTAGGCAATGCGAAGCGCCAAGCCTTCGCCGCAGCCAGAGCCGCTGTCGAATTGGCCAAGACGAATGGGGGCGGGGCCTCCCGGATCAACGCGGGAATCGGCCGACCGTAAGCACGATTAGCAAATAGCGCACGGATCTTAGACTGCCATCGCCGATCCCGCATGGCAGCAATTCGATCGTGTGATGCCGTAACGATAAAAAGGGCAGGAGCGTAGCTCAGCGCCTGCCCTTTGTCGAAGCGATCGCCCGCGGCCGGCCGCAGACGTTTATGGCCGCCGATAAATTAGCCGTTGGCGGCGGCGGTCTCGCTCGTCGCCACGCCGTTTTCGGCGAAAAAGCCCTTCAACTCGCTGGCTTGGAACATCTCACGAATGATGTCGCAGCCGCCGACGAACTCGCCCTTGACGTAGAGCTGCGGGATCGTCGGCCACGCGGAATAGTCCTTGATACCCTGGCGCAGGTCGTCGGACGTCAAGACATTGACGCCCTTATACTCGACGCCGAGATAGTCGAGGATCTGCACGACCTGGCCGGAGAAGCCGCATTGCGGAAAAGAGGGCGTGCCCTTCATGAAGAGGACGACGTCGTTCGACTTCACCTCGTTGTCGATCCAGTCGTTGATACCGCTCATAGCTCGGTCCTTTTCGTTTGTCGTCGTCAAGTCGCCGCTGGCGCCTCGTCGCGAAAGTGCGGAAACGCTCGAATACCCGGGTCGTCTGATCCACATCCGCCGTCGTGCCAGCGGCGATCCGGCGACGGCAGGAGCAGATGTTCGATCTGCCGGTAGATAGCATTCCTGCATCGGGAATTGAAGGATCGCCGGCGTGACGGCGTGTGTCGGCCGCCACGGGGCTGCTCGCATCAATTGATGGCATCTGACGCCAGGGTCCCGGCGGCGCTCGCAGGTCACGGCGCGTTGGCGGTCTGCAGCGCGTTCAAAAAGGACGGCGAGGCTCCAGGTATGGAGAAGCGGCTTCAAGTCAGCCGCCGTGTCAAAATAGCCGCTCTCGCTCCAGGACTGGATGTTCGACCAGAAGGTCGCGACCGCAGAAAGGCTCTGCAAATAATGCTTCAGATCGAGAGGGCTCATCACCGCCAAAGCGGCGATAGTCGACGTCGCCAGGACGACGAACAGAGCCGGCAGGATCCGCCGCGCCCGCCGCTCCCAGAATCCGAGCAGGCTGAACCGTCCGGCGTCGAGCTCGCCGATCAGGATGGTGGTGATCAGATCGCCGCTGATGACGAAAAAAAACGTCGACCCCGACGAAACCACCTGCAAAGCCGCCGACGCCTGCATGAAAGAGGACGACGGGCACAACCGCCATCGCGCGCAGGCCATCAATTTCGGGACGGTATTGCGTGAAGCCTGGGAGTGGGGCCGGGCTGAGTCCGCTGCATCGACGCCGCGCTGGTTCGAAATGGCGGCGCGGCGAGCGCGGATCAAAGCCTGACTGCAGAGATTTGACGATGGAAGCGGCGATGGACGGGCCGGAGACGGCCCATGGAGGTTCACAAACGCCGACGATACGGCAAAATCAAGGACAGCCCGCACTCGCCAAGCATGGCGTGCTCCGACAACGGGTTATGAGACTGTTGACGACCTCGTTGCGCGACATCATTTCGGTGCGCTGGTTTGCAGGGCGAGCGCGTGCAGTTCACCGCCCATATTGCCGCGCAGCGCCTTATAGACCATCTGATGCTGCTGCACCCGCGACTTGCCGCGAAAACTCTCGGAGATGATGTCGGCGGCGTAATGGTCGCCGTCTCCCGCAAGATCGCGAATGCTTACGACAGCGTCGGGAATCTCTTCCTTGATCATCCGTTCGATGTCCTGGGCATTCATCGGCATGATTGGTCTCCGGATTCTCTTGCTTCACTTGGCAAGATAGACGGCGTCTCGGCCCGCCGCAATGCGAGCCGGCCGTTTGCGCGTCAGGCTGCGGCCGATGGCTCGACCAGCGTCCCCGACATAAAACTCGGGAACCAGCTTTCATGGGCGCGTGTCATCGCCTCGAGCGCGAGGTCAAGCCGGCCGGCGATCGTAAGCCGGTCGCCGCCGGCCGTGCCGAGACGGCGCAGCGGCACGTTGCTTTCACGTGCGGCGGCGACGAAACGCTCGGCCTCATCGGCCTTCAGCGCGACGACGTAGCGGGCCTGGTCTTCGCCGAACAGAACCGCGTGATCCGGGCCGTCGCCAGCCTCGGCATTGGCGCCGCATCGCGACGCCATGCAGATCTCGGCGAGCGCGACCGCAAGGCCGCCATCGGACAGGTCGTGACAGGTGGCGACGACGCCGGCATGGATGAACGCACGGACAAAATCGCCGTGGCGCTTTTCCTCGGCAAGATCCACTGGAGGCGGCGCGCCTTCCTCGCGGCCCTCGATGGTCGACAGATAGGCCGAGGCGCCGAGATGGCTGCCGTCTCGGCCGACGAGGAACAGGACATCGCCCTCGCTCAACGTATCGACTCGGGCCGTGCGCGCGCGATCCTCGATCAGTCCGACACCGCCGATCGTCGGGGTCGGCAGGATCGCCTGACCCTGGGTCTCGTTATAGAGCGAGACATTGCCGGAGACGATCGGGAACGCCAGTGCCGTGCAGGCGGCGCCGATGCCCTCGATCGCCTTGACGAACTGGCCCATCAGCTCCGGCTTTTCCGGATTGCCGAAGTTGAGATTGTCGGTCGCCGCCAGCGGCTCGGCGCCGACCGCCGTCAGGTTGCGCCAACATTCGGCGACGGCCTGTGCGCCACCCTGATAGGGATCGGCCTCGCAATAGCGGGGCGTGACGTCGGAGGAGAAAGCGAGCGCCTTGGTCGCGTGGCCGTCAACCCGCACCACGCCTGCGTCACCGCCCGGTCGCTGCAGCGAATTGCCTTGGATCAGCGTGTCATATTGCTCGAACACCCAGCGGCGGGAGGAGAGGTCGGGCGAGCCGAGCAGCGATAAGAGCGCGGCGCCGCAGTCCTTGGGGTGCGGGATGCTCTCGGCGGTAAGATCAGGCCGGGCCTTCGGATCGACCCAGGGCCGGTCGTATTCCGGCGCCTCGTCGCCCAGCTCCTTGATCGGCAGGTTCGCCACTTCCTTGCCCTCGAACAGGATGCGGAAGCGCAGGTCGTCGGTGGTGCGACCGACGACGGCAAAGTCGAGCCCCCATTTGACGAAGATCGCCTCGGCTTCCTCACGCTTCTCCGGCCGCAGCACCATGAGCATGCGCTCCTGGCTCTCCGACAGCATCATCTCGTAAGGGGTCATCTTCGCCTCGCGCACCGGGACGGTGTCGAGATCGAGTTCGATGCCGAGATCACCCTTGGCGCCCATTTCGACCGCCGAGCAGGTGAGGCCCGCCGCACCCATGTCCTGGATCGCGATCACCGCACCCGTCTGCATGAGTTCCAGGCAGGCCTCCAGCAGGCATTTTTCGGTGAAGGGATCGCCGACCTGCACGGTCGGGCGCTTCTCCTCGATCGATTCGTCGAATTCGGCCGATGCCATGGTGGCGCCGCCAACGCCGTCGCGGCCGGTCTTGGCGCCGAGATAGACCACCGGCAGACCGACGCCCTCGGCCTTCGAATAGAAAATCGCATCGGTGCGGGCGAGGCCGGCGGCAAAGGCGTTGACCAGACAGTTGCCGTTGTAGCGGGCGTGGAAATTGACTTCGCCGCCCACCGTCGGCACGCCGAAGGAATTGCCGTACCCGCCAACCCCCGCGACAATGCCGGCGACGAGATGCTTCGTCTTTGGGTGATCCGGCGCGCCGAAGCGGAGAGCATTCATCGCGGCAATCGGTCGGGCGCCCATGGTGAAGACGTCACGCAAGATTCCGCCGACGCCTGTCGCCGCGCCCTGATAGGGCTCGATATAGGAGGGATGGTTGTGGCTCTCCATCTTGAAGACCACGCACAATCCGTCGCCGATGTCGACCACGCCGGCATTTTCGCCCGGGCCCTGGATCACCAGTTCACCCTTGGTCGGCAACGTGCGGAGCCAGCGCTTTGAGGACTTGTAGGAGCAGTGCTCGTTCCACATGGCCGAAAAGATGCCGAGCTCGGTCAGGGTCGGTGTGCGGCCGATCAGCGCCAGCACCCGCTCGTACTCGTTGGGCTTGAGGCCATGGGCGGCAACGAGTTCGGGCGTGATGTCGATATGGGCGGTCATGGCGGGTTCCAGGAGCAAGTCTGCGTTGGCGCGGTGTTACCATCAGCGAGCCCGGGGCAAAAGAGATTGCACGCCATAACCCACCCTTCCGTTCTGTTCCGCGCTGCTTGTCTGACCAAGGGCGCAAGGCTGCGACTCAATTGACTTTTTTTCCCGTTAAAAGGGCATAAATCTCGCAAGGGTTGTATTTCGGCGCGCCGAGATTTGAGCATCCTCGGATGGCTGACGAATTCAGCAACGCACGAATGAAGGCGATTTTTAGTCTCGTTAATCCGTCAGACTCACACTCAAGCCAAGAGGGGGTCTTCAGATGCATCGCAATGGCAAGGCGGACCGACGAACGATTAAACAGCTACCGCTCGATTTTGGTCGCGACCAGTTTTTCTGCCGAATGCTGCGTGAACTCAGCAATACAATTGAAGAGGTTGTCGGCACCGACGATGCAGCCGGTTATGTTGCGACGGTCGGGGGCGCGATCGGAGAGTGGATTAATCAACTCTATCACGCAAAATTAGGGCCGGAGGATTTCGACCTCGACACTTTGGCGCGCATCTTCGTCGATCTGAAGCGCCGGATCGATGGCGGGTTCTACATCAAGCAGGTCGCGGCCGATCGAATCGTTCTTGGCAATACCCGCTGTCCGTTCGGGAGGGACGTGATGAATCGCCCGATGTTTTGCATGATGACGTCGAATGTGTTTGGCCGGATCTGCGCGGATAACCATGGTTATGCGCGGGTCCGGTTGTCTCACACGATCGCCCAGGGCGATCGGGAATGCGAAGTCATTGTGAGTCTCAAGCCGCACGACGACCGGCTTGCGGATGAAAGGGAATATTATCGGTCGCCTCGTTTCGATGATCTGATTTAGAGGCCGTCATGAAGCGGAGTTCGTCGATCTCGGCTTTAGATCGATCCGTCCTGGATCGCCTTGAGATGGAACTCATGCTTCTCGACGACAGCGGAAAAATTGTTTTCGCCAATGCAAAAGCACGGGAACTGAACGAGATCGCCAATGGGGCGGCCAACGGATCGATCGAGAGTCCCCTGCGGTTCGGCGCGTTCTGGCTGGATGCACCCGACAAGGTCGTTCAGATAATGCGTCATCTCGCCGGAAGGTCGCAGTGGCAACCCTTTTCGCTGATCCGCGCCCGGGGTGATCAGAAAGGATTGCGCGCACTGTTCCGCGGCTGCCGCATTCACATGTCAGACGCTGAATGCGACGCGAGTTTGGTGATGATCACGTCGGAGCCGACGCAGAAGGTTCAGTTCGCTGAGCATCGTCGGCTCATTGCCAGCTTGAATCAGGCGTTGGCACAAGGGCAGCGGGCGGAAAAGACACTGACCGAGCTGCTTGCCAAGCAGCACCGCTTGCACCGTGAACTTGTTCATCGGGTTAAGAATAATCTCAATTTGCTTCTGCGGCTGCTCGACGCCGGAAAGCGGCAGACGCGCAATCTCGACTGCGCCGATCTGATCCGCGACATGCAGCGGCGGATCATCTCGGTGGCGGCGGTTCATGATCTTCTCGACAACACCGACCAGACCGATTTTGTCCAGGCGGACGAACTCATTGCGCGAATCTGCACCGGACTGCGGCAGGCACTCGCCAAGGACTCGATCGTCATTGACTGGGAATTGACTCCGGTGCGGCTGCATATCGAAGACGCCACTCCGCTTGCACTGATCGTCAACGAATTGGTGACGAACGCCCTCAAACACGCGTTTCCGCCTGGCAGAGGCGATGGCCGCGTGACGATCAGTCTCAAGCGCAACGGCGTCGACAAGCTTGAGGCGACGATTCACGATGATGGCGTCGGTCTGATCGAGGGGCCGCGGCAAAGCAAGGGGACGGGAACGCGCATCATCGCGGCACTTGCCGAGCAGCTGAATGGCGAGTTGACGCGATCAATCGAGGGGGGAACCAAGTGGCTGCTGATTTTTCCTCCGCGGTTTTTCGATTGTCCGGATCCCGTCCTCTTACCCGCAAGCGACACACGACACTGACAGGCCGCCTATCCCGGTCGAGATTTGGATTTGCCGCCTGCCTGTCTTCCGCTGCGTCGGTTTCGTGAGCCGACCTGGCCTGATGCTGCGTGCGCCTGCTTTCGCTGCGTCGGGGTCAGCTTGCGATGACCCAGGCGAGCGGGGCGCCGCGGCACGGCTCCGTGTCCGCCGGTCGCCGCATGACCAAAGTGTCGTCGTCGACCTGGGAAATCGCGCCGCCGCGAAGGCGATGGGGCATCAGGATCAGGATATAGTCGTAGCCTGAGCCCTTGCGGTCGGGCGCGCGCAAACACAAGCCATAGCCCGTGACCAGGCCGGCAGGGAGAAAGGTTTTTGCTCGCTCGGCCTTGCGGCGGCGGAACAGGCTTGCTGCCGTGGCCCTGGCATAGTCGATCTCGGCCGGGGAGGGCGATCGGCCGGACACGCCGATGCCGGCGGTTCGGAACGCAGCGTCGTCTCCCGCCATGTCCGATGACATGTCGATGCCCGACGACACGAGTTGCTCGCGCGTGCCGGTCGCTGCCACAGGTCGTGCTTCGGCGGCTTGTGGCCGGGCGGCGAGATCGAGAGCGTTCGCCGTACCGCTGGCGCTGCTGCATCCCGCGACAGCCTGCGCGGCGAGCACGACGCCCAAAATTTGACCGCCAAGCCGCATGGCGTCAGGACGCACAACCATTGTCGCCCGCCGACCAGCGCTTGATGTCGGCGCCGATGCGATGGCCGATGGTATCGCTCATCAACGGGCCATACGTCTCGATCTCGGACGAGCCGCTGCGTCCTTCGATGACGACCAGCGGGCGCTCCTCGGGTTTTCCCTTCGGCACCAGCAGGAAGCGCGGCCGGCCCGAAAAGGAGGAGAGTTCCGGGGCGAGGGTGTAGCGGGCAAAGGCCGGGTCCTTGGACTTGAACCAGCAGCGATGGGCGTTGAGCGTCAGCCGTTCCATCCGGTCAAGGCCGGTATCGGCGGCTTGGGTCGCGGCCGGCCGGGTCGCGCAGGCCGAAAGCGCGGTGAGAGCGACGATTGTCGGGATCGCAAAGGCGATGCGGATGTCCATCACCGGTACCTTACGCCGCAAGGCTCGCTGAGATGCCAAGCACGCTCTCGAAGATCCCGCGTCCGTCGGTGCCGCCATGTTCGGGTTCGATGAGATTTTCCGGATGGGGCATCATGCCGAGGACGGTCCCGGCGGCATTGACGATGCCGGCGATGTCATCGATCGCGCCGTTCGGATTGGTCCCCTCGGCGTAGCGGAAGACGATCCGCTCACCGTCCTGCAGCGTTTTCAGTGTCGCATCGTCGGCGAAATAATTGCCTTCGTGGTGAGCGACGGGGCAACGGATCACCTGCCCCTGCGCATAGGCCGAGGAAAAGCGCGTCGTGGCATTGGCGACTTTCAGCTTGACCTCACGGCAGACAAAGCGCAGCGCGGCGTTACGCATCAGGGCGCCCGGAAGAAGCCCGGCCTCGCACAGAATCTGAAACCCGTTGCAGACGCCAAGCACCGGAACGCCTTTGGCGGCAGCCTCGGCGACCGCGCGCATCACCGGCGACCGCGCGGCGATCGCGCCGCAGCGCAGATAGTCGCCGAAGGAGAAGCCGCCCGGCACGACGACGAGATCGACCTTGGGGATCACGGTCTCGGTCTGCCAGACCGTCTCCGGCACCTGGCCGGTAATCGTGGTCAGCGCGGCGATCATGTCGCGGTCGCGGTTGAGGCCTGGAAGAAGGACGACGGCGGTCTTCATACGGAGAATCCTGGACTTGCGGCCACTGGATGGAAGGATGGCCCGATGCGACGACGGCTTGATAAGCCGAATTATCGGCAAGAAAAAGAGGGGGCGGAGCAGCGCACTCGGCGCGCCGGATCCCAGTCGCGTTGTTGGACGACGCGATGCTGCGACCGGCCGCCCGAAGTCTGACAGCGACGTCTCTCATTCTGGAGCGTACGGACTGCTCGGTTCGGCCAATTCTCACCAATCCAAGCGGCGCTCGACGCGATCGAACCGCTCATCCACACGATCCAGTTTCATGTCGATGGTGTGAATATCATTTTGAGTCGACAGCATATGTCCGGGCAGGGCGATTCGCTCCTGCTTCACCTGCGACAGACCATGATCCAGCTTGTCGAAGCGTTCGTGAAAACGTTTTATCAGTTCGGAGATCAACTCATTCGTCGCGTCCGCCATCAGAGCGCTCCGGGATTACCGGTTGTCGATCTCCACAGCATAGTTCTCGATCACCGTGTTGGCGAGGAGCTGCTCGCACATCGCGTCGAGCGTGGCTTTGGCACCGGCCGCGTCCTCGCCCTCGATTTCGACGTCGAAGACTTTGCCCTGGCGGACCGAGCCGACGCCGTCGATGCCGAGATTGCCCAGGGCGGATTCGATCGCCTTGCCTTGCGGATCGAGAACGCCGGTCTTCAGCGTGACGATGATGCGGGCCTTGATCATGTGTCCCCTCGCACGGGTGTGCGTCTGTCTCTCGAATAGACCAGTCTCAGCGCCGATGCCGGCTGTTTCGCGGGTCTGCGCCGCGTCACTTGACCAGCACCGGCCCGGAAGGGCGCGGCGGCTCGTTCTCGTTCATGATCCCGAGGCGTCGCGCCACCTCCTGATAGGCCTCGACGAGGCCGCCCATGTCGCGGCGGAAGCGGTCCTTGTCCAGCTTGTCGTTGGTCTGGACGTCCCACAGCCGGCAGGAATCGGGCGAGATTTCGTCGGCGACGACGATACGCATCATGTCGCCTTCGAACAGCCGGCCGGTCTCGATCTTGAAGTCGACAAGCTGGATGCCGACGCCGAGGAAGAGGCCGGAGAGGAAGTCGTTGACCCGGATGGCGAGCGCCATGATGTCGTCGATTTCCTGCGGGCTCGCCCAGCCAAAGGCGGTGATGTGCTCCTCGGAAACGAGCGGATCGTCGAGCGCGTCGGCCTTGTAATAGAACTCGATGATCGAGCGCGGCAGCACCGTGCCTTCGTCGATCCCGAGGCGCTTGGCGAGCGATCCGGCGGCGACGTTACGCACCACGACCTCGAGCGGGATGATCTCGACTTCCTTGATCAGCTGCTCGCGCATGTTGAGCCGGCGGATGAAGTGCGTCGGGATCCCCATCTTGTTCAGATGCGAAAAGATGTATTCCGAGATGCGGTTGTTGAGGACGCCCTTGCCGTCGACGATCTCGTGCTTCTTTTTGTTGAAGGCAGTGGCATCGTCTTTGAAGAACTGCACGAGAGTGCCAGGTTCGGGGCCTTCGTACAGGATCTTGCCCTTGCCTTCGTAGATGCGGCGGCGACGTGTCATCATCAAAACTCTATCATTGTGAAGCCACGCGACGTTCGGCGGGAATCGCGTGGGAACGCGCGCGTCTGGAGCGGGTCAATAGACCAAAAGGCCCGTCATCACAATCGGCACGGCGACGGTGATCACAAAGGTTATCACCGGTCTGGCGAGCCGCGACTCTCGACGCTGTCCCGCCGGCTGATTGGCGGCCTCCGCGCTCGGGTCACAGCACCGTCTCGTCAGTGCCTTGCGCCGAGACGCCGGCACACGCGGAAGCGATAAAGCGGAACCAAAGCGACCGCTGGCATCTGCGTGACCGCGGTTTTCGCTGCAGATGACGGGAAGCGTCTTGGAGGCCTCGGCCGGAATCGAACCGGCGTGCAAGGATTTGCAGTCCTCTGCGTAACCACTCCGCCACGAGGCCTCAACGGCGCTCTACCTACTGAGATGGCTGGGGGTTTGCAAGGGGCGAGCCCGGCCATTTTGAAAAACCGTCCCGTGGCCTTGTCTGCGAAATCCATTCGCCGCTTCGTCGGTATGGCGCGACGGACACGCCCTTCAGCGGCGGTTCATGTGAGCGTGGCACAATCGGACTGATCCCCTGGGCGAAGGAGCCGACCCGGCGATGCGTTTTGCGCCATGGACGTTTGCCGCCATCGGCGCGACAATCGTTTCGCGGGATTGATGACCGGTGGTCTTTCGAAGCCCTCAAACGACGAAGAGACGGGTGGTTCATCTGTTGGATATGCCGAACACGACGCAAAGGAGACTGTGCCATGCGACTGGCGATCCTGATATCCATCTGCGTTGGCCTTGCCGCGTGCGCCGATGCCGCGCCCTCGGATGAGGCCATGCCCCTAAAGCGTTTGCCGATTGCCAAGCACCTCAGCCGGCACGAAGGCACGAATGTGCAACGAATGCGGTCTGAGCATGGGCGGGATCAGTCGCAGAAGTCCCGCCTGCGCCTTCGGATCGACGCGGGCAATGCCAAGCCGCAACGGCCCGGACTGGATCGATGCGGCATTTCGGCTGTGTTGGTCTGTCCGGAAAATTAAGCGTGGGGATAAAAGCCCATCTTTGCAATTGCATGCACGGCGTTAGGTCGGGAAATACGGAGAGATGTCGATAACGCTTTGATATTAAATATACATTTCGAATTGTGTCATTTTGGTGTCAGTAAATTCGAATAGCACCATTTGTTTGCCTTATTTCTTGACCCGCAGGTAAGTTCCGGCATACTCGATGAGTATTGGCCGATGACGCGGCAAAGCGCTCACAAGATGGCGCCACGTGCTTCGGTGAGATGCGGCTGGAGATTTGTCATGAAGACCTGCGTCATTGGCGGCATTGCCGCGCTGTTGGGGCTTGGATGGGCCGGTGTGGCCAATGCCGCGGACATTTTAGAAACGCCACCAGTCGTCTGGAGCTGGACCGGCGGTTACGCCGGCGTCAATCTCGGGCTCGGCGTCGGCTCGACGGACGTTTCGGATCCCTTCGGATCGTCGATCTATGGCGACGACATCCGCACACCCGGCTTTTTGGTCGGTGGCCAGCTCGGCTATAACTGGCAGATGCCGAATACCCGGTGGGTCTTCGGTCTCGAGGGCGATGCCGATTGGCTGGACGCCGAGGGCACCAACACCTGCTTTGCCTTCTCGGGATCCTATGTTTCGTCCAACTGCCGGGCGCGCCCCGACTTCGTCGGGACGTTGACCGGGCGGGTTGGCTATGCCGCCGGTCCGGCCGGTCATACGCTGCTCTATGTCAAGGGCGGCGCGGCCGTCATGCACAACCGCATCGACGCGACGACGAACAATCTTTACGGCGCTTTCGCGCCGTCTTCGACCAGCGAGAGCAACACGAGCTGGGGATGGACGGCCGGTGTCGGCATCGAGCAGGCGATCACGCCGGCCTGGTCGGTCAAGGCGGAATACGACTATCTCGGCTTCGGCCACACCGACATCGATAGCCCGACGAGTTTGTTCGTCTCGCCGACGGGGTCAGTGGTCGGTTTCGTCCCCGGGCGCACGGCGAGCGTCGATCAGAGCATGAATCTGTTCAAGATCGGGCTGAACTACCGCTTCGGTGCCGATGCTGGCGCCCAGTTCGCCGACGCCGCGCCGGCGCCCGCCATGGCGCCATCCGATTGGAGCTTCGAGGGCGGCATTCGCTACTGGTACAGCTCCGGACGGTTCCGCAAGGATCTGGCGGCGACGTCCAGTTCGTCGACCAGCCTGATCTCACGGCTGACCTATGACAAGCTGACGGCCCATTCCGGCGAACTCTACGGCCGCGTCGACTCGCCCTGGGACGTGTTCTTGAAGGGCAATGTCGGTCTCGGCAAGATCGTCGGTGGTCATATGAACGACGAGGATTGGGGCCTGTTTACGGCGGCGCCATTCACCTCTTATTCGAACACCGATTCCAGTCTCACCAACACCCATCTGAATTACGCCACCGTCGATCTCGGCTACGACTTCCTGCATGGCGGCGATTACAAGGTCGGTGCCTTCGTCGGCTACAACCGCGTCCACGAAAAATATGAAGCGGACGACTGCGCGCAGATCGCCTCGCCAAGTTCCGGCATCTGTTCGCCGTCGATCTCCGGCACCCGCGTGATCACGGAAACCGATACCTGGAATTCGTTGCGCCTCGGTGTTTCGACCGATGTCTGGCTGTCGGATCGCATCCGGCTGACCGGCGACGCGGCCTATCTTCCCTATGTGCACTTCAAGGGCGTCGACAATCACTGGCTGCGCAATCTCGTGATCGACGAGTCGGGCCATGGCCGTGGCGCGCAGCTGGAAGCGATGATGTCCTATTACGTGACGCCAAACTGGAGCATTGGCGTCGGTGGGCGCTACTGGACGATGCGGACGACGAGCGGGTCGGACAAGTTCAATGGAACACCGACCAATCGTGACGACACCTTCCGATACCAGCGCTACGGTCTGCTGCTGCAGACGGCCTACAAGTTCTAAGGTCTACAAGCCGATTTCGAAAGCGGCGGGCTGCAGAGATGCACCCGCCGCTTTCGTTCAAAGATCGACACCGGGCAACCCTGCGGACCACCATCAGACAGCGCGGCCGGCAGGCCTGCAGCATCGGCCCCGAAAATCGGAATCGATTTTCGGCAAAGCACGACGCGTAGAATCAACGAGTGAGAGCGCTCATTCTGCGTCCGATCGGACGCAGGGCGCTCGAATATCGCAGAGGCAATCATTCAAACGACATAGCGGCGGCATGCGGATCTCGGCGATCTTGAACGGGGGCGGCTCTCAGAACCCGTAAAAGTCACGGATACTTTGCCAGCCTTCGTCGGCGGTTTCGACGAAGGTGATGAGTTTGAGATCGTCCGGCGCGATCGTGCCTTCCTCGGCCAGAGCTTCGAAGTCGATCACTTTGTTCCAGAATGCCTTGCCGAAGAGCAACACCGGAATCTTCTGCATCCGCCGTGTCTGGATGAGCGTCAGCGCCTCGAACAATTCGTCCATGGTGCCGAAGCCGCCAGGGAAGATCGCCATTGCCTTTGCCCGCAAGAGAAAATGCATTTTGCGCACGGCGAAATAGTGGAAGTTGAAGCAGAGACCCGGCGTCGCATAGTGGTTCGGCTCCTGCTCGTGGGGCAGGGTGACGTTAAGGGCGATCGACGGCGCACCAACATCGGCGGCGCCGCGGTTGCCGGCCTCCATCACGCCTGGCCCACCGCCGGTGACGATGACGAATTCCTTGCTGCCAGATGACGCCGCCGAATGGTTCGAGGCGATCTGGGCGAAGCGGCGTGCTTCGTCATAAAACGCCGAATGGGCTTCGAGATTGGCCTTCTGCGTCTCGTTGCGCGCTGCCCAGGCGGCTTGCCCGGGCGCCGGAATTCGGGCGCCGCCAAACAGGACGACAGTGGACAAAATTCCCGCCTCAAGGAAGGCGATCTCGGGCTTCATCAATTCGAGCTGCAGGCGCACGCCGCGGGTCTCTTCGCGGGTGAGAAAGTCCGGGTCGTCAAAGGCCAGCCGATAGGTGGGCGAGCGGCTTTGCGATGTGCCGCGTGATTTTGCCGCCGCCTCGCGCCGATCTTGATCGGAGCTTGGAAAGGGATCCCAGCCATCGCGATTGCGCGGAATTTCGTCTGACATGATGAGGGGTTGTCCTGCTGGCTTCGATTGACCTTCCGGAGGGGGGGAACTAGGGTCCGGCCCGATTTGGGCAGGGGTGACCCGGCCTGTTTTTCATAACATATGGAGCCACGCCGATGACCGCGCCGGACCGCGCCGCCCTGGAAGCCACGATCGAACGCGCCTTCGACGAGCGCGATGGCATTTCGCCCACGACGACAGGCGCGGTTCGCAAGGCCGTCGATACGGCGCTGGATCTCATGGATCGCGGTGAAGCGCGGGTTGCGACCCGCGGGCCCGACGGGGCCTGGGTTGTGCATCAGTGGCTGAAAAAGGCGGTGCTTTTGTCCTTCCGCCTCAACGATATGACGGTGATCGAGGGCGGCCCGGGCGGGGCGACCTGGTGGGACAAGGTGCCGTCGAAATTCGAGGGCTGGGGCGAGAACCGGTTCCGCGAAGCCGGCCTGCGGGCCGTGCCGAATACGGTCGTGCGCCGCTCGGCCCATATCGGCAAGGGCGTCGTCCTGATGCCGTCCTTTGTCAATCTCGGCGCTTATGTCGACGACGGCACCATGGTCGACACCTGGGCGACGGTCGGCTCCTGCGCGCAAATCGGCAAGAACGTGCATCTGTCGGGCGGTGTCGGCATCGGTGGCGTGCTGGAGCCGATGCAGGCCGGGCCGACGATCATCGAGGACAATTGCTTCATCGGTGCGCGCTCGGAAGTCGTCGAGGGCTGCATCGTGCGCGAGGGCTCGGTGCTCGGCATGGGCGTTTTCATCGGCAAGTCGACCAAGATCGTCGATCGCACCACCGGTGAGATCAGCTATGGCGAAGTGCCGCCCTATTCTGTGGTCGTCGCCGGCACGATGCCCGGCAAGGCGCTGCCGAATGGCGAGCCCGGCCCGAACCTCTACTGCGCGGTGATCGTCAAGCGAGTCGATGAAAAGACGCGCTCGAAGACTTCGATCAACGAGCTCCTGCGCAGCTGAGGGGGCGGCGCGAGCGCAGACGGCTTTCACCAACGGATCGGCGGATGATCGGCCTGTTTCGAAACCGGCGCCTGGCAAGCCGGCTTGCCAGTGCTTGGCCGGCGACCCTTGTGGCGGTCGGCAGCCTGTTGTCCTGGCTGCAAACTGTCCCGGCGCTGCCGGCCGGCCATGACGGACTCTGCCGAACCGAGAGCGTCGGCGGGATCGACTACATCGTCTGCGACGTGCCGCTTGATCGCCACCAGCTGTCGCTTCGAGCGCTGGATGCGGCCGGCAGGCCATATGAGACCTTCGAGGCCGCCAAGGCCTCGATGGGCGGCCGCCGGGTCGATCTCATCATGAATGCGGGCATGTATCACGAAAGCCGCCAGCCGGTTGGCCTTGCGGTGCAGGACGGCAAAACCCTCCATGGCGCGGTGCTCGGGACCGGATCCGGCAATTACTCGCTGCGGCCAAACGGTGTGTTCTTCGTTGAAAACGGCCGGGCGCATGTGATGGAAAGCACCCGCTATCTCGCTGGCAAGCACCATCCCGAGCTGGCGACCCAATCCGGGCCGATGCTGCTGATCGACGGCAAGCTGCATCCGCGCTTCATCGAAACTTCCGACAGCCGCAACATCCGCAACGGCGTCTGCGCCCGCGAGGACGGGCGGCTGGTTACCCTCGTCCTCTCCCGGGCGCCGGTGAATTTCTACGATTTCGCAAGTGTCTTCAAAGACCGGCTCGGCTGCCGCGACGCGCTGTTTTTCGACGGCACCATCTCCAGCCTCTATTATCCGGCGGGCGGCATCGACTATCGCCGCGATCGGTTGGGGCCAATGCTGGTGGTCACCGACCGTCGACGCTGAGCGGTCTCCGGCATCGGCGCGAAAATCGAAATCGATTTTCGGCAAAGCACGAGGTGCCGATTCAAAGAGGTGGATCGCCCTGCATCTGTTTGGACGCAGGGCGATTGAAGGCCTTCGATCAATCTTGCGACGGACGCAGGTCCGGCACCGGCACGGATTCGGTGGCGTCGTTCTCGTCGAGACGCGCGGCGAGATTGGCCTCGTCCTCGCTGGCGATCCAAACGCGCCCGCCGCGCTTTGTCGCACGCTCGTCGGTCGCATGACCCACTGTCATGCGAATGGTCGCCGGAACGGCGCTGACTGGCGCCGAGCGGTCTTTCACCTTGCTCTGATCCGGCGCGAAGGCGACGGCCTCGACACGTTTGCCGCCCATCTCGGCAACGGTCTTATCGGCGGTCTTCATCGTGGCCGGTACGGCTTTGCCGAGTGCGCTGCGCTTGAAATCGAGCAAGGCCATCTGCGCCTTGAGCTTCGAGCAGTAGCTGCGCGCGGCTCTGGTCATGCGGGTCGCCCGGTGGCCGCCCTGATATTTCATCGCCGTACGGCACACGTCGTGGCCGCCTTGTTCCCAGGCACCCTTCAGATAGCGCATGCCGTAGGTGAGGTTGGTCTCGGCATCGAGAAGGCCGCTCGCCGGGCCGGAAAAGCCGAGGCTGCGCGCCGTCGCCGGCTTGATCTGCGACAGGCCGTAGACGCCGCGGCCCCGAGCGCGGGGATTGTAGCGGCTCTCGACCCGCACCACGGCGAAGGCGAGGGCGGGCGGAATGCCGTTCTCTTTGGCGTGCCTGGCGATCATCTTATCGATCGCGGCGCTGCCGGAAATCGTCCCGCGTTCGGCCGCCTCTGCCGCTTCGCGTTTGGCGATGCGCAGGTCGCTGTCATGGACGTCTTTGGTCGAGACCTCGATGCTGCCGGTTGTGCCGCTGTCCTTGCCGGAGCCGTCGCTTGTATCATCCGTCCCGGCGAAGGCGACGCCGAGCGGCGAGCCGCCGGGACCATCGGCGATGCAGCCGGTCAGCGCGACGAGGCCCGCCATGGCGACGACGGACGCCGCGAGGCGCGGCAGCCGCGATTGCGCCGATTGCATATCCATCGCCGTGTCCCCGAGCTCTGCAAATTCCCCAAAGGCATCCTCTTGATGGGGAAATCGGCACAATCGTGACGGCGAGGCGTCGCGCGCCATCAATTCTTACCAGGATGTCATCAAGGCCGCGTTGTTGTGGCGAAGCGGCATCATCTGCGGTATCTGCTCGAAACCATGAGTGACCCGATCCTTTCCGCCGGCGGCGCTGCCGCGACTCTCGATCCGACCGATCCGGTGGCGCTGCTGGCGGCGCTGATCCGGTGTCCGTCCGTCACGCCCGACGAGGGCGGCGCGCTGGCGTTGCTCGAAGCGGTGCTGCAGTCTCTGGGCTTCGCCGTCGACCGGCCGGTCTTTTCGCAAGACGGCACGCCGCCGGTCGAAAACCTCTTCGCCCGCATTGGCGAGGGGGGCCCGCATCTGGTCTTTGCCGGGCATACCGATGTGGTGCCGCCGGGCCCTGCCTCGGACTGGCGGGCGGATCCATTTTCGGCGGCGATCGTCGAGGGCGAAATGATTGGCCGCGGCGCGGTCGACATGAAAGGCGGGATCGCCGCCTTTGCCGCCGCCTATGCGCGTTTTGCCAAAGCCAACGGGGCTCCCCGCGGCCAAGTGTCGTTCCTGATCACCGGCGACGAGGAAGGTCCAGCCGTGAACGGCACGGTGAAGCTGCTCGAATGGGCGGCCGCGCGAGGCGAGCGTTTCGACGCCTGTATCGTCGGCGAACCGACCAATCCCGATCGTCTTGGCGAGATGATCAAGATCGGCCGGCGCGGTTCGCTTTCCTGCGAGGTCAACGTTCTCGGCCGGCAAGGGCATGTCGCCTATCCGCATCTTGCCGACAATCCGCTGCGCGCGGCGACGGCGATCGCCGATGCGCTGCTGGCAACGCCGCTCGATTCCGGCACCACGGCGTTTCAGCCGTCCCATCTCGAAATCACCGCCATCGAAACCGGCAATCCATCCGTTAACGTCATTCCCGCCCGGTGTTCGATCTTCTTCAATGTCCGCTTCAACGATTCATGGAGTGTCGAGGGGCTGAAGCAGGAACTGTGCGATCGCATCGCCAAAGGGGCCGGCGCAGAAAGGTTGCGGCCCGGACGGCCGGCAGCCGGCTACGAATTGATTTGGCGCGAGCGGCCGTCGGAATGTTTCGTGACGCAGCCCGGCGCCTTGACCGATTCTTTACGTGCAGCAGTTGAGGCTGTGGTCGGGCGCAGGCCGGATCTTTCCACGTCGGGAGGAACCTCCGACGCGCGCTTCATCAAGGATTATTGCCCGGTCATCGAATTCGGGCTTGTCGGCCAGACAATGCACATGTCCAATGAGCGGGTTGCGTTGGCCGATCTCGAAGGACTGACGGAAATCTATGAAGCCTTCATCGCCCGCTGGTTCGCCGCCCACACCTGATTTCATGCCGAGTTTTGAAGACGTTCTGCGGTTTTTCTCGGGTGCCTTGCAGCTGATGCTGGGGCAGCCGGAGGGGCTGCGGCGACTGGATCTATCGGCCGACGGCTTCTGGCAGTCCTTTGCGGCGATGGTTGTCGCCCTGCCGCCGGTGGCGCTTTCCTGGGTCGCCAGCGAAAGCGGCGACAAGCCGGACGCGGTCGCCAATATGAGCGGGATCGCGATTTACGGCGCGCACGCCTTTGCCGATGGCGTGTCATGGCTGTTGCCGGTGGTGATTTTGATGCTGGTCGCCAAGCCGATCGGCTTTTCGCGCAAGATCGTGCCGCTGGTTGTAGCCACCAACTGGGGCGGGGCACTGCTGGCCTGGACCATGACGCCCTATTGGCTGATCGCGATCGTGCTCGGCCCCGGCGATGGCATGGCGATGCTCGGCCTCATCGTCACCATCGCCGCGGTGACCCTCACCATGCGCCTGATCTATTTTGCGCTCGGTCGGGATTTTCCGACCGCCGTCGCTGTCACCATGTTGATGGTCGTCGCCTCGCTGATCACCTATGGCGCGGTGATGGACGTCACCGGCGTGCCGCTGGTCTGAGGCTGGCGCATAGAGGAAAGCCGTCAGCAACGACGCGGCTCCCCGCGCCGATTATCCCGGATAGGGTGGCAGTGTCCGCTTTGGGGCGTCGCCATAATCCACCTGTGTCAGATAGAGACCATCCGGCGGCGCGACGGGGCCGCAACGGGTGCGGTCGCGCGCGTCGAGAGCCGAGACCACGTCAGCCCGCGTCCAGCGATGCTCGCCGACGAGCTTCAGCGTGCCGGCAAAGGAGCGGATCTGATTGTGCAGGAAAGACTGCGCCATTGCGACGATATGCACTTCGTCGCCGGACCCTTTGCTGACCGTCAGCTGCTCCAGCGTGCGGATCGGGTTTTTCGCCTGGCAATGGGTCGAGCGGAAGGTGTTGAAGTCATGGGTGCCGACCAGCGCCTGGGCGGCGTCGTTCATGGCGGCGATGTCGAGATCGCGCCAGACCCACCAGACCTTGCCGCGCGCGACGGCCGGCGGCGCCCGGCGATTGAAGATCCGGTAGAGATACCAGCGCTTGCGTGCGGAAAATCGCGCGTCGAAGCCGTCCGACACACGCTCGGCGGAGAGGATCGAGACGAGTTCGTCGCGAAGATGCGCATTAAGCGCGTCGCGTACCGTGTCCTCCGGCCAGTCCCGTTGGAGATCGACATGGGCGACCTGGCCGGTGGCGTGCACGCCGGCATCGGTGCGCCCGGCGCCGAACAGCGTCACGGTTTCGCTGGAAAAGCCCTGAATGCCGGTCTCGATGACTTCCTGCACCGACAGGCCGTTTGCCTGCCGCTGCCAGCCGCAATAAGGCGTGCCGTCATATTCGACGGTGAGCTTGTAGCGGGCCATCAGCGGGCACCCGCCGACGGCATGGGGAGGGCGGCAGCAAGGATCACGGACGGCGTCATCGCTCAGCTCTCGCTGCAGATCGTGCCGGGCGGCACTGGCGTGCCGCGCAGAAGTGTCGTCGTCGCCATCGGCTTGCCGCCGGCGCGCTGGAGGCTGAGCAGCCGCACGGCGCCGTTGCCACAGGCGATCGTTAGATCGTCGCCGATGACGGTGCCGGCAGCGCCGGTGCCGGGCACCGCTTCGGCCCGCAGCAGCTTGACCCGCTCCATCTTGCCGCCGAAAGGCATCATCGTCCAAGCGCCGGGCATCGGCGAAAAGGCGTTGATCTTGCGGGCAATCGCATCGGCATCGGCGTGCCAGTCGATGGGCGTCTCGGTCTTCTCGATCTTTCTCGCATAGAGCGGCTCGCGGCCGGTACGCGCGCCGAGCATGGTCTGGTCCTCGAAGGTGAAGGTGCCGGCTTCGAGCTCCTCGAGCGCTACCACCATCAGCTCGGCCGACAGCGCGCTCAAGCGCTCCTGCAGCTCGCCGGCAGTCTCGCGCGGGTCGATTGTGATTTCGCCGGTCAGGCCGACCGGGCCGGTATCGAGCCCTGCCTCCATCTTCATCACCATCATCCCGGTCATCGCGTCGCCTGCCTCGATCGCTCGCTGGATGGGCGCGGCGCCGCGCCAGCGCGGCAGCAGCGAGCCATGGCCGTTGAGGCAGCCGAACCGCGGTGCGTCGAGAACCGTCTGGCGCAGCAACAGACCATAGGCGACGACGACCGCAACGTCGGCCCCAAGCGCGGCGAACGCCTCAACCTCGGCGGGCGCCTTGAAGCTGACCGGCGAGCGGACCTCAAGCCCGAGCGCTTTTGCGGCCGTTTGAACCGGTGATGGCGTCAGTTGCAGGCCGCGCCGGCCAGCCTTGCGCGGCGGCTGGGTATAGACGGCCGGCACTCGGTGCCCGGCTTCAACGATGGCCTCGAGCGTTGGCACCGAAAAGGCCGGCGTTCCCATGAAGACGACGGACAGCGCCATGACCTCAGCCCGGCTGCCGGCGCGCCGCCTGCTTGGTGAACTTCTTGATCACCATGTCGCGCTTCAGTTTCGAGATGTAATCGATGAAAAGAACGCCGTTCAGATGGTCGATCTCGTGCTGCAGACAGGTGGCGTAGAGGCCATCGACCGCCTCTTCGTGCATCGTGCCGTCAAGGCCGAGATAGCGGACGGTCACGCTCGCCGGCCGCTCGACCTCGGCGTAATAATCCGGAATCGACAGGCAGCCTTCCTCATAGGTGCTGCGCTCGTCGGAATGGGCGACGATCTCCGGGTTGAGGAACACCTGCGGCTTGCGCTCCTCGTCCTCCTTGGTCACGTCGAGAACCAGCATGCGCAAAGGCTCGCCGACCTGGATGGCGGCCAGGCCGATGCCCGGCGCGTCATACATCGTTTCCAGCATGTCGTCGGCGAACCGGCGGACGGCATCGTCGACCGTCTCGATCGGTTTGGAGACCTCGCGCAGAAGCGGATCGGGAAGGATGATGAGGGGTTTGATCGTCATGGCGGCTGAGGTAGTCGCTGTCACACGAGGGGTCAATCCGCTTCCTGCGCCGGTTTGCGCTGATGAGGACGAGGTTTCGGTGGATTTGTTCTCGATTTGATCCGATCGTTAAGCTTTACCTGCTAGGATCGTGCTCATGAGTCACGATCTCACCACCGTTTTGAACCGAACCCTCGCCGTCATCGGCGGTGTCGGCATCAGCGGCCTGGCGCTCGTCCTGGCCGGGCTGCTCCTGGTTTTTGCCGCCCTCTGGTGGGCGGCACGAGCGCGGGCGCGGCAGGCCGAGGAGGCGTTGGCTGGCGCCGAGGCGGAGGCGGGGCGCCTCGACACGGTCTTGCGCACCCAGGCGGAAATTTCAGGCCGCATGCAGACGATGGCGGAGATCCTCGGATCGCGACAGGCCGATTTGACCCGCGCGTTGTCGGATCGTCTCGACGGCCTGTCCAGCCGGGTCGGACAATCGATCCTGGCGACGACGAAGGAGACCAAGGCGTCGCTCTCGGTGCTCGCCGAACGCCTCGCTGTCATCGATCGGGCGCAAAGCGAGATTCGCAATCTGACCGGCGAAGTGGTGCGGCTGAAGGACATTCTTTCCAACAAGCAGACCCGCGGCGCGTTCGGTGAAGGCCGCATGCAGGCGATCGTCGCCGACGCGCTTCCGGCTTCGGTCTATGCCTTCCAGGCGACGCTCTCCAACGGTCGGCGCCCTGACTGTCTGATCCGGATGCCGAATGGTGCACCCGGGCTAGTGATCGACGCGAAATTCCCGCTGGAGGCCTATTCGGCGTTGGAGGCGTCGACGAGCGACGACGCAAAGGCCGCTGCTGCGGTTCGGATGCGGCGCGACATGGATGTGCATGTAAAAGCGATTGCCGAGAAGTATCTCATCCCGGGCGAAACCCAGGATACCGCCTTCCTCTTCGTGCCCTCCGAGACCATCTTCGCAGTGCTGCACGAAGACTTCGACGATATCGTTCAAAAGGCCTATCGGACCGGGGTGGTGATCGTCTCTCCGTCGCTTCTCAACCTGTCGATCCAAGTCGTGCAGGCGGTGTTGAAGGATGCGCGATTGAGAGCGTCCGCTGGGCGGATCCAGGCGGAGGTGCGCCTGTTCGCCGAGGATCTGAGCCGGCTCGACGAACGGGTTTCAGCGCTGAAAGGCCACTTTACCCAAGCCTCGCGCGACATCGATCAGATCGCCGTCTCCAGCGCCAAGCTGCAGCGCCGCGGGGACCGAATCACCGGGATTGAAATCGGCGACAACGCCCTTGCCGATGACGCGGAAGTGAAGACGGCACACGGTTAAACAGAAGAGGTAGCAAGGCTGATCTTTGGTGGAAGGTGGCGTGCCGTCGTTGTCGACGGCCCTTGCCGGGCTTCCGCCAATGGTACATCAATAGGGCTATTGATGACGTTGCGTAAGTTGCAAATGAATTCAGAAACCTTAAAAAAAAATTACACTGGACGGATCGAATGGGTTCCGGCTGCATTATTAGCGTAATGGTTGAAGACGGCAGGGGACGATATGCACGGCAGATTGGGGGGCTTGATGGCGGCAGTGGTGCTGGCGGTTTCGCCGGTCGCTTATGCACGCGATTTTCAAGCTGTCCCAAGCGCGCCGATCACATCGATCATTGATCTTTCTGTTGCTTACAATACGGAAACCGATCTCTCCTTCCGCCGCGGTCTACAGATCCGCTTGGCTTGGACGGGTGATTATGCCGGCCCGTTTTCCGGAATGATTGCCGCGCCGACGCTGCGGGCGATCCGTGACTTTCAGGCTCGCAACGGCATGCACGCCGATGGCGTGATTACCGAGCCGATGCTGCAGAAACTCGTCGCTATGTCGGATGACGCTCAGAGCGGCCTGCAGGTGACCATGGTCGACGATCGCGCCACCGGCGAGCGGCTGGCGGTGCCGCTGGGGTCGGTCCGCGACATGGGCCCGACCGAGGTCGGCAATCTCTGGCGCTCCGACGATAACGGCGTTGAAATCGAGTCCGTTCGTATCGCCGATACCGGCCAGACCTTCGACGGGCTCTATGCGGTGTTGAGCGACGCGACGAACAAGCGTTCGGTGCTCGGCGCGCAGAAGGCGCAGGATTGGTTCACGGTGTCCGGCATGGAGGCTGGCCGCCACTATTTCATGCGGTTCTCGGCGCAGGGCGCCGATCTTCGCGGCTTCTCCGTCTCATACACCGATGCCTATGAGGATAAGCTCGCGCCGTTTGTCACCGTTGCGTCGAACCTGTTTGAACCGTTCGTCAACGAGCCTTCCGCGCCGCTGGTCGCCGATGCACGGCCAAACCCGTTCTCGTCGATGCTGGCGCGCCGCCGCAACGCGGCCGATGGTGAGGCGCGCTACGCGATGGCGGATAAGGGCCGAGGCGGTCGCGCATCGAACCTGTTCGAATTGCCGTCGGACAGCCGTGGTCAGACGCCCGTCTATGACAACATGCAAGCGATTGCTCCCCAGCCTGGCACCCCGGCCTTTGACATGGCAGGCTCCGGCTTCGTCATCGCCAAGGGGTGGCTGTTGACCAACGCCCATGTGGTGCGCGGCTGCAAGAAGGTCGAAGTCGGCAACAAGATGATGGCGTCGGACGTCACGATCGATGAGGCGCACGATCTGGCGCTGATCCACGTCGCGGCCGAACTCGGCAAGCCGCTGACTATCTCGGTGGGCAAGCCGCGTCTCGGCGAGGACGTCCTTGCCCTCGGCTTCCCGCTTCGCTCGATCTTGGCCGACTCGCTGAACGTCACCCGGGGCAACGTGTCATCGCTGCTCGGGCTGATGAACGATCCACGCTATCTGCAGATCTCGGCGCCGGTGCAGCCGGGCAATTCCGGCGGGCCGTTGGTTGATCTCGCCGGCCGGGTGGTCGGCGTCGTGACGGCCAAGCTCGACGCCGTCGCCGTCGCCGATGCGACGGGGGATATCCCGCAGTCGATCAACTTCGCGATTCGGCCGGACACGGTCTCGACCTTCCTCCGCGACCACCACATCGCCTTCGAAGCCGCCGACCCGAAGGCTGCGCTTGAAAGCGTGCCGGACGCCACCGCCAAGGTGAAGGACGCAGTCTATCCGGTGGTCTGCGTCGACTGATCAGGTGCAAGTCGCGCCGTCAGTTGACCGATGTCAGTCAATTTGCAGCGATCTTGCGCCGTGACGACGCTCCCGGAACCTGGACTGGTTCGCGTCCGTGTTTTTGATGGTCCGCGACATAATCGGCAAACGCTTCGTCCATCGCCACCGTCCGGCTGCCGAGCCATGGAAAATGGCCGTAAAGAATTGAAAGCTGGCGATCGGAGGTCGCCGCAGATTTCCCGGAAACGACGTATTCGAACAGCGCCGAGACGAGCCCGGATCGATCCGCACCGGAGTTGCAGTGGACAAGAATCGGCTCGGGCGCATTGCGCAGGACGAAGGCGATTTCGTTCATCCGGCGCATTGTCGGGATATCCTTGGCCGACAGATGGAAGCTCAGGAAGTCGACGCCGTTCTTGGCGGCGACGTCGCGCTCCCGATTCCACCATTCCTGGCCCTCGTCACCCCGCAGATTGACGATCGTGCGAATGCCTTTTTCGCGGATCAAGGTCTGCAGGCTGTCTGGCGACAGCGTGCCCGAGCGGTAGAGACGACCGGCCTCGACGGTGTGAATGTTTCCGCTGAGGTGGATGTAGAGGGCGTTGGCGAGAACCAGGCCGGTCAGGACGGCAACGATGCCGAGCGCCATGGCAGCGAGATTTCTGACCAATTTCATCGCATGATCCCCGACACAATCGGACAGGAACATAAGCGACAATCATCTCAGCCACCTGACGGCGACATTGCAGTTTTGTAAATGTTTTATGGCGGGGCGGGCACAAGCGGTCTGTCCGAAGCGTCGGTGAGATGGGCTCTGTTCGTCTCTCGCATGGTGATCCACGCCGCGTCGTCGATGCGCTCCCGGAACTCTTCGACTGAGCACTCGTTGGTTCCGTAACACAGCAGATGCACCGGCCGTTCTTCAGCCGGGGGCCAAGCCACTGAGAGAGCGTCGCGATGCCAGATTTCGATCCCGATCCGGAGATGATGCGCAAGCAGCAGAACCTCGATATGCCCGAGCCCGTGGCGCAGGCCGAAGAGCCGCGCGAAATTGCCACCGACAGCGATGCCCGCAGCTGCGAGGATCGCCGCGGCGCCCTTGCCGGCGGTATCGACGGTGAAGGGCAGATGCAGGCGATCCTGCGTCAAAACCGCGCCGGCATTTCGGATGACACCACCATCTCCAGTGCCCCGGCCGTTGCCGGTCACAAACAGATGGGGCTGGTGCGAGCGGGCCGGTCGCTTCTCGGCGGCTGAGCTGAGGCGTAGAACGGACTGCGCTCAACCGCATCGCCGTTGCGCTGCCAGTCTTCGTTGAGCCGCATGATGGGATCCGAAACGCCATGCAACGTCTCGGCATCATGCTTCAGCCGACCTGCAAGCCTGATGCAGACCGAGTGTTACCACATCGGATGTCTGAGAATATTGGCTGCGATGGTCGATCTTAAGGGTTGGCGGTCGGAGCTCTCGCGGTGGTCAGCGGATGGCGCGCAAAAAGGTCGTCAGATCATCGGTGACATAGTCGATATGCGCGCCGTCACGATCTTCGTGTTCCCACACATCGCCGAAAGTCTGCTCAAAATTGCGCGGTACCACCAGAACAGTCCGCATTCCACGCTGTTTCGGCACCGTCAGATTGCGTGACAGATCCTCGAACATCGCCGCATGGGCGGCGTCGACGCGGTGCAGCCCGAAGAACTTGTCATAGGTCTCCGCGGCCGGCTTCGGCACGAGATCGGCGGCGACGAGATCGAAAATATCCTCGAAGTGATCGAGAATGCCGAGCTGCCGCGCCGCGCGCTCGGCGTGATTGCGGTCGCCATTGGTGAAGATGAACTTCCGGCCCGGCAGCGCGGCGATCGTCTCGCCGAGAGCCGGATCCGGATCGATCCAGGAATAGTCGATGTCGTGCACATATTCGAGAAAGGCGTCCGGGTCGACTTGGTGCTCGGTCATAAGACCGCGCAGCGTCGTCCCGTGGCGCTGATAAAATTCCTTCTGCACGATCCGCGCTTTGTCGTTCGGCAATGACAGGAACTCGGCGACGAAGGCCGTCATCCGCTGGTCGATCTGATCGAACAGGTTGCAGTGGCGTGGGTAGAGCGTGTTGTCGAGGTCGAAGACCCAGTCCCGCACATGCGCAAAATCGGCGGCATTCACATCCGACGTCTTCTGAAGATGATGAGCACTTGTCGACATCGGGGGCGGCGCCTGTCCTTGGAAACGTCTGTTGTTGGCGAAGTGTCTGTCCATATTAGAGTGCGGGGCTTGCCAAAAACAGGACGATTCGCCTCATGCCGCTCTGGATCCCGATCACGATCGCCGCAGCGTTCTTCCAGAATCTGCGATCGGGTCTCCAGAAACGGCTCAAGCGGCAAATGCGAACGACCGGGGCGACCTTCGTGCGGTTCGGCTTCGGGCTTCCGTTCGCGCTGGTTTATCTGGTCGTTGTCGTTCAGCTGTCGACGGGGCCGGTCCCGCTGCCGAACGGCTGGGTCGTTCTGGCCGCTGCGTCGGGCGGTCTCGCCCAGATCGGGGCGACATTCCTGCTCGTCTATCTCTTCGGCCTGCGCAATTTCATGGTCGGCACCGCCTATTCGAAGACCGAGCCGGTCCAAGCCGCGTTGTTCGGATTCCTGATCCTCGGGGACACGGTTTCGCCGCTGGGCCTTCTTGCGGTGGCGGCGGGGGTCGTCGGCGTCATCTTGATTTCGGTCGGCAATGCCGGTTCGCGCGACATCGTCCGGGGCCTTGCCTCGCGCGCGGCGCTGATCGGCGTCGGCTCGGGCGCGCTGTTCGGCATCTCGGCCGTCTGCTTTCGTGCCGCCGCCCTGGCGCTTGGCTCCGGTGAGGCCGCGCTGCGGGCGGCGGTGGTGCTGGTGCTGACACTGGCGATCCAATCCATCGTGATGCTCCTCTGGATGGCGATCCGCGACCGGTCCGAATTGCGGCGAGTGGCGAATGGCTGGAGGCCGGGTCTGTTGGTCGGGCTTTCGGGAGCGAGCGCTTCCGCTGGCTGGTTCACCGCGATGACGCTGCAGAACGTCGCCTATGTGCGTGCGCTCGGCCAGATCGAGCTGATCTTCACCCTGGCCTCGTCGCTGCTGTGGTTTCGCGAGCGGATCACCCGCCTGGAACTGGCGGGTGCCGGGATCATCGTGCTTGCGATCTTCGCGCTGATCGGCGGCACCTGATGGGGTGCGATCAGGCGGGCAGGCTCTGCCAGGCGGGCACGAGGTCGCCCTCGGCGGCGGTGGCGGCAAAGACGCCCCGGGCGATCGCGCGAGCCATCACCGCCGCGGCGGCGGCGCCAAGCTCGAGCGAACCACCGCCGCGTGGGTCGAATTGGACGCCCGAGCGCCCCGTCGCGACGGCGAAGACGAGATCACCGTCAAAGTCGGTGTGGCAAGGCCAGATCGCGCGGGCAAACCCGTCGTGGCCGGCAATCGCCAGACGCTTTGCCGCCGCCTTGTCGAGAACCGCGTCGGTGGCGATGATGCCGATGGTGGTGTTTGCGCCGGGTTTGGCGTCGAATTTGGTCCGTGGCAGGCCGGCATCCGGCGGCAGCGGGGCTGGCAGGCCCAGGCCGCCGAATTCGCCCTCCATCTCGAAGGCCGCGGCCCGGAAATGCCGCTTGCTGCCAAGCGTGACCGAACCGACGGCATTGACCGCGACCAGCGCGCCGACCGTCACGCCGTTCGCCAGGCGGACCGAGGCGGAGCCGAGCCCGCCTTTCAGCGTCGCGGTGGTGCAGCCGAGGCCGGCACCGGTACTGCCGAGGTCGAAATCAGCCGCCGCCGCATTTGCCGCCGCAAAGCCGAAGTCGCGATAGGGCGGATAGCGGCCCCAGCTCTTGTCGCCGCCATTGGCGAGATCGAACAGGATCGCCGCCGGCACGATCGGCACCCGCACGGCGCCGACGGCAAAGCCGCGGCCACGCTCGGCAAGCCAGGCCATCACGCCGGCCGCCGCGTCGAGCCCGAAGGCCGACCCGCCGGACAGGACCAGGGCATCGATGCCGGCGACGGTGTTTTCCGGCGATAAAAGATCGCTTTCCCGTGTCCCGGGGGCGCCGCCGAGAACCGCGACGGAGGCGGGCGCGGCCTCATCGAGCAGGAGCACGGTGCTCCCGCTCTTCAATTTCGAATCGCCGGCATTGCCAACGGTGACGCCGGCAACGTCGGTAATCCGATTGCGTGGGCCGGGGCGCCAGGCCATCAACGCCTCAGCCTCCGGTCTCTTCGACGAATTTTTCGCCCTGCCATTCGAAGACGCGGAAGAGGTCGAGATCGCTGTCCCCTTTGCCGTCGAAACGGATAGCGCCGAGGCCGGTGTCGAAGGGCTGCGAGGCGAGGATGGTGAGGATCGATCGCTTGCTGGCGCCGGCTTTTGCGCTCGCTTCGAGGGCGACCTCCATCGCGGCATAGGCGGTGCCGAAATAACCCTGCGGCGGCAGAGAGCCGGGGACGGACAGGTCGGTGCCCTTCGGCGCCAGCTCTGGGAAGCTGGTCTTCGGGCCGATCGCGATGATCCCGGCCGGGAGCGGCGTGTCGACGCTGGCCTCGTCGAAGAGATTCTCGTCGCCGAGAATCGTCAGGTCGAGGCCGAGCGCCTTGGCGTCCCGGGCGATGATCGCGATGTCCGGCCGGTCGCCGGCGATGAAGAAACGGGTGACGCCGGTGCGCTGCAGGCGGCGCGCCAGACCGAACTGTTTTTCCTCGGCCGGGCGATAATTGTCGACGGTCTGCGGCTTCAGCCCGTCGTCGCCGAGGCGGCGGCGCACGGAGTCCGACAGGCCGCGCGAGGCGATCGACCCGTCGTCGATGAGGCCGAAGGGCTGATCAGCCCAGCGCGCCTCGATGAAGCGCGTAATCGCGGCGGCCGCCGCGCCCGAGCGCGGCGCAAGGCGATAGATGAGATCGCCGGTCCGGACTTTCTTGTCGGTCAGCCGGTTGGCCCTCACACCGACATCGAGCGTGACGATACCGGCTTGCTTCAACACCGGCAGCGCGGCTTCGATCGCGGGGGTGCAGAGAAAGCCGAGCGCAATCGTCGCCTTCGCTTTGACGAGTTCGCGCGCGGCGGCCTCACCGCCCTTGGCCGAGCATTGGGTGTCGGCTTCGACGATCGTCGCCGCGCCCGCCTTTGTCGCCAGGGCGGCCTTGGCCCCGTCGATCACCTGCTTGCCGAGAATGGCTTGCGCTCCACTTCGCGGTGCGATGACGCCGATTCTCACCGTCCCGCCACGATTTTGGGCGATGGCGGGGACGGCGGCGAGAATGATGGCGGCAACGAAAGCGAGACGGCGCATGGCGTCGTCATAGCCGGTTCACCGCCGATTGGAAATCGCCGGCGCGCCGTGGCAGTTTGGCGACGGGCGACTTCGCGATTCTGGCCAGGGACTTTGGGGGATGTTCGGGCCGCGGTCCGCGAATTTGTTGATATCACGTTGGGTAATGGACGAGGATGAACGGTTGCTGACTACGATGCAGACAGATCCCGGCGCGTTTCGCGAAGCCATGACACGCTTTGCCGCATCGGTTCTCGTGGTGACGACGGATGGCCAATCGGGGCGGCGCGGCGTGACCGTGTCTTCGGCCTGTTCGGTTTCGGATGATCCGGCGACTCTGCTCGTTTGCCTGAACCTGTCGAGCCCCGACAACAGCTGGTTCGAGGAAAACGCCGTCTTTGCGATCAACGTTCTGGCCGAGGCTGATCAGCCGCTGGCCCGAGCCTTCGCCGGCGAGGGGAAGCTGTCGCAGGATGAGCGGTTCGCCCATGGTCGCTGGAGGCGCGGCGCAACCGGCGCGCCACTGCTGGAGACGGCGTTGGTCAGTTTCGAATGTCGGCTGATCGAGGCCCGCGTCATCGCCACTCACAAGGTGATGATCGGCGAAGTCGCGGCAATCACGATGGGCCCGGCGACCGAGCCGCTCCTCTACGCCAATCGTGGATTTCGCGGCCTCAAGACTTAAATACCGGACGTTGCGGATAAGTCCCAGCACGGAAAGGACGATTGTGACGAATTTTCCCGCCTCGATCGACGAGACGGCGGCGATGCTGGATCGGGCCGACTATCTGGCCGATCGGCCGCTCGCCACGGTGCTGTTTCTGGCCTTGACGATGGGCCGCCCGCTGTTTCTCGAAGGCGAGGCCGGGGTCGGCAAGACCGAAATCGCCAAGGTGCTCGCCACCGCCCTCGACCGACCGCTGATCCGCCTGCAGTGCTACGAAGGGCTCGATGTTTCTTCAGCGCTCTATGAGTGGAACTACGCCGCGCAGATGATCGAGATCCGCCTCGCCGAAGCGAGCGGCGACACGGCGCGCGACGCCATGCGATCGGAAATCTTTTCCGAGCGCTTTTTGATCCGCCGGCCGATCCTGCAGGCGCTGGAGGCGGCGCCGGGCCGGGCGCCGGTGCTTCTGATCGACGAACTCGACCGCACCGACGAGGCCTTCGAGGCGTTCCTGCTGGAAATTCTCTCCGACAATCAGGTGACGATCCCGGAGCTTGGCACGATCCGTGCCGAGGAGCCGCCGATCGTCATTATCACCACCAATCGGACGCGCGAGATCCACGACGCGTTGAAGCGCCGCTGCCTCTATCACTGGGTCGACTATCCGGCGGCCGAGCGCGAATTGAAAATCGTCCGGCGCAAGGCACCGCGTGCCAACGAAGATCTTGCCGCCGAACTCGTCGCCTTCGTCCAGAAACTCCGGCAGATTGATCTGTTCAAGGCCCCGGGGGTCGCCGAGACCATCGACTGGGCGAATGCCTTGACCGAGTTGAACGCCGTCGCGCTCGATCCGGCCCATATCTCCGACACGCTCGGCGTCTTGCTGAAATATCAGGACGACATCCAACGTCTGGAGACCGGCGAGAGCCGCAAGATCCTCGACGAGGTCAAGCGTGAACTCAACACCGCCAGCTGAGCCAAGAGTCTCTGGCGAACGGGCCGGCTCGACCCGCGCCGACCCAGACGGCCGGCTTGCCGACAACATCGCCTATTTCGCGCGGGCGCTGCGCCGGGCGGGCTTGAAGATCGGCCCGGCCGCAACCCTCGATGCGATCGAGGCGGTGAAGGCGGCGGGGCTGTCCTCGCGCGACGATTTCTACTGGACGCTTCATGCCACGCTGGTGTCGCGCCGCGAGGACGAGGCGGTCTTCGCCGAAGCTTTTCGGCTGTTCTGGCGCTCGCGCGAGCTGATCGAAAAGATGATCGCAATGTTTTCTCCGACCGCGCCGCCACGCGAGAGTGAGCCGGAGAAGAAACGTGCCGGCGAGGATCGCGCTGCCGAAGGTCTGTTCGAGGGCGCGGAAAAGCGTACGACCAGGCAGGATCGGCCGGTGGTCGAGATCGATGCGAGCCTCACCGTTTCCGGCGATGAGGTGCTTCGGCGCAAGGATTTCGCCCAGATGTCGGTTGCGGAGCTCGCCGAGGCCAAGCGTGCCATCGCTGCGCTGCGGCTGCCGGACGATGCGGTGAAGACCCGGCGTTTTCGGCCGGATCCACGCGGGGCGAAGATCGACGCGCGCGCCACCATGCGGGCCTCGATGCGCACCGGCGGGGATCTCGTCCTGCCGAAATTTTCGTCGCTGCGCAGTCGCCATCCGCCGGTCGTCGTCATCGCCGACATCTCCGGGTCGATGAGTCAGTATACGCGGATTTTTCTCCACTTCCTGCATGCGCTGACCGGTGAGCGGCGGCGGGTTCATACCTTTCTTTTCGGCACGCGGCTCACCAACGTCACCCGGCAGATGCGCCGCAAGGATCCCGACGAGGCGCTGGAGGAATGCGCCGGTGCGGTCAAGGACTGGTCGGGCGGCACCCGCATCGCCGAGGCGCTGCAAAGCTTCAACCGCGACTGGTCGCGGCGGGTGCTGGGGCAGGGCGCGATCGCCATCCTGATCACCGACGGGCTGGAGCGCGACAGCGTCGAGGATCTGGAGCGGCAGATGGAACGGCTGCACAAGTCCTGCCGCCGGCTGATCTGGCTCAATCCGCTGCTGCGCTATGACGGGTTTTCCGCCAAGGCGCGCGGCGTGCGGGCGATGCTGCCGCATGTCGACGAGTTTCGCTCGGTCCATTCGCTCGACGCGATGCGGGCGCTCTGCGATGCGCTGTCGGACAGCCGGCGGGCAGCCGAGACCGATCCCAGACTGTGGCTGCGCGAGGACCGTCTGGACGTCGCGGCCTGAGCCCTTGCCGAGGGCCAGCCGAGGCGCGACATATCGATGGCGATTGAAATTTGAGGCTGGCGACGGGCGCTGGCGATTTGATCTGCGTCGGCCGAGCCGATTGCGCCTCCCACTGTGATCGGAGCATCCGTTCGGATCGGCAAGAGAGCGCCTGATCGAGCCCCTTTCGAAAGGTCGGATTTCGAGCGCCAGCAATTTGAGGACAGGACGATGGCCGAACCGAATGTGCAAAATCTCGACGTCTTGACGACGGCGGAACGCTGGGCGGGGGAGGGCCGCGCGATTGCTCTCGCGACCGTGGTCGAGACCTGGGGATCGGCGCCGCGGCCGACCGGCAGCCATCTCGTCATCGACGCTGATGGCAATTTTGAGGGGTCGGTCTCTGGCGGCTGCGTCGAGGGCGCGGTCGTCTCCGAGGCGCTCGATGTCATCGATGCCGGCGTGGCCAAGATGCTCGAATTCGGCGTCGCCGACGAAACGGCCTGGCGGGTGGGTCTGTCCTGCGGCGGCCGGATCCGGGTCTATGTCGAGAAGGTGAACTGATGGACCGGGCTCTTCTTGAAGCCTTGAATGGCGAGCGCGCTCAGCGCCGCGCCGCCGTGGTGGTAACAAAGATCGCGTCGGGAACGCAGCGTTTGGTGCGCGAGGCCGAGATCACGGCCGACCCGCTGTCCGAGGCGATCGAAAAGACCATCCGCAGCGGCAAGTCGGGCATCGTTGAAACCGACGATGGCGAGGTGTTTCTCAATGTGCACCTGCCGCCGGCGCGGATCGTCGCCATCGGGGCCGTCCATATCAGCCAGGCGCTGGCGCCGATGGCCAAGATCGCCGGCTTCGACATCGAAATCATCGATCCGCGAACGGCCTTCGCCAGCGCCGAGCGTTTTCCGAACGTCGCCCTGCACGCTACATGGCCTGAGGACGTTCTGAAGGAGCGGCCATTCGATCCCTACACGGCGGTCTGCGTCATCACCCACGATCCGAAGATCGACGATTTTCCGCTGATCGCGGCGCTGAAGACCGGGTGCTTCTATGTCGGCGCGCTCGGCAGCCGGAAGACCCACGCCAAGCGGGTCGAGCGCCTGACCGAGGCGGGCCTTTCCCCCGCCGCGATCGCGCGTATCGAGGCGCCGATCGGGGCCGATATCGGGGCGGCGAATCCGGGTGAGATCGCCGTTGCCATTCTCGCCTCCGTCATCGAAGCCTTCCGCAAGCGCAAGATGTTCGCCGAGCGGCGCGGCGAGACCGAGGCGGCATGAAGTTTGGCCCGGTTCCCGCCAGCGAGGCGGAAGGGGCGCTGCTCGCCCATTCTCAAACCGTTGCGCATGGCCGGATCGCCAAGGGAACGCGCTTGTCGAAAGACGATGTCGCCGCATTGAGCCGCGCTGGCATCGAAGAGGTGGTGGCCGCGCGGCTGGATGACGAAGACCTGACCGAGGATGAAGCGGCCGCCCTGATCGGCGCGGCGCTCAAGACCTCGCATCTCACCGCATCCGAGGCGGCGACAGGACGCGTGAACCTGTTTGCCGACGCGCCGGGACTGCTTCTGCCTCACCGCGAGACGATCGATCGGGTAAATGCCGTCGATCCGGCGATCACGCTCGCCACCCTTGCAGAATTTGCGCCCGTCGCCCGTGGCCGCATGGTCGCGACGGTGAAGATCATTCCGCTTGCGGTGGCGGGATCGTCGGTGGCTGCTGCGATTGCAATCCTCAATGAGACAGTGGCGATGCGGCTCGCGCCGTTCCAGGCGCGGCGGGTGGCGTTGATCCAGACGACGCTTGCCGGCACCCAGCCGAAAATGCTCGACAAGACCCGCCGTGTCAGCGACGCGCGCCTGGCGTCCGCGGGGTCTCGGATCGTTTCGGAGATGCGCTGTCCCCATGACACCTTAGCGCTGGCGGCGAGCCTTTCCGAGGCCGCCGAGGCTGATCTCGTCCTGGTCTTCGGCGCCTCTGCCGTGATCGATGCGGACGATGTCGTTCCGGCGGCGATCCGGAAGGCAGGCGGTACGGTCGATCATCTGGGAATGCCGGTCGATCCCGGCAATCTCCTGCTCATCGGTCGGCTTGACGGTCGCCCGGTGCTTGGCGCGCCGGGCTGCGCCCGCAGTCCGAAGGAGAACGGCTTCGACTGGGTGCTCGATCGTCTCTTGGCCGGCCTTGAGGTCTCGAGCGAGGCGATCCGCAAGATGGGGGTCGGGGGGCTGCTGATGGAGATCGCCTCGCGCCCGCGCCCGCGCGAGGCGGAGGAGGGGGACGCGCGGCCAGAAGAGCCGAGCGTCGAGATCATCGTGCTGGCGGCCGGCCGTTCGAGCCGCATGGGCGGGCCGAACAAGCTGCTGGCGACCTTTGACGGACAGCCGCTGATCCGCCGCTCGGTCGAAACCGCGCTGGCGGCGAAGAACGCCGAGGGCGTGCGTGTCGTCGTCGGACATATGCGCGACGAGATTGTCGCGGCGCTGGCGGGGCTCGACGTCGAGATCGTCGACAACCCCGACTTCGCCGCCGGTCTTTCGACGTCGCTGAAGGCGGGATTTCTGGCTTCGCACGACGCCGACGGCGTGCTCGTCATGCTGGCCGACCAACCCTTGCTCAGCGCGCCGGATCTCGATCGCTTGATTGCCGCCTTCACCGGCGAAGGCAAAGGAGCGATCGTCGCCGCAGCCGATCGCGGCGAGCGTCGCAATCCGGTGATTCTTTCGACGGCGTTTGCCGCCGCGATCGCCGCATTGTCCGGTGATGTCGGTGCGGCGCGGATCATCGCTGCCCATCCCGAGGCGTTGATCGAGGTCGAGATCGGCGCGGCCGCGAGCGTCGATGTCGACACGCCCGATGCACTCCATGCGGCGGGCGGGCGGCTGCAGATCGAGTCGACGAAGGGCGCGTGACCGCGCGGTGATCCCGTTCCATTGGAACGATCGGGCCGCCCGCGACCTTTGGCCGAAGGCTCGCACGCTTCGTTCGGCATGCGAGCACCAGGCAGGCAAGCACCGGGCAAGCGAGCACCGGGCAAGCGGGAGCGCAGAGGTCATGGACGCATTCGTCCGCATGGTCATGGAGACGTTCGGCGTGTTCGGTATCGGCCTGTTGATGTTCTTGGAAAACATTTTTCCGCCGATCCCCTCGGAGCTGATCATGCCGCTCGCCGGCTATCAGTCGACGCGAGGCGACATGTCGATTGTCGCGGTGATCGCCTCTGGCACCATCGGCTCGCTGCTCGGTGTCATCCCCTGGTACTATGCCGGCCGCTATCTCGGCGAACGGCGGATGAAGCGGCTGGCCGCGCGCTACGGACGCTGGCTGACGCTGGCGCCGTCGGACGTGACGAAGGCGGATCAGTGGTTTCGCGATAAGGGCGCCTTTGCCGTGCTCATCGGCCGCCTGGTGCCGACCGTGCGCACGCTGATTTCGGTGCCGGCCGGCATCGCCCATATGCCGATGGGGCGGTTTCTGGTCTATTCGGCGATCGGCGGCGCGATCTGGACCGCATTTCTGGCCATGCTCGGATTTCTGCTCGGCCAGCAATATGAGGTGGTCGAGGGCTATGTCGGCCCCGTGTCGAATGCGGTGATCGTCGCGATCGTCGTCTTCTACATCTATCGCATCGTCACCTTCGACACCGGCAAGCTTCAGAATGAGCGCCAAGCCGCCAACGACGGCGAGCACTGATGCCCGAAGGGGAGTTCGCTTGTCGTAAATCCGGAAATCGGCGACAATTTAAGCTGCAATCACCAACCGATCGAAGGGAAGACCATGCGCCAGACGGAGCTGCCGATCTTTTCGTCGCCGCAGGTTGTTCGCGGGACGCGAATCGAAGGACGGGTGCTCGGCCTTTACCGCACCCTTGCGGATGGCTTCGAGACGACCGCCGTCGAAACACTGGAGCTCGGCTTTGGCGGGATCGCCGGCGATCGCCACGGCGGGATGACCCGGCGCAGCGGCGGGCGCGAGCCCTGGTACGAGCGCGACACGGAGATGCGCAACGAGCGCCAGCTCTCGCTGCTTGCGCCCGATGAGCTGGCGGCGGTCGCGGCGGAGCTTGGGATCGCAGAGATCCGCCCCGAATGGATCGGCGGCAATCTTCTGGTCGACGGCATTCCGCAGCTGTCGTTCCTGCCGCCCCGCACGCTGCTCTTTTTCGAAAACGGCGTGACGCTGAAGATCGACGGCCATAACAACCCGTGCCGTTATGCCGGCCGCGCGATCGCAGATCAGGCCGGCGGCGGCACCGATGTCGAGCTTGGCTTCGTCAAGGCGGCCAAGCACCGCCGCGGCCTCGTCGCCTGGGTGGAAAAACCCGGCGTGATCGCGGCCAATGAGCGCTTCGAAGCGCGCGTTCCCGAGCAATGGATCTATCCCGGGTGAGCCGCGCCAAGGGCGGGAGCTTGCCGGATGACGAAGGTATTGCGCTCGCTTCAACAGGAGGGGGGCTGAGCCTTCGCCGTGATTAGTGCCGGCCACGCAGATGCTGGGCCCGGCGCAGTTCGGGGAACATCCGCGACCAGGCCAGCGCGACGCCGATCGTCGCCGCACCGCCAAGCACCACGGCCGGCACCGCGCCGATCAGCCGGGCCATGCCGCCGGCACGAAACTCGCCGAGTTCGTTTGACGCGCCGATGAACACCATGTTGACCGCATTGACCCGGCCCCGCACGTCGTCCGGCGTCCAAAGCTGCATCAAGGTCTCGCGCACATAGACGCTGATCATGTCGGAGGCGCCCATCAGCATCAGCGCCGGCACGGACACCCAGATCGAGGTGGACAGGCCGAACACCATCGTGAACGCCCCGAACAACCCGACGAAGATGAACATGATCGCCCCGGCATGGTTGCGGATCGGATGGGCGGCGAGAAACAGCGCCATCGGCAGGGCTCCAATGCCGGGCGCGGCCCTCAAAAGGCCGAGAGCAAAGGGGCCGGCATCGAGAATATCGCGGGCATAAACCGGCATCAGCGCCACCGCGCCGCCGAGCAGCACCGCAAAGAGATCCAACGAGATCGCGCCGAGGACAATCTTTTCATGCCAGATGAAGCGGAAGCCGGCGACGAGCGTCTCGACGCTGGTCGGCTCGCTGAAGCGGCGTTGGGCTGGTGCCTCAATCGCCGTGACGAGGCCGCCGGCCGCCATGAAGAGGACGGCTCCAACGCCGTAGGCCGCCATCGGCGACACGCCGTAAAGCAAACCACCGACTACCGGGCCGACGATGGCGGCGATCTGCCAGGAGGACGAGTTCCAGGCGATGGCATTCGGCAGCTCCTCTCTGGTGACGAGATTGACCACCAGCGACTGCGACGCCGGCCCAAAAAAGGCGCGCGCAATGCCGAACAGAATGAGGATCTGAAAAATCGGCCAGGGCGCGGCAAGGCCGCGATGGGTGAGCAGGAGCAGGACCAGCGTTCCGAGACCCTCGGCGAAGACCGCAAGCCCCATGATCCGGCGGCGGGAGAAACGATCGGCTGCAGCCCCGGTGACCAGCACCAAGAAAAGTGCCGGGGCGAATTGACATAGACCGATCAGCCCGAGATCCCAAGGGTCGCGGGTGATGTCGTAGATCTGCCAGCCGACCGAGACGATGACGATTTGCGTGGCGAAGGTCGCGGCGAAACGCGACAGCCAGTAGCGCAGGAACCGCCTGTTGCGGAACGCGGCGAAGCGATCCTCCGTCTCTGTCTCTTCTGGCATCTGCGGGGCCGGCGAGGTTGCGGACGGTAACGAAGTCGGTTCGTCGGTCATGGAGCGGGCCAGAAGGTCGGCGAACGGCCGAGCGAGTGTGAAACGGTGCGGGATCTGGCTGCGGCGAGAGGGTCTGTGAGGCCGTTTCGGTCGCATCCGTCGGGACCGGCGGGCGAAGTGCTGGCGGGGCACGTGACGCCCCGCCCGCGATCAAGTTTCAACGTTTTGGCGACAATCCCGAGTGATTCTCGCCAGAACGCCGGACCGGATTAGATCATTGGCCGATCCGCCGGTCCAGCCGACTTGTGACCTAACGAGAGATCGCGTCAAAGCGGCAGCGGATGACGCCGATAGACGGCGGCGATAGCGCTCATCACCTCGTCGGACAGCGTCACCTCGGCGGCGGCGATGTCCGTCTTCAGCTGCTCGAGATTGGTGGCGCCGATGATCACCGAGGTCATGAATGGCCGCGTCAGGCAGAAGGCGATCGCCATCTGCGCCGGATCAAGCCCATGGCGACGCGCGACCTCGCAATATTCGTCGGCGACGCGGACGGCGTATTCGGTGTGGCGGCCGCCGAGCCCCTTGTTGATCGCGCCGCGGGTGCCGGGCGGAATGGCGCCGGCGGTGTATTTCCCAGTCAACAGTCCGGCCGCGAGCGGCGTGTAGGCGAGCAGGCCGACCTGTTCGTTCAGCGCTGTCTCGGCGAGATCGAGATCGAAGATCCGGTGCATCAGCGAATATTCGTTCTGGATCGAGGCAATGCGGGGTGTTCCGTCGCGCTCGGCGATCGACGCGAACTGCATGACGCCCCAGGCGGACTCGTTGGAAAGGCCGACATGGCGGATCTTGCCGGCCTTCACCTGCTCGCCGAGCTCGTGCAGCACCTCTTCGATATTGGCCTTGACCGCATCGGGCTGCTGGCCGCTCGGATCAAAGCCCCAGTTCTGCCGGAAGTGGTAAGAGCCGCGGTTCGGCCAGTGCAACTGGTACAGGTCGATCCGGTCAGTCTGCAGTCGCTTGAGGCTGCCGTCGAGGGCGCGGCGCACCGAATCAGCGGTGATCGGCTCGCCACCGCGAACCTTCTCGTTGCCGGCGCCGGTGATTTTCGAGGCGAGGGTGATGTCGTCACGCCGTCCGGTCTTGGCGAACCAAGTGCCGATGATTTCCTCGGTGCGGCCGACGGTTTCCGCCAAAAGCGGGGTGGTCGGATACATCTCGGCGACGTCGAAGACGTTGACGCCCATCTCGACCGCGAGATCCATCTGGGCGTGGCCCTCGGCCTCGGAATTTTGCGAGCCCCAGGTCATCGTGCCGAGGCAGATTTCGCTGATGGAAAGGCCGGTGCGGCCGAGCGAACGGTATTTCATGGGGAGTGTTCCGGATTGATACTGAGAAGATTGAAGGAGCCGCTTGCGATGACGCAGGGCTTACGGCCGCGACCATAGCCGGATCGGTTCTGCGCGCAAAGACGCATCTGTGATCCGAGCGGCCGATGACGCTTGCGAAGACCGGCCGTCTGCCGGTACCACGCGGTCTTAGATGCCATCTTGCCAGGCAAAGGATCTCATCATGGCCAATCTCGACAGCGTCCTGTCCTGCCTCGATCTCAACCTCGACCGATCCGTCGAGCGCTTGTCGGAGCTCTTGCGAATCCCGTCGATCTCGACCGATCCGGCCTATGCCGACGCGTGCCGGCAAGCGGCCGATTTCCTCGCCGGGGACCTGGCGGCGATCGGCTTCGATGCTGCGGTGCATGACACGCCCGGCCACCCGATGGTCGTGGCCCACCATGACGGCCCTAAGGGCGCACCGCATGTCCTGTTCTACGGCCATTACGACGTGCAGCCCGTCGATCCGCTTGACGAGTGGAAGTCCGGGCCGTTCGAACCGGTGGTGCAGACCATGCCGGACGGCAGCCAGCGGATCGTTGCGCGCGGCTCGGCCGACGACAAGGGCCAGCTGATGACCTTCATCGAGGCCTGCCGGGCCTTCAAGGCTGAGACCGGCGGCTTGCCCTGCAAGGTGACGATTTTCCTGGAAGGCGAGGAGGAGTCGGGCTCGCCCTCGCTCAATCCGTTCCTCGACGCCAATCGCGCGGAACTTGCGGCCGATCTCGCCCTGGTCTGCGACACCAATATGTGGAACCGCGAGACGCCGGCGATCGCGACCGGCCTGCGCGGCCTCGTCGGCGAGGAGGTCATCATCCGCGCCGCGAACCGCGATCTGCATTCGGGCTATTATGGCGGCGCGGCGCGCAATCCCATCCATGTCCTCGCGCAGATCCTCGCCGAGCTCCATGACGACGATGGACGGGTGACGCTGCCCGGCTTCTACGACGGCGTTGCGGAGCTGCCGGATGAGGTGAAGGCAAGCTGGCAAGGCCTCGATTTTTCTGAAGAATCGTTCCTTGGAGGCGTGGGGCTGAAGGTGCCCGCGGGCGAGAAGGGGCGTTCCGTTCTGGAGCAGACCTGGTCGCGGCCGACCGCCGAGGTCAATGGCATTTCCGGCGGTTATACCGGCAAGGGGTTCAAGACCGTGATCGCCGCCGAGGCGACGGCGAAGGTCTCCTTCCGGCTGGTCTTCGCGCAGGACCCGGAGGCGGTCCGCGCGGCGTTCCGCCAGTTCGTCGAGGCGCGTCTGCCGGAGGACTGTGAAGCCGAATTCCATCCCCATGGCGGTTCGGGGGCGATCCAGCTGCCGTTCGATTCGCCGGTGTTGCAAAAGGCCCGCCAGGCGCTTTCCGACGAATGGCCGAAGCCGGCGGTGATGATCGGCATGGGCGGTTCGATCCCGGTGGTCGGCGAGTTCAAGAGGCGTCTCGGCATGGAATCGCTGCTGATTGGCTTTGGCCTCGGCGACGACGCGATTCATTCACCGAACGAGAAGTACGAAATGACGTCCTTCCATCAGGGTCAGCGATCATGGGCTCGCGTGCTGGCGGCACTCGGCGAGGGGCGCTGAGTTTTTCTTCGGGCAATACCCAATTGACGCAAAGGCGGGTTGATCCTGATCGACAGCCTCGAGATCCACCTGTCGTTAACGGCATCTTAAGACATTCTTTCTAACTTGAAAAAATAGGGGACACGGGAAAAGGTACGAGCTCGCGAGAACTGATCGATTTTTGGTCACGATCATGCGATAGGCCGATTCTGCGGTGTGGGGATGACCGAGCCTCGAAAGAGGCGCGGGGGACATGCGGAAGGGTGCGGCAATCGGGGGATCGCCGCGCCCTTCTTCCGTTTCGGCATTCTGGTTCCGTTTTTCTTTAGTCTTGGGAAGGGTTGTGGGCCGTTACGATCGCCCGCCGCCGCCAATCTGTGCTTTGCCTGCAACGCCTTGATTTCGAAGATTACGCTAGGTGCGTTTTTGCGCCCTGTGTGAATTGCGCTCAACCTTGCGATCGGGGCATCTCTCGTTTTGAAAGCACGCCCGACGGGTTCATCGGCCGACGATGGCCCGAAGCGTTCAGAACGAGACGTGCAAGAAGGCTGGAGTATCAGAATATGGCTTTGCGCTTTGCCTCGGCAGTTGTTGCCGCGATTCTTGGTTCGACCACCTTGGCAAACGCAGCTGACGTCGTTGCTCCCTATGAGTCGGCGCCGGCTGCACCGCAGCCCGCGACCGTGGACTATGCCGGCGCTGACTTCGTGTTCGAGCTCGGCATCAAGGGGATCATCGATCCGGAATATCTTGGGTCCGACAACTATAAGATTCGTCCTGGGGTGATCTTGTCGGTTGAGTATCTCAACCTGCCGGGCATCGGCTCCTTCGGCGGCCCGGATGGCCTCGGCTTCTCGATCGGCCCGTCCTTCGATTATGTCGGCGCCCGCAAGGCGTCCGACCATCCGGAGCTGTCCGGCCTCGATGATGTCGATCCGACCTATCAGGCCGGCATCAAGGCGTCCTACGCGTGGCAATATGCCGAGGTGTACGGCTCTGCGCGTTACGCCTTTGGCGGCGCGAAGGGGTTTGTCGGCGATTTGGGGGCGAACCTCATCGCCCGGCCGACCGACACGCTGACGCTCAAGCTCGGCCCGACCGCCAGCCTCGCCTCCAAGAGCTACATGGAGGATTATTTCTCCGTCAGCCCATCGGAATCAGCGGCCAGCGGCGGCCGTTTCGCCACCTATGATGCGAAGGGGGGCTTCAAGAGCGTCGGGGTCGCGGCCTCGGCGCGCTACGAGTTCCGCCCCGACTGGTTTCTCAACGCCGATGCCTCCTGGGATCGGCTGGTCGGCAGCGCCAAGGACTCGCCGATCGTCAAGGCCAGCGACAAGAACCAATATTCCTTCACCCTCGGCATCTCAAAGCGCTTCTCGCTCGATCTGTGGTGATCAGCGGCCGCTCCGCTCTTTCGAGCGGCGTGGACGGCAACATTCGAAAGATCGAAAAGCCGAGGTCATGAGCCTCGGCTTTTTGTCTTTTGGCCCTTCGAGCGCACTGCATCCTACCGGACGCAGAAAGGACGCTCCAACTCTTTGAACCGGCGCATCGGGCATGGCGTCAGGGCACGATCGAATCGACCACGCCGCCATCGACGCGCAGCGCGGCGCCGCTGGTCGCCGACGCCTCCTTCGAGCAGGCATAAACGATCATATTGGCGACCTCCTCGACGGTCGCCGGACGCTGCAGCACCGAACTCGGCCGTTCGGCCTTGACGAACATTTCGCCGGCCTCTTCGATCGAGACACCTTGCTCCTCAGCCATGTCCTTCAGCATCTCCTGGACGCCTTCCGACATGGTCGGGCCCGGTAAAACGGAATTCACCGTCACGCCACTCCCGGCCGCCACTTTGGCGAGACCACGTGAGATCGACAGGACGGCGGTCTTGGTAAAGCCGTAATGGATCATGTCGGCAGGGATATTCAACGCCGATTCCGAGGACAGGAAGACGACGCGGCCCCAGCCGCGATCCATCATCCTCTGCATATAGGCGCGCGCCAGCCGAACGCCGGACATGACGTTCAATTGGAAGAACCGGTCCCAGGTCGCGTCGTCGATGTCGAAGAACGGTTTCGGGCCGAAAATGCCGACATTGTTGACCAGAATATCCGGGTCGGGGACGGCCTGGATCAGCTTTTCGCAACCCTCGGCCGAAGCGAGATCCGTGGCGACGCCGGAGACGTCGGAGCGGGCGACCGCGTCGAGGACATGGCGAATGGCGGTCTCGACCCGGTCGGCGTCGCGGCCGTTGATGACCACGCGTGCGCCGGCCCGGGCCAGTCCGGTGGCGGCGGCAAGCCCGATGCCCCCCGTCGAGCCGGTGATCAGCGCGGTCTTTCCAGACAGATCGATCAGCATGAATAGGATGCCTTTTCTCGAAGTTGAACGTCGTCAAGCGCCGATTTAGCGCTCTGGGCATCAGGAAAAGAGGCGCCGATCGGTGACGGCGCGTCGCAAAAAGCGCTGGCGGCGCGCGCGTTCCTTGCTTAAAGGCCCGTTAAATCGCCGCATTTACGGTTGATTAGGAGGCTGCCGATTCCCGCCCACAGCGCTTTCGAACTTTCGCAACGAGGCGATGCGTCGGGGCGAGGTCATGGGCAGATGGCGGCGGTGGCACGACTTTGCGTCGCCTGTCGCGGTCGCGGAATGGGATCGGGTCGCAAAGCCTGTGGGGACAGGCCGCCTGGTTGCAGCGGCGCCAGCGAAGTCAGGCGGGCGCAGGGTCGAAGGCGCAGTCGCTTTCGACGATGGATGAGGACAATACGGGGGATGAGGGGGCGCCATATCCGTCGCTTCTAGCCGCCCGTCATCAGGATGGAAGGCTGCGCATGGCCGGACGGCAGGAGCGGATCGAACCCAGTTTCGATCACGAAGATCGCTCGAGTGAGGACGCGTTTTCGGTCAGCGCGGACGATCGGGCCGTGCCGACTGCGGCCAATGACAAGCGCGGCAAGACGGCCAAGAAGACCGCAGCCAATCAGGCCGGCGCGGCGCGCGCGTCGAAGACTCGCGGTGGTGGATCGCGGCGCGGCGGCTCCGGCGGCGATGGCGGCGGCGGTCGCCAGCGCCGGAAGCGCAGTTTCATTGGCCATCTGTTCCGCCTCGCCATTGCCGGCGTTTTGTGGGGCACGCTCGCGGTCGCGGCGATCATCGGCTATTTCGCCGTCAAGTTGCCGCAGGAGGCCTGGCAGATCCCCGATCGGCCGCCCAACGTCAAGATCGTCTCGGTCCAGGGCGATCTCATCGCCAATCGCGGCTTGACCGGCGGCAAAGCGGTGTCGCTGGAAGAGATGAGCCCCTTTATCCCCGAGGCCGTGGTTGCTATCGAGGATCGGCGGTTCTACGAGCATTGGGGTGTCGACCCGATCGGTATCGTGCGCGCGGCATTCACCAACTGGCGGGCCGGCACGACGGTGCAGGGCGGCTCGACGCTGACCCAGCAGCTCGCCAAGAACATTTTCCTCAATCCCGAACAGACCCTGCAGCGCAAGATCCAGGAAGCGATCCTCGCGGTCTGGTTGGAGCACAAATTCACCAAGGATCAGATCCTCGATATGTATCTGAACCGGGTCTATTTCGGTTCGGGCGCAACCGGCGTCGAGGCTGCGGCGCGACGCTATTTCAACAAATCGGCCAAGGATGTGACCCTGTCGGAGGCGGCGACGCTGGCGGGTCTTCTCAAGGCTCCGTCACGCCTGTCGCCGGCCCGCGACCCGAAGGCTGCGAAAGCGCGTTCGGAGGTGGTGCTTGCGGCGATGCTCGACGAGCACAAGATCGACAAAGAGCAGTATGACGACGCGATCGCCGAGAAGCCGACCAAGGCCAAGAGCTATTGGGACGGCGCGCAGCATTATGCGGCCGACCTCGTCATGCGCGACATCAAGAAGCTGATCGGCGACGTCAAAGAGGACGTCACGGTCGAGACGACGATCGACATGCCGCTGGAGAAGGAAGCCGAACAAGTCGTGCGCAAGACGATTGACGGCACCAATCGGAATGTCAGCCAGGGGGCGCTCGTCTCCATCGACGGCACCGGCGCGATCCGCGCCCTTGTCGGCGGTCGCGACTACGCCCAGAGCCAATACGACCGCGCGGTGGATGCCCGCCGTCAGCCAGGCTCGACCTTCAAGCCTTTCGTCTATGAAACCGCGCTCGAACATGGCTGGAAGCCCGAGAGCGTGATGGTCGACGGTCCGGTCCAGATCGGCAATTGGAAGCCGCAAAACTACGAGAACAACTATCGCGGGCCGGTGATGCTTGCCGACGCGCTGCGCTTCTCGCTGAACACGGTCGCGGCCAAGCTGATCGACGCGGTCGGAACCCAGAACGTCATCGACACGGCGCATCGGATGGGCATCACGTCCGACATCGTCAACAACCCGTCGATCGCGCTCGGCACTTCCGAGGTGTCGCTGCTCGAACTCACCAGCGCCTTCGCGCCCTTTGCCAATAACGGCTATAAGGCGACGCCGCATCTGGTGAACCGCATCACCGCCGAAGACGGCAAGGTGTTGTGGGAGCGCGGCGCCGAGGTGCCGCCCAAGGTGGTCTCACCGGAGATTGTCAGCATGATGAATGCCATGTTGCGCCGGGTCATTGAGTCGGGCACCGGGCGGAAGGCGGCGCTCAAGGGGTTCGATGCGGCCGGCAAGACCGGCACCACCCAGGACTTCAAGGATGCCTGGTTCGTCGGCTACACCGCCGATCTCATCACCGGCGTCTGGTTCGGCAATGACAACGGCGCCAAGATGAAGCACGTGACGGGTGGTTCGCTGCCGGCCGAGGCGTGGCACGCCTTCATGGCTTACGCCCACAAGGACATGCCGGCGGCGCCGCTGCCGGGGGACTACCAGATCGGTCAGCCCGAAGCGCCGTTGGTCGCGGACGGCAATGGCGGCTATCAGGATGGCCAGCTGCCGATCGAAGGCGGCCAGCAGCCCGTTGGTGCCAATGGCGGTGGTCAGGTCTACGACCGCGCGCCGCCTCCGGGCGTCGTCGTCGAGGGACGGGTGTCCCCGCCGCCGCGGCGCGAGAGCGACGAAAGCCTGTTTCGTCGCATTTTCGGCGGCTAGCTGGACCATCGAGAGACCGTCCCGACTGATCAGAGGCGCGCGTCGGTCGCTCGATCGGCGCGCGTTTTTCATTGCGGCAGGGATCGCGGGGGGCGATGGCCGGGTCGACCCGAGCCGGGAGCGACCTGTCTTGTGGGATTGACCGGGCCGTCGCATTCGGCTCACGATTCAGTTCACGAAACCGTCAGAGCGCGCCTTGCGCCTGTTTGGAGCCGTTCATATATAGCCGCCATCAAGGTTCGGCCGGCCGGTTCGACCAGCGAATGCGGTTCGGCCATCTCGTATTTCAAAGACGCCAAGTGGGGGTCGCCCAGCGGGAACGCCTCGACGAGGGTCCCGGGTGGCTCGCTTCAAGAAGGAGAATGCAACTATGGCGAAGGTTATCGGTATCGACCTTGGCACGACGAATTCCTGCGTCGCTGTCATGGACGGCAAAAACTCGAAGGTCATCGAAAACGCCGAGGGCGCGCGCACGACGCCGTCGATGGTCGCTTTTTCGGATGATGGCGAGCGGCTCGTCGGACAGCCGGCGAAGCGTCAGGCCGTGACCAATCCGGAGAACACGCTCTTTGCGGTAAAGCGCCTGATCGGTCGCCGTTACGAGGATCCGACCGTCGCCAAGGACAAGGGCCTGGTCCCCTACAAGATCGTCAACGCCGACAACGGCGACGCGTGGGTCGAGGCGAACGGCGACAAATATTCGCCCTCGCAGATCTCGGCGATGATCTTGCAGAAGATGAAGGAGACGGCGGAATCCTATCTTGGCGAGAAGGTCGAGAAGGCCGTCATCACCGTTCCCGCCTACTTCAACGATGCCCAGCGTCAGGCCACCAAGGACGCCGGCAAGATCGCCGGCCTCGAGGTTCTGCGCATCATCAACGAGCCGACGGCGGCGGCGCTCGCCTATGGTCTCGACAAGAGCGACGGCAAGACCATCGCGGTCTACGATCTCGGCGGCGGCACCTTCGACGTGTCGGTGCTGGAGATCGGCGACGGCGTGTTCGAGGTGAAGTCGACCAATGGCGACACCTTCCTCGGCGGCGAAGACTTCGACATGCGTCTCGTCGACTACCTCGCCTCTGAGTTCAAGAAGGACCAGGGGATCGACCTGAAGAACGACAAGCTCGCTCTGCAGCGCCTCAAGGAAGCGGCCGAAAAGGCCAAGATCGAGCTGTCTTCGGCTTCGCAGACCGAGATCAACCTGCCGTTCATCACCGCCGATCAGACCGGCCCGAAGCATCTGAACATCAAGCTGTCGCGCTCGAAGTTCGAGGCGCTGGTCGACGATCTGGTGCAGCGCACGGTCGAGCCGATGCGCGCGGCGCTGAAGGATGCCGGGCTGACGCAGGCGGATATCGACGAGGTGGTTCTGGTCGGTGGCATGACCCGCATGCCGAAGATCCAGGAGACGGTGAAGACCTTCTTCGGGAAAGAGCCCCACAAGGGCGTCAACCCGGACGAGGTCGTGGCCATGGGCGCCGCCATTCAGGCGGGCGTGCTGCAGGGCGACGTCAAGGACGTTCTGTTGCTCGACGTGACACCGCTGTCGCTCGGCATCGAGACGCTGGGCGGTGTTTTCACCCGGCTGATCGATCGCAACACCACGATCCCGACGAAGAAGTCGCAGACCTTCTCGACCGCCGAGGACAACCAGAACGCCGTGACCATTCAGGTCTTCCAGGGCGAGCGCGAGATGGCGGCCGACAATAAGATGCTCGGCCGGTTCAACCTCGAGGGCATTCCGCCGGCACCGCGCGGCGTGCCGCAGATCGAGGTCACCTTCGACATCGACGCCAACGGCATCGTCAACGTCTCGGCCAAGGACAAGGGCACCAACAAGGAGCAGCGGATTACCATCCAGGCTTCGGGTGGTCTGTCGGATGCCGACATCGAGCAGATGGTCAAGGACGCCGAGGCGAATGCCGAGGTCGACAAGAAGCGCCGCGAGGGTGTCGAGGCCAAGAACCAGGCCGAGAGCCTCGTCCATTCGGCTGAAAAGTCGCTGGCCGATTACGGCGACAAAGTTTCCGAGGACGATCGCAGCGCGATCCGCTCGGCGATCGACGACCTGAAGGCCGAACTCGAAAAGGGCGAGGCCGACGCCGAGGCGATCAAAGCCAAGTCCGAAACCCTGGCTCAGGCTTCGATGAAGCTCGGTCAGGCGATGTACGAAGCCGCGCAGGCTAGCGAAGGTTCGGCCGGTGAAAGCGCTTCCGCCGATGCCGCGTCGGGCGAGGCCAAGGACGACGTGGTCGACGCCGACTATGAAGAGGTCGACGACGACCAGCACAAGAAGTCGGCCTGATCCGGCGATTGCTGACGAAATGAAAAAGCCCCGGCGCGGATCCGCGCCGGGGCTTTTTGCTGGATCGGGACGATCCGCAGGAGGCTTGTTGAACGCCGTTGCCAACGGCTCTCTTGCGGTGTCCTTCGATCAGGCTTCGCGGCCGAACACCCGCTTGAAGATCGTGCCGACCTGCTTGGTGTGATAGCCGAGATCGAAGCGCTGGCGAATGTCGTCCTCGGACAGGGCTTTGCGCACGTCTTCGTCCTTCAGCAGCTCGTCCAGAAAGTCGACCGTCGCGGAGCCGGCGACGTGGTAGCTCTCCCAGACCTTCATCGCGTTGCGTTGGACCAGCCGGTAGGCGTCCTCGCGGGACACGCCGGCCTGGGTCAGCGCCAGAAGGATGCGCTGGGAGTGCACGAGGCCGCCGAGCCGATCCATGTTGTTGGCCATGCGCTCGGGATAGACGAGCAGCTTGTCGACGACATTGGTGAGGCGGGCGAGGGCGAAGTCGAGGGTAATCGTCGCGTCCGGTCCGATGTAGCGTTCGACCGAGGAATGGGAGATGTCGCGCTCGTGCCAGAGCGCCACATTCTCCATCGCCGGCAGCGCGTAGGAGCGGACCATGCGGGCAAGGCCGGTGAGATTTTCCGTCAGCACCGGGTTGCGCTTGTGGGGCATCGCCGACGAGCCCTTCTGGCCGGGCGAGAAATATTCCTCGGCCTCCAGCACCTCGGTGCGCTGCAGGTGGCGGATCTCGGTCGCCAGGCGCTCGACCGACGAGGCGATGACGGCGAGGGTGGCGAAGAACATCGCGTGGCGGTCGCGCGGGATCACCTGGGTCGACACCGGCTCCGGCGCCAGCCCCATGGCCTTGGCGACATGCTCTTCGATTCGCGGATCGATGTTGGCGAAGGTGCCGACGGCCCCGGAAATCGCGCAGGTCGCGACTTCCGCCCGCGCCGCGACCAGGCGCTCACGGCAGCGCTGGAACTCGGCATGGGCGAGCGCCAGCTTGACGCCGAAGGTCGTCGGCTCGGCATGAATGCCGTGGGAGCGGCCGATGGTGACCGTGTCGCGATGCTCGAAGGCACGCCGCTCCAGGGCCGCGAGCAGCGCGTCGAGATCGGCCAAAAGCATGTCGGCGGCACGGGTCAGCTGAACGTTGAGGCAGGTGTCGAGGACATCCGACGAGGTCATGCCCTGATGGACGAAGCGGGCGTTTGGTCCGACGATCTCCGACAGATGGGTGAGAAAGGCGATGACGTCGTGCTTGGTCTCGCGCTCGATCGCGTCGATCCGCTCGATGTCGAACGTCGCCGCGCCGCCTTTCTCCCAGATGGTCTTGGCGGCGTCTTTCGGGATGACGCCGAGTTCGGCCAGCGCGTCGCAGGCGTGGGCCTCGATTTCGAACCAGATCCGGAACTTGGTCTCGGCAGACCAGATGGCGACCATGTCGGGGCGGGCGTAGCGGGGGATCATCGGAAAAGGTCCAAGCGTCGATTGCGAAAAAGAAGTGCCTGCCGTCTAACAGAGCCGGCGGAAAGCCTCAATCGAAGCTGGGCCGCTCTCCACCGGGCTGTGCCGACCAGCGGCCGACGCTTACGCGCCCGGTGACGACGGCGGAATCGAATAGGTCGCGACCGCATGGCAGACCGTGGTGCCGTCGCCGTCGCCGGCGATCGCGACCTCGACGACCGCCAGTCGCTTGCCGAGCTTCAGGATCTTCGCCGTCGCGACCAGCGTGCCGGGCGGAGGCTTCAGGAGGAAGTTGATCGACATGTTGGTGGTTACCGCCAAGGCCACCGGGCCGATATGGGCAAGGATCGCCACATAGGCCGAGACGTCGGCGAGCGTGAACAATGTCGGCCCAGACACCGTGCCGCCGGGGCGCAGATGCCGCTCGGCGGCGGCGAGTTTCATGACGATCGCGCCGTCTTCGACCGCCTCGACGAAGAAGCCGCCATCCGGCCCCATCACCTGCGGAAACTCGTCTTGCAGAAAGCGCCGCATCTCCTCGGCGCTCATCACCGGCTGCATGGTCGTTTCCTCCTGGCGCGGCGCGAACGCGCGACGATGTCGCATCTTGCGATCCGCCTGCCTCCTTGCGACCATATCGTAACGGCCTCTTGCAAGGCGAGGGGCGATCCTGCCCCATTTGCCTCGCGCGGCAAACGGTTTCACTGTGGGGGAAAACGCCCTGATTCCGAGCTCTCGCCCTGATTGCGATGGCTTGAAACCTGTTGGAACCCGATGGCTGAGATTGTTGAAATGAACCGCGAGATCGTGCCGCATCCGATCGCAGTGCAGAGGGCGCCCGGCATCACCCGCATCGCGTTGTCGAATCCACCGGCCAACGCCCTGTCGATCGCGATGATGGAGGCGCTCGAACAGGCGCTGGCCGACGCCGGCGACGATCCCGATTGCCGCGTAGTGGTGCTCGCGGCCAACGGCAAAGTGTTTTGCGCCGGCCACGATCTGAAAGAGCTGACGGCGCATCGCGCGGATGCCGATCGCGGCCGGGCCTTTTTCGAGACCACCATGCGCCAGTGCTCGGCCTTGATGCAGGCGATCGTGCGCCATCGCTGTCCGGTGATCGCCGAGGTCAATGGCCTGGCGACCGCCGCGGGCTGCCAGCTCGTCGCCTCCTGCGATCTCGCCATTGCGTCGGAGGAAGCGCAGTTTTGCACGCCGGGGGTCAATATCGGCCTGTTCTGCTCGACGCCGATGGTGGCGTTGTCGCGCAATCTGACGCGCAAGCATGCCATGGAGATGCTGCTCACCGGCGAGCGGATCGACGCGCGCACCGCCCGCGAGTTCGGCCTTGTCAACCGCGTCGTGCCGCCTGAATATCTCGGGACCGTCGTCGGCAAATATGCAACGACCATCGCCTCGAAGTCGGCGATGACGGTGCGGACCGGCAAGGCGGCGTTTTACGCCCAGGCCGAGATGGGGCTGACCGAGGCCTATGACTATGCGGCGAGCGTCATGGTCGAGAATATGCTGGCGCGGGACGCCGAAGAGGGGATCGGTGCCTTTCTCGACAAGCGCAAACCGGAATGGACCGAGCGATGAGCGGCCAGACGTCGAGCGCGGCAAGTCAGACGGGTGCGGCGACAACGGACCAGCCGCCGCTCCACTATTCCGACGCGCTGATCCTGAGGATCCTTTCCGAGGTCAAGACCATCGCCATGGTCGGAGCGAGCGCCAAGGAAATCCGCCCGTCCTATTTCGTGCTGAAATACCTGCTGGCCAAGGGTTTTAGCGTCATTCCGGTCAATCCGGGCCTTGCCGGCAAGGAGATCCTCGGCCAGACCGTCTATCCGGATCTGACCTCCATCCCCGGGCCGATCGACATGGTCGACATCTTCCGCAGCGCCGAGGCGGTTCCGGGGATCGTCACCGAGGCGCTCGCCCTTGCGCCGTTGCCGAAGGTCATCTGGATGCAGCTCACCGTGCGCCAGGATGAGGCCGCGGCAAAAGCGCAGGCCGCCGGCATCACGGTGATCATGGATCGCTGCCCGAAGATCGAATATGGCCGGCTGTCACGGGAAATCGGCTGGAACGGCGTCAATTCCCGCGTCTTGTCCTCCAAGAAGCCCAAGCTCGGCAAGGGCTATCAAAGCTTTGGCCTGAACCCGGCGCGGCGCGACTGACATCGTCTGATCCGCACGCATCCCCAAACTTTGGAACGATCTCTCATGACCATCCGCATCGCCATGTGGTCCGGACCGCGCAACATCTCGACGGCGATGATGCGCTCCTTCGGTGCGCGGCCGGACACGGCGGTGTCCGACGAGCCGTTCTTCGGCGCCTATTTGGCGCTCTCGGGCGCCCCACATCCGATGTCGGCGGAAACCGTGGCTTCGATGGACTGCGACTTCGCCTCGGTGCGTGACGCGATGAGCGGTTCGGCGCCGGACGGGCAGCCGATCTGGTATCAAAAGCACATGGCGCATCACATGGTGGGCGAGGTGTCGCTGCTCGATATGCCCGATCATCGCCACGCTTTCCTCATCCGCACGCCGGAACGGGTGGCGGCAAGCTATGCCGCCAAGAACGCGCTGACCGAGCCCGAGGTGCTCGGCTACGCGCAGATGCGGCGATATTTCGAGGCGGAGGCCGATCGGTTGGGCCGGGCGCCGGCGGTGGTCGACGCCGACGACATCCTCGCCGATCCGGCCGGCACGCTCGCCTCACTCTGCGCGGCGCTCGAGATTGCCTGGACCGAGGCAATGCTCACCTGGAAAGAGGGCCCCCACTCGGAAGATGGCGTCTGGGGCGCCCATTGGTATGCGAGCGTCAATGCCTCGACGACTTTCGCCCCGCCGCCGAGGACGATGCCGGTGTTGTCGCCGGAGCATCAGGCCATTGCCGCCGCCTGCCAAGCCGACTATGCGGCCTTGCACCGGTACCGGTTGACGGGCGAGCGCGCCGAGCGTCCGACAGGGCGCACAAAGCACGATGTGTAGCCGCTGACGCCGCCGCAGGATTGGCGTCGGGTTTCAAGGAACGGTGCGGACATCGGCGGAAGCTCAGCCGATGGGCACTTCGATATCGACCAAGTCAGGGCTTGTCGCCAGATCGAGCGTCCGCGCCTGATCCCGGCCGATGCGGCGCTGACGCGAGCGCGGCTGGAGTTTTTGCGGGGTGCCGGTTTCGATCGCCCGCTCGATGGCGGCAATGACGATCATGTCGAGCACGCCTTCCTCGCCATTTGGCTCGGGCTCGCGGTCGTTGAGGATGCAGTCGGAGAAATATTCGGTCTCGCCGCCGAACTGATCGACGACCGGCGCGGTGTGCTCGGTCGTCTCGCCATCCTTGGTCAGGCGATAGGTGATCGCCGTGCCCTCGCCGAAACCGAAGGCGGGCGAAACCTCCATCGCGCCTTTCGAACCGACGAGATGGAACTGGTCGACGCTCCCCGACGAATAGCTGAGAGTGAAGCTTGCCTGCCGGGCTCCGGTGAATTTCAGGATCACGCTCACCGTGTCGTCACAGCCGAGATCGCGCTCGGTGCGGGAGGCAACGGCCATCACTTCGATCGGCTCGGCTTCGAACAGATTGCGAACCGCGTTGATCGGATAGGCGCCCATATCCGGCACCGGTCCGGCCCAATAGCCGCTGGTGGCGCGGTGGTTCGTCGCCTTGATGGTCTGGCAGAAGGCAGAGGTGAAAAAGCGCGGTGTGCCGATTTCGCCGTTGCGCACCGCTTCGACCATGGCAATCGTGCCGGGCTCGCAATGCAGGCGATAGGCAATCATCAGCTTGGCGCCGGAGGCTTTTGCCGCCGCCTCGATCGCCTCGGCATCTTCGACGCTGACCTCCATCGGCTTTTCCAAGAGCACGTGGATGCCGGCCTTCAGCGCCGGTTCGGCAAACTCGCGATGGCGGAAATTCGGCGTTGCGATATAGACGGCATCGACCGTGCCGCTCATGAGCATGGCGTCGTATTCGTCGTAGCCATAGACCGTCAGCCCATAATCCTTCGCGAGCGCCTCGCCCTTCGTCCGGTCGCCGGTGACGATTGCTGTCATCAGCGAATTGGAGGTCTGGCCGACGCCCGGCATGAAGGCGGCCTGGGAGATCCAGCCACCCCCGACGACGGCGTAACGGATTTTTCCTTCGATGCCCGGCATGGCGGAGCTCCTCTTGATTCGCGTCAGGGTGGTCGGACGAATTTGCTCGAATTCGGCCGAAAAACGGGTTGACCCGCTCTCGTCGGGCCGTCGGCAGACATGATAAGGCGGAAGGTAATGGCGAAAAGCCGGTGCCCGGAAAGAAATCGACAGCCGGCGGATGAGGGAGAGACCAGCGATGAACGAGCCGAAATTCGAGACCTTGGCGATCCATGCCGGCGCCCAGCCCGATCCGGCGACGGGAGCGCGGGCGACGCCGATCTACCAGACGACGTCCTTCGTCTTCGACGATGTCGATCATGCCGCCTCGCTGTTCGGTCTGCAGCAATTCGGCAATATCTACACCCGCATCATGAACCCGACCCAGGCGGTTCTGGAGGAACGGGTTGCCGCGCTTGAAGGCGGCACGGCGGCGGTGGCGGTCGCGTCGGGCCATGCCGCTCAGCTCCTGGTGTTTCAGGCCCTGATGCGGCCGGGCGACGAGTTCGTCGCCTCGACCAAACTCTATGGCGGCTCGATCAACCAGTTCGGCCACGCCTTCAAGTCCTTCGACTGGCGGGTGAAATGGGCCGATCCGTTCGATCCGGCGAGCTTCGAAGCGCAAATCACCGAGAAGACCAAAGCGATCTTCATCGAGTCGATTGCCAATCCGGGCGGCGTGGTGATGGACATTGCGGCGATCGCCGAGGTCGCTCGGCGGCACAAGCTGCCGCTGATCGTCGACAACACCATGGCGACGCCGTATCTGTGCAAGCCGCTGGAGCACGGCGCCGACGTCGTCGTCCATTCGCTGACGAAGTTCATGGGCGGCCACGGCAATTCCATGGGCGGCGTGATCGTCGATGGCGGCCGGTTCGACTGGTCGGCCGACGACCGCTACCCGATGCTGTCGGAGCCGCGGCCGGAATATAACGGCATCGTGCTGCACGAGACCTTCGGCAATTTCGCCTTCGCGATCGCTTGCCGGGTTCTCGGCCTACGCGATCTCGGCCCGGCGATCTCGCCCTTCAACGCCTTCATGATCCTCACCGGCATCGAAACGTTGCCGCTGCGGATGCAGCGCCACTGCGACAATGCGCTGACGGTCGCCGAATTCCTGAAGGGGCACGACAAGGTGTCCTGGGTCTCCTATGCCGGTTTGCCCGATGATCCGACCCATGAGCGGATGCAGAAATATTGCCCGAAGGGCGCCGGCGCGGTCTTCACCTTCGGCCTCAAGGGTGGCTACGACGCCGGCGCCAAATTCGTCGAGGCGCTGGAGCTGTTCTCCCATCTCGCCAATATCGGCGATACGCGCTCGCTGGTGATCCATCCCGCCTCGACCACCCATCGTCAGCTCGACGACGCACAGAAGATCAAGTCCGGCGCCGGGCCTGATGTGGTGCGGCTGTCGATCGGCATTGAGGACGTCTCCGACATCATCGCCGATCTCGATCAAGCCTTGGCGCAGACCTGAGCTCGCGCTGGCGGAGCGATAAGGACGGGCCGGCGCAGGCTGCGCCGGTCGGTTTTTGCTGCAGCGCGGAACCAAGGCCGGGCTCAGTCATTCCGGCTGCTTCGCGCCGACACGCCGATACGGGATGCCACCGGCGACAAGGGCGTCGGGCATCTCCGTCCCATCGGGATGCGCGGCGGCGAGGCAGGCAAGAGGAGCAGTCATGGCCGGGCATTTCATCCGTTTCGACAAGGACGCCATCGAACCCGAGATCGGTACGCCGGAGAAGGACAAGATCCGCAGCGGCCGGCCCTCCAGCAAGACCTGGAATGTCGAAGATGCCGGTGGCGGGCTTTATGCCGGAATCTGGGAGTCCACCGTCGGCGAGTGGGACGTCGCTTATACCGAATGGGAGTTCTTCCACATTCTCGAAGGCGTCTCGGTGCTGACCGAAGAGGGCGGCGAGCCGATCAAGCTGAAAGCCGGCGACAGCTTCGTCATCCGCCCGGGCTTCAAGGGCCGCTGGAAGGTCGTCGAGCCGACCAAGAAGCATTATGTCGTGCGGCTGTGAGGTCGAGGATTTACAGGCGGCTGACCTCCAGCCGTTCCAGCCCATGGAAGTGCCAGTTGTCGCGATAGCGCGGCGGCGCGGCGATCGTCAGCTTGGGGCAGCGCCGGAACAGCCGCTCCAAGCCGATCCGCAGTTCCAGCCGGGCGAGCGGTGCGCCGATGCAGAAATGGATGCCGCCGCCGAAGGAGGTCAGGGTTTTGGTCTCGCGCGCCAAAAATCGATCGGGAATGAAGCGACCGGGCTGCCCATAGGCTTGCGGATCGCGATTGGCGGCAGCGAGCAGCAACGCGACCTTGTCGCCGCGTTCAAGGGTGACGCCTCCCGGCAGTTCGATCGTTTCGAGGGCAAAGCGCTCAAACAGATGCAGCGGCGGATCGAGCCGCAGCGTTTCCTCGATCGCCGCCTCGGCCTGACGCGTGTCGGCGAACAGCACGGCCGGATCCTCGCCCGATTCAAGGATCAGCTTCACCGCATTGCCGATCTGATGCACGGTCGCTTCATGGCCGGCATTGAGCAGCAGCACGACGAGAGAGATCAGTTCGTCCCGGTCAAGCTTGCCGTCCTCGACCTCGGCGGCCATCAGCGCGGAGATGAGATCGTCGCCGGGGGCGTGGCGCTTGTCGTCGATGGCGGGGCGCAGAAAGGCCGCAAACTCCTCTGCGGCGCGATTGGCAGCGACTTCGACGGCCTGTGTGCGGCCGGGCGTATACATGGCGACGATGCGGTGAGACCAGTCGAGCAGTCGCTCCGCCGCCGCGTCCTGCACCCCGATCAGCGCGGTGATCACCCGCACCGGCAAGGGCGTGGCGAAATCGGCGATCAAATCGATGGCGGGTTTGCCTTCGAAACTGTCGATCAGCGCGTCGGCGATCGCCGTGATTTGCGGGGCGAGCTGCTCGATCCGCCGCGAGACGAAGGCGCGGGTCAAAAGCGCCCGCAGCCGGGTGTGGGTCGGCGGTTCGAGTTCCAGCAGCGAGCCGGCTTCGAGCGTGTAGAAGGCGCTGAGATGATCCGGCTTATCGGAAAAGTCGGGTCGGCCTTCGGCATTGTTCGGCACGATCCGCCCGAAGCGGCGATCTTTCAGGATCGCGGCAACGAGATCGTGCCGCGCGACGGCGAGGCCGCCGATCGTGTTCCATAGGGCCACGCCGCCGGCTTCGATGAGCGCGGCATAGGCGGGATAGGGATTTTGGACAAAGCTCGGATCGCGGGGATCGAGCGTCAATTGTCCGTTCTCAAGGTGAAAGCTGGCGGGCAGGCCGGTCGATGTCTTGGTGGTCTGGCTCATGCCGTTTGATCGCCTCGATCCAGTGCGAACGCGACGGCATTTCACGAAGCGGCTGTCTCGGCTTTGCCGTCATCGGTGCAGCGATCCCGGCAGCGTGACGGTGCTGCGGGTCTCTCCGACAGTCTGGTCGTTGGACGGTCAGCAGGAGCCGCGCAGATGCACCTGGCGCCAGCCGGTCCGTTCCTCCTCGACCTTCACGGTTACCGGCCGGGTGCCGAATTCCGCCGGGACGATCCGAGCGACCTGTCGCTCCGGCGTGAGCATCACCCATTCGCGCACCGTCTCATAGCGTGGGGCGATCACATAGCGCTCGACAGAGGCGGGTCGGATCATGACCTTTTCGCGCGACATGCCGTAACGCGCCGGGATGACCTCGGTCCACGAGCGACCGGGCGTCACCACGACACGGCGCGGCGCGACGCCGTAGCGGGCCGGAACGACGATCCGGCAATAGACGCGTTTGCCGTTGACGACCCGCCACTCCCAGCGTTCGGTCGCCGGCTGCACCACGACCTTTTGCTGAACGGTCGCATAGACGGGGGGCGTCGTGTGTTGAATGACGCGGGCTGGCTCCAGCTCGATCTGCTTTTCAACGAAGCTGTATTCAGCCGGGATGATCGTTTCCTTGACGCCGCCGGGCTCGACCAGCACCTCCCGCGTCCCCCAGCCGTAGCGGGCCGGAACGATGTCGTAGACGGTTCGGGCGGGGCGAAGGACGATTGTTTCCTGCTTTGTTGTATAGGTGGCAGGTTCCTGCACCGGCTCGTAGCAGGAGACTGTCCGTCCGCCAGCCAAAGCCGGAACAACCGCCGGCACCAGACTGGTTGCCGCCGTCAGCAGGGAAACGAAAGCCCGCGCTCTCATGAAATCGTCCTTCCGCGCCAAAATCGCTTTTTTTAGAGTATAGGTCGTTTGTTGAAAAATGGACGGAAGATCTATCGCTTCGTCTGACTAACGTTAAGGCCTCAGTTTTGAGTCAAATCCGATCATTCGACTGTTTACGCATGATTTTTTTAACAGATCCGATCGGAAAATTCCCCGATCAAGAGCTTTGGCGGTCGTGACGCGCGACGCCGAAAACCCATTCTCGCCAATTCATTCGATCGCCATAGCGTTCGAAGAGCTTGGAATCTTTGTGTTCGGCGAACAGTGCGTAATTCAGCACTGCGACAAATGTCACGCCGCCGATCGTGTTGCCGAGGAGAACCGGCAGGACGAAGGTCGGCAGCAACGGCAGGAGGTGGACGTCGCTTTCACGGAAGGCGAGGAAAAAGACTTCGACCGAGGAGGTGATGACATGGAAGAATCCACCGACGCCGACGAAATACATCAGTAGCCAGACGATCAGCACCCGTGAGATGGTGTCCTTGCTGGCATGGACGAGCCAGACCATGGCGGCGACGATCCAGCCGGCAACAATGGCCATGGAGAAGATCTTGAACCAGCCCGTTTCATAGGCGTGGCGGCTGATCTCGATCGCTTTGGCAAGGCGTAGCGCATTGAGGACGTCGAAATAGGCCAGTAGCGCCGCGACGCCGACTGCGCCGACCATGTTGGCGATCAGCACGACCAGCCAGAGGCGCAGGAGATTGGCGACGCTGGCGAGCTTGGTCAGCACCAAGACCACTGGGGTCAGCGTGTTTTCGGTGAAGAGTTGATAGCGCCCGAGGACGATGATCAAAAAGCCGGCCGGGTAGAGCAAATTGCCGAGCAGACCGGGACTGGTCTCATGGGCGGATTCGCTGAAGATCACCCGGGCGAGAAAGGTCAGGCCGAGCGCGCCGCCGGCGCCGAGGCCGCTCCAGAACAGATAGCGATTCGTCGCCTCCAGCTCATGGTCTGCGACTGACAGGACGCGGGCGAAGATTTCCTCGAACGAAAAGAAGTCACGGATGGTCGCGCCTTCGAACGGCGCATTGTCGAGGGACTCCTCGGGATCCTTCCTGGCCTTGGCGATCGCATCGTCTTCGACATTGCGGTCCTGCCGCGTGTTTGCCTCGCGCGTCATCGTTGCCTCTTGCGTTTGGCGCACGAAACCGCTTCGTGAAAAGACGCCGGTGCGAGGAAGGATAGGGTGGTCGCGCGCTGAATGAATAGGGGAGTCGCGTGCACCGCGGATTGCATGAGTCAGCGCGAAGTGGGTCGCGTTCACGGGGGCTTAACCATCCACGTGCAAAGCTTTGGATCCGGAGGCTCGAATGCGCACGATACAAAAACGCAAGACCGTTCTCGGCAGGCTCATCGTCCCCGCGGTGACGGTCGCGGTGTTGTCCTACTTCCTTCTGCATGCGCAGACCGGGCGCTACGGCAGTGAGGCGAAATTGGCGCTGAACCGCCACTTGGCCGAGCGCAACGCCGAATATGCCGAACTCCTCGCCAAGCGTCACAAGCTCGAGCAACGCGTTCAGCAATTGAAAGACGGGACGCTCGAAAAAGACATGCTCGACGAGCGCGCCCGCCAGGCTTTGAACGTCGCCCGCGACGACGAGATCGTCATTTTGCGGTGAGCGCTTCCCAGGCGCGTTGACTTCAGCGAATCTCTTCGGCAGATGCCTCGTCGGTGACGGGCGGCCGGGCCCGTTGTTGACGGGCAAGCCGGTCGGCCTTCGGGTTGTCCGGCCGCTCGCGCTTGGGTTTTTCTGATCGGGCGGCGATGCCGGTGCGGTGCGGCTTTATGGGGCAATATGAGGGGGTTTCATCGCCACCCGGACGTCGAAGCCGGGTGCCAAGCAACGCGAATTGCTGCGCAGCACGCCTCTCCCTGCTCTAAAATAACTGATTTGCAGTTAAAATTGGCTTCTGCGGCTAGTTGAACCGAAATAAAGTTAAATCGGGAGATCCTGCTTGAAGAGGGGTCGGGGTCCAATATACTGACTGCCAAGCAATAGACGTGGAGCGACAAGGCCACGGGTCAAGGACGGGAGTCATCATGGCGACAAGGTCACGCAATTCCGCCTCGAATTCATCGGCGACATCGGCGGGCGGATCCAGCAAGTCGGCCACGGAGAGTTCCGCTAAGGAGATCGTCAAGACCCTCGAACATTTCGAGGCGCCGGCGCCGGCGAAATTCGCCAAGCACGACGAAGTTCGAGCCTATCGCGACATGCTGCTGATCCGCCGCTTCGAGGAAAAGGCCGGCCAGCTTTACGGTATGGGCTTCATCGGCGGATTCTGTCACCTCTATATCGGCCAGGAGGCCGTGGTCGTCGGCATGCAGATGGCGATGCAGGAGGGCGACGAGGTCATCACCGGCTATCGTGACCACGGTCATATGCTGGCCACCGGCATGGAAGCGCGCGGCGTGATGGCCGAACTGACCGGCCGCCGCTCCGGCTATTCCAAGGGCAAGGGCGGCTCGATGCACATGTTCTCAAAGGAGAAGAAATTCTTCGGCGGACACGGCATCGTCGGCGCCCAGGTGCCGATCGGCACCGGCCTCGCCTTCGCCAACAAATATTCCGACAATGGGGCCGTTTCGATCACCTATTTCGGCGACGGTGCGGCCAATCAGGGCCAGGTCTATGAGAGCTTCAACATGGCCTCGCTGTGGAAGCTTCCGGTCGTCTACGTCATCGAGAACAACCGCTACGCCATGGGCACGGCGGTCAGCCGCGCCTCGGCCGAGACCGACTTTTCCCATCGCGGCCTGTCCTTCAAGATCCCTGGTTTCCAGGTCGACGGCATGGATGTGCGGGCAGTGAAGGCGGCCGGCGATCTGGCGGCCGAGCATTGCCGCTCGGGCGAAGGGCCGATCATCCTGGAGATGATGACCTATCGCTATCGCGGCCATTCGATGTCCGACCCGGCCAAATATCGCAGCCGCGACGAAGTGCAGAAGATGCGCTCGGAGTCGGATCCGATCGAGCAGGTCAAGAAGCGGCTCGTCGCCGACCACGGCATGTCCGAGGACGACGTCAAGGCAATCGACAAAGACGTTCGCGACATTGTCGCCGACGCCGCCGATTTTGCTCAGAACGATCCGGAGCCGGATGAGTCCGAGCTGTGGACCGATATCTACGCTGAAGACATTCCGCAGGCGGCGGAGTAACGGATCGGGAGCGCCTGTCCGGTGCGCGGTGTTTCTCGCCGCCGCCGGCACGTTTCGATGTTGTGATGCAAATGCCAACGGGCCGCGCGAATGGTTTGCGCCGACGAGCTGCCAGAAGACCCGCCAGAAGACCCGTTTGTCAGGAGGAAACACCTTCATGCCGACTGAAATCCTGATGCCGGCGCTCTCTCCGACCATGGAAGAGGGCACGCTCGCCAAATGGCTCAAGAAGGTTGGCGACAGCGTCGCTGCGGGCGACGTCATCGCCGAGATCGAGACCGATAAGGCGACCATGGAAGTCGAGGCCGTCGACGAGGGAACGCTCGGCAGGATCCTGGTCGAAGAGGGCTCCGAAGGGGTCAAGGTGAACACCCCCATCGCCGTGCTTCTCGAAGAGGGGGAGGACGAAAGCGCGCTCGACAATGCCGGATCATCCGGGGCGTCGAAATCGGACAAATCCAAGGCTGATGACGTCGCCGCCAAGAGCGATGAGGCGACATCCGATGCTCCGTCGGCCGAGGGTATCGAAGCTCGCCGCGTGCCGGCCGAGGGCAAGGTCCATCCCGATCCCGACGATGCCGAAGGCGCTTTGGCCCAGGAGATTCCCGAAGGCACCGAGATGGTCTCGGTGACCGTGCGCGAAGCCTTGCGCGATGCTATGGCTGAAGAGATGCGCCGCGACGAGGCGGTCTTCGTCATGGGCGAAGAGGTCGCCGAATATCAGGGTGCCTACAAGATCACCCAAGGCCTGCTCGACGAGTTCGGGGCGCGCCGCGTGGTCGACACGCCGATCACCGAGCATGGCTTTGCCGGTCTGGGCGTCGGTGCGGCCTTCGGCGGGCTGAAGCCGATCGTCGAGTTCATGACCTTCAATTTCGCCATGCAGGCGATCGACCAGATCATCAATTCAGCGGCGAAGACGCTCTATATGGCCGGCGGTCAGATGGGCTGCCCGATCGTGTTCCGTGGCCCGAACGGCGCCGCGGCCCGCGTTGCCGCCCAGCACAGCCAGGACTACGCGGCCTGGTATAGTCATATTCCGGGTCTGAAGGTCGTGCAGCCCTATTCGGCGGCCGACGCCAAGGGTCTGCTGAAATCGGCGATCCGCGATCCCAATCCGGTCATCTTCCTCGAAAATGAGATCCTCTACGGCCACACCTTCGAGATCCCGAAGATCGATAACTGGACGGTGCCGATCGGCAAGGCCCGCATTCATCGCAAGGGTGACGATGTGACCATCGTCTCCTTCGGCATCGGCATGACCTATGCGATCAAGGCCGCTGAGGAGCTGGCCGAGCAGGGCATCGAGGCCGAGGTGATCGACCTGCGCACCATCCGGCCGATGGATCTCGACACCGTCATCCGCTCGGTCAAGAAGACCAACCGCTGCGTCACCGTCGAAGAGGGCTATCCGCAGAGTTCGGTCGGCGCCCATATCGCGTCGGAGATCATGGTTCGCGCTTTCGATTATCTCGACGCGCCGGTGCTGAAGGTCGCCGGCAAGGACGTGCCGATGCCGTACGCCGCCAATCTCGAAAAGCTGGCGCTGCCATCGGTCAAAGAGGTGATCGACGCGGTGAAGGCGGTCACCTATCGGGACTGAGTCGGGAAAGGATACCGTCCAGATGAAGCCGGAAGGCGCGCCAGGGGAAACCGCCGGGGATACGCTTGTGCTGATCCAGGAGCTGCGCAGCCCCCGCGAGCGCGTCTGGCGTTGCCTCACCGATCCGGAGTGCTTCAAGGTCTGGTGGCGGACGAATCTCGAATTTGAAGCCAAGCTCGGCGGACGCTTCGTCGAGCCGTGGTCGGATCCCTCGGGCAGGGAGCGCGTCACCCGCGCCGAGGTGACGGCATTTCATCCGCCCGAAGGCTTCGTCATGGTCTGGGCAGATGTTGAGTGGGCGTTCGACACCGTTGTCTCGGTGACCCTTCAGGTGATCGACGGCGGCACACGGGTGACCATCGAGCATCAGGGCTGGGAGAAGGTCGCGGAGCCCGATCGCGCGACCTATCTTCTCGACCATCAGGCCGGCTGGCAGAACCATCTCGGCAATCTCGCCGCCTTCGCCGAGGATCTCACCTCCGACGAGGACGAGATGATCCGCAGCTCGGCCGGCGGCCGGCCATGAGACAGGGAGGCGTCGATGTCCACGGCTGAATCGCTTTCGCCCGTGTCGCAGGGGCCGGCAACCTATGCCGATCTCGAAGCGGTCGACGAGCATCTGGTCGCCGAGATCATCGACGGTGAGCTCGTCGCCCATCCGCGGCCGGCGCCGAAGCACGGTATTGCTGCCAGTCTGCTCATCACGGAGCTAACGGACGCGTTTGGCCGGGGGCGCTCGGGGCCGGGCGGTTGGATCATCATCGCCGAACCGGAGCTTCATCTCGGCACGGATGTCGTGGTTCCGGATATCGCTGGCTGGCGACGCGAGCGGCTGCCATCGCTGCCGGAGGCGGCCTTCATCGACGTCGCGTCCGATTTCGTGTGCGAGGTGCTGTCGGCTTCGACCGAGCGCTACGACCGCGGTGCCAAGCGCCGCATCTATGCCGAGGCCGGCGTTGCAGACCTGTGGCTGCTCGATCCGCGGGCCGAGTTTCTGGAAACCTTTCATCTCGCCGATGGCCAATGGCTCGTCGGCCCGACCTTCGACAACAAGACGGCGGTGAAGGCCGAGCCCTTCGACGCTGTCTCGTTTTCGCTCACCGTTTTGTGGCCGCTCGATGGGCCCGAAGCGAACGATATCTCAAACGCGCAGTAAGACGCTTTCGGAGACGCCCTTATGCCGATCAACGTCACCATGCCCGCCCTGTCTCCGACCATGGAGGAAGGCAATCTCGCCAAATGGCTGATCAAGGAGGGCGATACGGTTTCCGCCGGCGATATCATCGCCGAGATCGAGACTGACAAGGCGACGATGGAGGTCGAGGCGGTCGACGAAGGTACGCTCGCCAAGATCGTCGTGCCGGCGGGGACGGAAGGCGTCAAGGTCAATGCGGTGATCGCCGTTCTCGCCGCTGAGGGCGAGGACGTGTCCGATGCCGCGCGGCCGGGCGGCAAGGGTGGTAAGGCTGACGCCGGTGACGCCAAGGGCGGCGCGATGACGGTCGATCCGAAGGCCGACAACGCCAAGACCGGTTCCAAGGACGCGGCCATACAGCCGGAAATGCGCGGCGATAGCCGGGCAAGTGGCGATCCGGCGGCGGCGCCTTCCTCCAAGGAGACCCAGGGCGACCGGGTCTTTGCTTCGCCGCTGGCGCGGCGGCTTGCCAAGGAAGCGGGCGTCGATCTTGGCGCGGTGAATGGCTCCGGCCCGCATGGCCGCGTGGTGAAGAGCGATGTCGAGGCCGCCAAGACGAGCCACGGCGCCAAGGCGGCTGCGCCGGAAAAGGCACCGGCTGCCAAAGCGCCGGAAGCCGCAGCCGCGCCGGCGGCGAAGGGGCCGAGCGACGAGCAGATTCTCAAGCTCTTCCCGGAGGGCTCCTACGAGAAGATCCCGCATGACGGGATGCGCAAGACCATCGCCAAGCGCCTGGTTGAGGCCAAGCAGACGGTCCCGCATTTCTATCTGACGCTCGATTGCGAGATCGACGCGCTGCTGGGCTTACGCAAGCAGCTCAACGACGCCGCGCCGTTGATCAAGACCGATACCGGCGACAAGCCGGCCTACAAGCTGTCGGTCAATGACATGATCATCAAGGCTCACGCGCTGGCGCTGAAAGCCATCCCGATGGCCAACGCCTCGTGGACGGATGGCGCGATGCTGATCCACAAGCACGCCGATGTCGGCGTCGCCGTGTCGATCGAGGGCGGTTTGATCACGCCGATCATCCGCAGCGCCGAGGAAAAGACCCTGTCGGCGATCTCCAACGAGATGAAGGATCTCGCCAAACGCGCTCGCTCCCGCAAGCTGAAGCCCGAGGAATATCAGGGCGGCACCTCGGCGGTCTCCAATCTCGGCATGTTCGGCATCAAGGACTTTGCCGCCGTGATCAATCCGCCCCATGCGACGATCCTTGCTGTCGGCGCCGGCGAACAGCGCGCGGTCGTCAAGAGCGGCGCCGTTTCCGTCGCGACCGTGATGACGGTGACGCTGTCGACCGATCACCGCGCTGTCGATGGCGCTCTTGGCGCTGAACTCCTCGCCGCCTTCAAGAAGCTGATCGAAAACCCGATGTCGATGCTGGTATGAGGATGCCGGGCCATGAAGACAGTTCTTGCGTTCGGTGACTCGCTTACCTGGGGCTATGATCCTGAAACCGGGCTGCGGCACGATTTCTTCTCCCGCTGGCCGATCGTTGCAGGCCGCAAGCTCGGCCACGATGTGAGGGTGATCGGCGAGGGGTTAAACGGCCGCACCACGGCCTTCGACGACCACCTCGTGGCGGCCGAGCGCAACGGCGCCAAGATTCTGCCGACGCTGCTCGCCACCCATCAGCCGCTCGACGTCTTGGTCATCATGCTCGGCACCAACGATCTGAAGCGTGACACCGGCGGTGGGCGGGTGTTCGAAAGCCGCCAGGGGCTCGAACGGCTGGTCGAAATCGCCCAGTGCTTTCCCTACCAGCGCGGCTATCAGGCGCCGAAGATCCTGCTGGTCGCGCCACCGCATTTTTGCCAGACCACCGAGCCGGATTTTGCTCTGCTCTTCGGCCATGCGGTGGAGGAATCGCAGCATTTCCGCTCGGCGGTGACCAAGGTCGCCGAGGAGTATGGCTGCGCGATGTTCGACGCGGCGGAGGTCTGCGAAACCTCGCCGATGGACGGCGTGCATCTTGACGCCGAAAACACCATCCGGCTCGGCGAAGCGTTGGTCGAGCCGATCCGCGCGCTTCTCGATTGAACCGCTGCGCGACCTATTCCGAACAAGCGGCGGGCCTCGCACCGCCGACCACAAAATGACGATTTCCGGAGAGACGACCCATGGCTGAACCCTACGACATTCTCGTCATCGGCGGCGGGCCTGGCGGCTACGTGGCGGCCATTCGGGCCGCCCAGCTCGGCTTCAAGACGGCCGTCGTCGAGCGCGAGCATCTCGGCGGCATCTGCCTCAACTGGGGCTGCATTCCGACCAAGGCGCTGCTGCGCTCGGCGGAAATCTTCCACTATGCCGAGAATGGCCAGAATTACGGCCTGAAGATCGCGAAGCCGTCCTTCGACATGGAGGCGGTCGTCAAGCGCTCGCGCCAGGTCTCAGCTCAGCTGAATGGCGGCGTCGGCTATCTGATGAAGAAGAACAAGATCGACGTCATCTGGGGCGAGGCGAAGATCGTCAAGGCGGGCAAGGGCGGACCGGTCGAGATCAAGGTCAGCGCGTCGAAGAAGCCGGTGGTCGAGCCGCAGAACCCGGTTCCGAAGGGCACGCTCGGCGAGGGCACCTATAAGGCCAAGCATGTCATCGTCGCGACCGGCGCACGCCCGCGCGTTCTGCCCGGCATCGAGCCGGACGGCGATCGCATCTGGACCTATTTCGAGGCGATGAAGCCGAAGGCGATGCCGAAGAGCCTCGTCGTCATGGGCTCGGGCGCGATCGGCATCGAATTCGCCTCGTTCTACAAGACCATGGGCGCGGATGTGACGGTGGTCGAGCTGCTGCCGCAGATCATGCCGGTGGAAGATGCCGAGATCGCCAAGCTCGCCCGCAAGCAGTTCGAGAAGCAGGGCCTAAAAATCCTCACCGAGGCGAAGGTCTCCAAGGTCGAAAAGGGCAAGGACGGCGTCGCTGTCACGGTCGAGACCAAGGGTGGCAAGACGGAGACGCTGAAGGCGGAGCGGCTGATTTCCGCGGTCGGCGTTCAGGGCAATATCGAGGGCCTTGGCCTCGAAGAGGTCGGCGTTCAGACCGAGCGCGGCTGCATCAAGATCGATGCCTTCGGCAAGACCAATGTCGAGGGCATCTATGCCATCGGCGACGTCGCCGGCCCGCCGATGCTGGCTCATAAGGCCGAGCATGAGGGCACGATCTGCGTCGAGAAGATCAAGGGGATGGACGTCCATCCGATGAAGACGACCGAGATCCCCGGTTGCACCTATTGCCAGCCGCAGGTCGCGTCGGTCGGTCTGACGGAGGCAAAGGCCAAGGAGGCGGGCTACGAGATCAAGGTCGGCCGCTTCAGCTTCAACGGCAACGGCAAGGCGATCGCACTCGGCGAGCCGGAAGGTCTGGTCAAGACGATCTTCGACGCCAAGACCGGTGAACTCCTCGGCGCGCATATGGTCGGCGCCGAGGTGACCGAGCTGATCCAGGGGTTTGTCGTCGCCATGGGCCTCGAGACCACCGAAGAAGAGCTGATGCACACCTGCTTCCCGCATCCGACCCTGTCGGAGATGATGCACGAAAGCGTGCTCGACGCCTTTGGCCGCGTCATCCATATGTAACCAAAGAGCCGTGCCGCAGGCACAAAGAGGGGCCCGGAAATCGGACGATGCGTTCGAAATTTCAGAGGGTCTCCTCTTGCCTGAAAAGGGACGCCTCTAACTATCGGTCATGAAAAACTCACGTGAACTTCGGGGAAGGTGTCAATGATCGGAAGTTTTCTGGCCGCAATCATCGTCGGCGGCATTGCGGGTTGGCTCGCAGAAAAAGTGATGAAGAGCGATATGGGGGTGATGATGAACATCATTCTCGGCGTCGTGGGAGCGATCCTTCTGAGCTTCATCCTGCGTGTCACCGGCATCGGCCCGGGTGCCTCTGCGTCCTTCTCATGGGCCTATCTCATCACCGGCTTCGTCGGTGCCTGCCTGTTGATCCTCATCGCCCGCGCCGTTCGTCGATAGGACAATCGCAACGAAGCTATGCGACGTCTGACGTCGTCGCATAGCTGCTTCGACAGGTATCGACGCCGATTGCATCGCAAAAACCGGAGGCTTAAGTAGGCTTCATGGTCACCATCCTCGATACCCGTCAGCCCGCTCCCGACAAGCCGCGGCTTCGTCATCCGGAAAAGGCTCATCGGCCGGACGCAGCGGCGAGTCCGCCGAAGCCCGATTGGATCCGCGTCAAAGCGCCGGTCTCCAAGGGCTATTTTGAAACCCAAAAAATCGCCCGCGAGAATCGGCTCGTCACGGTCTGTGAGGAGGCCGGCTGCCCCAATATCGGCGGATGTTGGGAGAAAAAGCACGCGACCTTCATGATTATGGGTGGCATCTGCACCAGGGCCTGCTCGTTCTGCAATGTCGCGACCGGTATGCCGCATCCCCTCAACGAGAGCGAGCCCGAGAGTGTTGGGCGCGCCGTCGCCAGGATGGGACTGAACCACGTCGTCATTACCTCGGTGGACCGGGACGACCTTTCCGACGGGGGCGCGGAGCATTTCGTGCGAACTATTCGCGCGACCCGGGCGGCGGCGCCCGGCACGACCATCGAGATCCTCACCCCGGATTTCCTGCGCAAGCCCGGTGCGCTGGAGCGCGTGGTCGAAGCCAAGCCCGACGTCTTCAACCACAATCTCGAAACCGTGCCGTCGAAATATCTGACGGTGCGCCCCGGCGCCCGCTATTTCCATTCAATCCGGCTGCTGCAGCGGGTCAAGGAACTCGATCCGACGATCTTCACCAAGTCCGGCATCATGGTCGGCCTTGGCGAGGAGCGGAACGAGGTGCTGCAGTTGATGGACGACCTTCGAACCGCCGACGTCGATTTCCTCACCATCGGCCAGTATCTGCAGCCGACTAAGAAACACCACGCCGTTATTCGCTATGTGACGCCAGAGGAATTCCAGTCCTTCGAAAAGGTCGCCTTGACCAAGGGCTTTTTGGTGGTCTCGGCTAGCCCGCTCACCCGCTCCTCGCACCATGCGGGAGAGGATTTCGAACGCCTCAAGGCTGCGCGGCTGGCGCGTCAGTCCGCCGCCTGATTTTCCTGTCGTCATGCCGAAATTCGAAACGACCCGACACGTCCATCACACTGCCGACGAGATGTTTGCACTCGTCGCGGATGTCGAAAGCTATCCGGAGTTCCTGCCGCTCTGTCACGCGCTGTCGGTCCGCTCGGAACGCGAGAAGGAAGGCAAGCGCCTTCTGATCGCCGATATGACGGTGGCTTATAAAATGATCCGCGAGACATTCACCTCGCAGGTGCTGTTGAAGCCGGAAGAGCGCAGGATCGAGGTCTCCTACGTCAACGGGCCGTTCAAGTTTCTCGACAATCGCTGGACCTTCGAGCCGACGGGTGAGGGCGAGTGCAACGTGAAATTCTTCATTGAATACGAGTTCAAGAGCCGCACCCTTGGTGTGTTGATGGGCTCGATGTTCGATTATGCCTTCCGCCGCTTTGCCACCGCCTTCGAAGAGCGGGCGGACAAGATCTACAGCTGATCGGTTCGGCTGCGCGCACCACCTGACGTCTTGACCGCGGCGCCATCATCGACGCTCAGGATGAGGCCGAACTTGCCGCGATCGCATCCCGAAGCATGCCAAGGGCGGTCTTGACCGCGGCCGAGCGGATCCTGGCGCGCCCGAGATCGCCGAAGCGTTCCTCGCGATGCCGTGTGCCGGCTTCGCTGGCGCAGGCGAAATGAACGAGGCCGACGGGCTTGGCGTCGGTTCCGCCGCCGGGGCCGGCAATTCCGGTGATCGAGACGGCGACGGTGACACCGGCGCGCCTGCGGCCCCCATCCGCCATCTGCCGTGCCACGGTTTCAGACACCGCGCCATGGGCGGCGAGAGCCGCGGCGTCGACGCCGACGAGGTCGATTTTCGCCTGATTGGAATAGGTGACAAAGCCACGGTCGAAGACGGCCGACGAGCCCGCAATATCGGTGATCGCGCCGGCGACCAGCCCGCCGGTGCAGGATTCGACGCTCGCGATCGTCCAGCCGGCGGCGGCGTATCGCATGACGATCTCCGCGGCGAGGTCCGCAATCTCACGCGTGTCGCTCATGCGGTTTCCCCAAAGACGACGGAAGCGGTGGCGATCGCGGCGATTCCCTCGCGCCGGCCGAGAAAGCCGAGAGCCTCGTTGGTTGTCGCCTTGACCGACACCCGATCGAGCGACAGGCCGGTCATTTCGGCGACCGCCGCGCGCATTGCCTCGCGATGGGGCGCGATCTTCGGCGCTTCGCAGATCAGCGAAATGTCGGCATTCATGATCCGTCCGCCCTTTTCGCGGACGATCGCCACGGCGCGCTCAACGAAGATCTTGGAGGCTGCGCCGCGCCATTGCGGATCACTTGGGGGAAAATGGTCGCCGATATCGCCGGCGCCGCAGGTGGCGAGCAGCGCGTCGGTCAAAGCGTGCAGGCAGACATCGGCGTCGGAATGGCCGTCGAGCGTTTGATCGTGGGGGATCGTCACGCCGCATAAGGTAACCTGAGCGCCGGCGATCAGCCGATGCACGTCGTAGCCATTGCCGGTGCGAACGTCGATCATCGCCTGTCTCTCCTTCAACGTCCGGTCGGCCGCGGCAATGTCCTGGCGCGTGGTGAGCTTGACGTTGCCGACGGCCCCTTCGACCAGCATCACCGTCGTGCCGGCCCATTCGGCGATCGACGCGTCGTCCGTGAAGTCTGAACGGCCCGAACGCGCGGCTTTCTCATGAGCGTCGCGGATGCCTTCAAAGTGAAAGCCTTGCGGCGTCTGGGCGCCGAACAAGCCCCGCCGCGGCACCGTCTCGGCGATGGTCGCGTCGCTGCTGGCGCGCTTGATCGTGTCGGCGATCGGCATCGCCGGGATCGCGCCACCAAAGTCCTCGGCGGCGACGATAACGCGGTCGATGGTCTCGTGATCGATGAAGGGGCGGACGGCATCGTGGATCAGCACAATGCGCGGTGTTGGTCTGGCGGTCGCGAGAAACTCCAGGCCGCAGCGCACAGAGATCTGCCGCTCGGCCCCGCCGGTGACCAGAAAGGCGCCGGCGATATTGGGGCCGAGGGCACGCTCGCACAGCTCGGTATCATCCGCGTGGATGACGATGACGATGTCGTCGATGCGCGGATGGCTGCGGAAGGCCGCCAGCGTGTGGGCAAGGACGGCGCGGCCACCGATCGAGCGGTACTGCTTCGGTCCTTCGATGGATCGGCCGGCGCGTTCGCCGCGTCCAGCCGCCACCAGGATCGCCGCGACGCTGTCCTTCATGCCTGCACGACCTCATTAGAATTGGTGTGGGTTGAGGTGCACGAACCGGAGCGGTCGCGCAAGCACCAACTTGCTTGTCATTTGAGCATGCTACGATTAAGTACAGGTCAGATGCCGCAAGAATCGACAGTTACGATGATCGCTCAACGTTTAGGCGAAAAGCAGAGATTGCCGGACGTCTCCCGTCCGCTGCAAGTGGGTCCGCACAGCCTGGCCAATCGCGTCCTGCTCGCCCCCATGTCCGGCGTGAGCGACGGGCCGTTTCGACGGCTGTGCCGCCGCTTTGGGGCGGGACTCGTGGTGTCCGAAATGGTCGCCAGCGGGGAATATCTCAAAGGCGTCGCCGAATCGACCTTGCGAGCGTTGCGTGATGCGCATGGCATCCATGCCGTTCAACTGGCTGGGCGTGAACCGGCGGTGATGGGGGAGGCGGCGCGGCGTCTGGCAGATGCCGGTGCCGACATCATCGACATCAATTTCGGTTGCCCGGCGAAGAAGGTGGTCGGTGGCCTGTCCGGCTCCGCGCTGATGCGCGAACCGGCGCTCGCGCTGGCGATCGTCGAGTCCGTGGTCCAAGGCGCCGGCGCGGTGCCGGTCACCGTGAAGATGCGGCTTGGCTGGGACCGCAGCGCGATGAACGCGCCGTGGCTTGCCCGCCGAGCCGAAGAGGCCGGCGCGCGCATGGTGACGGTCCATGGCCGCACCCGCATGGATTTTTACGACGGCACGGCCGACTGGCGGGCGATCCGCGCGGTGAAGGACGGGCTCTCGATCCCGCTCGTCGCCAATGGCGATCTCGTCTCGTTTGGCCAGCTGGGTGAGATGCTGGCGCAAAGCGGTGCCGACGCGGTGATGATCGGGCGGGGTGCTTATGGGCGGCCCTGGCTGCCGGGATTGATGGCGGGCGCGATCGCTCTTGAAGACCTCTCGGGAACGAGACTGTCGACCTTCGTCCAAGAACATTACGAGGCGATGCTTGACCATTACGGCGCAGTCACGGGCACTCGGCATGCCCGCAAGCATCTCGGTTGGTATCTCGACCGGTTTGCGGCGGCGGGCGGTGTCGTCTTGCCGGACCAGCGAAAGGCGGTCATGACCGGAACCGATCCTGTTGCCGTGAAGCGCGCCGTGGCGCAGCTGTTTGCGGGCGTGAGCCTTGCCGATATCGAGTCGGCGATCGCTGCGCCGAAGGCGGAGGCTGCGTGACCATGACCGATCATCCAACGGATCTGCCGATCCCGAGCGAAGCGGTTCAGATGCTGAACTCGCTCTATCATCCGGTGATTGTCGTTGACGAAGACGGCAGCTTTCGCTTTGCCAATTCCGAGGCGGAACAGTTCTTTTCCGCCGGCTTAGCCTATCTCGCGCGCAAGCGGTTACAGGACTTCGTGCCCGGCGACAGCCCGCTGTTTTTCCTCGTCGAGCAGGCGCGGGTCGAGCAGACGCGGATCAGCGAGTACCGCGTCGACGTGTCGTCGCCGCGTCTTGGCGGCGAGCGGCTGGTCGACCTTTACGTCTCGCCGATGGCAGAAGCGCCGAATCTCGTCGTTGTCATGATCCAGCAGCGCTCGATCGCTGAGAAGATGGACCGCCAGCTCACCCATCGCTCGGCCGCCCGCACGGTCACGGGCCTCGCCGCTATGCTCGCTCACGAAATCCGCAATCCGCTGTCGGGCATCAAGGGGGCGGCCCAGCTTCTCGCCACCTCGGCCAGCGACGAGGACCGGGCCCTGACCCGACTGATCCAGGAAGAGAGTGACCGTATCGTCAAGCTGGTCGACCGGATGGAGGTGTTCTCCGATCAGCGGCCGATCGAACGCTCGGCGGTCAACATCCATTCGGTCCTCGAACATGTGAAGACGCTCGGCAAGAACGGCTTTGCCCGCGATATCCGCATTCTCGAACACTATGACCCATCGCTGCCGCCGGTCTTTGCCAATCGTGACCAACTGGTGCAGGTGTTCCTCAATCTGCTGAAGAATGCCGCCGAGGCGGTCCGCGGCAGGGAAGACGGCGAAATCCGGCTGACCACGGCCTTCAAACCCGGGGTGCGGCTGTCTGTTCCCGGCACGAGGGACCGCGTGACCTTACCGCTGGAATTTGCCGTCGAGGACAATGGCGACGGCGTTCCCGACGACATTCGTGAGCACATCTTCGATCCCTTCGTGACCACCAAGCCGAGCGGGTCCGGCCTCGGCCTGGCGCTGGTCGCCAAGATCGTCGGCGATCATGGCGGCGTGATCGAGTGCGAATCCCAACCCGGACACACAGTGTTCCGCATTCTCATGCCGGCCTGGCGCGAATTTCCCGCGCCGGCCGAGAGCGACGAACAGGACTAATTCCGACCATGGCAATGCAGATCATCGTAGCCGACGACGATGCCGCGATCCGGACGGTTGTTTCCCAGGCATTGATGCGGGCCGGCTTCGAGGTCCGGGTGACCTCCAACATCGCGACGCTTTGGCGCTGGGTCTCGGCCGGCGAGGGCGATCTCGTCATCACCGACGTTTTGATGCCCGACGGCAGCACCTTCGACACGCTGCCGAAGATCAAGAATTCCCGCCCCGACCTGCCCGTCGTGGTGATGAGTGCGCAGAACACCTTCATGACGGCGATCAAGGCTTCAGAGCGTGGAGCCTATGACTATATCCCCAAACCGTTCGATCTGACCGAGCTGGTCTCGATCGTTCGCCGGGCGCTGTCGGAGCCGAAGAAGACCCCGCGAACCAATGTCCAGGACGACCTCCAGGAATCGATGCCGCTGGTCGGCCGCTCGCCGGCGATGCAGGACATCTACCGGGCGCTGGCGCGAATGATGCAGACCGACCTGACGGTGACGATCACCGGCGAATCGGGCACCGGCAAGGAGCTCGTCGCCCGGGCGCTGCATGATTACGGCCGACGCCGGAAGGGGCCCTTCGTCGCCATCAACATGGCGGCGATCCCGCGCGATCTGATTGAATCGGAATTGTTCGGCCACGAAAAGGGCGCTTTTACCGGTGCCCAGGCACGCACCAGCGGCCGGTTCGAACAGGCCGAGGGCGGCACGCTCTTCCTCGACGAAATCGGCGACATGCCGATGGAGGCGCAGACACGCCTGCTGCGGGTTTTGCAGCAGGGCGAATATACGATCGTCGGCGGCCGCACGCCGATCGCCACGGACGTCCGCATCGTCGCAGCCACCAACAAGGATCTGCGCCAACTCATCGCCCGTGGGCAGTTCCGCGAGGATCTGTTCTACCGACTCAATGTGGTGCCGCTTCGCCTGCCGCCGCTGCGCGAACGGATCGAGGACCTGCCGGATCTGGCGCGACATTTCTTCGCAGCCGCGGAGAAGGAAGGGCTTCCGCGCAAGGCGCTGAGCCAGGGGGCGCTCGACGTCATGCGCCGCTATCCCTGGCCCGGCAATGTGCGCGAATTGGAAAATCTGATCCGCCGTCTGGCCGCGCTCTATCCGCAGGATGAGATCGCCACCGAGATCGTCGAGCACGAGCTGACCAACGATCCGATCAAGGCGCCGGGCCTTGATGCGGAATCCTCCAAACCCGTTGATCTCAGCGCTTCCGTGGAGCGATACCTTGCCGAATACTTCTCGTCCTTCGGGGACGATCTACCCCCGCCGGGGCTGCATGGGCGGATCTTGCGTGAGGTGGAGTATCCGTTGATCGCCGCGGCTCTGGCCGCGACGCGCGGCAATCAGGTCAAAGCCGCCGACCTCCTCGGCGTCAACCGGAATACGTTGCGAAAAAAGATCCGCGACCTCGATATTTCCGTCGTCAGATCGATCCGCTGACTGGTCTTTTCCGCCGTTTCGTTGCAGTTTGGACACATTCCGTTGCTCTCTGGCAACGGGAGTTGAAATTGTATTCGATTGCATGACGACACAACCGCTCGACACTGACGCCGGAGTGCCGTTCCTGATGGAACGGCGCCGATTCCTGTTATTCCCCGGTTTGCTCGCCGTCCTCGGGGCGTTGATCACCGGGGCGATCTCGTTCGTCGTGCTGATGGGCCTGACGCCGATCGAGCCGTCTGACACGATCGTCACCATCGCGTCGGCCGTCAATGGTGCCTTCGTGGTTCTGCTCTGCGTGCTGATCGGCCGCGAGGTGCTGCGGATGGTACGGGCCCGGCGACAGGGCAGGGCCGCCTCGCGCCTGCATGTGCGCATCGTCGTCTTGTTCTCGATTATTGCCGCGCTGCCGGCCTTGCTCGTCGCGATCGTCGCCAGCGTGACCCTCGATCTTGGCCTCGACCGCTGGTTCGGCATGCGCACCCAGGCGATCGTCGAATCCTCGATCAGCGTCGCCCGTGCTTACGTCAACGAGAACGCCCGCAATCTGCAGGGCACCACGCTGTCGATGGCCTACGACCTCGACCAACAGCGACGGCTCTATGATCTCGATCCGACCGGTTTCAAGCAGCTGATGACCGAGCAGGCGCAAGGGCGCTCGCTCTTGGGGGCCCAGCTCTTGCGCCTCGACGGCAAGCCGATCCTGAAGGCCGATGTCGACAAGACCAAGCCGCTGCCGGTGCCGCCGGCGGACGCGTTGCAGCAGGCGGCCCAGGGCAATCTCGTGTTCATTCCGCCGGGTATCACCAATCTCGTCGGCTCGATCATCCGGTTGCGTCAGATCGCGGACACCTATCTCTATACGGTGCGGGCGGTCGATCCGAAGGTGATCCGGGCGCTGCGCGAGATGGAAGAGCGCACGGCGGAATATTCAAGCCTGCGAGAAAATCGCTTTGGCCTGCAGGTCGCCTTTGGTTTGCTTTATCTCGGCATTACCCTGATCGTTCTGTTGTCGGCGATTTGGACCGGTATCGGCGTCGCCGATCGCCTGGTGCGGCCGATTCGGCTGTTGATCGGAGCCGCCGATGAGGTGTCGGAGGGCAATCTGTCGGTGTCGGTGCCGGTGCGGGTGTCCGACGGCGACGTCGGTTCGTTGTCGAATACCTTCAACAATATGATTCTCCAGCTGCGCAGCCAGCGCGCCGAGCTGGTCAACGCCAAGGATGTCATCGACGAACGCCGGCGCTTCATCGAGGCGGTGCTGTCCGGTGTCACCGTCGGCGTGCTTGGCATCGAGCGGGACGGCACGATCTCGATGCTCAATCCCTCGGCCGAGCGCATCCTTGATGTCGGCGCCGGGTCGGTGACGGCGCATAAGCTCGACGACGCCTTCCCGGCGATCGGTCAGATCCACAAGGCGGCGGCGGCCTCGCGCCGTCCGGAATATCAGGAAGAGGCCAAGCTGCGCATTCGCGAGCGCGAGCGCACGCTCGCGATCCGCATCACCTCCTCGGAGGAGGGTGAGGGCGATCAGGCATCGGTGGTCACGGTCGACGACATCACCGATCTCGTCGACGCCCAGCGGACGTCTGCCTGGGCGGATGTCGCCCGGCGCATCGCCCATGAGATCAAGAATCCGCTGACCCCGATCCAGCTGTCGGCCGAGCGCATCCGGCGGCGCTACGGCAAGCGGATCGAAGATGACCGCGAGGTTTTTGACCGCTGCGTCGAAACGATTATCCGCCAGGTCTCCGACATTGGCCGGATGGTGGACGAGTTTTCGACATTTGCCCGCATGCCGAAGCCGAAGATCGAGAAGATCGATCTGCGCGATGCCCTGCGCGAAGCGGTGTTCATGCGGGAGATGGGCGATCACGGAATCGCGTTCACCGCGGACATCCCCGACAAGCCGATGCTGGGTTCTTACGATATAAGACTGTTGTCCCAAGCCTTTGGCAATCTGGTCAAGAACGCCGTCGAGGCGCTCGAATCCACTGAGGGTGTCGAGGGACGGATCGCAATTCGTGCCAAGGCGTTAGGGGACATTTATCGCATCGATATTGTGGACAATGGTCGCGGTTTCCCCAAAGACGATCGCGATCGGCTGCTCGAGCCTTACATGACGACCCGCGAGAAGGGGACCGGTCTCGGCCTCGCGATCGTTCGCAAGATCATTGAAGACCACGGCGGCACCATTTCGCTTGAAGATGCGCCGGATCAGCCACAAGGCGCGATGGTGAGGATCGTGCTGCCGGCCGGCTCTGCCACCACGGGCGGACGCGGGCCGAACGAAGAAATTGAGGAAAGGAGTGGTGAGCCATGGCATCCGACATCCTGATCGTCGATGACGAGGCCGACATTCGCGAACTCGTCGCGGGGGTCCTCGAAGACGAGGGGCATGAGACCCGAACGGCCGGCAACTCGGATGCCGCCTTGCAGGCGATCACCGACCGGGTGCCGCGGCTGGTGTTCCTGGACATCTGGCTGCAGGGCAGCCGGCTCGATGGCCTGGACCTGCTCGACGCGATCAAGGCCCAGCATCCCGAGGTGCCGGTGGTGATGATCTCCGGCCACGGCAACATCGAGACCGCCGTTTCGGCGATCAAGCGCGGCGCCTATGACTATATCGAAAAGCCGTTCAAGGCCGATCGGCTGATTCTCATCGCCGAGCGCGCGCTCGAGACCTCGAAACTGAAACGCGAGGTGCTGGAGCTGAAACGCCGGTCCAGCGATTTTGCCGAGCTGATCGGCAAGTCGCAGCCGATGAATCAGCTGCGCAACGTCATCGAGCGGGTCTCGCCAACCAACAGCCGGGTGATGATTCTCGGCGCGTCCGGCTCCGGCAAGGAAATGGTGGCGCGGGCCATCCACGCCGCATCGCCGCGCGCTTCGGGCCCGTTTATCGCGCTCAACGCGGCGGCTATCACGCCCGATCGCATGGAGATCGAGCTGTTTGGCAACGAGACGCCGCCGGGCGTCGAGCGCAAAATCGGCGCGTTGGAAGAAGCCCATCGCGGCGTTCTTTATCTCGACGAGATCGCCGACATGCCGCGCGAAACCCAGAACAAGATCCTGCGGGTTCTGACCGAGCAGACCTTCGAACGGGTCGGTGGCTCGAAGCGCGTCAAGGTCGATGTCCGGATCATCTCCTCGACCGCCCAGAATCTCGATTCGCTGATCGCCGAGGGGCTGTTCCGCGAAGATCTCTACCATCGCCTCGCGGTGGTGCCGATTTCCGTGCCGCCGCTCGCCGATCGCCGGCAGGACATCCCAATGCTGATCGACGCTTTCATGAAGCAGATCAGCGAGCAGACCGGCATCAAGCCGAAGCCGATCAGCGACGAGGCCATGGCCGTGCTCCAGGCCAGCGACTGGCCGGGCAATGTACGCCAGCTGCGCAACAACGTCGAACGGCTGATGATTCTTGCCCGCGACGGCGAGGCGGAGGAGCCGATTTCGGCGGACATGCTGCCGAACGAGGTCGGCGATATGCTGCCGCGCACGCCGAGCCAGGCCAATGGCCAGATTTTGGCCTTGCCGCTGCGCGACGCGCGTGAGGTGTTCGAGAAAGAGTATCTCGTTGCCCAGATCAATCGCTTCGGCGGCAATATCTCGCGCACCGCCGAATTCGTCGGCATGGAGCGCTCGGCCCTGCATCGTAAACTCAAATCGCTCGGTATTTGATCTTGGTGAGAGCAAAGACGGCGTCGCCGCGATATTCGATCATTGAGGGGCGGCCGGCATGAAGGTTGTCATTTGCGGTGCGGGGCAGGTCGGCTACGGCATTGCCGAACGGCTGGCGTCGGAGCGCAACGACGTCTCGGTGATCGATACGTCTCGCACGTTGGTTCAGGCCATTCGCGACAATCTCGACGCCCGCGGCTTCGTCGGGCATGGCGCGCAGCCGGACGTGTTGGCCGAGGCGGGCGCCGAGCAGGCCGACATGATCATCGCCGTGACGTTGCACGACGAGGTCAACATGGTCGCCTGCCAGGTCGCCCATTCGCTGTTCAATGTGCCCACGAAAATTGCAAGAATTCGCTCGCAGAGTTATCTGCAGCCCCATTGGCAAGATCTGTTTTCGACCGAGAACATGCCGATCGACGTGATCATTTCGCCGGAGACCGAGGTCGGCGAGATGGTGCTACGGCGGATCGCGCTGCCGGGTGCGATGGATGCGGTGCGCTTTGCCGACGATCACATCGCAATGGTCGCGATCGAATGCAGTGAAGACTGTCCGGTCATCAACACGCCGCTCGATCAGCTCACCGATCTGTTTCCCGATCTCAATGCCACGGTCGTCGGCATCTGGCGCGGCGACGGCCTGTTCATCCCGGGCTCGGGCGATCACATGGTGCCCGGAGACGTCGCTTATGTCGTCGCCGAGCGCGGGCATGTGCGTCGCGCCCTGGGCCTGTTCGGCCATGAGGAGCCGGAAGCCGGCCGAATCGTCATCGTCGGCGGCGGTAATATCGGCTACTACGTTGCCCACCAGATCGAGCGGCGCAAGTTCGGCGCCAAGATCCGGGTCGTGGAACACAATCACGACCGCGCGGTGGCGATCGCTGACGGGCTGAAGCGCACCATCGTGTTGCATGGCAGCGGCCTCGACCAGGGCATTTTGAAGGAAGCCGACATCGGCTCCAGCGATCTTCTGGTGGCGCTGACCAACGACGACAAGGTCAATATCCTGTCCAGCGTCATGGCCAAGCGGCTCGGCTGCAAGGGCAATCTGGCGCTGTTGAACAATGCCGACTATCAGGGGTTTACCCGGATGCTCGGCATCGACGCCTTCATCAATCCACGCACGGTGACGATCTCCCGCGTCCTGCAGCATGTCAGACGCGGGCGGATTCGGGCGGTCCACTCGATCCAGAATGGCGTTGCGGAGATCATCGAGGCCGAGGCTCTGGAAACCTCGCCGCTGGTCGGGGCGCCGCTGCGCGATCTCGATCTGCCGGACAATCTGCGGATCGGCGCCATTTTCAGAAGCGGCGCCTATGTGAAGCCGACCGGACAGACCAAGATCAAGGCGAAGGACCGGGTGGTGATCTTCGCTGCGGCAGCGGCCGTGCGTCACGTCGAGCAGATGTTTCGGGTCAGCCTGGAGTTCTTCTGACGGCGGCGATCGCGTCTTTTATGCATTTTTTCGTGCACGGCACGGAAGTTGCCTCGTGATTCTCGTCACATGGGGCTTCGAAGCGCTCGACGCCTGCGCTATCAAGAGCGTCGGGGTTCGGGCATTCGACCGCGCCGTATTTCCATTGGGCTGCAGCACAAATAGAATAAAGGACTTCTCTGCATGCCAGAGCGCACTCAGCCGCTGCAGGATCTGTTTCTCAACACGGTCCGCAAGCAGAAAATCTCTCTCACGATCTTTCTCGTCAATGGCGTCAAGCTGACAGGTGTTGTCACGTCGTTTGACAATTTTTGCGTGCTGTTACGGCGCGATGGGCACTCGCAGCTCGTCTATAAGCATGCGATCTCGACGATCATGCCCTCGCAGCCCGTGCAGATGTACGAGGGCGGCGAAGACGGCGGGAAGGCCTGATTGGCGGAATTTCAGGATAAAAAGCCGCGCGGACCGGTCGATCATTCCCGTGAGCCCACCCGGGCGGCGGTCTATGTTCCGGTGTTCAAGCAGCGACCGGATGCCGACAGCCGAACGGCGTCGAGCCTCGAAGCCGTCAGGCGCAGCGACGAGGCGCGGCTCAACGAAGCTGTTGGCCTTGCCGCTGCGATCGAACTGGAGATCGTCGCGAGCGGGATCGTCTCCGGCCAGAAGCCGCAACCGGCAACTTTGATCGGCAGTGGCAAGGTCGACGAGCTGAAGGGCATCATTGCTGCCGAGGCGATCGGCCTGATCGTCGTCGACCATCCGCTGACCCCGGTTCAGCAGCGCAATCTCGAGAAGGAACTGGACACCAAGGTTCTCGATCGGACCGGTCTGATCCTGGAGATCTTCGGCCGGCGGGCGCGCACCAAGGAGGGCCGGCTGCAGGTCGAGCTCGCGCATCTCAACTATCAGCGCGGCCGGCTCGTCCGATCCTGGACCCACCTCGAACGCCAGCGCGGCGGTGCCGGCTTCATGGGCGGCCCCGGCGAAACCCAGATCGAGGCCGACCGTCGCCAACTGCAGGAGAAGATCAAGCGGCTGGAGCGTGAGCTGGAGCAGGTGCGCCGCACCCGCCAGCTGCATCGCGCCAAGCGGCGCAAGCGGCCGCATCCGATCGTTGCGCTGGTTGGCTATACCAATGCCGGCAAATCGACATTGTTTAATCGGCTTACAAATTCCGACGTCTTCGCCCGCGATCTGTTGTTCGCGACCCTCGATCCGACACTGCGCAGGACGGTTCTGCCGCATGGAACCGAGGTCCTGTTCTCGGATACGGTCGGGTTCGTCTCCGACCTCCCGACCCATCTCGTCGCCGCGTTTCGGGCGACCCTCGAAGAGGTTGTCGAGGCCGATCTCGTCTTGCATGTGCGCGACGTCTCCGATCCCGATACGCTTGCCCAGGCCGAGGATGTGCGTCAGATCCTGCGCGATCTGAATGTCGACACCGAAGATACCGACCATGTGGTCGAGATCTGGAACAAGATCGACCGGCTAGAAGAGGATGCGCGCTATCGCCTTGCCGCGGCGCGCGATTCCCTTGCCGATCGGCGGGCGGCGCAGATCGTCTCGGCGGTCACCGGGGAGGGGACGGACGCGCTTCTCGCCGATGTCGAACGGCGGATCGCCGGGCATCTCACCCGTGTCTCGGTGGCGGTGACGCCGGAGGGTATGGGGGTGATGCCCTGGATCTACGACAATGGCAGCGTCGTTGAGCGGGAGGACGGCGAGGATGGTGTCGTGCGTTTGAAGCTCGAGATCACCACCCAGGCCCGGCAAGAACTACGCCGGCTGAGCGATAGCACGGACGGTCTATCGATCGACGGCTAACGGGCCCGAGCGCTGCCGATCGGCCACGCCGGACGCTCCAGAATCGGCCCGAAAATCGGCATTGATTTTCGGCAGAGCGGGATTCGTCGACTCAATCAGAGTGTCAGGCAGGGTGTGGGGCCGAGTGCGTGGGTCGAGTGCGGGGGCGGAAGCGAAAAATCGCACTCAGGCGCCGGTTTCGATCAGCATGAAGGCGGGGATGTCGTCACCGAAACCGACGAGTTGATTGGTCTCTTCGCCGCGCTGGCGCCCGCTGTTCTTCGGCGCATCGACGTTGCGCTTCGGCCGCGCGCGGCTCGACGTCGTGCCTCGGTCGTAGCTTGCGGACGTCGCCCGCGATGCGGTGTTGTCCTTGGCGGTCGGCCGCTCGGCGATCGCTTCCACGGGCATATCCAGTTCTCCGGCTTCGGCGCGGTCCAACACGTTGGCATTTGTCTCGTCGGCGTCGGCCGCCTCGACCTTGGCCTCGCTCCTAGAGCGGCGGCCACGCCGCTCGGTCTTCTCGCCGGCAGGCTTGCGGCCTCCGCGCCGACGGGAGCGATCGTCCTCGTCCGGCTCTTCGACAAGATCCGCGATCGTCGTGCCGTGCCACTCGATCGACGTGCCGATCATCTTCTCGATCGCGTCGAGATATTTCTTGTCGGCCTTGGTGACCAGCGTGAAGGCCTTGCCGGAGCGTCCCGCGCGTCCCGTCCGGCCGATGCGGTGCACATAATCTTCGGCATGGATCGGGACGTCGAAGTTGAAGACGTGGCTCACCTTCGGAATGTCGAGACCACGGGCGGCGACGTCCGACGCGACGAGGAGTTGGATTTTGTCCTCGCGGAAATTGTGCAGCATCATCATGCGGGCGCGCTGGTCCATGTCGCCATGCAGCGCGCCGGCGGAAAAGCCGTGCTTTTCGAGCGAGCGGAACAGGGTGGAGACGTCGCGCTTGCGATTGCAGAAGATAATGGCGTTGGTCAGATCGTCCTGCTCGCGAACAATGGTGCGCAGAACGTCCCGCTTATCCCACTCCTTGCGGCCCGCAGCGACGAGACGCTGGGTGACCGTCAAAGCGGCGGAGGCCTGTTTGGCGACCTCGACGCGCACCGGATTCTGCAGGAACTGCTCGGTGAGGCGGGTGATTTCCGGCGGCATCGTTGCCGAGAAGAACAGCGTTTGCCGGGTGAAGGGCAACAACTTGCAGATCTTTTCGATGTCCGGAATGAAGCCCATGTCGAGCATTCGGTCGGCTTCGTCGATGACCAGGATCTCGACGCCGGTCAGCAGCAGCTTGCCGCGCTCGAAATGATCGAGCAGGCGGCCGGGCGTTGCGATCAAAACATCGGCGCCGCGGTCGATCTTGCGATCCTGCTCATCGAAGGACATGCCGCCGATCAGCAGCGCGACGTTGAGCTTCTGGTCCTTGCCGTAGCGGGTGAAGGATTCTTCGACCTGCGCCGCGAGTTCGCGGGTGGGCTCGATGATCAGCGTGCGCGGCATGCGGGCCCGCGCGCGACCTTTTTCGAGGATCGTCAACATCGGCAGGACAAACGACGCCGTCTTGCCGGTTCCCGTCTGAGCGATGCCGAGCACGTCCCGCCGCTCCAGAGCATGGGGGATGGCTTCCGCCTGGATCGGCGTCGGTTCCTTATAACCGGCCGCTTCGACAGCAGCCTGTACCTTGGCGCTGAGACCGAGATCGGAGAAGAGTGTCAAGCTGGCAGTACTCTTTAAATCGAGAGAGGCGCAATGGCGCCTTTGAAGCCCAGTCGGGCGATAGGGCGAGTGCCGTCCTATGTCAACCGTCAGCACCCATATGGGGCGTCGTGGGCCGATTTTGAGGGCAGACTGGTGAAAAAGACGCAGTTGGTTGTCATTCCTGGGTTGTTGTCCACGCATGATGTCTATCGCGAGCTGATCGACGTGTTGGGGGTGGCGCCGTTCGTTGCGGATACGTTGAAGGATGATACGATCGCAGCCATGGCCCGGCGCGTGTTGGAGGCGGCGCCCGGACAGTTCGTTCTGTGCGGACACTCGATGGGCGGCTATGTGGCGTTGGAGGTGGTGCGGCTCGCACCGCAGCGGGTGGCGGGGCTGGCGCTGTTGTCGACGTCGCCGTGGCCGGACAGTGAGGAGCAGACGGCGCTACGCCGGCGATTGGTTGCGATGGCCGGCGAGCGCGGGATCGCGGCCGTCACCAAGCTGATGAGCGACCGGCTCTTTGGGGCCGCCACGCGGACTGAAGACCGCGATGCGCGCAATCTCGATATGGCGCTGGCCGTCGGTCCGGCCGTCTTTGCCCGCCAGCAGGCGGCGATCATAACGCGCCGGGACCAGCGGCCGCTGTTGCCGTCGATCGACGTGCCGACGGTTATCGTTACCGGAACCTCCGACCAAGTGATCGCGACTGAACGGTCACAGGAGATGGCGGCGGCAATTTGCGGCGCGCGGCTGATCGCCCTGCCGGACGTCGGTCATATGGTGCCGATGGAGGCGCCCGAGGCGACGGCAGACGCGCTTCAAACCCTGATCGCAACGGTCGAAGGCGCATCGTGAGCCCGTTCGGGTTGCCGCATCGCTTGGATCGTCTGGATGCCGCGATCGGTCCCAAGCACCAGTAAGGCCCGAAAACCGCTGCCGGTTTTCGGGCCGAAATCATGTCCGTTCAAATGTTTTGACCGCCGCCATCGACGGGCGGTGTTGCACGCTCAGTTCGACGCCGGGGCGAAACTGTATGGCTGGCCCGGCGTGAAGTGCAGCTCGTAAGTTTCGCTGACCTCGCCATCGGCCGGAACAACTTCGAAGAACAGACCCAGGGTGTTCGGCTCCTCTTCGTTCGGCTCGTCGGCGCGGTAGCCGACGATCTGGCCCTTCAACTGCGCGATCTCCGGGATCTCCGTGGTGGAGCGGATGGAGACGCCGTTGTCGTCATCGGTCTGAAGCTGCTGGACGAAGAAATGCATCTTCGCATCGTTGCCGCTTGGCTGGACCATCACCGTCCGCCAGACGCCTTCGAGGTCGCCGTCGGTCCAGGGGCCGACGATCTGCACGTCCTGCACGATCGGCGAGAGCTTTTCGACCGCCGTTGAAAAATCGCTGCGGGTAGCCGCTGACGTCGGCGCCTTGGTGCTCGATGTGCTGGTTCTCGGCGGGCTCGACTTGGGCGGAACTGGCGGTTTGGCCGGTGCCGCGAGAGCCGGGGCGGGGGTCGATGGCGCCGGCTGCTCCGGCGCCTTGCTCGGGACGCCGCTGTCTTGGGCAAAGGACGGATTAGTCAGGGCGAAGCAAATCGCGAGCGTACCGGCGATGGATGGATAACCTGCAGACATTATCTTCTCACCTATGGGAGGCTGGCCGAGCCCTCGTATTGAGGGGCAGTGGTGACGGCTCGAGCCTGCCTAATCGTCGTTTCTGTATATGAAGTCGGCAGGCATTGCGACAGGAATGCGCGGGATACCGCGGCACCTTCTCCGGAAGAAAATCGCCTTGCGCGGCTGGTCGATGCAACCCATTGCGGCCGATCTCCGCAGCGCATTTCGCGGTTCGCCGAACGGCGGGATTTTGGCCTGGCGGCCGCGCGATGCGCGATTCCTCGCGACCGGTTCGCCGCCGCGAATCATCACGGCGGCATTTGCGGTTCGAAGACGAATTTGCTGCAAAGCCGCGCCGCAACGGCTAGCAAAGCCGCGTCTAGCGTCGGTCGTCTTGCTTTCAAGTCGTGTAAATTTGATACACATAACAGACAATCATGACTTATGAGAAATTGCGTTGATCCGGAACATTGTCCGGTAACGAAGTCACGATTATGCCTCAATCAGATCCAATCGGTCGAAGGGCTGAAACGTGTCTCGAACGGCTTCCTGTCTTGCCGCACTGCTTCTTCTTGCCGGCTGTGGCGTTCCCAAATCCTATCTTCCCTCGTCCGGACCGAAACCGGATGCGATCGCGACCAAGACCATCGCACCCGACGGCCAACGTGTGCCGGTAATCGAACTGTCCCAGGCCAGCCGCTATCTCTGGCCGGTGACGGCCGCCGGCAGCCAGGACATGAGCATTGTCGCCGCGCAGGGCAGCCTTCGCACCCTGCCGCGCGGTCGCTTCGATCCGACACGGATCAGCACCGGCGACGTCATCGACGTAACGATTTTCGACACCGGGGAGAAGGGGCTGTTCTCCTCGACCGACAGCAAGTCTCTCGATCTCGGCAAGTTTACCGTCGATTCGCGCGGCTATGTGACCTTGCCGTTCGCCGGCCGTCAGCGGGTTGCCGGCTCGACCTCCGCCGCGGTTCAGCGGCAGATCGCCAACGCCCTGCGTGGCAGTGCGGTGAACCCGCAGGCGACGGTCAATATCGTCGCGAATGCCGGCAACCTCGTCACCGTCGACGGTTCGGTCGGCACACCGGGACAGTTTCCGCTGTCGTCCGGCGGCAGCCGGGTGCTCGACGTGATCGCCCTTGCGGGCGGGGCAAAGTCGAGCCCGGCAACGACCAACGTCACCATTCAGCGCGGCGGCCACACCGCGTCGGCACCGCTGGCGAAGATCATGGCGAACCGCGTTGAAGACGTCACCTTGATGCCGGGCGACCGGGTCAGTGTCGGCGACCAGACCGGCGGCACCGGCGCGTCTTTCACCGCCTATGGTTCGTTCAAGAGCACCGGTGAGTTCAAGTTCGAGCCCGGTCATCTTACCCTCGCCAAGGCGATCGGCCGGGTCGGCGGTCTGTTGGACGACAAGGCCGATCCGATCAACGTCTATCTGTTCCGGACCCAGAAGATGCTGCAGCCCGTGCAGACCACGGCGGTGAAGGGCTCCTATAAAGAACAGCTGTCCGCGCCGGCGATGGCGACGACGGTCACGACCAGCCCGATCATCGTCCATATCAATCTGAAGGATCCATCGAGCTTTCTGTATATGCAGCAGATCCAGATGCAGGATGACGACATCCTCTACGCGACCAATGCCCAGGCGGTGGATATGGCGAAATATATGACGGTCTTCCAGAAGACGCCGCCGTTGCCCGCAGCGCCGTCGCCGGCTCAGTCAGGTTCCAGTTCCGGATCGGGGGCTTGAAGGGCCGGCGACAGACAAAAGCTGATCGTTGACGACGGGGCTGATCGCAGGACGATCGGCCCCGTTTGCCATGTTCAAACACCGATCGGATCGGCGACGTCGTTGGCGGTGAACGTGTCGCCGCGCCGATCTCGTAAGCGGTGCGCTGGACGGCTGCGCTTGAGGTCAGGGGGCTTGCGAAAGGTCGAGGAGGCAAACTGCGAGGCCGCCCGATGCCCCGGCGAGAATGGCTTCCTGGATCAGCCCGTCGGCTGTCTCCTCGGGGTTGCCGTCGAGAAGGACACCGGCGATCGCGCGATCCTTGAGATGGCGGCCGATCGAGGGCGAGCACAGCATCAATCGGTCGCCGGAAAGGGCCGTCTCGATTGTGATATCCGGCATGGCGGAGCCTTGCGCACTGCCGAGCGAGCGCGACAGCCGCCGCCGCATGCCGACCTCGACATGATCGCGGGTGAGACAACGCATCATCCCGTCGCGCATCAGATAACCGCGACAATCGCCGATCCACAGTGCTGCGATCCGGCCGCCGCGGTGGATCGCCACGGCCAGGCTGATCGAGAAATCGTCAGGCAATTTCGAGGTTTCGCCCATCGCTTCGGCATTGCCGGTGCGCAGCAGCGTATGGACGCGGCCGAGCTTGCCTTTCAGCTCCGCGATGGCGTCGTCGAGGGCGTCATGGGCGGGACTTTCGTGGAGCACCTTTGCGACAATGCCGACGATCTTCGGACCGAGGCGATGGGCCAGCGAACTGGCGATCACGCCGGCGAAACCCGCCGCTTCGTTGACGACGATCACCGCCTGCGGCGTTGCGGCGGCATCGGCCTCATGCTGAGCGCCAGCGATCGTGGTGACAAGATCCGTTCGCGGAGCCGTTGGTCTCGCCTCCCGGAGCGGGCTGTCCGCTGCGTCCGGATCGTGATGGCCGGCTGGCGGCGGCGGGGGATGCGGGTCGGCGTCTCGTGACAGGGCGGCGTTCTCGGGCTCCTGGCGGGACGACACCGCCGCACGTTCTGCCGCGGGCTCTGAGTCCCGCGCCGGTGCAAAGTCGCTCTGAGGCCGGCTTTCGGCGCCACCTTGCGCCCTGCGGCCGCCCGGTCGCTCGACCAGGAAATCCAGAAAGCGGTCCGGTGGCGGCAGGCCGTCGCAGGCGAACTCCTTCGGTCGCACGGTCGGGCCGCCGGCGGTCCACCAGGCCGAGCCGTAGGTCGTCGCCGCCGGGCCGACTGCGCCCTCCGGATCGCGCGGGGGGCGCACGCGCCGCAGCTTGTCGCGGAAGACGGCGAGGTCGAAATCGCTCTGCAGCCCGGTGCGACCGATCGCTTCGGCGACGATGAACCAGTGCTCGTCATAGACGATCCGCGCGGTCGTACCCTCCAGCGTGCGGCGGGCGGCAATGACCAACGGAAAGCAGCGGCCGATCCGATCGCGGCTCGGCAGAAACACCCCGGTCATCGCGCTCGGTCCGCACAGCTCTGCCGCTAAGGTGAAGCGCCAGGCGGGGGCGGCCAGAAAGAGCTGTTCCCAACGATCTCCGAGGACCTGCCGGCTCGCCGACAAACTTTGCTGCAGCCACGCATCGAATCCTGTTTGAAAGCGGGGATCGAGATCGGCGGCGACGAAATCGCCATGGCTCGGCACTTTGCCGAAGAAGCCGGGATGGACGGCGGCGATCCGCGACGCCACGTCAGCGCCGCGACCGTCGTGCCCCTTGCCGGCGGGCGGGGGCGGCGACGTCGGCTCGCGACGGGGACGATGACGAAAGAGCGCCATGGGTCTCGTTACGTTTCAGAACGAACTCGGACACTGAAACGTTTTCAGTGCCGGAAGATCGAACGGATTGAGCACGGAACCGAACTGGATGTCGAACACCGCCGATTTGCCGCCGACATCGAATTCCGCGCGCATCATGTCGTTCTGTCGCGACAGGATCTTTGCGGAGTCGAGAAGGCGGAACGGGGACCAGTCGCCGCTCTCCGTCGTCGCCTGGTCGCGGTCCCCCGGCTGAAAGGCGACGAGCGACTGATTGGCGGCGTCCTTGGTCGGCCACTGGATCGACTTCGACACCTTGGGCCCATGATAATAGACCACCCGTTCGCCATCGACTTCGAGCATCACGGCGTTGGCGGCGTCGGATAGCGACACGGGCACGACATTGATGGACAGGGTGGGCGTCGGCGAATCCGAGCCGAAGAATGCCCGCCGGATCGCGTCGGCTTCCTCGAAGGACGTCAGGGCCTGGCTCTCCTGCCCCTTCGCGCCAAAGGCACCGCGCCATGTCCAGGGCGTCTTGGTGGTGTCGACAAAGGGGGCGAGGCGCTTGGTGAAGAAGCTCTGGAACAGCCCCTGCGGTCCGAACAGTTGGGTGAAGTCGGCGAGGGGGATGTCCTCCTTCGAAGTGCGCTTGAACGGATAGCGGTCGTTGACGGCGGCGGCGCAGAGCGATGCCCCTTCGCTCTGCCAGGCCTCGGCGAAGGTGTGGCGGGCGGTCTTCACCGAGAGCGCGTTCACGTCGGCCGCAAGCCCGACCATCCAGGTTGCCACCGGTTCCGGCAGGCGGCGGGCCGCCTGGAGAAGATCCTGATTGGACTTGGTCAGCTGACCGTCGGCATCGAAGACCTGGGCGATGGCCGCGGTGGACGTCGAGGCGCGCGAAAGCTGCTGGTAGACGGCGTCGAGAAGCGGCTGGAGCGCCGCGATCTGCGACGGCTTCTCCTTGCCGGACGAGGCGCCGGCGGCGTCGCTCGCGGCATCGGCGACATCGGTCAGGCCGCCTTTGCCGGCGGGCTTCAGCGCCTTGCGCAAATCGCCGTAGGGGTCTGGAGTGTTGCCGAGGGTGACGGCCGAAGCCAGCGTTCCGGCGGCGCTTGCATCCACTTCGGAGGCGTCGGTGGCAGCGCCGTCGTCGGACGGGCCAGCGGCATCGGCGAGGCGGACGCTGGGCGGCCGCAGATCGGTGGCTGCGGCGACGGATTTGGCGAGATCCTCTACCGGGCTCGGGACGCTGGCGAGAATGCGGGCGGTTTCTGTCTCGTCGGCGATGGTTTGCGGCTGGCGGACCCGGATATCCTTCATCAGCGAGGTCCAGTTCTTGGTGAAGGCATCGTCATAGAGGTCGAGGGTCGCTTTGGAAACGGCGTCGACGGTATCGGAGGTGGTCGCAGCGGGGGAGCCCCGCACCCAGCCCTCGTTGAGAGCCGTGCGGACAGCCTCGTCGAGCTTCGGCAGGACGATCTGGTTGTAGCCGACGGCGGTGAAAAGCCCCGGAACGCCGGACTGGAGGTTTTGGCCGGAGATGCGTTCGAAAGCTCTTTCTCCGACCGGACCCAACGCGTCGGCAGCGTCCCAGCTCGCTACGTCGGCCGCATGCGCGTCCTCCCTGAGAAGCGCCAGGGCGCGCTGAGGATAGGTCAGGCCGGCGATCCGGCTGCGCGCCTTGGAGATCAGCACCGTATCGAGCGTCAGCGGCGGCAGATCGCCTTCGGCCATCAAGGTCGCGTGGCGGGTCAGCGAAGCGCGCACCATGGCGCGTCCCTCTTCGGGATAGAGCGTCTTGAACAGCCGCGCCGACTGCGTCTTGACATAGCCGGGGTCCAGCGGCCCGAGACCGCCGAGCATACCGTAGAGCTTCAAGGCGTCGAAGATCTGGTTCGGATCCTTGCTCTTGTCCATGATGGTCTGCAACTCGACCAGCATGCGCGGCAGGAGGAGGGCATTGAGCGCTCGCTGATAGGCGTCGCGCTGGCGGCTGGCGATCTTCGGCTGCTGATCGAGCCCGAAGCTCGGCGGCCAGACGCCGATGGCGTCGAAGCCGCTGGTCACGCCGGCGAGCTCGTCGAGTGCCGGCAGCACGCGCAGGAAGTCGGCGTCGGACACATTGGTGACGGGAATGCCTTTGATCGCGCTCTGATAGGCGGCGATCTTATTGTTCGCCTCAGCCAGTGCCGAGCTGTTCTGGAAATAGGCGATGGTCCAACTCGCCAGAACGAAGACCAGCAGCGACACGGCACCGCCATAGGCGAGCTGGCGAAAGACCCGCTGGCGCCGCGACAGACGGCGGTCACGGCTGACGAGCGCCGCTTCGCCGAAGATCACGTCGGTGAACAGGCGGGTGAGAAAATAGCTCCGGCGCATACGCGGCACCGGCTGCGCGATGAGATTGCGAGCCGACTTCTGGGTCTGCGTGCCCGAGGCGAGATAGACGCCGCGCAGCAGCGGCGGCACGACCAGCTTGGAGCCCGAGCACAGCTCGGTCAGGATCTCGTGGACGCCATCCTCGAGGGCGGACAGCTCGGCCGGAAAGCGGAAGATGCGGCCGCGGATCTCCAAATCCGGCTCCTGTTGCAGCCGCTCGATCAGCATCGCGCCGACCCGCTCCTGGAGGAGGCCGAATTCCTCCTGGAACTTCTCCGGCAGCACGCTCGCCTTGTTGCTGGCCGCCAGATCGAAGGTCATGCCCCAGACCTGTTCGCGGTCGCTCTTGTTGAAGCCGTCGAAGAATTCGGTGAAGCCGGTCAGAAGATCGGCCTTGGTCAGCACGAGATAGACCGGCACCCGGGCCTTGAGGAACTCGTCCATCTCGGCAAGGCGCTTGCGGATCGCCCGCACCTCGTTGCGGCGGGCATCGGGATCCTGGCCGAGGAGATCCTGGATCGACAGGATGATCAGCGCGCCGTTGACCGGCTGCGAGCGCCGGTAGCGCTTCAAGAGGTTGAGCAGACCTTCCCAGCCGGCCTTGGCCGCGCCGTTGAGGTCGTCCTGAATGGTGTAGCGGCCGGCGGTGTCGACGAGGATCGCGTCCTCGCTGAACCACCAATTGCAGGTGCGCGTGCCGGCGACCCCGTCGACGCCTTCGCTGCCGCTGGCTTCCCCGAGTGGAAAGGTGAGGCCGGAATTGGTCACGGCGGTGGTTTTGCCGGAGCCCGGCGCGCCGAAAATCACGTACCAGGGCAACTCGTAAACATAGCCGAGCCGCCGCCGGGTGACCCGCCTGAGCAGCGCCAGCGCATCGCGCAGCTGACCGCGCACCGCCTCGACCTCGGCGCTGCGCTCGCCCTCGGCCAGGGCTTCGGCGTCCTGCTCGATCCCCTCGACCAGCTCCTTGTCGCGCTTGCGCGATCGATAGGCCGAGACGCCGAGATAGATCAGCCAGGCGAGGACGACGAGGCCGATGGCGATCAGGCGGTGGCTCTGGCTTGCCAGCGGCTTGAAGCTGCCGAAGGCGGCGAGATAGCCGTAGAACCAGATGACGAAGCAGATCGCCACGACCCAGATCAGCGACAGGAAGCGCCGGCCGATCAGCCCGGCATAGGCCTCCGCATAGGAGCGGATTGTATAGAAGGAACTGAGCGGGTTCACTGCGCGGAGCCTTGCGAAGCGGGGGGAACAGTCGGGGTGGGCTTGACCGGCGCCGCGGCTGGCGCGGCGTCGCGGGTCGAGGGTTCAGGCAAGGCTGTTTGCGCGCCCTTCAGATCGGGGATCGCTGTTGCGGCGGGCTGTTGCGGCGCCGGAGCCCCCATCGCCTGGGCACCCGAGTTTTCGAGCCGATTGGCGGCGTCGGTCATCACCAGGATTTCCGTGCGCCGATTCTTCTCCCGACCCTCGGGGGTGTCGTTGCTGGCGATCGGATCGCTGTCGGCGCGCCCCTCGGTGGTGACCTGGCCGGGGCCGGTGAACTGCGACAGCACGTCGCCGACAGCCTTGGCGCGGGCCTTGGAAAGGTCGTAGTTCGACGGGAATTCCGGCGTATGGATGGGAACGTTGTCGGTGTAACCGACGACGACCGCCTTGAAGTCTTCCGACGCCAAGGCCCCACCGATGCGCTGCAACAGTCCCTGGAATTTCGGATTGACATCGGCACTGCCGGTGTCGAACAGGCCGGCATTGGAAATCCGCACCAAGAGGCGCCCATTGGCGTTGGAGAGCCCGACGAGACCCTTCTCCACCTCCGGCTGCAGGAAGGCCATCAGGTTTTTAAGCCGCTTTTCGAGGTCCGAAACCTGGGGCTTGGCCGGCGGCGTTGGTTTGGGCGGCGGCGGTGCCGTTTTCGGCGCGGCCTTGACCGTTTCGACCTTCGGGGCCGGCGGCGGCGGAGGCGGTGCCAGCGACGGCGCCTGGTTCGGCGGCAGCGAGGCGAGGGCGCTGAAGGTGCCGTCCGAGGCGCGGTTGAGGCCGATCAGGAAGAACAGATAGCCGATGCCGAGGATCAGCGCGAGGAGCGCGAGAAGCGTCCACAACACCGTCGCCGTGCGCAGAGGCTTATGCCGGGCGTTGACGCCGCGCCAATGGGGCGAGAGTTCGCGCTCGAACACGCCGAACTGCCCGAGCAGCGTGCGGTAGAGGCTTTCGCGGATGCGTTCGAGTTCCAGCGCGCCGCGGGCGGAGACCCGGGTGCGCCCCTCGAAGGCGAGCGAGATGCAAAGATAGATGAGGAGCAGAAGGTCCTTGTTCGCGCCCGGGCTTTGGTGGAAGTGGTCGAGCAGGTCGAACACCCGGTCGCCGCCGGTGACATCCATGTGGAAGGTCGAGACGAGGCCCTGCCGCGCCCAGGCGATTCGCTCGCCCCAGGGCTGGGCGAGAATGACGTCGTCGATGGTGGCGCAGATGACGTAGTGGGCGGCGCGGGCCCGCTCTGGACTGATCCGGGCGCTGGCGAGATCGCGCTCATAGCGGCGCACCGCCTCGATCACCGTCGGGCGCAACTCCTCGATATTGGGGGCGGAACCGCGCTGGCGAAGCTCATGGGCGAGATTGAGCAGGGGCGCGGCCGAGGCGACGATGACCGGCACTTCGCTGCCACCGAAGCGGAAGCTGCGCAGCAGCACCTCCGGCGACCAGCCGCCACCCTGCGGCCGCTGCGGCGCCGCCATCGGCGGCCCATCGGCGAAGGGCGGGGCGGACTCGACGAGATCGTCGAAGACTTCGGGCGCGCGTTGGTCCTTGGTCCGAAGGTCGTCGTCGGATCCGAGCGTCGTTCGATCACCGGTCGGGGGGAAGGTCGCACTCATTCACGCAGCGCCCATAGTTCCATGTCGAGTTCGGGGAAGTCGCCGGCCAGATGCAGCGCGATCGCGCCGCTGGTCTCCAGCTGTTTCCAAAGCGGCGAGCCGGTATCCAGCTCGAAGTAGACGCGGCCCGAGCGATACGGCAGCTGCCGCGGCAGCACCGGCAAGGGGCGGACGGGGATACCGGGAAGGGCGACGTTGACGAGCTCGACGATGCGCTCGATCGGACCGACCTTGATCTGCGCCGGCAGCTTGCGGCGGATGTCCTCGGCCGGCATGTCGGCGCCGACGACCAGGACGAAGCCGGCGCTCGCCAGCAGCGAGCGGTCGCGGATCGTTCCGACGCGCACGCCGTGGCGGCGCTCGACGAGATCGATGGCGACGGCGGTCTGGGCGAGAACGGCCGACAGCGAGGTGCGCAGGTCCTCGAAGACCGCGTGAAAGGTCGCTTTCAGATCGTCATGGCGATAGGGCGGAAACTCGCTTGCCCGTTTCGCGTCGGCGGTGAAGGTTGAAAGTTCGCCCGCGAGCTGGATGCAGAACTCGTAAAAGCTCATCGGATGGAGCCGGCTGGCATTGGCCGCGATATGGGCTAGCATCGGGTCCGCCCGATTGAGGATCTGCAGAAGGAAGAAATCCCCGACCTCGGCGGTGCCACGAATGGTCGGATCGCCGATCCGGTCGGCGATCGCGGCGGCGCGGTGGCGCACGATGCCGAGAAGTTCGGTGACGAGTTCGCGCAGCCGGCCCTCGGCGGCGCAGGTCAGGCTTGGCGCGAGAAAATCCGGATCGAGATCGACCGAGCGATCCGAGCGCACCTCGATGACCCGCGCAAGACCGATGAGATCGTAGCCGGCCAGTTCGTCGCTACCCGTCAGAAACCGCAGATTCAGCCGCGCCACGTCGATCGGCGCGATGAAATCGGTGTCGATGTTGGCGTCCGGCGCCTCGAAGGGCGTGGCGGCGATCCGCGCCCCGTTCAATTCGCCCTTCGGCTGCATCACCGCATAGGCCTTGCCCGGCCGGCGCGCGGGCAGCGCGAGATAGACCATCTCGTTCTTCACCGTGTCGTGGAGATCCAGCGGTGGCGGCAAGTCGGTGTCGCCGGGGGCCTCAAACGGCGTGCCGTCGGGCAGGATGCCGCGAATACCCGACAGGGCGAATTGGCCGATGGCCAGCGCGCTGCGATCGATCTCGATGTCGGCCAAGCCCCAGGCATAGGGGATCGTCTCGTGCAGGGTCGTGCGCACGAGCCGTTCCGTCCAGCGATCGGACTGCTGGAAGTGCTGCACGCGAAGGAACATGCCTTCGCTCCATGCCACCCGGTTCTCGTTCTTCATTGCGCTCGCTTTGCTCTCGTCAATGGTCGTCGCTCATGGGGGGTGTTTCGGTCGATGGCGTGCGGTCCTCGTGGCCGATCAGCCGCTGCAGGATTTGCGACACCGACAGATCCTTGCCGTCTTGCCGGAAGGCGGCCCGGTATTCCGTCCAGTAGAGGCCGGGGCGCCTCAGGACGGCGAAGATGCCGCGCCGGCGGTCCACCCGTGCCTCGATCAACCGCGGCTCGAACAGCTGGCCAGCGTCTTGGAGCATCCGGGCGAGCCCTTCGCGCTGGGCAATCTGATGGGCGACAATCATTTCCAGCCGCATTTCGGGCGTATCGGTGCGCCGCGCCTGCGGCCGCGCGCTCTCGGGCAGGCCGAGCAGCGCGGACATTTCGTCCACCGCCTCTTCAGCTTCGCGTAGCAGCGTTTCGAGACGCGGCGGCCGGCTGTCGGCCGATGGTATCGCGTCGGCCATGGCAACCGGCGGCGCGGGCGGTGGCGGCATATCCGAGACGACGGCTGCGAGCGTCGGCCGCGGCCGCGCTGTGGGCGTCGGCTTGGCCTCACGCGGGCCGTTGGCGCGATCGACATCCAGGGGCTGGGGCTTCGGCGGCGTTGCCAAGATATCGGTCACGCTCGGCCCGGTCATGGGCTGTGCCGGGCCTTCGGGAAAACGCGGCTGCCCGAACGGCCCGTCGGCGGTCGACGGCAGATGCGGCGGCTGTGTTTCGCGCGGCCGGGAAAAGACGTCGTCAAGCAAGGCGCTGCCTGGCTCCCGCTCCGGCCGCCGTGGCGCAGGGTCGGCGTCGTGGCTCGGCTGCGGCACCAGGGTCGGTCGCGGCGGGATCGCCGCCTCGCCAGCCGGCGGCGTGGCTGGCGGTGCCTCTTCGCTCGGCGCGGTTGGCCGCTCCTTCTCGGGTGGCGCGAGACCTTCAAAGACATCGTCTGGGATCTCGGCCGGCGTTTCATCGCGCCGGCCTGAACCGTAGCGCATGTGCGACACGGCGGTGGTGATCGCCGGGCGGTGTTCGAGCTCGCTGGCATAGGTCGTATCGGCAGCGTCGTCGTTCCAATCGTCGGGCAGCAGCGGCCGGTCGCTGCCGATCTTCGGCGGGCCGTCCCAGCCGATCTCGACGTGGCGGGAGGAGGGGCCGCGCGGCGTTTCGCCGAATGCGCCGACCGCCGGGCGCGGGGCACCCGCAGAGAGCCGTTCGTCGTCGAAGAGGTGGCCGGCCAAGCCGCTGCCGGACGCGCGGGCCGGCGCGACGTCGGCGAGGATCGAGGAGATCGTTGGTGCCTCTTCGCTCAGCCGCAGATCGGCCGAGGGGTCGTCCAGATCGGGCTCCGGCTCGCCGAATACGGCGACGGCGAATGCCACGTCGCCAAAGGCGATGGTCGAGCCTTGCAGCAGCCGTGCCCGCTCGCCCTGGCGCAGCAGCGCGTCGTTCACTCGCGTGCCATGGGCGCTGAGATCTTGCAGAAAGAAGCCGTCGCGGTCGCGGGCGATGACGCAGTGATGGTCGGACAGGTCCGGACTCTCATCGGCGACCGGCCAGTCGCAGTCGCGACCGCCCCCAAGGGTGCGCCGCCCGCGTTCCAGCGTCCAGCCGCGGCGGGTATTCGGCGCCTCGGGGCCAGCGGTCTGGCGCAGTTCAAGCCGCATGCGTTGCCTCCCTGCTGCCGACCTCGGCCGGATAGAACGCGTCGCCGCTGTCCGCCACCGCTGGCGCCACCCGTGCCCAGCTGTTCCAGCCAAGCCGCGGCGCCGCCGGGCCTTGGCTGCCGAGCTGGCAAAGCGGGATCTCGTCTTTTTTCAGGACCATCTGCACGTCAAAGGTCAGACCCGAGCCGACGAAAAGCTGGGTCAGCGCCACCAGTGCGGCGGCATCCGGCTTGCCGGGCGCAAAGGCGAGATAGTCGTCGTAGCCCAATGGCCCGAGGACGATGCGAAAGCCCGAGGAGTGGTCCTTGATCGAGGCCCCGGCGATCGTGTCGACGCCGAGTTGCGAACGGCCGTCGATGGCGGTTCGGTCGCTGTCGGCAATCGTCAGCCAGCGCGGGCGAAACTGCTCGATGCGCACCGGGACGCCCGTCACTTCGGCGAGCATGGCCTGCAGGCTGGCCGCGTTGCGGATGCGCTGGGCGAAGAAGCCGGAATACCGCAGGAGGATATCGGGATCGATGCGGCTTTCGGTGCGCAGCCGTTCCGAGTTGAAGCCGGTGAGCGAGAACAGCGTCTTGAGGAAGGCATTGCCCGTCTTGCCGCCGGCCTCGGCCCAGCGCAGCCGCCGGGCCAGCCGGTATTTCTCGGCGGCGCCGACGAGAAGGGCGGTGATCCGGGCGGTGAAGAGATCGACGAAGCTGCGCAGGGCGTGGGAGCGGTTGCGCTCTTCGCGCATTACCGCCTCGTCATAGGAGGGCGGTAGGACGCCGAGCGAGCCGATCAGACCGCCGGCGGGCGTCGCCGCCACGCGGTCGCCGCCGCGCTCAGTCCCGATCGTCACCGCAACCGCCGCCGGCCGCACGCCGAAGGTGGAGGTGACGCGCACCGCCGGATCTTCGGTCGCAACCCGAAACGCGGTGGTGAATTCGAAACGCCCGGGGTCGTTTGCCAGCCGCTGGCGCAGCATCTCCGCGTCGCTATCGTTGGCGGTACTCGGCGCCCATTGAACGTCGGGGAGTTTTTCCAATGCGCTCATAACAGCGGCCTTTCCGCCGCCCGCGGCGCAAAGCGCGCGACCGGTCGCGATTGGCCCCGCAGATGCACGGTGAGCCGGGTGTAGCTGTTGATAGAGGTGTAAAGGCCGAAAAAGCGGTCGAGCACTGCGCCGAAAAGATAGGCCGAGGGCCGGTCGATCGTCGCCGGATCGAAGGTCAAGGCGATTTCCGTGCCCGGCACCATGCCGGCCTGGATCCGGGTCGTGGCGCTCGTCGTCTCGATGCTGGCGATCGAGCCGGCGAGCTGGCGCGTTTCCGGCGTATCACGGAAGGCGTAGAGCTTGAGGATGTCCTTCAGCGCGCTGCCGCCCTGATCGGCGAGCGACAGATGGTTGAGAAGAAGATGCGACATCAGCCGCCAATTTCGGCCATCGGCTTCGTCAAGCCGGACCGTCGGCGTCGGCGGCACCAGCGCCTCGACCGCCTCGATCGTCTCCATGCCGTCGACCAAGGAGAGATGCGGATGGCCGCCGCCAAACGGCAGGCTTTCCGGCAGATCGCGATTGAGACACAGCGTTTCGACACTTGCCACAGCGTCCAGCGGGCCGGTGCTGCGCCGGTTTTCGTCGACAAAGGCGATGTCGACGTCGCTGCTGCCGTCGTCGGAAAACTGCCGGTTAACCTGCCAGTAGACGCCGGTGTGGGAGGTCCGCGTGCGCCCGAAGAACGGGACGCTCGGATAGCGCGTGCCGGTGCGTTCGCCGACATTGACGGCGGTGACCGAATGGATCTCGCGGCTCTTCTGGCGGCGCGAATCCGGGATCAGCCGATATTCGGTGCGGGTGCCATCGAGGGTGATTGGCTCGCACAGCTGGCGAAAGAGATTGACCACCGGGGTGGCGTTGATCACGAAATCTTCGGCTGAAACCGCCTGTTCGAGCGTGCTGTTCGACTCGTCGAGATAGACAAAGATTTCAAGATCCTTGCCGGCCCAGGCGTCGAGGCCGTCGATCTCGAGAAACAGGAATTTCTGCGGGAGGGCGAAGAATTCGGTCAGCAGCCGGTAGCCGGAAAAGCTGGTCGGCGGGTAGGGCAGCAACCCTTCATCGGCGTCGAATCCCACCGCCCGCAGCCGCGTCTTCGGCAAAAGGATCGGCTCCGGATCGCTGGAATGACGGGCAAGAGCAAGGCCGAGCGTGTGGTTCATCAACAACTCGGCGAGGCCGCTCGCCTGGCGCCAGGAGCCAGCGAGAAAGAAGCGCAGCCGCGACAGGCCGATCTCGCCGATGCCGTTGGCTCCGCCCGCCGGGCGCAGCGACAGGCGCAGGCATGAGGCCGCGCCGCGATGGGGCGAGGCGGGCGCTTCGATCGGCTGGCTGGCGAGCCGCGCCGCCGCCAGACGAACCGGTGCGACCTCGACATGCTGCGAAGTCCGAAAGCGGCAGCTTTCGCCGTTGATCGGCTCGGCCTGGATCTCGGTATGGCGTGGTACGGGCAGCACGCCGGCGGCGCCGGAACCCGGCTGGAAGCGCACGACGGACATCGACGGGATCGGCGCCAGATAATGCGGATAGAGCGTTTCGAGCAGGCCGCTGGTCAGCTCCGGAAACTCGTCGTCGAGCTTTTGCCGCACCCGCGCGGCGCTGAAGGCGAAGCTCTGGACGAGCCGCTCGACATGGGGATCGTCGGCGACCTCGCCGGTCAGCCGCAGCCGCCCCGCGACCTTCGGAAACGCCTTGGCAAAGCGGGCCGCGCGCTCACGCAGAGCGTCGAGTTCCTCGTTGTAATGGGCGAGGAAGTCAGCCATGCGGGGCCTCGATCTCGATCCGCGAGGTCGACGGGTCGACCATCGATTCCAGTCTGATCGGCGGCATGCCTTCATAAAGGCGGAATGTCGCCTGGATGCGCATGCGCAGCGCCCGGTCGCGGTCGTCGCTGCGCTTGATGATGGTGACAGAGACGTTGGACAGCCGCGTCTCGAACATCGCGATGCGTCGCTCGACGGCCCGGGCAAAGCGCAGCTTCGCCGCCTCGGTGGCGAGATTGGCGGCGACGAATCCGTCGATCCCGTAAGAGACCAGCGCGCTGTCCAGAGCGGGCAGGGCAGCCGGCGTGCTGACCGGATTGCGCCGGGTGTTGAGCAGCGCTTCGAGGTCACGCCGGATGCCCTCGCGCAGCTGCCGCATCTGATCCACCGGCCGCTGCGGCGCGTCCTCGGGGCTGTCCGGCTCGGCGTCGATCAGCCGGTCGAGGAGCGGGCGGGCGTAGCCGGCGGTGCTGGGGACGAAGCGGTCGAGCGGATCAGGCATGCAGCGCCTCCCGATCGGCCGGCGCCGCGGCCTCCAGCGTCTTGAGTTCGAGGATCGGCAGAAGATCATCGCCGGACAGGAAGCAGCGCTGGCCGCAGCCGACGGTGATGCCGCTGCCGAGATCCTGCCAGGCGGTCTCGCGCCCGAGCTTGACCTCTGCCGCCTGCGTGCCGCCATGATAGAGCATCGGGACGAGCACCGTGCCGACGCTGCCATCATGCAGCGTCAGCTCGGCTTCGCGAAAGGCGATGTCCCGCGGCCGGCTCATCGGCTTGAGGGTCAGGGCGGCGATCTTGGCGAAGTCGACCCACAGATAGGCGCCGCCGGACGAGATCGCCTCCAGCGCATGGGGCGTGCGGTCGTCGCAATCGCGAAAATCGGCCACCGGGGTGCCGTTGACGATCATCGCCTGGCCGGCGCGCTCATCTTCCAGGGCTTCGAGCAGCGGCTTGGTCTCGCTCTGCGTGCCTTTACGTGCGCTGACCGAAAGGCGCAGGGCGAGCGCATCGCAGGCGCTCGGCTCCCCCGGAAAGGCCGGCACGGCCCCCTCGGTAAAGAAGGCCTCGCGCGCGGCCATGCCGCGCAATTCGCCACGCAGCCGTGCGAAGCCGACGGCGAGGTCCGGCGAGAACGTGCTGGCGAGGGCGCATTGCTTGTCGGCCCGCTCGAATTGGCCTTCAAGGATCAGCAGATCGATCAGCAGGTTGCGCGCGACGGCATCCGACGGGCCATCGCGCACGGCCGCGGTCGCCGCAGCCACCGCCTCGTCGAGGGCGTTGCGATCGAGGGCTTCGGAGATTTGAGCGGCGAGCGTCATGCGAAGACCCTTTCTGGGACGGCGGGACCGCGATCGCGGGTCTCGCCCGCAAGGCCGGGCGATTCCGCCACGAGGTGAAAGCTCGTCGTGACGTCGTCGAGCTGGAAATGCGGCTGGAGGCGGACGGTGCAGGCGAAGCTGCCGGGTTTGCCGGGGATCTCGCCGACCTCGATGCCGGCCGAGCGCAGGGGATAGCGGGTGCGCAGCTCCTGGCTCGCATCGTCGTTGCCGAGGGTGTATTCGGCCAGCCAGTCGGCCAGCCGGCGCTCGATGATGCTGGCGTCCGAAAGGGCGCCGATCTCGTCGCGCATGATCACCTTAAGGTAATGCGAGAAGCGCGAGGCGCAGAGCACATATTGCAGCATCGCCGCGAGGCGGGCGTTTTGACGGGCGCTTTCGGAGGAATAGCGACCCGGCGAATGCAGCGACTGGTTGGAATTGAAGATCAGCGCCGGCGACAGATAGGTCGTGCCGATCGGGATCAGGCCTTTGTCGGCCATTTGCTGTTGCTGCTGGACCGTCAGGCGCACCTCGACCGGCGGCTGCTCGGAAAGCCCGGCGCTCTCGATGCCGAGATCGAGGGGCAACAGCTCGCTCGGCCCCAGCATGCCGCCGTCGACACGATCCTGGGTGACGCCGCGAAGATCGGCAAACCAGCCGGTATCGATGAAGGCGCGGATGACGATCGCGGCAAAGGCGAAGGCGCCGTTGCCCCACAACAGCGTGCTTCCGTCGCTGGCGATCGTTTCCTGGAACGGAAAGCCGTCGTCACGGCACCGCTCATAGGGTGTATAGGGGGCGCGAAACAGGATGCGCGGCGCGACCAGGCCGAGAAAGCGCGAGTCTTCGTCCGAGCGCATCGACAGCCAGCGAACGAGGCCGGGATCGCGGTCGGTGAGGGACAAGTCGAAGGTGCGGTTGAGGTCGCTGAACTCCGCCAGACCGAGCGCCTCGGGTGCGGCGCCGGCGACGAATGGGCTGAAGGCGGCGGCCGCGACGCCGCCGATCGCTTGCAGCGCGCCGACCGTATCGCCGGTGCCACGGGGCGTCGGGGACAAGAGATAGTCGCCGACCAACAGCCCGAAGGGCTCGCCGCCGGGTGCTCCGAATTCGCGATTATAGACGAGGTCGAACAGCGCGCTTTGATCGAATTCGCCGGCCCGTTCGAGGCTGCGGCCAAGGTCGCGCCAGCTGACGGACACGACCTTGATCTTGACGTCCTCGCTGCGTGCCGCCGTGCGGACGAGCAAGGCCAGCCCCCGCCACCGCGCCTCCATCTCCTGGAATTGCGGATGATGGATGATCGCGTTGACTTGACGCTCCAGCGCCGCGTCGATCTTGGCGATGACGCGATCGCAGACGGTCCGGAAGATCCAATCGGACGGGTCGCCCCTCATGGCCTCATTTCCTGCGGCGGTTGATGCCGGCCGCGCGGAGGCGACCGGCGACGGCTCAGCTCTTGGTCGGAATCCGCGCCACCATGCGCAGCGAGGTGGTCAGTTCTTCGAGCTGCAGCCACGGGCGCATGTGGGCGATCGCGTTGTAGGAACCGGGGCGGCCGGGGATCTCGCGCACCTCGACGCGGGCTTCGCGCAGGGGATAGGCAGCGCGCGCCTCCTCGCCGGCTTCCTCGTTGGCGTTGACGTAGTTGGAGATCCAGCGGTTCAGCCAGTTCTCGACGTCGTCCGCTTCCATGAAGGAGCCGATCTTGTCCCGTCCCATCACCTTGAGATAATGGGCAAAGCGCGAGGTGGCCATGATGTAGGGCAGCCGCGCCGAGATCGCGGCATTGGCCGTGGCGCTCGGCAGATCGTAGATTTTCGGCTTGTGCACCGTCTGGGCGCCGAAGAACACCGCATAGTCGGTGTTCTTGTAGTGCGATAGCGGCAGGAAGCCGAGCTTGCCGAGTTCGGCTTCGCGCCGGTCGGTGATGCCGACCTCGGTCGGACATTTCAGGTCCATGTCGCCGTCGTCGCTGGCAAAGACATGGGTCGGCAGGTTCTCGACCTTACCGCCGTTCTCGGCGCCACGGATCGCCGTGCACCAGCCGCTGCGGGCGAAAGCCTCCGTCAGCTTGGTGCCCATCACATAGGCGGCGTTCATCCAGCAATAATGGTCGTGCGGCAGCTGCCGACGGTCGGTGTCGCCGATCTCGTCATAGCCGAATTCGTCGATCCGCACCGTGTCCGGGCCGTAGGGCATACGCGCCAGGACACGCGGCAGGGCCAGGGTGACGAAGCGGGAGTCCTCGCTTTCCCGGAACGAGCGCCACTTCGTATACTCAACCGTATCAAAGATCTTTTCGAGATCGCGCGGCCGGGCGAGATCGCGGAAGTCCTCGAAGCCGAGCATCTGCGGGCTCGCCGCGGCGATGAACGGGGCGAAGGACGCGGCCGAGATGGCCGAGATGCCCTGGAGCAGCTGGACGTCCTCGAAGGAATTGTCGAATTCGTAATCGCCGACGATCGCGCCCATCGGCTCGCCGCCTGGAGTGCCGAACTCATCCTCGTAGATCGACTTGAACAGCAGCGACTGATCGAATTCTGTCGCCTTGTCGAGATCGCGGCTGAGATCGCGCTTGGTGGCGTTGAGCACGCGGATCTTCAGATTGGCGCTGGTCTCGGAGTTCTTCACCAGATAATGCAGCCCGCGCCAGGTGCCCTCGAGCTTGGTGAATTTCGGCGCGTGCATGATGGCGGCGAGCTGGGTGGAGATCACCGTGTCGATCGCGGCGATCGCCTTGTTCAGCGTCACCGTGAGATTGCGGTCGTAGACGACGGTGCCCTTCAACGCCTGATCGGTCAGGGTGCGAAGGAGGTTTTCCGCCCGGTCGGGCGCGGTTTGCTTGGTCGCCGAAATCACTTTGTCGAGGATGTTGACCTCTTGAAGCTCGACGGTTTCATTCGGCTGAAGCTGCGTTTCCTGGCTCATGATCAGGGTCCTTCCTGGGGTCAGTCAGCCTGGTTCTGGCTATCGGCCTGTCGGCGCTTGGCAAGCTCGCCGACCAGTTTTTCGAGATCGCCCTTATTCTGCAGGACATCTTCGAGGAGCTGCTCCAGATCTTCCGAACGGTCGGCCTTGCTCATCAGATCGCGCAGCTCATTGCGGGCATCGAGCAGCGCTTTCAGCGCGGGAACCTGCTGGACGATGGCGCCCGGCTCGAAGTCTTCGAGCCGGTCGAAGCGCAGCGAGACTTCCATGTCGGTGCCGTCGCCGGTCAGCGTGTTCTCGACCGACAGGTGGAGGCCCGGCGACATCCTTCGCATCACGTCGTCGAAATTATCGCGATCGATCTGCACGAACTTGCGCTCGCCGAAGGGTTTGAGCTTGGCCGTCGGATCACCCGAGAAATCGCCGAGCACGCCGACCACGAAGGGCAATTCCTTGACCACCATCGCGCCTTCGGTCTCGACTTCGTATTTGATGTGGACGCGGGGCTTGCGCACCCGATCCAGCTTCTGGTGAACGCTTTCCATTGTCGCACTCCTTCATAAAGGTCGGGTCGAAGACCACCGGATGTCGGGGGCTCCGTCGTTGCATTGAGCCGAAGTCCCCGGCTTGGGCGTTCGGCAAGGGCGGGGACGGCGGGCCAACGCGGCGGTTGGCCGACGCCGTCATTGCGGGTTCCCGCTGCCGTCGGGCCGCGGCGGCTGAATGCCAGCCGCGGTCAGCACCTGATGGCGCACACCGGTGTCCGGCAGCAGCTCGCTGAGCAGGTCGGCAAAGTCCATCCGTCCCCGCCGGACCATCGTGTCGATCGAGGCGGCGATGGGGGAATGGGGTTCGGCGTAGCGGAAATACCGCGCAACTGCGGCGAGCACCTGAAAGGCCTCGTCGCGCGACTTGATCACCAGAGCCGAGACCGGCAGTGTGGCAGGGCTGGGCTGCGGCGCAGCTTCGCTCGGAGGGCTTGCGGCCGGCGCGCTTGCCTCGTCCGTGGTCGGCGCGGCAGGGATGTCGTCGTGACCGTTGGCGGAACGCGGCCGGGCCGACGCGGCTGGGCCGACAACCGGCTCCGGCGTGGCTTCGATCCCGGCGAGAACGCGCACTGCCGCAGCCACTTCCTTGATCGCCGCGACGATCTTCGAGGTCGGCGGGGCGTCCTGGCCGCAGCGCTCTTCCAGGAGGGCGGAGATGCGCTCGCAGGTCGCGGCGCATTCGACGATGATTTGGTGATGGCGGGCCATCACCTCCGAGCCGGCTTCGGCGATTGCTTCCATTAGCTCGTCGTGGCGGTTGGTCTCGCCGGCCCGCTGGGACATCTGATAGTCCCACAGGCTGAACTGGCCGAAGTTGCCGCTTGGAACGAGGGGCGCGAGGCGGATCGGCTGGATCAGGCTGCCCTCGACGCCGACGCCGTTCAGGCCCGCGATCGGCGCGACCTTGTCCTCGAGCTCCTCGTCGTCGATCGAATGAAGCTGATCCCAGCGCTCGCGAAACAGCACTTCCATGACATCGAAGACGTCGCGCAGCCCATCGAAGCCGCCGAGGCGCAGCTGGGCTTCGGCAAGCCAGGCCAGAACCTCGATGTCCTGGCCGTGCTCGGTCAAAATGGTCGTGGCGAGTCGGTTGACCTCCTGCCAACTCGCCGAGACCCGGATCTGATCCCCCGGCAACGTCGCGCGCTCATCGGCGCGCGCAGCGTTCCGCGCGTCCTTCAGGCTATAGTAGAGGCTGCGGGATGTTTCGCCGAGACGTGGGTTTTCGCCACATCCATTGTCGTCCTGCAACCCTTGCAAGAGGTCGGCAATCTCGATCGCAACCATGTGGTCTCGCTGTCATAAAACTGCAGAACTACTGCCACGCCAGTCCGCAGACGGCGCTTTCATCTTGAAAGCTTATGGCGCGCATTCAGTTCGTAAAGCCTAGCAAACATTTTTTTGCCACACCCCTTTTCTTGATTGAGCTCGACAACAAGTAGTCAAAACTATCAGTCTGACGATCGATGTGGCTGGGAACAATGCCTCAGATAAGTGTCGAGAAGTTAATTCAAAATCTCGATCCGGCATGTCGCTCCGACTTGGAGTCGGCTGCTGCGATGGCGGCCCGCTCGACCCATAGAACAGTCGAGGTCGTGCACTGGTTGAGGGCAATTGTGGACGTCGATGACGGTCGCCTTCTGATGGATCGTCTCGGCGTTCCGACGAATACCGTCAGGGCCGAGCTCGATGCAGCGCTGGCCGATCTTCCGGCCAGTCCGGATGCGACGCTGACTCTGTCGCAAAATCTGATCGAACTGGCGCGCGAAGCTTATGTGCGGGCGACGCTGCAACATGGTCGCCGGCAGGTCTGCCGGGCGGATCTGATCGCCTGTATGCTCGACGAAACGTCCCTGCGGGCCGTCCTGCGCGGCATCGCGCCGTCGCTACGCGAAGCCAGGCGCGAGGTTCTGGATGCCGAACTGGCCGCATCCGAGCCGGCGGCGCCGTCATCGGTCGCGCCGTCCTTCGGCGGAGACCAAAGCGTTGCCGGAGCGGGCGCTCACAGTGCATTTCTCGATCAATACACCCAGGATCTGACCGCAGCGGCCCGGGAGGGGCGGATCGATCCGGTGATCGGCCGTGAGGCCGAGCTTCGCCAAGTCGTCGACGTTTTGATGCGCCGCCGCCAGAACAATCCGATCCTCGTCGGCGAAGCGGGCGTTGGCAAGACCGCTGTCGCCGAGGCGCTGGCATTGGCGATCGCCGCAGACACACTGCCGGAGCGGCTGGCCGAAATGCGGCTTTTGTCGCTGGATCTCGGGCTGCTCGAAGCGGGCGCCGGGATCAAAGGCGAGTTCGAGCGTCGCCTGCGCGGCGTCATCGATGAAGTGAAGGCCAGCACCCAACCGATCATCCTGTTCATCGATGAAGCGCATATGCTGATGGGCGGCGGCCGCAGCGACGGCCAGGGCGCGGCGGCCAATCTTCTCAAGCCCGCGCTCGCGCGCGGTGAACTCAGAACCCTCGCGGCAACCACCTTCAGCGAATACAAGCGCCATATTGAGAAGGACGCCGCGCTCGCCCGCCGCTTTCAGGCGGTGAAGATCGACGAGCCGGACGAGGATCGCGCGATCGCCATGCTGCGCGGTGTCGCCGATCGGTTCGAGACCCACCATGGCGTGGTCATCCGCTATGATGCGCTGGTGGCGGCCGTCCGCCTGTCGGCCCGCTATATTCCCGATCGGCAGTTGCCGGACAAGGCGATCAGCCTGGTCGATACGGCTGCTGCCGCGGTGGCGCTCAGCCGCCACGGCAGCCCGGATCCGGTGCGGGTCGCCGAAGCCGAGATCGAGCGTTTGAGCGTCGAGGCGGCATGGCTGGAGCGTCAGCCCGCAAGCGGGGAGGGACGCGATCGTCTCGCCGCCATCGCCGACCGACAAGCGGAGCTCTCGGCATTGATCGCGGCGATGCGAGAACAACTCGAGGCCGAACGCGAGCGCGCCGAAGAAGCCGATCGCATCGAGACCATTTTGGCGCGGATCAACGATGGTCCATCGGCGGCGGCCTTTGAAACGGCGGAGGGGGCGATCGAGCCGGCAGCGACAGTTGCGGTGTTTCCGGGCGGCGAGAAGGCCAACGACCGCGCCGCGCTGCAGCTGGCGCTGGCCCGGGCCGAGCGCGAGCTGAAGACGATCGGCGGCGAGGCTCCGCTGTTGCGCCGCGTGGTCGATGCCGAAGGCATTGCCTCGGTCGTGGCGCGCTGGACGGGCATTCCCGTCGGCAAGCTGCTGGCCGATCAGGTCTCGGCGGTCGAAACTCTCGAAGCGCGGCTGAAGGAGCGGGTGATCGGCCAGGATGCCGCACTTGACCGGATCGCGGCGGCGATGCGCTCGGCGCGCGCCGGCCTGTCCGATCCGCGCCGTCCGCCAGCGGTCTTGCTTTTGGTCGGCATGTCGGGGACGGGCAAGACCGAGACGGCGTTGTCGCTGGCCGATCTGCTTTATGGCGGTACGCAATATCTGACGACGATCAACATGTCGGAATTCAAGGAGGAGCACAAAGTCTCGATGCTGGTCGGGGCGCCTCCCGGCTATGTCGGCTACGGCGAAGGCGGCGTTTTGACCGAAGCGGTGCGTCGTCGGCCTTATGGCGTCCTGCTGCTCGACGAGATCGACAAGGCGCATCCGGGCGTCCAGGACGTGTTCTATCAGCTGTTCGACAAGGGGGTCTTACGCGACGGCGAGGGCCGCGACGTCGACTTCAAGAACACCACCATCGTGATGACCGCCAACAGCGCATCGGAATTGATCGCGGAGCTTGCCGAGGATCCGGAGACGATGCCGACTGGCGAGGCGTTCGAGGCGCTGATCGCCGAGGAACTCGGCAAGCATTTCAAGCCGGCCTTTCTCGGGCGAACCACGATCCTGCCATACAACCCGCTGACCGGCGAAAGCCTCGCCGCGATCGTCGATCTGCAGATCGCCAAGGTCGCGGCGCGGATCGTCGATCGCTACGGCGCTCGCTTGTCGCTCGCCGAGCCGGCTCGCGATGCCCTGGTCAATTCGGCCAAGGCCAGTGTCACCGGGGCCCGGGCGATCGAAGCGATGATCGCCCGCGATCTTTTGCCAGAGCTGTCGAGCGTCTTTCTGAAAGCGATGCTCGATGGCGGGCGCATCACCGAAATCATGGTCGACCACGAGACGGGCACGGGCTTCACGCTCGCCCCCGTCTTCGCCGACCCCGAAGAATTCGCCGACCCCGAAGCGGCGGCGGATGAGGCGGCATCCGAGGCGTTGGACGTCGCGCAGACCCGTCGGGCCACGACGCCTTGACGACTAGCACCAACAGAGTGGCATCTAGACAGGAGAGTATGACGTCATGCCAATCTATCTGCAGATCGACGGTATTCAGGGCGATGCGACCCACGAGCAGCACAAAAAGTGGATGGACATCGAGGCAATCCACTGGAATGTCGCCCGCAACCTGAACACCTCCGCCGGCTCGGCCGCCAACCGCGAGGCTTCCGAGCCGACCGTTTCGGAAGTCGTCCTCACCAAGGTGAGCGATTCCTCGGCGACCAAACTGTTTCAGGAGGCCTGCTCGGGCCATACCGGCAAGCGCGCGGTGATCCATCTGGTCACGACCGGTAACCCGGGTATGACCTACATCGAATACACCCTCACCAACACGCTGATCTCGAACTACACGATCGACTCCAGCGGCGATCGTCCGGTCGAGACCATCCGGCTGAATTTCACCAAGATGGAAGTGAAGTACACGCCGTACGATGAAGATCAGCGGCCGTTGTCGCCGATGATCGCCTCCTACGATCTGGCCACCACCAAGGCCGCCTGATCCTCCTGATCGCGGCACGGCTGACGCGACGGCGGTGTTGCGGATGGCTCTGTCGCTGAGCGATCTGCCAAAGATCCTGCCGCGTGCCGCGCGGCAGGTCTGCCTATGCTTGTTTGCGACCGAAGGAGAGAAGCGATGCCGGATCGCATTGCGCGTGTCATCCGCGATATTCCCCTGAAGCAGAATCTCTGGTCGGCCAATGTCGGCAATCCGTATGTCCGGGCCTACGACTTGGCATATGAGCGCTATCATAAAACGTTGAAATTGCAGGATCAGAGCGACAAGGCATCGGCCGAGCTTCTGGTCTTTGCGGCGTCGGTCGCGACCGGCAGCGTCTTGATGGCCGTCTTCGCCACGGCGTCTTTGCGGGTTCTGGCCGGCCGTCTGTTTCTCGATGCGATCTGCAATCGGGAACTCGACCGCACCTTTGCCGTCGTTCACGCCTTCGCCAACAACAAGACCGCTCAATTTGCCTTGGGGGCGGTCTTCGACGAAAGCAAAGAGCAGCTCAAGAAGCGCGTGACGATCGCGACGACACAGCTTCTGCAAAGTTCGCAGATGGCGGCGTCGAGCACGTCGATCAACTACATGACGCGGGTCGACGACTTCATCCGCAAGAACGCGATCTGTGTCCAAATGGTCGCGAACGGCATCCAGGACGATCCGAACCTGTCTGCGGAGGAAAAGGACGCCCTGGCGGTCAAACTCCAAAAGGCCCCGTTTTTCAATCCGCCGCCGGCCAATTCGATTCAGGAAGAGAGCTTGGCGAAAAAGATCGAGCTGTCCTTCTACATGTCGGCCATTCTCGACTCGGACCATCTCGTCAAGGTTCCCGCTCATGCGGTTGCCGCCACGCCAGGGTTCAGCAGCGTCGTTGGCGCCACCGAGACGCCGATCGACATGTCGCCTCGCTCGCCGCTATATCCGGTCGCCACGCAGCCGAAAGCCATGCTCGGCGCTGTCGGGGCCTCGCAATATGTCGCCATCGACGACTTGGGGTCCGGCATTCGCGATCGCATCGACAAACTGCATCGCGAGATCTTTAAGGCCCCGTTCTACGTCGAGCATGGCGGTTTGTTCGGCGGCAAGCCGACGACGCATCGCGAGCTGGTCAAAGCCGAGCTGGTGCTTTCGCAGATCGCAAAAGCCGTTCGTCCGCAAAGCTTCATGGACGTCAGAAGCTGATGGCGAGGATGCGATTTCGGCCCTTAGGATCTGTCGCCATCGGTCGATTGTCCGGCGCGCTTGCGATGGGCGTGCTGATGATCTTCGCCGGCGTGTCGGTCCGTGCGCAGGCTGGGAGGGCTGAGGATGATGCCCTGCTCGGCCTGGAACAGGCGCGGGCGATCTATGCGGCATTGCCCAGCGTGGTCGACAGTGTGCCTGTTGAACCACTTCGGACTGATCGAGCAGAGTCCACACGCCGTTTCGCGGATATGCGCCAGGCAGCAGCGTCGGCTTTCGACGTCAAGACCGCGATGACGGCGATGCGGTCGGCGCTGGCCGCGGTCCCTGACCGACGCAATGATGGCGAGCGCCTCGCCGAAGCGGCGAAACACTATCTTGCCGCAAGGCGGTCGCCTGTCGATTCTTTGAAGATCCATGATGGTGATCACTCCCTGCCGCTTGCAAGCAGGACAGATCTCGCTGCGATCCGGACCTTGGCGCCTCTGATGGCTGCCCCTGAGCTTGCGGCCGAGGTAGCGTTTTGCCGCGAAAAGATCGCCGAGACCCTTCGCCGTGTCGCCAGCGGAGCGCCGGGCGAGATTGGCGCTCTGGGAGAATCCGATCGGGCCGAGGCCGTCGATGCCATTCTCGCTGATACAACCGGGGCCAGCGTCGGCACTGAGGGCATGCCGTCGCCCGAACTGTCGCGTCAGGCAGAAGAGCAGCGGGTGGAACTGGCACTGGCGACGTTGCGAGCTGATGACGTGCGAACGCTTCTGGATTTCTATCAGAGCCCAAGTGGGCGTGAAAAACGCGGCACCTTGATTGCGGCCTTCAAACGACAAGTCGACGCCGACTTACGGCAAGCCCTGATGGCGTTTCTGAAACAGCAAGCCGCGGGTTCCGGCTGATCGGACTGCTGCAGCCTGCGCCGGCGCGCTGACGATGAGCGACGAGCGATATGAGCGTGACTCGGTGTCCGTGTGGATTGGTGAGAGATCCCCGCCTGGACAAAACCGAGGCCTCGGTTTTGTCCAGGCGGGTCGTGTCTTCCGGGTGGTATCGCCGCTGGGCAGGAGGTTTTACGGGCTGAGTGGGTGACGATTGTCGAGGGCGTCAATCAGCTGTTCGAGATACAGCTTGCTGCGGTGCTTGAAGGCGAATCGCTTGAGCCTGGGAGGGCCGTAGGCAATCGACTGCTTGGCGGTCTTCGCATGCTCGGCTGCGGTGCCGAATTGGTCGGCGCCGGTGTCCTGCTGGCAGAGCCGGAGCCGAGCGCTCTGACCAAGATCGGCGGCGTCGCGTTGGGCGTGCACGGGCTCGATCAATGCGCTACCGGCGCTGATGAGATTTGGACCGGGCAAAGCCGGCGCTCGCTTTCGATAGAGCCGCCAGTCGGTTGGCGGAGGATCTTGGCGCATCGCCATCGGCCTCGCGAACGATCGGAACGATCGCCGATATCGCAGTGCCGATCGGCGCCGCGTCATTGGCCGGAGCCGTGCGTGTCGGCGTCATCCGCTCGGGTGAGATTTCTCTCATGCGCCATGAGGCCGTCGAGGGGCCCCGACTGGGCGGTCATACGATTTTGCGGCATGTTTGGCTGGACGAAGCCACTGTTCGCCAACGGATCGCCGAGACCGTGGCAAGTAGCCGGCCACCGGCGATGATTTCGACATTCGATGATCTGGCGATCGCGCAACGTTCGATCAGTCGGGTTCTAAGGATCAATAAGGCCCAAATTCAGCAGTGGGCCCAGTCGGCGGGGCGCCGGAATCTCGTCCTGGAGATGGATGCGGGACGCGACGTGGGCTTCGGCGATCACGCGATCGACCGAGAGTCTCGCCAGACTGTCGCGGGTGAAAATCATCCTTCGCAAGGAAGAGTACAACGGAATGCAGTATTTCATTCTCACCTCCTACCCGATTTAGTCGCGATGGCGGACGGATTTTTCGAGATATCGCAGATGATCGGCGGTTATCTCCATCAGGACATGGATCTCTATGCCGACACGGTTCGCGAGGCGATCTTGAACTACTGCGGCGATATCGCCGAGTCTGAACGGGTCCAAGTCGAGGCCGAGATGGATGAGTTCTTGGCGCGCTATCACAACCGCGCGGAAGACGAGTTCGCGCGTCGGTGGGGGCGGGATTTCACGCCTGTTGAAATCGGCCTGTCGGTCGCGGCTTTTTTTGCGATGGTCAAAGACCTCTTGTCCGGCGCGGATCTTTCGGCTGCGAGGGATTGAGGTCGGACTTTTGCGCGTGCCAAGCGTCGGGAGAACTCGAGAGACACGGGGAAACCGAGCGATGACGGAGAGTTGCCATGGACCGAGGTTGTCTGCTCAAGGTTCTGACCGTCAGCCAAATGCCGCCCTGGTCTCGTAGCGGACGGTCGCGTTGAATGTCTTGCCGACCTCAAGATCCGTGCGAAGACCGAGGAAACTGCCGATGATGTCTTCCTGGGCTTGAAACGGGCGCATGCGATCGATGCGGCGCCAGCTCGTGTCGACATTGGTTGCCGACCGCCACGCTCGCGGTCGATAAAAGGCGACTGGCGCAATCTGCTGATGACATCACCTGTCTGACTGAGGGGCCGCCGCGGCGGGCGCGTTGTCTGCCGCCATGACCGTCGCCGTCAAATGACATCGCGACCGGGGACATCATCGCGCCCGGCGCGATGGCCTCGAAGCGGGCCTGCTCGGCCCGACCTGACCATCGCGTCTGCGTCAGATCAATCTTCCGCACCGAAACACACTCGCGCCGCCCTTTGGAATTTGCGCGGGTAACCGGCGGGAATGGGGTGTTGCGGCTTCGACCCGTCAGCCGCCGTGACGGGCATGACCGGCCTTTTCAATATCGTCAATGACGCCGTGGAAAAACGCTTGACAGAGAGAACAAAAGAAGAACATAAAGGGATGAAAGCGCTAACGGAGATTTTCGCTATGCTCATCGTTGCCAAGGACATCCTGTCGCTCGCCGCCATTTCGAGCTTCCTGTTCGTTTTCGCCCTGGTGATCCACGCCGTCTGACGGAGACGGGCTGCGCCTTGCGATCGCGGCGAGCCGATGTGGTCTGCGCGGTGAGCCCGCGGGGCGGACCGCCGGCGCTCGCCATTCGGTGGCGGGGGCCTCCTTTTTCTGGGGACGGATGGCGCCGGCCGCCTTTCATAACGGCGGGTTGAGGGGTACGCCTCACACCAGAACATTCGGCTGGATCGTCCGCCTCGTCGATCCGGGCGGTGAAGGACGGGAGCCGATCATGACGGAAACGATCACCGCAAACGCGTTTGCGCCGTCGCCCGATGGGCTCCCCTTCGTCCATCTGCGGGTTCACAGCGCCTTCTCGCTGCTCGAAGGGGCGCTGCGGCTCGACCAGATCATCAAATTCGCCAAGGCCGACGAGGCCCCGGCGATCGGGATCGCCGACACTAACAATTTGTTCGGCGCGCTCGAATTCTCCGAAAAGGCTTCGAAGGCCGGCATCCAGCCGATCATCGGCTGCCAGCTCGACGTCGACTTTGCCGATTCGGAGGTCGACACCCGGCCAGGCCGCGGCGATCGCGGTTTATCGCCGAGCGGCCCCATCGTGCTGATCGCCGCCTCCGAAGCGGGCTATGCCAATCTCGTCGAGATCGTCTCGCTGGCCTATCTTGGCGATCCCGAAAATCAGCGTCCGCTGGTGGCGATGGGCTGGCTCGCGGAGCGGGCCGAGGGCGTCATCGCCCTCAGCGGCGGTCCGCTCGGTCCGATTGGCGCGGCGATCGCCGCCGATCGCGGCGCGATCGCGCGGGACCGGCTGGAGCGTCTGGCTGCGATCTTTCAGGACCGGCTCTATGTCGAGCTGCAGCGGCAAGGCAACTACAATCGGCGGATCGAGGCGGAGACGGTCGCGCTCGCCTATGAGCTCCAGTTGCCCTTGGTTGCCACCAACGAGCCGTTCTTTTCAACGGGGGACGACTTCGTCGCCCATGATGCGCTGCTCGCCGTCGCCAGCAACCGTCTTGTCAGCCAGGAAGATCGCCGCCGCCTGTCGGTGGATCACTGTCTAAAGTCGAAGTCGGAGATGGCGAGGCTCTTTGCCGACTTGCCGGAGGCGTTGGAGAACACCGTCGAGATCGCCTGCCGCTGCTCCTATCGCCCCCGGACCCGCGGGCCGATCCTGCCGCGTTTCGCCGGTGCCGATGCCGATCCGCTCGAGGCGGAGGCCGCGGAGGTTACGGAACTGCGCCGGCAAGCATTCGAGGGTCTCGAGCGGCGTTTGACAAAGCTCGGCTGCGCGCCGGGCGTTTCCGAAGAGGCCTACCGGGACCGGCTCGAATTCGAGCTCGGCATCATCGAGCGGATGAAGTTTCCCGGCTACTTCCTGATCGTCTCGGACTTCATCAAATGGGCCAAGGCCCAGGACATTCCCGTCGGTCCCGGCCGCGGATCGGGCGCGGGCTCGCTGGTCGCATACTCGCTCACCATCACGGACCTCGATCCCTTGCGCTTTTCGCTGCTGTTCGAGCGCTTCCTCAATCCTGAACGCGTGTCGATGCCGGACTTCGACATCGATTTTTGTCAGGACCGGCGCGAGGAGGTGATCCGCTACGTTCAGGAGAAATACGGCCGCGACCAGGTCGGACAGATCATCACCTTCGGAACGCTGCAGGCGCGCGCGGTGCTGCGCGACGTCGGACGGGTGCTCGAAATGTCCTATGGTCAGGTCGACAAGCTCTGCAAGCTGGTGCCGCAGAACCCGGCCAATCCGGTGACGCTCGCCCAGGCCCTCGAGGAGGAGCCGCGGCTTGCCGAAGCGCGCAAGGCCGAGGAGGTGGTCGACCGGCTGATCGCGATTGCGCTGAAGCTCGAGGGGCTTTATCGCCACGCCTCGACCCACGCCGCCGGCATCGTCATCGGCGATCGACCGCTGTCGAAGCTGGTGCCGATGTATCGCGATCCGCGCTCCGATATGCCGGTCACCCAGTTCAACATGAAATGGGTCGAGCCGGCGGGGCTGGTGAAGTTCGACTTTCTCGGCCTGAAGACGCTGACGACGCTGAAGACGGCGGTCAATCTGATCGCCCGAAAGGGCGTCGACATTGATCTTTCGGCAATGCCGCTCGATGACAAGAAGACCTACGATATGCTGACCCGCGGCGAGACGGTCGGCGTGTTCCAGGTGGAATCGGTCGGCATGCGCAAGGCGCTGATCGGCATGCGGCCGGACTGTCTGGAGGACATCATCGCGCTGGTTGCGCTCTATCGTCCGGGCCCGATGGAGAACATTCCGACCTACAACGCCCGCAAGCACAAGGAGGAGGAGCCGGACTTCCTCCACCCGATGATCGAGCCGATCCTGAAAGAGACCCAGGGCGTCATCATCTATCAGGAGCAGGTGATGCAGATCGCCCAGGTCCTGTCGGGCTACTCGCTCGGCGAAGCCGATCTGTTGCGCCGCGCCATGGGCAAGAAAATCCGCGCCGAGATGGACAAGCAGCGGGTGCGCTTCGTCGAGGGCGCGCTGAAGAACGGTCTCGACAAGGGGCAGGCGAATACGATCTTCGACCTGCTCGCCAAATTCGCCGACTATGGCTTTAACAAGTCTCACGCCGCCTGTTACGCCCTCGTCGCCTATCAGACCGCTTATCTGAAGGCCAACCATCCGGTCGAGTTCCTGGCCGCGTCGATGACGCTCGATACCGGCAACACCGACAAGCTCAATGATTTCCGCTCGGATGCCCGGCGGCTTGGAATTCAGGTTGTGCCGCCCTCGGTGCAGACGTCCTACAAGGCGTTCGAGGTCGGCGAGACCAAGATTTTTTATGCGCTCGCCGCAATCAAGGGCGTCGGCGAGCATGCGGTCGAGCACATTGTCGAGCGGCGGGGTGACACGCCATTCGCGTCGCTTGAAGATTTCTGCGCGCGGATCGATCCCAAAATCGTCAACAAGCGGACGCTGGAATTCCTGATCGCCGCCGGGGCGCTCGATTGTTTCGGTCACGACCGGGCACGACTTTACGCCAATATCGAGCGGATGTCGGCCTATGCGTTACGTGTCTGCGAGGGGCGGGCGTCAGGACAGCACGACATGTTCGGCCAGTCGGCGGGCGGCACGCTGGAGCCTCTGGCGCTGAACCCGGCGCCGCTGTGGACGGCGTCGGAAAAGCTGATGAAGGAGTTCCAGGCGGTTGGTTTCTATCTCTCTGCCCATCCGCTGGACGAATACAGGGACGTTCTGAAGCGGCTGCGCGTGCAATCCCATGCCGAGGTCGTGGCGGCGGTCAAGCGCGGCGCGAGCGCCGGCCGCCTCGCGGGAACCGTGACGGGACGGCAGGAGCGTAAAACCCGCACCGGCGGCAAGCTCGGCATCGTTCAGATGTCCGACCCGAGCGGCCAATATGAGGTGGTGCTGTTTTCCGAGGCGCTGGTGGCGTTCCGCGATGTCCTCGAACCCGGTGCGTCGGTGATCGTCACGGTCGCCGCCGAGGAGCGACCGGAAGGCATTTCGCTGCGCGCCCAGCAGGTCCAGTCGCTGGAAGACGAAGCGGTGCGCACCCAGAAGGCGCTGCGGATTTTTATGCGCGACGCCAAGCCTCTGGCTGCATTCCGCGGCCAGCTGTCGAGCAATGGCGACAGCGAAATCTCGCTGATCCTGGTGCGCGAAGCCGGCGAGCGCGAGGTCGAAATCACCCTGCCGGGTCGCTATCGCGTGTCGCCGCAGATGGCGAGCGCGGTCAAAGCGGCGCCGGGCGTGCTCGACGTCGAGCTGCTGTAGCGGTCGAGGCGCCGGATGGTGCGGACGCGAAGTTGACGATGGTCTCGTCATGATGCCGGGCTGATGGGCCGCTGCAAATCGCGTGATGCCCGCCGCGCTGAGGTCGCCGGACAATTTATAAGCCGGCTTAATGGGTGGGCGCGGCTCCTTGCGCGCGGCCCCTTGCGCACGGCTGCGCGCAGTGCAGCTTATCGCGGCTCACATCAGGGAGTATCGCTTGCATGGGGCGCCGGCAGGCCGGAGTGGCGTTTGAACCCAGGGCCAAGAGGACATGGCCGGCAGGTCATTTGATTTGTTCAGCGGCACTATGTGCGCGGCTCGTCCCGTCGCGGTTTCGCCAGCTTGCCGAAGGTGATGCCGGTTTCGATCGCGCTCTTGCCGAATTTCCCGCGCAGACGGTCGAGGGCCTGTTCGGCGCGGGCGCGCTTCTCGGCCCCCTGGTCGACGAGATCGACCGGATCAGCCAACTCGGCCTTGGCGAAATCTGCGCATCCGATGCCGATCAGGCGAAAGCGCGTGCCGTCAGCTTCCTTTTCCAACAGCGCGCGACCGGCGGCGAAAATCTTGTCGGCGAGGCGGGTGGGGTCGGCGAGCTTCCGGTTGCGCGTGCGAATTCGAAAGTCGGCGGTCTTAAGCTTCAGCACGATCGTTGCGGCCGACAGATCGGTCTGTTTCAGCCGCGCCGCAACAGTTTCGCTGAGATCGCGCAGGATCGGCATCAGGGTTTCGAGAGCGGCGATGTCGGTGTCAAAGGTGGTCTCCGCGGAGATGCTTTTGGCCTCGCTGCGGGGGCTGACCTTTCGCTCGTCGATGCCGCGCGACAGACGCCAGAGCCGACGGCCGGTCTCGCCGTAGCGCTTCATCAGGTCGCTTTCCGCCGTCGTCTGGAGTTGGCCGATCTGTCTGAAGCCATCGGCCGCGAGCTTTTGTTCCATCGCCTTGCCGACGCCCCAGATCAGGCTGATCGGCTTTTCGGCGAGAAAGCTCTGGGTTTCCGCCCGCCCGATCACCGAGAAGCCGCGCGGCTTTTCCAGCTCGCTCGCGACCTTGGCGAGAAACTTGTTGTGCGACAGGCCGATCGACACGGTGATGCCGAGTTCGGTCTCGATCCGCCGGGCGAGTTTGGCGAGTGTGAGGCTGGCCGGCTGCTGGTGCAAAGCCTCGGTGCCGGACAGATCGAGAAACGCCTCGTCGATCGACAACGGCTCGACCAGCGGCGTGACTTCTCCCATCAGAACCCGCACCGATCGTCCGACGGTCACGTATTTTTCCATATTCGGGCGCAGCACCACGGCATCCGGGCACAGAGCCAGAGCCTTGAACATCGGCATGGCCGAGCGCACGCCGCGAATCCGGGCGATGTAGCAGGCGGTGGAGACGACGCCCCGGCGCCCGCCGCCGATGATCAGCGGTTTGTCGGCAAGCTGCGGCCGGTCTCGCTTTTCAACGCTGGCATAAAAGGCATCGCAGTCGATATGCGCGATCGACAGCGTCGCCAGTTCGGCATGGCGCAAAAGCCGCGGGCTGCCGCATCGCCGGCAGCGTCGCGCGCCAGCGGCGGGCTCGAAACAGTCGCGGCAAAATGAGACGACAGCGGGGTGAGGCATCTGGGCCCTTCGCCAGAACGAAACCGATCATAGGCAATTTCGGAGCATCGAACGAGGGGCTTTCCGCCGCTCGCGCAATGGTGAAGCCGCTGATTTCTAGGCCGCTTGGTGGCTTGGCGTTAGAACATCGCCGGTTTGCGGCGATGCCCCGCGGCGCGGCTCGCCCTCAGACGGTCAGCCAGCGCAGGATTATGGTCTCGGCCTGTGGCCAGTCCTTGCCGGCAAGGGCTGGCGCCGGCAATGGCGGCAGGTGGGGTCGGAACACCGCGTTGGCCATCAGGTGCAACAGCTTGACCGCCGGCGCACTGCGATGAACCTGCTCGAGATTGGGTGGCAGATCGTCGACGAAAATCACCGGCCCGGACCAGCGCTCGCAGAGCTCGGCGACGACTCCGCCTTTGGACCGCTCGGTGGCGATCATCGGGTAGGCGAGGCCGTTTGCGTCAAGCAGCGCGCGCCGCTGATCATAGAAAGCCGGCGTCATCGCCGTCAGGAAGACGATGTCGGCGTCTGCCGAGAGCCGTTTCAGCGCCGCGGCAACGCCGGCGACGAGCGTCTGGCGCGCGCCTTGTTCGCGATAGAGCTGGTCGGTCAGCTTGTCCAATCGATTGCCGGACAGCGCCGCGCCGGTTGAGAGCGAGCGGACATTGCCGGTCAGGCGGAAGCTTTCCGGATGCAGCTTTGCTCCATGCTCTTCGAGCAAAGCGCAGAACGGACCGATGAATTCGAGTACCACCTCGTCGATGTCGAGAATCAGCAGGGCCTCGCGGTGCTTTGCAAGGTTGGCGATGTCAGGTCCGGCGGTCTGATGCGACCAAGCGGCGGCGGCGGTCATGGCGCGGTCTCGCCGGACGGGCCGAAGGCCGCGCGCGCGGCGGGAACCGTCTCCGGCGTCACGCCGGAGGCTTGGCAGAAGGCCAACAGCGTCGGCTCGTGGCCCAGCATGAAGTCGAGCACGCCAGGCAGAAACCCCGGCTCGCGCGCCGCGTCCCGCAATTGCGCGGGATCAAGGCCCGTCAACGCCAAAAACCGTGGTAGAAGTTTTTCATCCGCCGCGATGAAGCCCAGCGCGGCAATGGCGATATCGGCCGCCGCCTCACGGTCGATGCCGGTTCGGCGATCGGATCGCGCCGGACAACGCTGGGGGTCGTTCTGGAAAGTCAACGCAGCGATTCCCGATTCTTAATGAAATGCGCTTAGATAACGCGGGTAGCCGAAAATAGCGGCTTGGTCGAGGCAGGGAGTATCGGCGATGGCAAAGACCGTGATGATCGTCGAGGACAACGAGCTGAACATGAAGCTCTTCCGCGATCTCCTCGTTGCGCATGGATACGATACCGTGCAGACTCGCAATGGCTTGGAGGCGGTCGAACTTGCCCGCGCGCACCGACCGGACCTCATCCTCATGGATATTCAACTGCCGGAGATTTCGGGGCTCGACGTGACCCGTCAGCTCAAGGATGATCCCGAACTCCATCCGATCCCGATCGTCGCCGTGACCGCCTTTGCAATGAAGGGTGACGAGGAGCGTATCCGTCAAGGCGGCTGCGAGGCCTATATCTCCAAGCCGATTTCGGTTAACCGCTTCATGGAAGTGATTCGTTCCTTCCTCGACGAGGCTTGAGGCAACCGAAATGAGTGCGCGGATTCTCGTCGTCGACGACATCGAGGTTAACCGCCGGCTGCTCGCTGCGCGCCTTGGCGCCGAATATTACGAGGTCAGCTGTGCCGAGAGCGGTGAGGCGGCGTTGGCCGTTCTGGATGCGAAGCCGATCGACATCGTTCTCCTCGATGTGATGATGCCCGGCCTCGATGGGTTCGAGGTCTGCCGGCGGATCAAGGCGTCTCCCCGCCACGCCCATGTCCCGGTGGTGCTGATCACCGCCCTCGATCAGCCCGAGGATCGGTTGATCGGCCTTGAGGCCGGCGCCGACGATTTTCTCACCAAGCCGGTTGCCGATCTGCCGCTGATGGCGCGATTGCGTAGCTTGACGCGGCTGAAGCGGGCGACGGATGAGCTGCGCACCCGCGCCGAGACGGCGATGCAGCTGGTCGGCGGCGAGGCGGACATGCTGCGGCAGTTGACCGATGCCCCGGCGCATACATTGGTGTTCACGATGGCGGCTGAAGAGGGCCGACAGATCACCCGCCGGCTGCGCGGCGAAAGCCAGATCAACGTTTTCGCCGACCCGGAAGTATTTCTCGACTCCGCCGCGAAAAGTGCACCCGACGTTCTAATCGTCGACCTCGCGGCCGAAGACGACGGCCCGCTGCGGCTGATCTCCAAGCTCCGGGCGGGCGAGGCGACGCGGTTGATGCCGATTCTTGTGCTGTCGGCGGCGGACGACGAAGCCGGTGCCGCCCGGGCGCTGGAACTTGGCGCCAACGATTATGTCGCTCGGCCGATCGACCGCAACGAACTGGCCGCGCGCCTGCGCACGCAGCTGCGGCGCAAGCGCTATGACGAGGGCCTGCGTCGTTCGCTGCAGGATACGATTGAGCTCGCCGTGCGCGATCCGCTGACCGGTCTGCATAACCGCCGCTTTCTCGACAGCCGTCTATTTCGGGCGCAGCAACGGGCGGCCGATGGGCTCGAGGGGTTTGCACTGGCGCTGCTCGACATCGATCATTTCAAGCGCATCAATGACGGGTTCGGCCATGATGCCGGCGACGCTGTTCTCACCGAATTCGCCGCGCGGCTGACGACGACGGTGCGCGGCAGCGATCTCGTTTGTCGTTTCGGCGGTGAGGAATTTGCGGTGCTGATGCCCGGTGCCGATCTGCAGACCGCCGGCCAGATTGCCGAACGGATTCGCCAGACGATCGAAGCGCTCCCCTTTGCCATCGCCGGCGAGCTGCTTGCGGTGACCGTGAGTGCCGGTGTCGCCGCGGCAGGCGCGGGGACGGAGGAGCATCGCGAGACGATGCTCAAGCGCGCCGATGCCGCGCTCTACGCCGCCAAACGCGCCGGCCGTAACCGTGTCGGAACCGCCGAAGCCGCCTGATTGCGCTGTCCGCCATGGGCGATGCAATCGCCGGCGAAGAACGCATGGGGGCGATGATGATCAGTTGGGGAAAAGTTCGCCGGCAGCATCGACACGGTTGGCGTCGTCTTAACCTTGTTGTTAAAATTTCACCTTTCCGCCGGTGGACGAAGTTGCATTTGAGTCGGTTCTGAGCAAGTGTTCTATCAAGGAATTGAGAGGGTTCCGGTTCGATAAGACGCCTCGACCTTCAAAGTTACCCCATGGAATGCTCAGGTCCGCCGCATCTCCTGGGTCCCGTGGGGGGTCGGTCGGCACCGTGCAATGGCGGTTTCCTCGTACCGTCGCGCGAATGCCGGCCGACCATCAATTCCCTTTCCACCTCTTTCTATTCCCAGTGCCGATCTTTGGCGGCTGATTGGCCGGCCGTTTTGCGGGTCCGACGAAACGAGAACGACGCACGGCCCGCCCATCGGAAGCCCTGGCCTCGCGTCTGCCCTCTCTATCGCCCTGGACGGCCGGTTTTGGAGGGGCGGCGTTTGCGTTTTTGGTCGCTGGGGTCTTCGTAAGAGCCGCGGCCGACGCGTTCGCGGCGGAGGGGCGCCGGCGAATCGTCTGGAGATGAGGCGCCACGCTCGCCGGCGGCAGAGGTTCCGGTCTGCGTCTTTGTCCCGGCGCTGCCCGCGTCCGCCGAACTCGCCGCCGTGCCAGCCTTCGGCGGTGCGGGTTTTGTCGGCGGCGTCTTGCCGGCGGGCTTTTCGGTTCGCCCGACGGTCATTTCGTCGAGTGTGTTCTTGCGAAACAGTGAGCGCGCCGCGGGGATCGCGGTGTCGGTGCCGGGACCCATCTCGTCGAGCGATGGTTTGCGGAATAAGGACGCCGGTGCTCCGTCCGATCCCGAGCCGCGCGGCTTCAGCGGTTCACCGCGCGGGCCGAAGCGCTCGTCGCCTTGCGGGGCGCGGTCGCGCTTGGCTTTCTTGCCGTGCTTGGAGCGGCCCGAGGCCGGCCCCATGACCGATTCTTCGAGCTCCGCTGCGGCGGCCATCGGATCGGCCTCCTCGACGGCGGTCGCGCCTTTCTTGCGGCCGGATCCGGTGTCGCCGCCAAATTCCAGTTCCTTGGCGTTGAGCTTCTTGATTTCGTCGCGCAGTCGCGCCGCCCGCTCGAAATCGAGATCGGCCGCCGCCTCGCGCATCTGCTTTTCCAGATGCTCGATATGGGCGCGCAGATTGTTGCCGACGAGTTCGCCTTCCTTGGCGCTCGGACCCGCGGCGATCCGGACGTGATCCTTTTCGTAATAGCTGTCGAGAATGTCGGCGATCTTCGCCTTCACCGAGGCCGGCGTGATGCCGTTCTCGGCATTGTAGACCTCCTGCTTTTCCCGGCGCCGATTGGTCTCGGCGATCGCCCGCTCCATTGAGCCGGTGACGGCGTCGGCATAAAGAATCACCTTACCGTCGACATTGCGCGCGGCGCGGCCGATGGTCTGGATCAGCGAGGTTTCCGAGCGCAAAAACCCTTCCTTGTCGGCGTCAAGAATGGCGACGAGGCCGCATTCGGGGATATCGAGGCCTTCGCGCAACAGGTTGATGCCGACTAGGCAGTCGAAGGCGCCGAGTCTCAGATCGCGGATGATCTCGATGCGCTCCAGCGTGTCGATGTCGGAATGCATGTAGCGCACCCGAATGCCCTGCTCGTGCAGATATTCGGTCAGATCCTCGGCCATCCGCTTGGTCAGCACCGTGCACAGCACACGGTAACCTTTTTCGACGGTTTCGCGGATTTCGCCGAGGAGGTCGTCGACCTGACTGCGGGCCGGGCGCACTTCGACCGGCGGATCGGTGAGGCCGGTCGGGCGGATCACCTGTTCGGCAAAGACGCCGCCGGATTCCTCCAGCTCCCAGCCACTCGGTGTGGCCGAGACGGCCACGGTCTGCGGCCGCATCGCGTCCCACTCCTCGAAGCGCAGCGGCCGGTTGTCCATGCAGGAGGGCAGGCGGAAGCCATATTCGGCGAGCGTTGCCTTGCGGCGGAAGTCGCCGCGATACATCGCGCCGATCTGCGGCACGGTGACGTGGCTTTCGTCGATGAAGACCAGCGCATTGTCAGGCAGATATTCGAACAGCGTCGGCGGCGGATGGCCGGGGGCGCGGCCGGTCAGATAGCGCGAATAATTCTCGATGCCGGCGCAGGAGCCTGTCGCCTCGATCATTTCGATGTCGAAGCGGGTGCGCTGTTCCAGCCGCTGGGCTTCGAGCAGCCGCCCGGCCTTTTCGAGCTCGGCCAGGCGATGCTTCAGCTCGGCGCGGATCGATTTGACCGCCTGATTGAGCGTCGGGCGCGGGGTGACATAGTGCGAATTGGCGTAGATCTTGACCGACTTCAAATCGTCGGTCTTCTTGCCGGTTAACGGATCAAATTCGTGGATCGCCTCGATCTCGTCGCCGAACAACGAGATCCGCCAGGCGCGGTCTTCCAGGTGGGCGGGGAAAATCTCGATGGTGTCGCCGCGCACCCGGAATGAGCCGCGCTGAAAATCCATATCCCGGCGCTTGTATTGCTGGGCAACGAGGTCGGCGAGCAGCTGGCGCTGGTCGAGCCGGTCGCCGACCGCCATCTGGAAGGTCATCGCCGTATAGGTCTCGACCGAGCCGATACCGTAGATGCAGGACACCGAGGCGACGATGATCACGTCGTCGCGTTCGAGCAGAGCCCGGGTGGCGGCGTGGCGCATCCGGTCGATCTGCTCGTTGATCGAGGATTCCTTCTCGATATAGGTGTCCGAGCGCGGCACATAGGCTTCAGGCTGGTAATAGTCGTAATAGGAGACGAAATATTCCACCGCGTTGTCGGGGAAGAACGCCTTGAACTCGCCATAGAGCTGGGCCGCCAGCGTCTTGTTCGGGGCCAGCACCAAGGCCGGGCGCTGGGTGCGCTCGATCACGTTGGCGACGGTGAAGGTCTTGCCGGAGCCGGTGACGCCAAGCAGCACCTGGGTCTTGTCCTGATCGCCGATGCCGGCAACGAGATCGGCGATCGCCGTCGGTTGGTCGCCCATCGGTGTGTAGTCCGAGGCGATCTTGAAGGCGACGCCGCCCTCCGACTTTTGCGGCCGGGCCGGTCGGTGCGGCAGCCACACCTCGCCGTTCTTGATCAGCGGGTTGCCCTCGGAGATCAGCTTGGTCAACGCTTCGACGGTGGCGGTGACGCCGCCCGCGGGCAACGATTTGGCATCCTCCAGCGAGACATCCATGCCGGCGACGGGATTGAGCCCCGCGGCGGCGCGTTTCTTCGGATCGGTGGTGCCGCCCATCGACGTGCCGCGGGCCGACTTCATCGGCTTTTGGCCGTCGCCTTTGCCGGTCTTGCGCCCACCCGCCGGTTTCGCAGCCTTCGACGGATCGCTCCCGCCGGCATCGGCGGCGCGCTCGGCCTTCATCTCGGCCGCATTGGCGATCGCGTCCGCCCAGCCGGAAATCGGCCCGTTCACCGGCGTGCCGGCTTCGAACGCCGCCTGCGGCGCTTCGGCAAAGCCGTTCTCCGCCCGCTCTGCCGCATCAGAAGAATCGCCCAACGGCCCGCGTCGGGCGGGCGCGGAGGGATCGAACGGGGAGTCCTCCACAGCCTCAATGCGAGGCTTGGCGGTAGGACGGCGAGAGGCATTGCGGGGTCGGGAAGCCATGGCGGAACATATAGAGACCGTGGCGCTCGGATGGAAGGCGGGCACGCGGCTCATGCACCGGCTGGAAAATCGAAAGCGATTTTCGGCGACGGCCAATGCATCGCTTCCATGAGTGAGAGCGCCTCTCCTGCGTCCTGTCGGACGCACGAGGTTCTCATCGCGAGTGACGCTCTGCCGCCGCGCAGGGTATTTCTGCCTCGATCGCAAGATCGCATGCGTCACCTTCGCGGTGGCCTGTCGGCTCAGCGTCGGGCCGATTTGACGGTGCATGGAAGCAGCAAAAAGCCTGCTTGCGTGATGATGAGGCCGATGAGATCAAGTTCATTTCGTGGCGGGATTGCGGCCCGGTGCGATGGTGCGGTGCCGAAGGCGCGCGCGCTTGGGCCGTCCTCCCGCCTTTCGCGGTCGGATCTCGGGGATATTCCAGCACGGCGCAGTGAAGATGAACCGCAGATAAATAGCCCGGATAACCAATTGATTCTCGAACAGAAAAATCGGACCAATCGCATTGGTCCGGTTCTTTTCCCAGCCAGTCCGTCCTCACAAGACAAGGCGGCAAAACGTCTGGGAGAAAGAAGATGAAATCCCTCCAAACCACGGCGCTCGCCACCATCCTGCTCGCCGGCAGCGTCGGCCTTGGCTACGCGCAGTCCTCGAGCTCGACGGTCGGCACCGGCGGCACCTCGGCGACGACACTCGGCACCGGTGGCGCTTCCATTGACGCCGATGGCGACTATGCCGCCTCGATTGGTTCCGGCGGGTCGGCTGCGGCGGTTGACGGCAAGACCGACAGCCGGACGAAGAGCAAGGTTCACAAGGACAAGCTGCATGGCCAGTCGCGTGCTAGCGCGCAGGATGGCGGAACCTTCTCGAAGTCGCGCACCCAGACGAAGATCCACGGTGATGACTTGTCGAGCAAGACGCTGACGATGTCGCACGAGCGCGGCCAGAAGCCGGTGATCGAAACGTCCCCTTCGAAGACGACGCTCGGCGATTAAGAGCGGGAGAAGCGGAAATCCGGCTGTGTTTTCATCGTCATCAACAAGCAAAGCCGGCGCTCTGAGTGCCGGCCTTGCCGCATGTCAGATCGATATATTTCGCGCCTTTCAGCGTTTTGTCATAGACCGCCCACAGGCCGTTGGTCTCAGAGCCGTCCGCCCGCGCCTGGGATGCCGCAAAACTCGCCGCGAGGCGGAGACACAAAGCTCCGGACAATGCTGACCGGATCGCTATGGTCGTCAAACTGTCCTCCGCTTTGTGCAATGATATCGCGAGCCTATCAATGCGGCAACGGTTGCTCCAAAGAGCGCTTAAGGTGTTGCAGCAGAAGATTTTTTGTGGAGGGATATTTTCGCGCTGTGCAGATCGTGTAAGCCGCTACCGACAGGTTCAGGAATCGATCATGATCGAACAGCTCTATCGCCGATTTTCAGGCTCGACCTTTGACCTGGATAATCGGGTGTTGAAGCCGCAGACCGGCTGCATTCCCTACGCCTTCGTCGATGGACAACGCGTGATCCTGTTGGTCACCTCGCGCCGCACCGGGCGATGGGTGTTTCCCAAGGGCGGCCTGATGGAAGGGTTGGAGCCGTGGGAAAGCGCGGCGCAGGAGGCCTATGAAGAAGCCGGCGTCGAGGGCCATGTCGACCCGCGGCCGGTCGGCGTCTATCACAGCATCAAGCAGCGGATTCGCCCGATCCCAGTCGAGGTCACGCTCTATCCGTTGCTGGTCGAGACGCAGCACGATGCTTGGCCGGAGATGCGCCAGCGCCACCGCCACTGGGCGACGATCGCCGAGGCACGCCGGCTGATCGCCGAACGGCCGCTGAAAGCGATTCTCAACGATTTCGCCGCGCAGTCGGTCACGCCAGAGTGACGGCGACGGCCAAGCTCATCATCACGCAGAAGACGGCCGACAGCAGCGCCGCGGCTGGCACGGTTACGAGCCACGCCGCGACGATGCCGAGGACCTGGCGGCGGCGCACCAGCCGGCGACGCTCGCGTTTTTGAAAGTTCTCCACTGCCTCGCGGGGCGTGCGGTTGAGGTGCGAGGTTTTCAGAAAGGTCGAGCGCGGCTGGACCGCCGGGTTGGGAATGCCGCGATTGGTCTTGAATTCACGCAAAAAACCGACGCCGAAGATCGCGCCGACGGCGATATGGGTCGAAGAAACCGGCAGGCCGAATGCGGAGGCGACGAGCACGGTGATCGCCGCCGACAGCGCCACGCAGAAGGCGCGGATTTCATTCATCCTGGTGATCTTCTCACCAACTGTGCGGATGACGCGTGGGCCGAACAGGGCCAGGCCGACCGCGATGCCGAGACCGCCGATCACCAGCACCCAGAGCGGCAGCGCGACCGTGTCGCTTGGCCCCGAGCCCGCGCTGGCGGCATCGACGATCGCCGCTAGCGGGCCGACCGCATTGGCGACGTCGTTGGCGCCATGGGCGAAGGAGAGCAGGGCGGTGGCAAAGATCAGCGGCGGCACGAACAGCCGATTGACGGACTTGCCGTTCATGGCGACGTCTTGCGAGCGCGCCGCGACCCAGGGCCGCGAGACCGCCCAGCCGATCAGGAAGAAGCCGACGCCGGCAGCGAGCACGCCGGCAAAGCCCGGATGCCAGATCCGTTTCAGCCCCTCGGTCATCAGATACATGGCGAAAACCGACGCCATCAGTCCGACCAGCAGCGGCACGAAACGACGGGCGGCGGCGGCCTTGTCCGCTCGCTCGACGATCAGCCGATCGATCAGGGCGAGCAGCAGGGCGGCGATGCCGCCGCCGAGCGCCGGCGAGATCACCCAGCTCGCGACGATCGCGCCAAGCACCGACCAATGCACCGCGGACACACCGGCCGATATCACCGCCGCGCCGACAACGCCGCCGACGATCGCGTGGGTGGTGGAAACCGGCGCGCCGAGGAAATTGGCAAGATGCGTCCAGATGCCTGCGGCGAGGAAGGACGACATCATGACGAGGATAAAGTTCTTGGCGTCCAGGACCGTGCCGGGATTGACGAGGTTGTGGGAGATCGTGCCGACCACGTTGCCGCCGGCGATGATCGCGCCGGCAGCCTCGCAAACCGCGGCAATCGCCAGCGCGCCGGCCAGCGTCAGCGCCCGGCTGCCAACTGCCGGGCCCATGTTGTTGGCGACGTCGTTGGCGCCGACATTGAGCGCCATATAGCCGGCGATCAGCGACGCGAGGATCACCAGATAGGAAAGCGGGCCGCTGCCGAAGGACAAGGCGCCGAGCACCATCGCGCCGAGCAGGAAGACGATAGCGAGCCCCGGAACGGCAAAGGATCGCCCGGTGCTCTGGGCGGCCTTTTTCAGCTGGGCGACCTTCTCCAGATCCTTGTCGAGTGCACTCTTTGCCATGAAATGTCCAATGCTCTGCAATGCGTCCGCCGCCAGCGGACGATCGCTGGAGCTACAGCATCGGCCCGAGAATCGGAATCGATTTTCGGCACAGCGCGACGCGTCGATCCGAAGGGTGAGAGCGACCTTTCTGCGTCCGATCGGACGCAGGGCGCTCTAGCATCGCTGGCAAAGCCGGGGGAGGATTGGGTTGAACATTCCCGTAAGGTCGAGACGGCGCGGGCCCCGCCGGCCTCGCTAAAGCGGCGGCGCCGAGCCAGGCATCTCAGCTGAGAATGATCGCCGGCTGTGGTTTGCAGGCGGAGGGCCGCCCACGCCGCTCTGGCGTGGAGTGCCACGCTGCGCCGTGAAACGGCATCGGTTTTATTTCACAGAGACCGAGGTCGCCTGCAGGATCAGCGAGCCGATGGTGGTTGGAACGCTCGCATAGACCGGCACATAGACGTCCGGCCGGGCGATCGGCGCGAACCACACCTCGATTGTCCGGCTCTCTAAGAATTTCAGCCCCTTGGAGCTTTTGTCATAGCCGCTGACCGGCTGAATTCGGACATTGCAGACCGCCGCCTCGCCGCTGTAGCCCTCAAGCGCGACCGTCTCCGTCCCATTCGGCGACAGGCGCAAGTCGAGGCGTGACCAGCCGTCGTAGAGGGGGAGGGTCCGGCGGCAGACGCTAGCGGGATCGTGGGTGCGAATCATCAGGCCGCTAAGCGGGTCGACCACCGAGCGTAGCTGGGCGGTCTCCACCGGGATGTAGGACGGCTTTTCGTTCTTCGATCGTTTTGGGCTGACCTTGGTGAAGGTCACTCTGCCGGAGCGGAAGTGAACGTCGCTCTGCCAGTGCTTGCCGTCCGAGGTGTAGTCGAGTCCATAGCGTTCCGGCAGAAACCCGCTGTTGGTGACGCGGCCGGAGACGCGGCTGGTGCCGCCGGTGTGCGAAACCAATCGGCCGAGGCCGGCCGAGGACAGATTGCCTTTCACGGAGAAGCTATTGTCGGTCATCACCGTGTCGAAGGAGGCTTTGCCGACGATCAGGCCGAGCAACGCCATGCCGTATTCGGTGGTCACGGTCTGGCTTTGGGCGTATGCGGCGGGATGGGAGGCGCTAGCGACCGCGGCGAAGGCCGAAACAGCGAGCGCGATTCGCAGGATGCGCATGGCTTATGATTCCCGTTGCCCGGGTGGATGCCCCGGAAGAAAGTTGATCTGGTGACAGATTATGGGCCAAGAAAAGGCCTTGGCGAGTTGGCGGCCAGCCACAACATCGCGATCGTTGCCGACGCGTGAAAAACTTGACGCTTCTTCCGATCGCGCCTATAGAGCGCGGGATTTTTCCGATCATGCCTCTGTCGCGATGATCGCGCCGTTTTCGAAGACGGCGGCGCGCTCGCCAGGGTTTGACGATATTCTGAAAGGTAAAGCGATGTCACGCGCTTGCGAACTGACCGGCAAGGCCGTTTTGACCGGCAACAACGTGTCCCACGCCAACAACAAGACGCGTCGCCGTTTCCTGCCGAATCTGTGCAACGTCACGCTGATCTCCGATGCCCTTGGCCAGCGTTTCCGCTTGCGGGTTTCGGCCCATGCCTTGCGCTCGGTTGAGCATCGCGGTGGCCTGGATGCCTTCCTGCTCAAGGCCAATGAGACGGATCTGTCGCAGCGCGCCCGTCTGTTGAAGCGCCAGATCGCCAAAAAGGTCGCCGAGGCCGCGTCGACCGCGGCCTGAGGCCGATCGACGGTGCGTCACGGCGCCGCATCGGCTTTTTGTCATACCGCAACTTGCTTCGTGCGCCCCTCGTGGCGCACGTTTCGTTCCTGAGGTCCAGTTCGCCCGAAGAGCGGAGCTGGGCCCTGCTGGCTCCATCCCCCAGGATAAAAGCCGCCGGATAAGGGCGCGCCGGTGCCGGGTTGGTTGCCAAAATTCAGTTGCGAAAAAGGCCGGCGTCTCAACGCCGGCCTTTTTTCTTGCGAATTGTCGGGCCAAGCGGCGAATTTACCGCTCGATCTCGATGAGGATCTCGTTGCGCTTCATGAAGCCCGGCGTCCAGGGTGGATTGTAGAAGGCGTATTCGGGATCGCCTTTCTGCTTCAAATTGTTGTCCGCCAAATAGTTGTAGAGCGTCATCAGATGCTTACTGGCCAGAGTGGCGGTAAAATTGCCGGGAAAGCGGATCACCGCGACACGACGGGCCGCCACATCCTTAAGCGCGATGTCGGTTGTGCCGGGCTCTGGCAGGCTGGCGAGGGTAAATTTCTTCGGCATGACGAAGCGCACCGCCCATCCCTTGCTGCGGCCTTCGCCATCAGCGAGCTGCTGCAGCACCGGCGTCGTCATCTTGATCTTCTTGCCCGGCCGGTTCTTGGCAAAAATGTAGTCGGCCAGCGTCATGAAGCCGATTCGGCGGGCCTTCTCGTGATAGCCGCTCTTGACCGTCTCGGCGACGATCATCGCGTCATAGTCGCGGATCTCGACGGCGCCGTCGGAGCGCACGACGTCATAATCCGGCTCCTCGGCGTGTTCCTGCACCTTTTTGGTGACGTAATAGGCCGCTCCCACGGCTGCCACGGCACCGCCGATGACGAGCAAAGCGGTCAGATCCGGATTGTCCCGGGTCGGCTGCGGTCGGTGGCGGGCCGGCAGGCGGTTGCGCAGGGTCGAAAGCGCAGGGCTCGTCCAATCGGCGAGGCTTTGCCGTGCGCTGCCGAGATAGTCCTCGGCGCCATGGGCCAAGCTTTCGCCGGTCTCGCGCAGCGCCCGAAGTTGGCGCTGGGCGTCGCGCTTGGGATGATCCGGCCAGTAATCCGAGAGATTCGGGATATAGCGCGATAGACCGGCCGGCTCGGCAGTGAGACCGGGAACAACGCGGCCGATCGCGCGGCGGGCGCGTTCGCCGGCCGACGGCGTCGGATTCAGTCGCTCTGCGACCTCGCCTTCCAATTCTCCGATGCGCTCACTCAGCGCGCCGAGTGCATTGGCGACCTGCTCGTAGGTGCTCGGTCTATCCCGAAACATATGCAAAACTCCTGGTGTTTTTGGTATCGTCCCGGCTGCACATTCCTTTAGGTCTGCTCCAAGCTGTGTCGGGCGGGCCCAAAAGCTGCGGTGGGGTGTGACACCGCCATTCGACTGTTTTCGATAACGTGAGGCACTGATATTGGTTGCGCCGCGAAAGGCGCCAAGGGCCAAGGAATCGGCGCTTGGACGTCCTCGGCTTGCGGGAAACTGCAAAAGTTCCCCAGCAATAAAATTTGACGCGCCAGCGTTGCCCAAGTGCAACCATGTTTCGACGTTAGCGTTCCTGTCCCATCGGGTTTTATGACCTGATACTCCAGCCAAACTCTAAGGCGGCCTTCGGGCCGCCCTTTTTTTGGCCAGGTAGTCCCGCGGCGATCGCACCGGATTTGTGCGCTCTCACCCTTTGAATCGACGCATCGTGCTTTGCCGAAAATCGATTCCGATTTTCAGGCCGATGCTGTCGGGATTGCCGTCCGGGCATGGGCATCGTGCCAGGGCGTGTCGGGCCCGTCATTGGTCATGGCAGGTTGCCGCAACGCGCTCCACCATGCCTTAACGGAAGATCGTTAGACTGTTCAGATCGCATTCAGCGTGGAACGCCTATCACTTCCGCATCGTTTGTCACGCCGACCAACAAAAACCGGAAGGGTTTGATCATGCGGAAGTTTCTCATTGCATCTGCCGTTGCGCTCGCTGCGAGCTTGGGCGCCGGCGCAGCGGCCCAGGCGGCCAGCGTGAATGTCCAGATCGGCACCCGCGACCACTACGTGCCCCGTCATCACCACCGGATGGAGCGCTATCACACCCCGCGCAAGACGGTCGTCATCCGCGAAGGCCGCCGCAATCATGCCGACTGCTACATCAAGAAGACGGTGAAGTACCGCCATGGCGAGCGGATCGTGAAGCGCGTTCGCATCTGCCGATAAGGGCATCGACCTGAAAATCGGAATCGATTTTTGGCAAAACACGATGCTCGAAATCTATGATTAAGAGCGTGTCTTGGGCGTCGTGAAGGACGCCAGGTGCTCTCACTGAGGCGATTGTGCCTGCGATCGACGGTCAACAAGCGGGTGGGGCCTATCAAGGCGCCGCCCGTTTTTCTTGTGCGGGCAAGCCGGCATCGGGGTGTGGCAGGGCGTTCGACCGTCTGCGGCAAAATGCCGGGCGAGGGGCGCAACGGTGACGCCTGCCCGTGGTGTTGATCCTCTTGGCCTCCTCTATAACTCCCCTTAGGGCATCGTAGTGCGACGCCGACCGCGCCACGCGCCCGGATCGGCCGGGGAGGAAAAACATCATGGCAACCGCTTCCAAGACCGCGACGCTCGCGGCTGCAGGGTCGATTCTGGCATCGCCGGCGTTGGCCGCCGAGGTCTCGAAATCCATCGAGATTGCGGCAACGCCCGCAGCCGTCTGGCAGATGATCGGCAGCTTCTGCGAGATCCAGAACTGGCATCCGGCGGTGAAGACGTGCGAGCCGGGCAGCAAGGACGGCAAGAAGATCCGCACGTTGACGCTGCCCGATGGCGGCAAGCTGGTCGAGGAAGAGGTGTCGCGCGACGACGACAAGATGCGTTACACCTACAAAATCTTGGAAGGCCCGCTGCCCGTCGACAATTATCAATCGACGATCAGTGTCTCCGGCTCCGGCGACATGGCGACGGTCGATTGGTCTGGCCGTTTCGATCCGAAGGGCGCCAGCGAGGAGAAGGCATCGGAGGTCGTCGAAGGCATCTACGAGGCAGGCCTCAATTCGCTGAAGGACAAAGCCGGGGGGATGTGAGGCGGGTCCGCCGGAGACCGCAGGGTCCGGTGAGCGCATCGATTGGGTGGGAGCGGGCGTGCGCTGGAACCGGTGCACGGCGCTGCCACCTCCATCATCCCGGCCTGCCGGTGGATTTCATCCGGGAGACAGGCTGGCGCCGGGCCGGTGCGGGGAATCAATTAGATCGCCTGTCCTTTGTGGGCCGTCCTGCCGGACGCACAGCGGGCGAGAGCCGCCCGTGGCCCGGCGCCCTTCCATCCGTTCAGTGATGATCCTGTGCGCCCAGGGCGGCGGTGCCCAAACCCCGATCCAATCGCCGTGGCTCAACGATCCGCAACGCCCGATTGTTCTCAACCTGCAGACAGGTGACCTCATGCGCCTCGCGGTCCAGCCATGCGCCGCTGAGTTTGCCGGTGAACACGGCGCCGGTATCCAGCGACAGCCGATTTTCGGTGACCGTTGGAAGGCCGCCCTTTTGCGGTGTGTGGCCGTGCACGACGATGTGGCTCAGCTTGCCGACATGGTTCATGAAGCGGCCGCGGATCCACAGGCAATCCTCGCGGCGCTGGGCACTGATGGCGCGCTGCGGATCGATCCCGGCATGGACGAAGGCGAATGTGTCGATGCATTCGATCGTCGAGGCCTGTTCGAGAAGGCTGATATGGCTTGGCCAATCCGCGTGGATGGCACGGCGAAGATCTTCGAGATCGCGGACATTGGCAACCTCGTAGGAGCGCAGCGTCTCGAAGCCGCCCTGATCGAGCCAGCCGGCGGTCTCCTCCGGCATCAGGTCGTCGGCCAGGAAGCGGTGGAACCACTCGTCATGATTGCCGATCAGCAGCTTTGAGCCGGGCCGCTCGGCGATGATGCGCGTCGCCAGTTCCATAACGCCGCGGCTGTCGGGGCCGCGATCGACGAGATCGCCGAGCAGATAGATTGCCGGCTGGACATCCTTGCGCTCGGCCAGCGCATCGACGCCGTCGAGGAAACGCTGCAAGAGCGCCTGTTCACCATGGACGTCGCCGATAGCGACGATGTGTTGGGGCCGATCTGCCATCGCGCGACCTGATGTTCCCGTGGCAGTGGGTCGAAGTGGCCGTCCGAATTCAATTCGATCTGAAAAAGGATCCGTGAAACAGCCGGTCGGGCACTCAATAAGCCCAGGTGCGGGCTTTGGAAATCAGGAAATCCCGAAAGACCTTCAGTTTCGCGGCGCTGCGCAGCTGCTCAGTGTAACACAGATAGGTATCGAACGCGGGCATTTCCATTTCGGGTAGAACTTGCACGAGCTTTGAATGTTTGTCGATCATGTAGTCGGGGAGAAGAGCGATGCCGGTGCCGCTTTCGATCGCCGAACGGATCGCCATCAAATTGTTGATCTGCAGGATCGGGTTACGGCCCTTGCCTTCCGGCAGTCCGACCGTCTCCAGCACGTTGAGATTGCGCAGATAGTTCGGCGCCGGTTCGCCGAAGGTGATGATGCGGTGGCGGTCGAGATCTTCCAGCGTCTCCGGCGTGCCGAAGCGGGCGAGATAGTTCGGCGCCGCATAGACGTGGAGATGCACGGTGAACAGCCGGCGCTGGATCAGATCCGGCTGTTGCGGCTGACGCAGGCGGATCGCGGCGTCGGCTTTGCGCATGGTCAGATCGATCTCTTCGTTGTCGAAGACCAGCTGCAATTCGAGGTCGGGATAAAGCTCCAGGAATTCGCGGGCACGATCGGTCAGCCAGCCGGAGCCGAGGCCGACGGTGGTCGTCACCCGCAGTTTGCCGGCGGGTTTTTCCTTGGTCTCGGTGAGCTGCATGCGCACCGTTTCCAAACGCTTCAAGACGTCGTTGGCGGTCTGGAAGAGCAGTTCGCCCTGCTCGGACAGAACCAGGCCGCGGGCATGGCGGTGAAACAGCGGCACACCGATCTCGTTCTCCAGCGCGGCGACCTGCCGGCTGATCGCCGATTGGCTGAGATTCAGCGCATCGGCGGCGTGGGTAAACGATCCAGCTTCCGCTGCCGCATGGAAGATCCGCAGCTTATCCCAGTCGAGGGCCATGATCGGTGGTCCTTCAAGCGATCGATCCGGGTGCACCGGTCTCAAACGCGGGTCAGGGGCTGTTCAGCCCTATTCGGCGGCTTCGCGCGCCTCGGAAAGCGCTTGCTCGGCGAGCCACTTCTCGGCTTCGAGCGCGGCCATGCAGCCCATTCCGGCGGCGGTCACCGCCTGGCGGTAGACGTCGTCGGCAACGTCCCCGGCGGCAAACACGCCGTCGCGCGAGGTCCTAGTGCTGCCCGGCTCGACCCAGAGATAGCCCGACGGCTTCTGCTTCAGCTGGCCGGTGAACAGCTCGACCGCCGGCGCATGCCCGATGGCGATGAAGACGCCGTCGACCGCGCGCTCACTGATCGCGCCGGTCTCCAGATTCTTCAGCTTGACGCCATTGACCGACTTCATCGGTTTTGCGACGCCGACGATTTCCTCGATCGCGCTGTTCCAGATGATCTCGACATTGGCGCTGGCAAACAGCCGCTCTTGCAAGATCCGCTCGGCCCGCAGTGCGTCGCGGCGATGCACCAGGGTCACCGACTTGGCGATATGCGACAGATACAGCGCCTCCTCGACGGCGGTGTTGCCGCCGCCGACGACCACGACCTCCTTGCCGCGATAGAAGAAGCCGTCACAGGTCGCGCAGGCCGAGACGCCGAAACCCTGGAAGGTTTCTTCGCTCGGCAGGCCAAGCCACTTCGCCTGGGCGCCGGTGGCGATCACCAAAGCGTCGCAGGTATAGCGGGTGCCGGAATCGCCGGTGAGGCGGAACGGGCGGCTGTCGAGATCGGCGGAGACGATGATGTCGTTGGCGATTTCGGCACCGACATTCAACGCCTGCGCCTTCATCTGCTCCATCATCCACGGGCCCTGCACCGGATCGGCATAGCCCGGATAGTTCTCGACGTCCGTGGTGATGGTCAACTGGCCGCCTTCCTGCAGGCCGGCGACGATCAGCGGCTTCATCATCGCGCGGGCGGCGTAGATCGCAGCCGTATAGCCGGCAGGGCCGGAGCCGAGGATGAGAATGTTGACGTGACGATCGGACATGATGCCTTTCCAAGCTATGCGGATGGCAGGTGGCGATGGGAACGATCCCGTTCAATAGACGAGGGCCGGGCCTGCTGCAACATGGTGACACCCTGGGCAGAGAAGGGATATCCACCGGTGCGTGCCGAATTGCCGAGGCTCATCCAACGCTTTAGAACCCGGCACGTCGGTCGCGTGTCGCGGCTGCCGCGAATCTCGGAGAGCCGAACATTTTTAGGACGATCGCTCACGTCAACTCGATCTTCGGCCTCGGCCTTGCCCTCGCCATGTCGGTGCCCGCGCTCACCGATCTTTCCGATCAGAGCGGCGATTTTCGGGTCTTTCTCGGCACCGGCATCCTCGTCGGAGTGATCTGCACCCTTGTCGCCGTCGCAACGAGCGGGCAGCGGCCGGAATTCACCCAGAAGCTGGGCTTCCTCATGGTCACGACGGTGTGGATCGTCGCCTGCGTGATCGGGGCGCTGCCATTGTATTTCTCCTCGGTGAAGATCACCTTCGCCGGCGCCTTTTTCGAATCCATGTCGGGGCTGACCACCACCGGCTCGACGGTGATTTCGGGCCTCGACTCCCTCCCGCGCGGCATTCTGCTCTGGCGTTCGCTGCTGCAATGGCTGGGCGGTATCGGCATTATCGGCATGGTGCTGCTCATCCTGCCGTCGCTACAGGCGGGTGGGCTGACGCTGTTCCACATGGAAAGCTCCGACAAGTCGGACAAGGTGCTGCCGCGGGTGAACCAGCTCACCGGCGGCCTGATCGCCGCCTATGTGACGCTGACGCTACTGTGCGCCATTACCTACACCGCGCTCGGCATGTCGTTCTTCGACGCCACCAATCACGCCATGACGACGCTGGCGACCGGCGGCTATTCCACCCATGACGCCTCGATGGGCTATTTCGACAGCAATCCGCTGCTCATCGCCTCGACGGTCTTCATGGTGCTGGCGGCGCTGCCCTTCGTTGTCTATGTACGCGCCTTCCTGCCGCGCCGGTTTCAGCTTTGGCGCGATCCGCAGATCCTGGTCTTCATCATGATCTGCGCGGTGCTGAGCTTCGCCATCGCCGTGACCCGCCGGATCTTCAACGACACCCCCTTCGGCGAGGCGCTGATTTCCTCCGCCTTCAATTTGGTCTCGGTGATCACCACCACCGGCTATGCCTCGGAAGACTATACGCTCTGGTCAAACGCGGCGATCGGCATCTTCTTCCTCGCCATGTTCCTTGGCGGTTGCGCCGGTTCGACCGCCGGCGGGATCAAGGCCAACCGGCTGGTCATCCTGTTTCTGGTGGTGCGGGCGGGTTTCCGCAAGCTGGTGCGGCCGCATGCGGTGATCCGGCTGAAATACGGTAATGACGACATCAGCGATCAGACGATCCAGACCGTCACCATTTTCTTCTTCTTATTCTTCGGGACGCTTCTGACCGGGACCGTGCTGCTGACGATGTTCGGGCTCGACCTGATCACCGCCTTCTCCGGCACCTTGACCGCGCTTTCGAACGTCGGTCCGGGCTTCGGTCAGATCATCGGCCCGGCCGGCAATTTCTCCAGCTTGCCGGATTCGGCCTTGTGGGTGCTCTCGGCGGCCATGCTGCTCGGGCGGCTCGAGCTCGTGACGGTTCTGATCCTGCTCTTCCCATCGGTGTGGGCGGACTGATGGCGAACGACACTTCGATGCCCGAGATGCACTACATCAATCTTGGCCGCGCCAGGCAGCGCCGGGCATCGATGGAGGTGCAGGCGCGTGCCCATGGCTTGGCGCTCACCCGCTTTGCCGCCTGCGAGGCAGCGGCGATTGATGAGGACCGCTTCGCCTGGCTCTCGACTCGTTGGGAGCGTCCGATGACGCGGCCGGAGCTTGCCGCCTATCTCTCCCACCGGGCGTTATGGGAGAGGGCGGCCGCCACGCCCGAGGGGCTGGTCATTCTCGAAGACGACACGATCTTCGCCGCGCATTTTCGTGCAGTGGCGTGCGAAGTTGCAGCCAGCGGCTATGACCTTGTCAATTTCGAGACGGTCGGCCGCCGCAAGTTCTTCAAGAAGGCCGCGGCCAGCGATCGTGGTCGGTTTCGCTTCACGGCGCTGGTGCGCGACAAATCCGGCGCCGGCGCCTATTACGTTTCCCAGGCCGGCGCGCGGCGTCTTCTCGCCGCGTCTAAGACGCATGTGGCGCCGGTCGACGCTTACATGTTCGGGGTCTGCCGGTTGAAGATCGCGCAAGTCGAGCCGGCAGCCACCATGCAAGTGCATTTGTTGCAAGAGCGCGGGTTTGATGTCGGGTTGACGACCACGACGTCGATCCACCAGCCGCGCCAGCGTCTGCCGCTGACTTTGACCAATCTCGGCTATGTCGCCAAACGGCTTCGGACGCAGCTGCGCCTGGCCGGGGTTCAGGCCCGCCGCCTCGTCGACGTCGAATTTCGCCGTGCCGATTTTGATCATACGGTGTTCGACGACGTCCTGCCGATTCCAGCCGCCGATCTTGACGCCGAGATGCGGCGCTATTGGCCGGCCGACCAGACGCCCTCGTAGACCTTTCGCAGATCCTCGACCTCGCGCTGCAGCGGGAAGCGCGCGCGCACGTGGTTAAGGGCGGCCTTGGCGGCGGCAGCGCGCAGGACTGCATCGCCGAGATAGGGGGCGATCGCCTTGGCCAGCGCCCCGACATCGCCGGCCGGAACGATCCGCCCCGTGACGCCTTCGACGATCAGTTCCGGAAAGGCGCCGGCATCGCTGGCAACCACCGGCGTGCCGCTCGCCATCGCTTCCAGCGGCGTCAGGCCGAAGCCTTCGTTGCGGGGCGGCGCGACATACAGATCGAAGCGTCGGAACCAGGCGCGGATATCGTCGACCTCACCGGCAAAGAGGATCCGGTCGGCCAGGCCAGCGGCGGCGATTCGCGCCTTGAGCGCGTCGGCGAAATCCCGATTGTCCGCCGTCACTCGGCCGGTGATCACGGCCGACCAGTCGGGGTGGCCCGGCAACAGAGAGATCATCGCGTCGACGAAGACGTCGGTGCCCTTTTGATAGCGGATCCGGCCGGAACAGCCGATCACCTTGTGATCGGCCAATTGCGCCGCGATCCCGCCCTGCGGCATCGGGCCGTCGGGGGAAAAGCGTGTGCAGTCGACCCCGTGCATCACCACCGTCGCCGGGACCTTGAGATAGGAGCGGCTGCGTTCGCTCGTCGCCACCACCTGATCCATGCGGCCGATGAGAAAGCGTGTCCAGGCGGTGTGGTGGCGCTGCGCGGCCGAGGTGAAGACCAGCTTCAGCTTCATGTGCAACAGATCGCGCATGACCAATCCGGCGAGCATCTCGGTGTTGCGCCGTGCATGCCAGATCCGAAACGCCCGGCGTTGCGGCCGCCGCCAGAAGCTCGCCAGATCCCGCCAGGCAAGATGCGGCAGCGTCGCGGGCAGTCCGGGGCCAAAAGCGGCGATCGACAGACTGCGCGCCTGCAGGGGAACGAGCTGCACGATCGTCGAGGTCACGCCCGACAAGCGCCGCTTGAAGTTCGGCGCGACGACTTCGACCGTGTTGACCTCGGGCACTTTCAGAGCCTCAATCCCGGTTTCGCGAAGGGGGTGGCGCAGACCCAGGGACGGACGAGCCGTATCGGCCGGTGAGACGCAAAACGCTCGGCGCCAGCGCCGTCTAGCGGCACATGCCGCCGCATCTGCGTCGATCCGCCCGGCTATTGCCAGGAGACGGCGAGGATCTCGTAGGAGCGGGCGCCGCCGGGGGCCGCGACTTCGACGGTGTCTCCCTCCGTCTTGCCGATCAGCGCGCGGGCGATCGGCGACGAGATCGAGATCTTACCCTGCTTCACGTCGGCTTCCTGATCGCCGACGATCTGGTAGCGCTTTTCTTCCTCGGTATCCTCGTCGACGAGCTTCACCGTCGCTCCGAACTTCACCCGGTCGCCGGACATTTTCGAGACGTCGATCACCTCGGCCCGAGCGGTCAGATCCTCCAACTCGGCAATTCGACCCTCGTTGAGGCTTTGGGCCTCCTTGGCGGCATGATATTCGGCATTTTCGGACAGGTCACCATGAGCACGCGCCTCGGAGATCGCCTGGATGATCCGCGGGCGCTCCTCCTGTTGGCGGCGGCGCAGTTCTTCGCGCAACGCTTCGAAACCGCGACTCGTCATCGGGACCTTATCCATGGCCTCCACCTTTCCGGACTTCGCATCATCTGCGGAGTCAATTTGACCGACGCCCCGCGCAACGCGCGAAGTCTGTTTTACACAGTGTGTCGAGGACGCTGCCGCGACACAATAAAAAACCAGTCCCGAACGGTTCCGCCGTTCCGGACCAGCACCTCATGGCGGACTAATAGAAGAGCCTGGGGCGCCCGTCCGTCAGGAGCCGCAAATACTCAGGCCGTTGTAAAATACGATTGCAGCGGCCGAACTTCAAGGTTGCCCTTTTTGAGCGCGGCGATGGCTTCGGCAGCCGCCACCATACCGGCCAGAGTGGTGTAGTAGGGCACCTTGTGGATGAGCGCGGCGCGGCGCAGCGAGCGCGAATCCGACAGCGCCTTGGCGCCCTCCGTCGTATTCAGAACAAGCTGGACCTGCCGGTTGCGGATCGAGTCCTCGATATGCGGCCGGCCTTCGAGGACTTTGTTGATCTTGGTCGCCGCAATGCCGTTCTCGCTGAGGAATCGCTGGGTGCCGCCGGTCGCCAGAACCGCGAAGCCGAGATCGGCCAGTCGGCGCACCGCCGGCAGACACCGCTCCTTGTCTGCGTCCTTGACCGAAACGAACACCGTCCCCTCGCGCGGCAGGTCAACGCCCGCACCGAGCTGGGCCTTGGCAAAGGCGATGGCGTAATCGGTGTCGAGGCCCATTACTTCGCCGGTCGAGCGCATCTCCGGGCCGAGCAATGTGTCGACGCCCGGGAAGCGGGCGAAGGGGAACACCGCCTCCTTGACCGCGATGTGGCGGACATTCCGGGTGTCCGGCTTGTCGCCGTAATGGGCAAAAGCCGCGTCGAGGCTCTCGCCGGCCATGATCCGGGCGGCGATCTTGGCGATCGGCCGACCGACCGTCTTGGCGACGAAGGGCACGGTGCGCGAGGCCCGGGGGTTGACCTCGAGGACATAGATCTCGCCGTCCTTGATGGCGAACTGGACGTTCATCAGGCCACCGACATTGAGCGAGCGGGCGAGGGCCTCGGCCTGGCGCGTCAACTCGTCGGTGGTCTCCTTCGACAGCGAATGCACCGGCAGCGAACAGGCCGAGTCGCCGGAGTGGATGCCGGCTTCCTCGATATGCTCCATGATGCCCGCGACGAAGCTGGTCTCACCGTCGGACAGGCAGTCGACATCGACCTCGATGGCATCGGTCAGATAGCTGTCGAAGAGCAGCGGGTTCTTGCCGAGCAGCGTGTTGATCTGGCCGGTCTTGTCGTTCGGATAGCGCTGCTTGATGTCCTCGGGTACGAGGCCCGGCACGGTGTCGAGCAGATAGCTCTGCAGCATCGTCTCGGAGTGGATGATCTGCATCGCCCGGCCGCCGAGGACGTAGGACGGACGCACCACCAGGGGGAAGCCGATCTCGGCGGCGACGAGCCGGGCCTGCTCGACCGAGAAGGCGATGCCGTTGTTCGGCTGCATCAGGTCGAGCTTGGTCAAAAGCTTCTGGAACCGGTCGCGATCTTCGGCAAGATCGATCGCGTCGGGCGCGGTGCCGAGGATCGGGATGCCGTTCTTCTCCAGCGCCTCGGCGAGCTTCAGCGGGGTCTGGCCGCCGAACTGGACGATCACGCCGACGACCTCGCCCGATTCTTGCTCGGTGCGCATGATCTCGATTACGTCCTCGGCGGTCAGCGGTTCGAAATACAATCGGTCCGATGTGTCGTAGTCGGTCGAGACCGTCTCCGGATTGCAGTTGATCATGATCGCTTCGTAGCCGGCATCCTTCAGCGCGAAGGCGGCATGGCAGCAGCAATAGTCGAATTCGATGCCCTGGCCGATCCGGTTCGGGCCGCCGCCGAGAATGACCACCTTCTTGCGGTCGGAGACCCGCGCCTCGGAGCGCGGGGCGCCGGCGAAGGGCCGCTCATAGGTCGAGTACATGTAAGGGGTGGGCGAGGCGAACTCGGCCGCGCAGGTATCGATGCGCTTGAAAACCGGCCGCACCCCGAGCCGATTGCGTAGCTCGGCGACTGACTTCGGCCGCTTCTTGGTGAGGCTGGCGAGCCGGGCGTCGGAAAAGCCCATCGACTTCAAGAGGCGCAGATTGTCGGCATCCTCCGGCAGGCCGAATTCGGCGATCTTCTTCTCGGTGTCGACGATCGCCTTCAGTTGGGCGAGGAACCACGGATCGATCTTGCAGCCGGCATGGACGTCTTCAAGGCTCATGCCGAGGCGCATCGCCTGAGCGACCATGCGCAAGCGGTCCGGCGTCGGCGTGCCAATAGCGGCGCGAATGGCGTTCTTGTCGTCATCCTGGCCAAGGCCGGGGATCTCGATCTCGTCGAGGCCGGTCAGGCCGGTTTCAAGGCCGCGCAGCGCTTTTTGCAGCGACTCGGCAAAGGTCCGGCCGATCGCCATCACCTCGCCGACGGACTTCATCGCTGTGGTCAGGGTCGGCTCGGCGCCGGGGAATTTCTCGAAGGCAAAGCGCGGGATCTTGGTGACGACATAGTCGATCGATGGCTCAAAGGACGCCGGTGTCGCGCCCTGGGTGATGTCGTTCTGGATCTCGTCGAGAGTGTAGCCGACGGCGAGCTTGGCCGCGACCTTGGCGATCGGGAAGCCGGTGGCCTTGGAGGCGAGGGCCGAGGAGCGCGACACCCGCGGGTTCATCTCGATCACCACCAGGCGGCCGGTCTTCGGGTTCACCGCGAACTGGACGTTGGACCCGCCCGTCTCGACACCGATCTCGCGCAGCACCGCCAGCGAGGCGTTGCGCATCACCTGATATTCCTTGTCGGTGAGTGTCAGCGCCGGGGCCACGGTGATCGAGTCGCCGGTGTGAACGCCCATCGGATCGACGTTCTCGATGGCGCAGATGATGATGCAGTTGTCCGCCTTGTCACGGACGACCTCCATCTCGAATTCCTTCCAGCCGAGCACCGATTCCTCGACCAGCACTTCGGTGGTCGGCGAGGCGTCGAGGCCGGTCTCGACGATCTCGAAGAATTCCGAGCGATTATAGGCAATGCCGCCGCCGGTGCCGCCCATGGTGAAAGACGGCCGGATGATTGCCGGCAGGCCGACGACCTCAAGCGCTTCGGCCGCCGCGGCGAGCGCCCTGCCCATATAGCGCTGCTTGCGCTCGCCTTCGCCAAGCTGCCACTCGGCTTCCAGCGCGTCCAGCTTTTGGTCGCGCTCGGCCGGATCGGTGATGGTGGCGAGGATCGCGGCACGGCGTTCCTCATGGCTGGCGCGGTCGGCGGCTTTCGCCTCGCTGGCATTGGCGAGCATCGACTTCGGCGTTTCGAGCCCGATCTTCGCCATCGCCTCGCGGAACAGCGAGCGGTCCTCGGCCTTATCGATGGCATCGGCATTGGCGCCGATCATTTCGACGCCATAGCGCTCCAGGACGCCCATGCGCCGCAGCGACAGCGCCGTGTTCAGTGCCGTCTGACCACCCATGGTCGGCAGGATCGCGTCTGGCCGCTCCTTGGCGATGATCTTGGCGACGACTTCCGGGGTGATCGGTTCGATGTAGGTGGCGTCGGCGAGCTCGGGATCGGTCATGATCGTCGCCGGGTTCGAATTCACCAGGATGATCCGGTAGCCTTCTTCGCGCAGCGCCTTGCAGGCCTGGGTGCCGGAATAATCGAACTCGCATGCCTGACCGATGATGATCGGGCCGGCGCCCACGATGAGGATCGATTGGATGTCGGTGCGTTTGGGCATGGCAGACCGTCCGATTTTTTCGCGCGTACGGAACCGGGCCGCCGCGCTGATGCGGCGTCCGTTCGCAGATAAGTTCTAAAGGCTGAGGCCGGCTTATAGGCAAGGCCGGCGCGCGGCGAAAGGGGCGAAGGGACAATTTCGAACCGGTTTTTGGGCAAAACCGGTTCGCGGGCTGACACTCGTCTTTGGGAGGGCTGAGCGAAATGGTTACGACGCCGTGGTCTCGTCCGGCATTTTGGCGGTCGATTCACGGTCGCTCGGCGAGGCTGCGGTCGAATCGTCGCCTGGCCTGTCGCCCGGCTGCTTCGCCTGGCTTGCGGCAGTCTCGTCGTCGGCCGCGGTGTCCTCGCCCGCTACTTTATCCGGCAGGACGGCCGCGTCGTAGTGCTCATATCCGAGGGCAAGAGCCAGACAGGCGAGCTCGATACTTTTCGGGATCTCGACGGCTTTGCCGTCGCGGTGCCCCTTCTCGTAATACTGGATCACTCGCTTTTTGAGGCCGAGCTTCTCGGCGACCTCTTTCTGCTTAAAGCCAAGTGCCTTGCGCCATTCCTTGAAGGTCTGGGGAGTCATCATGCTTGAACTCGCTCTCCTTGATGCCGATGACCGGCCAAGTCCCGGTCATCGGTCCGGACCATCGACGGCGCCCCGACCGGCCGATGCACTTTATGCAATAAGCGATTATGCGGCAAAAAGCGCCGGGCGACCGTGGCACAGGGGTTGTTGTATCTCTAAAGAATGCTCGGAATGGCTGAATTGCTCCGTTTCGCAAGCTTTGTGAAAGCTTGATCAGCTATAAAAAACAGGTTCATAGTCGATTGTTTTAATTGAGTGTCTGAGCGCGCCTTGCGCGCTCATCATGATGCATGAGCGCACGGCGTGCGTCAATTTTACCACGAACTCACTGCGCCATTCGCTTGACGTAGGCGCACGCAGTGCGCATCTTGCTGGCAGTCAAGTCTTAGGAGCCCCGCGCCCGAGCAGGCTTTTCATCGACGCGCGGTGACGTCAATCAAGCGCAAAGAAGTCAATCAAGCGCAAGGAAAGGGTGAGCTGCAATGTTGGCGGATATTTTGGTTGGCCGCTCGTCCTATGGCGGCGATCGGGGGCGCGACGATCTGCATCGTCACGCGACATTCAGTTGTGGTGTCCGATCACTTTTCAGGAAGGTGCTGCGGCTGTTCAGGCACGATTGAACAACCTTTTGAGAACAACAAAAGCGGCGCCGGATGTTCTCCGGCGCCGCTTTTCGTTGGGGCCCTGCCTGTCTCGGCGCGGCCGGCCGGTCAGGCGGCCCTCTTGGCGCGGTTTTCCTCGATCATGTCGATGAAGCGTTGGAACAGGTAATGGGAGTCCTGGGGACCCGGCGAGGCTTCCGGGTGATGCTGCACGGAGAAGACCGGCTTGCCGGACAAGCGCAGACCGCAATTCGAACCATCGAACAGCGAGCGGTGGGTTTCCTCGACGCCCGCCGGCAGGCTGTCGGCCGCGACCGCGAAGCCGTGGTTCATCGACACGATCTCGACCTTGTTGGTGGTGAAATCCTTCACCGGATGGTTTGCGCCATGGTGGCCCTGGTGCATCTTCTCGGTCTTGGCGCCGAGTGCCAGGGCCAGCATCTGGTGGCCGAGGCAGATGCCGAACAGCGGGACGTCGGCCTCGATCAGCTTGCGGATGGTCGGCACGACATAGTCGCCGGTTGCCGCCGGATCGCCCGGACCGTTGGAGAGGAACACGCCGTCAGGCGCATGCGCGAGGATTTCCTCGGCGCTCGCGGTTGGCGGAACGACGATGACCTCGGCGCCAAGGCCAGACATCAGCCGCAGAATGTTGCGCTTGGTGCCGAAGTCGATGGCGACGATCTTGTAGCGAGGCGCGTCGATGTCGGCATAGCCCTTGTCCCAGATCCACGGCGTCTCTTTCCACACCGCGCTCTGACCGACGGCGACGTCCTTGGCGAGATCGAGGCCGACGAGGCCCGACCACGCCTTGGCCTTGGCCTTCAGCGCGTCGAGGTCGAACTCGCCGCTGGCCGAATGGGCGATTACGGCGTTCGGCATCCCGTTCTCGCGGATGTGCGCCGTCAGCGCGCGGGTGTCGATGCCGGAAAGGGCGATGACGCCGCGGGCCTTCAGCCAGGTGTCAAGAGGGCCGGCCGAGCGATAGTTCGACGGTGCGGTCACGTCGGCGCGGAAAATCGCGCCGACCGCGCCGCAGGAATTGGCCGGGGTCAGATCCTCATGGTCGTCCGGGTTCGCCCCGACATTGCCGATATGGGGAAAGGTGAAGGTGACGATCTGACGGGCATAGGACGGATCCGTCAGGATTTCCTGGTAGCCGGTGAGTGCGGTGTTGAAGCACACTTCGCCCTCGACCGATCCCTCGGCACCGAGACCATAGCCCTCGATCACGCTTCCATCCTGAAGCACGAGGAGCGCGGTCGTTTTGCGCTGAGTCCAGCCTTCGCCAGCCATCGTCGTTCCTTTCGCCGTCCATTGTCTGCAAGTCGTTCGAAGTGGCCGCAAGGCGGCCGGCCGCATCCCGCAGTGCTCATATCAGGATCACGGCGGGCAAGGGCAAGGCATCTTGCGGAAAGTCCACGATGTCTCTACATCCAGCGGGCGCCGACGAGCAAGAGCGTCCGCCAAGGCGGACGGAACGGCGATCAGCCGATGCAAACGGGCGACAATCCGGCCGATTCAAGATGAAGTTTGATCGCAACTGATGCGATTCCGCTTTACGTCGGCGATCAACAGGTATTGCACTAAAGCCGTGGCGTGCATCCATCGCGATGTCTGCCGACAGTCGAATCGAAAGTCATGCATTATGCGCGAGCATCTGACCGACGCTCTCAATGCCGCAGTCAAACAGCAGGACAAGCGCCGGATCAGCACCTTGCGGCTGATCAATGCGGCGATCAAGGACCGCGACATCGCTTGTCGCACCGCCGGACGCGATCCGGTCAGCGAGGAGGAGGTGCTGCAAATCCTCGTCAAGATGATCAAGCAGCGCGAGGAGTCGGCGCGGACCTACGAGGATAACGGCCGGCTGGAACTTGCCGAGCAGGAGCGCGAGGAAATCGCCGTCATTCGCGATTTGCTCCCGGCGCAGCTTGACAGCGGAGAGATCGAACGGGCCTGCCGCAAGGTGGTCGAAGACACCGAATCGAAGGGGCTGCGCGACGTCGGCCGCTGCATGAACGCTCTGAAGGAGCGCTATTCCGGTCAGATGGATTTCGGCAAGGCCTCGACCGTGGTGAAGGGGTTGCTGCGCTGAGCACGGGGCGGTGCGCGGTGTGGTCTTCGTCTGTGAACGCCCGGTTCGGCCGTCGGCGCTCATGGGGTCAAGGCGGCGAGGGCCGGCTGCGAAGCTTGCAGAACAACCGCGTTTCCTCGATGACCGGCCTTGCCGCTCTGCGACCATAGGGCCCGTCCGGCCGCTGCCGACATGTCAAACAGGTGAACGCCCGGTTGACTTGCCAGGCGCATGTCCCTATAGCCACCGCATTCGCGATTTCTGCGGCTGGCACGGGACTCGAATCTGGGGACCGACCGGCCGCTTTCGGCCATCACGCCCCGCGGCAAAGAATGGGCTCACGCCCGCGCAACAAACGGGTCATCGCCCGTCAAGATTTTGTAGGAGAAGCGACGTGGCACGTATCGCTGGCGTCAATATCCCGACTGGAAAACGCGTCGTCATCGCGCTTCAGTACATCCATGGCATCGGCCCGGCTTTCGCCCGCCAGATCATGGAAAAGGCGAATCTGTCCGATGAGCGCCGCGTCAACGACCTGACCGACGCCGAGGTTCTGCAGGTCCGCGAGATCATCGACCGCGACTATCAGGTCGAGGGTGACCTGCGTCGCGAGACCGCGATGAACATCAAGCGGCTGATGGATCTTGGCTGCTACCGCGGTCTGCGTCATCGCCGCAGCCTTCCGGTTCGCGGCCAGCGCACCCACACCAACGCCCGCACCCGCAAGGGGCCGGCGAAGGCGATCGCCGGTAAGAAGAAGTAAGATTATCCACGCTGGCGGAGCGGCCCGATCGGGTGTCCGTCTTTGCGGTGTCAGGGCGTCGGATCTTGGCTGCGGGGCAGGTCTTGCAGTGAAGATCCGTCGCTGTTTCAAGGCGGCGCCTTTGCGCGGCGCTGGTGGAGCCGCCGGAATTACGGCGGTGTCGAGATCAAACAGGAAATTTGAATGGCCAAGGAAGTCCAGCGCGTTCGCCGTCGCGAGCGGAAGAACATTTCGTCGGGGGTGGCGCATGTCAACTCGACCTTCAACAACACGCTGATCACCATCACCGATGCCCAGGGCAACACGATCGCCTGGTCTTCGGCCGGTGCGCAGGGCTTCAAGGGCTCGCGCAAGTCGACGCCGTTTGCGGCGCAGATCGCTGCCGAGGATTGTGCCAAGAAGGCGCAAGAACATGGCATGCGCACCCTCGAGGTCGAGGTCTGCGGTCCGGGCTCGGGCCGTGAGTCGGCGCTGCGTGCGCTGCAGTCGGCGGGTTTCACCATCACCTCGATCCGGGACGTGACTCCGATCCCGCACAACGGCGTTCGCCCGCGCAAGAAGCGTCGCGTCTGACGCCCTGAAGACGCCCGATGCGATGATGCTTCGGGCCGGCAGAACGATTGGGCCGCCACAAGCGGTCATGGGCGGGGCGTCATGCGCTCCGCCGTTCGACTTTCCGGAAGGCTGGCGGCGGTGCTGCCATGCCCGATCCGGCATCAGACCTTTCGTCACGATTGGATGGTGGCGAGGAAACTGAGAGGCATCCTCATGATTTCAAGCAATTGGCAAGAGCTGACCAAGCCGAACCAGCTTGTGTTCAAGAACGAGAGCGGCCGCAACCGCGCTACGCTCGTCGCTGAACCGCTGGAGCGTGGCTTCGGTCTGACGCTCGGTAACGCATTGCGCCGCGTGCTCTTATCGTCACTGCGCGGCGCATCGGTTACCGCCGTTCAGATCGACGGCGTTCTGCACGAGTTCTCTTCGATCCCGGGGGTGCGCGAAGACGTCACCGACATCGTCCTGAATGTCAAGGAGATCAACATCTCCATGCAGGGCGAGGGGCCGAAGCGTATGGTCGTGCGCAAGCAGGGCCCGGGCGTCGTCACGGCTGGCGACATTCAGACCGTCGGCGACATCGAGGTTCTGAACCCCGAGCATGAGATCTGCACCCTCGATGAGGGCGCCGAGATCCGCATGGAGTTCACCGTCAACACCGGCAAAGGCTACGTCCCGGCCGACCAGAACCGGGCCGAGGATGCGCCGATCGGCCTGATCCCGGTCGACTCGCTGTTCTCGCCGGTCAAGAAGGTGTCCTACAAGGTCGAGAACACCCGCGAGGGTCAGGACCTCAACAAGGACAAGCTGTCGATGACGATCGAGACCGACGGCTCGATCTCCGGCGAGGACGCCGTCGCCTATGCGGCGCGGATCCTGCAGGACCAGCTTTCGGTGTTCATCAATTTCGAAGAGCCGCAGCGTGACGCGCGGCCGGGCGCTCCGGGCGCGGCGGACGATCAGATCGCCGAACTCGCCTTCAACCCGGCGCTGCTCAAGAAGGTCGATGAGCTGGAGCTTTCGGTCCGCTCGGCGAATTGCCTGAAGAACGACAACATCGTCTATATCGGCGATCTCATTCAGAAGACCGAAGCGGAGATGCTGCGCACGCCGAACTTCGGCCGCAAGTCCTTGAACGAGATCAAGGAAGTTCTGGCGTCCATGGGCCTTCATCTCGGCATGGAAGTCCCGTCCTGGCCGCCGGAGAACATCGACGATCTCGCCAAACGCTACGAAGATCAGTACTAAGTATGACACGTCCCGGCTGCCCTTTCGGGTGGCCGGGCGTTTCGGCCTCGGGGACCCCGAGGACGCAATTCATTCAAAGGCACGGCGACTTGTCGGTTGATCCGGCATGGACGCGAAGATACCGACCCCCGGCCAATGAGCCGGTTTCTTTCGAAGGAAACACACCATGCGCCACGCCAGTCGCGGACGGAAGCTCAACCGCACTGCCAGCCATCGCAAGGCGATGTTCGCCAACATGGCGGCTTCGCTGATCGAGCATGAGCAGATCATCACCACCCTGCCGAAGGCGAAGGACCTGCGTCCGATCGTCGAGAAGCTGATCACCCTCGGCAAGCGCGGCGATCTGCATGCACGCCGTCTGGCCGCCTCGCGTCTGCGCGATGAGGCTGCCACCGCCAAGCTGTTCGACACGCTGGCCGGCCGCTATGCCGAGCGCAACGGCGGCTACTGCCGCGTTCTGAAGGCCGGCTTCCGGCGCGGCGACAATGCGCCGCTCGCCGTCATCGAATTCGTCGATCGCGATCCCGAAGCGCGCGGCGCGATCGACCGCGCCCGCGTCGAGGCAGAAGAGGCCGAGAGCGCCTGAGGCGATCTGGGTCTTTTGAACGACTTGCGAAAGGGGGGCTTCGGCTCCCCTTTTTGTTGCCGCAACCCCGCAGCGGTGAATGCCGAAGGAACGCCGGCATTCTGCGCCGCGTTGGTTGATCATCGAAGCTGAGTTTACCGGGCAAGGAGGTGAAGCGATGGCGGGCGAGCGGATTTTGCTGACGGGAGCATCGGGCTTCATCGCCAAGCACATCGCGCTGCAGCTTCTTCAGGCCGGCTATCGCGTTCGCGGGACGGTGCGCAGTCCGCAGAAGGGCGAGGCCCTGCGCCAGACGCTCGCCAGGGCCGGCGCCGATGTTGCACGGCTGGAAATCGCCGAAGCGGACCTTTTACGGGACGAGGGTTGGGAGGCGGCGGCGCGCGGCTGCGACGTCGTCTGCCATACGGCATCGCCGTTTCCGGCTCGTCAGTCCAAGGACAAGTGGGCGTTGGTGCCGGTCGCTAAGGGCGGGACGCTGCGCGTCGTCGATGCCGCGATCAAGGCCAAGGTCCAGCGCTTCGTCATGACATCCTCCGTCGTCGCCGTCTATTACGGCCATGGCGCCGATCATCCGCCGGTCTATGGCGAAGACGATTGGTCGAATGTCGGGGCGGCGGATATTTCCGACTATGCCGTTTCCAAGACCGAGGCCGAGGCCGCCGCCTGGGGCGCCGCCGATGCGGCAAGCCTGCCGATGGTGACGATCAATCCGTCTTTCGTTGCAGGGCCGTTGCTCGACGCCGACGCCGGCACCTCTGCGACGCTGATCGGGATGATGATGACCGGCAAGCTGCCAGCTGTCCCGAACGTCTCTTTCGGCATTGTCGATGTGCGCGATGTCGCCAAGGCCCACGTCGCGGCCCTGACGGCTGCCGAGGCGCCGGGCCGCCGCTTCATCGTCTCTGCCGGGTCGCTGACGATGATCGAGATCGGCCAGGCGGTGGCCGCCGCCGTCCCCGAATGCCGCAAGCGCGTGCCGCGCTTCACCGTGCCGGATTTTGTCGTCAGGCTGGCGGCGAAGGTGGTGCCCGAGGCGCGGGCGGCGGTTCCGGAACTCGGGCGGCAAAAGACATTGTTAACCAAGCCTGCCGAAACAATTCTCGGCTTTACGCCGGGACACACGCGAGAGGCGGTGGCCGAGACCGCGCTCAGTCTGCGTGATCATGGTTGGCTCCGCCGAGATCCCCAAATCGGTTAACGCCCGACCTGCCGTAAGGCATTCAAGGCGTTAAGTTTGAAAACAGCGAAAAATCGCAGTGTGGCGGAAATGATATCGTCGCCAGACTCGGGCCATGCGATACCGACCGCGAATTCGATTTTTGCTGGAACCGAAGCAACCAAATCGTCGATCCAGCCTTTTACGACAGGAATGAGGCGACGCCACAACAAGATGGCGGAGTTTACGCGGTTGAAACAATCTTCATGAATGATGCAACAACAATGAACACGATGGGCCGGAGTACCATGCGTCGAACCCTTCTCACTCTTCTGGGAGCCATTGCGGCTTTCGGCGTGCTGACGGCGAGCTACGCGACGGCGGATCTGCCGTCCAAAGCTCAGGAAGCCGGGATCCAAACCGGCGTCTCCGACTGATCCCTTCGCGGGCGTCGGGGCACCACAATTGGGGCATTTGCGGAAAAGGGGCCTTCGAGGCCCCTTTTTCGTGGCATTTTCCTGCTCTATCCCGGACAAGAACACCAGGTGGTGCGAACCGCTCTGTTCGGACCGCCGACAGCCTCGGTCCGCTGCGGATGATCGGAGCGGCCTGCCGAGTGCCGCGGAATTGAATCGAGCCGGCTTGGCCGCTTCGAAGTCGATGGGTTTCACAACAGTCCTCGGAACCGATATGAAACTGAAAATGCTTTTCCTCGGAGTGCTCCTCCTGCTGGGAACGGTCGCGGCAGTGCCTGCGGTCTTCACGAAAAACTCGGTGGTGCACGACTTTATCCGGCCGCTGGTGAATGAGCAGCCGGTGCGGCTCGAGCAGGGTGACGAGCGCCTGCGCAAGGGCCTTGGCCTCGACAAGAAGGCCGCCTGGCGGCATCTGGGCGACGCCCGCCGAACGGTCAAGCCGACGTCGGTGGTCGATGTGGCGGAGGCGGCGCAGGACACCCAGGCCCAGGATCGAATCCCAAAGAGCCGCGCCGAAGTCGATCTCAGCTTTGCTCCGCTGGTCAAGGAGACCGCGCCGGCCGTCGTCAACGTCTATGCGGCGCGCAAGATTCCCGCCCGCCGCTCGCCTTTTGCCGACGATCCATTTTTTGGCCAGTTCTTCGGCGGCCCGTTCCAGAGCCCGCCGCGCATGGAGCAGTCGCTGGGGTCTGGCGTGATTCTCGACCCCTCCGGCCTGGTCGTCACCAACAATCACGTGATCGATGGTGCCGACGAGGTGAAGGTCGCCTTTGCCGACGGGCGGGAATTCAGCGCCAAGATCTTGTCGAAGGACAAAACGGTGGATCTCGCCGTCCTGAAGATTGAGGGCAAGGGACCGTTTCCGACCATTTCGATCGCCAATTCCGACGATCTGGCGATCGGCGACCTGGTACTGGCGATCGGTAATCCCTTCGGGATCGGCCAGACGGTGACCAACGGCATCGTTTCGGCGCTGGCCCGCAACAATATCGGCGTCGACAATTTTGGGTTCTTTATCCAGACTGACGCGGCGATCAATCCGGGCAATTCCGGCGGCGCGCTGATCAATATGAAGGGCCAGCTGATCGGCGTGAACACCGCCATCTTCTCGCGTTCGGGCGGCTCCAACGGCATCGGCTTCGCCATTCCCTCCAACATGGTCGCGACCTTTCTGCGAGCGGCCAAGAACGGTGGGCACTACGAGCGGCCCTTCGTCGGCGCGGACTTCGCACCAGTGACCGCCGATATCGCCGACGCGCTCGGTCTCCGCCGACCGACCGGGGCGCTGGTGCGTTCGATCTATCCGGGCGGGCCGGCGGCGAAGGCCGGCCTGAAGGTCGGCGACGTGGTGATGACGGTCGACGGCAAGGAGGTGCTGACTCCCGACGCGCTGAACTTCCGCTTTGCCACGCTCGGCATCGGCAAGTCCGTGACCCTCGACGTTCTGTCGTCGGACGTGCGGAAGATCGTTACCTTGCCCCTTGCCAAGGCGCCCGAAGTGCCGCGGCGCGATCAGCGGACGATCAAAGGGCGCAATCCCTTTGCGGGCGCGACCGTCGACAACCTCTCGCCACGGGTCGCTGATGAGCTGCGGCTGCCGCGCACGAAGACCGGCGTCGTTGTCGCCGAGGTCGGCAACGGCTCGCTCGCTGCGCGGTTTGGCCTGCAGCCGGGCGATATCATCCTCGACATCAATGGCGAGCGAGTCGACACCACGCGCAAGCTCGCCGAGATCGCCGATCGTGGCGATCGCGGCTGGCAGTTCGACATCGAACGGGGCGGGCGCCGCCTGACCCAGGTCGTGCGCTGACCATGGCGGATCTCTTCGGCGAGCCACCAGATCCGCCATCGCCTTCGGCCAAGCGTCCAAACGCCGGGCCGCGCGGCGCGGGCGCGGGTGAGATCGAGGACAAGGAACGACGGATCGCCGAAGCACCGCGCCCGCTGGCCGATCGCCTCCGGCCCAAGCAGCTTTCGGCGGTGGTCGGTCAGGAGCACCTGACCGGGGAGGGCGGGGCGCTGACCCGCATGCTCGCCAATAAGAGCCTCGGCTCGTTGATCTTCTGGGGGCCGCCCGGCACCGGCAAGACGACGGTGGCACGGCTCCTGGCGAATGAGGTCGATTATGCCTTCGAGCAGATTTCGGCGATCTTTTCCGGTGTGGCGGACCTGAAGAAGGTTTTCGAGGCGGCGCGCTTCAGACGGCAGAACGGCCGGGTGACGCTGCTCTTCGTCGACGAGATCCATCGTTTCAACCGCACCCAGCAGGATTCCTTCCTGCCGGTGATGGAAGACGGCACGGTGGTGCTCGTCGGCGCGACGACGGAAAATCCGTCCTTCGAGCTGAACGCTGCGCTGTTATCCCGCGCCCGGGTGCTGACCTTCGAATCGCTGCCGTCGGACAGTCTTGCCAAGCTCCTCGATCGGGCCGAGGCGGAAATGGGCCGCGCACTCCCGCTCGACGCTGAGGCGCGTGATGTCCTGCTCGGCCTTGCCGATGGCGACGGGCGGGCGATCCTGACGCTTGCCGAGGAGGTCTGGCGCTCATCGGGGCCGGGTGAGATCCTCGACGCCGAGACGCTGCTCAGCGTCGTCCAGCGGCGGGCGCCGATCTATGACAAGGGCCAGGACGGCCACTACAACTTGATCTCGGCCCTGCACAAATCGGTGCGTGGCTCCGATGTCGACGCCGCACTCTACTGGCTCGCCCGCATGCTCGACGCCGGCGAAAACCCGCTTTATCTCGGCCGTCGGCTGGTGCGCATGGCCTCGGAAGATATCGGGCTCGCCGATCCGAACGCGCTCACGATCGCACTCGCCGCCAAGGACGCCTACGATTATCTGGGTTCGCCCGAAGGCGAATTGGCGCTCGCCCAGGCGACCGCCTATCTCGCCGCCGCACCGAAGTCGAATGCGGTCTATGTGGCCTACAAGGCTGCGATGCGCGCAGCCAAACAGCATGGTTCGCTGCTGCCACCGAAACATATCCTCAATGCGCCGACCAATCTGATGAAGGATGTGGGCTACGGCGACGGCTATCTCTATGATCATGACCAGCCGGATGGATTTTCCGGCCAGGACTATTTTCCGGACGCAATGGGCCGGCAGCGCTTTTACGAGCCGACCGACCGGGGCATCGAGAAGCGGATCGGCGAGCGTTTGGCGATGCTCGATCGGTGGCGGGCCGAACGCGCGAAACGGTGAACCCCGCGCGGCAGGTCTTGGCTCGCCGATCGTCCTCGATCAGATCGCCATCAGTCCCTGGATCAGCGCCGCCAAGGCCGCACCGGCCATGGCCAGAAGCGACAGGCCGGTGCCGGAGAAGCGCTGCCAGCGTGGCGCGTCGTCCGCGGTGAAATGCAGCGCATGCAGCACCCGGCCGACGGTCAGCATGATGCCGAGGACGTGCAGCACCAGGGCCGGAGCGCCGAGCAGGGCGGCGAGCGTCATGGTGATCAGTGTGATCGGGATGAACTCGACGGCATTGGCGTGACCGCGCATTGCCCGGATCAGGCGAGGATTACCACCGTCGCCCATCATCACCTTGTCGCGCGCCCGCACGCGGCCCGTCTGAACGGTCAGCCAGACCAAGACGCCGCCGTTAAGCGCTGCGTAAATTGCCACAGCGGCAAGACCGGTCGTATTCATTAGAATTTTTCCCGTTTTTAAGAGCGACGCATCAATTCATAAGATCGCAACGTAGTAGCAAAGTGAAAGCGTCCGGCGAAGACGGGCCGAGGTGACGGACTGGCACTGAGGCCATCACGAGGGCGGCGGGCCGATGTCGCCGGCCGCGCACCGCCGGTCGTGCGATGGAGGGACAATGTTTATTCTGGTGATTGGACTGTTTGTGTTTTTGGGGGTTCACTCCTTTCGGATTGTCTCTGAACCGGGCCGGGCGGCGGTGCTGCGCAGGCTTGGCGAGATGCGCTTCAAAGGCAGCTATTCGGTGCTCGCGCTGATCGGCCTGGTGCTGGTGGTCTATGGCTACGGCCTGGCGCGCGCGAGCGAGGGCAGCCTCTATCAGCCGGCGCCGGTGTTGTCCCATCTCGCGCTTGTCCTCGTGCCGAGCGCGTTTATTCTCGTTGTCGCCACCTACACGCCGACGGGTCATATCAAACGGACGGTGCGCCATCCGATGGTGCTCGGCGTCGCGCTGTGGTCGCTCGGCCATCTCCTGGCGAATGGCGGGACTGCCGAAGTCGTGATGTTTGGCGCCTTCTTCGTCTGGGCGGTGGTCGATTATCTGAATGCGTTCAGCCGGCCGCAGCCGGCGTTCGGCCTGCCACAGGCCAAGGGCGACATCGTCGCCATTGCCGGCGGACTGATTGCCAGCGGAATTTTTCTTCTCGGGCTTCACCGCTGGTTGATCGGCGTTTCGCCGCTAGCGTGACGCCTCGGAGCGCCTCTGACCCTTCCACTCTTTCGCTGCCGCAAAAAATCGTTAGAAGACGCTTTGATTTCCGTTGGTTTGGCCGCCTTTCGCCGATCCGTCGGAAAAGAAGGAAAGCGAGCGGATGAGCGACGAGAGTTTTTTCAGGGAAGTCGACGAAGAGCTTCGCCAGGATAAGGTCAAAGCGGTCTGGACGCGGTTCGGCAGTTGGTTGGTGGGCGCTGCGGTTGTCGTCGTCGCCGGAACGGCCGGCTATGTCGCCTACGAGCGTTACCAGACCAGCCAGGCCAATGCCGCCGGCGATCGCTATGCTCAGGCCATGAAGCTTGCCGAAGAGGGCAAGCGCGAAGATGCCATCAAGGCGCTGAAGACGATCGCCGATAACGGCATTGGCGCCTATCCCGCTCTCGCGCAACTGACGATCGGGGGGCTCGAGGCAAAGGCCGGCGACCCCAAGCGGGCCGTCGCAGCCTTCGATGCGGTCGCCAACAATGCCGAGGCCCCTCAGGATCTGCGGGACATGGCGGCGCTGCGCGCCGGTTATGTGTTGGTCGATCATGGCACGCTCGACGAGGTTCACGACCGGGTCGACCGACTGACCGGCGATAGCCAGCCGTTGCGCTTTGCCGCCCGCGAAGCGATTGCGCTCGCCGCCTGGAAGGCCGGTGACGGCAAGACTGCCAAGCCGCTGCTTGAAAAGCTCGTGACCGACGGCGAAACGCCCTCGGACATGGCCGGGCGCGCGCGCATCCTCCTCGCCTTGATCAATTCCGGTGCGACCGGACCCAACGCCATTCCGCCGGCCAAGCCCGAGCCGGCCGGCGCGACGCCGCCCGCAAGCGCCGACAACGGCCTTGGCGTCATCGATCTGCCGGGGCTGCTCGACACCAAGCCCGGCGCGGCTAAAGGCGGCGGTGCGGCCCTGCCGATCGGGACACCGCAGATGCCGACCTCGAATATCGGCATGGAGACGACGGGCGGAGCGCCAGGCGCGGCGCCCGCTGCATCCGCCGGAACGCCGGCACCGGCAAGCCCGGCCCCGATCGCACCCTCCACAACCGCGCCCGCACCGACGACGTCAGAGCCCTCCGCGCCAGCCGCCGCGCCGAAGAGCGGCAATGCGCCGGCTTTGACACGCGGGACCGACAGCACAAGCTCGTCGTCCTCAAGCGATAATCAAAGCGGGGCGGCCGCATCGTCAGGCACCGCCTCGCCCGCAACCGCAACGCCGCCGACCGACAAGCCGGCGGCAGACGGCCAAGTCCCGCCGCCGGCGGCGACCACCGGCGCCGGCAACTGAGGCGGAGCGCCCGCGAAGCCCTCATAGGAGCATACCGACATGGTCACCATCGCCATCATCGGTCGACCGAATGTCGGAAAATCGACCTTGTTCAACCGCCTTGTCGGGCGCCGTCTGGCGCTCGTCGACGATCGGCCGGGCGTCACCCGCGACCGGCGGACCGGCGAGGCCCGGCTGATGGATCTGACCTTCGAGATCGTCGATACGGCCGGTCTCGAAATCGCCGGAGCCGACACGCTGGAAGGGCGCATGCGTGCCCAAACCGAAGCGGCAATCCGCGCTGCCGATCTCTGCCTGTTCATGATCGACGTGAAGGCCGGCCTGACGCCGCAGGACCAGGATTTCGCCGACCTTCTGCGCAAATCTGCGCAAAAGCTTGTGCTCGTGGCCAACAAGGCCGAGGCGCGGAGTTCGGAGGCCGGGCTGATCGACGCTTATGCGGTCGGGCTCGGCGAGCCGGTCGGCATTTCCGCCGAACATGGCGAGGGCATGGGCGAGCTGCGCGACGCGATGGTCGAGGCGCTGGGGCGTGAAGCGTTCCGGCCCACCCGCGCGCCCTCGCAGCGCAGGTCGGACGAAGACGACGCAGCTTCATCAGGTGACGCAGCGGACGGCGACGAGGGCGAGGAGCCAATCGAGGCCTATGACGCGACCAAGCCGCTGCGCATGGCGATCGTCGGCCGTCCGAATGCCGGCAAGTCGACGCTGATCAACCGCTTTCTTGGCGAAGACCGGCTGCTGACCGGACCGGAAGCCGGCATCACCCGCGACTCGATCTCGGTCGAATGGGAGTGGCGCGGCCGTCAGATCAAGGTGTTCGACACCGCCGGCATGCGCCGCAAGGCGCGGGTGCAGGAAAAGCTCGAAAAACTTTCCGTCGCTGATGGCCTGCGCGCGATCCGCTTCGCCGAGGTGGTGGTGATCGTCTTCGACGTCACCGTTCCCTTCGAGCGCCAGGATCTCTCCATCGTCGATCTGATCGTGCGCGAGGGGCGGGCGCCGGTCATCGCCTTCAACAAGTGGGATCTGGTCGAGGATCGGCAGGCGCTTCTGGCGGATCTGCGCGAAAAGACCGATCGCCTCCTGCCGCAGATCCGCGGCGTCAAGGCGGTGACGGTTTCCGGCGAGACCGGCGAGGGGATCGACCGGCTGATGCGCTCCGTCGCCGAGACCCATGAGGTCTGGAACCGGCGAATCAGTACGGCGAAATTGAATCAATGGCTTGAGCGCATGCTGGCCAAGCATCCGCCGCCGGCGGTCGCCGGAAGACGTGTTAACGTCAAGTATATGACGCAAATAAAGTCGCGGCCGCCGACTTTTATCGTCTCGACGGCCCGGCCGGATGCCCTTGGCGCGGCCTACACCCGCTATCTCGTCAATGGGTTGCGCGAGACCTTCGGCTTCTTCGGGGTGCCCCTCCGGATAGCTTTACGCAAGCCTCAGAACCCCTTTGCGGGCAAAAAGAAGCGATCGTCTTGAAACCGTCGCAATTTGTTAACCAAAGAACAAGGTTAATGGGGGATGTTTTAGCGGCATCTGTGGAAAGTTTGTAACACGCAATCGGGGGCGTGATGAGGCAAGAGGGGCGAGCGGCGTCGGGCTGCAAGCGACGTCGTGGCTATCGCACAGCGGGGAAATCTGCGTTCGTTTTGGTGGCCGGCGGGCTGCTGGTGGGGACCAGCGGCGGTTCAGTTGCCCATCAGGACGTGACCAGCATGGTGGGCGGCGCCGACATCGCCAAGCGTGTCCATGCGTTTCTGGTGCCGAACGCGGATGAGACGCCGTCCACGGTCGATCTTGCCTATTCCGAAAAGGAAGGCGCCGGTCTCGTCGCCGAGCGTGAGGCGGCTACCAAACGTGCGCGTATCCTCGCACAGATCGCCGAGGGCGATGGTCCGCGCATCACCCGCCACGGAAAAGGTGGCCGGGTTTACACCCAGACCGCCGACAATGCCTTTTCGCCCTACGGCGTGCGCGCCGGCTCGGTGTTTGGCGGCAAGACGCTGCTGGGCGCTCGGGTCGTCGGCTCGCAGGAGCGCCTCCGCACCGCCTTCGCCCAGGTGACGCCGGAGACCCGCGATCAGATCGCGCTCGCCACACGGTTCCAGCTGATGGGCCAGCCGAACTTCGGTGCCACCGGCCGGGATGGCGGCGAGCCGGCCAACGCCAATGTGCTGCTCGCCTCGCTGAAACCCTCCGACGATGCCGGAGCGCTCGGCTATGCGCCGGCCGACGGCGGCAATGCCGGCCGCGCCTCCTCGATGTTCGAGCGGGTGCTGAAGGATCAGCCGGAAGCCTTCATTCCGCCGATCGACGACGGCGATCACGCCTGGGCCGCGACGGCGCTGCCGCAAAAGGCCTATAGCAAGGCCGAACAGACCTGCCTCGCCAACGGCATCTATTTCGAGGCGCGGGGCGAATCGTCGCAAGGTCAGGCGGCGGTCGCGCAGGTGATCCTCAACCGCGTTCGCAATCCCGCCTATCCGAACTCGATCTGCGGCGTCGTCTATCAGAACAAGAATTGGCGCAATCGCTGCCAGTTCTCCTTCGCCTGCGACGGCCACAAGGACCGGGTCCGCGATGCCGAAGCCTATGACAAGGCCAAGGACATCGCCGAGGAGGTCACCGAAGGCAAGATCTGGATCGCCGAGGTCGGCTCGGCGACCCATTACCACGCCACCTATGTGCGGCCGCGCTGGGCCCGGGCGATGGAAGAGGTCGACAAGATCGGCCGTCATATTTTCTACCGCACCTTCGATGGCGGCCGCTGAACGATTGCTGGTCGTCCGCTTGCTGCAGGGGCCGTTTGAGCGCCCGATGTTTTTTGAAGCCGGCGGCTTCCCTCGATCACGCCCGATGGTCTAAGCCTGCGCTCGGATTCATTCTTTTTCGAAAGAGCAGCGGCAATGAGCCAGGATACCAAACGTCTTCTCGCGATTTTGACGGCCCAGCCGGTGGTTCCCGTGGTCGCCGTCGACAGCGCGGCGCAGGGCGTTCTCCTGGCGCGGGCGCTGATCGCCGGCGGGATCGGTTCGATCGAGGTCACCTTGCGCACGCCGGCGGGGCTCGAGGCGATCGCGGCGATCGCCGCCGAGGTTCCGGAAATGGTCTGCGGCGCGGGCACGATCCTGACGCCGAAGCAGTTCGAGCAGGCCGAAAAGGCCGGCGCCGAGTTCATCGTCTCGCCGGGCGCAACGGTCGAGATCCTCGATGCGGCGCGCAACAGCGACGTGCCGCTGCTGCCCGGATCGGCAACGCCGAGCGAAATGATGGCGATGCTGCAGGAGGGCTATGAGGTTCTCAAATTCTTTCCCGCCGAGCAGGTCGGCGGCGCGGCGCTGTTGAAATCGATTGCGCCGGTGATCCCGCAGATCAAGTTCTGCCCGACCGGCGGCATCTCGATGAAGAATGTCGGCGACTATCTGAAACTGCCGAATGTTTTGTGCGTCGGCGGCTCCTGGCTCGCGCCGAAGGACAAGGTCGCGGCCGGCGACTGGGATGCGATCTCGGCTCTTGCGGCCGAGGCTTCGGGCCTGCGCGACGCGGCCTGACCCGCCCTTTCGATCGAACGGCAGACGGCCGCGCCTTGATTCAGGGCGCGGCCGTCTGCGTTTGTCGCTGGAGCGCCCCGCGTTTGATCGGACGCAGGAAGGACGCTCGAACTCTTTGCATCGACGCATCGTGCTTTGCCGAAAATCGACTGGGATTTTCGGGCCGATGCTGTTGAATGCGGTTGGGGCTGTTGCTCTTTCAGCCCGCGGCCAGCGCCGGATCGGCGCGCACCTCGGTCCAGAACAGACAGGCCACCTGATGGTCGGCATCGACCTTGGCAAGCGGCGGCAGATCCTTGGCGCAGTCCTCGCGCGCGATCGGGCAGCGGGTGCGAAAGCCGCAGCCGGACGGCGGGTTGATCGGCGAGGGCGGATCGCCCTGCAGCGCGGTGCGCTCGCGGCTGCGAGCGACCACGGGATCGGGGATCGGCGCGGCGGAAAGCAACGCCTGCGTATAAGGATGCGCCGGGTTTTGAAACACCTGTTGGCGCGGACCGATCTCGACGATGCGTCCGAGATAAAGAACCAGGATGCGGTCGGAAACGAGCCGCACGACCGACAGATCGTGGCTGATGAAGATCAGCGTCAGTCCCATGCGCTCTTTCAGCGCTTTCAGGAGATTGACGATTTGCGCCTGGATCGAGACGTCGAGGGCTGAGACCGGCTCGTCGCAGACGATCAGCTTCGGCTCGGTCACGATCGCCCGGGCGATGCCGATGCGCTGGGCCTGACCGCCGGAAAACTCGTGCGGATAGCGATTGATCATCTCCGGCGCGAGGCCGACCTCGTCCATCACCCGCTCAACCCGCTTGCGCCGCTCGCCGCGCAGCAACTTCGGCTCGGCGATTTTGAGCGGCTCCTCGATGATCTGGCCGACATTCATGCGCGGATCGAGGGAGGCGACGGGATCCTGAAAAATGATCGAAAGATCGCGGCGGGCCTTGCGCATCTCGGTCTTCGACAACGCGGTCAGCGACCGCCCCTGCCAGACGACGCGGCCTTCCGTCGGCTCGATCAGGCGCAGGATCGAGCGGCCGAGCGTCGACTTGCCGCATCCCGATTCGCCGACGATACCCAGTGTTTCACCCTCCTCGAGGCAGAACGAAACGTCGCTGACCGCCGTCAGTCTCGCCGACTTCGCCAGCAGAGCGCGGCCGGGCAGAGTGAAGACGGTGGAGAGATTTTCGACCGAAAGCAGTGTCTCAGGCATGCTGACCCTCCGCAGTTCCGGCGGCCGCATCGATGAAAGGGGACCAGCAGGCGGCGCGCCGGCCAGGCGCCACGTCGGCGAGCGGCGGACGCTCGCTGCGGCATTTGTCCTTCGTGAACCCGCAGCGCGGGTTGAATGGACAGCCCCTCGGGAGATTGATGAGATCCGGCGGGCGGCCGCCGATCGGCTGGACGGCGTCCGCGTCGCGATCGACGCGGGGGATCGAGCGCAGCAGCGCGGCGGTATAGGGCGCGGCTGGCCGGGCGAAGAGCTCGTCGACCGGCCCCTCTTCGACGATCCGGCCAGCATACATCACCACCACCCGGTCGGCGATGCCGGCGACGACGCCGAGATCGTGGGTGATGAGGATCAGTGCCGTTCCGGCATCGGCGGTAAGATCACGGAAGAGATCGAGGATTTGCGCCTGAATGGTGACGTCGAGCGCCGTGGTCGGTTCGTCGGCGACGATCAGCTTGGGGCGGCACAAGAGCGCCATGGCGATGACCACGCGTTGACGCATGCCGCCCGACAGCTCATGCGGATACTGGTTGATCCGCCGCTCGGCCTCCGGAATGCCGACTTTCTTCATGATCGCCAGCGCTTCCGCCTCGGCCGCCTTGCCTTTCAGGCCCTTGTGGATGACCAGCGTCTCGATCAGCTGATGCTTGATCTTCATCGCCGGGTTGAGCGCGGTCATCGGATCCTGAAAGACCATCGCCATGTCGGCGCCGCGCACCGTGTCGAGTTCCTTGGAACTCATCGCCAAAAGATCGCGGCCCTCGAAATTGACCGCGCCACGGGTCTCGGCGTTGCGGGCAAGAAGGCCAAAGACGCCGTTGAATGTCTGGCTCTTGCCGGAGCCGGATTCGCCAACGACGGCCACCGTCTCACCGCGTGCAACGGCAAGGTCGAGACCATTGACGGCATTGACCGTGCCGTCCAGCGTCGTGAAGCGGACGGTGTAGTCGGACAGGGTCAGAAGGGGCTCTATGGTCGCATTCAAAGGCCGTGTCCCTTTTTCCAGTTTATCCTGAGATCGCTCATCACCGGATGCCGTGATCCATGTCGTTCCATTGCGGATTCGTGCTTTCGATCAGACCTGTCATTCCTTTTCGTCAACCACAACGCGCGGCGGTTTGGCATGGTGGCAAAACGCCTGGTTCTCATCACCGATCCTTCGGGTCGAAGGCGTCGCGCAGGCCGTCACCGATGAAGGCGAGGGCCAGCAGCATCACGATGAGCACGCCGCCGGGAAAGAGCAGCAGCCAGTCGGCGGCGCCGAGGGCGGCGGCGCCTTCCGAAATCAGCGTACCGAGCGACGTCAGCGGCTCCTGCACACCGAAGCCGAGATAGGACAGGAAGCTTTCGGTGACGACGATCTCTGGGATCGTCAGCGTCGCATAGATCACCACCGGGCCGACGAGGTTCGGCACGATGTGCCTTAAGATGATGGCGAAGTTGGAGACGCCGCCGGCCCGCGCCGCTTCGACGAACTCCTTTTCCTTCAGGGACAGCGTCTGGCCGCGGACGATCCGGGCCATGGTCAGCCATTCGAGCAGGCCGATGGCGGCAAAGAGCAGGAAGACGTTGCGCCCGAACATCACCATCAACAGGATGACGAAGAGGATGTAGGGAAGCGCATACATGACATCGACGAAGCGCATCATCGCGCTGTCGACGCGGCCGCCGGCAAAGCCTGCGATCGCTCCGTAGAGCACGCCGACCACTACCGAGACGGTGGTCGCGATCAGCGCGACGAGCAGCGAAACGCGGGTGCCGTAGAGGGTGCGCGCGAGGAGATCGCGGCCGTTCTGGTCGGTGCCGAAATAGTGGCCGCTTTCGATCGACGGCGGCGCGGTGAACGCGCTCCAGTCAGGCGTTTCAAAGTCGTAGGGGACGAGATGCGGCCCGACGATCGCGGCGATCACGATCAAAGCGAAGATGACGATCGCCGTCATCGCCGCCTTGTTGGCGCGCAGGCGCCGAAGCGCGTCGCGGCTGACCGAGCGGGGCTTGCCCCGGGGAATGGCGTCATCGCGCTCGATGAACGCCTCTTCGAGGGCTTGGCGCTTGCCGGCGTAAAGGCTCATCGCTGCCGCACCTTCGGATCGAGCCAGGCATAGGCGAGATCGACAAGCAGGTTCAAAACCACGATCAGCGCCATGTAGAAGACCACCGTCCCGAGAACCATGCCGTAGTCGCGATTGAGCGCGGCCTGGACGAAATAGCGGCCGATGCCGGGGATGCCGAAAATCTGCTCGACCACGATGGAGCCGGTGAGGAGATAGCTGGCGGCCGGACCAAGATAGGAAACGACGGGCGTGAGCGCCGGGCGCAGGGCGTGTTTGAGAACGACGCGCCGGCGGCCGATGCCCTTGGCCGTCGCGGTCTTGATGAAGTTCGAGTTCAGCGTCTCGATCAACGAGCCGCGCATCAGCCGGGAGATGCGGGCGATATGGGGCAGGGCAAGCACCACCACCGGCATCGCCAGGAAGCGGATCGAGCCGTCGCCCCAGCCGCCGACCGGCAGCCAGGCGAGATGGACGCCGAAGACGAGTTGCAGGATCGGCGCGACGAGAAAGTTCGGCACCACCAGTCCGGCCATCGCGACGATGGCGATGAGCCAGTCGGCCGAACGGTTTTGGTAGAGCGCGCCGTAGATCCCCGCGGTGATGCCGCCGACGATCGCCAGGAAGAAAGCCGAGCCGCCGACGATCAGCGTATAAGGCAGGCCGATGGCGATCTGCTGGGCGACGGTGAAGTCCTTGGTGACGAAGGACGGCCCGAGATCGAGCTGAGCAAGCCGCAGGAGATAGCGAAGATACTGGACGATCAGCGGGTCATTCAGGTGATAATAGGCCCGCAGATTGGCGAGAACATCGGGGGGCAGCGCGCGCTCTTGGTCGAACGGGCCGCCCGGCGCCAGGCGCAGGATGAAGAAGCAGACCGTGATCGCGATCAAAATGACCGGGATCGTCGAGGCCAGCCGCTTCAGAACGAAGGTCAGCATGTCGGGATCGTTTCGTCAGGTCAGGCCCGAGGCTCCTTGATCGGCCGCGATGCCTTGGGAATGGTGCGAGCGCCCTTCGACCGGTTTCGGTTCAACGGCGCTCGCTCTCGATCATGGCCGTCGGGGTCGTTTTGCGCGACCCCGCTTCGACCGCCCTTGCTGGCGGCTTCGTCCGTCTGCCGCTTATTTGTCGAGCGACAGCCAGCGGGTGCGGTGCTTGTCGAAGACGTTGTCCTTGAACCCCTTCACCTTTGGCGACACCAGGTTTTCAGACAGGTAGAAATAAATCGGCATGGCCGCGTCGTCGTCGAGCGCGATCTGTTCGGCCTGTTTCAAGAGCGTGGCGCGCTTTTTGAGATCGCTTTCGGTCGACGCCTGCTTCAGCAGAGCATTGTATTCCTTATTGTTCCACTTGCCGTAATTCATCTCGTTGCCGCCCTTCAGCAGGTCGAGGAAGTTGATCGGATCGTTGAAATCGGCGAGCCAGCCGGCGCGCGCGACCTGGAAGTCGCCCTCGCGCAGATTGGCGTAGTGGACCTTCACCTCGGCATTGACCAGCTTGACGTTGACGCCGAGCGGCTTCCACATGGCCGCGATGGCGATGGCGATCCGCTTGTGATTGTCGCTGGTGTTGTAGCTCAGCGTGACGTCCAGCGGATGGTCGGGGCCGTAGCCGGCTTCCTTCAGCAGCGCCTTGGCCTCTTTGACACGCTGGGGATAAGGCTCTTTGGCCCATTTGAACCGGGCCCCTTCCTTCGGATAGTTGTCCATGCCGGGGGGAACCCAGCCGAAGGCGGCGGGCTCGCCACTGGTCAGCACTTTCGGGCCGATGACCTCGCGATAGATCGCCTTCGACAGCGCCTCGCGAACCCGCTTGTCATCGAAGGGCGGCTTCTGCTCGTTGAAGAGGTAGTAATAGAGGCCCGCGAATGGCGTAAAGTGGCCCTGGCCGGGCAGGTTCTTCTGGATGAACGTGTACTGGTCCTTCGGATACGCCGTCATGATGTCGATTTCGCCGGCCTGATAGCGGCGGAAGCCGGCCGCATTGTCTTCCATCGAGAGGAAGCGCACACCGTCGATATCGAGCTTGTCCTTGCCCGGCCAATAGGGGTTCTTGGCGGTCAGGACATGGCTGCCTGGCACCCACTCGACTGGCTTGTAGGGCCCGTCCGTGACGATATTGCCGATCTTGACCCAGTCGTCGCCGACTTTGTCGATCAGGTGCTTGGGCAAGGGATAGGCGGTGAAATGGCACAACAGGCTGCGATAGTAAGGAATGGGATGTTCCAGCGTGATCTCAAGCGTCTTGTCGTCCAGCGCCTTGACGCCGAGCTGGCTGAAATCCTTGATCTTGCCGGTGTTGATCGCCTCGGCATTCTTGATCGGGTACTGGATATAGGCGTATTCGGACGCGGTCTTCGGATCCATCAGTCGCTGGAAGGCGAAGACGAAATCCTCCGCCGTGACCGGTTGGCCGTCCGACCATTTGGCGTCGTCGCGCAGTTTGAAGGTCCATGTCAGACCGTCTTTCGAGGTCTCATAGCTCTTGGCGACGCCGAGGATGGGCTTGGCCTCAGCGTCCTCGGTGAAGAGCCCCTCGAAGATGTCGCCATCGACGCGGTCTTCCCAGTCGCCGCTGATCTTCTGCGGATCGAGTGAGGTGACGTCGCCGCCATTGTAGACGACAAGATCCCTGGCCTCGGCCGAGCCGAAGGCGAGCAGCGTCGAAAGCACCACGACGCCGGTGAAAGTTTTGAAGGAAAAGTTCATTTTGCCCCCCGGAACGATCGGATTATCGCGCCCGCACGCGCGACCATGGCGAGCATCTTTCCGATTTACTCCCCTCTGTCCAGTGCTCAATTGCCTAGAAAATTGACGCGCCCATAAGACAGGCAGTAAGCGGCGGTCCGCCGGTAAATTCATTTAGACCCTGAAAATCAGGCTGTTCGGAAGTTGTTTCCGATCGATCATTCGTCGCATTCATGACGGTTGGATGTGGGAATATTTTTTTAGCGCTGGGCAACTGCTCGGCGTTGACCGCTCATCCGGACCGGACCGGTTTCAGCCTGGCTTCAACAGTTGACGATGACCGGCATGACCGGCTCGCGCCACCCCCCTGATTTTTGCCGCCGCTGAGCCTATATGAGCCTATGTCAGCACGCGGGGGCGGCTGCATTGTCGTTAATGGCTTTGCCTTCGGGGTAAGCCGCTTGTCGCGATCACGGCCGTCTCGGCCACTGTCCGGATATGTCAGGAAACAGCGATGTTCTCGAAATTCGAGAGGATGGTTGACGCGTTCCCCGCGCCAGAACTGAACGCTCCGCCGCCCAAGACGCTCGCAAAGTTCATCTGGTTCTTCGCCCGGCCGTTTTGGCCGCTGTTCCTTGCCATGGCCGTGATCACCGCGCTGATTTCGACGATCGAGGTCTCGCTGTTCGGCTTTCTCGGCCATTTGGTCGATTGGTTCGGCGACACGCCGCCGGATCGCTTCCTGGCCGAACGTGGCTGGCAGCTGGCGCTGATGGGCGTCGTTATTATGATCGTCCTGCCGGGAATCCAGTTCATCGACGGCTTGGTCAGTTTTCAGGCGCTGTTCGGCAATTTTCCGATGCGCTTCCGCTTTCTGATGCACCGCTGGTTGCTCGGCCATTCGCTGAGTTTCTTTCAGGATGAATTTGCCGGCCGGGTCTCGCAGAAGCTGATGCAGACGGCACTCGCGGTGCGCGAGACCGTCGGCAAGTCGATCGACGTCTTTCTCTATGTCGCGGTGTATTTTACCGGCGTCGTCATTCTCGCGGCGTCGTCGGATTGGAAGCTGGCGCTGCCCTTTGTCGGTTGGCTGATCCTCTACGCGGTGATGTTGCGCTGGTTCATTCCTCGGCTCGATAAGGTGGCGGAAAGTCAGGCCGATGCCCGCGCCGAGATGACCGGCCGGATTGTCGACGCCTATGCCAATGTGCAGACGGTCAAGCTCTTTGCCCATACGCGGCGCGAGGCTGATTACGCCCGCCAGTCGATGGGCGGATTTCTGACCACGGTCTACGGCCAGGGGCGGCTGATCACACTGTTCGTTTTCTGCCTGCAGAGCCTCAATTCGCTGCTGTTGTTCACAGTCGGCGCGGCGGGCATCGGCTTATGGGTGAATGGCCTTGTCACCGTCGGCGCGATCGCTGCGTCGGTCGGGCTGGTGCTGCGCATCCACGGCATGTCGCAATGGATCATGTGGGAGGTCTCGGCGCTGTTCGAGAATATCGGCACGATCCGCGACGGGATGGCGACCTTGAGCATTCCCCATGCCATCACCGATCGCCCGCAGGCGCCGCCGCTCGCCGTGCCGAAGGGCGAAATCCGTTTTGAAAAGGTGTCGTTTCACTATGGCAAGGATGGCGGCGTTCTGTCCGATTTCGGCCTGACCATCCGGCCCGGCGAAAAGGTCGGTCTCATCGGCCGCTCCGGTGCCGGCAAATCGACGATCCTCAATCTTTTGATGCGCTTCCACGACGTCGAGAGCGGCCGCATCCTGATCGACGGCACCGACATTCGCGATGTCGGGCAGGAAAGCCTGCGCGCCAGGATCGGCATGGTCACCCAGGACACGTCGCTGCTCCACCGCTCGATCCGCGACAACGTGCTCTATGGTCGGCCGGATGCCGGCGAAGCGGCGCTTGAAGCGGCCGTGCGGCGGGCGGAGGCGGCCGATTTCGTCGCCGAGCTGCGTGATCGCGACGGCCGGACCGGCCTCGACGCCGAGGTCGGCGAGCGCGGCGTCAAGCTGTCCGGCGGCCAGCGCCAGCGCATCGCCATCGCTCGCGTCATGCTGAAGGATGCACCGATCCTGTTGCTCGACGAGGCGACCTCGGCACTTGATTCCGAGGTCGAGGCAGCGATCGCCGAAAATCTCTACCGGCTGATGGAGGGCAAGACGGTGATCGCCGTCGCCCATCGGCTGTCGACGATTGCCGCGCTCGATCGGCTGATCGTGCTCGACAAGGGCGCGATCGTCGAAACCGGCAGCCATGCCGAACTCGTCGCGCAGGGGGGGCTTTATGCCAAGCTCTGGTCGCGCCAGGTCGGCGGGTTTCTGGCTGCTGGCGACAGCGATGAGGCCCAGAACGGCACGGCGGCGGCCGGCATGCGAGCGGCGGAATGATGGATCGCCTGCTCCAGCGCTTTGAGCGGATCCTCGATCCCTTCGAGGATGAGCCGCGCCCGCAGGCGGATGGGGTCTATCGCACCGGTCATCTGCGACCTCTGCCGGATGACACCAATGCCTTCATCTGGCATTTCGCCAATCAGGCGAAAGGGCCGCTCATCGGCCTGCTCATCGTTGGCGGCCTGACCGGCGGCGTCGAGGCGTTGCTGTTTACCGGCGTCGGCTGGCTGGTCGACGCACTCGGCACCTCAACGCCGCAAACGCTTCTCGCCGATCATTTCTGGCTGCTCGCCGGGCTGTTGTTTCTCACCCTGATCGGCCGGGCAGCGCTCCTGTTCGTGTCGTCGGTGCTCGAAGAACAGGTGATTTCGCCGAGTTTCTACAACCGTATCCGCTGGCAGAGCTATCGACGGCTGATGGAGCAGGCGTACACCTTCTTCCAGAACGATTTCGGCGGCCGGCTCGGCCAGAAGGTCCAGCAGGTGGGGGCGGCGACGGGCGATTTCGTCGTGACGATCCTGCAAACCTTCTGGGGCTTCGTCACCTTCATTATCCTCACCACCACCATCCTGGGCTCGATCGACGCACGCATGGCGATCGTCCTCGCCATTTGGGTCGCGGGCTATGTCTGGATCGTGCGCAATCTTCTGCCGAAGATCCGCAAGTTCGGCCGCGCCAGCGCCGATGCGCGCTCGATCGTCTCCGGCCGGGTGGTCGACAGCTTCACCAACATCTTGTCGGTCAAGCTGTTTGATTCCGCTCGCCGGGAGGACGCCTTCGTCAAGGACGGTTTTGTCTATCTCGTCGACATGACCCGCCGCTCCACCCGGGCGATCACCGAAGTGCGGACGATCGTTGCGCTGCTCAACGGCTTCATGATGGCCGGCGTCGGCGTCATCGCCACCCTCGGCTGGCGGGACGGAGCGGTGACGGCGGGCGGTGTCGCCACGGCGCTGGGGCTGGTGCTGCGGCTGAACCAGATGTCCGGCTGGATGATGTTCAACATCAACGGCCTCGTTCGCAATTACGGGACCATCCAGGACGCGGTGGCGACGATCACCCGGATCCCAACCCTGGTCGATGCGGCCGACGCGACGCCGCTGGTCGCGCGCGAGGGCCAGATCCGCTTCGACGCGGTCACCTTCCACTATGGCAAGGGCGGCGGCGTCATCTCCAATCTCGACATCGACATCAAGTCGGGCGAGAAGGTCGGTCTGGTCGGCCGGTCGGGCGCCGGCAAGACCACCCTCGTCAATCTCTTGCTGCGGCTCTACGATCTCGAGGGCGGGCGGATCACCATCGACGGCCAGGATATTTCCGCTGTGACGCAGGACTCGCTGCGCGCTGCGATCGGCGTCGTCACCCAGGACACCTCGCTCCTGCATCGCTCGATCCGCGACAACATTGCTTACGGCCGCCCGGACGCCGATGATGCGGCGATCGCACTTGCCGCGCGCCGGGCCAGTGCCGACGGCTTCATCGCCGGACTGCGCGATCCCAAAGGTCGCAGCGGCTTCGACGCCCATGTCGGCGAGCGCGGCATCAAGCTGTCTGGCGGCCAGCGCCAGCGCATCGCCATCGCCCGCGTGCTCTTGAAGGACGCGCCGATTCTCGTTCTCGATGAGGCGACCTCGGCGCTCGATTCCGAGGTCGAGGCGGCGATCCAGGACAACTTCACCCGGATGATGGAGGGCAAGACCGTCATTGCCATCGCCCACCGCCTGTCGACCATCGCGGCGATGGACCGGCTGCTGGTGATGGACAAGGGCGCGATCGTCGAGGACGGCTCCCACGAGCAGCTTCTGGCGCAAGGCGGGCTCTATGCCAGCCTGTGGCGGCGTCAATCCGGAGGGTTCCTGTTCAGCGATGCGGACGATGAGGAAAAGAGCGCGGCCGAGTGAGTTGCCGGTCCGTGTCGCGGCGGCGAATTTGGCTGTGCGGACGCGAAAACCGATTCCGGTTTGCCGGCCGATGCGGTAAGTGGCGCTGGACTCCGCTTGCAACCTCGCGATCGATTGAAGGATGCCCATGACCCGCGCTGCGACCGAAACGCTGATCCACCGCTATCTCGAGGCCTTCAACACGGGCGATCTCGACACGATGTTCGTCTGCCTCGACGAGGATGTCGCCCACGACGTTAACGAGGGCGAGCGGGAGATCGGCCGCGAGGCGTTCCGCCGCTTCATGGCGGCGATGCATCGACACTACGACGAGACGCTGGCCGACATCGTTGTCTTCGCATCCGAGGACGGCAGCCGGGCGGCCGCCGAATTCACCGTGCGCGGCCGCTATATCGAGACCGCCGCCGGCCTGCCGGAGGCGAGCCATCAGGCCTATTCGATCCCGGCCGGCCAGTTTTTTACGATCGACGACGGCAAGATTTCCCGCCTCACCACCTATTACAATCTGAAGGCCTGGATCGCAGCCGTTTCCAAGGCATGACAGGCGAGGGCGCGATGCGCGGTGAGAGCGATGAAACCCTGAGCTTCGCTGTCCTTTCGGGCGGCGAGATCGAGCCGATCCTCGCGGATCTTGCCCGGCTTCGGACCATCGTCTTTCGCGCGTTTCCCTATCTCTATGACGGCGACGAGGCTTATGAGCGCAATTACCTGCGTACTTATGGCGAGTCGCCGGGGGCAATGGTGGTGATCGCGAGCAGCGGCAAGGGCGAGATCGTCGGCGCGGCGACGGCTGCCCCGCTCGGCGATCACCAGCCGCAGCTGGCCGCTGCCTTTGCCCGCCAGGGGATCGACCCCACCGAGGTTTTCTATCTCGCCGAGTCGGTGCTGCTTCCCGCCTATCGCGGCCTCGGCGCCGGCCACCGCTTCTTCGACGCCCGCGAGGCGGCGGGCCGGGAGCAGGGATTCGGCATCGCCGCCTTTTGCGGCGTCGTCCGGCCGGCCGATCATCCGCGGCGGCCCGCCGATTATGCCCCGCTCGACGGGTTCTGGGCGAAACGTGGCTATCGCAGGGTCGACGGCCTCGTATCCCATATGCGCTGGCGCGATATCGGCGAGAGCGAGGAAAGCGAAAAGCCGATGCAGTTCTGGATGCGTCGCCTGGATTAGATCGCCCTGCATTCCATCGGACGCAGAAGGCGCGCTCTGACTCTTTGAAACGATGCATCGTGAATTGACGCATCGTGCTTTGCCGAAAATCGATTCCGATTTTCGCGCCGAAGCTGAGACGGTCGCAGTTCTCTCGCCACGTCATTGTCTGAATGCCGCATGAATGGCGGTTTCCGGCTCGGTTCAGGGCCGGCTTGCCATGGTGTCTTCATCGATAATCGACAGACGGCCGCCGCGCGGCTCGACGCATCAGGCCTCGGCTCGTTCGCGCACTGGCTTTCAACCGGACGGGCGATGCCGAGATCGAAGGAGAAACCGAAAATGTTCCAGACCCTTGCGAAAACCCTTTGCATCGTCGCCGCGCTTGGCTCGGCCGCCATTGCCGCGCCGTCGGTTGCCGCCGCCGAAAGCCGTGCCACGATCACCATCGGCGGCGACCGGGTCCATGTCATCCGCGATCGCCGTCACGGTGACCGCCGCGACCGCTGGGATCGGCGCGAGCGTTGGGACCGCCCGGCTTGCTCGCCGCGCCATGCGGTTCGCAAGGCCGAGCGCATGGGGGTGCGCCACGCCCATATCCGCCGCGTCGACCGGCGGGCGATCGTCGTCGCCGGCCGCCGTCATCACCACCGTCAGATCGTGCGCTTTGCCCGTGCTCCGGGCTGCCCGGTCATTGCCTATCGCCGCTGATCGTTGCCGCTAGCGGTCAGGGCGGTCGCCGCTCCTCGGTCTCAGATCGGGGGGCGGTGTTTTCATGATCGCGCTGTCAGTCGCCATGGGCCGTCATGAAAGCCTCGACGAAGGCAGGTGCCGCCTCCGAGACGGCGGCTAGCGAATAGCCGCCCTCCTGGATGATCACGCTCGGCAGCTTCAGTTCGCCGAGCATGGTTCCGACCGCGGGATAGGCGTCGGTGGTCACTTCGAGCCGCGACAGCGGATCCTGGCGATGGGCGTCCCAGCCGGCCGAAATCACCAGTGCCTCGGCGCCGAAGCGGACTGCCTCGTCGATCAGCTGCGCGATTGCGGCGAGAAAGTCGTCGTCGCCAGAGCCGAAAGCGAGCGGCCGATTGCGATTGCAGCCTTCGCCCGCGCCCGTCCCGATCTCGTCGGCATAGCCGAGAAAATGGGGGTAATAGGCCGAAGGATCGGTGTGGACCGAACCGAAGAAGATGTCGTTTCGGGCATAGAAGATCGTCTGGGTGCCGTCGCCGTGGTGGGTGTCGAAATCGATGATCGCGACTTTGGCATAGCGCTCGCGCAGGGTTTCGGCGGCGATCGCCGCATTGTTGAGAAAGCAAAAGCCGGAAGCTCGGTCGGCATAGGCGTGGTGGCCGGGCGGGCGGCAGAGCGCGAAGGCCGCCGTCTCGCCCGAGCGCACCGCGCGAGCGGCGGCGATGGCGCTGGCGGCCGACGCAAGGGCCGCCTCGTAGGTGCCGGCGGTCATGGCGCAGGACAGGTCGCCGATATACCAGCCGGTCTGACCGAGAATGCCGGTGGTGCGGGGCTGCGGCCGGGCGCCGTTGGCCTGCATTTCGGGCGCATAGGGGCGGGCGGTGGAAAAATAGGGATGGACGTTCGGAAGCACCTCGGGCCCGACATTCGGCAGCTCTCGGAAGCGCTGATAGGCGCTCGCGAGGAAGTCCAGATAATCGCCCGCATGCACGCGCGCGATGGCTGCACGATCGGCGGCCGGCGGTGTTGCAAGGCTCAGACCCAGCGCGCCGAGACCTCCGACTAGCGTTTCGGCACGGTTGGGATTTTCCAGCGGCGTGACCAGCTTGCCGTGGACGCCGTATTGCGTCGGCCGATGGTCGAGCTGGGTCTGTGAAAAGAAGAGCTTCATCCGTCGTCCTTGATCTCGCCTCTGGCCGGTTCGGCTGTGTGAAACGGCTATGATACCCTACCTGAAAGCCAGAGGGTCCGCCGCGATTTCAAGGGATTTCGGCCGCCTTGCCGGTCAGCGCCCGCCTCCTTCATGTCGGAAGGACGAACCCGCTCGGACGGGCGGTGGATCTTGATCTTGCACCCGGCGGCGGGCGGGACTAGGGTCCGCCGCGTTTGTCAAGGTGCGCGGGGCGAGTCCGGCACCGGACCGTTTTGAACCATCGGAGTGAAAGACAATGGCGTTTCTTGCCGCCGCCCTCGATCGCGTGAAGCCTTCGGCCACCATCGCCGTCTCGCAAAAGGCCCGCGAACTCAAGGCGAAAGGCCGCGACGTCATCGGCCTCGGTGCGGGCGAGCCGGATTTCGACACGCCGGACAACGTCAAGAATGCGGCGATGGAGGCGATCCGCCGCGGCGAAACGAAGTACACCCCGGTGTCCGGGATTCCGCAGCTGCGCGAGGCGATCGCCGCCAAGTTCAAGCGCGAGAACAATCTCGACTACAAGCCGGAGCAGACGATCGTCGGCACCGGCGGCAAGCAGGTGCTGTTCAATGCCTTCATGGCGACGATCAACCCCGGCGACGAGGTGATTATCCCGGCACCGTACTGGGTCAGCTACCCGGAGATGGTGGCGATCTGTGGCGGCACGTCGGTGTTCGTGGAAGCGGGCATCGCCACCGGCTTCAAGCTGACCGCCGAGGCGCTGGAACAGGCGATCACGCCGAAGACCAAGTGGTTCTTGTTCAACTCGCCGTCGAATCCGTCGGGCGCGGCCTATACCCATGACGAGTTGAAGGCGCTGACCGACGTGTTGATGCGCCATCCGCATGTCTGGGTGATGACCGACGACATGTATGAGCATCTCGTCTACGGCGATTTCACCTTCGCTACGCCGGCTGAGGTCGAGCCGGCGCTGTACGATCGCACGCTGACGATCAACGGCGTCTCCAAGGCCTATGCGATGACCGGCTGGCGGATCGGCTATGCCGGCGGCCCGCTGCCGCTGATCAAGGCGATGGACATGATCCAGGGTCAGCAGACCTCCGGCGCCTGCTCGATCGCCCAATGGGCGGCTGTCGAGGCGCTGAATGGCCCGCAGGATTTCATCCAGACGAACAAGGCGATCTTCCAGGGGCGCCGCGATCTCGTGGTCGGCATGCTGAACCAAGCCCGTGGCATCGAATGCCCGTCGCCGGAAGGCGCCTTCTACGTCTATCCCTCCTGCAAGGGGCTGATCGGCAAGACGACGCCGGGCGGCAAGGTGATCGAGAGCGACCAGGACTTCGTGACCGAGCTGCTCGAAGCCGAGGGCGTTGCGGTGGTGCATGGCTCGGCCTTTGGCCTCGGGCCGAACTTTCGGATCTCCTACGCCACCTCCGAGACGCTGCTCGAAGAGGCCTGCTCCCGCATCCAGCGCTTCTGTGGCAGCCTCGACGATTGACACGGTGCTGGCACGGGCCCGCGGCATGCGTCCACGGACCTTGAACATCTGCGCAAAGCGACCCTGATCGTGATCGACCCGCCACGGATTCGTCCGGTGGCGGGTTTTTCGTTGGGACCGCCGAGGGTGCGGCCAACAGCATCGTGCTTTCGAAAATCGGAATCGATTTTCGGCAAAGCACGATGCGTCGATTCAAAGGGTGAGAGCGACCTTTCCGCGTCCGATCGGACGCGGGGCGCTCTTGGCGCCGCAAGAGAGGCGGAAACCCAGGCACACGCGCAAAAAAAAGCCGGGCTCATAACGAACCCGGCATGAGGCTGGTCTCGAAAGACCATATGGGAGGAAACAGCCGGAGGCGACCGAATTGGGAGGAGGTGGTCAACCCGCCGACTGAGGATTGGAATAATAGATCCAGAAGATTGAGCAATCAAGATATGGGCATGACTGCTATGCGTTTTCATCATATCGGATTTCTATCATTGGCCAATTTTCAAGGTGATAGCAAATATCGTGATAGCTTTTATCTATTGATATAATACATCTATGCGTTGAATGCGCAGGTCGAAGATCCGTAGCCGGATATGCATTGCGGACGTTAACCGTTCCCGCAATTACCCCCGGCCGGGACAAGCTGGCGCAGCCGCGCGCCCTTACCTCAGCCGAACGAAAGTCTTAATCTTCCGTTAACGTCATCGGTTCGTTCGGCGACGCGTCGAGAGGAAGGTCTTGCGTTCATGGGGGCATCCCAGTCTTACACCTTGCGGGGACAGGTCACGCGGCTCGATGCGACGACGCGGATCACCCTGTCCGTGCTGGCGCTGGCGAGCGGCGTCTACACCTATCTCGGCGTCCGCGAGCTTTTAAACGGCAGCGAGACCGCCGTGTTTCTCGGCGCGATCGTCTACGCCTCGGCAGTCTCGGTCGCGATATACGCCTTCTGGTCCTATCTGATGCGGCTTATGCCGCATGTGCGCCAAGCTGGCGGCCGGCGCATGCTGTATCTCGCCATGGCGATCGGCGCGGCGATGATCATCGCCATGTCGTCCTGGTTGAACGCCGCCGCGCTTGCCGGTTCGGCAGCCCTGGAACAGCATCTTGCGGTGACCACCGAGGCCTATCAGCAAAAGCTCAACGAGGCCCATGAGAATGCGCTGGCAGCCCAAAGCCTGTTGCCGGATATTCAGCTCGCCTCCCAGCGCTTCTCGCAACTGTCGCAGGAAGAGGCGCGATCCGGGGCTCTGACGGGAACCTCGGGCTCGGGCACGGTGGTGCAGCTTCTGCGGCAGATGTCGGATCAACTGACGAGTTTGCAGGGCGAGATCGAGGGCTCGCGGAAAGAGGTGAAGGCGCTGTTCGAGCAAGGCGGGACGCATTTGGCCGCGATGCGCCGGCTGGTCTCCTCGCAGGGGCCGATTGCCGATCGCTCCAATTCCTTTGGCGAAGAGGCGGTACAGCTGTCGGGCTTGATAACCGCCCTTGATCAGACCTCGGTCGCACCGGCGGTGCGCCGGGCGGCGGAGGATCTCGGTCGCAGCTTCATCGCCCCGATTGCCGATGGGGTCGATGCCGATCTGCGCGATCGGCAAAGCCGCGTCGTTGGCACCATCGAAGCCGCGGTGAAGACCCAGAGTGCTGCGTTGGCGAGCGCCGCCGACGAAATCCTCGCCCGGCCGAAGGTCGAGCCGCTGCGCTTCACCCCGCTCTCGGCGCCCGAGGCGGTGATCCGCTATGCCCGCGACTTCCTGCCGTCCTGGGCGGGGGCGATCTCGATCGACCTCTTGCCGGCCGTGCTGATCTTCGTCCTTTGCATCATCCAGGATGTGATCCGCCGCGAGGAAGGTGACGAGTTCGAGGTTGGCGACATGAGCGCGGCCGAGCTGATGCGTGCGATCCGCATCCAAAAGAAGATCGAGAGCGCTCAGGTGGGAGCGGCGGACGAGGGGGTGAGCATGCCGCCGACGGAGCGGCCGGGGGATGCCGCGGCCGCCGAGGCCCGGGAGCTGGCAGATGCGGACGGCGATGCCGACATCGTCCAGCGCAATCGGCCGGGCGCGGCGACGCCATTTCCCAAGACCGCCACGCGCTGAGATGACGCGCGCCGTCTTGCCCCCGGCCGGGGCCGGTCTGCCTGCGATGCCGAGCCGGCCACGATGATCGGCGACGAGACCCCACCCGGCCGGTTGGAGCGGTTGATGCTGCGGGTGCCGGAAGGCTCGGTGCTGCGCTTGGTGTTTTCGGCGCTCGTGGCGGTTTCGATCGCGATCGTCGTCGTCGACTATCAAAACCTGTCCGAGCGCGCCGCCGAGCAGGAGCGGACCAGCCGCACCGAACCGATGCCGCTGCGCCGCCCGCAGCCGGGCGATCAGATTCGGCCTTATTTGCCAAAGACGATCCCGGTCGGGCCGGATCGCGGCGAGCCGGAACTGCCGGGCTATGACGGCCCGGTCGAGGGCGAGGCGCTCGCCGAGCCGATGCGGTTTTTCGTCGGAAAAAAGGGCGAGGCGACGGCGATCGGCCGGATCGAGGTTGGCACGGCCAAGGCGCTGCAGGCCTTTCTCGACAAGCCCGAGAGCGCCGGCGTTCAAACCCTCGTCCTGCATTCGCCCGGCGGCTCGGTCGCCGATGCGATCGCCATGGCCCGTGACATTCGCGCGCGCAAGGTCTCGACCCGGGTGCCCGCCGACGGCTATTGCGCGTCGGCCTGTCCGCTGGTGCTGGCCGGCGGCCTGACGCGGCGTGCCGGCGACGGCGCCTGGGTCGGTGTCCATCAGGTCTATGCGGTTTCGGGGGATGAGCCCGGCCTGCCGAGCGATGTCGATCGTTCGATCGCCGACATCCAGCAAACCAGCGCCGAATGCCAGAACCTGCTCGCCGAAATGGGCATCGATCCGGCGCTGTGGATCAAGGCGATGCAGACGCCGGCGGCCAGTCTCTATGTGCTGCGGCCTGAAGAGCTGGTGCGCTATCGTCTCGTGCGACCAATTCCCGACGCCCCGGCGCTGATCGGCCCGCCGGCACCGCACTACCCGGATTTTCCGCCCGGCGAAAGCGCCGCCGATCCAGCCGCAAAAACCGCTGGCGATCTCGAGCACACCTCATCGCTTTGAGAGGATAGGGGGCGCCTGGGGCCGCAAGCTCTTATAGCGCGAGACGGTTGGCGCGATCGATGATGCAGGCTCAACTGTCTTTGCCGGCTTGCCCCGTTGCAGGGCCCCCACCGTCGCGGGCACGCGGTGATGGACGGACCGCGAAGCGCGGTGCCTAGAGCGTCGGGCGATTAATCGGCAACATATCCTGCGGTCTTGAAATAATTCCAGCATTCGTCGGGCTCGAAGAGGTCGCAGATATCGCCGAGGGCTCGCCAGAGGTCGTCGGTGGTCCGGGCTTTGGCTTTGCGCAGAAGGGTTTTGAGCTTGGCGAAAGCCATTTCGATGGGATTGAGGTCGGGCGAGTATTTCGGCAAGAGCAGGCGCCAGGCGCCCCGTTCGGCGAGCGCCTTGGCCGCCCGGGGGCTCTTGTGGACATTGAGATTGTCCATGATCACCACGTCACCGGGCGAAAGACACGGCGCCAGTTGCGTGCGCACGTAGAGATCGAACGCCTCGCCATCCATGGCGCCGTCGATGACCCATGGTGCGACAAGTTCATGGCAGCGCAGGCCCGCCACGAAGGTCTGGGTCTGCCATTTGCCGAATGGCGCATCGGCCCGC
>NZ_JAFMPP010000005.1 GCF_017349315.1 Jiella flava | reverse complement strand
CCCGCTCCGCCAGCAAAACGTCCTCGCCCAGCGGCGAGACCACCCGCAAAACCCGGCCCGCCTGAACAAAATCCGAGGCCGAAATCCCCCCATCCGCATCCATCGCCATCAAAACCTGCCGAATGAACTCGAACTTGACCGCACCGACACGTAAGATCGTCAGTCAGACAAAGGAATAGCTTGTCTTCTTCACCAAAATGGCAAGGTTGACAGATCATATTTATGGATGATTTTCGATCCGAACCACCGTCGCCCATGACGATATCTTGCGAGGCGGCGGATCAGGCGGCGGCTTGCCGGGAGCCGCCAAACCGGTGCCGGTCCGTGTCAGGAAAGCGCGATCAAGTCGCGCCGATCCCAGCTGAGTTCAACTTCAGTGCCGATTGCCAGATCGCGGGTTGCGCCGCGTTGGGCGATCGCCTGCAATTCGCTGCCACCGCAATCGACAGCATAGCGACTGAAGCTGCCGGAGAAGAGACGGCGTCTGACGGTCCCCCAAACGACGGTCGCGCCGGGCTCGGCACGGCCTCCCGCGTTTCGGACTGCCAGGCGCACGCGCTCCGGCCGAATCGCGCAGCGCATCCGCCCCGATGTCTGCGTCGAATCGAGCGGAAGCGCGACCACCGCACCATTGTCCAATCGCAATCGGCCCTCCACGACAGTCCCGTCGAGGATGTTGGCATCGCCGAGAAAGGTCGCAGCGAATTCGCTGTTCGGCCGGTCGTAGATCTCTTCCGGCGCCCCCGACTGAACGATCCGGCCGTCCTTCAGAATGCCGATCTGGTCGGCGATGGATAGCGCCTCGTCCTGGTCGTGGGTGACGAAAATGGTGGTGACGCCGACCTCGCGCTGGATACGCTTCAGCTCCCCCTGCATCGTTGTTCGCAGCGCCTTATCGAGGGCCGACAGCGGTTCATCGAGCAGCAGGACGCGCGGCTTCGTCACGATCGCTCTCGCCAGTGCCACGCGCTGGCGCTGGCCGCCGGAAAGTTGATGCGGGCGGCGCTTGCCGAAATCGCCGAGCTGGACAAGATCGAGCACCTCGGACACCGCGCGGCGGACGTCTTTGCCCTTTTGTCCGCTCACCTCGAGGCCGAAAGCGACATTGGCGGCAACGCTCATATGCGGAAACAACGCATAGTTCTGGAAGACCATGCCGATCCGCCGCTTGTTCGCCGGGACGGTCTCGACCGCGGCGCCGTCGATGCGGATCGAGCCGCTGTCGGGAAACTCAAAGCCCGCGATCATCCGCAAAAGGGTCGTCTTGCCGGATCCGGAGGGGCCGAGCAGCGCATAGAAGCCACCGTCCTCGAAGGTGATCGACACATCGTCGACAGCCTTGTGGTCACCGAAGGCGCGTTGGACATTCTGAACCTCGACCCGCGCCATTAGTGATCGCCTCCAAAGCGGAAAAATCGCGATACGACGAGCATCAGGCTCATGGAAAACACGATGATGATCGTCGAGACGGCATTGATTTCGGGGGTGAAGCCCTTGCGGATCGCCGCGTAGATTTCAACCGGCAGCGTCGTCTGGCCAGGCGTCGCCAGAAAATAGGACACGACGAACTGATCGAAGGAGACGGCAAAGGCAAACAGACCTCCGGCGATGACGCCGGGCGCTATCAAGGGCAGCGTCACCTTCCAGGTCGTCTGCCAGGCGCTCGCACCGAGCGAGGCGGCGGCATCCTCCAGATCCCGCGAAAAGGTCTGAAGCCGGGCCGAGACAACGATGATGACGTAAGGCAGAGCCAAGGCGACATGGCCAAGCAGGATTGCATGCAAGCCGCGTCCGATGCCGGTGCCGAAAAAGAAGATCAGCATGGCGGTGCCGGAGATCAGCCAGGGGATGGCGATCGGCGGAACGATCAAGGCCTGAAGCAGCCGCTTGCCGGTGAATTCATATCGGAACAAGCCAAGAGAAGCGGCAGTACCGAGAACCGTCGCAATCGCCGTCGTCAGGATCGCGATCTTGAGAGAATTGAAGGTCGCGGCGATCAGCCCGTCATCGTTCGCCAGCGCGACGTACCAGTGCGTCGTCGATTCAAAGGGCAGCTGGTAAAAGGGCGAGGCGTTGAAGGACATCGCCGCCATGATGACGAGCGGCAAATAGAGGAAGGCGAGGACGAGGCCGATATAGAAGCGGCCGAGGCCCGGCAGGAAGGCCGACGCCCGGATCATGCGGCTTTCCTCAGAACCGGGGCGGCGGCGAGAAGAATCGCCAGCACGACGGCCAGCAAGATGAAAGAAAGGGCGGCCCCCAAAGGCCAGTTGTAGACCGCGGTGAACTGGTCCTCGATCACCGTGCCATAGAGCGTTCCGCCTCGTCCGCCGAGAATGCGGGGTTCCATAAAGGACCCGATGACGGGGATGAAGATCAAGGCCGATCCAGCCAAGACGCCCGGCAATGCCAAAGGCGCGATCACCCGGCGCAGGATCGTCGTCCGTGACGCGCCGAGCGAGCGGGCCGCATCGATCAGCGCGTCGTCGATCGCCTGCAGGCTGAGATAGCACGTCAGCACCATATAGGGCAGGTAGGAGTGCACGAGCCCGATGACGACGGCCGGGTAGGAATACATCAGATCGACGCTCACCTTGAAGGGCAAGATCGCGTTGAGCACGACATCGAGGATGCCGCCCTCCCGCAACACCATCGACCAGGAGAAGACCCGCACCAGAGAGTTACTCCAGAAGGGCAGGATGACGATCAGGAAGATCGCTTCGCGCGCCCGCCCCTTGAAGATCTTGGCGAGCACATAGGCGGCCGGAAAGCCGATCACGACGCAGATCATCATGACCAGCAGCGCCAGTTTCACCGAGCGCAGCAACAGCACCGCATAGAGCGGATCGGAAAAGAAGGCCGCATAATTGGCAAGGGTCAGCGATGGCGTCGTCGACGACATCGTCGTCAAAAGCGAGAAATACACCATCGCCGACAATGGCAGGAAGATGGCCAGCGTCAGCCAGCCATAGGCCGGCAGGAGCAACGGCAGCGCTTTTTTCAAACCGTTCGTTCGTGTCATACCGGTCACGGCCATGGTCATCTTGCCTTGCACGTCATATGCGGACGCTCCCGCCGCTCATGGCGACCGGCCCGCTCGCCACGAGCCGTGGCTGCAGCCCGCAGGCGGCTGGGGCGAAAGGTGGGCCTAGTTCGTGCCGACTTTCAGGCTCTGCCAAAGTTTCAGATAGTCCTCGCGCTGCGCGTCGGTAATCGGTTCTTGAAACTGGATGCGATCGGCGACGGCCGGTGCCCCCATCACCTTGCGGTTGAAGGAATCGGCGGGCAGCGCGGCGACCGCCCGGGCGTTCGCCGACACCGGCGCGCCAACGGTCTCGTCCCACTTGGTGTAGAAGTCCGGCGAAAGCATGTAGTCGATGAACCTCTCCGCGCCCTCGACATTCTTCGCCCCTTGCGGAATGGCAAACGTATCGAGCCAGCCGACAGCGCCCTCCTTGGGAATGGCGAGCGCGACCGGCAGCTTGAACTTGGTCTTCGCGCGGCCGGCCGAACCCGACCAATAGGTGCCGAGATCGATCTGGTTCGACGCGACCATCTGGTTCCAGTCATTCTCCGACGACCAGAATGTCCGGATGTTCGGAAGCAGCGCCGCGAGCGACGTCTTCACGGCATCGATATCTTTGATGTCATTGATATTCTGTCCGGTGGCGAGAGCGCCCAGCTGAATCGCTTCGACGGCATCGTCGCGGATCGTCACGCGGCCCTTGTGATCGGGATTCCACATTTCCTTGATGGAGGTCGGCGGCGTGTCGAAGGCCTTTTCGTTGATAGCGATGGTGGTCAAGCCCCAAGTCCAGGGCACGCCATAGGTCTTGCCATCGACATTCAACATCGTCGACGTCGCTTTGGCGGCGTCGATGTCCTTGTAGTTCTCGATCGTCTTGATATCGATCGGCTGAACCAGCTTTTCCTCAAGCGCCTGCTGCATGAAGGCGGCGTTGATCATGACCACGTCGTAGAGGCCGGGATTGGTCCGCAGCTTGGTCAACATCTCCTGTTCGGAGTTGAAGAAGTCGTTGACGACCTTGTCGCCCGTCATGGCTTCGAACGCTTTGGTGGCAAAGGGCTCGTCGGTTCCATATCCCTTCCAGTTGAGGACATGGAGGTCCTTGGCCATCGCCGTGGTGGCGGTGAGGAGGAGGCCCAAACCAACCAGAATTGCCGTCGTCTTTTTCATCATATGCCCCTTTCGGCCGTTCGCAGCCGGTTCATTGACCCGTTATCGCCTTGCCGGCTCCTGCCGGCTGGCGCGCCGAGCGTCCGATAGGACGGCATAATGGACGCGCACTTTGATGAATCCTACGCACCGGGCTTGCCGAAAATCGATCCCGATTTTCGGGCTGATGCTGTCGACGCGAGAGACAGGAAGCGGATGATCTCGTCATGGGTCGGTCCCGACGCCCCGCCCCGCCGCGTGACCGCGATCGCCGAGGCCGCATTGGCGTAGCGCACCGCCTCACCCGGCCGGGCGCCGCGGGCCAGCGCGCTGACGAACGCACCGACATGGGTATCGCCGGCGCCATTGGTATCGATGGCCTCGACGGCGAAGCCCGGCACGGCTTCGGGGATCTCACCGCGCAAAATGAGGTGAGCGCCCGTTTCGCCGTTGCGAAGCACGATGCCTTGTCCGCCAGCCATCCTGCCGTTGAGGAGAGCGGAGACCAGCTCGGGTGATGCCTCGGCTCGGATGATCGCCCTGATCTCGTGCAGATTGGCACTCAGCCACGTCGTTCGCGCCAGCATGCGATCGAGGATCGCTACGGGAATGTCGGCGATCACCGGCGCCGGGTCGAAAACGACGGCGATGCCCGGTGAAAGGGTTTCGATGAGGGCGAGCACGCCATCGCGGCTGCCCGGATAGGCAAGCACATAGCCGCTAACGGCGAGGAAATCGCCGGGTCGCAGCTCAGCGTGCAGTGCGCTGAGATCCGCCATGCGTGCCTCCGCACCTGGGAAAGAGACGAAGGAACGTTCGGCATCGGGGGTGATCAGAACCACGCAATTTCCGCAATCGACTCCGCAAAGGGGAGGAAGCAGAACGTCGATCGCTTCGGCAGTGAGGAACCTGCGAAGCGCGTCTCCGTCGGGCCCAGTGCCGAGGAAGCCGCCGCATGCCGTGGCCAGCCCTGTCCGACGGGCCGCGACCATCATGTTGACGGCACCGCCAGGGAGTCGCTCGAAGCTCGTCGCCATCACTTCGGCGGCGCGTTCAGGAAGACGAGGCACGCGATAGACGTAATCCATCACGGCCCCGCCAATATGGATCAGCCGGGGCGCCATCAGCAGCGCCCGGCTTCGGCTGCGCGGCGCAGCTCGAGCAGGCCATCTGCTTGGCGCCCGACATCGGCAATGTCGATGCCGCGCAACGCCTGCACCCGGTCGCTCGGAAGGCGCGCCAGGCCGGCAGCCGCGCCCGCCATCGTCGCGGCGATGGCGCCGATCGTGTCGGTGTCCCCCCCAAGATTGGCGGCGATGACGGCCGCACGCCAGGGATCGCCTTGCGCCGCCACCACGACGGCAAAGGCGGCGGGGACGGATTCCTGCGACGCGACGGAGGTGCCGACGAGGTCGACGATCGCCGCGATCGCGTCCACTTCCGAGCGTCCCGCGACGAGATCGCGTGCCCACGTGATGCGCGCCGCGATATCAGGGGCGGCGGTCCAGGCGCCGACATGGCGGGCGGCCCGCGCCGCCTCGACGCCACGTCCGGCCGCCTCGCTCCAGTCGGCGCCGTCGATTGCCGCGCTGACGGCAGCGGCAACCGCCGCAGCGGCGGATATCGCGACGATCGTCGCGTGGGTCGCCGCGCAGGTTTCGGCAACCGTCGCGACCAGACTGTCGAGGGGATCGACAGGCATCACGATGCCGATGGGCGCGATGCGCATCGCCGCGCCGTTGGTCGTCCCCTGACGGCCAGCCTCTTCGGCCGGCGTCCCGGCACGGATCAGGTCGATCGCCCGTTTGGTCGACGGACCGAGGAGATCATAGCTGCCCCGTGCTTTGACCTTCGCCTCCCAAGCCAACAGCCGCGCGACCCAAGCGTGATGGTCGAAACGCTCCTCGCCCTCCAGAAGCTGCTCGGCGAGAAGCAGCGTCTGTTCGGTGTCGTCGGTGATCATGCCGGCTGGCAGGCCCTTGGACACGGGATGATCGGCGCTGGGGGCCAAAAAGCCGGCGACGGGGCCGTAGGCATCGCGGATCTCTTGCGGCGAGAGCAACTGGGTCGGCATGCCGAGAGCATCGCCGAGAGCGCCGCCGATCAGCGCGCCCATGGCCCGGTCCAACCGGGAGTCGCTGACGTTGGACATCGTTCTAGAACTCTCGATGCCATGCGAGACAAGGCGGATTGGGGAGGCTGGTGACGGGCTCCATCAAATGAGCGTCCTCCGTTCAGATGACGTAGCGGATGCTCCCTCAAGCCTCGCGCCGCCGATCGCGGCCCGGCAAAGAGGGTCAAGCACCCGGCGCGAAATCCCGCTGATGGGCGTCGCCCGCGTCAATGACTGTCTTTGCGCGACGGGGCCGAATGCCGATCTTTGGACGATCACGCGATCACCGTTCGACCCGCGAGCGAGCGGGGGCGGAGGGATGAATCGGCAATGGCGATGAAATCAGCCGCGACATCGTCATCTGGCTCCGTCGCGAGGCTCACGGCCACGAATAGCAGCGCCGCGATCGGGAGGCCCAGAATGCCGGCATTCAGGCCGAAGAGCGAATTGCCCGTCAGATACATCGCGACGACGAAGATGCTGCCGCCGAGGATCGAGACGAGCGCGCCCGCCGCCGTGCCGCGCTTCCAGAAGAAGGCGCCGACGATCGCCGGCACGATGACCACGAGGCCGGTTGAGGCCGCGACCGCCAACACCGCGATCAGGCTGAACTGCATGGCGGCGAAGCCGAGCGCAATCAGCGAGATGATCGGGATGATCAGCTTGCCGATCATCAGCTGACGCCGGTCGTCGGCCTTCGCCTGGACATTGGCGTAGACATCGCGGGCGACCATCGACGACAATGTCAGAAGGATGGAATCGATCGTCGAAACGGCCGCCGCCAGGATACCGATCATGACGATCACGGCGAGCACCGGCGGCACGAAACGGGAGGCCAGCAGGGTCGAGGTGGCGAGATCGGCTTTGGCGAGATCCGGGAAGGCGACAAAGGCCGAGAAGCCCCAGAGCACGGACACCAGGGTGTAGATCAGGCCGAAAATCAAAAAGATGATCAGCATCCGCCGCAGGGCGCCAAGCGAGGCGGGCATGTAAAGGCGCTGGGAGACCTGCGGATTGGAAATCGCGAAGAAGAACCAGGGGATCGTCAGGCCGAGGAAGGTGGTGAAGGAAAACAAGCCAGGGCCCGGGACCGTCAGCATCGTCGGGTTCCGTTCTGCGACCGCGCCGAACAAAGCCGAGAAGCCGCCGAGTTCGGCGACGACGAGGCCGACGACGGCAACCGAGGCGACGATCATGACGAGGGCCTGCAGGCTGTCCGTCCACATCACCGAACGGATGCCGGCGATGTAGGAAAAGGCAATGGCAAGGATCGTCGCGATGACGATGCCGGCGCCAAAAGAAATCACTCCGCCGCTCATCCCCGACAGGAGATAGCCGACACCGGCGAGCTGCACGGCACAATAGGGAACGAGGAAGATACAGCTCGCGACCGCCGCCGCCATCGCGACCCAGCGGCTGCCATAGCGCGCACCCAGCATTTCCGAAGGCGTGACGAAGCCATAACGCTTGCCGACGGCCCAGAAGCGCGGACCGAAGATCGCGACCAGCGAGACGCCGGCGAAATAGACAATCTCGAAACCGAGGGCACCGACGCCGCCCTTATAGGTGAGGCCGGCGAGTCCCACCATCATGAAGGCCGAATAGGTGGTGGCGGAATAGGAGAGCGCGGAGACCAGCCCGCCCATCGAGCGCCCGCCGATGAAATAGTCCGACATGGTCGACGCGTCGCCACTGCGCGACAGATAAGCGACGACCATGGAGGCGGCGGCATAGATCGCGACGCCCATGAGGATGGCCGTGATGCTCACCGGTCCTCTCCCCCGAAGCCGGCGGTGGCCGCGGCGTTGAGGCCGATCACCAAAAGACCGGCCAGGGTCCAGAACAGGAAAGCGCCCTTCCAGCTGGCGACGTCGCCAAGCATGCCGTAAGGCACGGCATAACAGGCGACAATCAGAAGCCCGATCAGGCCCAGACTGAATTTGCGAACCATGCCATTCTCCTTGCATGGGATCGAAGTTGCGGCGCAATCGATCCCGAAACTTGACCGACGCCGACTGCCGGACTTTTTGCATCGAACTCTGCGATTCGATGGCCAACGGCACAACGCCATATCAGAAACTGCGAGGCTCGCCACCGCAAGACGGCAGCGTATTGGGTATTGCAAGACTTTTGTTCGCCCTGGACAGAGGCTGGACATCGTAACATGGACGGCGGACGAGCGTTTCTCACGGTCGCGGTGACCTTCCGCATAGACCCGATCAAGGCGTCCGTCCCGGCGCCAGCATCGGCCCGAAAATCGCAATCAATTTTCGGCAAAGCATGATGCGTCGCCGCAATGAAATCCCGCGTCCCGTGTGCGTCCGATCGGACGCACACGGCGCGAAGGACATCGCCGGCTTGTCTGCGGCTCTTTGCGCTGAGAGATTGCGGTACGGCCATAGGGAGTTTTGGCATGTTCGATATTAGGGATGTCGAGATCGTTCGCATGGTCGTCCGGCATGGCGGGTTTCGAGCCGCCGCGGCCCAGTTGCGGCTGTCGCAATCGGCGGTCTCCGCGCGCATCGCCTCGCTCGAAGACCGGCTCGGGGTCGAACTCTTCGACCGCAGGAAACGCCGCGGCAGCCTGTCGCCGGCGGGCCGCACCTTTCTCGATCAGACGGCCCGGCTCACCGAGATGCGCGATCGCATCATTTCGAACCTTGCCCAGGAGAGCGGCTTTGCCGGCACCATCCGCATCGGTGTCGCCGAAACGATCGTCCACACTTGGCTGCCCCGGATGATGACGCTCATCCACGCGCGCTTTCCCAACCTTCGCATCGAGCTCGCCGTCGACACCTCACCGGTCCTTGCCGCCAAACTCATCGAGGACGAACTCGACGTCGCGGTGATGATGGAGGAGCTGGTGCCGCCGCGTGCGACCAGCCATTTCGTCTTTGCCGGCGATATCGACTGGTTCGCCGCAGCCAACGCCGCCATTCCCCGGACGGCGTTGACAGTGCGCGACCTCGCGGCTTGGCCCATCGTCACATTCCCAAAGGGAACGATCCCCTATCGCGACCTCGAAACCATCTTTGCCGCCGCCGATCTTCCCTTCGTCCCATTGCTGCACGGATGCGCGTCGCTATCGGCGGCGCTTCATCTCATCTTGACCGATTTTGGCATCGGCGTCCTGCCGATCTCGATGGTCGATCCGGACGTTGCCGCGGGGCGGATCCGCCAGCTCGACACCGAAGAAAAAGCCAGACCCCAGCCGCTCCGCTTCTGTTTCACCCATATGGCGTCCCTCCAAGCCCCCCTCGCCAACGCCTTGCGTCTGGCGGCCGAGCAGGCCGTTGCCGAACATAGTGATCTTTCAAATCGATCAAAGTGATCGAAATTTGATCGATTGACTGTTTCATTATTGCGTTGAACACTCTGTCTGCCGTCATCATACGCAGATCGCGAGTGTGCCCGGAAAATGACCGCCTCGACCGTTAGCCCCGTTACGACCTCGCCCGCCGCCATCCGCCGCCGGATCCGCTCCGGCGCGTTCCAGGGCCACACCGGCGGTCAGGCGCCTGGCTATCTGCAGGGCAATCTCGCCATTCTGCCGGAGCCATATGCCAGCGATTTTTTGCGCTTTTGCGTCGCCAATCCGAAGCCCTGCCCGCTGCTTGGCGTCGGCGAGCCCGGCAACCCGCATTTGGTGGGCCTCGGCGAGGACCTCGACATCCGCACCGACGTTCCGCGCTACCGCATCTTCCGCGATGGCGAACTCGTCGACACGGTCAGCGATCTTTGCCACGTCTGGCGTGACGATCTCGTCGCCTTCGCCATCGGCTGCTCGTTTTCCTTCGAGGACGCGCTGCTGCGGGCCGGCATCCGCGTGCCCCACATCGCGGCGGGCCGGAACGTGCCGATGTACGCCACCCATCTGGAAACCAACGCCTGTGGTCCCTTCGCCGGCCCGATGGTGGTCTCGATGCGGGCCTTCAAGCCCCGTGACGCGATCCGCGCGATGGTGCTTTCGGAGCGTCAACCGCTGGCCCATGGCGCCCCCCTGCATTTCGGCGACCCCGCGGCGATCGGCATCGCCGACATTATGACGCCCGATTTCGGCGATCCGCCCGTCATGGCAGACGGTGAGGTTCCCGTGTTCTGGGCCTGCGGCGTCACCCCGCAGCTGGCGATCCGCCGCGCCCGGCCGGAATTCGCCATCACCCACGATCCCGGACACATGCTGATCACCGACCGGCTGGCAGAACAGGGGGCGTGATCCCCGACGTGGCCCCCATCCGCATCTCTTCCCCCGAACCCATGGAGCCAAGACATGAAAACCCTTCTCACCTGCCTGACGCTCTCGGCCTGCCTGACTGCCGCAACCCTGCCCGCCAATGCGCAGAACCTCGACGACACGTCGCTGTCCGTCGTCGGCAGCTGGAGCAGTCTGCCACTCGACAAGGACTTCGAAAGGCCGTTCTGGACGAAGACCCTGCCGGCCGACTCCCAAGGGAAGGTCAGCGTCCAGATGACCACCTTTGACCAGATGGGCGTCAAGGGCGGTGACGTCTTCCGCATGCTCAGCGACGGCGTCTTCGACGTCGGCATGACGGTCGGCGATTACGTCGTCGGCGACGCGCCCGAGCTCGAAGGCCTCGACGTGCCCCTGGTCGCGAGCGATGCCGATACCGAGCACAAGGTGATCGATGCCGCCCGGCCGATGGTCGCGGACATCATGAAGAAGCGTTTCGGCGCGAAGCTGCTGGCCATCGTCCCCTATCCGCCGCAGGTCGTCTTCTGCAACGCCGACGTCAAAAGCCTTCGCGATCTCAAGGGCAAGAAGGTTCGCGCCTCCGGCCGAATGGCCGCAATCCTCCTCGAAAAGCTCGGCGCCGAGGGCATCACTATGTCCTTCTCGGAAGTACCGGGAGCGTTGGAACGCGGCGTCATCGACTGCGCCGTCACCGGTGCCGGTTCGGGCTACAGCGCCGGCTGGTGGGAATCCTCGACGCATCTTCTGACGCTGCCGCTCGGCGGTTGGGATCCGGTGATTACCGCGATGAACCAGGACAAATGGAATGGACTGTCGCCGGCGATGCAGTCCTTCCTTGAGACGGAGATCAAGACCAAGTTCGAGGACAAGGTCTGGGCCGCTGCCGGTGACGCATTATCGGGCGACGTCGCATGCCTCACCGGCCGCGGCGAGTGTAAGGCCGGCAAGCCCGCGTCCATGACGCTGGTCGAGCCGACCAAGCAAGACGAAGCCCTCGCCAAGAAAGTGCTGACAGAGGACGTTCTGCCGGACTGGGCCAAGCGTGCCGGTGGGGATTGGGCCAAGCGTTGGAACGACAGCGTCGGCAAGGTCGTCGGCGTCTCTGTCGCCGCCCCGTAAGACAGGACCGGAGGCGGCGGACAGGCGTCTTCGCCGCCTCTTGCTGACAGGCATTCACGCTCGTCCTTTCCAAATGTTCGTCGCGCCAGTCCAGGGGCTGTCGTTCGGCGGCGCATGCCAGGGATCATCGACATGACTGACATCAAGATGGCGAACCGCAGCGGCCCGGCACGGCTTGCGGCGCGGCTTGGCCGCATCAACAGGATTATCGCCATCCTGGCCGGCATCGCGCTTCTGGCGACCGTCGCCCTGATCCTCCTCGAAATCGTCCTGCGGCAGACCGCGATCGGCAGCATCGGCGGATCGGACGAGATTTCCGGCTATGTCATGGCGGGCGTCGCCACCTGGGGCTTCGCCTATGCCCTCACCGAGCGGGCGCATGTGCGCATCGACATCCTGCAAAGCCGGTTGCCGCTCCCTGGCAAAGGCCTGTTCGACCTTTTGGCGCTCGCCAGCGTGTTCGCTATCGCCCTCACCGTGTCGATCCATGCCTGGGACGTGCTCGGCAAGACGCTGGCCCGCGACTCCCATGCCAATACGCCGCTCGCAACACCCCTTTGGATCCCTCAGTCGATCTGGTTCGGCGGCTGGGTGTGGTTGGCCATCGTCGCTGTGCTGCTCCTTGCCTGCATCACCGTCCTGATCGCCGAGCGGGAATGGGAGAGTGTGCGCGCCATCGCCGGCGGCGGCACCGAGACGGGAGAGCTTTGATGATCTGGTCTGTCAGCTTCGGCCTTCTCGCCCTCCTCGCTTTGTCGCTGCCCGTCGGCGTCGTGCTGTTCCTGCTGGGCATCGGTATCGATACGTTCTACTCGCCCTTCCCGCTGATCCGGGGGCTTGGCCAAATCGTCTACTCGTCCTCGGACAGCTTTTTGCTGATCGCGATTCCGTTCTTCGTCCTGCTCGGAGAGATCCTGGTGCGGGCCGGCATTGCCGAACGCACCTACAAATCACTCGATGCTTGGTTTTCCTGGCTGCCGGGCGGGCTCGTCCACGCCAATATCGGCACGGCAACGCTGTTTTCGGCGACCTCGGGATCCTCGGTGGCGACCGCCGCGACCGTCGCCACCGTCGCCATGCCGCAGGCCGACCGGCTCGGCTACGACCCGCGGCTCTTTGCCGGAGCGGTCGCCGCCGGCGGCACGCTCGGCATTCTGATTCCGCCCTCCATCAATCTCATCGTCTACGGCTTTCTGACCGAGACTTCGGTCCCGCGGCTGTTTTTGGCCGGTCTCGTTCCCGGCCTGCTGATGGCGGTCGGCTTCATGGCGGTCACCGCTCTGATCTGCGCCAAGCGACCCCATCTCGGCGGCCCGAGCCGCTCGTTTACGTGGCGCGAGCGGATGTCAGGCCTGCGCCACCTCATTCCCATCGGCCTCCTTTTCGGCGTCGTCGTCGGCTCGATCTACCGGGGCTGGGCGACCCCGACCGAAGCCGCCGCCATCGGCGTCGCCATGGCGTTGGTGATCGCCGCCTTCTACCAAAGCGTCAGCTTTTCCATGATCACCGAGGCGCTGCTCGGCACGGTGAAGAGCACGGCGATGATCATGTTCGTCATCGTCGGCGCCTATTTCCTCAATTACACCCTCGCCGCCGCCGGTCTCGGGCGGCAGCTGACCGACCTGCTCGAAAATCTCGGCCTCGGCGCCTATGGCACGTTGATCGTGATCATCTTCCTTTACATCGTTCTCGGCTTCTTCATTGAGACGCTGTCGCTGATGATCGCCACGATCCCGATCGTCGTGCCGATCATCTCCGGCCTCGGCTTCGACAAGGTCTGGTTCGGCATCCTGATGATCGTCCTGATCGAAATGGCGTTGATCACCCCGCCGGTCGGCCTCAACCTTTACGTGGTGCAGGGCGCGCGGACGAAAGGCTCGCTGACCGACGTCATGGTTGGGGTGATCCCCTATGTCGTCGTCATGCTGCTGATGGTCGTTGCCCTCGTGCTGGTTCCCGATCTCGCCCTTTTCCTCACCAACGGCCTGTAAACCCATAGCCAATTTTCAAGGAATCTCCGTGACTTCTCGAATGACCTTCGATGTCGTCGGCCAGGGCGCCGTGACCGTCAGCCTCGTCAACGCCGTCATTGCCGGCTGGACCGGCCGTGACCAGGCGGCGGTCGACCATCACATCGCCGAGCTTCAGGCGATCGGTGTCGCCCCGCCCTCTTGCGTCCCGCTGTTCTATCGCGTCGGCAGTGAACTCATCACCCAGGCCAAAGTGATCGAGACCGTTGGCGCGACCACCTCCGGCGAGATCGAGCCGCTGCTTCTCGACGACGGCGAGACCCTCTATCTCGGCCTCGGCTCCGACCACACCGACCGCGATCTCGAAGCCCATTCCGTCGCCTTGTCGAAACAGGTCTGTCCCAAGCCGGTCGCCACCAGCCTCTGGCGCTTCGACGAGGTCTGCGATCATCTCGATCAGATCGAACTCCGGTCCTTTGTCCGCGATGGCGACTCGAGCGATTGGGTCGCCTATCAGGACGGCGCGATGGCGAAAATCCGGCCGCTGGCCGAGCTGGCGGCGCGTTGCCCGCTGGCGGCGGGCCAAACCCGCCTTCAGGCCGGAACCGTGATGATGTCCGGCACCCTTGGTGTCCTATCGGGCGGCGTCCGGCCGTCCCGCTATTTCAAGATGGTGATGCACGATCCTATACTCTCACGCAGCATCACCCATGCCTATGAGTGCCGTGCTCTTCCTGTCATCAACTGAGGAAAACGCGATGGATCGCCTCTCGCCGCTGAAGCTCGCCTCCGGCCGCCTCACCTTTCGCGCTGTGGATCACGCGGCCCAGGCGATCACTCGGCTGCTGGATATCGGTGAGACCGAAGCCGCGGCGATTTTCACCCACTTCGACGCAGCAACCGTCATGACCGAGGCCGAAGCGCTCGATGGCGACGCAGCGCGACGCGACGCGCCCCTCGCGGGACTCCTCGTTGCGATCAAGGACCTCTTCGACGAGGCCGGCGCCGTGACCCGTGCCGGCTCCATCCAGCTGGCCGGAGCCGCGGCCGCAACGGCGGACGCCACGGTCATCGCCCGCCTGCGCGCTGCCGGAGCGATCTGCTTCGGTCGCACCAACATGTCGGAATTTGCCTATTCCGGCGTCGGCCTCAACCCGCATTTTGGCACCCCCGGCAACAGCCACGATCCCGAGCGCATTCCCGGCGGCTCGACCTCCGGCGGCGCAATCGCCGTCGCCTATGGCATTGCTGACGCCGCGCTCGGCTCCGACACCGGCGGCTCGATCCGCATTCCCGCCGCCTTCAACGCTCTGGCCGGCTTCAAGCCGACGCAGAGCGCCGTGCCGCTCGCCGGCACTTTTCCGTTGTCGGGTAGCTATGACAGCATCGGCCCGATCGCTCCCGATATTGCCACCTGTGCCGCGCTCCACGCCGCCCTATCGGCCAGCGCGCCGCCGAAAGCGGCCTTGCCGAAGGCAGAAACACTGAAGCTCGGCGTCCTGCGCAATGTCGTCACCGATGGGATGGATCACCAGGTCACGGCGGATTTCGCAGCCGCAATGCAGACGCTCTCATCCGCCGGCGTCGCCCTCGAAGACGTTGCATTCGCACCGCTTGCCCAAGCCGGCGTCGTCAACCGGCTGATCGTCGCCGACGAAGCCCATGCAACCCATCACGCCTATCTGGCAGACCTCGAGACGACCGGCGATCCCCGCGTGCTGAAGCGTATCCGCGCCGCCGAGAGCTTTGCCCCCGGCGAGGTGGACCGCGCCCGCGCCACCAGGCAGGAAGCGATCGCGGCTTTCACCGAACTCGCCAGCCAATACGACGCCTTCCTCGCGCCCACCGTGCCGATCGTGCCGCCAACGATCGCCGAGGTTGAGGCCGATTTCGACCGGCTGAACGCATTGATTCTGCGCAACCCCTCGACGATCAATTTTCTCGACGGCTGCGCCGCGACGGTCCCCATGCACGAAGCCGGCGACCTGCCGACCGGCCTGATGATCATCGGCCCGGGTGGTGCCGATTGGCGGATCCTCGCCATCGCCCAGACTCTGGAGGGTCTTCTCGCCGACCGGTAGGAGCGCCATCGCAGACGATCTCGCCACCCATCCTGGCCTGCTGCCCTGCCCGCACGGCGAGCCGGAATTTCACCCACCCGGCCATTCCCGCCGATTGAGAGCGAAGTCATCGCGCGCGGTCAAACGCGCCGCGCAATTGACGGCGAGACCATGCACCAGCCCGGCGTGGATGCGGCGGACATCGGGAGAAGGTCCAGGCGGCGCGACTGCGGCCTTTCGCGCCGCATCAGCGGGCATCCTGCTCGACCATCTTGCGTGAATAGGCGCGGCCGAAATGCGCTTCGATCCGCATCTGGATGAAGTGCCAGACGGTGGTCATCAGGAGATAGTAGAGGGCCGCAACGGTAAACAGCTCCAGCACCAGGAACTTCTCCTGGATCAGCATCTGGGTTCGGCGCAGAAGCTCTTCCATCGAGATGACCGAGGTGACCGAAGTCGTTTTCAGGAGGCCGTTCACGCTGTTGCCGAGAACCGGAATGATGATCCGCGTCGCCTGCGGCATGATCACATAGGTCAACACCTGCGCCGGCGAGAGGCCAAGCGCGCGGGCCGCGTTCCACTGGCCGGCGGAGACGCCGAGGATGCCGCCGCGCACGATCTCGGACAGATACGCCGCCTCGTTCAAAATCAGCCCGAGCAAGGCGGATTCGACGACGCCGAAGCGGATGCCGAGCTGCGGCAAGCCGGTATAGATGATGATCAGCTGAACCAGCAGAGGCGTGCCGCGAAAGATCCAGATGTAGAACCGCGCGGGCCAGTTGAGGACCCGTGGAGCGGCCATGCGCATCACCGCCAGGAGGCAGCCGAGAACGAGACCGCCAGCCATCGCCGCAAGCGTCAGCCAGAGTGTCGTGATCGCACCGCCGAGAATGAAGGGATTGACCAGATAGCCAAAGAATCCGGGCCAGTTCCAGCGAATGTCCATGCCGAAATCCTCAAAGAGATGATGTCCGTCGAGGCATCCCCCGAACCGGGGCCAGGCAGGTGTCGTCGTCAAGAGCGCGGGTCAGATCGAAGGCCCCCGGGGCCATCATGCCAAGCGCGCCGTCCTTGAAAGCCGCCGGGTTCGGCCCGGCGCGCTTGAACCCGCAGGACGGGCCAGGATCAGACTTTCGGGCCGCGCAAGGCGAAGGGCTTGGTGTTGGCGAGAAGGCCGTATTGGGCCATCAGCTTCTGGTAGCTGCCATCCTTCATCATGTCGTTGAGCACCCCGACGACCGCGGTGGCCAGCGTCTCGTTCTTCATGGCGAGCGCGACCGGCGTGGGGAACAGGCCTGACAGAGCGCGATCGAAATCGCCCCGCTTGGCGTATTCGGCGGCCGTCGGATCGATACTGACGGTGGCGTCGGTCTGGCCAGCCGAGAGCGCCTGATAGGCAAGCGCGAAATTGTCGAAGGTGCGGATGTCGATCGCCTTCAGGCCCTCGCCCTGAAGCTTTTTGTCGAGTGCTCTCAGCTTATCCTCCTCAAACCCACCGATCTCAACACCGACGGTCTTGCCGGCGAGATCCTCCGGCTTGGTGATCTTTTCCGGATTGCCCTTCTGGACCGAGACCGAGATCGCCTGGGATTCGTAAGGAACCATCTTCATCATCGCGGCCCGCTCGGGGTTCCAGAAGATGCCGGTATTGATAATGTCCCAGCGCCCGGCCTGAAGGCCCGGGATCATCGCCGAAAACTCGATGCGGATGTAGTTCGGCTGAAGGCACAGGCGCTTGGCGATTGCTCGGCCGAGGGTGATGCGCATGCCCTTCAGCTTGCCCGCGGAATCGACGTACTGCATCGGCGGCAGCGTCGGGTTGGTCGACATGGTCAACTTGCCGGCCAAAACGAGATCCGCGGCTGGAATCTTCGGCTGGCAATCGGCGGCAAGCGCCGGCGCCATGGAGAAGACGAGGCCGGATGCGAGGCCGCCGGCGAGGGCGAGGATGGCGTGAGTTCTGATCATGCTGGTCTCCTGATGGCCGTCACGGCCCGGTGAAAGGTCAGCGTTTCGTCCCTTGCACGCATGTCGCGCGGGCATCCGGGCCCGTCTGTCGTTGGGGCCGGCCAGACGGCCAGCCCAAATCACGCGAGGCTGCCGACGAGCGAGAGGCTCGCCAGGGTCTTTCGCAAAGCCGCCCGATCGCTTAGCGGAAGCGGCAGGCGCGGGGCACGTGGATCGCCGACGGGCAGTCCCATTATCGCCAGGCCCGCCTTCGAAGCCGACACGTAGCGTGGCCCGCCGACCCATCGCACGACCGGCAGGATGTTCCGATAGAGTGCGAGCGCACCCGCCCGGTCCGAGCGTTGATCGACGAGATCGAACAGCTCGGCCGACTGCTTCGGCAAAAGATTCGAGCAAACGGCCACCCAGCCGACCGCGCCGAGCCAGAACGATTCATAGCCGAGAATACCGGCGAAGACGTCGATCCGTTCGCCGCACAGCTCGATGATGTCGCGCACCCGCGTCACCTCGAGGGTCGATTCCTTGATCGAACGCACCGCATCGATGCGGCTCAGCCGCTCGACGATCCGCGGGACCAGATCGACATTCGCCGTCGCTGGATTGTTGTAGAGCATGATCGGGATCGAGATCGCCTCGCCGATGCGGCGGTAGTGCTCGAACAACTCGTCCTCGGTCGGGCTGGAATAGAACGGCGGGATGATCATGACGCCGTCGGCCCCCATCGCCTCCGCCTCACGCGAGAGCTCCACGGCGTCGAAGGTCGCCTCGGCGCCAGTGCCGACATAGACCGGCACCCTGCCCGCCGCCTCCGATATGCAGATTTCGACGATCTCCTGCCGCTCTTCACGTGAACAAGACAGAAATTCCCCGGTACTGCCGAGCGGGATCAGTCCATGGATCCCTTGCGCGATCTGCCAATTCACCAAGCGCCGCAAGCTGGCGGCATCGACGGCCGATCCGTCCGGGGTGAACGGCGTGACGAGGACGGTGAAGGTGCCGCGCGCTCGGGTCATGAACCGACTTTCAACGCTGTTTTCAGGATGAACATAACAAAAATATTTTCTCTGTATACAAAGAAAATTCTTATACGCTAGAGTCAGCTCGACAGTGACCGCCGCGAGACCCCGGAACCCGATGCGTCTGCCTCGTCCCAATGTCCGACCCGCAGCCGCTCCCGTGACGTTCAGCTTCGACGGACGCCCCCTAAAGGCGCTGCCGGGCGAGACGATCGCGGCCGCGCTGGCGGCGAACGGCATCGCCGCGATTCGGCGCTTTGATGTCGGCGGGAGTGAGGACGAAAGCTGGCGCGGCCTCTATTGCGGCATGGGCGCCTGTTACGATTGCGTGTTGACCGTCGACGGCCGCGCCGGCCAACGGGCTTGCCTCACCAAGATCACCGGCGGTGAGGTGGTGCGATCGTCGCAGCCGGCTGGAACCCGGGCCGATCACCTGGCGCCGCTCGCCGACAAGCCGCAGGACGCGCCGCGACCGGAGGTCACCGTCGACATTCTCGTCGTTGGGGCCGGTCCGGCCGGCATGGCAGCGGCGCTGGCGGCCGGCCGGCGCGGTGCCACGGTCGCGGTGCTGGACGAACGGCCCGAACCGGGCGGCCAGTACGATAAGCCGTTGGCGCCGTCGCTGCGGGCCGAGCGCCCGACCGACCGCCAGTTCCGGCATGGCGCCCGGCTCCTCGCCCGCCTGGCCGCGGCCGGCATCACACCGCTCCAAGGCGCGCTGGTCTGGGGCGCGATCCGGCCCGACGAAGTCCTGGCGCTGATTGACGGGCGGGCGGTTTTATACCGGCCCCGCAAGCTGATCCTCGCGACCGGCGCCTATGAACGCCCCTACCCGATCCCGGGCTGGACACTGCCCGGGGTCATGACCACGGGTGCGGCACAGACCCTGTCGCGCGCCTATGGCGTGTCACCGGGCCGCCGAGTCGTCGTCGCGGGCAATGGCCCGCTCAATCTGCAGCTCGCCGCAGACCTCGTCGCCCGCGGCATTACGGTGGCGGGCGTCGTCGAGGCGGCCGCGCGGCCCTCTTTCGCGGCCTTGCCAAGCCTTGCCAAAGCGATGCTCGCCGCACCGGATCTGATGGCTGAGGGCCTGAAATATTATGCGATCCTCGCGAAAAGCGGCGTCGCCATCGATTGGGGCCACGCGGCGATCGCGGCAAAGGGTGACGGACAAGTTTCGGCCGTCACCCTCGCTCCACTCGGCGCCGGAGGTCGGCCGGACGCGGCCAAAGCCTACACGATTGACGCGGACGCGCTCTGTCTCGGCTACGGCTTTGTCGCTTCGACAGAGATCGCCCGGGCTCTCGGCTGCCAGACCGCATTCGACCCGCGCCATCTCGGCACGCCCTGCGTCGCGACATCCGACGTCGGTGAAACCAGCATTCCCGGTGTCTATGCCGTCGGTGACGGCGCGTTCGTTGCCGGAGCCCGCGTCGCCGAGTGCATGGGCACGATTGCCGGCGCCCATGCCGCTTCTCGGCTCGGCCTCGCCCGCCCCCTCCCGGACTGCGGTCGGGCGCGGCGCGGCGTGACGCGAGCACGGCACTTCCAGCATGCGCTCCAAAACCTCTTCGCAGCGCCGCCCGCCGATCTTTCAGCCATTCCCGACGAGGCCATCCTCTGCCGCTGCGAGGGCCTCACTTTCGGCCGCATCCGCACCGAGATCGACGCCGGCTGGGACAGTCTCGGCACGCTGAAGCGACGCACCCGGCTTGGCATGGGCCGCTGCCAGGCCCGCTATTGCGCCGCGACCGCCGCCCGGTTGATCGAGGCGCGAACCGGGCGCCGACGGGAGATCGAGGGATTCGCGCCACGCCTGCCGGTGAAGCCGTTTCCGGCCGCAGCACTGGCTCGCGAGAAGCCCGAATGGGGCGGCCATCAGCGCGCCGGATCGCCGAACCTTGCCCGCGCGCCGTCGGCGGCGCCCTTTGGCAAGAAGGACGTGGAGGTCGCCGTCATCGGCGGCGGCGTGGTGGGGGTATGCCTTGCCTTTGAATTTGCGCGGGCGGGCCGCGACGTTCTCCTCATCGAACGCGATGACATCAACCTCCAGGCCTCTGGCGCCAATGCCGGCAGCCTGCATGTCCAGCTCCTTTCCTTCGACTTCGGCAGCAAGGCGGAAGCCGGCGGTGGGCCGGCGGCGGCGGCGTTGCCACTCGGGCCTTTTGCGGTGACGCTTTGGCAGGAGATCGCCCAAACCTGCGGCGGCGACTTCGAGATCCGTGTCACCGGCGGATTGATGGTCGCCGAAACGCCCGCGGGCATGGCGTTTCTCGAAGCCAAAGCAAAAGTCGAGCGCCGTTACGGGATTGCGGCGGAGATCCTCGGCCGGGCCGAACTGCGCGCGCTGGCTCCGGCCCTGTCGGAGGATCTGATCGGTGCCGAATACGTCGCGCAGGAAGGCAAGATCAATCCGCTGACGGCGACCTATCGCACCTTCGAGGCGGCGAAAGCAGCGGGCGGCCGCGCCGAGCGTGGCACCAATGTCACGGCGATCGAGCGAAGCGGCGGTTGCTGGCGGCTGACAACGTCGCGCGGCACGATCCGGGCCGGCATCGTGATCAACGCCGCCGGCCCGTGGGCCCGCGAGATCGGCGCCATGGTCGGCCTCGACCTTCCCGTCTATAGCGCGCCTCTGCAGATGATCACCACCGAGCGCGCGCCACCGCTCATGACACAACTCGTCGCGCATGCCGACCGCCACCTCAGCCTCAAGCAACTATCGACCGGCGGCCTCCTCATCGGCGGCGCGTGGCCCGCGCGCTACGCCGAGCATCAGCGGCTGAATACGACCGTGCTCGACAGCCTCGAGGGCAATCTCTGGGTCGCCCAGCGCGTGGTGCCGCAGATTGCCGGGCTCAATGTCCTGCGCAGCTGGGCCGGAATGAACGTCAATATCGACGGCGCCCCGATCCTCGGCGAGGCTCCCGGCCGCTCCGGCTTCTATAATTGCGTGACCTCCAACGGCTACACGCTGGCACCCGCCGTCGCGCGGCTCACCCGCGAGCTTGTCATTACCGGGAGCACCAGCCTCGACGTCTCGCCCTATTTGATTTCACGCTTTGATGGGAGTCGCCGATGATCATCCTCGACAAGGTCTCGAAGACATTCGGCAAGTTCGAGGTTCTGAAGAACTGCTCGACGCAGGTGGAGCGTGGCGAGGTCGTCGTCGTCTGCGGCCCGTCCGGCTCCGGCAAATCGACGCTGATCAAGACCATCAACGGCCTCGAACCGATCGATTCTGGCCGCATCGAGGTCGCAGGAACCGACGTTTGGGCGGCGGAAACCGATCTCACCAAGTTGCGGGCGAAGACCGGAATGGTGTTTCAGAATTTCGAATTGTTCCCGCATCTGTCGATCATCGACAATCTGACGCTCGCTCAGCGCAAGGTGCTCGGCCGCTCGAAGGCGGAAGCCAAGGCCAAGGCCGAGGCACTGCTCGAGCGGGTTGGCCTTGCCGATCAGGCCCCCAAATATCCGATCCATCTCTCGGGCGGCCAGCAGCAGCGCGTCGCGATCGCGCGGGCTCTGGTGATGGATCCCATCGCCATGCTGTTCGACGAACCGACCTCGGCCCTCGATCCAGAGATGATCAATGAGGTGCTCGATGTCATGGTCGAACTTGCCGAGGAGGGCATGACCATGGTCTGCGTCACCCACGAGATGGGCTTTGCCCGCAAGGTGGCAAACAAGGTCGTCTTCATGGACAAGGGCGAGATCATCGAGGACTGCTCGGGTGAAGACTTCTTCACCACCGAGCGTTCGCCGCGCGCCGCTCAGTTCCTCGCCAAAATCCTCAAGCACTGAACAGCCGCACCATGACACCATCGGCGAAGACATCGACGCGGCCCATGGCTCGGGCCAGGCCGGCGCAAAGGCCGATGGCCGGGCAGCGCCGGCGCGGCTGGCCTCGCATCCGCAGACAGGCTTGCGCCCTTTCACCGGGTGCGGCGCGCCGTCTGCGCGCGGCGGGGCTTTTCGAAAGCCGGATTCGACCGGCTGCGGACCGCGACGCTGGCGCAACGCGTTGGCGTCCTCAACGGATTGGCTGGAGACGATAATGGCTCGAAGCAGCACAATGGGCGGCGACAAAGGCGCTGGCGAGCGGCGCAGGAAGGCACCGGGCGACGGCGAGAACCTCGGCCGCAAAGCCTATAGCGTGATCCGGGCGATGATCATGGAGCGCCAATTGGCCGGCGGCGACATCCTGTCGGAAGAAAAGCTCGCGGCCGAGCTCGGCTTCTCCCGCACGCCGGTGCGCGAGGCGATGTTCCTCTTGCAGAACACCGGCCTCATCCAAAAGGAGATGAACCAGCCCTTTCGGGTGAGGCTCGTCTCCAACCGCGAATATTTCCAGAGCATGCGGCTGCGTGAACTTCTGGAGGGCGAGGCGATTGCCGCCGCCGTCCAGGTGATCGATGCCGCAGCACTGGCCACGGTCGAAACAGCGATGCTGGCGCTGCGGGACGACCCGAACGTTCCGGCCGAAATCCATTGGGCGGCAGACGAAAAGCTGCACGACATGATCGCCGACGCGTCCGGCAACGAGGTGATGGCTCAGGTGATAGCGTCGCTGCGCGTGACCACGCGCCTCTATGAACTCTCGGGGCTGCCATCTCGCTTCCGCCCCGATACCGAGGAGCACATCGCGATCATCGACGCGATCCGCTCAGGCGATCCGACCACGGCGCGGAGCGCCATGCAGACCCATATCCGCAGCCTGACCAACGATGTCCTCGCGGCAATGGCAAGGCTATGAGGCCGCCCGCGCTGGCCTGACGGCCCGTCTCGCACAAAAAGCCCGTTCCCGCGTCAACGGGACCGAACAGCTGGCAATCCCTTGCGGGACACTCTATCCACGATGTCGTTTCGCAACGAGGCTCAACCCGCGATGAGAGTCAGCAAATCCAACCGCCAGTCGCAGATCCTCGCCGAGCTGAATGTCTCGCCGAGCCTGCGCATCGCCGAACTGGCGGAGCGTCTCAACGTATCCACCGAGACGATCCGGCGGGATCTCGACGAACTCAATCGGCAGGGCCAGCTCAGCCGCACCTATGGCGGGGCGATCCGCGCACTTGGAACAGAACCCTCGGTTGCCGAGCGTCACGCGCTGCTCGTGCCGGAGCGCGAACGGATCGCGCGGCGGGCCATGCCGCTTCTCGCCTCGGCCAACGTCATCATGATCGGCTCGGGCTCGACCACGGTGCATGTGGCCCGACGCCTTGCGGTGGAGCGGACGAACATCACCGTCATCACCCATTCCTTCGGCGTGGCGACGGTGCTGGCGCTCAATCCGACGATCTCGACACTGATCGCCCCCGGCGCCTATCACGGGACCGAAGGCGCGACGGTCGGCGTCCACACCGTCAGCTTCCTCGACACCTTCTTTGCCGACGCCGCGGTGCTCGGGGCGAGCGGCCTGACCGAGGAGGGACCGACGGATGCCCTGCTCGATGCCGGTGCGGTCTACAGCGCCATGCTCGCCCGTTCGGCACGATCGGTCGTCGTCGCCGACCACTCCAAGTTCGACCGGGTATTCCCTGCCCGCTACGGAGCCTGGAAGCAGATCGACGCGCTTGTCAGCGACACGGCGCCCGCCGGGCAGTTGAAGGCCGCGATGGACCGCCACCGCGTGACGGTTGCGGTTGGCTGAACGGCCCAACGCTCAGCGGTTGCGGCGCGCTCTGACGAAGCCGGCGATCGCGCCGCCGAGCAGGAGCAGGGTCGCGGCGGCCAGCGTGCTCATCGTTCCGAGCGCGGGGACCATCGGCGTGTAGCCGGCGACCATCTTCGAATAGAGCCATTTCGGCACCGTGGAATCTGCTCCCGCCGTGTAGAGCGACAGCGGAAAATTGCCCCAGGACAAAAGAAAGGCAAACAGCGCGCCCGACCAGATGCCGGGCCACAGGATCGGCAGGGTGACGTCCCGAAGGATCATCCAGCGGCTAGCGCCGAGATCGGCGGCCGCTTCCTCCATCGCCGGATCGAAGCCGTAGACCTGGATCGCGATCACGAGTGTAACCACCGGCACGATCCAGACGAGATGAGCGACGATCGCCGTGTGCCAGCTCGGCTGAATGCCGAGCGTGTTGAACCACAAGAGCAGCGCCAGGCCGAGCACCGGCTGCGGGAAGAAGATCGGCAGCAGCAGCAGCTTCTGATAAAGCCGCCGCCCGCGCCAATCGTACCGGGCGAAGGCGAGCGCGCCGAAAAAGGCGAGCGCCAGCGAGACGACGGTGACGATCAGCGCGATCAGAATCGAGTTCTCGACGATCCGCTGGATTTCAAGGGAATCGAGCGTCTTCTGCCACCATTCGAAGGAAAAGGCTCTGATTGGGAAGAGAAAATAGCGGCCCTTCGACAGGCCCGCCAGCGCTCCGCAGACGACCGGCAGATAGACCACCAGCGCGACGAACAGGGTCCAAACCCAAATCAATGAATGCGTGCGGCGCGGACGCGTCGTATCCATCCACCTCACCTCCGGCCAAGAATACGATCGAGATCGAGTCGCGCCATCAGGGTCATCGACAGCCCAGCGATGACGATCATCAAGAGCACGGCGAGAGCCGAACCCCGCGGCCAGTTCTGCGAATAGGTGAAGGCGATTTCGATGTCGTGGCTGATCATGATCACCGACTGACCGCCGAGGATCTTCGCCTCGGCCACGGCCCCGGCCGCGAGCACGAAGGTCAGCAACGCGCCGATCAGGATGCCGGGCATGGCCAGGGGCAGCTCGATCTCGCGCCAGATCATCAGTCGGCTGGCGCCAAAGTCGCGGGCCGCCTCGATCAGATCGCCGGGCACCATCGACAGGCCGAGCGTCATCGGAAACAGCATGAACGACAGATAAGTATAGACCATGCCGAACAGGGTGATCGCCGGCGAAAACAGCACATCCGGCGCCGATAGGCCAATTTCCTGCAAAAGCCCGTCGAGCACGCCGTGATTGATGAAGAACAGTGTCCACCCGTAGAGCCGGACGTTTTCGGAGATGAACAACGGGAAGACGAAGGCGATGCTGATTAATGCGGACCAGCGGCCGAAGACCCGAACCAAGCCGTAGGCGATCGGGTAGCAGATGACGAGGAGGACGACCACGGTCGCAAAGGCGAGCGCCAGAGACCAGGCGAAGGACATCCAGACGGTATCGGCAGGATCGAAGATCTCGGCAAAATTTTGAAGCGTGAAGCTCTTGAAGACGGCGAATGTGCGCGGCGTGGCAAAGGCAAAGCCGATTACCGTTATGAGCGGGGCCAGGAAGCCGAGCGCCATGAACAAGGCGACGGGGCTGGCGCATCGCGCACCGGTGGAAAGTCTGAGCCCCCGCCATCGCGTCAACCGGCTTGCCGGCTGCGATTCCGCGTCGACGACCGGCAGTGTTGCATCGCTCATCGTTCAAGCCTCCACGACGATCGCGTCCGCGGCGTTCCATCCGATCAGCACCTCGCCGCTGCCGGCCCCGGGGCGGGCCTGAGCGCGCGACATCTCGACCAGGAACACCCGATCGCCGGCGCGCACCTGATACTGGATGCGCGAGCCGAGCGAGTATTCGTTGTAAATGACGCCGCGAACCGCGTTGTCGGCATCGCCGGGATCGGCGAGGAATTTCATATATTCCGGCCGCACCACCACCGCCGCCTTTGATGCCCCAGCCAGGGGTTTTGGCAGCACCAGACGGATCGGCTCCCCGCTCGTCTCCGCCACCCAGCCTGTCCCCTCGAGACTGGCGCCAAAAACGTTCACCTCGCCGAGGAATTCGGCAACGAACCGGGTCTGGGGCGCGCCATAGATCGCCTCGGGACTGCCGACCTGGACAAGCTTGCCGGCGCGCATGACGCCGATCCGGTCGGACATCACCATCGCTTCTTCCAGGGAATGGGTGATGTAGACGAAGGTCTTGCCAGATTCCTTATGAAGGTCCTTCAGCTCCTTTTCCAGAAGCTTCTTCAGCTTGTAGTCGAGCGCCGACAGCGGCTCGTCGAAGAACAGGACGTCGGGGTCATAGGCGAAAGCCCGGGCGAGTGCGACGCGCTGGCGCTCGCCGCCCGAACAGGTCATGACGTTCTTGCCGTAATAGCTCTCCGGCAGCCGCACCATGCGCAGCAGTTCCAGCGCGCGCTCCTTGCGGATTGCCGCGGCCACGCCCTTGGCCTTCAGCGGAAACTCGACATTGCGGCCGACGGTCATGTGCGGGAACAACGCCAGCGATTGGAAGACGAGGCAGGTCGGGCGGGCGCGCGGGGGCAGGTCGTTGATCAGAGTGCCACGCAGGGTGATGTTGCCGTCCGACGGCTGCTCCAGACCCGCCAGCATGCGAAGAAGCGTCGTCTTGCCGGAGCCGGAGGGACCGACAATCGTCAGGAACTCTCCCTCGCGGATATCGAGCGAGATGTCGTCAACGGCGGTAAAACCGTCGAAGCGTTTGGAGACGCCGACAAGCTGGAGGACCGGCAGGGCTGGCTTCGCCATGGTCGCGGTGCCTGTCTGTTGCCGGTCGGGCTCGTTGGTCCAGGTCATGTTCATCGGATCGTGATCCTAGAGCATGATGTGATGCGAAAAGTTGCACGACTTTTCGGATCACATCATGCGGCAAAACAAGGGCTGGGAGCGGAATGGCGATTGGAGTTCATCGCATTGCGCTCTCGATGCGGGAGGCGCCGCCGGAGCATGCCGCCCCGGCCGATGGCGCTGTTTTGTTCAAGCCTTGCACGGTCTCTTGCCGGAACGGCGCATCCGTCCCGCGACCATGCCCGCGGCCTCAGCTGCGTTGACGCTTGGCGTTGTTCATCAGGTCGAGCGCCTTCTCGTAGTCCGGCACGATGTCGTATTCGACCGAGCGGGCCATCTCCTCCTCCAGGCTGTCCCACTGGATCGCATCGAGTTCGTCCTTGGTGAAGAGATCGAAGCAGGCCTTGTTGCCCATCTGAGCCACCGGATTGAAGGTGCCTTCGGCAAACGCGACGGTGTGCGCCACCTTCGGATCCTGGACATATTTGAGGAATTCCACCGCCAAAGGCGAGAGGTTCGGATTGTTGACGGTCGAGGTCACCTCAATCCAGGAGACGCCGCCCTTGCCGTTCATCGGGCCCTTCAGCGGCGTAATCGCCCGCATCTCGGGGAAACCGTCGGCCCGGGCTGGTGAGACCGAGTAGGTACCGCCGGTCAGGTGCAGATCGATCTCGCCGGAGACGAGCGCCTGATTCATCGTCGCGATGTCACCGATGACGCGGGCGCCCTTGAAGACCTTCAGCGCGGTATCGGAGAACGTCTTCATTTCCTCTGGCGTATGCGTCTTGAAAGGATCGATGCCGGCAACCAGGAAGATATTGAAGACGTTCCAGTCGTCGGATTCGAGAATCCCGTACTTGCCGGCAAGGCTCGGATCGTTGAACAGGTCCCAGCCGGTCTCTTCGGCGGTCTTGCGGCTGATCTTCTTGGTGTTGACGACAAAGCTGTAGGGCCCGAAGCGCTGGGTCATGCCGAGCAATTCGCTGCCGTCGTCGCTCATCGCCCACTTGTAGGGCGGATGGAACTGCGGCAGCATCTTGTCGAAGAACGGCATGAACACGTCCTTCGGCAGCGGCTTGATCAGCTTTTCCGGATACATGATCTTGCGTGCCCAAGGATTGTTCACGTTGATCAGATCCCAGACCTTGATCTCGCCGGAGCGCAGCCGGTTGATCATCGTCGGGTCGTTGGTGAGGCTCTCGGCCTTCACCGTGGCGCCCTCCTTTTCGCGGAACGGGTCGAGCACCTGCGCCGAGTTGTAGCCCTCCCAGCACAGGATGTTCATCTCCTTGTCGCGGGCCGCGAAAGCCGCCCCCGGAAACGCCAGCGCTCCACTGGTCGCAAGCGCACCTGCGCCGAGGATTTTCAAGGCATCGCGTCGGTTGAAATGCGTCATCGTCGATCGTCTCCGTCACAGCGCGCGGCTCCAACTGGGCCACGAGAATTTGGCATGTGCGGCATTTGATGTTGCGTATCGAAGGCCGTAATGTGGACTTCACAACATTTTTTTGCGATGCGTCAAGAGGAATGATGCTGTCGAGGGCACTTCGTCGAACTGCCTCACGAAGCAGCAAGCGAAACTCATGCCAAAGTGGGTGACTGCCTTGGTCATGCAGCACCGATCGTGGATGCGCCCCGATGGGCACCACGACCAGCGCCGGGTGTCATGAACCCTCAGACCGAAGAAGGAAGACGACGGATGTACACATCGCTCAAGGGAAAGACCGCTATCGTGACCGGGGCGAGCCGGGGGATCGGACGCGGCATCGCACGGCGCCTCGCCGAGGTGGGACTCAACGTTCTGGTGGTCTCGCGCCGCGAAGCCGAGGCGGCAAAGGTCGCAGCGGAGATTGGCGGCAATGCCAGCGGCTTCGCGGCGGATGTGGCCGACGAGACTGACGCCGGCGCGATGGCCAAGGCGGCACTGGAGCGCTACGGCGCGATTGATCTCCTCTGTGCCAATGCCGGCGTCTTTCCCTCGGCCAAGCTCGGTGAGATGACCGCCGCCGATTTCGACCAGGTGATGGGCACCAATCTCAAGGGAACGTTCCTGTCCGTGTCGGCCTGCCTGCCGGCAATGAAGCGGCAGCAGAGCGGTCGCATCGTCCTCACCTCCTCGATCACCGGTCCGGTCACCGGCTATCCCGGCTGGTCGCATTACGGCGCCAGCAAGGCCGGCCAGCTCGGCTTCATGCGGACGGCGGCAATCGAGCTCGCGCCCTGGAACATCACGGTCAACGCCGTTCTGCCGGGCAATATCGCCACCGAGGGCCTGGCCGATCTCGGCCCCGACTACGAAGCGAAGATGGCCGCCTCGGTGCCGATGAAGCGGCTCGGAACGGTGACTGACATCGCCAATGCGGCCCTGTTCTTCGCGACCGAAGAAGCCGCCTACATCACCGGCCAGAGCCTCGTCGTCGACGGCGGCCAGATTCTGCCGGAATCGCTCGACGCGCTCGAGGCCATGGGGTGAGATTCGGACCCGGCCGAGCCCCAGCCGGAGCACCGGCGGCGTCCGGCAGATCCTGATCGCGTCAGGCGCGGACGTCTCCTGTCAGAACCGCGTCGAGCGTCTCGACGAAGAGATCGACATGCTGGCGCTCGAAACAGAGCGGCGGGCGGATCTTCAGCGTATGCCCGAAGGGGCCTGCCGCGCCAACAAGGACGTGCCGGCGGCGCAGGCCGTTGATCGCCCGGATCGCCCCTTCCGGATCCGGGGCACCGCTGTCCCGGCCAACGACGTCGAGGCCGACGAAGAGGCCTGCGCCGCGCACCGCCCCGATCTCCGGGTGGCGCCCAGCCAGTTCGCGAAGGCCGCCGCGAAGATGCGCGCCGACTGCCTCGGCATTGGCCAGCAACCCCTCGCGCTCGATAACGTCCAGCACCGCCTGTCCGGCCGCGGCGGCGACCGTGTTACCGCCGAAGGTGTTGAAATAGCCGACACTGTCGCAGAAGCGGTCGAGGAGGCCGGGACGGGTGGCGACGCCTCCCATCGGATAACCGTTGCCCATCGGCTTGCCAAAGGTGACGATGTCGGGCGTCACGCCGTGCCGGGCGAAACCCCAAAGCGCTGTTCCCGTGCGCCCGAAGCCCGGCTGCACCTCGTCGGCGATGAAGACGCCGCCGGCCGCTTGAACCGCTTCGACCGCCGGTTTGAGAAAACCCGGCGGGTCAGCGAAGACCCCGTCCGAGGAGAAAATCGAGTCGACGATCATTCCGGCCAGCCCGTGGCCATCCGCCTTGAGACTAACAATCGCGGCCCTCACCGATGCGGCGAAGCGCTCCGCGAGGTCGCCCGGCCCGTCGCCCGCCCGCTCCGCCGGAAGCGGCAGCGTGCGGATATGCGACGGGATCGACCCGCCCTTGAGCGAGGACGGCGAAACCTCGGTGGTGAGCGCCGTATTGCCGTGATAGGCGGTCTCGGTCACGATGACGCCCCGTGCACCCGTCGTCGCCTCGGCGAGCCGCAGCGCGAGGTCGTTGCTCTCCGAGCCGGTACACGTCATCACCAATTGCGAGATCGACGGCGGCAGCGTCGCGAGCAACCTCTCGGCATAGGCCTGGACGGTCTCGTTGAGGTAGCGGGTGTGGATCGACAGCCGCTCGCTCTGCCGGACGATGGCTTCGACCACATGCGGGTGGCAATGCCCGACGGAGGGGACGTTGTTGTAAACGTCGAGATAGCGGTTGCCGTCGGCGTCGAACATGAACACGCCACGCGCCCGCACCATCTCGATCGGCTCTTGGTAAAACAGCACCGAGGAGGCTCCGGCTGTTTCTCGGCGTCGGGCGACCATCTCAGCCGTGCGCCCCTCCAGCTCTTCCGCCTCGCTGGCATCAAAGGCGTTCAGCGCCAGGATCGGCTTCGATGCGGACATGATCGTGTCTCCATGGAAATCGTCGCCTGGCGGCGCCCGGGCCGTCAGCCCTCGCGGCTGAGAAACGCCTCGGCGAGTTCGGCGGTGCCGGCCGTGTAGCTATGGCCGAGCTCTTGTGCCGTCGGGGTTTCTGAATGCGACGCGAGCCAGGCGGTGAGCAGCATTCGGCGCAACATGACGAAGATCGGCAGCATGGCCTCGTCCTGCGCCGAGAGTGGCGCCACGCGCCGGTAGCCTGCGATCCACGCCGCCATCAGCTCCGGCACGACCGGATCCATCTCGATGAAGCTGATCGCCGCGGCGAAGTCATACATGAACCACGAGAAACCGCAGTCGTCGAAGTCGATGACGCCAAGCCGGTCGCCCTCGACAAGGAGGTTGGCAAGCCGCAGGTCGGCGTGGACCAGGCCGAAACGCTCGCCCTTGCCATAGCCGTCGAGGCGATCCCGCAGCCTTGCGGCCGTGCGCTCCAGCAACGCCTCTTGGGCCGGCTCAAGGCCGATCGCCGCCCGCCAGTCGCCCCAGAGCGGGCGGCTGCCGAGCATCGACTCAAAATCCCATATCTTGCGCGAGAACCCCTTCGGCTGCGTCCAGTTTCGCGCATGGAGGTGCAGCCGGGCGGTGATGCCGCCGAGCCGCTCAAACCAGGGCACCAAGCCCGCTGCGGGCGTCGGTTCCCGCCCGGACATGAATTCGAAGGCGACGACCTCGCGGGTTTCGGCGCCATGGGCGAGCTCGGCGATCAATCCGCCTTGATCCCCCCGCTCGACCGGCCGCGGCGTCTCCACCACGCCGTCGGCGATAAGTGCCGAGATCCAGGCCAGTTCGGAGAGGATCTCGTCGCGGCGATGATAGCCCGGACGATGCACGCGCAACACCCGCCGCGTGCCACGCGGATCGCTCGCCAGGAACGTCGCGTTTTCCGAGATCGTCAGCAGTTTGACCTCGGCCCCCTCTGCCAGCCCCCAGCATGGCAAAAGCGGTATGAGGCCCGCCTGCAGATGGTCGAGGAAGTCGTCGTCATACATCGGAAGACTGGCCCAGCTTTGATTTTCGTCCGATATACAACACAAAATGTTGGACCTGCAACATTTTGCTGTGCAGCGCGGCAAGGCCGGGCCAATCGGCCTTGCCGAGGGATCGCGATGGCCGTCCAATCTCCAGCTTCGCCCGACCGTCGCATCGAATGACAAATTTGGCAGATTGACGCAGATGCTGCGCTCAGCGAGCGGATGAGGCGGGCGCTGTGATCGGCGGAATCTGCGGGAATCGCCGGCGGATGATCTCGAACGCCTCGCCCACCGGCATTGCCGCACCGCCGCCTTGGCGCCGGGCCGCGAAGATCTCGGTCTTGACGAAAAAGCGCCAATGAACCGGTAATGCCATGAGGATTTGCGTCAGCGCCTCATAGGCATCCATGGTCCAGCTTTGCTCAAAGCTGTCCCGCTCCGGCCCAAAGTGGAAATGCGCCGTTGTCCGGCCGCCCGCCCGTTGCGCGCGCAACGCCTGGCTCGCGGCCTCGTCGACGAGGCCGTTGCGGATCACCACGCCATAATCGTCGCGGGCGGCCTGTTCGCCGATATAGCCGCGCGCGACATCGAGGGCGACGCGCCATGGCTCGCGGTCGTACGGATCGCCGCGCCCGCCGCCGCCGGCCGAGTGGATCGACAGGACATCCCCCGGCTGGAGAACGGCGATGTCGGTGTTTCCGAGGCGCCGTTCGTGGGGCTCACCGGGATTGACCACCATGTCGGACAGGCCCGCCGCACGGCCGCCAAGAACGCCCCAGGGCCGAAACAGCGAACGGTCGCGGTTGCGGGCGGTAATGCGGCTGTCCGGCGCAAACACCTTGAACGCCATCTCGGTGGCCAGACCGCCACGCCAGCGCCCGGCTCCGCCGCTGTCCGGCTTCAGGCCATAGCGAACAAACTGAATCGGCGTCTCGGCCTCCGTAATCTCGATCGGAGTGTTTTTCAGATAGGCCGCGTCCGCCCCCGAGCCGTTAGTGCCGTCGCGATGCGGCATCGCGCCGCCACCGCCGACGACTGGGTTCACCGCCGCGATAATCGTCCGCTTGCGACGTTCGTCGGTGGTCATGACGTTGACGATGCAGTTGTTGCCGGCGGGCGCGGCGGGCATGCGCTCCGGCACAGCCTGCGAAAACGCACCGAAGATCACCGAGCGCAGCCTTGCGCAGGTGAGGCTACGCATGCCGACGGCGGCGGGGAATTGCGGATTAAGGACCGTGCCTTCGGGCGCGATGCAGGTGAAGGGCCGCGTCAGGCCCTGATTGAGCAGAATGCCCGGCTTCAGCGTGGAGAGGACGTAATAGACGCCGACGAGCAGCAGGGTGTGGCGCGGATCGCCACCGGTCGGCACGTTGAGGCTGGAGGCAAGCTGCGGGTCCGAGCCGGTGAAGTCGAGCACCGCCTCGTCCTTGTCGATGGTCAGGGTCAGATGCAGCCGGCAGGGATTGCCCTCGATGCTGTCCTCATCGGCATAGTCGGAAAAGACGTAGCGCCCGTCAGGAATGTCTGAAAGAACGCTCCTGGCCTGGGCCTCGGCATAATCCAGCAGCCCCTTCAGACCGTCCTCGAAGGCCGCGAGGCCGAATTTTTCGACCATGGCAAGCACCTTGCGCTCGCCGGTATTGAGCGCGCCCACCAGCGCCTTGATGTCGCCGATGTTGAGATCGGGCTTGCGCACATTCGTCGCCATGATGGAGAGGATCTGATCGTCAAAGACGCCGTCTCGCAAAAGCTTCATCGGCGCAAAGCGCAATCCCTCCTGATAGATCTCCGTCAGCGAGCGCGACAGCGATGCGGGCACGGCGCCGCCCATGTCGGTGTTATGGATATGGCCGGCGGCATAGGCGATGATCTTGCCGGCGTGAAAAATCGGCTTCCACAGATGGGTGTCGGGCGCATGGGTGGCGAGATAGCCGCTATAGGGATCGTTGGTGAAGGCGACGTCCCCCGGCCGGTAATCCTCGACCATCGCGATGGCTCGGTCATAAGTGAGCCCCGGATACCAAGTCGCGCCCAGATCCAGAGGAACCGCGAAGGTTCGCCCGGCCGGATCGAGCAGCATCACGGTGAAGTCCTGGGTTTCCTTGACGAAGGCCGAATGCGCGGTGCGAAACAACGTCCGCGCCATATTTTCACTCGCGGCGCGGCTGTGGTTGGCGAGGACCTGAAGCGTGACGACATCGATCATTCTGTCGGCTCCTGCACTTCGAGATGGATGTTGAGAAACCCGTCCACATGGGCCGCAAATCCGAACGGAATGGCGAGCGTCGTGTCCTCCTGCGCGACGATCGCCGGACCCGAAAAGCACGCACCAGCGTCCAGCGCCTCCCGGCGATAGAGCGGAACCGGTCGCGCTGCGCCATCGAGATGGATTTCAACGCTGAGCGCCGGCTCCGGGACATTCGGGATTTGCGGCACCGCTGCGAAGCTGACACGATCCCCCTCACCGATCGCGACCAGCCGCAGATTCACCACCTCGATGGCACCGGCGGGATCGTCGAAGTCGTAAACCGACAGATGGCGGTGGTGGTAGGCCCGGCGAATGGCAGCGATGTCGCCGCGCACGATCCAGTCCCGTTCGAGCGCAACCTCGATCTCGAAGGACTGCCCCGCATAGCGCATATCCGCGGAAAGCACTGTTCGAATCGAGCCCTCAAACCCCTGCCCGTCGCGCAGCCACGCCTCCCCTTCGGCCGTCAGATCGTGCAAGTGCCCGCGCAGGCCCGCCAGAGCCTCGTCATCGCAAGGGCAAAGGACAGTGCGGATAAAGTCGCCCTTCAGATCCGCCACGAGCCCGCCCAGCGCGCTGACGACACCCGGACGCCGCGGCGCGACGATACGGGAGACGCCGATTTCCTTGGCCAGGAAGCAGCCAAGCATCGGGCCGCCGCCGCCAAACGGCATCAAGGTGAAATCCGCCAGATCGACGCCATGACGCGACACCAGCTTCTCGACCTCGACGAACATCTCGGAGACGGCGATCCGCAGGATCGACTCGGCCGTGTCCTCGAGGCTCTTTCCAAGGCGCTGCGCAAGCAAGCCGACGGCCGCGTTCGCCCGCTCCCGGTCGACGGTTAGCTGGCCATAGGCCATCGGAAGCTGACCGATATGGCCGAGGACGGCCATGGCGTCGGTGATCGTCGCGTCCTGGCCGCCGCGCCCGTAACAGGCGGGTCCGGGCACAGAGCCGGCACTTTGCGGTCCGACCTTCAAAACCCCGAATTCGTCCACCTGCGCGATCGAGCCGCCCCCGATCCCGATCGAACTGACCGAGACGGACGGAATATAGAGGGGAAATTCGCCGACAGGCTCACCGGTGCCAAATTGCGGCTCGCCGTCGATGATCAAGGCGAGATCCGCCGAGGTGCCGCCGATGTCGAGCGTCAGGACGTTCTTGATGCCGGCCTGCCTTGCGAGATAGGCCGCGCCGATCACCCCAGAGGCGGTGCCGGAAAGCAGCATGTTGACGCAGGCCGTCTTGCCCTCGGCGGCATTCATCAGGCCGCCGTTCGACTTGGTGAGCAGCGGGCGCGCCGGAACCTTGCGCGTGGCGAGAGCCGCTTCCAGTCCATCGACATAGCGGGCGACGCGGGGATGAACGTAACCGTTGAGGATCGTCGTCACCGACCGCTCATATTCGCGGATCACCGGCCAGACGTCGCAGGACGCGAAGGCGAAGAGATCCGGCGCCAAACGCCGCAATTCGGACCGCACCGCCCGCTCATGGGCTGGCGCCACATAGGAATGCAGCAGCGCGACGACGAAGCCCTCGGCGCCCTTGGCCCTCGCCGCCTCGACGATCGCCGGCAACTCCGACAGGTCGATCGGCGCCCCCTCCCCGCCGTCGGCGAGCATACGACCGGAAATGCCGAAGATCATGTCGCGCGAAATCAGCGGATCGGGTTGGCTGCAGAACAAGGAATACATGTCCGGCAGCCGCAAGCGCGCCAATTCGACGACGTCCTCGAAGCCGCGATTGGTGATCATGGCGAGGCGGGCGCCCTTGCGCTGGATCACCGTGTTGATCCCGACGGTGGTTCCATGAACGAAGGTGTCGACCGCTTCCGGCGCGATACCCTCCCGCTCGGCCAGCCGGTCGATCCCCGCAAGCAGCTCCCGGCCCGGGTCGTCCGGGGTCGTCAGGACCTTGAGGGTCACCAAGCGCTGCGTCTTCTGTTCAAGCGCACAGAAATCGATGAAGGTTCCGCCGATATCGACGCCGATCTTCCAGCTCATCACACCGCCTTTGCAAACTCGCCGCGATGTTGCCGACGCGCATCGGCGGATGTCCAAGTCGGATGAGACCGCATCGCATAGGCTGAACTTATGGAGCGGATCCAAGAAGCGCCGCGCAAACGTCGCGCAAATGGGTGCGCAGCCGGTCCGACGCCGGCGACAGCGCCCGGTCGGCGCGCGTCAGCAGCGCCACCGGAAGATCGAAGTCCGATGCAAAAGGCCGCGCTTGGATGCCTTTGAACTGGCGCCACGGCAAAAGGCCATCGACCAGTGCCACACCGAGGTTCTCTTGAACGAAGGTGACGGCCGACAAGGAGACGTCGATCTCGATGTCCGGCCGATAGCTGCGTCCGGCTGCGGCCGCCATCCGGCTGAGGTCGCGGCCGGGTCGCGAGGACGGACGGTAGGAGATCAGCGGCCAATCCTGCAAGGCCTGGAGGTCCACGGTCGCGCAGCGGGTGAGCCGATGGCCTTCGGGCATGATGCAGACGAGACCGGAGCGGCCGACGGTTTCGCAATTGAGGCCGGGTCGGGGCGTATCGTCCATGGCCACGGCGATCTCCACGTCGCCGGCGAGCAGCATGGGGCCGAGAACCTCGACCGGCGCGATCATCGAGCGGACCGTCACATCGGGACGATCGGCGCGAAACCGCCGCATCGCCCCCGGGATCAGGCTCATGGCCGGCGGCGCGGAGGATCCGAGGCGGACCAGCCCCACCCGCCCCTTCCGCATGTCCTCGGTGCGGCGGCGCAGCGCGTCGAGCTCCGCAAAGACCCGCTCGGCCTCAGGGTAAAGCTCTTCTGCGGCCGGTGTCGGAACGAGACGGCCCTTAACCCGCTCGAACAGGCGGAAGCCGAGTTCGTCTTCCGCATGCAACAGGATCTGGCTGAGAGCCGGCTGCGAGGTATTCAGCGTCGCAGCGGCTTCGGTCACGGTTCCCGTCCGCATGACGGCACAAAAAACCTCGAGCTGACGTGCCCGCATGGCGCTTCTCCAGCCTCATCGCAATGACATTGCGGCATAAGGCGCCCTTATGAGAAAGGACGCAACCGCAATTGGACAGCGGAACCTGCGCTCGGCAGGCTGGTCCATGGGAATCAGTGAGAAGAGGCTGGTATGCAAGTCGTCATCATTGGCGGTGGTTTGATGGGCACAACGACGGCCTTCTATCTGGCCCGTCGCGGGATCCACTCGACCTTGATCGAGCGGCACCAGGTCGGCCGGGCCGCGACCGGGGCGAGTTTCGGCAATATCCGCCGCCAGGGTCGATTTCTGCCACAACTGCCCCTCGCTCATCATTCGCGCGCGCTTTGGGGCGACGCTGAAAGGCTGCTTGGCGAAAATCTCGAATTTCGCGTGACCGGCCATCTTCGCTTGGTCTTCGATGTCGATTCGGTCAGCGACATGGAGACCTACGCGAAAGATGCCGAGCCATGGGGCCTGACGCTCGAACTGTTCGACCTCAACGAGCTGCGCCGTCGCTTCCCATGGGCGGGATCCTCGGCGATCGCCGCGTCCCTCTCGCCGCAGGACGCATCGGCCAATCCCCCGCTCGTCGCCCCCGCCTTCGCGCGGGCGGCCGCCCGGCTCGGCGCAAACATCCTTGAGAACACTCCGGTCGACGCGATCCGCCAGACGGCGCACGGATTTTGCGTTGAGACGCCGGCCGGCGCGATTGCGGCCGACGTCGTCGTCAACGCCGCGGGGGCCTGGGGAGCGCGTCTTGCCGAACGCTTCGGCGAGCCGGTTCCGCTTGAGCCATACGGACCGCAGATGGGCATGACCGAGCCGCTGGCCCAGCGGATCCCCCCGGTCGTCGGCCTATGGTCCCGGATCGCGACCGAAAGCGCCTATTTTCGGCAGATCGAAGGCGGCAATATCATCTTTGGCGGCGGCCTTCGCGCGCCCGCCGCCCTCGACCCCGGCGACGCCCATGCGGACCCCGCGCGGACACTCGCCCAGTTGCCGCTGATCGAGCGGCTCTGCCCGGCACTCGCCCCGCTGAAGGTCATCCGCACATGGGCCGCCTGCGAGGGCTATAGCCGCGACATGCTGCCGGTCATGGGGCCCAGCCAGACGACGCCCGGCCTGTTTCATGCATTCGGCTTCTGCGGTCATGGCTTCCAGCTCGGCCCTGGTGTCGGCGACGTGATGGCCGAGCTGATCACCACCGGCAGGAGCGAAACCTCGATCGAGCCCTTCTCGATCGCCCGTTTTGCGGGCTGACGCGGTCCGTTCAGAAGTCGGCGACCTTGCCAAAATCGCGACGCCGAAAGCGCGATAAGACATATTGCCCATAGGCTACCGCCGGCTCTTCGCCCGTGATGAGATCAGCGATGAGACGCCCGGCGCCCGGACCGATGCCGAAGCCATGGCCCGAAAAGCCGGCCGCAAGCAGAAAGCCGCCCGGCCCGGCCGCCGGATCGATGACCGGTACGCCGTCCGGCGTCGAATCGATATAGCCGGCCCAGCTCGCCTGCAGCGGGATCGTCGTCAGCGCGGGCAAAAGCTGGCGGGCCCGCAAAAGGATGTCCTCGATCACCCGGCGCGAGGGCTTGGGATCGAGAACACGCATGCGCTCCATCGGGGTCGGCTTGTCGAGAGCCCAACCACGCCGGCTCTCGTGCCCGGCCGAAAGAGCGGAGAGATTGCCCGGCTTCAGGATGCGCCAACGTTTGGCGAACATCGGGACGAAGCTGCGCGCGAAGCGAAGCTGCTGGATGGTGGGATCGACATGCGCCCGACCGGAAATGGCGAGGGTATGGCCGCCGTCGCCCCGGCGGGTGACGGAAACCCGCGCCGTATGCAGCGCGTCGGGGATGCCGCGTGCGCCCGGCATCAGCGACAGGATCGACGAGCGCACCGAAGACTGCGGAAAGACGATGCCCAGTTGCCGGCAGAAGGAGGACGCCCAGGCTCCTCCCGCCATCACGACCTGCCGCGTGCGGATGCTGCCGTGCTCGGTGACGACGGCGCTGACCGTCCCGCCTTCGGTCTCGATGCCCCGCGCCGCGCAGAACTGATGGATCGTGCTGCCATGCGCGACGATGCCCCGGCCGATCAAGGGCGCCGCTCGGGCTGGATCGGCGATCCCGTCGCTCGGGGAAAAGACGCCGCCTTTCCAGCGCATGCCCGTCGCGGCGCCTCTTTCGCTCGCCTCGGCGGCGCTCAGCATATGGGTCGTCACGCCCTGGGTGAGGGCAAAGTCCCGCCACCTCGCCCACCCCGCGATCTCCGCCTCGTCGTTGGAGAGATAAAGCAGGCCGCATCGGCGAAAGCCCAAATCCTCATCGAGATCCGCCGCCATCTCCTCCCAAAGCGCAAGGCTTTGGGTAGCCAGCGGCAATTCGCGAGCGTCACGATTTTGTTGGCGACACCACCCCCAGTTTCGGCTGGATTGCTCCGCGCCGATCCGGCCTTTTTCGACCAGCGCGACTTTGAGCCCGCGTCGTGCCAGAAAATAGGCCGCGCAGACGCCGACGATACCGCCGCCGATCACGACGACATCAGCGCTTTCCGGCAGCGTCTCGCTGGACGGCACGATGATCAAGGGCGCGGGCATGGAAGACTCCTGACGTTCTCTCAGCAGTCTAGCGCCACGGCGGGGTATTGGGATGACCAATCACCAAAGGCTTCGGCAGCATCTGCTGCCGTGCCGGGCAGGCGCGGCAATTCATTTTCATCCCCGTTGCGCGATGACAGCTTGCGAGTCGCGGCGATCCGGCTCAAGCTCACCAAATAATCTGCTGCAGGAGAAAGCTCAGTGACGACGAGCGCGCGCATGAAGCTCGACATGATCGATGTGAAAATTCTTTCCGAACTGCAGAAGAACGGCCGCATCACCAATGTGGAACTCGCCGAGCTGGTCAATCTTTCGCCCAGCCCATGTCTGACCCGCATGAAGCGTCTGCAAGCGGCCGGTTACATCACCGGCTACTCGGCCCAGATCGACATTGGCAAACTCGGCGAAATCCTGACGGTCTTTACCGAGGTCACGCTGAAGAACCATCGGCATGTCGACTTCGACCGGTTTCAGGCGGCAGCGCGCAAGATCGACGCCTGCGTCGAATGCCATCTCGTTTCCGGTGGCTACGACTATCTTTTGAAATTCATCACTGCCGGCATCGTCCACTACCAGACCATCATCGAGAACCTGCTCGATCAGGACGTCGGCATCGACAAGTATTTCAGCTTCGTGGTGATCAAATCCCCCTTTATCAAGACCCATCTGCCGCTGAACAACCTATTCGGCGACCGCATCTCCGCCTAAGAGCGCTGGCGCCGGGCAACCGCCCAGCGCTCCGCCGCTCGTCGGTCAGCCATCGCCGACCTCAAGAGCGGGTCGTCGTCGAGCCCATCGAGCCAGCCGGTGTCGAGCTGCGGAACTGAAGAGATCAGCAGGCGCGAATAAGGATGTTCGGCCCCCGATTTCATTCGGCTCGTCGGCATTTCCTCGACCTTCGCGCCCTCATACATGACCGCCACGCGATCGCAGATCGCTTCGACGGTCGAAAGATCGTGGCTGATGAACATGTAGGTCAGGCCGAGCTCGCGCTGTAATTCGTCGAGCAATTCCAGCACGGCGGCCGCGACAACCGTGTCAAGCGCCGAGGTGATCTCGTCGCATAAGATGAGGTCGGGCTTGGCGGCTAGCGCCCGGGCAAAATTGACCCGCTGCTTCTGGCCGCCAGACAGCTCCGACGGCAGACGGTATTTCAAAGCCTTGGGCAGCCGGACCATATCCAGCAGGCGGTCGACCTCGGCTGCGCGCGCCGCCCCACGCATGGCGTGATAGAAGAACAAAGGCCGCGCCAGGATCGCGCCGACCGGCTTGTTCGGATTGAGGGCGGTATCGGCCAGCTGAAAGACGATCTGCAACCGGCGCAGCTCTTCCTTGGAGCGCTGCCTGACACCGCCGGCCAGCGCTTTGCCGTTCATCTCGATCTGCCCGGCCGCGGGCGGCAGCAGCCCCGCGATCGCCCTTGCCAGTGTCGACTTGCCGCTTCCCGATTCACCGATGATCCCGAGGCTGCGACCGCGCTCGAGGGTGAGATCGACATCCTTCAGGACGACATATTTCGGCAGGCCGTCCTGACCCATCGCGCCATAGCCGGCCATCAAGCTCTTGACCTGCAAAATCGGGGCGGCTGGCGCGGCCGCGTCGCTCGGCGGCGACGACTTCGCCTGCGGATGAAAGGCGCTGATCAGCGCCCTTGTATAATCATGCGAGGGATGATTGACGACGGCCTCGGTCGTTCCGACTTCCTGCACCTCTCCGTCCTTCAGAACGACGATGCGGTCGGCGATCTGGGCGACGACGGCGAGATCGTGCGAGACGTAGATGCCGGCCATCCCACGGTCGCGCAGCACCGCCTTAAAGGCCCGCAGCACCTCGATCTGGGTGGTGACGTCGAGGGCGGTCGTCGGCTCGTCGAACACCATCACCTGCGGATCGCCGATCAGCGCCATCGCCGCCGCAAGCCGCTGAAGCTGGCCGCCGGAAACCTGATGAGGATAGCGCGCGCCAATCGTCTCGGGATCCGGCAGGACCAGGGCCCTGAACAGTTCGACAGCCTTTTGACGCGCCACCGCGGCCGGCATGAGATCATGGATCCTGGCTACCTCGACCACCTGATCCATAATCGTCTTCGATGGGTTGAAAGCGGCCGCCGCCGATTGCGGCACATAGGCGACCGTCGTGCCGCGAAACCGGCGCCGTTCCGCCTCGCTCATCGCGACCGTGTCGCGGCCGTCTACCGTCACCGAGCCGCTGGCGATCGAGCAGCCGCTGCGGGTATGACCGAGCAACGTGAGCGCGATCGTCGTCTTGCCCGAGCCGCTTTCACCGATCAGCGCAACGACCTCGCCCTTGGCGATCTCAAGATCGACGCCCTTGATGATTTCCACCACCCGGCCGGAATCGGTCTTCGCTTTGACGCGCAGGTTTCGGATCTCGACAATGTTGCTCATCACTCGCCCCTGTCGCGGATTCGATAGGGAAGATTGTCGATCAGCATGTTGACCGAAATCGTCAGGCTGGCGATGGCAAGCGAAGGGAAAACCACGGCCGGCGCGCCGTAGGACAGGCCGTCCAGATTTTCGCGAACGAGCGCCCCCCAGTCGGCCTGTGGCGGCTGGACGCCCAGGCCGAGGAAGGACAAGCCCGACAGAAGCAGCACGATAAAGACGAAGCGCAATCCGAAATCGGCAAGGACGGGACCGATGATGTTCGGGAAGATCTCCTCACGGACCATATAGACGATCCCTTCGCCGCGAACCCGTGCGACAGTGACGAAATCCATGGCGTTGACATTGACGGCGAGGGCGCGGGCAAAGCGATAGCTCCCCGGCGCGTAGATCAGCGCCAGGGTGACAATCAACACCGTCAGCGAACTGCCGACCCCGGCGACGATAACGAGGCCGAACAGCAGCGAGGGGATGGAGTTGAAGGCATCGAGAAAACGCGACAGGATCAAGTCGAACCAGCCCCCCACGACCGCCGCGATCATGCCGAGTGTGACACCGAGAAAGCAGGCAAGCGTGACGCCGGCCAGCGAGATTCCGACCGTGTAGCGCGCGCCCATCATGATGCGCGATAGCATGTCGCGCCCCAAATAGTCCGTGCCCATCCAGAAGGACGAGGACATCGGCTGAAAATAGTCGAAAGCCACGATCTTGCCGACCGGATAGGGCGCGATCAGCGGCGCGAGGATCGCCACCGCCACCCAGAAGAGGATGATCGCCGCACCGATCGCGCCGACGATGTTTATGCGCAAGCCCAGCCCGCGCGCGGACGACACGGTCGAACTCATCGATTGCGCAACCTCGGATTGGAAATAATGGCAATGACGTCGGCGATCAGGATCAGAAGAAGATAGCAGACGCAGAAAATCATCGCACAGGACTGAATCAATGGCAGATCCCGGGTCGAGACGGCGTCGACCATCAGCTTGGCGACACCCGGATAGTTGAAGATCGTTTCGACGATGATCACGCCACCGAGAAGGTAGGAAAGCGACAGGGCCACGGCGTTCGCGATCGGCCCGAGCGCGTTGGGCAATGCGTGGCTCAACACCATCCGCCGCCGCGAAGCGCCCTTCAGAAGCGCCATTTCGACATAGGGCGTGTTGAGGGTGTCGATCACCGCCGCCCGGGTCATGCGGATCATCTGTGCCGAGACCACGAAGCTCAAGGTGATCACCGGCATGGCGTAGATCCGCAGAAGCTCGCCGATGCCATGCACCTGATCGGCGATCGACAACGCCGGCAGCCAGCGAAGATAGACGGCAAAGACCAGAACAGCGACCGTTGCCACCATGAATTCGGGGATCGAGATCACCGAGACGGTGACGATCGAAACGATCCGGTCGTAGAGCGAGCCGCGGAACATGGCGGCCGTGATGCCAAGGCAAAGCGCGATCGGAACCGAGAACAGGGTGGTGACCCCGGCGAGTTGGAGGGAATTGGTCAGCCGCCCGGAAATCAAGGCAGCGACATCCATGTTGTTGGCATAGGATCGGCCAAGGTCGCCGGAAACAAGCCCCCCCAGCCAATAGACGAAGCGCAGGATCGCCGGTTGGTCGAGATGCATCGCCGTGCGCAGCGCCGCCACCGCCTGAGGCGTTGCCGATTGGCCGAGCAGAATCTGCGCCACATCGCCGGGTAGCATTTCAGTCGCGAAAAACACCGCGAAGGCAACGATCAACAGCGAAATTAGCATGATCCCGAGGCGCTGGACGACCAGTCGGGCGACGACGGCATTCATGTCAGCATGTCACCTCTGCTCCTGACGCCCCACGGATCGGGCGCGACAGCCCCCGATCCAAGATCCACATTCTCAGCTGTCGAGCCAGACATATTCGGCAAAGGCATAGCCCATCATGCCGCCGAGCGGGTTGGGTTTCAGCCCCTTCAGCTTCGACGACAGGGCATCGACATTGGAGATCCAGACGGGAATGATCGTGCCGGCCTCGTCCGAAATCATCGTCTGCATGTCGCCGTAGATGGCCTTGCGCTTGGTGTCGTCCAACATGCCCCGGGCCTCCAGGAGCATCTTGTCAAAGCGTTCCGACTTATATTGGCTCTCGTTCCACGGCGCATCGGAGGCGTAAAGGAGCGAGAACAGAATGTCCGGCGTCGGCCGCGGGTTGATGTTGCCGAAATGCACCGGAGCCTTCAGCCAGTATTTCGACCAGTAGCCGTCGGATGGAACGCGCTTGACCTCGAAGGGCATGCCGATTTCCGAGCCCGCCTGCTGGACCACCGTCGCCATGTCGACCGAAGCCGTCGCCGCATCGGAGGCGACGATCGGAATCGACTGACCGAGAAGGCCCGCCTTCTTGAACAGGTGTTTGGCCTTTTCGGGATCATGCGCCTTGGGCTTCAGATCCTTGTTGTAGTAGCGGTCGTTCGGTGAGACGGGCTGATCATTGGCGATGACGGCGAGATCGCGCATCACCGAGCGCTGAATGACCTCGCGATTGACGAGATATTTCAGCCCCTCGACGAAGCCGGCCTTATCGCCGGGCGACAAATCCAGGCGGACGTTGAGATCGGTGTAGTTGCCGGAGGTCGTCTTCGACACCGTCACGCCGCCGACATTGTCGAGGCGCCGCAGCGCGCGTGGATTGATCGAGGCGGCAAGCGCGATATCGCCAGACAGGAGCGCATTGACCCGCGCCGTATCGTCCGAAATCGCGATGAACTCGAAACTGTCGAGATGAGGAAGCTGGGGCTTCCAGTAATTCTCATTCTTGACGCCGACGGAGCGAACGCCGGGCTCGAAAGTCTGGCATTTGAAGGCGCCGGTTCCGTTGCCCTTGGAAAAGTCGGTGGTCCCGTCGGCGACGATCATGAAATGATGCAGCGCCAGGATAATCGGCAAATCGGCGTTCGGAGCTTCGAGCACGATTTCGACGGTCTTGGCGTCGACCTTCTTGACGCTCGCGAACTGCTTGGCGATGGCTTGGACTTTCGAGCCGGTCGCCGGGTCCTTCAGCCGATTCAGCGAAAAGACGACATCCTCGGGGGTCAGCTTCTTGCCGTCATGGAATGTCACGTCGGGCTTGAGCGTGACGGTCCAGCTCTTGCCGTCACTCGTCTCGACCTTATCGGCAAGTTCCATCGCGACATTGCCGTCCTCGCCAAGGAAGGTCAGACGATTGTAAAAAGCGCAGCAGCGCACATAGTCGGTCGACAGCGAAGCTTTGGCGGGATCGAGCGTGTCAGCGGTGGAGGACGACCACCCCGCCGCCGTCATCGAGCCGCCGGATTTCGGCGTGTCGGCGAAAGCCCGTGTCGCCCGGCCGATGATCGCACCACCGGCCGCGACGGAAATGCCGCTCGCCATCAAAAGCTTGAGAAGGTCGCGCCGCGTCGCACCGCGCCGGATGGCCTCCTCGACCATCGCATCGTCACGACCAGTCCAGTTCGTCACAGTCTTATGGCTCATGCGTCGACCCCTTTTCGTCAGGAAGTTACAGCGATGCTGATGGCAAAGACGGCTCAAAGCCCGTCGACCTCTTCGGCGAGGGCGGCAAGCGTCGTGAAATGAAAATCCGGTTTTGTGAACCGTTCCGGCGCGATCGTACCGCCATAGCCGGCCCGGCCATGACGCCGTTCGATCCAGCAGTTCGTCAGCCCGAGTTGCCGCGATATGCCAATGTCGTGGTACTGGCTCTGTGCCACATGCAGGATATCGTCTTGCGCGATCCCCTCTTTCGCAAGATCGGCAAAGACGTGTTCGAAAAAGGCCGGATCGGGCTTCTCCGCCCCGGTATCGTCGGTGGTGTAGCTTTTCCAGAACGGATCGCCGAGGGCGCTGGAGAAGCGCTCGAAGGCCCAGCGCTGTGCGTTCGTCATGGCGACGAGACGATAACGCTTTTTCAGCGATGCCAGGCTCGCAACGCTGTCGGGAAAGGCCGGCGCAGCGGCGACCGCTTCGACCATCCGGGCGCCGAGCTCAGGGCTCACCGGAAGCGCAAAATGCGCCGCGATCTTGCCGTAACAGCGGGCAACGTCGTCGGGAAACTTGCCGGCCTCGGCGTCCCGTCGCGCTTCGCCGTAGATCGCCAGCGCCGCTTCTGCGTCGAAATCGACGCCGTGCTCCGCAGCAATCGCAGCGAGCCCAGCCGTCAACCCGGCCTCAAAGTCGATCAGCGTGCCGACGACATCGAATGTCAGAACCTTGAAGCTGGTCAATGTGGCTGGCAAAGTCCGATCTCCAATCCTTGGCGCCGCGAGCCGAAGCATGCGCAGCATGGTCGCATGCCCTCACCTGTCATGCGGGCCATCGCAAGACGGCGGCAGGACATCGTTTGCGCACCGCACGCGGCATTCCGCTCCGCACAATGCCTGGGCAAAAAATCCGGTGCACAAGACTTTCGCAGGCCCGCGACCCATGAAAAATCAAAACAGACCGCTGCGGCAGCATCTTGTTTCGAAATTGCGCTTATGGCGGAAGATTCCTCGGCAGCCTCAATAGCCCTGGGACCGGTCGACGATCCCGCGGATGGCCGCCCCGGCACGATGGCCCCGAATGCTGGCGATCGCTGAATACGCGCCTTCCGCGAAATCGGTGATCGTCGCGACATGAGGGGTGAGGACGACCGACGGATGCGTCCAGAACGGATGATCGACAGGCAAGGGCTCGGGCTCGGTCACGTCGAGATATGCCGCCGCCAGCCGGCCATCGTCGAGCGCGGCGAGAAGCGCCTCGTGATCGAGCTGCCGGCCACGGCCGGCATGGACGAGACAGGCCCCCGCCGGCAAGGCTGCAAACAGTGTGGCATCGAGAATGTTGCAGGTCTCGTCGGTCAGCGGCAGGAGGCAGACAAGGATATCCGTGCGCGCCAGGAACGGGGCAAGCCCCTCTTTCCCCGCAAAGGTTTCGACGCCGGCGATCTGGTGGGCCGAGCGCGACCAGCCGGCCAGAGGAAAGCCGAAGGCTCGAAGCGCGTCGAGCGCCGCCCTGCCCAATTGGCCGAGCCCCATGATCCCGACGCGGCGGTTTTTCGCCAGCGCGACGGGCCGGCTTTTCCAGATCCGGCTCCGTTGCTGTTCCAGGTAGCACGGCAACTCCCGATGCATCGCGAGCACCGCGAGAACGACATAGTCGCGCATCATCTCGGCGATGCTCGACGTCACCGCCCGCGCCACCATCACATGATCCGGCAGGTGGGCGAGATCGAACTGGTCGACCCCCGCGCCGACCGACACAATCATCTCGACATTCGGATAGCGCGCCAAGACGTTCTCAGGCAGCGTCCAGGCAGCGATGTAGCGGACGGCGCCGGCATCCACGACCTGCGCCTCGCCGTCGATGAACGGCACATCCGGCAGGTCGCGATCGAAGATCGGGCGCCAGACTTCGGCGCGTTCGGCGCTGGAAAGATAGAGCAGCGCCACGCCCCTCAGTCCCCCTTCATCGCCGCGCGGATGTCCGGATCGTCCAGCGTCTCATCGAGAACCCGCCGTGCTCGCTCCACCATTTCATCGATCTCACCCAGGCTGCAGCAGAGCGGCGGCGCGAAGCCGAGCCCGCCATTGCCGAAGGCCCGGATGATCAGACCGTTGCGATAGGCGCGGTCGAAGATGCGCTTCGAGGGCTGGCTGGCCGCCGGCAACGGCGTCTTCGCAGCCTTGTCGGTCACGAGTTCGACCGCCGCCAGCATGCCGCGCCCGCGCACATCCCCGACCAGCGGATGATCGGCCAGGCCGTGCAGGCCCGCCATCAGCCGCTCGCCGGCCCGCCGGCCGTTTTCCAGCAAGCCATCGTCGTAAAGACGCAACACCTCCAGCCCGACGGCAGCGCTCACCGGATGGCCGGAATAGGTGTAACCGTGGCCGATCAGGCCGTCGCCGGCGCCCTCGGCGATGACCTGGTAGACGTGATCGGCCATCAGCACGGCGCCAAGCGGCGCGTAGCCCGAGGTCAGGCCTTTCGCCACCGTGATGAAATCTGGCACGATGTCCTCCTCGCTCGAGGCGAAGATGGGGCCGGTGCGGCCAAAGCCGGTGATGACTTCGTCGACGACGAATAAGATTTCAAGCTCTCGGCAGGCCTCGGCCATGGCCTTCATCCAGCCCGGCGGCGGTACCAGAACCCCGCCCGAGCCCTGGATTGGCTCAGCATAAAATGCCGCGACCCTCTCCGCTCCGAGTTCGTCGACCTTGGCCCGCAATTCCGCGAGCGACGCCGCGATGATCGCGTCCGGATCCGGTCCAACCGGGTTGCGATAGACGTAATGGGACGAAATCTTGTGCTGCCAATCGAAAGGCACGCCGAAGCCGGCGTGAAAGCCCGGCAGGGCGGTCAGCCCGGCACCCACCGTCGACGACCCGTGAAACCCCTGTGCCAGTGAGATGAACTGATCCTTTTCGGGCATCCCGCGGGCATGATTGTAGTAGCGGATGAAGCGGACCGTGCTGTCCACGGCATCCGAACCACCGAGGGTGAAATAGACGTGATCGAGATCACCGGGCGCCCGTTCGGCAAGTTGCGAGGCGAGCCGGATCGCTGGTTCCGAGCCGAGATCGAAGTAACCTGTCGCATAAGGCAGACGACGCATCTGCTCGGCCGCAGCCTCGACGATACTCTCCTGGCCGTAGCCGGCATTCACGCACCAAAGCCCGGCAAAGCCATCCAGCAGGCGATGCCCCATTACGTCGGTGAGGGTCGCCCCCTTGGCCGACTGGATGACGCGCACACCGTCGCGCTCATGGCCGCGAAAGGAGCTGAGCGGATGAATGAGGTGCTGGCGATCGAGTTCGACGAGCGAATTGGAAATCATGTGGCGTCCTTTTGGAAATGTCAGCCGAGAGCCTGAGCGGCAAGGGCAAAGGTTTGGATATCGTCCGGTGCCTTTCGCGCGGCCTCCTCGATGGCAGCCGCCCCGCGAAAGGTCATCGTGATGCCGCCCCCGACCGGGCTGAGCGCATGGTCGGCGAGCCACGGCGCAAGACCGCTTGTCGCCGGGGTGTCGACGCGCACGAAAGCGCCGGCATGGCGGTGAAGATGGGCGGCGATCAGACGCTTGGCGGCCTCGCCGTCGCGCGCCACGACGGGCCCGATGACGACACCGCGACCGAAGGGTCGGCAAAGGGCAAAGCCTGTGACCTGCCCGCGATCGTCGCGCAGGACAACCGCCTCCCCGATCGCCCGAAGCCGCTCGAACAGCCTGTGCCGGTCGGCACGACAGGCCAGACGGTCGAGCGCGGCAATGGCGTCCCAATCATCGGCGCGCGCGTCGGCCGTCTCCTTTGGGGCGGGAACGGCCACCGCCTTGCCTTGATGCTGGAGAATCTGTCCGGTTCTGACGAAGCCCAGCTTCTCGTAGAGCGCCAGGCCCGACTGCGTCGCAACGAGCCGCATCTCGCGGTCGCCGCCGGCCGCCATGACATGCTCGACCAGCCGTCGGCCGAGCCCCCGACCCCGCATCGATTCATCGACGATGATCATGTTGATCATCGCCACCGTCTTGCCGAACGGCGTCGCAAACGCCGTGCCGACGATCCGCGCGCCTTGGGATGCGACAACGCCGTCAGAAATGGCGGCAATCAGCTCCCAGTCCTCGGGCCGATGCGGCCAGCCTTCCTTCGCCGAAAGCCTGACGGCATCGGGAATGAGGGCAACGGTGAACGGAAGGAGATGCGGCGCCGGTGGCGCGGTTTCGATCGAATTCATCGTGCCTGCCTGTCATATGAACGCATGCGGAGACCATGCATTGTGCTTCGGCCGCGACGGGATATTGGCCCGCGATGCCGCCCTATGGCCGCAGGATGTTCCCAATGCAGAACGATGCTCATCAGACCCTGCCGGATGCGAACGCAGTCTTGCCGGCTGAAAGCGCACGGCCGAGACGAAGCACCATCGTCTGGGCCCCGTGCAATTCCGCGGTCGTGATGTATTCCTCCGGCTTGTGGGCTCGGGCGATGTCGCCCGGGCCGCAGACGATCGCGGGAATGCCGGCCTGTTGATAGAGGCCAGCTTCCGTGCCGTAGCTGACGGCAGCCAGCGGCGCGTTGCCGGAAAGCCCCTCGATAAACCGCGCGAGGGGATGATCCTCCGTCATTGAAAGTCCCGGATAGGAGGCGATCACCTGTGCCGAAAGACGCTCATCGTTTTCGACGAGCCGCAAGGCCGGGTTCAAGAGCTCCAGCGGGTCGACACCGGCGATCGCCCGCGCCTCAATTTCGGCGATCGCCGTGTCCGGGATGATGTTGAGCGCCTCGCCGCCGGCAATCCTGCCGATCTGCAGCGTCGAGTAGGGCGGCGCGAAATGCGCGTCCATCGGCCCTTCCTGCCCCTGCCGCTCGGCTTCACGCGCGACCGCGCCGAGCGTCGGCAAGAGGGCGTGGATCGCGTTCTGTCCGAGATCGGGCCGCGAACTGTGTCCAGACAGCCCTTTGGCGGCGATCCGCAACGCCGCCTTCCCCTTGTGCCTGAGAACCGGAACCAGCCCGGACGGTTCGCCGACGATGCAGCCGACCGGCGGCGCGCAGAGCGTCGGCAGCTTCTCGATCAGATGCGGCACGCCGCGGCAGCCCGCCTCCTCGTCATAGGACAGCGCGATGTGGATCGGCCGCTCCAGATCCATGCAGACCAGCTGCGGCACGGCGGACAGAACTGCCGCCACAAAGCCCTTCATGTCCACCGCGCCGCGTCCGATCAGACGGTCATCGATCGCCCGCAAATGGAATGGATCGCCCTTCCAGGCCGGTTCTGTCGCCGGCACCACGTCCGTATGAGCGGACAGAATGTAGCCCGGCACGTTGACCGGTCCGAGGGTCGCAAAGAGATTGAAGCGATCGCCCTCCGGCCCGCCGACGATCACGGAGGGCACGCCATGACCGGCCAGGAAATCGCGAATGAAATCGATCAGCCCACCATTCGGCGTGCCGACGACCGAAGCGAAGGCGACGAGGTTGGACAGCATGGATTGCGGATTCATCGGGAATTTTCGTCCATTCTGCGGATGCGACGGTCCGCTCGCCCGGCGGCCCCCCACAGACTGCCGCGAAACGATCGGCAGCCATTGCCGTCGTGTCCCGCTCATTCGAAAGAATCTGCTTTCACCGCCCCGGCGAAGACCACAAAGCGCGATAGATCGGAGCGCTACCATCTCCGTTACGTCGCCCGGCATTTCTCGGGCAACCGGACGTCAAACACATCAGAGGCCAGATTCCCGTGTTCCGCCCCCAATTCATTACCTTCGACTGCTACGGCACCCTCACCAACTTTCAGATGGCCGAGACGGCACGCCAGATCTACGCGTCACGCCTCGCGCCAGACACCCTCGAACGGTTCATCCGAAATTTCGCCGCCTATCGGCTGGACGAGATCATGGGCGACTGGAAGCCCTACGATCAGGTACTGTGCAACGCCGTCGAGCGAACGTGCCGGCGAAACGGCGTCACCTTTGACGAAAGCGAGGCCCGCCAGTTCTACACCGCGGTTCCCGGCTGGGGGCCGCATCCGGATGTTCCGGCCGGTCTTGCGAAAATCGCCATGGAGATCCCGCTCGTCATTTTGTCCAACGCCATGGACGAGCAGATCATGTCGAATGTCGAAAAGCTCGGCGCGCCCTTCGCCCATGTCTTCACGGCCCAGCAAGCCAATGCCTACAAGCCGCGCTTCCAGGCTTTCGAATACATGTTCGACCAGCTCGGCTGCGGCCCCCAGGACGTGCTCCACTGCTCATCGTCCTTCCGCTACGATCTGATGTCGGCTCACGACCTCGGCATCACGAACAAGGTGTGGGTCAATCGCGGCCACGAGCCGGCCAATCCCTATTACGGATATGTCGAGATCGCCGACATTTCCGGCCTGCCCGCCGTTGTCGGCCTGTAACGCCATGGAACTGAAATCCTACTGGCACGAGACCGCCCCGCGCTTTGCAGGCGCGGCGTCAGAACCGGTCGAGGGCGACTTCGACGTGGCGGTGGTCGGCGGCGGCTTCACCGGACTGTCGGCAGCTCGCACACTCGCCAAAGAAGGTGCCAGGGTCGTGCTTCTCGAAGCGCGCCATGTCGGATACGGCGCTTCGGGGCGAAACGGCGGCCATCTGAACAACGGGCTCGCCCACAGCTATCTCGCCGCCAAAGCGCAGCTCGGCGAGACGCGGGCGAAGGCGCTCTACCGGCTTCTCGACGATTCCGTCGATACGATCGAACGGCTCGTCCGCGAGGAAGACATTGCCTGCGACTTTCGCCGTGCGGGCAAGCTGAAGCTCGCCTCCAAGCCGAAGCATTTCGAGGCGATCGCCCGAAATTTCGAAGCGGTCAATCGCGAGATCGACCCGCAGACCGCCCTTCTGACAGCCGCCGATTTGCCCAGCGAGGTGGGCTCCCGCGCTTTTCATGGCGCGATGCTCTCCCAAAAGAGCGCCATGGTGCATATGGGCCGCTTCGTCACCGGCATGGCCGAGGCGGCAAGCCGGCATGGCGCCATCATCTTTGAAAACGCGCCCGTTCAGCAACGCGACCGCATCGGCGCTGGCTGGCAGCTAAAGACACCGCGCGGAAGCCTGTCGGCCAAGACCGTCTTTCTGGCGACTGACGCCTATACCGAGGGACCTTTCGCCCATTTTCGGCGCCGGATCATTCCGGTCGGCAGCTTCGTCGTGGCGACGCGGCCGCTGACCGCGCAAGAGGTCGCCGCGACGATGCCGGGCAACCGGACCTGCGTCACCTCGATGAATATCGGCAATTATTTTCGCCTATCGCCCGATAATCGGCTGATCTTCGGCGGCAGAGCGCGCTTCTCGGCCGTCTCGGATGCGACCTCCGACGAAAGCTGCGGCCGCATCCTGCAGCGCAGCCTGGCGGACATCTTCCCGCACCTTGCCGGGATCGCGATCGACTATTGCTGGGGCGGGCTCGTCGGCATGACCAAGGATCGCTTTCCGCGAGCCGGCGAGGCCGACGGCGTCGTCTACGCCATGGGCTATTCCGGCCACGGCGCACAGCTTTCCACCCATCTCGGCGCGATCATGGGCGAGATCATCGCCGGCAAGCCGACCCCCAATCCGTTGGCGGGGATGCGTTTCGACGCGGTGCCCGGCTATGCGGGAAAGCCGTGGTTCCTGCCGATCGTCGGTCTCTATTACCGCATGCTCGACCGCATTCAATAACCCCCGCCCAGCAGACAGTGGGGAGCGGCCGGAACCAAGCAGGCGGCCGGGAAAGTCCGCGATCCGGTCGGCTTTGCTGGCCGTCGCCCGTCCCTCGATCAAAGGTCAATCAGCACCGATTTCGTTCGGCGGTTGGCGCGATAGGCGTCCCGTCCGAGATCCTTGCCGAGCCCAGAGCCCTTATAGCCGCCGGTCGGCAGGATGTGATCGGCGGAGCGGCCGTAGCGATTGACCCAGACCGTCCCCGCTTCAATGGCCCGGGTGATCCGGATCGCGCGGGACAGATCCCGGGTATAGACGCCGGCACAAAGGCCATAGGTCGGATGGTCGGCCAGGGCAATCGCCTCGGCTTCATCGGCAAAGGCTTGCAGCGTCAGGACAGGTCCGAAAATCTCTTCGGTTACGGCCGGCGAGTCCGGCGACACGCCGGTAATCAAGGTCGGCGCGAAAAAGGTGCCGGGACGCTCGAGCCTTTCTCCACCGGTTACAATCTCGGCCCCACGCTCCTGCGCAGCCCGGACGATGCTCTCGATCCGGGCCAGCTGCTTTGCCGAAATGATCGGCGAATAGGCGGATGCCTCGTCCCAGGTCGGTCCCGGCGCGATCGCCGCGAAACGGGACATCAGCCGCTCGGCCAAGCCATCAAAGGCGGAGGCCTCGACGATGACCCGTGATCCTGCCACGCAGACTTGCCCGGCATTGGCCAGGATCCCGCGCGCGATACAATCGGCGGCCAGATCGAGATCGGCGTCGGCGAAAACGACCTGCGGGCTCTTGCCACCCAGTTCGAGCGTCATCGGCTTGATGCCGGTGCGGGCGACATTCGCCATGATGGCGGCGCCGGCCGCCGTTGAGCCGGTGAACGAAACCTTGGCGATGCCGGGATGGCCGGTCAGCGCGGTGCCGGTGGTCGCACCGTCGCCGAGGACGACGTTGACGAGACCGTCCGGCAGCCCGGCGCGCACCGCAAGCTCGGCCAGTGCCACCGCCGTGAAGGGCGTCATCTCCGACGGCTTGAGAACCACGGCATTGCCCGCCGCAAGGGCCGGCCCGAACTTCCATCCGGCCATCGAGATCGGAAAGTTCCATGGGGTGATGGCCCCGACGACGCCGAAGGGCTCACTTTCGATCATGCCGAGCTTGTCGGACGCGGTGGGGGCGACCGTTCCGCCCTCTTTGTCGGCAAATTCCGCAAAGAAGCGGATCTGCTCGGCGGTGATCGCGACGTCCCCGGAAATCGACTGTCCGATCGGCCGGGTCGAGACGACGCTTTCCATCCGCCCGAGCCAGGCCGCCTCGGACTGAATGAGATCGGCCCAGCGATGCAGCGCCTTGATTCGATCGCGCGGGCGAAGCCGCGACCAGCCGCTGGCCTTCAACGCCGTCTTGGCCGCCGTCACGGCTTGGTCGACGACGTCCGCATCGCCAACGGGGCAGCCAGCCTGCGTAACGCCGTCGGACGGACGACAAACGGGCAGCTCCGCGGCGCTGGCGACGAAGCGGCCGCCGATGTGATGCCCGATGGGCAGATCGACGGCCGAAGGATCGAAACTGAGGGACATAAATGCGGCCTTCCTCGCAGAGATCGCGATCATGTCCGATCTTAACCTCGGCGTCGCGACAGCAGATCGCGAAGGCTCATCAGGCTTGGCATAATCGTTCGCCGATACCGCCGCCCGTGATCTATTGTAACGCGGCGGGACGTCAAACTCTGCGCGCCGATCCGGGTGGGTTGCGACCCGGATCGGCGCTGCTCGTCTCGGTCCCAACGATCAGGGATGCGCTACAAACGCCAGTCGAAGGGTCCCGAGGCGGTTTGAGATGCGTTTTGCCTCACCGTTTGAAGCAAACCAGATCGATCTCCACCAACGCCTGGCGACCGAGAGCCGCGACCCCGACCGTGGTGCGGCTCGGCAATGCCCGATCCTGGGGAAAATGTTTGACGAACACCGTGTTGAAGCCGGCAAAATCGCGATCGAACTCCCGCAGGAAGATGCGGATGAAGACGGTGTCCTCCAAGCCGTAGCCGGCATGTTTCAAAATCCGATGGATATTGGTGAAGCACATTTCGCTCTGTGCCTCGATCCCATCGACGAGCGGCGCCTCTGGATCATCCGGATTGGTCGGCAGCTGACCCGTCACATAAAGCCAGCCATCCGCTTCAACGGCATGGGAATAGAAGGAAGACGGCGGCGGCGGGCTGGCATTGGCGACGACGTGGTGAAGCTTGCTGGACACGTTTTTGCTCTCTCAGTGGGCTGGATGGTCATGGAAAAGGTGGTGGATGGTCGCCTCGATATGGGCGGCGATGTCGGGGGCTCCGGTCATCTCGCCGAAGCTCGGCCGCGTGATGGGGCCGAATGCGAACAGCCCTTTCGTGGGCTGGCCCGCCATGTCCAGGATCCGGCTCGATCGGTCGACGGCAAGACCCAGTCCAAGTCCGTCGAGCGCGGCGACGCCATCGGCGAGCAAGGCCGAGACCAGCGCGTGATTGGCGAGGTTGCGGTCCGGACCGGTACACAGGACGACGGCATCGAATTGGTGTTGTTCGATCATCCCCCCGCCGGCTTTCAACGTCGCGGTGAAGCGGCCGTCTTCCGCTTTAAAGCTCAGAGCCGCGAGCCCTGCTTTGGCGATCGCCAGCCGGCCCGACTCGCGCTCCCGGTCAAGCGCGGCGCTGATCGTCGGCGCGATGCGGAAGCGGTGGACATCCCAATAGGGCAATAGCCGACGCAGCACCTGGCGCTGTTCCCGGATCGGCAGACCGTTCCAGACATCCGGCAGCACCGCGCGCAACTGATCGACGATCGGCTGCCAGCCGAGCTCGGGATCGCTTTCGCGAACAAGGCGGCGCATCAGCCTGAGAAGGCCGAGAGCCGTTCGCGGCGGATTTTCGCCCCCAAACAGATCGATCGTCCTGCCGATCTTGCTCAGAAACAGACCCTGCGGACGGGGCAGCAACGCCCGCCGGGAGATCGCGGTGATCGGTCCGTCGCGCCCCGTCGTGCGCAGGCTCATAACCACGTCGGCCATGGTCAGTCCGGTACCGACGATCAGCACATCGTCATCGGCCTCGATGGCGGCAAAGGCGTCCTTCGCCCAGGGATTGGCGACGAATTTCTCCTGCCTGGCGACCGTATCGGAGATCGCACAGGGTGCGGCCGGCGCCGCATGGCCGAAACAGAAGGCAACGAGATCTGCCGGAACGGTTTCGCCGCCGGCCGTCGTCACCTGCCAGGAGCCGTCAGCGCGCACGACACGCGTTGCCGCGTCCTCAACATGCCGGTATCTGACCCTAGGTCCGGCGTCGGCGACCGTCTGGCGCAAGACGTCGATGATGAAGCTGCCGTAGACCCGACGCGGAATGTAATACTGGCCGGTTCCGTCGTCGCTCTCAGGGTCCGGCAGGATGCCTCGGGCAAGACACCAACTGGTCGCCTCGCCCGGATTGTCCTTGCGAATCGTCATGATGTCGCTCGGCACGTTGATCCTGTGAGCTTGATCGTCAGTGCCGTAGGCGGTGCCACGCCCCACTTCGGCCGCCGGTTCGATGACGGTGACGGCGAGCGCCCGCCGCGTCGCGGCGATGGCATGAACGACGAGTGTGGCGCCGGTGAACCCGCCGCCGATCACGACGAGACGAAGTGGTGCGTCTTTGATCGTCTCCACGACACTCACCGCATTTCGCCGAGCGCGCGCACGGCCTCAGAGAAGCAGGCGACCGGCGCTTCCGCGACGCCGACGCCGATCCAGCCGCTTTGCCCATCCTTGTGGCCGATGCCGGTATGGATGCGGATCGGCAGGCCCTCCTGGACGACGCGCGCGGCATCCAGCCCGAGCCCCACGCCCGCCGCGCCGCACAGGGCGGGCGCAATCACCGGATTAGCTGCAATATACAGACCGCGCATCGCCTGTCCCGCCTGTGTCGCCTCCGACCAGGATCGTTCCATGGCCCGGGCGATTTCCGGCGAGGCGTGCGCGATCGCGCCGCCGAGACCATAGGCCTCGACGATGGCGCTATCGCCGAGATCGGCCTGGGCATCTTCGGCACCAAACGGCTCGAACCAGCCGCCAGCCGGAATGCTGGCCGGGGCGGTGAACCACCGGCGACCAGTTCCGGCGACTCGGATGCCGCATTCGACGCCATTGCGGGTGATCGCGGTTACGAGGCTCGAGCCTGCGACCCCCTCCGCCTGGTCAAGGGCCAGCTTGACCGCGGCCATGGCGTAATTGAGAAAATGCTGCGGATTGGCGAAGAGCCAGGATCGATATTCGTTCTGGAGCGAAGGAAGGGCGCGGATCAAGGCCATCATGCCGCCGATGTTGCGCTGGTGGACGTCATCGCCGAGCGCGACGCCGTCGGCAATCAGCGGCAGAACCGGCAAACCGTCGACAGGCAGGGCAGCGGCGAGCGCCGGTGCAAGCGTGTCGTCGAGCCAACGCAGCCCCGCCGCCACCTGCGCATTATAGACGCCGAACCGCATGGCCTGTCGGCCGGCCTCAGCGAGCGTTGCGTAGGTGACACCGGACCCGTTGCGATTTTCAACCCGCATCACCATCTGGCTCGGCCGCACCACCCCCGCCATCGGGGAGACCGTTCCAAGATCGTGATTGGCCCGAAGGCGGATAGCACCGGCCAGGATCATCTCCCGCGCCCGCTCGGTATCGTCCGCCCAGCCTTCATGAACGACCGCCCCGCTCAGCGCGCTTAAGACCAGCCAGGGGATCGCTGCGGGGCTCTTGAACGGCGGCCCGGCATGTCCAAGCTCGCGATCGCCGAGCCCGAGAGCGTCCGAGGCCCGCACCACGGCAGTCAGAACAGGCTCGGCGTCGTGGATGCGCCGAAGCGCGACATCGTTCGCCGGGTTGATGGAATCCTCAGTCATTTCATATACCTCGCTATGAAGCGCCGTGCTCGTTCCGTCGCCGGACGTTCGAAGAACGCCTCAGGCTCACCGACCTCGATGATCTGACCGCCATCGATGAACACGATCCGATCGGCCGCCTCGCGGGCAAACCCCATCTCGTGCGTGACGACGATCATGGTCATGCCTTCCGCCGCCAAATCGCGGATGACGGCCAGCACCTCGCCAACCATTTCCGGATCGAGCGCACTTGTCGGTTCATCGAACAGCAGCACCTCGGGTCGCATGGCGAGTGCTCTGCTGATCGCGACACGCTGTTTCTGACCGCCCGAAAGCGTATGCGGAAACACGTCGGCCTTATGGCCGAGCCCCACCCGGTCGAGCAGTCGCCGGCCTTCCTCCAAGGCCTCGGCACGCGGCCGTTTGAGGACATGAATGGGGGCCTCGACCACGTTACCGAGCACGGTCAGATGCGGCCACAGCGCGAAATGCTGGAACACCATGCTGATACGGGTACGCGCCGCCGCCAGCTCCGTCTTTGACATCGGCCGGGTTCCGCCGCCGGAAAGCGGCACGACGCCGAAGGGCCTGCCGCCGATGCGAACCGCACCCGAATCCGGCACTTCCAACCAATTGAGGCAGCGCAGGAAGGTCGACTTTCCCGACCCGCTCGGGCCGATGACACAGACCGTCTCGCTGGTCTGCACCTCGAGCGAAACGTCGCGCAGAATCTCGATTCCATTGAACTGCTTGCAGATCCGGGAAGCCGAGACCGCCGGCAGAGTCTGGTCATCCATGACGTGATCTCCGCAATCGAATGAGGCGCCCGACCACCAGTTCGACGATGAGGCACAAGCTCCAGTAGAGCAGCATGGCCACGGCGAATGGGGCGAAAGGCGTGAAATAGTTGGTGCTGAGGAAATTCGCCGCGAAGGTGAGTTCCTGGACGGTAATGATCATCAGGAGCGCGCTGTCCTTGATCATGACGATGACCTGATTGCCGACGACCGGCGCAGCCGACAACGCGATCTGGGGCAGCACAATGCGGCGATAGATCAGCGGCGTCGTCAAGCCGAAGGCGCGGGCGGCTTCCAGCTCTTCCCGCGGCAGAACCATCCCGGCGGAGCGGAAGATCTCGATCAGATAGGCCGTGTTGTAGATAACCAAGGTGATCAGACCCGCTCCCCAGGCCTCGAAACGCAGTCCGAGCTCGGGCAGGCCGTAATAGACGACATAGGCAAGGAGCAAAAACGGCACGCAACGCAACAGGTCGACGAAAGCCGCGCAGATTCTCCGCAGCCGGTTCGGCGCCTCGAGGAGGAACACCGCACCGAGCACGCCCAGCGGCAGGCTGATCGCCAGGCAAGCGAGTGTCAGGAGAACGGTATTGTAGAATCCTGACAACACCAGATCGCGCTGGGACCAGACGATGGCGAGCCCGGCCATCATACGGCATACCCATAAAGCCGGGCGATCCGCCGCTCGACCAGTCGCTGGCCGGCAACGATGACGACGATCAGCAGCGTGTAGATCACAGCCGCCGTCAAGAAGGGCGGCAGCGGCCGGTAGGTCTCGGCGCCGATCCGGCTTGCGGCGCGGGTGATTTCGACGACACCGATGACCGCGACGGCCGGTGTGCCTTTGAGCAGGATGGTCATCTCGCTGGTCAACGGGCCGATGCTGGAGCGCCAGAGTTGCGGCAAGATGATCCGCCGGAAGAGAAGCGGCGTGGTCATCCCGTGCGCACGCGCCGCCTCGATCTGATCCCGCGGGAAGATTTCGAGGGCACCGCGCCAGATTTCGCAGTTGAAGGCGGCGGTGTTGAGGGTGAGTGTCAGGATGGCGGCGGGAACCGGCGCGAGTTCGATTCCAAAACTGGGCAGGACGAAAAAGATGAACAGCGCGAAGGTGACGATGGGGGTCGCGCGAACCAGGCTGACATAGACGGCGACGACCGCGCTGAGGAGCGGCACCCGCAGCCAACGCACCAGCGCCAGGACGAGACCGAGGGGAACCCCCATGGCGATCCCAGAAAAGGAGAGCGCTGCGGTCGTCAAAGCACCGGTAATCAGTGTCAGGAAGGCGGCGAGGGTCATTCTCGGCTACGTCACGGAGTGGAACGAAAGAGGAGGAGGGCTGTCGCCCTCCCCCGTCGCGTTTCGGGCTTGGTTATTTCACGGTCGGGGTGTCCGGCATGTTTTCGAAGGTCGTACCGAGCCAGGTCTTCTGCAGTTTGTAGAGCGAACCGTCCTTGCGGGCCTTCAGCATGAAATCGTCGAGATAATTCAGCAGATCCGTGTTGCCCTTGGCGACCGCCCAGGCGGCGTAGGCGGGTTTTGCCACCGCCTTTCCCAGCTTGAAGCGATCCGGCTGTTCGTGGGTCAGGCTGGTCAGGTTGACGACGCCGTTGATGACGTAGTCGAGCCGCCCGTTGGCGAGATCCTGATAGGCTTCCGGAAACGAAGTGTATTGCTTGACCGTCCCGAGCTTGCCGCCGGTCTTGGCAAGCATCGCCTTAAGATCGTCAAGCGCCGCGTAAGACGCACCGCCGGCCTGTACACCCACCGTCTTGCCCGAAAGATCGGCGACATCCTTGATGTCCGTTTCGTCGGCACGGACCACGTAATACTGCGTGGCCTCGGCGATCGGCATGGTGAAGTCGAGGTTCTGCACACGCTCCGGCGTGATGACGGCGGCGGTCAGAGCGACATCGTATTTGCCCGACACGACACCCGGCAACAGGCCGGTCCAGGGAATGATCTGCTGCTCGATCTTGAAGGTCGATTGCTTTCGCAGCAGCGCCAGAAGCGCGTGATCGAGCCCCTTGGGCGTGCCGTCCTGAATGTATTCGAACGGCTTATAATTGTCCTCTGTCGCGACCGTCATGACGCCCTTGGCCTTGATCTCCTTCAGGCTGGCTGCATGAACGGCGCCGGCCGTCGCCAGAATGGCAAAGACAGAGGCGGCAAAGGCCCGCAATTGGGCTTGAAACGGCTTCATTCGCAACGACGTCATGCGTGTTCTCCATAGGCTGGGCTGAGAGAGGAAAATGGGGGACGAATGGGTTATCCTAAGCGCTTGCCGGTTACACCGGCGATGCCGCAAACGCGGCCCTATCGACTGCTCAATTCGGCGGGTCGACGAGCAAAAAGATCAATCTCGATCCGAGCCTGATAAGCAAGATCGGTCACCCCGATACAGGTGCGCGCCGGGCGCCGGGCCGGATCGAAATAGGTCTGATAGGTCGCGTTGAAGACGGCATAATCTTCGGCAAAATGCGTCAGATAGGCCCGCGCCATCAGCACATGCTCAAAACCGAGACCGAGACCTTCGAGGACAAGCTGCAGATTGGCCATGACGTTTCGCGTCTGCGCCGCGATGCCATCCGGCAGAACACCGGGGTGCTCGGGGGAATCCGGCATCTGACCGGTCACGAAAATCAGACCATCGCTTTCCACCGCGTGGCTAAACGGGGCGACCGGCTTCGGCCCGCCGGTGATCATATGGAAGAGCGGTCCCAAATTGGCCTCGTTGAGCGGTGACGACATCATGAAATCCTTCGACAGACCCTTGCCCCGATCATTGCAAGGTACGGGCCAATTGGCCATGTACGCAAAACCAAGACAATCAGGCAAATTTTTTACGATGAGCCTATGCTGATGGATGATAATCGGACAATATGCCAAAGAATTGACCCATGATCCCCATCCTCCGTGACAATGACCATGACAATTCAGAAGCCTTCTCAGTCCTCGACGGGATTGGCGCCGGAGCGATTGGACTGGACCGCGCCGATCGCCGCAATGGCCGGCCCACGTTATCTGGCGATCGTCAAGGCAATCGATCTCGCGCTGGACAACGGCAGCCTGAAGCCCGGCGATCGGCTCCCGGCGCAGCGCGATCTCGCACGGCACCTGGCAGTCAACATCGGCACCGTTGGGCGCGCCTATTCCACCATGCAGGCAGCGGGCTTGATCTCCGCCGAGGTCGGACGGGGCAGCTTCATCAAACATAGCGAGGCGTCGGACGGACCGCGCTCGCTGTGGGATCACTCCCATCGCGCCCCGTTCGTCGATCTGTCGCACAGCTTTCCCGACCAGGCGCCCGTGCACCCAGCGGCGGCGGATATCATGCAAGATTGGGGCGGCGCGATCGACGTTCCGTCGCTGCTTGCCCGACAGATTGACGCCGGATTGCCGGCGCACCGCACCATCGGCGCCGCGTGGCTCAATCGCTTCGGCCTCAACTACACGGCGGACGATGTCATGATCAGCTGTGGCGGCCAGCATGGCCTCGTTCTTGCGATGGCGGCTCTCAGCCGGCCGGGCGACATCGTGATGACCGAGGAGCTCGCCTTCTACGGGCTGAAATCGGCGGCCAGCATGATGGGACGGGCGCTGGTCGGCATCCGCATGGACCGCGAAGGTCTCATGCCCGATCATCTGGACACGCTATGCCGCCGGACCGGTGCGAAGGTGCTGTTCTGTACGCCGACGCTGCACAACCCGACAACGGCCGTCATGTCGCTGTCCCGTCGGCATGAAATCCTTGAAATCTGTCGCCGCCACGACGTGATGATCGTCGAGGACGATGTCTGGAACTTTATGCTGGATGAGCCCGCAACCCCGTTCGCCGCGCTCGATCCGGAACGCAGCGTCTACGTCACCAGTTTTTCGAAGATCATCGGACCCGGTCTGCGTGTCGGGCTGTTGGGTATGCCGCGCTCAGCCGCCCACGCCCTCGGCGTCGCCTTGCGCGCGACCACGTTGATGGCCTCGGCGATTGCCGCCGAGCATGTCGCGCGGCTGCTTGCCTCTGCGTCGATCGACCGGGTGATCGCTGCCGTCCGCGACGAGGCGCGCGCGCGCCAGGCCCTTGTTGCCGACATCATTCCCGCCACGAGCCTGATCACCCGGCGCGAAGCCCTCTACGCGACCCTGAAACTGCCTGTCGGATGGACGTCCAGCGCCTTCACCAAGGCGGCGGAGGACCGGGGTGTCGGCGTGATTCCGCTGGCGGTTTTCGAGGTCTCGTCGCTCGATCCCGGCGATGCGGTGCGGATCTGCCTCAACGGCGCCGCCGACCGGGCGACCCTGGAGCGAGCGTTGCACACACTGGAACGCCTGCGCCAGCAGCAGCCGTCGCGCGAGTCCCGGCACAAGGTTGCAGTCTGAGCCGCCTTTCGCCCGCCTTCTCCGCAAAGGGTGCGCAGACGCCGATCTGTCGGGCCACTCTGTCTGCCGGTCGCCGGCGGCAGGCAGACAGAGTGGCCCTATTGATCACGACGGTCCGCCGTAGCCGAAGGCAAAAGAGGGCTGCCTGGCGGTTTCCACCCAGACGCTCTTGGTCTGGGTGTAGGCCATCAGCGCCTCCTGGCCGCTGGAGCGCCCGTAACCGCTCCGACCAAACCCGCCAAATGGCGACATCACGTTGATGGTCTTGTAGCTGTTGATCCAGAAAGTGCCGGCCCGCACGCCAGCGGCGACGCGATGGGCTCGCCCGACATCGGATGTCCATACGGCGCCAGCCAGACCATAGGGCGTGCTGTTCGCCAAGGCCACCGCCTCGTCCTCGTCGTCAAACGGTATGACCGTCACCACCGGACCGAAGACCTCGCTGGTCGCAATGCGCGCGTCGGGCGACACCCCGTCGACAATCGTCGGGGCGTAATAGAAGCCCCCCGTCGCCTCAAGGTGCTGCGGCCGGCATCCGCCGGCGACGATCGTTCCGCCTTCGGCCCTGCTGCCCTGAACGAGTTCGTCGATCTTTTGCCACTGCCGCCGATTGTTGATGGGGCCGACATGCGTCGACTCATCCATCGGCGAGCCGACGGCAATGCGCGCGGCCGCGTGGGCGTATTTCTCCAAGAAGCGCTTGTGCAGAGACCGCTGGACGAGCAAACGCGATCCGGCCACGCAGCTTTGCCCCGCCGCCCCGAAGATTGCGGCCTGCGCGCCCATCACGGCACGATCGAGTTCAGCGTCGTCGAACACAATGTTCCCGGACTTGCCGCCAAGCTCCAGAATGCAGGGCGTCACGTTCAATGCCGCATCCGCCGCGATCGCCGAACCGGCCGCCTCGGAACCGACAAAGACCACCAGAGCGGTTTTGCGATGGCGCACCGCGGCCCGGCCGGAGGTTAAGCCGGCACCCGCGACGACGTTGACGAGCCCTTTCGGAATGCCGGCCGCCTCGCACAGAACGGCGAGCACGATCGTCGAAAGAGGCGTCAGCTCGGACGGCTTGATGACGACGCCGTTGCCGGCGGCGATCGCCGGCGCGATTTGCCAACCGGCGGTGAAAAGCGGCGCGTTCCATGGCGTGATCTGGACGACGACGCCAAGAGGCTCGCGGCGGGTGTAGTTCATGTGGCTCGAGGGAACCGGAATGACCTCGCCGTGAAGCTTGTCGCACCAGCCGCCATAGTAGTCGAACATGTCGGCGACACGCCCCGCTTCACCGCGCACGTCCCGAATCGGCCGGCCAGCCGAGCGGCATTCGAGTTCGGCGATCTCGGCGGCGTGTTCGCGCAGACGGCGCGCTACGGCGAACATTGCCCGGCCCCGATCCGACGCCGTCATTGCCATCCATTCGGCACGCGCGGCCTCGGCGGCGCTCATCGCCTCATCGACCACCGGCGCGCCAGCATCGCGGTAGGATGCAAAGACCTGTCCGCTGGAGGGATCGGTGAGTTCAAGCGTTTCGCCGGTGCCCTCGATCATGCGTCCGTCGACGAAACTTCCGATGATCGCCTGTGGCAAAAAGCTCTTCAAAAGATCGGCGATCCGGGCTCCTTGTCCGGCACTGGTGCTGTCAATCGTCATTTGGCGCTCTCCTCTTGCGCAGTCGCCGCACCGCGAAAATCACCCATCCGGGTAAAATCGATCTCGTCGGTCAGGCCCGGCTCGTCCGTCCACATCCGCGCCACCTCTTGCGCCAAGGGGAGGTCGGCTGCCGCCGCCTCGGCCATTTTCAAGGCAAGACCAATGTCCTTGCGCATCAATGCGGTCGAAAAGCCGCTGTCGAATGTCGCCGGCATGACCCAGGTGGGGAAATGAATCTTGCTGAGGACGCTGCCGCCCGAGGCGCTGTTGAGAACCTTAAGCACCGAGGCGGCATCAACGCCGGCCGCCTCGGCAAGGCGCAGCCCCTCCCGCGTCGTGATCATATGCGCCGCGACGAGGAGATTGTTGACCAGCTTGGCGACGTTTCCCGCTCCGCTCGGCCCGACATGGAGCACGCTTGCGCACAGACTGTCGATGATCGCTCGCGCCACGTCGAGATCCTCGGCGCGGCCGCCGATCATCATCGTCAGCTTGCCTGAAGCGGCTCCCGCCGGTCCGCCGCTGACCGGAGCGTCCAGGAAGCCATGGCCAAGATCCGCCAGCACGGCGGACAGCTCCCGGCTCGTCTCTGGATCCGAGGTCGAGGTGTCGACAATCACGATCTTTCCGCCCGCCGCCCTCTTCAAGCGGGAAAGATTGTCCTTCACCAGCCGTGAGACGATCGCCCCGTTCGGAAGCGAAAGCACAATACATCGGCTTGCCTCAAAGATCGCGCCGACATCGGCCACAACTGTGATGCCGGCCTCTTTGGCAAGGGCACGGCGCGCCTCGCCGATGTCGTGGGCGATGATCTCGCAGCCGGCGGCATGAAGCGACGTCGCCATCCCGATGCCCATGCTGCCCAGGCCGACGATCCCGATCGGACCGTCCGATTGTGTTGTCATATCTGTCTCCGAAAGCTTTCGTTGAGCGCCAGAAAGACCGGCTGGTGCCGACAAATTCGCAATCGCCGGGCCGCCGAAAGGTCGGCATCAGGCGAAAGGCCCGGTGCGGGCCGGCCGGTCCGACGGGATGAAGGCCGACATTGTCGCGGCCAGGGTTTCGATCAGCGCCGCCACCGAGCCGGGCAGCCGGCGATGGGCGCGGACCATGAGATGGGCATTGGCCTGCGACAGCAGCGGATCATCAAGCTCCCGCAATCCGACGGTGCCGGCCATCGCCTCGTGGGAGACCGCGAAGCGCGGCAGAAATGTCACCCCCATGCCGGCGACGACGAACTGACGAAGGGCGTCGATGGACCGCGTCTCGAGCACCGGAACGATCGGCCGCCCCGACGCCAGGGTGACCTGCCCCAGCAACTGACGGATCCCGTGCCCCTTCGACAGCATCGCGCAGGGAAGATCGACGCAATCGGCGAGGGCGACGGGCGCGCGATCGAGGATTTCATGGCCGTGAGGCGCGACCACGCAAAGCGGCTGGCGAGCCATGGCGAGAACGCGGATGCGCGCGTCCTCGATGGGATTGTAGACGATGCCGACATCCGCCTCCCCCGCGATCACCGCGGCGGTGATCGCCTCGGTGCTTCCCGTCGTCACCACATGCCTGATCGCCGGATTCGTCGCCTTAAAGGCTTGCAGTCCGGTGCCGACGAAATCGGCGACGAAGCCCTCCCCGCAGGCGGTGTGCACGGTGGCGACATCGATCGATTTCAGCCGCGCGATCTGCTCGTCAAGCAACTGGAGATCGGTGAGGATCCGCCGCGCATGCTCCAAGACGAATTCACCGCTTTCGGTGAGCGAGACGCCGGTGGTGCTGCGATCGAGAAGCGGGACGCCGAGCTGGTATTCGAGTTCAGCAACGTGGCGACTGACGGCTGACGGCGCGATCGCAAGAAGCTCCGCGCCGCCGCGGATGGATCCGCTTTTCGCGACGGCGACAAAGCTGCGGAGCGCCTTGTTGTCCAACATCGGCTTCATGTCAGCGACGCCAATTGAGCCGACATCAGCCGGTGATGCTGAGAACCAGTTGTGCAATCACGGCGGAACCGAGATAGGTGCCGAGCATCACGCAAATGGCGACGAGCACGATTTTCCAGCCGGAGCTTCGGGCGATCGCGAACTCTTTGCTGGTCAGAGCGAGGCCGCCATAGGCGAGCGCCGGCGTTGCCAACGACAAAAAATCCAGCTTGCCGACCGCGCCGACCACATAGGCCGAGCCCGGCACACCCGGAATGGTCAGAAGGATCGCGATGAGCGAGACCCACGCGACGCTCGGCAGGCCGAGGCCGACATAGCGCGCAAGCGCCAGCCCGCCGACGGATGTAGCGTAAAGAATGGCCATCCCCGCAAGGGCGTCCAGCGGCGTGATGCCGTGACCGACCCAGTTGGAAATTAAGCCGATGATGCACGCGATGAGCAGCAGCAGGGCGTCGCGAGAGATGTCGCTCGTGCCCTCTTCCTTCAGGTCGATGTCGGGCCCGTCGGCAGCCAGGCGGGTCGGGGCGTTGTGGCCGTCGCTCATTTCGCCGCTCCTTTCACGAGATCGCCCGACGCCGTGCCGGGACGCGATGTCTTGTAGAGCCATTCGGTCAGCGGAAGCGCCAGGAAGACCGCGGCATAAAGACCGGTGGCATAGGTGAGGATGTTGCTGGCGGCCGCCAGTGCCAAGATCGCCTCCTTCTGATCGGGAACCACGCCAACGAGACCGCCGGTGCAGGCGGCCAGCATGCTGCCGGAACCGACGCCGCAGGACATGGCCAGGGCCCGCACATCGAACAGCCCCAAGGAATGGATGAGAGGCGGCAGCAAGGCGAAGACGAAGGTGCCGATCAAGGTGCCGGTGGCGTAGACGCCCATGGCGCCAGCGCCCTCGGGGCTGTTCAGCCCGTATTTGTCAGCGATCACGGCCAGATTGGGCTCGCGATCGATGGAGTAGCTTGCGCCGATCGCTTCTCGCCCCATCCCGAAGACGAAGACCGCGAGAGGAAAGGCAATGAAGATCGTGCCGAGATTGCCAAGCTCCTGAAGGATCAACGCCGGCCCGGCGGCGGCGACCTCTGCGATCTTCGGTCCGACGGTGGTTCCAAATTTGGCGATGAACGGCATGATCGCAATCGTGATCATGGTTCCGGCGAGCTTCGTCCCCGGCGCCTTCAGCAATTTTCCGGTCGCCTTGAAGATCGCCGGATTGATGGCGATCCCCATCGCGAAAGCGTAAAGGATCGGCAGAAGGATCACTGCGCCGAAGCCAATCGGAATTTTGAGGATGCCGATTGCCTCGGCAATCATGACGATCACGACGACGAGCGCGTGAAGCACGAGATGCTGGAACGGAAGAGTTCTGTGCATTCCACAATCCTTTTGCACCGCACAAAAATGCGCCAGTTGATCGTATCGCCGCCATTTTGATCAGCCTGCGCAAGACGTCGCGTTCTGACAAGCGGCAAAATTTGCAACTTGCGTTCTGATTTTGAGAACACGAAGGCCGCGGCGGCGGTCACGGCCAGACGCTTACGCGTCGCTGGCAGGATTGTCCGCCGCTTGTGTCGCCTTCTGCCTGACCCGGCTTGTTACCCGCAGTCCGACCAAGGGCGTCAACCGTCACGGCGCCACCGCACGCCAAATCCTGAAGACCCCCCCCCGGAAACGCCATGTTGGCCCTCATCCCAAAGGCGCGAGAGGAACACGTCATGTCCTCCGCAGCGGCAGACGCCAAACCCCCGATGGAGACCGCGGAACAAAAGCAGAATACTTCGTCTATTTTTCCAATTATATCAAATATATATCACAAAATTCCGCAAGGATTTTCAATCTACAACTTGACCGACAGATCAGAATCAATGACAATCCTCGATTATCACAGACCAATCGTTATCTCAGAGAGATTTGATCCGCTGAAAATTCCTATCAGACTCTACGGAATATCATGAAATCGTTGATAAAATTATCGTTTAAAATCCAGATTCCGCTTTGTCCCACTCGGCATCTCAGCAGCGTCAAACGGCCGGCCGTCGAAAAATTTAACTTCGCACTGGAGAGATGAATGGTCCATCATCTCGTCATCCACATCGGGGATGCGAAATGCGGCAGCACATCCATTCAAACGTCGCTCTATGACCACGCACACGAGCTTGCAGCGAAGGATATCCTCTATCGTGCCCATCGCCGCGGCGGCGGTCACAGTCGATCGATCGTCCTGATCGGAGAAACAATCGGAAAGCTGGACTCCGAGGATCTCAAACCGAGCCAGTTCGCATTGATGGCGGACATCCAACGCGAGTCCCCGAAATTCGGCCGTGCAATCCTTTCGGCCGAGACGTTCATCCGATCGGATCCGTCGCGCGTACTCGACCTGTTTCTAGACGCCATGCCGAGCGTGAAGCGGATCGACGTCATCGCCTATGTCCGACCGCCCGTCTCCAGATATCTGTCGGCCCAGCAACAGCGCCTGAAGACGGTTCACACCGTTGAGCCTCCCAGCCGCCCGAACAGGGATACTTTGAGCATGCTTCAAGCGTGGCAGAGGGAAGCGCGCGTCGCCTCGCTCGATGTTCGCCTCTTTGACCCCTCCCGCTTTCCCGATCACAGCGTTGTCCGCGATTTCGAGACGGTGATCCGCGATTTGTTCGACCTCGACGGGCTGACGCTGCCGAACAATCGCGACAACACCTCCCTGTCCGCCGAGCAAATCATGGTCCTCCAAAAGATCAATCGAGATTCGGCGAAAAATCCCCAGCATTTCTCCGATGCACGCGGCCATTTATTCAATTTCTTTGTCAATTTGAATCAGCCAGTATTATTTGGAACCAAACCGAAATTATGTGCCGAGGCTGCCGCGCTTGCGGCACATGCCAGCCGCGATTATGTGAAACAAATGAATTTGGCATTTCCAGACCTGAAGATGCCAGACCAGAGCATGGCGGACGCCCCGCAGATTCAAAAAGACTGGTCGAATATCGGCGACATCTTTGCGAGCGCCGACAAATCGCTTGTCGAAGACATCGCCCTGCTTGTCCCGGAGTGGAATGCCAGGCTGCGCGACGGCTGTTTGCAGACGGTCCAAGCGCCCCTGTCTCGCATTTCGAAAGCGCATCCGCTCGGCGAAGACCATGCCTTTCGCCTGATTGCCGGATACTGGGCCAAGCGAGGCTGTAAGGCCGCCGGCGACGCGCTGCTGACAAGCCGAAAGGGCCCCCTGCAGTCGTAGAACAAGGTCCATCAGATCGCACCGCCTTCTTCGGCTTCACGAGCAAGCCAAGCATCAGCGAAACGGCGTCGACACGTCCCGCCTCGTGCATCCCTTCAGACGCATCGCCCCATTTCCCTTTTGTTCACGTTTCGTCTGTCCAATCGGCGACGATTCGGGTAGAGAGAGGCTGGTACAGATGCTGATGGAGGTTCCGATCCGCATCATCGGGATTGATCCGGGGTTGCGCCGCACCGGCTGGGGGATCGTCGAGACCCTCGGCAATTCGCTACGCTTCGTCGCCAGCGGCACCGTGACCTCCGATGCCAAGGCCGACCTCGCCTCACGCCTTTGCCAACTGCATGAGGGCCTCTCGGCGGTCATCCATGGCCATCGGCCGGACGAAGCCGCTGTCGAACAGACCTTCGTCAACAAGGACGCGGTGGCCACGCTGAAACTCGGCCAGGCCCGCGGGATCGCGCTTCTGGTGCCGGCGCTCGCCGGCCTGCCGGTCGCCGAATATGCGCCGAACGCGGTGAAGAAGGCGGTGATCGGCGTCGGCCACGGCGAAAAGAAGCAGATCCATATGATGGTCAAGGTGCTGATGCCGAAGGCGCATTTCGAAACGGACGACGCCGCCGACGCGCTGGCCATTGCCATCTGCCACACCCATCACCGCCAGTCGGCAACGGCCCGCGCAGCGCTTGCCGTGCGCTGAGCCGGGCGCGGCGATCAAGCCGTATCGCGGCCGCCGGCGCACCTCCAGCGGCAATCCACGGCCTTCATCGTCCGTCTCAGCCACCGGTCGAATGCGCCCGCCCCGTCATTTTGTGCAGTGACCGGGCACCCGGCGGTCAAATTTTGCGGCAAAATCTCCCCCCTAACGCGAATTCTGACGCTTCCAAGACAGGTTAACTCTCTTTATATCGCGGACCATGAGCACCATGCCCGCAAACACGCCGCTTTCGCGCATCCGCAACTTCTCGATCGTCGCCCATATCGACCACGGGAAGTCGACCCTTGCCGACCGCCTGATCCAGAACACCGGGGGCCTCGACACCCGCGAAATGAAGGATCAGGTGCTCGACTCGATGGATATCGAGCGCGAGCGCGGCATCACCATCAAGGCCCAGACCGTCCGCCTGCACTACGTCGCCAGGGACGGTGAAACTTACGTTCTCAACCTGATCGACACGCCCGGCCATGTCGACTTCGCCTATGAGGTGTCGCGCTCGCTGTCGGCCTGCGAGGGCGCGCTGCTCGTCGTCGACGCCGCCCAGGGCGTCGAGGCACAGACCCTCGCCAATGTCTATCTCGCCCTCGACAACGATCTCGAGATCGTGCCGGTTCTGAATAAGATCGACCTGCCAGCGGCCGAGCCCGACAAGGTCAAGGAGCAGATCGAGGAGGTGATCGGCCTCGACGCCTCCGAGGCGGTGATGATTTCCGCCAAATCCGGCCTTGGCATCGATGACGTCCTCGAAGCGATCGTCACCCGCCTGCCGGCCCCGAAGGAGGGCGACCGCGCCGCGCCGTTGAAGGCGATGCTGGTCGACAGCTGGTACGACGCCTATCTCGGCGTCATCGTCCTGGTGCGGATCATCGACGGCGAATTGAAAAAGGGCCAGACCATCCGCATGATGGGCACGGACGCCAAATATCCGGTGGACCGGGTCGGCGTCTTCACCCCCAAGATGGTCCAGGTCGAAGCGCTCGGTCCGGGCGAGCTCGGCTTCATCACCGCTTCGATCAAGGAGGTTGCCGACACCCGCGTCGGCGACACCATCACCGAGGACAAGCGGCAGACCGCCGCGATGCTGCCGGGCTTCAAGCCGGCTCAGCCGGTGGTGTTCTGTGGCCTCTTCCCGGTCGATGCGGCCGATTTCGACGATCTGCGCGCCGCCATGGGCAAGCTCCGGCTGAATGACGCGAGCTTCTCCTTCGAGATGGAATCCTCGGCCGCCCTCGGCTTCGGCTTTCGCTGCGGCTTTCTCGGCCTCCTCCATCTGGAAATCATCCAGGAGCGGCTGTCGCGCGAGTTCGACCTCGACCTGATCGCCACCGCCCCCTCGGTGGTCTACGATATTCGCCTCACCGACGGCACGGTGACCCAGCTGCACAATCCGGCCGACATGCCGGACGTGGTGCGGATCGATCATATCGAAGAGCCGTGGATCAAGGCGACGATTCTGACGCCCGACGACTATCTTGGCAACATTTTGCAGCTCTGCCAGGAGCGGCGCGGTGTGCAAACCGATCTCTCCTATGTCGGCAAGCGGGCGATGGTCGCCTATGAGCTGCCGCTCAACGAAGTGGTGTTCGATTTTTACGATCGGCTGAAATCGATCTCCAAGGGCTATGCCAGTTTCGACTATCAGATGACGGACTATCGCGAGGGCGACCTCGTGAAGATGAGCATCCTCGTCAATGCCGAGCCGGTCGACGCCCTGTCGATGCTGGTCCACCGCTCGCAGGCGGAGCGGCGCGGCCGGGCGATGTGCGAAAAGCTGAAAGAGCTGATTCCCCAGCACCTCTTCAAAATCCCGATCCAAGCGGCGATCGGCGGCAAGGTGATCGCCCGCGAAACCATTTCGGCGTTGCGTAAGGACGTCACCGCCAAGTGCTACGGCGGCGACGCGACGCGCAAACGCAAACTTCTGGAAAAACAGAAGGAAGGCAAAAAGCGCATGCGCCAGTTCGGCAAGGTCGAAATCCCCCAGGAAGCCTTCATCGCCGCCCTGAAAATGGATAGCTGAAAGGGGCGATGGCGTGCGGCCGCAACGCCGCACGATGCCAGGCGCAGCGGGCCTTTTCAGATCCGCTCGGGATTAATTCGCCGCCCTCTGTATTAAGGTACGATCAACAATTCCGAGAATCCGACCGACCTTCGAAGCGGAAACAAGACCGCTTGGCGGCACAGCCCGTGCGTCCAAATGGCCAAATGAGGTGGGTTCCCCGCGCGATCCTAAATCGACTATAATAGAAGGATTGCCTCGCGAGATTGGAAGCATATCCAGACGTGATGCCCTAAATTCTGTGGAAATTGGCAGCTATCGACATTTAATAAGGCGAGAGAAATAAATATCGATGCAAATGATTATAGATTTTAAGCAGTAAAAAAATTAAGGAGCTGCGAGAAAATATCCCGAAAAATCAAGAGATAAAATATGCAGGGTGGAAATATACTGGTTGTTGGCGATAGCCATATCTACGCGATCCGCGCCGCGCTCGAAAATCACCAGAATGTCGTAAACGGCGTCAGTTTCACGCTGATGGGACCGGTCAAGCCGGATAGCAGCACGGCAGGCGACCATGTCGCGGTGGAAGATATTCGCAAAGCCATTGCGCGCTTGACCCCGATCGATGCGCTCGTCCTCGCCCTGCGTGGCAACCACTATAACTCACTCGCCCTGATGCAGCATCCGCGCCCCTTCGACGTCCAGGTTCCGGACATGGCGCAAGCGCCGGCCGACCAATCGTCCGAGATCCTTCCCTCGTCGATGATATATTCCTACCTGCGCGACCTTCTGCGACAAGGATACGGTCGATTGATGCAGGATCTCGCGACGCGCAGCCAAGCCCCGACATTCTGCCTGGCAGCGCCGGCGCCGAAGGCGAACGAGGACCATATTCTGCGCGGCGCCGAGCCGTCGTTCCGTGAGGCCGGCATCGAGAATGTCGGCGTGACGCCGGCGCCGGTGCGGCTCAAGTTGTGGGAGTTGCAACAGCGGACCCTCGCCGAGTTCTGCGCGGAGATCGGCGTCAAGTTCCTGCCCAATCCGGAGGGTACGCGAAATGCAGACGGGTTTCTGGCACCGATCTACTACGCGCCCGACGCCAGCCATGCCAATGCAGGCTATGGCGCTTTCGTCATTCAGCAGCTGCTCGCCGAGTTGAACGCAATCGCATGCTCCCAAAGGGAACTGATGACCAAGACGGACCATCCCTATCGCCATCTTCCCGACACCGCCTTCTGGAAGCGGTCCGTCGCCAAGCCGGCTGCGAGCGAGGTTGATCCCGTCACCGGCTTCGATCTCAAGATCGGGCCGCAGACCCGGGTCGCCACCGCCGGCAGCTGCTTTGCCCAGCATATCGCCCGGCATCTGCAGAAGTCCGGCTTCCTCTACTACGTCGCCGAAGACGGCCATCCGATCATTCCCGAGCCCATCCGCAGGGCCAACAATTACGGCACCTTCTCGGCGCGATACGGCAATGTCTACACCGCCCGCCAGCTCCGCCAGCTGATCGAACGGGCGGAAGGGGCGTTCACCCCCAGCGAGGCCCCCTGGATCGATCCCGACGGCACCGTCCGCGATCCGTTCCGCCCCGCCATCCAGCCCGGCAATTTCGTCTCCGTCGAGGAGATGCTGGCCGATCGCGCCCAGCACCTGGCGATCGTGCGCGCGATGTTCCAATCCCTCGACGTCTTCGTCTTCACCCTCGGCCTGACCGAGTGCTGGCGCTCAAAGGCCGACGGCGCCGTCTTCCCGCTCTGCCCGGGCGTCGAGGGCGGAACCTTCGACCCCGAGCGCTACGAATTCTACAACCAGCCGGTCGCCGATGTCGTCGCCGACATGGAGGCGGTCATCGCCTATCTGAAACGGGTCAACCCCAAGGCCGAGATCGTTCTCACCGTCTCGCCGGTGCCGCTGATGGCGACCGCGGCGCCCGATCAGCACGTGCTGTCGGCCACCACCTATTCCAAATCGGTCCTGCGCGTCGCCGCCCAGACCCTCGACCAGGGCCACGCCAACGTCCACTATTTCCCGTCCTACGAGATCATCACCGGCGCCTTCAATCGCGGCGCCTACTATGCCGAGGATCTGCGCAACGTCACCGAGAACGGCGTGTCGCATGTCATGCGCCTGTTCCTGAAACACGCCACCGACACCCGCGCTCAAAACGCCCCGGTTCAGGCGCCGCCGCAGGACAAAGACGACGCCAACGAAGCCTTCAAGCGCGCCGCCGAAAAATTCGTCGAGGTCGAATGCGAGGAAGCCGCCCTCGATCGGTGAAACGAGGGCATGGGGACGTTGCTGGTCGACACGGCATGCTCGCCGAAGGCGGCTCGTTGCGAGAAGACCGCTTTACCCGCGAGCCGTTTTGCCCATGATCTGATGGCCGTGCTCAGGGACGAGCGACGCCGGGCGAGGACCGCGCCGAATCTCGAAGCTTGGCTTGTCATGTTTCCTCACAGCCCAAAGGCCCGGACGTTGCTGTCTTCCGGCTCGAACATCAGCCCAAAACTCGATGCAAGGCAAAATGCGAGGGCATCCGCTCAGCGCTCATTCAGACGTGCGGCACTGGCAATAAAGGCATGCTTGAACAATTGCAGTGATCGTTTCACCGCCGACATACAGTCCCGCAGCAGACATCATCCAACCGAAAATCTGCGGAATCGAAATATGACCGGCTACGGTTCGACGGCTCTGAATCGTGAGACCCGCGGGGTCGGAAAATCAAGGAAGACCATGCAGGGCAAAAACATTCTGATCGTTGGCGATAGCCATATCTACGCGATCCGCGCTGCGCTCAGAAATCACCAGAATGTCGTGAACGGTACCAAGTTCACACTGATGCGACCCGCCAGGTCAGACAAGGCCTTTATGGATGAATATGTCGCGGTGGAAGATATTCGCAAAGCCATTGGGCGCTTGACCCCGGCCGATGCACTCGTCCTCGCCCTACGTGGCAATCAATATAATACGATCGGCCTGATGCAGCATCCGCGCGCCTTCGACATCCAGGTTCCCGGCATGGCGCAAGCGCCGACCGACCAATCGTCCGAGATCCTCCCTTCGTCGATGATATATTCCTACCTGCGCGACCTTCTGCGGCAGGGATATTATGGCGAGCTGATGCAGAGTTTCATCCAGCATTCTCGGGCCCCGACATTCTGCCTGGCAGCGCCGGCGCCGAAGGCGGACGAGGACCATATCCTGCGCGGTGCCGAGACACCGTTCCGCGAGGCCGGCATCGAGAATGTCGGCGTGACGCCGGCGCCGGTGCGGCTCAAGTTGTGGGAGTTGCAACAGCGGACCCTCACCGAATTTTGCGCGGAGATCGGCGTCAAGTTCCTGCCCAATCCGGAGGGTACGCGAAATGCGGACGGGTTTCTGGAGCCGGCCTATTACGGCCGAGACTCCAGCCACGCAAATGTCGCCTACGGTGGTCTCGTGGTCGAGCAGCTGTTGGCGGAATCGAGCGCAACAGTTCCTGTTCGGCCCCAAAGAGGCGCAAGATTCCGACGGGTTTCTGGCGCCGGGTTGTTACGGGTCGGACGCCAGCTAAGCCAATGCAGGCTATGGCGCTTTCGTCATTCAGCAGCTGCTCGCCGAGTTGAACGCAATCACGAATTCAAAGGATTCGCCATAGCCAAGACGGACCATCCCTATCGCCATCTTCCCGATACCGCCTTCTGGAAGCGGTCCGTCGCCAAGCCGGCCGCGAGCGAGGTTGATCCCGTCACCGGCTTCGATCTCAAGATCGGGCCGCAGACCCGGGTCGCCACCGCCGGCAGCTGCTTTGCCCAGCATATCGCCCGGCATCTGCAGAAGTCCGGCTTCCTCTACTACGTCGCCGAAGACGGCCATCCGATCATTCCCGAGCCCATCCGCAGGGCCAACAATTACGGCACCTTCTCGGCGCGATACGGCAATGTCTACACCGCCCGCCAGCTCCGCCAGCTGATCGAACGGGCGGAAGGGGAGTTCACCCCCAGCGAGGCCGCATGGATCGATCCCGACGGCACCGTCCGCGATCCGTTCCGCCCCGCCATCCAGCCCGGCAATTTCGTCTCCGTCGAGGAGATGATGGCCGATCGCGCCCAGCATCTGGCGATCGTGCGCGCGATGTTCCAATCCCTCGACGTCTTCGTCTTCACCCTCGGCCTGACCGAATGCTGGCGCTCAAAGGCCGATGGCGCCGTCTTCCCGCTCTGCCCGGGCGTCGAGGGCGGAACCTTCGACCCCGAGCGCTACGAATTCTACAACCAGCCGGTCGCCGATGTCGTCGCCGACATGGAGGCGGTCATCGCCTATCTGAAGCGGGTCAACCCCAAGGCCGAGATCGTTCTCACCGTCTCGCCGGTGCCGCTGATGGCGACCGCGGCGCCCGATCAGCACGTGCTGTCGGCCACCACCTATTCCAAATCGGTGCTGCGCGTCGCCGCCCAGACCCTCGACGAGGGCCACGCCAACGTCCACTATTTCCCGTCCTACGAGATCATCACCGGCGCCTTCAATCGCGGCGCCTACTATGCCGGGGATCTGCGCAACGTCACCGAGAACGGCGTGTCGCATGTCATGCGCCTGTTCCTGAAACACGCCACCGACACCCGCGCTCAAAACGCCCCGGTTCAGGCGCCGCCGCAGAACCAAGGCGACGCCAACGAAGCCTTCAAGCGCGCCGCCGAAAAATTCGTCGAGGTCGAATGTGAGGAAGCCGCCCTCGATCGGTGACAAAAACGCGGCGGCCCTCCCTGAGGCCGCGACATCGCTCTCGGCATCACCCTGACGGAATGCCAAGCACCGTCACCGCCAGGCAGAAGAGCGCGGCGACGCTGAAGAGGGCGAGGCGCGTCGTCCGGTGCGCGGCACGGCGATCGCACCAGACCAACGTCACGGCGACGCCGCACTGGACGCAGTAGAACAGCGCGAAGGCCTGGGAGGCGAGGGTCACCAGCCGGAAGACGTCCGTGCCCCAAGTTACCGCAATGGCGACGCCGGCAATCAGCGGATAGGTGACGTGCGAGGTGAGCCGGCCGCTGGTGATGCCCTCGATCAGCCCGGCGCCGCCGACGGAATCGGCCACCGAGGCGCTGAACTGGCTCGCCACCGCGCTGACGACGAGAAGCAACGGCAGGATCGGCGCGACATGGGAGACGAGGCCGACAATCGCCGCCACCCCCTCGTCCTCGCCAAGATCGCCGAACAGCGTGGTGACCAAAGCGAAGAAGACCAGATAGACCGCCCCGGCGATCAGCTGGGCGTTGCGCATGGTGCCAATGCGGGTGGGCGCGTCAAATTCGTCGCCCATAAAGCGCGAGGTTTCAAAGCCTTGGACGACGATCAACAGGCCGAGCACCATGCGCAGCGTATCGAAACTCGGCTGCGGTGCGCCGCCGGTCAGATGCCAGGTCCCGGCAAGAAGCGCCGCGCCATTGTCGAAGGCGAGGCCGGCGAGCAGTGCCGCGATCACCGCGAGATTGAGGCCGACGGTATATTCCTCGATATTTTCGAGCATGCCGAGCCCTTTGACGAGGCCGAGAATGCCGAGCGAGCCCAGAATCGCGGTGGCGACCAGCTTGGCGCCGAAAGCGCTTTCGATGCCGACGCCCTTCAAGAGAAAGTTGCCGAGCAGCACGAGATAATAGGCGACCGAGACGAAATAGGCGAAGGCGAGGACGAAATGCGACAGCCGTTCGAGCCCGACCGTCAGGCGAAACGGGGCTGCCTTGGCCGGGTCCGCCAAAAGCGGCTCGACATGGGCGATGTTGAAGCGCAGCACCGCGCCGATGCCGAAGGAGGCGGCGATCAGCCCGGCCATGGCGACGATCGCGAAATCGCCGACCGACCGGGCGAGCAGCGGCACCGAAACCAGAAAGCCGCTGCCGATGATCGAGGCGAGCGGCGTCACCGTGGCGCGCCAGCGGGTTGATGCGCGCAGCGTCGGGGCGAGCAGGATTGCCGCCGCGGCGATCGCGACCAGGACGACGAGGATGTTCACGGTCACGCTCTGTCGTCCCTCCCGGTCCCGCCGGTCGCCGCCCGCAAAGGATGTGCGATTTCGTCAGGCGACCGTCTTAGCGTGCCGCGCATCCGACAGGACGCATAAAGGACGCGCGATCTTCCTGATTCTAAGCATCGTGCTGTCCCAAAATCGATTCCGATTTTCGGGCCGATGCTGCAATCCGCAGACAGCACCAGCGTCCACTCTCGATCGCTCTGCCCCACCAGTACCCGCTCAGGTCTTACGATCGAGCAGGCCGGCCAGCAGCGCGGTCAGTTGACTTGCCTCGCTTGGGCTGAGGCCGTCAATCACCTGTCGACGTTCGGTTTCGACCGCCGGCAGAAGCGTTGCGAAATGCTCCCGGCCGCGTTCGGACAGAAACACCAGCACCCGGCGGCGGTCCCTTGGGTCCGGCGCGCGATAGACCAGGGCATTGGCAACCATCCGGTCGACGATCTTGGTGAGAGTCGGCAGATCGACGAAGACTGACGGGGCCAGCTCGCCCATCGACTGGCCGTCCTGCCGGGTCAGGGCTTCGAGCACCCGATACTGCTCGATCCGCACGCCAGCCGGCTTCAGCCGCATCTCGACGGCGAGGTCGAGCCGACGATTGACGCCAGCAATGAGTTCGGAAAGGCCGATCAGGCCGGTCCCGGACGAGCCATTCATGGGAGATCTCCAGAATACTAGAATTTTCATATATTCAGCGCGCGCGGGTTTTGCAATTTCGAATTGTCGTCGCGGGACGCAATTTATGTGACTGTCGCCAATTGCCCACAGCCGCCGGCGGGCCGGGCTTTGCGCCACGAGCCGACCGGTTGCAGGCGCCGGCCGGAAGCCGCGCATCAAATTGCAACAGTCGATGAAACTGCTCATACTTTGTTCAATTTGCTCGCATTGGCGCAGCGTCAGGCGAGCGCACCGGCAAAGCCGCTGTGTAAAGCCGGCGATTCGCAACTGGCATGAGATATGCGTCGCCATCGGCGACGACCGTGTCGCGTCGGTCCGGCGTCTGGGGCCCTTCCCACCGCGAAGTGCGGCGGCCTCGGTCCGCGGGCCAGCCGCGATTGGCAGACCGCGAGATCCGGGCGACGCAACGATCGAGCTTTGTCAGGCGTCCCTTCGGACGCACGGGTGCCTTGGAGTTTCGCATGAGACGCATCGGCCTGTTGCTTCCACAAAGCGGTCCATCCGGGATCTGGGCGCCCTCGGCTGAAGCCTGCGCAACGCTCGCAATCGAGGAGATCAACGCCCAATGCGGCCTGCTCGGCGGCGATGTCGACCTTCTCGTCATCGATGCCGGCGAAAGTGCGATGAGCGCAGCCGAGGCGGTGGATTTTTCCATCGATGTCGACGAGATCGACGCGTTGATCGGCATGATGCCGAGCTACCAGCGGGCCGCCGCCTCCTCGGCCATCGGCGGTCGGGTGCCATTCATCTACACGCCGCAATTTGAGGGGTTGGAGCGCGATCGGGCGATCGTCACCGTCGGCGAGACCTCGCGCGAGCTGCTTGAGCCCGGCATCGACTGGCTGTTCGAGAATCGCGGGGCGGAGCGCTACTTCCTCGTCGGCAACGACTATGTCTGGCCACGCGAGACGCTGGCGACAGCGCGCCGGCTGATCGGCGAACGCGGCGGCTCGGTCGTCGGCGAGCGGCTAGTGCCGTTCGGCTACGAGGATTACGACCGGCTGTTCGGCGAGATTACCGCCAGCCAGGCGGATGTGGTGGTGCCCTATTTTCTCGGCGCGGAGGCGGTGTCGTTCAACCGCAGCTTCGCCGAGGCGGGTCTGGCGGCCAAGGTGCTGCGGTTTTCCTCGGCCATCGACGAGACGGTCATCTTCGGCATCGGCGCCGAGGCGACGGAAAATCTCTATGTCAGCTCCGGCTATTTCGGCGTCTTGGATTCGCGCAACAACCGCTCCTTCCTGGAACGCTATCACGCCCGCTTCGGCGACAACCCGCCGCCCTCCAACGCCTTCGGTCAGTCCTGTTACGAGGGCATCTACTGCCTGTTGGCCTTGGCTGAGGCCGCCGGCGACCTCGCGGTGCCGGCCGTCATCGACCGGCTCGGCCGCGCCTGCCAGCGCAACACCGCTCGCGGCTTCGATACGCCAACGGTCGCCGGCGAGCGCCAGCCGATCCACTTGGCCGCCGTCGACGGGCTCGACATCACGCTTCTGCGTTAAACGCTCATTGCATCGCAAAAACTATTTGCTTTTTCAAATTATGTGATTTCAAATAACCCCGCCTATCGCCGCTCTCGGGTCAACAAGGGGTCCGCAATGACGATTTCTCGCCGCAGCTTTCTGAAGACGACGATGACCGCCTCGGCGGCGCTTGCCGCGCCCGCCATCTCGACGCGCTATGCTTTCGGCAGCGAGGATCCGATCAAAGTCGGCAGCCTGCTCGATCAGTCGGGCGCGATCGCCTCGTCGGGCGTGACCATGGTGACGGCGATGCAGCAGGGGATCGCCGAGATCAACGCCGCCGGCGGCCTGCTCGGACGGCCGCTCAAACTGTTCCAGTACGACACCCAGTCGAACATCCAGCTTTATTCGCAATATGCCCAGCAGCTGGCCCTGAAGGACCGGGTCGACGTCGTCCATGGCGGCATCACCTCGGCCTCGCGCGAGGCGATCCGGCCGACCTTCGACCGCTTCCGGGTGCTGTATTTCTACAACGTCCTTTATGAGGGTGGGGTCTGCGACCGCGACACCTTCTGCACCGGCACCACGCCGGCTCAGACGGTTGAAAAGCTCGTGCCCTACGCGATGAAGAAGAGCGGCAAGAAGGCCTATATCCTTGCCGCCGACTACAATTACGGTCAGATCACCGCCAAGTGGATGACCAAATATATGCGCGACAATGGCGGCGAGGTGCTGTCGGTCGACTTCTTCCCGCTCGACGTCACCAATTTCGGCCCGACGATCTCGAAGATCCAGGCAGCCAAGCCGGATCTGATCCTGTCGGCCCTCGTCGGTGGCAATCATGTCTCCTTCTACCGCCAGTGGGAGGCCGCCGGCATGAAGGACCAGATCCCGATCGCCTCGACCACCTTCGGCCTCGTCAACGAACCCTCGACGGTCGACGCCAAGGTCAGCGAGGGGATCTATGGCTGCTACGGCTATTTCGAAGAACTCGAAACGCCGGAGAGCAAAGATTTCGTCGACAAGCTGAAAAAGCGCTGGCCGCAGATCCCCTATATCAGCGAGCTGACGGCGGCGACCTATGAAGGCCTCTATCTATGGGCCGAGGGCGTCAAGAAGGCCGGCTCGATCGACCGGATGAAGGTGATCGAGGCGCTGGAGAGCGGCATCTCGTTCAAGGGGCCGAGCGGCGAGGTGAAGCTCGATCCGGACACCCACCATACCATCCGCAACGCCTATCTCGCCCAGGTCCACGACCGAAAATGGAACGTCCTTGAGACTTTCAAGGCGGTGCCGCCGTCGGACACCGCGAGCGTCTGCAACCTCATCAAAAATCCGCGGGACAATCAGCAATACGTCATCGACATCAAGGCCTGACGGACGGGGGCGGTCGGATCGGCCGCCCTCACCCGCCCTTCGTACTCGATCGGATCAGACCGCCATGGATCTTGTCGCCATCCTCGGGCTCAACGTCGTCAACGGCGCCGCCTCGCTCTTTCTGCTCTGCCTCGGTCTTGCGATCATTTTCGGCATGATGCGGATCATCAATCTTGCCCATGGCGAGTTCGTCATGCTCGGCGCTTATGCGGCGGTGATCGCGGCCAATGCCGGGGTCAACATCTTCGTTGCCATGCTGATCGTCGCGCCGCTCTTCGTCGGCCTCGTCGGGATCGTCGTCGAGCGCTGCCTGATCCAGTTTCTCTATGGCCGGCTGGTCGATTCCATGCTCGCCACCTGGGGGCTCAGCCTGCTCATCATCGGGCTGGTGACGACGATCTTCGGCAACACCATGCAGGGCGTGCCGACGCCGCTCGGCGGCTTTGCCATCGGCGCCTACCGCACCTCCTATTACACGCTGTTTCTGCTCGCCGTGGCGATCGCCATGCTGGCGCTGGTCTACGGCGTCCTGCGCTACACCCGCTTCGGCCTGATCGCCCGGGCGGTGATGCAAAACCCGGAGATGGCCGCCGTGCTCGGGGTCAATCCGGCAAGGGTTTATATGGCGACCTTCGCTTTGGGCGCGGCGGTCACCGGGCTTGCCGGCGGCGTACTGGCGCCGGTCTCGGGCATCACCCCGGTGATGGGCGGCGCCTATGTCGCCAAAGCCTTCATCACCGTCGTCGGCGGCGGCGCGGCGATCATCTCCGGCACGGTCTCGGCCTCCGGCCTGTTTGGCTTCGTCAATCAGCTCGGCGCCTATTTCACCACGCCGGTCTATGGCGAGGTCATCCTGTTCGTCTCCGCTATCATCCTCATCCGCCTGTTGCCCCAGGGCATTTCCGGACGCTTCTTCAAGGGAACGGTCTGAGCCATGTCCGCCTCCGTCAAGCTTTCCCTGCAGGTCGTCGCAATCCTCGTCGCCTGCGTCGCAGTCGCGGTGATGCCGGTCGCGGTCGACCTGTTCCAGCTGATGCAGTTCACGCTGTTCGCCTCGATGGCGGTGCTGGCCCTCAGCCTCGGCTTCATCTGGGGGTTTGGCGGCATCCTGTGCTTCGGCCAGACCGCCTTTTTCGGCCTCGGCGCCTATGCCTACGCGGTCGCAGCGATCAATTTCGGCGACTCCACCCCTGCGATCCTGCTCGCCATCATTGTCCCGGCGCTGTTTGCTTTGGCGCTCGGCTATTTCGTCTTCTACGGCCGGATCAGCGACGTCTATCTCGGCGTCATCACCCTCACCGTGACGCTGATCCTCTTCAACGTCTTCAACTCGATGGCGGGCGACGCCTATAAGATCGGCACGGCCAGGCTCGGCGGCTTCAACGGCATGCCGGCGGTGCCGACCTTCAACATGCCCTTCGACCCGTCCTCGGTGTTGTTTCCCGAACAGTCCTGGTACGTCACCGGCGGCGCCCTGATCGCCATCTATATCGGCCTGCGGCTGATCCTGCGCAGCCCCTTCGGCCGCGTCGCCATCGCCGTGCGCGAGAACGAAACGCGGGCCTCGCTGCTCGGCTACGACCCGCGCGCCATCAAGCTCGGCGTCTTCGTCCTCGGCGGCGCGATCGCCGGCTTTGGCGGCGCCCTCTACGTCAACTGGGGCGCCTTTGTGGGGCCGACGATCTTTTCCCTGTCGCTGTCGGCCGAGATCATCATCTGGATCTGCATCGGCGGTCTCGGCACGCTGATCGGGCCGATCGTCGGCTGTTTTATCATCGAGTATCTGATCTCGCAGATCGGCAGCCAGCAGAGCTTCAATTCGAACCTCGTGCTCGGGGCGATCCTGATCGTCTTCGTCCTTTTGTTGCCGAAGGGGTTGGTGCCGACGATCCGGCTCCTCCTCGAAGGTGCCGGGCGCCTTGCCACAAAGGGCCGCGGCCAGGCGCCAAACGCCGCCCCCGACCTGTCCGCCGGTCAGCCGGTCGGCGCGGAGTGAGCCTCATGAGCACCATCCCCCCCCTCCTCGAAACCCGTGGCTTGACCATGCGCTTCGGCGGCGTCGTCGCCAATGACGACGTCAACTTCGCCCTCGAAGAGATGGAGCTGCGCTGCCTGATCGGGCCGAATGGCGCCGGCAAGAGCACCTTCTTCAAGATGCTCACCGGCCAGCTGACGCCCAGCGAGGGGCGGATCCGCTTTCGCACCTATCCGATCGCCGGCAATCTGCCCCATCAGATCGCCCGCCTCGGAATTGGCATCAAAACCCAGATCCCCAACGTCTTCAATGGCTTGTCGGTGCGAGAGAACATCTGGCTGGCGGCCGCGCGGGCGGCCCGCCGTGACGCCTCGACGATCCGCGCCAAGGCGATCGTCGACGACGTCCTGGAGCGGATCATGCTGCCCCATCTCGCCGAGGCGATCGTCGGTCAGCTCTCCCACGGCCAACGACAATGGGTCGAGATCGGCACCGTGCTCGCCGCCGAGCCTGAGCTGATCCTGCTCGACGAGCCGGCCGCCGGCATGACCGACGAAGAGACCGTGCGCACCGCCGAGATCATTCGCGAGATCAACAAGAACCGGGCGCTGATCGTCGTCGAACACGACATGGAGTTCATCAAGATGATCGCCAAGAAAGTCACCGTCTTCCACCAGGGGCGGATCATGATGGAGGACAGTGTCGACGCCGTTCTCGCCGACAGCCGGGTGCGCGACGTCTATCTCGGCAAGAAGGTGGCGGCATGAGCCCGCTGCTCGCCGTCGAGGGCCTGCGCGCCAGCTACGGCCGGGTGCCGATCCTCGCCGGGGTCGACTTCACCATGGCCGAGGGGGAGTTCCTCGGCATTCTCGGCCATAACGGAATGGGCAAGACCACCTTGATGCGCACCATCATGGGCAGTCTTCCCGCCACCGCCGGCAGCATCCACTTCGCCGGCACCGACGTCACCAAGCTCGCCACCCATCAGCGCTCGCGACTCGGCCTCGGCCTCGTCCCCCAGGGCCGCGAGATCTTCCCGACCTTGAGCGTCGAGGAGAATATGCGCATGGGGCTCGCCGCCGCCAAGCGCGAGGACCGGGCGGTGATCGACGGCGTGCTTCAGGACTTCCCGCGGCTGGTGCGCCTCCTCGATCGACGGGGCGGCGCCCTGTCCGGCGGCGAACAGCAGCTCTTGGCGCTCGCAAGGTGCCTGTGCGCCAAGCCGAAACTCATTCTCCTCGACGAGCCGACCGAGGGCATCCAGCCCTCGATCATCGAGGAGATGATCGAGACCCTCCAGACGCTGCGCCGGCGCTGGTCGCTCTCGATGATCATCGTCGAGCAGAATCTCGACTTCATCACCTCCCTCTCCGACCGTGTCCTGTCGATCCAGAAAGGCCGGATTACCGGCGAGGTCGACCGGGAGCGGCTGTTGTCCGGAGACGTCGCGATGACCGCAGCTTAAACAGCCGCCGGCTCGCTCCGGCGGCCCGGCGTTCGAACTGCAACACCACCAACTTGGAAACGCTCGTTCGCGAGAAAGGAGACGTCATGCCTATCACCCGTCCAACCGCGCCCCGGATTCAGGAGATGGCCGAATCCTTCGGCATGGCCTTTTCGCTCGAAGAGTCCGGCGAATATCTCGAACTGATGGCAGCCAATTTCGACGCCTATGACGTCGTCGACGCCCTGCCGGACTATGTCGCGCCGGTGAAATATCCGCGCGTGCCCGGCTACCGGCCCTATGGCGAGGAAAACAAGTACAACGCCTGGGCCTGTAAGAGCGAGGTCAAGGGCGCGCCGGGCGGCAAGCTCGCCGGCAAGACCGTCGCGCTGAAGGACAATGTCTCGCTCGCCGGCGTGCCGATGATGAACGGCGCCTCGACGCTGGAGGGCTTCGTCCCGACCATCGACGCCACCATCGTCACCCGCATGCTCGACGCTGGCGCCACCATCGTGGGCAAGGCGGTCTGCGAGCACTTCTGCCTCTCCGGCGGCAGCCACACCTCCGACCCCGGCGCGGTGCACAATCCGCACAAGATGGGCTATTCGGCCGGCGGCTCGTCCTCGGGCAGCGCCGCGCTGGTGGCCGCCGGCGATGTCGACATGGCGATCGGCGGTGATCAGGGCGGCTCGATCCGCATTCCCGCCGCCTATTGCGGCATCTACGGCATGAAGGCCACCTACGGCCTCGTCCCCTATACCGGCGTGATGCCGATCGAAGCCACCATCGACCACACCGGCCCGATGACCGCGACGGTCGCCGACAACGCCCTGCTGCTGGAAGTGCTGGCCGGCGCAGACGGTCTCGATCCGCGCCAATACGCACCGAAGGTCTCGGCCTATACCGAAGCGCTCGGCAAGGGCGTCGACGGCCTGAAGATCGGCGTGTTGAAAGAAGGGTTCGACCTGCCCAACATGCAGCCCGGCGTTGCCGACAAGGTCAAGGCCGGCGCCGAGCGCTTCTCGGCCATGGGTGCCAGCGTCGAGGAAATCTCGCTGCCCGAACACCCGCTGACCGCCGCCGTGTGGCAGCCGATCGCGCTCGAGGGTCTCGTCGTCCAGATGATGATCGGCAACGGCATGGGCTTCAATTGGAAGGGTCAGTATGACGTGTCGCTGCTCGACGCCCATTCGGCCTGGACGGACCGGGCGGACGAACTCTCCAAGACGCTGAAGCTGTCGATGCTGGTCGGCCAGTGGGGTCTGTCGCATTATCGCGGCCGCTACTACGCCAAGGCCCAGAATCTGGCCCGGCGGATGAAGGCGGCCTATGACGACGCCTTCGCCCAATACGACCTGCTCTTGATGCCGACCCTGCCGGTCGTCGCCACCAAGCTGCCGGAGAAGGACGCGCCACTGTCGGAGGTGATCATGCGGGCCTTCGAGATGGTCGGCGCCACCTGCCAGTTCGACGTCACCGGCCACCCGGCGATGTCGATCCCCTGCGGCCTGTCCGACGGCCTGCCGGTCGGGCTGATGCTCGCGTCCAAGGATTATGGCGAGGCGACCATCTATCAGGCGGCGGCCGCCTTCGAGGCCCAGGGCGACTGGAAGAGCTTCTGATGATCACCATCACCGCCGTGATCACGGCGAAACCCGGAAAGGAGGGCGTCATGGCCGACGCCCTCCTTTCGGTCGCCGATCACGTGCGCGCGGCTGAGCCCGACACGATCGACTTCTTCGTCGCGCAGGACCGCGACGATCCCTGCCGCTTCACCACCTATGAGCGCTTCACCGACGAAGCCGCCATGGACCGCCACAACGGTTCGGCGGCCGTCGCCGACTTCTTCGCCATCGCCAAGCCGATTTTGAGCGGCGAGGTGGTGCTCGTCACCGCCGACGAGCTCAGCGCCAAACGCGGCTGAAGCCGATGACGGCAACGCGCGCAGAGTTCGACACGATCATCGTCGGCGCAGGCTCAGCGGGCTGCGTTCTTGCGGCAAGGCTATCGGCCGATCCGGCTCGGCGGGTGCTCCTCGTGGAGGCTGGCGGCGCGCCACCCGAAACCGCCGCCATCCCTTCCGACTGGCCGACGCTGTTCAACACCGCCGCCGACTGGAGTTTTCACACGGCGCCCCAGCCCGGCTGCCGCGGCCGCCGGATCTTCTGGCCGCGCGGAAAAATGCTCGGCGGCTCGGGATCGATGAACGCCATGATCTATCTGCGTGGCCTGCCGTCGGATTATGATGGCTGGGCGGCGATGGGCTGTCCCGGCTGGGATTGGAAGCGGGTGCGGCCGGATTTCATCGCCGGCGAGGACAATCCGAAATTTGCCGGCGACCCGTATCACGGCGTCGGTGGCCCGCTGTATGTCGCGGACAGCCCCTATCGCGATCCTGGCGAGACCGCCTTCATCGAGGCCGCGGAAGCCGCCGGCCACCGCTTCAACGCCGACTTCAACGGCGCGTCGCAAGACGGTGTCGGCTATTTCCAGTTCACCCTGAAGGACGGCGCCCGGCGGGGAACGTTCGGCGCCTATCTCAAACCGGCCCTGACGCGCCCGAACCTCACCGTCAAGACCGGCATCCGCACCACCCGCATTTGCCTTCAGAATGGCCGCGCCGCCGGCATTGAGGGCCTGGAGCGCGGCGAGCCGGTGCGCTTTGACGCGTCGGGCGAGGTGATCCTGGCCGCCGGCGCGATCGCCTCGCCGCATCTGTTGATGCTCTCCGGCATCGGCCCCGCCGATCACCTCGCCGCCGCCGGCGTCACGCCGCGGCACGATCTGCCGGGAGTCGGCCAGAACCTGCAGGACCACATCAACATCCAGATCGCCTTCGCCGCCAAGGCGCCGCTCGGCATCGGCGCCTGGAGCGAGGCGGACCTCGCCGCCTCCTTGGCCGAATGGCGCGATCGGCGGACCGGTCCGCGCACGTCCCCCTTCGTCGCCGCCGGCGGGCATGTGACCACCCGCTATGCCGCCGAGCCCGATCTCCAACTTTATGGCGCCGTCAGCCCGCATCGCGACTATGCGCGGTTTCTCTATCCGGGCTCCGGCTTCACCCTGCATGCGGTGCTGCAGCGGCCGCAAAGCCGCGGCGAGATCCGCCTTGCGTCAGCCGATCCGCTGGAGCCACCGATCATCGATCCACGCTATTTTGACGGCGGGGCGGAAACGCCCGATCTTGCCACCTTGGTGGAGGGGGTGAAGATCAACCGCGCCATCGCCGCCACGGCGCCGCTCGCCGCGCTGATCTCCCATGAACTCAGCCCCAGCGCCGAGTGCCGGACCGATGCGGACATCGTCCAGCACATTCGCGGCCATTGCTCGACGCTCTATCACCCGTCGAGCACTTGCCGCATGGGCCGCGACGCCATGGCCGTGACCGATCCCGAGAGCTTCGCCGTCCACGGCATCGAGGGTCTGGCCGTGGCCGATGCCTCGGTGTTTCCCAAAATGATCTCGGCCAATCTCAACGCCACCGTCATCCTCATCGCCGAGCGCGCCGCCACCCGCCTCGGCGCACCGGCAGCGCGTTGAGGCGGCTATGAAGACTTAAGAGCCGATAGGCGCGTCAAACCACCAGCTTGTGCTGCAGGATGGCGAAGGGCGCCCGAGCTGCCGGCATGTGCGCTTCGCGCCGCCGGACTTTGCGCGCCGTGCGTCCGATCGGACGCACGAAGGACGTTCTCAATCATTGAAGCGACGCATCGTGCGTTCCGGAAATCGATCCCGATTTTCGGCATCATGCTGTATAGCGTGATCCCGCCGCAGCCTGAAGGACAATCTGCGTCGCTTCGCACCGCGGCATCTTGCCGGACCTGTCACAAACCGCTTATCGAAGCTGGCAAATTACGTTGGTACGACCAAACGACGAGGCGGCGATGGCCAAGGACGACAGCGCGGACGGCGAGGTCAGGGCGCCGGCCTTCGTCAATGCCAAGATGGTCGCCGAGCGGGCAGGCGTCTCGCGCTCGGCGGTCTCGCGCACCTTCACCGATGGCGCCAGCGTCTCCAAGGCGACAAGGCGCAAGGTGCTGGAAGCGGCCGAAGCCCTCGGCTATCATGTCAACCACCTCGCCCGGCGGCTGAACGAGCGGAGCAACATCGTCTGCCTGATCGTCTCGGACATGACCACGCCGATCCGTGCCGGCATGGTCGATGCGCTGACCCGCCGGCTGCAGGCCGCCAAGAAGATCACCGTCGTCATCAACACCCAAAGCGACACCGACAGCGTGTCCTCCGCCCTGCGCCAGACACTGCACTATCGTGCCGATTCAACCGTCGTCCTCTCCGGCACGCCCGCCCCGTCGTTGATCGAGATGGCGCTCGCCAACGGCCAGCAGGTGATCCTGATCAACCGCGACGAGGCGTTACCCGGCTGCGAACATTTGAGCGTCGACAATGCCATGGCGGCACGCGAGGCGGTCTATCTCTTACGTCGCGCAGGCTGCAGCAATCTTGGCCTCGTCACCTCCACCGCCAACACCGCCAGCCTGATCGCGCGCGAGCAAATCTTCGTCGCGACGGCTGCTGCAGCCGCCTGCCAGGTCAATGTCATCGCAGCGGGCCCCACCGGCTACGAGGCCGGCGGCGAGGCCGCGCGACGGCTGTTCGGCCGCTCCAACGGTCCAGATGGTGTCTTCTGCACCACCGATCTTCTGGCGCTTGGCTTCATGGACACCGCCCGGCGGGAATTTGGCCTGCGCATCCCGGATGACCTCTCGATCATCGGATTTGACGACATCGAACAAGCCGGCTGGCAGTCCTATCGGCTGACGACCTTCGCGCAGCCACTCGAAGCCATGGCCGCCGAGGTGGCCGCCCGCCTGACCGGCAGACAGGTGACCGCCCCCCGGCAGGCGATATTCGAACCGGTGCCGGTCTGGCGCAAATCGGTCCGCCCTTGCGTCATGACGTGAGAATTTTTTGCACGCGCGTGCAAATTAAATTCTGTCATCAGAGCTTCAAGAAATCACGTTAGTCGTCCTGGCGCTTCAGGTTGGTCCTGCACGGCCGTGCAGGCGATCTGGCGGGCGCTGGCATATGGCGCCTATCCCCGAACCGTCCCGTGCTGTTCTGTCTGCACGAACGCCGCGCGACGTCCCGAAGGCCCGGAGCGGCCACCAACCGGAGATCATAACGATGACGATGAAACGGCGCAGCTTCCTGATTTCGACGGCCGGCTCGCTGGCCGGTCTGGTGCTCCTGCCCCGGATGGCCTTCGCCCAAAAGGGTCGGATCGACTGGTATACGGCCGCCGACAGCAACATCCTCGATTTCTGGGCCAACACCATCAAGCCCGCCTTCGAGAAGGCCAATGCGGGAACGACCATCAATCTCGTCGATGCCGGCAACGATGCCGGGATCAAGGCCATTGCCGAGCGTGCGCTGGCCGCCATGCAGACCAAGACGGATCCGCATGCCGACTATTTCGAGGCTGGCTATCCGCGCCTGCCGAAGGGCGCCATCGAGGCCGGGCTCTACGTCAACATGAAGACGGCCGGGCTTTCCAACTATTCGAAGGTCAACCCGCTGGCGATCGACAGCGACTACAGCCTGCCCTATCGCGGCTCGCAGGTGCTTTTGGCCTACGACACCACCAAGCTATCACCCGCCGATGCGCCGAAAAGCTGGGACGCGCTGGTCAAGTGGATCAAGGCCCATCCCGGCCAGTTCGTCTACAATCGGCCCGACAAGGGCGGCTCGGGCGGCAATTTCGTGCGCCGCGCCATCCATCAGGCCAACGGCCTCGATCCCAAGGCGTTCACCATCGACAACTACTCCAAGGCCAAGGCCGACATCGCCCTCGGCAAGGCCTGGAAACTGCTTCAGGACATCGCTCCGTCGCTGTATGATGGGGGTGCCTATTCATCCGGCAACACCCAGTCGATCCAGCTGCTCGCCCAGGGCGTCGTGACCATGACACCGGTCTGGTCCGACCAGGTGCTGCAAGCGATCGCCCAAGGTGTCTTGCCGGAGACCACCGGCCTTGTCCAATTGCAGGATCTGGCGCTCTGCGGCGGGTTCGATCGCGCGATCGTGCTCAGCAACGGCATCAATCGCGACGCCGCACTGAAGCTCGCCAATTTCGTCCTGACCGAAGAGATCCAAACCGCCATCCTGACCAAGCTCGGCGGTTTCCCGGGGGTCAGCTGGGATTACGTCTCGCCGGCGCTGCGCAAAAAATTCGCCGACATCGTTCCGCATTCGATCCCGACCTTCCCCTCGGGTGACTGGTCAGACGCCGTCAATGACGGCTGGTATCGCAACGTCGCGCCGAACCTCCAGCGCAAGGCCTAAGGCGAAATGGCGCAGGCGGGCAGCATCGTCAGCCCGGATGAAGGCAACGAGAAGCAGCCGCTCGGGCTGCTTCTCGTTGCGATCCCGGTGTTGTTGATCGTGTGGCTGGTGATCTGGCCGATCATCAGCGCCGTCATCGACACGCTGTGGCGCTCCGACGGCCACGGCCATGTCGGCTTCGATGCCTCCTCTTATGTCTTTTTCTTCACCGACACTTACAGTCTCAACAACCTCGCCCTGACACTCTGGACCACCGGCATTTGCGCGGCGCTGCTTTTGATCTGCTGCCTGCCGATCGCACTTTATCTGCGCTTCGGCCGAGGCCGCATCACCGGCTATGTCCAGACCCTGGCCATCCTGCCACTCTTCGTGCCGTCCATCATCCTCGCCTATGCATTCATCCGCGTGCTCGGCCCGAACGGCTTTTACGACATCGTCCTCCACGGACTCGGCCTGCCGAAGTTGCGCACCCCCTATCTTACCCCCTGGGGACCGGTGATCGGCCTTGTCTGGGACAACATCCCGCTGACGGTGCTGATTTTGCTCTCGGGCCTCGGCTCGGTGAAGGATCAGGCGGTTGAGGCGGCCCGCGATGTCGGCGCCAATCGCCTGCAGGTGCTGCGCCACATCATTATGCCGACGATTTCAAACTCGATCCTGGTGGCGCTGTCCTTCGCCGTGCTCGGCATCTTCTCCGCCTTCACCCTGCCCTATCTGCTTGGCCCCGCCTCGCCGGAGATGATGGGGCCCTTCATGCAGCGCACCTTCGACGACGTGAACGACCCGGTCGCCGCGGTGACCCAGGCGGTGATCAGCTTCGCCTTCTGCATCCTGTTCGGCCTGTTCTATGTCCGTTCGGTCGCGCGCAATCAGGGGCGGCAACCATGACGGCCATCACTGCCACCAGCCAGAAGGCCCCAATCAGCTCTCTGGCAACCATCCGCACCAAGGCCGACCTTGCCGGTATCACCCTGGCGATCATCTTGACGCTGGCCGTTATCGTGCCGCTGCTCGTCGTGGCGCTTTGGGCGTTCAGCGAGGTCTGGCGCTATCCCCATCTCCTGCCGCAACAATTCGGCCTGCGCTTCTGGAACCAGACGCTGAGCCGTGACGATGTGTGGGACGCACTCGGCCTCAGTCTCCGGCTCTCGACGGTCGTTGTAGCGGTCGCCGCCGTCATCTGCCTGCCGGCCTCCTATGCCTTTTCGAGGATGCGTTTTTTTGGCCGCGACACGCTGTTCCTCTCGTTCCTCGCCGCCCATGCGTTCCCCAAATTCGGCCTCTTGGTGACGATCGCCGCTATCTTCCTCCGGCTCGATCTGATCGGCACTTTTTGGGGCGTCGCGCTGATCCAGCTCGTCAATATTCTGATGTTCATGATCTGGATTCCGGTGGCGGCGTTCCAGGCGATCGATAAACGCATGGAAGAAGCCGCGCGCGACGTCGGCGCCGGGCCGCTGAGGGTGTTCTGGTCGATCACCTTGCCCCAGGCTGCCCCCACCATCATCGCGGCGCTGCTCTTGAGCTTCGTCACCACCTTTTACGAAACCGACGGGGCCTGGCTGATCGGCGCTCCGGAGATCCGCACCACGCCGGTGCTGATGATCGGCTTCATCAACAACGAAATGGTCATCCAATACGGGGCGGTGCTGTCCGTTCTGTTGTGGGTGCCCTCTGCTATCGCGCTGATCTTCGCCCGCCGCTTCATCGGCGGAGATGCCTTCGCGCGGGGCTTTGGAGGTTAGGGAAATCTCGTGGCCGTTCTCAAGATCGAAAACGTCTCAAAGATCTTTCAAGGCGGCACCACCGCCGTCGACGACTTGTCGCTCGAGGTCTCCGACGGCGAACTCGTCTGCCTGCTTGGGCCGTCGGGCTCGGGCAAATCGACGCTGCTGCGCATGGTCGGCGGTTTCGAAAGGCCAACCCAGGGTAAGATCTTCATCGACGAGGCCGATATCACCGACCAGTGGCCAGAACGTCGCCCCACCGCCATGGTCTTCCAGAGCCACGCGCTGTGGAGCCATATGAACGTCTTCAAGAACGTCGCATTCGGCCTGCGGCTGCGCGGACTGCCGGCCGCCGAGATTCGTCAGAATGTTGAGGGCGTGCTGGAGATGGTCGGGCTCGCGGGCTACGGCAAGCGGATGATCCATCAGCTCTCGGGCGGTCAGCAGCAGCGTGTCGCGCTCGCCCGCTCACTGGTGCTGGAGCCGAAGATTCTGCTCCTCGACGAACCCTTCGCCAGCCTCGATCAGCATCTGCGCGAGCGGCTGCGCGAAGAGGTCCGCGACATTCAGCAGCGGCTGAAGATCACCACCTTGTTCGTCACCCACGGCCAAGACGAGGCCCTGTCCATGGCCGATCGGATCGTCGTCATGCGCGACGGGCGGACGGAGCAGATCGGCCGACCGGACGCCGTCTATCGCAAACCGCTCACGCCCTTCGTCGCCGGCTTCATCGGAACAATGAACCTGGTCGAGGGCCAGGTCATGCGCGGCGCCTTCACCCGCGCGGGGATCCGCGTCCCGCTGCCGGTGGCGGACGGCCCCGCAACGCTCGCCGTGCGGCCCGAGGCGCTCGATCTGATCGCCGCCGAGCCTGGTCAGGCACAGGTCCACCGCATCACCGATTTCGGCACCCACGGCATCGTCGATCTCGAACTGTCGGACGGCACGCGACTGAAATCCATGGCCACCCAGCCCAACGCGTTGAGACCGGGCCAGGGAGTCGATCTCGTCCCCCGTGCCCTCACCGTCTATCGCGAAAGCCGCGAAATCTATCGGGACGTCCATGATTGACCCCATCTTCATCGAGCGCGACGGCCACCGCACTTGGTTCAAGTGGCATCGGGCCCGGCGCAGCGCCGCCGATCCGGAATTTTCCGGCCGCCGTATTCTGGAAGCCATGCGGCTCGGCGCCAGCGTCGAGGTCGATCTCGTCATCCATGCCGATCATGGCTGCGCGATCCTGCATGACAAGGTGCTGGAACGCGCAACCACCGGCCGCGGCCGGGTGATCGACACCCCTGCGGCAGCGCTCCGCCAGCTGAAGCTGCGCGGCAATGACGGCGCGCCGCTGGACGAGCCGGTGATGCTGCTCGAGGATCTCTGCGCCCTGCTCGCCAGTGCGAGGGTCCATCCGCAAGCTCTGCTGCAGCTGGATTTCAAGGAGCGCCGCGCCGCGCTCGACGCGGCCACCATCGCCGCCGTCGCCGATCATGTCGCGCCCTTTGCCCGCAACATGATCCTGTCGGGTGGCGATGCCGAAGCCGTTGCGGCGTTGGCGGAGCGAACACCGGGGCTCGCCACCGGCTACGATCCGACGCCAGAAGATCTTGACGCCGCCGATTCACCGCAGACCCACGCCGCGTTCGCCGCCTTCACCGCCGCCGCACTCGACAAGGCCCCGGATGCGGCCTTCATCTATCTCGACTACCGCTTGATCTTAAAGGCCGATCGCGTAGGCTTCGACATGATCGCTGCCGTCCATGCGGCGGGTCGGCGGGTCGACGCGTGGACAATTCAGGCAGTGACGGAAGAGACGCTCGCGGCGGTCCGGCGGTTGCTCGACTTGCGGGTCGACCAGATCACCACTGACGACAGTGACACTCTCGCAGCACGGCTTGCCGCATGAGCCTCGATTATTCCGCCGTCCTCGCCGACATGGTCGCGGCGGCCCGCGCCGCCGGCGCCTTAACGCTCGACTATTTTAAGCGCTTCGGCGAACTCGAAGTCGGCGTCAAGGGCCCCGGCGACTTCGTGTGCGAGGCCGACCGGGCCTCCGAAACGCTGATCCGCGACCATCTCTTGTCGCGCTATCCGGGCTGGAGCCTGACCGGCGAGGAATTCGCCCCGGTCGAGGGCGAAGACCCCACCCATCGCTGGCTGGTCGATCCGATCGACGGGACGACGAATTTCCTGAACGGCCTGCCCTACACCATCACCATCGCCTTGAGGCACGGGCGCGAAACGATCTGCGGCCTGGTTTTCGATCCGGTCGCGGACGAGATGTTCACCGCGCTGAAGGGTCGAGGCGCCTTTTTGAACGGCACGCGCCTTGCCGTCAGCCGGGCGCGCGACCCACGCTTCTTCACCGTCGGCACCGGCCTGCCGACGCCGGAACTGTCGCTCTATCCGGGCGCCTATGCACGGCTCGCGGCGATCCGCGCCGAGATCGGCGCGGTGCGGGTTCTCGGCAGCGCCGCCAGCTCCTGCGCCCACGTTGCGTGCGGCCGCCTCAGCGGCTATTTCGAGCAGACCGGCTTCGTCGACACCGCCGCCGGCATCCTCCTCGTCGAAGAGGCCGGCGGCCTCGTCAGCGACTGGTGGGGCCGCGGCCCGGATTTCTACGAACGATCCGCCATCCTCATCGTCGCCAACCCCGCGGCCCACGCTTTTCTGCGCGACCATCTCGGCCAGGCGCCAGAACCAGACGGGGCATGAGCTTTTGCCGGAGGCGGCATGCGTGCCCGACCTTGCGCCACGGCCGAAAGGGCGATTTCGAAAGCGCCTTCATCCCCTCCTTCGGGATCGTGCGCTCCGGCGCCCGCCGCACCGCGCGCTTGCGTCTTTCTAAACAGCGCGCTGGCCGTCGTCCTGCTCATGGAGCTTCCACACGCCGACGCAGCGGAATGTGCCGGCGCCCCGATTTATGCTGCATTGCTGGGGTCCGTGGCACACCTTGTTGTCCTGATTTGCTCATGAAAATGTTCCGATGAATCGCCGTGATCTTTTGATCGGCTCCACCGTCAGCGCAGCCACGCTTGCCTTTCGTCCGACGCGGCCGTTGGCCGCCAATGCTTCCACTGCAAAACGGTGGCTCGCCGCCTTGGAAGACAAACACGGCGGCCGGCTGGGCGTGGCCATCCTCGACACGGGCAATGGGAGGCAGGTCGCGCACCGAGGCGACGAGCGCTTCCTGATCTGCAGCACCTTCAAGTTCCTGCTTGTCGCGGCCGTTCTGGCGCGTGTCGATCACGCGAAGGAGGAACTCGACCGGCGAATCGTCTTCAACAAGGGCGCCTTGCTCGACTGGGCGCCGGTCACCCAGCTCAATGTCGGGTCGCCGGGCATGACGTTCGGGCAACTTTGCGAGGCGGCCACCATCATGAGCGATAACACCGCCGCCAATCTGCTGCTGGAAACGATGGGCGGCCCACCCGCCATCACGGCCTATGCCCGCACCCTTGGCGACACCAAGACCCGGCTGGATCAGCGAGAGCCGCTGAACGCTCAATCGCAAGGCGAAGAGGACACGACCACGCCCGCGTCGATGATCGACAACATGCGGACGGTACTGCTCGGCAACGCGCTGTCCAAGACCTCACGCGACAGGCTGGCCGGGTGGATGACGACCAACCAGACGGGGGCGCAATCGCTGCGAGCCGGTCTGCCGCTTGACTGGCGCATTGCTGACAAGACCGGCGCAGCACGTGTGATCAACAACGACATTGCGGTCGTCTGGCCGCCAGACCGCGCGCCGATGATCGTCGCCGCGTATTACAGGGCGGAGAACCATGACGCCGCCAGGCGCAAGGCGGTGCTGGCGGATGTCGGAAAGATCGTCGCGAAATGGTCGCGATAACAGCCCACCCCGGCATGGCCGGAATTAATCATCGCCGAAACGGCGCTGATCCCCGCCCCATTTTGTCCGTCACTCCCACTCGATGGTCAATGGGTTTGAGTTCGCGTTGTAAATATTGGGCTTTCAGCTCAGGCCCAAAATCCATACCAACTGCGATACCATCAAGCCAAACGGGCTGGTTTTGCGGATCGTATACTGCAATCCTTCCCGTCATAAACGCTGGTACATCATAAACGAGGTTCGAGGATACGCAGACTGGAAGGTTTGAGCTTCAGGAGAAGGCTCCTCGCCCCGCCCATCGCGCTGAAACTGACTACCCCCGCAAATTTGTCCAACAACCTGTTGGACGATTCCCTCATGGCCATCAATTCAGAACAGGCTTAACCACATTCTTTTGACGGTCACGGATAGACTGAATCCAATCTTCCAGCGCCTTGACCTCATTGAGCAGGTCATCAAGCGAGACAGCTTCAGGGTTCAGCGCCTGCGCCGACGAATGAAGGTCTTCGGACAGCCTCGATTGGGCTACCATCACCCGCTTCACGTCGTCCTCGGTGAGAATGCCGAGCTTGAACATTGAAGTCGGCTTAACCTTGTTGTCGAACCGCTCAAGCACGGGACGGATATAGTCGGAGATCGCCTGTTCCCAGGCATCACGCAACTGACCAATAGTCCCTTTGCAAAAAATGGTGCGCTGCGTATCGGTCAGCTTGTCAAAGCCCGGCTTTGCCGCTTTGAGCGACGACCGCAGCGCGTTGCACATCTCAAGCCCTGATTTAGCCTTGTCCGGCAACTCGTTTTCAATGTAGCCGGGCTTGTCTTGCTGCCGCCTGACATTACGAAAGGCGATCGGCCGGTTTGCCTTTTCGGCTTCGCGGCGAAGTTCGTACAAGAACACGAGGTCATGCGTGAATACGACGACCTGGCGGTGTTCCGCTTCCTCCACCAACCTCGCCGCAACTGCGCCCCTGTGTATGTGGTCGAGCGATGACATCGGATCATCGAAAACGATGCCAGAATAACGCTGCGCCGTCACCAACTCGGCAAGGAAAGCGGCAAGCGCAACGCAGCGGTGTTCGCCTTCGCTGAATATCTCACCGACCTTGGCGTTAGGGTTCTCAACTAGCGCAACGCGAAAATACGATACGGCCTGCCGATCTTTCTCCTTGCGTAGCTCAACGGGCATTCTGGACAACTTGAGCTTTCCGATCTCGCGCGCAAACCGACCGCGCAGCGCGTCCGTCACCATACGATCCGAGAGTTCCTTGTTCTTATCGGTGATCGGCTTCTTGGCGGTCGCCTTCAGCGCGGTGTTGATCGACTCGATTTCCTTGAGGCGCGCAATCTGCGCCTTGATGTCCGGGAGCAGCGGCGCAAGGGCGGAACGCTCCTTGAGTTCAAGGTATTCGGATTTCAGCTTCTTGTAGTCGTCGCTCTGCGTATCGGCGGAAAGCTGCGCGGCACGGGTCTTGAGATCGGTTGCGAGCGCCATAAGTGCCTGGAGCGGATCAGCGCCAAGCGGCTTGGGCTCGCCGTATGCCCTGACCATTGCCCGAAGCCGCCAAAGCGCCACGACAAAGGCCCGGCGGACTTGCTGGGCAAGCGCCGCATCGCCGATCTCAGTGGCGAGGAATTTGCCGGATTTTAGCACATCGCCAAGGCGCAGCATTTGCCCTTTCAACTGCGTGAGCGCGGCATCCAGCTTCGCGCGCGCCGTCGCTTCATCAGCCTTCGTCGAGCTTTTTACAAACGACTCGAATGTCTGCTGGCGCACCATTGCGTCAGCTCCGAGGGGCTGCTGACAAAGCACGCAAAGCGTATCCGGTTCGCTCGAAGGGAAGGTCTTGCCGGGATAGGCCACGGTGTCCGCATAGGTGCGGGCGGCCTCCCACAGTTTTTGCCAGGCGGCTTGGCCTACCTCGGGCAATGGCGATGCGCTGAATAGCTGTTGCGATGCTAACGACGCTGCTTCCACGGCATCGCCGTGGGTCTTTCTCAGTGTCTTGATTCCCGCGAACGCCACCGCATTCGTAGCCGCAATAAGGGTTTGAAGGGTCGCCTGGATGCGCTCCGCTTCACCGCGCTGATTATCAAGCCGCGCCACGGCGCGCTTGGGGTCTTGAGCGAAGTCGGTTTCCAGCGTGGTGAGGCGAGCGGTTTCCTGATCGGTAAACGCGGCGAGCTTATCAAGCTGCGGGATGTTGGATTTCGCGCTCAACGCGAAGACATAGCTGCCAGCGGCCGTTTCCCTGCTCAGAGACGGGTTTGAAATCGCAAGGGGAATTTGCCCCTTGAGCGTTGCGATCTTGCCGTCGAGCGCCGTTTTAACGCGGTCGGAAGCATCGGCCAGCGCCTCCAGCAACCGCATTGGCCGGGGGATATAGGCTACCTCGTTGGTGCTTTCGACATGGATGCTTGCGCTTCGGGAGTCGAAGATGCTGACCGATGGCAGGTCGCTTTGCGGCTCACCGTCAGGCGTCCAATTGAATTTTTCGGTGTTCGCACCCCGCGTAAAACATATCTCCGCAGATTGCGGCGTGTCGGTCTTGTCTTCCAAGTCCCTGTGAATTGCGAACTTTTCGTCCCGCGACCGACACGCGTGTTTCAGGAGACGGACATAGCCGGACTTTCCCGAACCGTTGTCGCCGTAAATCACCGTCAACCCGGAAGGTTCAAAGGATAGCTCTTGTTGGCTGGCAAGCGCGTTGATGGCGGTGGGGTTCTTTATCGAAATGAGTGAAATCGGCTCTGCGGCGCTGGTTTCAGCCACAATATGTAATTGTGCAATCGGCGTATGGGTGCGCGCGGGATCCAGGCAAAGCTCCGTAAGTTCCTCAATCGCTTGATCGTTGAGCGTTTCACCTGTGACCAGACGGCGAAGGGCGTCCCTCTGCCACGCCGGGCGCTTCTCTGCCCATGTCACGAGGTCTGTGAGGGCCGCCTTTTCGGTTAGAGGAGCGGATTGCGCAGTCGAGGCGCTCATTTGGACCATCCCCTCCGCCTAACACTCAAGGCGCCCATCAAAGGCAGCCCGGATGAGGTTGTCCTTGAACGCCTGAATTGCAGAATACTGTTCGCGTATTTTGCGTTCGAGATATTCAGCTTCATCGAATACCCGATCCAGTCGCTCCACCCAGGTTCGCTGCACATTGAGAGCCGCGCCGCGTGGAAACGGCATAGCAACTAGCGCACGCTGATTGATCTTTTGGACAGATGGGCTTGTTCCCTTGGTGTGCTTGCGAATGTAGTGCACACAGAGGGGAGACATAATCCAATACTTGACGAATTCGGGCATCACTCGAGCTCGATCGACCTGCATACGCATAAGCAAATTAGCGTAAGTCCTCTCCTCAGCCGCTCCTGGATAAACTATGCAGATGCCAACCTGATCGCGATAATTTCCACGAGATATCAAGAGATCACCAGGAGTAAGAATGTCCTTTGGTGAGACAGCCTCGCCGCCGAGGCCGTAAAGGCACTTCGCCGCATCATAGCGATAGCCAAGCGTTGCCGACGGCATAATCACGGGTATGCCCTCTCCTTCCTCAGAGACAACGAAGGAAGGCCCCGACCGTGGTCGCATCGTCAGGACCTCATCCAGAATGCCAAGGTCAGATACGAAGCAAGAATTGAGATCGGCCAACGCAGCATCGAGGACAAGCCGAACCTGCGAACCCACGCCTGCGCGCCGCCCGTGGATCGTTGCATCAAGGGGTGCGCGCGCTCGTTCGATGCGCTCGATCGAGGTGAGCATCGCCATGACTGTTTGCGCAATTTCGGTTTGCTGCTGAAGCGGCGGGAGCGGAATTGTAAGTTTCCAAAAGTCAGGTGGATTCAGCGTTAGTTTGCTCAATGCGGCCGCCCCTTTCGAAAGGGCTTGCGCTTGATCGGCAAGCTGAGGGCTTCGAAACCATAGCCGCAGATAGTCAGGATTAACTCGGGAGCAGTCGAAACGGTAGGTCGGGAACTTATCAGACGCGATACATTCGTCGGCAATCTTGTCAGCGACGGCGAAGGCACCACGCCACGCGAAGAGCTTGTTATAGAGAACGTCGTTCTCCTTTACTCGCCACTGCTCCTTGCGCGCAATCGTGCCTCCGAGCTTTGTCTCGCGGATATACGCGCCAAGGCCATACCAGCGGACACCGAGGCACGGGTATTCGACCGCATCCTCAAGGAAAGTCGGGCGTTTCACGCGTTCAAATACGTCGGTGAAGGGTGCGTTTTGGACACTAATCCCGGTCATGAGCCTTCACTCATAGAATTTACGAGCCCTTCGAGTATAGCCAATATCTCTCTTTCGCTTTGCAGAATGCGATTGGCGGCCTCGGCCGGTGCCAGTTCGTCAACTAAGCTCTTCTTGTTTGGATTTCGTTGATCGAGATTGTAATTGGCGTCTCGAATCTCGGACACTGGCACCATCCAGGCACTTTCGTTGACCTCACGGCGGTTCCACCAGTTGAGGCATGGCTCGAAATCTGGGTATTTCAGCGGCTGTGTCTTGGTGTAATGTTTTCGTCCTTCAGGGATGGTGTGTTCGACGAACCAAATATCTTTAGTCGGGCCAGATGAATCAAAGAATAGAAGGTTGGTAGGGATCGGCGTGTAGGGGGCAAACACCCCGTTAGGAAGTCGGACGATTGTGTGCAGATTAAATGACTTGAGAAGCTCTTCCTTGATGCGAGCGCATACGCCGTCGCCGAACAGCGTGCCGTTCGGCACGACGACAGCAGCACGCGCCGGGCGACCAGCGAGAGTCGGCTGGCGTTTGAGCTTGCGCATAATGAGCTGAAGGAACAGCAGCGCGGTTTCCGCTGTCTGGCGGTCTTCGGGGAAGTTCCCCTGGATGCCCTTCTCCTCCTCACCCCCAAAGGGCGGGTTGGTAAGGATCACATCGACGCGCTCTTTCTCGCCGATCTCGGTGAGCTTGAAACGCAGGGCGTTGCCGGGGTCGATCTGCGGCGCGTCCAGCCCGTGCAGCAGCAGGTTCATCTGGCACAGCAAATATGGGAGGGATTTTGGTTCGCAGCCGGCGATAGAGTCGTCTTGCAGACGCTTGCGGTCGGCGACGGTCTTCACTTGTTTTTCAAGGTGGTTGTAGGCTTCCACCAGGAACCCGCCCGTGCCGCTGGCTGGGTCGAGGACGGTTTCGCCAAGCCGAGGATCGGTGACTTCCACCATGAAGCGGACGACGGCGCGCGGGGTGTAGAACTCGCCGGAATCGCCCGCCGCGTCGCGCATTTCGCGGAGCATGGATTCGTAGAGCGCGCCGAGGGTGTGAAGCTCGTCCGACGACGTGAAATGAATCCCGCCAACCTTGTTGATGATGTCGCGGAGCAGATAGCCGCTCTTCATGCGGTTATCGACGCCCTTGAATACGGTGGCGATCACGTCGCGGCGGTTATCGCCGTTGGAACTTGAGAGCGAACGCAGATAAGCGAACAGGCCGAGACCTTTCGTCCCATCCGAGCGCACGGCTTCGTCGGAATTGATGAAGGAAAGCAGTTCGTCGCCTGTGATCCCCTGCGGATCGGCGGCCCAATCGCGCCAGCGATACGGAGCCTCGATGGCGGCCTTGAACTTTTTGCCGGATAGCGCTGTCTCTTCCTCGCGCTGCTGCTCGAGATCGTCGAGGAATTTGAGGAACATGATCCATGTGAGAAGCGGTAGACGGTCGAGGTCGCCATTTAGCCCCTTGTCCTTGCGCATGATGTCGCGCGCGGACTTGAGAAGGCTACCGAGCATCTGGGAGGTCGTCATCGGTGCGGCGTCTGCGCCGTTCTTCTTTTTAGTTCGTGCCATAGAGCAGTCCTTGCAGGTCGTTCACGGCCCGGCGAAGTTCATCGGGGCCGCCGAACAGCTTGATGATTTCGGCGGGCTGGCCGTGGGTTGAAATGGGCGGAACCTTGAGCACGTCCGGCAGGACAAACTGCGCATCGCCGTGTTCCGCGTATTTTTCCAGAAGCTCGTCGAGCACCTGACGCGCTTCGGGCGAGAACTTCTCGAAATAGTCTTTTCGCTCGGCCTTGAGGCGCTGCGCCCGTTCGCGCCTTGTGCGAAGCGGCGCGTGGAAGGCCAGATGGCAAAGCAGGTCGAAGGGGTCCGCGTCGGTTTGGCCCGTCTGTTCGGCCAGCACCTCAAAGTCTATGCCGCGTTCGGCCAGCGCGGCGATGATCTCGCTGCGCTGGTCTGCATCCGCCCAACGCTTACGAAGCTCGGCGGAGGTCGGCGCGAGCGAGCGGACGCTTTCGGCGGCGTAGTCGGTGTATTTGACGACGCGAAGCTGCTTGCCGTTCGGATCAAGCTCGTGGACCAAATGGGCCACGACTTCGACCTGGCCCCCGTCGAAATAGAATTTGCGCGGTTCGCCGGTCGGCGGCTCGATCACGCCGGGTTCGCCTTCCTCCGGCGGGGCGGGCTCCGGTTCCTGCCCGTCGGGGATGATCTCCGTCGCCGCGGTGGTCTCGCCTGCGTCGTTGACTTCTTCTTCCGTGATCCGGGCCGGATCGCCGTCGAAGTCCGGGTCGGCGAACATGCGGGTGGCCGAGCCGGTGTAATCGAGGATGTTGAACCACAGCTTGCCATAGTCATCGCGCAGGCGCGTCCCGCGCCCGATGATCTGCTTGAACTCGCTCATGGACCCGACGACGCGCGCCAGAACGACATTCTTGCAAGTCGGCGCATCAACGCCGGTCGTCAGAAGCTGCGACGACGTGAGGATAACCGGCGTTTTGGTTTCGAGGTCTTGGAATTTCGACAGGTGGCCGCGCCCGATGGCACCCTCATCGGCGGTGACGCGCGCCACATAGTCGGGATACTGCGCCACAAGGTCGGCATTGAGATTGACCAGCGCCTGCCGCATTTCCGAGGCGTGTTCCTGATCGACGCAGAACACGATGGTCTTGGCGAAGCGGTCGGTCTTTTTGAGGAAGTCGGTCAGGTGGCGGGCGATGGCATCCGTGCGGGCGCGCAAGGCGATGGACCGCTCGAAGTCCTTGGTCTGGTATTCGTCGTCGGGGATCGCGCGGCCGAAGCGGTCAACCTCGTCCTTGCTTGGACGCCAACCTGTCGCATCCCATTGGGTGACGATGCGATGCACTCGATAGGGGGCGAGAAAACCGTCGTCAATGCCCTGGCGCAAGCTGTATTCGTAGATGGGATTGCCGAAATAGAGGTAAGTGTCGCGGTTGTCTTCGCGCAGCGGTGTGGCCGTCATGCCAAGCTGGTAGGCGGGCTTGAAATGCTCAAGGATGACACGCCACGAACTATCGTCTCGTGCGCTGCCCCGGTGACATTCATCAACGATGATAAGATCGAAGAAGTCCGGCGGATAGTCGCGGAAGAGCCCTGTGCGGCGCTCGTCCTCGGCTAGAGCCTGATAGATCGCGAAATACATTTCCCGGCTTTTGACGATCTCGCCAGATTCAATCTTGTGGCGGGCATCCCCGAAGGGGGTGAAGGTCTTGTCTTTTGGGTCGTCGATGAGGATGTTGCGATCCGCGAGGAATAGGATGCGCGGCTTGCGATATTCTCCGGTCGTGTTCCAGCGGCTCGACCAGAGCTTCCAGCAAATCTGGAAGGCCACGATGGTTTTGCCGGTGCCCGTCGCCATCGTGAGCAGCAGGCGCTTCTTTCCAGCAAGGATGGCTTCGACCGTGCGGTTGATGGCGATCTGCTGATAGTAGCGGGGCGGCTTACCGCCGACCGTGTTGTAGGGGGCGATCAGGTGCTCCACACGCTCGGGCGTGTTGATCCCACTGCCTGCCTGATAGCGCCGCCAAAGGTCGTCCGGCGTGGGGAAGTCGGGGACGCGAGTTTCCGTTCCCTTGAAATAGTCGATCTCGATGATCTCGACACCGTTGGTGGCGTAGGCGTATTTAAGACTGAGGATTTCCGCATATTCTCGGGCCTGCTGCACGGCGTCGGTCGCGGATTTGTAGCTCGCCTTCGCCTCGACCACGGCGAGCGGAAAGTCCCGCGTGTAGCGCAGCAGGTAGTCCACCCGTTTGGGTGGTTTGCGAACAAAACCCTTGCCCACCGGAATGACGCGACCATCCGTGATGGTGCGCTGCTCGGCAATGGAATGAGGTTCACTATCCCAACCGGCAGTTTGCAGCTTGGGCGTGACGAACTTTCGGCAAGTATCGGCTTCGTTCGTCATTCTCCCCTACCGCCCTTTTGTTGTTCTTCCACCTTACGCTTTATCCAGTTTGCGATTTCCTGCCGCTGGAACCGCCATGAGCCGCCGACCTTGAAGCCCGGAATCTCGCGCGCGAGAGCGAGCTTGTAGGCGGTCTTCTCGTTGATCTTGAGGAGTTCAGCCACCTCTCGAATCGTCAGAATTTCGTCTGCCATCTGCCAGCCGTGACTCGCGTTTTGGAAAGTGTATAGAACATTAGAGAAAATTAGGGAAGATAGCGACAACTCTTCAATTTTTGAACGTTTGGGGCTGGAACGAGAGCCTTCCAAGTATCGTATTCAAAAGCCCGTCTTTAGAGCGGATTCTTAATGATGAAACATACCTTGCATCATATTGCAATTTCCGCACATATAGCGGATAATGCGATATGATTCGAGTCGAGCGATCAGCCCTGTCTTCTTACGCTTCCGGCCTGCTTGCTGCGGGCCGGGGAGTCTTCTCTGCGGATGAAGCGCAGAAGGAGATCGGCATCAGCCGAGGCGCATTCCTCGACGCCGCCGAGCGTTTGCAGCGGCGCGGCCAGCTTCTCCGGCCCCGACGCGGTTTCTACGTGATCGTGCCGCCTCAGCACGCGACCACGGGAGCGCCGCCGCCGGAATGGTATATTGACGCCCTGATGCGCCACGAAAGGCGGCCCTATTATGTGGGGCTGCTGTCTGCGGCGGCGGCCCACGGCGCTTCCCATCAGGCCGTCATGGAATTTCAGGTCGTCACGGACAAACTCCTGCCTGACATCGAGGCCGGACGGACGCGGATTGTCTTTTCCTATCGCAAGGACATGGCGGCGGTGGCGGCAGGGATCGAGGAGCGCAAGACGCAATCGGGCTATATGAAGATGTCCTCGCCGGAACTCACGGCGCTCGATTTGGTGCGATACCCACAATCAGGCGCGGGCCTGGACAACATCGCGACGGTGCTTTCCGAGCTTGCCGAACGGCTGCAACCGGAAAAGCTTGCCTCCCTGTCAGGCGCTTTCGAGAAAGCGGTGGTGCAACGCCTTGGGCATCTGCTCGGAAGGCTAAGGCATCCGCAGATTGCGGAGCCGATGTTCGTGGCGCTGTCGGCGCGAGGACCGCTGCCGTGGGTTGAACTCGATCCCAAACAAGCGGGCGATCCCGATTTGTCGCCGCCGCCATCTGAACGTGATGACCGCTGGCGCGTGATCGTTCGGCGACCGCCGGAGATAGACGAATGATTCCGCAGGACTACATCACCGCTTGGAGCCGCGTCGCGCCGTGGGCCAGCCAGCGGCAGGTCGAGCAAGACCTCATCATCAGCCGTGCGCTTGTCGCCATCTTCTCCGATCCATTCCTGCGTGGCGAACTGCGCTTCCGAGGCGGCACAGCACTCAACAAGCTGCATTTCCCCGCACCGCTACGCTACTCGGAAGACATAGATCTTGTCCGAACAACCGCCGGCCCCATCAGTCCGATATTGGACCACCTACATGGCGTCCTTGATCCGTGGCTCGGCAAACCCCGCTTCGATCAAAGTCCCGTTGCACCCAAGCTCAAATACACGGTCGATGCCGAAGACAGAGACTCGCCGAGCCCGATAAAGCTCAAGATCGAAATCAACACGCGTGAACGGGAAGCCTACGATCCGCCCATCGAGATTTCTTTCGGCGTCGAAAATCCCTGGTTCGCCGGCGAGGTCGCCATCCCAACCTTCTCGCGAGAAGAAATGCTGGCAACCAAGCTACGGGCTTTGCTTCAACGCAGCAAAGGCCGCGATCTGTTCGACCTCGACCACGCTCTCACCGTGTTTGAGGGAGTGAATGCGGCAAGAATCGTCGAATGTTTCCTGCTTTACCTTGAAAAGTCGGAGGTGACGATTTCCAGGGCCGAGGCGCAGCAGCGCATGTTCCAGAAACTCGTCAATCCGAACTTCTTCACTGACATGCGCCCGCTGCTCCAGACAGATCGCGCCAAGGCGCTGAACGACGAGACGCTCAAAGCCGCTTTCGTCAGGGTGATGAATGAATTGATCGACCGGATACCCGGCGGCGAATGGGCAAAGACCGGAGACATGCGAAAGCGGTTCGGAGTCTAGCTTTTTCCGGTGATGCCATGGCGTTCATTCTCGAACGCCTGCTTTCCTTTTCCGGCCCACAGTTGTCGCGCGCGTTGTCCGTCGTCGCTCTTGAGCTTGTCGGCCATCCAGAGGAGCGCGCCGAGGATCGTGGCGCGGTCGTCATTCGTGAGGTCCACGACCCCGGATTTGACGACGAGGCCGCCGAGTTCGATCAGGTGCCGCGTGCGCTTGCGGCGCTCGACCTGCCAGGTGCGCATGTCATGCCGCGCCCGTTGCGCCTGATGCCGGTTGCGCGCCGCTCGATTGCGTTTGAGCGCCGCCACTGTCGCGCTCAAGCGCTGATGCAGATCGCCGTGATTTTCCCCGAAACCATGCCGCGCCGCGCTTGGCCCATGCCTCCCTCTTTGCGGCATCGGTGGTTTCCGCCAGCACGATCAGCGCGCCCGCCAGTTCGTCGGCGGTGAGCGTGTCGGCTCCGGTGGCGATCACCAGTTCGCCGAGTTGCTGGACCTTGCGTGTCTTGAGGTCTTTGGCCTTGTCTTCGAGCGCCTTCAGTTCGGCGTCATAGTCGCGTGGCTTGCGCATCAGGGTCTCCAATCGTCTCTGCAAGTTGCCGTTGGAGCGATGATAGTGGAGCGCCACGAGGAATGCTGTATTGTCGCCGGGACAGTCTGACACGGCGCGGGCAGTCCCGAGAATTTCATTTCGAGGGCGCGCTTATACGTCGTTCCGACGTGCGCTTTTCCGTGCTGATGTTGGGATCGCGATGGCGATCTATCATCTTCACGTCAAGGTCATTGGCCGCAAGGCAGGCTCCAGCGCGGTGGCGTCCGCCGCCTACCGCTCGGCCTCGCGGCTGCGCGACGACCGGCTTGAACGCAGCCACGACTTCTCCGGCAAACGCGGTGTCGTCCATTCCGAGGTCATGCTGCCGGAGAACGCGCCCGAGTCATGGAGCGACCGCGAACGGCTCTGGAACGATGTCGAGGCGTTCGAAGTCAGGAAGGACGCCCAGCTCGCCCGCGAGGTGGAGTTCGCCCTTCCGCGCGAGATGACGCAGGCCCAGGGCGTCGAACTCGCCCGCGACTTCGTGCAGGCCGAATTCGTCGATCAGGGCATGATCGCCGATCTGAATGTGCATTGGGATATCGGCGAGGACGGCAGCCCCAAACCCCATGCCCATGTCATGCTCACCATGCGCAGCGTGGATGAGAACGGGTTCGGTTCGAAGGTGCGGGACTGGAACCGCACGGAGATGGTCGAGCGCTGGCGGGAACGCTGGGCCGATCACGTCAACGAGCGGCTGGCCGAACTCGACATCGACGCGCGGATCGACCACCGCAGTCTGGAAGCGCAGGGCATTGGCCTTGAGCCGCAAAGCCAGATCGGCGCGCCCGCGCAGCGCATCGAGGGCGAAGGGATCGAGGCGGCGGATCGCGCGGAGATGCACCGCGAGATCGCGCGTAACAACGGCGTGCGGATCATCGCCGATCCCTCGGTGGCGCTGGACGCGATCACCCATCAGCAATCGACCTTCACACGGCGCGATATGGCGATGTTCGCGCACCGGCACAGCGATGGGCTGGACCAGTTCAACGCCGTCATGGGCGCGATGCGTGGCGCGCCCGATCTGGTCGAACTGGGCAGAGACGGACGCGGCGAGGACCGGTTCACCACACGCGAGATGATCGAGGCCGAACAGCGCCTGCACCACGCGGCGGCACTGATGGCCGAGCGGGACTTGCACGAGGTCAGCGACCGCGACAGGGAGGCGGCCCTGGTCCGCGCCGAACGACGCGGGCTTGTCCTGTCCGGCGAGCAGGCCGAGGCGCTGGCGCATGTCACGGACGGGCGCGATCTCGGCGTCGTCGTCGGTTATGCCGGAACGGGAAAGAGCGCCATGCTGGGCGTGGCGCGCGAGGCGTGGGAAGCGGCGGGCTATGAGGTTCGCGGCGCGGCGCTCTCCGGCATCGCGGCGGAAAATCTGGAGAGCGGATCAGGCATAGCCTCGCGCACCATCGCCAGCATGGAACATGGCTGGGGACAGGGCCGCGACCTGCTCACGGCGCGCGACGTGCTTGTCATCGACGAGGCGGGCATGGTCGGCACGCGGCAGTTGGAGCGTGTGCTGTCCCATGCGCGGGAAGCCGGAGCCAAGGTCGTTCTGGTCGGCGATCCGCAGCAATTGCAATCCATCGAAGCCGGTGCCGCCTTCCGGTCGATCCATGAACGTCATGGCGGTGTCGAAATCAGCGAGGTGCGCCGCCAGCGCGAGGACTGGCAGCGGGACGCCACGCGCGATCTGGCGACCGGCAGAACCGGTCCGGCGATCCATGCCTATGACGCGCACGATATGGTGCATGTGGCCGAGACCCGCGAGCAGGCACGCGGCGACCTTATCGACAGATGGGACCGGGAGCGGCAGTCGTCACCCGACAGCAGCCGCATCATCCTCACCCACACCAACGCCGAGGTGCGGGAGTTGAACGAGGCGGCCCGGAGCCGGATGCGGGAGGCTGGCGATCTGGGCGAGGACGTGCGCGTCACCGTCGAGCGCGGGACCAGACACTTCGCCGCCGGGGATCGCGTCATGTTCCTCGCTAACGAGCGCGGGCTTGGCGTGAAGAACGGGACGCTTGGCTCCATCGAGCAGGTCAGCCCGCAGGCCATGACGGTTCGCACGGACGATGGCCGCAATGTCTCGTTCGACCTGAAGGATTACAACAGGATCGACCACGGCTATGCCGCCACGATCCACAAGGCCCAAGGCATGACGGTGGACCGCACCCATGTTCTGGCCACGCCCGGCATGGACGCCCATGGCAGCTATGTCGCCCTCTCGCGCCATCGTGACGGCATGGACCTGCATTATGGCCGCGATGACTTCGCCAGCCGGGACAGGCTGGTCAACGCCCTGTCGCGCGACCGGGCCAAGGATATGGCGACGGACTACAGCCAGGCCGAACCGGCAAGGGATTATGCCGAGCGGCGGGGCATCAGCTTCCGCGAGCGTGTCGCCGAGATCGTGCGCAAGGTGCCGGAGACGGTGCGCGGCATGTTCAACGGCCTGCGGCTCCCCACAGCATCCATCGACAGGGCGACACCCGGCATTGACGGGACGCAGGAGCCGAACACAGCTTCGCCGGTTCAGCCGCAGGCGGATGCGCCGGAGAGGGCCGTGGCGGTTGATCCTGATGCCGCCATGCGCAAGGCCCGCACCGATGCGCTGATCCGCCATGCCCGCGCCGCCGACGCGATCATCGAGGCGAAACGCGAGGGCCTGACGCCTTCCGCCGAACAGCGGCGCCAACTCGGTGCGGCGCGGGATGCCTTCAATGCCGTGCGCCCGAATGGCTGGCAGGATGCGGAAGCCGCTTACAGCAAGGACAACAGTCTCGCGCGCGAGGCCGGAACGGGACGCATCAACCGCACCATCCGCGCCCTGCAGCTCGAAGCCGAAATCCGCACCGGACGTGGCACCGGGCGGGATGCCGATCCGGCCCGCGATCCGAGCCTGCGCGCCGACCGCTTCGTGCAGCGCTGGCAGGCCCTCGACCAGACCAGCCAGCGCCAGTACCAGGCAGGCGACATGTCCGGCTACAAGTCCACGCGGGCCGAGATGGGCAATATGGCCAAGAGCCTTGAACGCGATCCGCAGATGGAATCCATCCTCGCCAACCGCAAGGCCGAGCTTGGTATCCAGATGGAGAGCGGACGCCGGATAGGGGCGGCGCTCGCCTTCGCGCACGGCATCGACATGGGCAGGGGACGCGGGATCGGGCTTTGAGAACCGTCCTATTCACCGCCGATACTTCGCCACAGTACGCCGACACCTGAACACCTCTTGCGCAGGAGGAATGCATTGCTTCGTCTGGTCTCTGCAATCACCACAGACAACCAGCAGGAGGCACCGCAGCCATGCATCAGCCAGACCGTATCATCCGCATGAAGACCGTCCTTGCGCGGACCGGTCTGTCGCGCTCGACCATCTACCGCAAGATCGCCGAGGGCACGTTCCCGGCCAAACTCAGGATCAGCACCAACGGCACCGGCTGGCATGAATCCGATATCAACCGCTGGATCGAAAACCCCGTCGCGTGGCGAGTCACCAATGACAATGACTGACAGAAAGGGTTTGCGATGCATCTCCGGTCAGAGATCGTCGTCCAGTTCATCATCGTGGACCTCGGCTGCAAGCCGTTTTGCATCTGCGATCAACTCTTTCGCGGATTCGCCCCTCACCCAAGCGTCAACCATATCGGCCCAGCATTGAAGCATAATCTTCCGCTCGGCGAGGTAGCGATTTACGTTGTAGACGGCGGCGATCCGGTTGCGTGGCGCGTGGGCCAAGCTCATCTCGATCCAGCGATCATCGAACTTGGCGCGATTTAGGCCCGTCGAAAACGTGCGGCGCAGGTCGTGAACACCGAAAGTCTGAAAGTCAGGGTCATCTTTCCGGATGCGCTCTACGGCGGTGTCTATCACGCGGTTGAGCGTGGCGTTGCTGATGGGCGTATCACCATCGTACCGGCCAGGATGCAGGTATCGGCTGGCACCGAACATGGTGCGGAACGCAGTCAGAATATCAAGTGCCTGATCACTCAACGGAACGACATGCGCCTTGCCCGCCTTCATACGCTCGGCCGGAATTGTCCAGCGCGCGGCGGCAAAGTCGATTTCCGCCCATGTGGCGTCGATGAACTCCGACTTGCGAACACCGGTCAGCAAGACAAACTTCACCGCTGAGCGCAAGGTGGGAGCCGCCGATACGTGATCCAAAGCCGCAATAACCGCACGGACTTCGGACGGCGAAAGGGCGCGGTCGCGTGGTTCGAATGTGGCAATGGCGCTGGTGCGGATCGACTCGGCCGGGTTGCTTACATCCAGCCCGCTTCCTTGAGCGTGGCGGAACACCAGCAACACGACTTCGCGGACATGAACGGCAACGGCCGGTCCGCGCTTCTCCTTGACCTCGTCGCACAGACGTTTGAGGCGCTGCGGCGTCACTTCTCCCAGCTTGAGTTTCGACAACTCGCCCGCGATAGCGCGATCATAGACCGATCGGCGCATCGCCAAGGTGCTGTCAGCCAGCTTTTCGGCCCCCGATTTGGGATCGGCCTTGTGCTTGAAGTAGGCTTCCGCCCACCCGCCGAACGTCAACGCCTCGGCTGACGCGGTGCGCTTCTCCACCTTGGCCTTCGACGGCGACTCTCCACGCTCGACCTGACGCCGAGCCCGGGCCAGCAGCGTCCTCGCCTCGGCGAGCGACACCTCCATTCCGTATTCCAGCGCATCGGGTGCCCGTGTCAGCTTGCGCGCCGCTTCGGGGCTATATCGGCCGATGGTCAACACCTCCTGCCGCCCGTTCACCCGGTACTGATACCGGAACGAGATGACCCCGGTCGGCGTGACGGCAGCGTGCATCCCGTCGCGGTCCGTCACCTTGTACAGCTTGGCCTTTGGCCTCAGATTTTTCAGTTCTTTATCAGTGAGATCGCCCATAAATCCGCATCCGGTCTGGGGGCAAACAGATACCAACAACAGCAACGTTGGTACTGAAGACCCGTTTCTCGACCATCCTGCGCCATACCAACATCACTACCAACAAAGTGGCTAGGTTGGGGTGACATGCAGCGATACGGGGTGGGAAAAATAATCCTTATCAGTCAAATAGATCGTGCGGCTTTTGGCACGGAGCGAGATGGTCTGAAACGACCTTAGATCATTCCCACTCGATGGTTCCCGGCGGCTTCGACGTCACGTCGTATACCACCCGGTTGACGCCGCGCACTTCGTTGATGATGCGGGTGGCGGCCTGGCCAAGGAAGTCCATGTCGAAGGGGTAGAAATCCGCCGTCATGCCGTCGACCGAGGTGACGGCGCGCAGCGCGCAGACGAATTCGTAGGTGCGCCCGTCGCCCATCACGCCGACGGTCTGGACCGGCAAAAGCACCGCGAAGGCCTGCCAGATCGCATCATAAAGGCCCGCCTTGCGGATCTCGTCGAGATAGATCGCGTCCGCCTCGCGCAGGATCCGCAGCTTGTCGCGGGTCACGCCGCCCGGGCAGCGGATGGCAAGACCCGGCCCCGGGAAGGGCTGACGGCCGATGAAATGCGCCGGCAGACCGAGTTCGCGGCCGAGCGCCCGCACCTCGTCCTTGAAGAGTTCGCGCAAAGGCTCGACGAGCGTCATGTTCATCCGTTCGGGCAGGCCGCCGACATTGTGATGCGACTTGATCGTCACCGAGGGTCCGCCGGTGAAGGAGACGCTTTCGATCACATCCGGATAGAGCGTGCCCTGGGCGAGATAATCGGCGCCGCCAAGCTTGGCGGCTTCGGCCTCGAAGGTCTCGATGAACAGCCGGCCGATGGTCTTGCGCTTGACCTCCGGATCGCTCTCGCCCTCCAGCGCGCCGATGAAGGTGTCCTGCGCCTCAACATGAACCAGCGGCATGTTGTAGTGGTCGCGGAACATCGCCACCACGTCCTCGGCCTCGTTGAGGCGCAAAAGGCCGTGATCGACGAAGATGCAGGTCAGCTGCTCGCCGATCGCCTCGTGGATCAAGACCGCCGCAACGGAGGAATCAACTCCCCCCGACAGCGCGCAGATGACTTTTCCGTCGCCGACCTTGGCGCGGATCTCGGCGATCGCCTGCTCGCGGAAGGCCGCCATCGTCCAATCGCCAGCAAGGCCAGCGATCTTGTGGACGAAGTTCGACAAGAGTTTGGCCCCGTCCGGCGTGTGGATCACCTCCGGATGGAACTGCACGCCGTAGAACCGCCGGCTCTCGTCGGCGATCGCCGCAAAGGGCGCACCGGGCGAAGCGGCGATCACTTCAAACCCCTCGGGCAGCACGGTCACCCGGTCGCCATGGCTCATCCAGACCTGATGGCGGGTGCCCTCGGCCCAGATCCCCTCGAACAGCGGTGACGCCTGTTGGACCTCGACAAAGGCCCGGCCGAATTCGCGATGCAGGCCGCCCTCGATATGGCCCCCGAGCTGGGCGCACATGGTCTGCTGGCCATAGCAGATGCCGAGAACCGGCAGCCCAGAATCGAAGATCGCCTGAGGCGCGCCAGGCGCATCCTCGTCGGTCACCGAGGCTGGCGAGCCGGACAGGATCACCGCCTTCGGCTTCAGGCGGTAGAAACCCTCTTTCGCCGATTGGAACGGTACGATTTCGGAATAGACGCCGGCCTCCCGCACACGCCGCGCAATCAGCTGCGTGACCTGGGAGCCAAAGTCGATGATGAGGACGGTGTCGGGGTGCGCTGTCATGGCGGACTCATAAAGAAATCCGGCCCCCTTGAAAACCCAATTTTGCGCGATAGCGCCAAGCGTTCGAAATTGCAGCATTTCCCCTGCCGCTAGAGGGCCAGCAGGCCCGAATCGATGGTGATTTCCAGCCGGTCGACGGCATCGGCGAGCTTGGCGTCGATGACGTGCAGCAGCGTCGCCCAGTCATCGTAATGGTGGAGGTCGGCCGCGCCGTCGGAAATCCCGCGCAGGCCGACAAGCGGCAGCGAAAACCGTTGGCAAGCTCTCAGAACGGCGAAGGTTTCCATGTCGACCATGTCGGCGTCGATCGCGTCATAAGCGGCGCCGGAGACGATGTTCGCGCCGGTCGAAAGGCGCGCGGCGGCAAGGCTCGGGATCGGCGCCGGCAGCGGCGTGTCGACCGGATGATCGAGAAACGGCGTCACGCCTTTCGCAAAGCCGAGTGGGGAGGCGTCGATGTCCCGCCAGGAGACCGACGCGACCTGATAGACCGCGCCTTGTTCGAGGCTGCGCGAGCCGGCCGAGCCGAGCGAGACGACGAGATCCGGCAAATGGCCGGCGGCCTGGAGCGCATGCAACGCAATCCCGGTGCCGAGCGCCGCCTCGACCGGCCCGACGCCGGTCATCAGCGGCCGGATCCTTGCCTTGAGCGCGGCGCCATATTCGGCCTCGGCCGCCATGACGAAGAGCACCTTGCGGCCACGAAGCGTGGCCAGCGAGCAGTCGAGCATGGTCAAATCATCGTCGCTCATCGCTGCCTCTTCTGACGCGCCCTCGCCCGGCCCGTCTTGCCCGAGCCTTGCCCGGTTGAGGACCACCATGACCGCTCCTTTGTCACATATGACAACGACGCGATGCACCGGCAATCGCTTCAGTTCATCCACCACAAAGCGGCGTTGAGCAGCGTCGCATAGGCGACCCAGACAAGATAGGGCAGAAACAGCCAGGCCGCGGTCCGCTCGCGCCTCCAGCAGAGCCCGGTGAAGCCGGCGATCGCCGCCAGCAGAGCGATGATGACGGCCAGCGCCCAGCCGAGCGCATGGGCGGTGAAGAAGATCGGCGGCCAGACAAAGTTGAGCGCCAATTGCAGCCACCACAGCCCCTGCATCGCCTTGTCTTTCGCTCGCCAGACCCGCCAGCCGGCGATGCCGATCAGGATGTAAAGCACCGTCCAGACCGGAGCGAAAATCCACGTCGCCGGGTTGAAGGCGGGTTTGTCGAGCCCAGAAAACCAGCCACCGGTCTCGACCGTCAGACCAATCAGCGCGCCGCCGCCGACCGTGAGGACCAGGAACGCGATCAGGGCAAGAGGGCGTGGCATTGTCGACAGCTCAAGCCTTTTCCAACAACGCGAAGAAGAAGCCGTCCGTGCCGGTACGATGCGGCGTCATCGTCAGGACGCTGCCGCCGACAAGCGGCGTCACCCGGCATCGCTCAAGCTCATTGTCCGACAGAGCCGCGGCCCAGCGCGCACCGGCATCGGCGACGGTGAACCCCTTGTCGACGTGGCGCTGCAGAAAGGCCGCGATGCGCTCGACGTTTTCCTCGGCCAAAAGCGAGCAGGTGACATAGACCAGCCGGCCACCATGACGCACGAAGCGCGCCGCCCGATCGAGCACGGCATCCTGCTCGGCCATGCGTTTTTCCAACGCGCTCTCGGTGAGGCGCCATTTGGCGTCCGGCCGCCGTCGCCAGGTGCCCGATCCGGTGCAGGGCGCGTCGACGAGGGTGAGATCCATACCGCCGAACAGCCCGGCCATATCCTCGCGCGGATCATGGACCTGGACGTTGCGGGCGCCGGCCCGTTTCAGCCGTTCGTGGATCGGCGCCAGGCGCTGACGATCGGCATCGGTGGCATGGATCTGACCGGTGTTGTCCATCATCGCGGCGAGCGCCAGCGTCTTGCCGCCGGCTCCGGCGCACAGATCGAGCACTTGCTCGCCGGGCTTGGCACCAGACAAGGCCGCCGCCAGCTGCGAACCCTCGTCCTGCACCTCGAACCAGCCCTTTTGAAAGCCCGCCTCGACCTGAACATTGGGATGGCGCCCGGCGCCTTCGATCGCCGCGATGCGCAGGCCCTGCGGCGCGAGATCGGCCGGCGTGGCGCCAAGCGGAGCCAGCGCCTTCAACACCTTGTCGCGATCAGCCTTCAGCGGATTGGCGCGAAGGTCCAGCGGCGGACGTTCGGCCAAGCTTGCGGCCTCCACCCCCCAATCCGCGCCGAGCCCGCTTGCCAACCGGCCGGCGAGCCAATCCGGCACATCGGCGCGAACCGCCTCCGAAGCCGTCTCAAGATCAGCCGCAACGAACCCTGCCAGCCGCTCTGACGGCGGAATCGCCGGCGCGAAACGATCGCCGGCGAGTGCCGCGGCCAACGCCTCGGGCGTCATCGACAAACCCTCCAGCACCGCCGCGATACCGAGCGCTGCGGCGCTATCGTCGCCCATGCGAAAGCCGAAGGAGCGCTTCTTGCGCAGCCCATCATAGACGATGTTGCCGATCGCCGCCCGGTCGCCGGAGCCGGCGAAACGGTGGGACAGGCCCCAATCCTTCAAGGCGTCGGCGACCGGCCGACGCCGCGCCTCGACATCGCCAAGCACCTCGATCGCCGCCGCAAGTCGCCCGCCTAGACGCATGGCGCCAACGCGTCGGTGAGAAGGGAGGATGAGGTCATGGGGCCCTGCCAAAGGTTTGCCGATCACACGGGAAGCCGCCGCGTTTATCACTGCCGCCACGGGGCGGGCAAATGTGGCGGCCGCGGAGTAGGCCAGCCATCGCCAAAAGGCGGACTTTCAGCGGCGCCGAAATGGGCCGAGGGTCGATGGCCTGCGGGATCATCCCCCGCCCATCGCCGAACGGCGCGCTTCGGCCCGCCTGGCGCCCTATCCAAGCTCGGAGGCCAGCACCGCCCCATGCCCCGATCCGCCACGGACAAGCAGGTCTCCTTCAACCGAGCGACCCATGGCCTGAGGGGCATCGCCTCCGTCATGGTCTTCCTGGCCCATCTCATCGGCGGCACCGCCGAGCATATCTATGCCGGACGCGCGGATTACGTCGACGGGGTCGCCCCCTTTTGGAATTTCGGCACCTACGGCGTCTTTCTGTTCTTTGTCATCAGCGGCTTTGTCATCCTACCGAGCGCGCTGCGTTATTCGGCCAGCGAATTCGCCGCGCGCCGCTTCATGCGGATCTATCCGCTGTTCTTCGTGCTCTCGCTCGTCTACGTCGCGCTCAACGCGCTGACCCATGTCGAGCCCAAGACCAACGATCCAGGCGCGATCCTCGCGGCTCTGACCTTTGTCAACATCTTCACCCGCACCCTGCAGCTGACACCGAACGCCTGGAGCCTGACCTTCGAGGTGTGGTTCTATGTGATGACGGTGATCGGCGTGATCGTCTTCGTCAAGACGCCGAGCCGCACGGCGCAAATCCTGCTGCTCGTCTTTGTCGGCTATTTCCTCTCACGCTTTCCGAGCGCCTTCTATTTCATCGGCGGGCTTTTGGTGCGGGTTATCGCAGATGGCACAAAGCTGCTGCAGCGACCGCGGCCGGTCCTCGAAGCCATCGCTTTTGCCGCCCTCGTCGCCCTCGCCTCGCGTGGCCACTGGGGCTATCGCTGGTCGGACATGCACAATCCGGTGCTGCCGGCGCTGATCGTCGTGACCACCGCCTATTTCGCCCTCGCCATCGCCCCCGGCAGCCTGACCGCGCGGCTGCTCGACAATCGCGCGGCGGCCTGGCTCGGCACGATCAGCTACAGCCTCTATCTCGTCCACCCCTACACCTATCTCGCCACGCGCATGAGCTTCGCCCATCTCGGCTGGTTCGGTGACACCATCACGCTCAGCATGACCGCCTTCATTGCGGTCACCACCCTCGTCACCCTGCCCGCGACGATCCTCGCCCACCGGCTGCTTGAGCGGGCGCCCTATGAATGGGTCTTCAAGCAACGCGTCTTCGCCACCGGCAGCGCGCGCCCGCTTCGGCTTTGGCCACGTCCCCGCGCCGCCCGCGCCGCCCGCGCCGAGAGCGCCGAGAGCGCCGAGAGCGTCGGACGCGGATAGGGAGGTGATTGACACCCTTTCAAAACAGGACATGCATGGTTTTCGACGCGCATGAGCGGCGGCCGTGTCATTCCCGCTCGGCCGCCCAATCGGCCCGCACGCGGGTCTTTTGCGGATCATAGTGCGGAAACGGCACGACGACGGCCGGCAGCTTCTTGCGATGGCCGTCGCGCTTGCCGATCTCGACCGCCGTTCCGATCGTTGCCGCCGCGACGTCGAGCCTTGCAAGCGCAATGGTTTTGCCGAGCAGCGGCGAGCGCGTGGCGCTGGTGACGATCCCGATCTCGGCTCGCCCCTGATGCACGCTGTCGCCATGGGCGACCGGATCGTTGCCGGCGATGTCGAGTCCGACCAGCACACGCTGCGGCGCGGCCCGGCGCTGGGCGAGCGCCACGTCGCCGACATAGGGGTCGTCCAGGCGCTGCGGCACGGTGAAGCCAATGCCGGCCTCGAACGGATCGGTGGCATCGCAGAACTCGAAGCCGGCAAAGGCCAGCCCGGCTTCGATCCGCACCATATCAAGCGCCGCCAGTCCCATCGGCGCCAGGCCATGGGGCTGGCCCGCTGCCCAGATCGCCTCCCACACAGCCTCGGCCCCCGTCGGATGGCACCAAACCTCAAAGCCGAGTTCGCCGGTATAGCCGGTGCGCGACACCAGCACCGGCGCCTCGCCGATCCGCCCGATGGTGAAGCGAAACCAGGTCAGTTCCTGCAGTGCCGGCTGCCGCGGCAGCGTCTGCAGCACGGCGGCCAGAATGTCCCCCGAACGCGGTCCCTGGACGGCGAGATTGTTCAGTTGATCGGTCGAGCTGCGCACGAAGGCATGGAGGCCATGGGTCTTGGCCAACTCCCGCAGCCAGAGGCCGCAGGCCTCGTCACCGCAGACAAAGCGGAAATTGTTCGCGCCGAGCCGGAAGATCGTGCCGTCGTCGATCATCCCGCCATGGGGGTAAAGCAGCGGCGTATAAACCACCTGCCCGACGGCGAGCTTCTTGACGTTGCGCGGCACTGCGCGCTGCAACAGAGCTTCGGCGTCCGGTCCGGTGATCTCGAACTTGCGCAGCGCCGAGAGATCCATCACCACGGCGCGCTCGCGGCAGGCCCAATATTCGGCGATCGGCCCGACGGCAGAAAAGCATGTCGGCAGCCAGAAGCCGCGATAATCCTCGAAATTGCGGGTCAGCCGGCTGATCGGGCGGTGAAAGCCGCTTTCACGGCACAGGCGGGGCTCGGCCTCGGCACGCATACGATGCGCCTTCCCTTTGACAAAGCTCGACCGGGCGCCGTCATAGACCCTGAGGTGGATGTCCGTCGGCTCCCAGCCATTGGCGGGATCGATATCGTCGGCGCAGGAGGACGAGGCGCAAACGAGATCGCGCAAGGCCCGCAGCAGGACATAGTCCCCCGGCCGCGACCACGGCTCGTCCATACCGATGCGATCGTCGCCGCCGACGCTGGTGTTGTAGAAGAAGTTGATCGCCGGCCAGCCGGCCCGCGGCTTGACACCGTGGGGAGCGAGCACGGCATTGAAATTGTCGGTGCAATTGGCGTGGCCGGGATAGCCCATGTCGGCGTAATATTTGGCCGTGCAGGCGAGGAGAAACGTGTCGTGTCGGCCGACCGTGTCCTGCACGATCTCGATCAGCGGCTGCATCCGGCGATCAAAATATTTGGCATGCAGGCCGGGGGTGGCAAAGCTTGTGCCCATCAACGTGCGGGTGGTGGTGGCATCGAGGTCGAATTCCGTGCCAGCCTCGAGCGCGGCCGCGTCGAAGGCGAGAAAATCGGAACACTGGCGGCCGTCGACATCGATGATCTGGATGTAATCGCCGGCCTTCACCCGGTAGGCCGCGGCGGTGGCGGCAGCAATGCGCCGATCAAGGCTGACCACCCCGCCGGCGAGCGGCGGTGGGGCAGCGCTTGGCGAGCCATCGCACGGCACGATCTCGACGATCAGATCGCTTGGCGCATCCTGCGCGTCCGGCGCCATCGCCGGTCCGGGCGCGACAACCGCAAGCCGCACCGGCCCCGACGCCACCAGCATCGCCGACGCGCCTGCCGCCTCGCCCTTGGCTAGCAACAGCCCCGACTGCGTCCGTGCGGCCGGCGACCATTCGGCCGGCCTTCCCCAGTCTTTCGAGACAAGCACCGGCGGCGCCGCATCGAGACCGGCCAGTTGTCCCGGCCCGAAGGCGTGGATTTCGGCGGCTTGAAGCCCTTCGGGATCGGTAACCGTCAGCCGGTCGCCATCGGCCAGTTCGAACAGCCCATGGCCGCCACCAGCGATCGCGATTTGCGCCGGCCGCAGCGCCTGGATCGGCTCCGGCCGCGCCTTTCCCGCCCGTGGCAGCCAAATCCTCTCCATCCGCTCGGGCTCCCCGTTACCGCCTCGCACCATGTCCCGGTGGCTATTCGGCCGCCTCGCGCACCGCCATGAACGCTTCGAGGGAATCGTCCATCGCGTCCATCCAGTCGGTGTGATGACGCGGCGCCATCGTGCCGGTCAGCGTCGAGCGATAGGAGCGATCGCGATAGGTCAGGATGCCCGCCTCCTTGTGATGCTCCCACTCTTTGAAGAGCTCAGCGACACGGTCGACGTCGAGGGCTGGATAATCTGTCGCTTGCAAAAGGTCGCGGACGTAGTCGGTCTGGAAATCAATTGCCTGAAGCGGATCGCCCACCGCCTCTTCGCGCGCCCGCCAAGCGGCGATGTCGGCCTGGCGATCGGCGTGCGGCGGCAGCGCGATCCGCCCGAGGAGGACATCGCGGACAAACCACGCCTGGGCGTCGAACATGTTGAAGGTATAGTACTGATCCTGCATGCCGACATAGGCGATCTTCGGATTGTCCTGCCAGATCACGCCCTTGTAGAGACCAAGCGGATAAAGCCGGTTGTCGGTCTTCAGCCGCAATTGGTCCGGCAGGAACGGATAACTGTGGCGATAGCCGGTGCACAGGACGATCGCGTCGACCTCGCGGCGGCTGCTGTCCTTGAATGTCACTTGGTTGCCGGCGATCTCGGTCACCAGCGGCCGCTCCTCGAAACCTTCGGGCCAGTCGAAGCCCATCGGCCGGGTACGATAGCTGAAGACAATGCCGCTCGCGCCATATTTGAAGCACTGCACGCCGATGTCCTCGGCCGAATAGCTGGAACCGACGATCAGCACCGTCTTGCCGGCGAATTCGTCCGCCGAGCGAAAGTCGTGGGAATGCAGCACGCGGCCGGGAAAGCTCTCGATCCCCGGGAACGACGGCACGTTGGGCACCGAGAAATGGCCGTTGGCGACGACCACCGCGTCAAATTCCTCGCAGCGGGTCTCATCGCGCAAGAGATCGGCAACCGTCAGGGCGAAGCGCTGACGCGCTGCGTCATAGGCGACGTGTCGCACCGGCGTGCGGAAGCGGACATACGGCTTGACGCCGCTTTTTTCGACCCGGCCGGCGATATAGTCGTGCAGCACGGCGCGGGGCGGATAGGAGGGGATGGGCCGGCCGAAATGCTCCTCGAAGGAATAGTCGGCAAATTCCAGACATTCCTTCGGCCCGTTGGACCAGAGATAACGGTACATCGAGCCATGGACCGGCTCGCCGAATTCGTCGAGCCCGGTGCGCCACGTGTAGTTCCACAGGCCGCCCCAGGTCTCCTGCTTTTCGAAGCAGACGATGTCGGGGATCGTTGCGCCCTTGCGCCGCGCCGTCTCGAAGGCACGCAACACCGCCAGACCGCTCGGTCCGGCGCCGATGATGGCCAGTCTCGCAACCCTGGTCATGGCTTCCCGCTCCATCCAATCTCACACATTTTCGCTCGCGCGCACCCGTTAAGCGCCCTGCGTCCCTTCGGATGCAGAAAGGTCGCTCTAAGCCTTTGAATCGACGCATCGTGCTTTGCCGAAAATCGATTCCGATTTTCGGGCCGATGCTGGAGCCGCACGGCCCGCAGACGCACTCTCGGGTTGGTCAGCGCCGGCCCGTCATTCCCGTAAAATCATCGCCGTCACGTCATCGCCGGCCCGCAACGATCTGCCGAAAGCGCCCGGCCCGTATCGCCGCGCCACCAAGAACACACGCCCAAAGGCCAACGACCATCAGGAAACGCAAATTTTTATTACGTGTCAACTATAATTCTTGAAGAGAAAATTCAGGGGGCCAAATCAACGCTCCGTCGGTCGGCACCATCCGGCCAATCGTTAAAAATCGGCGCAGCCGAAGGCCGCCGGTCGACTGCGTTGGATAGGGTCGAGCCAAAATTTGAGAAGGCGGCGTGAAGCGACGCGCTATCGCAGCTTGGCAAAAGCGAGCGCCTGCTCGGCATCGACGGCAGCGATCAAGCGGAACGGCAGGGTGGCATCGACCCATATCGGATTGACTGTGGGGTCGGCGCAAAACCGTTCCCGGCCCCATCGCGCCTCGATTGTCCGACGCTCCGACATGCTTCGCGCCGCCCGCTCAAGATCGAGATGGTCGAAGCCCCGAGATTTCGACTCGGCATGATAGAGGCTAATGTCGGGCGTCCAGAGGACCGCAAGACCCTTGGCCTGCAGCTTCAGACACAAATCGACATCGCTGTATCCAACCGGCAGCCCAACGGCATCAAAGCCGCCGACAGCTTCGAAATCGGCCTTCCGAACCGCCATGAACGCGCCGGTGACAGCGCTCACCTGCCGTGTCATTTGCCAGCGTCCCAACGGCCCGGGCGCCTTGGACGGCTCGTAGAGCCCATCATGGATCACCGATCCCTTCCAGCCGAAGATCACACCGGCATGCTGGATCGTATCGTCATGATAAAGCAGCTTGGCGCCAAGCGCGCCGACTTCTGGCCGTGCCAGATGACCGCGCAGCATCTCGTCCCAGCCGCCGGTCAACATTTCCATATCATCGTTGGCAAAGAGCAAGAGTGGTGACTTGGCTTGCTCAGCCGCCACATTGTTGAGATGCGACCAGTTGAACGCGCCCTCGTCACGCCAGACCGAAACGTTTTGACGAGCAGAAAGCGCCGTCAGTTGATCGCGGTCCGCGGGACGGTCTGTCCCGTTATCGACGACCAGGCACGCGACGGCATCTGGCTTTCCCGCGCGGTCAAAGAGGCTTTTGACCATCGCCGTGCAGTCGTCTGCGTTGTTGCGTGTTGGAACGATCACGGTGATCGTGTCGGCCTCCTTCGGTGCCGGCCAAACCAGCCGTAAAGGTCGCTTGCCGTCGGTGCCTTTTGTCGCCAGTCGGCAACCTGGCATCGCCAAGCTGAGATGGCGTTCCACTGCACGCTCGTGCCCCTGCGAGGCCGCCCCGCTGCCAACGTCATCCGATTCGTGATCACGCGGGACACTGGCGATCAACGGAAGCGGCAGATGGGCAATGCGCAATGCCGCTCGCGTGCTCGCAAACAGGAGGTCGGAGCGGGCAAAGGCGATGTCATCCTCCGCCGACGAAAGATCAAGGCTCCTGAACGCCGCGGTTCGCACGGCCATCGACGCGCCCCAGACATTCGCCTGGAGGAGCATGTCGCGGTCGAAGCGGCCCCGCGCCGCAAAGGCGATCGGCTCGCCGGCTCCAGGGCTCAGCCACTCTTCATCACAGGTCACAACGGCCGCGTCGCCAGCCGTCATCACCGTGGCCACCCAGGCGACGCAACTGCGGTCGAGAATGGCGTGGTCTCTCAGAAAGAGAACAGCGCTTTCGCTCGCGGCGTGCGCGAGGCGATATTCCAAAGCGCTGGCCGTCTCGCCGCTCTCACGGCCGGCAAATTGCAGACGGGGCTCCGCCCGCATGATGCGTGCGACAGCCTTCTGCCCGTCCGGATCCGCGTCGAGGATGACGGTACGCCAGGTTCCAACCGTCTGCGTGACGATCGAGGCCAGAAGCCGATGCAACGCATCAGGATCGAGCCCCGCCGCCCGCGCCAAGATCAGGACGCTCGGCAACGGCGTATCCATGGGCGTCGGCACTGGGAGCTGATGAACGCGCCGAAAGGTCCCGTAGGCCTGGACAGGAAAGGACCGTAGCGTCGCCAGATCCGGGAGATGGGATGAGATCTCCGCAAGCCGAGTGCGCATCTCGGCAACGTCCACTGACATCTTCAGCAGCGTCTCGACGCCGGAATTCTTCATCTGGGCAACGAAGTCCATGCCCTGCTCGCGCTGTTCGCCAGCCTGCACCAATTCCCACGCGGCCTGCTCATGCCCGGGCTCCAGCGCAAACGCCTTGCGATAGGCGTCGATCGCCGCAGATCGCTCTCCCATCAGCTTCAGGGTATGACCGAGATGGAGATAGGCTCTTGCGCTCTTCGGATTGTCATCGAGCGCCGAACGATAGTGCACAAGCGACGCTTCGAATTGCCCGGCATCGCGCAGCAAATTGCCGCAAAGGATCTTCAGCCGAGTGCTCCACGGCGCCAACGCCAGCGCTGCCCTGTAAGCGATCGCAGCGTCCGCCACGCGACCGCGCTTGCGTCGCACGTCAGCGCGGCGCACCAAGGCTTGACGCCACCACCACCGCTTTGCCGCCGCGAGATCGCGGGTGCGAACACCCCCTGGATCCCGCACCAGGTTACGCCACGAATAACGGGCCGGATCGATACCGTCCTGCGCCGCGAACCAGCCAATCAACGCCTCTAACGACATGCCCTGAGGCGTTTCCCCCCCCACTTCAGCAGGCGATGCCACCGTTTCAGATGGCGATATGGTCTGCGATCGGCCGGCCGCGTCTAGAGCGGAATGCGATGAACCGGAATCGCTATTCCGCTCCAAACCTTTGCTTTGCCGCATGTCGGGATCCGAAACGTCATGCAACGTTTCGGCATCATGCTCTAGTCGTTCCGATCCGCGACGGAATTTTTGAAAGACGCCATTCCACATGCTCGCCTCCGCAGACGTCTAGACACACGGCGACAAGCGCTGCCGGCTGCAGCCGGCACGGGGTGCCGCTTAAGGGATCACTGCTTAGCGAGCGCAGCCAAGCACCGGGGAATCGTGTCGATCCAATTCGGGAAACGATATCCGAAAGTGGTGGTAAAGTGGCTATTGTCGAGCCGGGAATTGGCAGGGCGACGCGCGGGCGTTGGATAGTCGGCCGTGGTGATCCGGGTAACCTTGGCCGCAGGACCGCCGCTCGCCCTTGATGCCACGAAAATCGCCTCGGCAAATCCCGCCCAACTCGTCTCGCCGCAAGCGACCATGTGATAGATTCCCGACCACGCACCGCCCGGCTCGCCGGTTACCCGGTCGCAAACGGCCAGCACCGCCGCCGCGATATCGGGTGCATAGGTTGGCGTTCCGCGTTGATCGGCGACCACCCTCAGCTCATCGCGATCCTTTGCAACACGGAGCATCGTCTTCAGAAAGTTGTTGCCGTAAGGGCTGAAGACCCAAGCGGTTCGCAGCACGACAGCGCGCGGATTGGCAGCCAAAACGCGCGCCTCGCCCTCAAGCTTCGTGCTGCCATAGACCCCTGTCGGCCCAGTCGCATCGGACTCGAGATAAGGGGAGGTCTTGTCGCCGGAAAAAACATAGTCGGTCGAAATATGGATGACCGGCAGGTCCACATCAAACGCAGCCCGAGAAACGTGCTCGGCCCCCTCCGCATTGACCGCGAAAGCCGCCTCGGGTTCGCTCTCGGCCTTGTCAACGGCCGTGTAAGCCGCGGCGTTAACGACGACGTCGGGTTTCACGGCAGCGATCGCCGCGGTGATCGTGGCCGGGTCGGTCAGGTCGAGGTCGGGTCGCCCGACCGGAAAGACGGCATGTGCGTCGTCGGCCAAATCGGCCAGGCAACGGGCAACCTGACCATCGCGTCCGGTCACAAGTATCCGCATCGTCCAACTCCATTTCATCGACATCGCGATCTGTCACGATCGCAAAACGCCATAACATCAAGGCTTCTCGGCGACCGCCCCGAACCCTTGGCAAAATCGTCGCCAATCAACGCTCGGATGCCATCGGCAAGCGCTGTGTCCATGGCATGTTTTGCAGAAAAGATCGCCACCGCCCAGCCATTTCGCGCGCCGTGCGTCCGACAGGACGCACACAAGACGCGCAGTCTGACAAAGTCGGCGCATCGGAGGCAAAGCGCGTCTTAGAGCGCCCTGCGTCCGATCGGACGCAGAAAGGTCGCTCTCACCCTTTGAATCGACGCATCGGGCTTTGCCGAAAATCGATTCCGATGTTCGGGCCGATGCTGGAGTGGTGACGGTGACTAGGCTGATGCCGTCCTTGGCGAGATTCTTGATGACCTACAGCGCTTCGTTGACGAGTTCGGGATCGAGCGCCGAGGTCACCTTGTCGAACAGCATCCGTTTCGGATTCATCGCGATCGCCCGACCGATTGCCGCGTCGATGCGCGCCGGTTCGCAAGCGCAGCGACACCGACCGAGAGAGCCCCTCAGCCTGCCGGCACCACAAGCCGCAGAGCCGAAAGCGCATAAAGCCGACGATGAGCGGAACTCACCGCCGGCCCGATGTTTCAGTACGCGTGTCAAATGCCGATCCGCATCCGGATTCGCGGCGTCTGCGACTGTCGGGCCTCGTCACGTCTGCGCGCTAAACAGCGCCTCGCCGATATAGGATCCCTCACGCGGAGCCGGCGGCACGAAGAAAATCGCCGATCCGATATGGGAGATATATTCGTTCATCCCATCGGATGCGCCGAGACGCTCCTGCAGCGTCTCGAACTGCGCCGGATCCTTTTGATAGGAGATGAACAGCAGGCCGGCATCAAGCTGGCCGACGGCATTGATTCCATCCGTGTAATTATAGGAGCGGCGCAAAATCTTGATGCCGCCATTGTTCTCGTGCGCGGCAAGATGAATATGCGCATTGGCCGGAATCAACAGATCGCCGTTGGCATCGCGGGCCGCAAAGTCGGGCGTTTCGAATTCATAGGTGCCGGAAAGCGGCGCCCCCGATACCTTATGCCGACCGAAAACGGCATTCTGATCGCTGACGCGGTCCGTATCCCAGTTCTCGATATGCATCGCGATCTTGCGGACCACTTGGTAAGAACCCTGATGCTGCCATTTCGGCCCGTCGGCGATGAAAACATGCCGGGCGAAATCCTCGTCGTCGACGATGTTGCGCGTGCCGTCCTTAAAGCCAAACAGATTGCGCGGCGTCGTCTGCCCTTTCCCGGCCGAAGCGCGCCCAAAGCCCATGACCGTCCAGCGCGTCTGCGCCACACCCGTCTGCTTGGCGATGCGCGCGAGATCGCGGACGGCGTGATAAGCAACCTGCTGGTCGTCGCAGCAGGCCTGAAGCGACAGATCTCCACCGGTGAGCTCCGGCCGGAAGGCATCACTCGGCAGCTGCTTCAACTCGCGCATCAAGGGTGGGCGTTTGTCCGCAAGACCCAAGGCTTCGGTGAAGATACGCGGGCCGAGGCCGACCGTCACGCTCAGCGATGCCGGATCGAGCCCCAGAGCCTCGCCGGTATCGAAGCCCACCGCCCCTTGACGCTCAGGCTCGACCTGACCGATCGGCTCGCCCTTCATCAGCTGAGCGATCGCCGCCGACCAACGCGCGAGCAAGACCTGAAGGGCCCGCTGATCGGTCGTGGTCAAGTCGAAGGTCATATAGAGAATGTGGCGCTGCGGCGGCGTATGAATCCCCGCTTGCGCCACGCCCTCCCCATAAAAGGGAATCGAACGATCGAGATCAATCTCATCGTCGCTGCCGGTGCTCGCTTTCGACGAGGACCCGGCCTCGGCATGGCTCGGGGCGATAGCCGCCCCGAAGCCACCGGCCACTGCGCCGAGCAGCATGCCCCGGCGGGAGAGATGCATCCCCCCCGCCGCCTTTTCACCCGTCTTTTCGACAGCGTCGTCGTTCATCACCGTGCCGTTGCAACTTTTTCAGAGATCTTTGAAAGCGGCTCCTGGAGGGCCTGAATGATCTTGGAAAGCTTGGCCGCATCGGAGGCCTTCAACGCCGCCGTGTAGACCTTATAGCCACCGGGAACCTTCGGGTCGCGATACGTTTCGATGACCTTGTGAACATTGGCGAACTGCTTGGCAACCAGCGAGGTGAGATCGGGGTCGATCTTCTCCATGCCCGGCTTCAAAAACGCGAAGGCTTGTTCGGCGCCCTCGATATTGGCCGCGAAGTCGATGAGGTCGACATGACTGAACGCCTCTTCCTCGCCGGTGATCTTACTGGTCTGGACTTCTTCAAGGAGATCTGCGGCACCATTCGCCAGATCCTCGGGCTGATATTTCAACTTGCCGGCCAACTCGTCAAGCTTCTTGACATTGGCATAGAGCTCGGCCGCCAGCTTTTTGGTCCCATCGGTGATCGCGTTGTTCTGGTAAAGATCGCGCTCGATTGCATGGAAGCCGTGCCAACCGACAGCCGGATCGAGATTGGAAGCCCGCATATCGATCAGATAGTCGAGATTACCGGCATTGTCAGTGGCTTTGAAGCCGGGCAGCACGAAACCGTCGACGTCGGACTCGATGCGTTCGTAGAAGGCCCGCGAACCCGGATAGACAGCCTTCGCCTTGTCAATGTCGCCCGCCTGAATGGCGGCATTCAACTGACCGACCGCCGTCACCATGGCGTCAACGACACCGTCGACATAATGGGCGTAACCCTTGGTGCCGTCGGCGAAGAGATTTGCGACGGTGCCGGACTTCTTCACGGCCTTGCCCTTGACGGTGAAGGCGACGGTTTCCTTCGCCGCGCCGGGGCAGTAGATCTGATACTTGCCGCCGCCGAGGGTAACGGTAAAGCCGACCGTCGGCAGACCCGGCGCCAGATTTTCCTTCTCGCCGAGGATCCGGTCGTTGCTCAAAAGCTCGACCTCATTGATCGAAGTCGCGGTCTTGTTGGTGACCTTAAAGGTGACCGGACCTGCTTTCGCCGCATCATGATCCAGCTTGCAGGAGCCGCCCTTGTCGCCGGTGAGCGTGATCGCAACCTGCGAGGCGCCGTTATGGATCGGCGCTTCGCTCGCAAGCGCGGAACCCGGTAGCAGGGGCATCAGGGCGGCAAGGCCCGTAATTCCACCGAAACGCAGGGAATGAACGAGCGACTTAATGCGAGGCATGCGGTTCTCCTTTAAGATCATGATGCGGTAATGGGATTGCGTTGGTGGCTCGGGAGGAGCGGCGTTCGCGCTGCAGCAAGCGCCAGCCCGTCACCGTGAAAAAGAGCGCGATCGCCAACAGGCCGATCGGCAGATCCCGCACCCAGAACGCTCGGCCAGCCTCAGCCAATTCGAGGGCGGAGAACGTTCGAGCCGCCTTTTCGCGGTAGGCGTCGGACACCTGCCAGCCGGCGGCGAAGGGCATCTGATCGAGATCGGCGACACGCAGGAAGCGCGCGCCCATCAAGCCACTTCCCGACAGCTTCACGAGCACCTTGTCGGTCTCCTGGGCATCGAGAAGCTGCCCCTTGACTGTCCAGAGGTCGAGCGAACGGTCGAGCGTCCAGTCCGCGGTAAAAGGCCCCGGATGGGACGAAGGGCTGAGCCCGCGCGGCAATCGACCACCGGCCAGCCGAACGACGTCGTCCAAACTAAGCTCTTCGGGCATGTCTTCGGGCCGTGCGCGCGCGCTGACGGTCCAGAGCCGAGCGGCCATGCCCGCGTGGTGGGTGGGCTGGCTCTCCGCGCCGGCAAGATCGATGCTGCCTTGCGGCACGCCTTCGCGATCGAGATCGAGCAGCGAAGGCGTTCCATCCACCGCCCGTTCAAGCGAAATCGTGCCGGCCGACGTCATCGCCTCCGCCTTGGCTGTCACGATCGGGACAGCGCCCGGCAAAACAGTCGCCGGCTCCGGGTAGAAAAGCGCAAGCGCCGCGGCGAGACCCGCGAGTGCCCCGGCCCCGAGAAACCGCAGCTTCACGGCTGTCGCCGCACTCGGCCGTCGGCTCTGCGGCCAGTAGACCAGCAGCGCGGTCGGCACGAGATAGGCGAGCCAGCCGATCACTTCGATCTGGCGGGGATCGGCCGGGATGCCGAGCACGCCGGTCACCAACGCGGATTGAATGGTGCCGGGCGCCACCAACCAGGCGAGATGCAAGGCGACGCCCTGCCCCACATTCAGCCAGCCGGCCTCATGCGCCGTTCGCAACGACGAAACGACCAGTCCCGCGGCGACGAGAATGAGAAAAACGCCCGTGGCGCGAAAGAAGCGCGATAGATTGATCCGCACCCCGCCGACATAGATGCCCCAGCCGATGACGACGGCCATCAGCAAGCCAACGATCGCCCCGGCCGCCGCCAATCCGGCAGACTGCGCTGCCGAAAAGGTTGCGAGCAGGAAAACGCTCGTCTCGAAGCCTTCCTTGAGAACCGCGAGAAAGGCCATGACCGCCAGCGCCAAGCCGCTGGCTCGGCTCAGCGCTTCGGCCGCATCGGCCTCAATCTGCCGCTTCATGTCGCGGGCGTGCTGATTCATCCAGAAGATCATGCCGGTGACGAAGACGACGGCGAGCGCCCCGATCACCGTCTCCAGCCCCTCCTGCGCCGCCTGCGGCAACGCCTGCTCCACCCAAGCGAGGCCGACGCCGACCGCCAACGATAAAATGACGGCGAGCACCACGCCGACCCACATGGCGACGAGACTATGGCCGTTCTTCCTGAGGAACGCGGCGATGATGCCAACGATGAGAGCCGCTTCGAGGCCCTCGCGCAAGCCGATGACGAGCGTGGCGAGCATGCCATCCCTTCATGATCGTGGTCGGTGGTCGTCGTAAGCGGAGCAGTTCAATGCACGAGTTGAACACCACACTCATCGACGGATCTTCCGCGTCTAACGCCGCAGATACCTGACATCAACGATCATAATTTTGATTGATTCTAGTGAAGGCCATATAATTGAAAGGCAAATGTCATGCGTCACCAAAAGGAAGTTTGTAATTCAATAGGTTGAGCGCAGTCGGCAACAGCCTGTAGGTGGCAAAATGAATTTTTCGTAATGTTTTGCGGCCACCCTCAAGCAACCGGCAGAATAAACGCTTAAGGTGAAATTTCTTCCAGATTATAGTGAAAATTGTACCGCCTACATTGCGAAAGCAACGTTTTGGATGTGGCGGTACAGAATGCAGAGTCGCGAATTTAGCGATCGGACGAGCCCGTATCTGGATTACGGTCCTTCCGACGCGCCACGATCTTTTCGATCAACCGATCAACCGCACGCCTCGCCTCAATGTCGTGCAGGCTGGTGGTATGCGGTTCTATCTCGTTGCGCACTAACTCGTGCTCGTGCGTCAACGGTGCTTCGAACCCGTCGAAAAAAAAGAGCGGCGAAATCTTCAACCGTTCGCAAACCTGATGCAACAGACTCGCGCCAATCCGCTCTTCGCCGCATTCGAATCGCAACAACCGATCCGGCGACACATCCAGGGCGACGGCCAACTCTTCCGCGCTCACGCCCGCGGCTCTGCGGGCTTCGCGCAGCCGCTTGCCAACAAAAACGTCAATTGGTGCTGGCATTTTCCACTGCCTCCGCTGCATCGCACACTCTTTGCGTTTGTTGCAAAAGTAATCAAGTGGAATAGTTGTAAATGGGAGTTAGTCCACGAAAATAAGTGGCGAGATCAGACTGAGAGAAATGCTCGGTGATTGCACTTGGCGGCATAAAGCTTTCGCCGAACCAAGGAAAACGCCGGTCTGAAAACGAGTCCGCTAGCCAATCGATAAAGGCGCGATGGCGCGCGGTCTTGCGCACCTCCGGATGCAGTGACATCCAAATATCGACGCGAAAGACAAGATCGATATCCACTGGCACGACGTCGGCACCGATCGCGATAGCGTAATTTGGCAGAAGACCGATGCCGGCGCCTTTTGCGATCGCCCAATAATGCGCACTGGCAAAGTTGGTGTTCAGTTTGACGATTCGCTCGCCGAGATCGATCCCGAAGACGGCCGAAAAGTCGATGTGCTGAAGCTGCTCGGTCTGCTGGACGACGAGGCGGTGGTTGATGAGGTCGGCGATGGTGCGCGGCGTGCCGTATTTTTCGAGATAGGAGCGGCTGGCGAAGGGGATGGTGTGCAGGTAGCCGAGGCGCCGCTTGATCAGTTCCGGCGCCGAAGGCTCGGTGAGCTGCACCGAGATATCGGCTTCGAGCCGAAGGACGTCGACCGAGCGCATGGCACATTGCAGATTGATCTGCACATCCCGGCCGTCGTCGCTCTCCATGAATTCGGTCAGCCGCGGGGTCAGCCAGAAACTGCCCAGCCCTTCGGTGATGGCGAGATAGATCGGACCGGCACGGGTGGTGGCCGAGGTCTGGGCGACCCGCCACATATCCGACATCGACTGCTCGACCTCGCGCGCCGAGCTGATGACACGCCGCCCCTCCGCCGTCAGCCGAACGCCGCCGACATCGCGATAGAACAGCTTGTAGCCAAGCTGATCCTCCAGCCGTCCGATCGCATTGCGCACGGTGTTGACGCCGATTCCCAAGGCGTCCGATGCCGCGCGGAAACTGCGATGTCGATCGACCAGAAGAAAGATGCGGACCGAATCCCAATCGACGCCGCGCCAGGGATGTTCCATCAGCGCAACGCCCCCCTTTCAAAACCGAACAATCGGATCATGGAGATTTCACTTAGGATCATGACAACCGATACTACCCGTGGGGATAAAGATGGTAAATCAGACAGAGGACGGCATTGCCAAGGCCGCACGTCTGATCGAGGTGCGAAATTCGGTCTCCCGCGGGGCCATCGACGCCCTGTTGCCGAAGGCCGAGAAAGCCATCGGACGCCTCGCCAGCCCCGAAACCATCGAGCGTCTGACCCGCAGCAATCCGGACACCATCTGGCTCGTCTCCCGGCGCGGACGTCAGCCCGAAGGCTTCGTCACGGTGCTGCTCTTGAACCGGGACGGCTACGAAGCACTGCTCGACGGGCGGATGAATCTGTTCGATCCCGAAGAGCGCTATCTGGTGCGCCAGGCAGAGACCCCAGCCGCGGTCTATAGCTGGGCGTCCTACACGCCGGGCCTTCTCGCCAACGCCATTCCGATGGTCGTCGATCACTTCTCTTCGCCGCGTTATGCCGGTGCCGACATGATCGCCAATGTCACCACCGAACGCGGCCGCCGCGCGATGCTGCGGCTCGGCTTCGAGGAAGGTGTTGAATGGCGGGGCAAGTTCAAACCACACCTGTTCGTCAAGCACCGGTCGAAGACCTCGCTGCTCAGGCCGCGCCCGCGCTACGATCGACAGATCGCACCGGCCCGCGACACCGGCATCACCGTGGTGCACGGCATCGACCAACTGTTCAAGGTCGCCGCGATCCGCAGCGCCGTCTATATCGGCGAACAGTCCTGCCCTTTCGACGAGGAGTTTGACGGCAACGACTTCGCCGCGACCCATCTTCTCTATTCGGTCGAGGGCGAGCCGGCCGGCTGCATGCGCATCCGCTTCTTCGGTGACTTCGCCAAAATGGAGCGCCTGGCGGTGCGCAAGGAGTTTCGCCAGTCGACGATCGCATTCGAACTCGTGCGCGCGAGCGTGCAGCTGTGCCGGGACAAGGGTTTTCGCAAGCTCTATGGCCACGCCCGTGAGGATTACCTGCCCTTCTGGCAGCGTTTCGGCTTCAAGGTGAAGCACAACGGCACGCCCTTCGGCTTTTCCGGGCACAGTTTCGTCGAGATGGTCGACGACATCGAGCCGCCGCCCCATGCGATTTCGATCGATGACGACCCGTACAGACTGATCCGCCCCGAGGGCCAATGGGCCTATCCCGGTGTGCTCGACCCGCAGGGACGGTCTCCATGGCTTTGAGCGACAGCAGCGACATGGATCTCCAAATGGCAACGCTTATCCATGAAATCGCACGCTGCAAAACGCTGGCGGACGAGTTCAATTTGCCTTTCGCCGTCCGACTGCTCGACCTCTGCCTCCTGGAAGTGGCGATGGAGTGGGAAGGCCGCAGCCGTGAGGAACCGCTCGGCGACGAGGAACTGTTGATCGTGCTGCTGCGCTCCAAGCTGAAAATCGCCCTGTCGGAGCACCCCGGCGGGGTCATCATGTCCTCGACACCATAAGGCACTGTGCGGCCGACCGTCCGGAAAAAACAAAAAAGAGTCAGGCTCCGGCGGAACACGGTGACCAAGATCATCCGCACGAAGCCGCGGCGTCCTGCCGGTCACGGCCACAGATTGCAGTGACGGATCGCTCATCAGAGCTGCACCCCGCGGGTCAAGGCGCCGTCAACGACCAGGTTGGTGCCGGTGACGAAGCTCGCCGCAGGGCTTGCGAGAAAGAGAACGCCATTGGCGATTTCCTCCGGCGTCGCCATCCGCCCTGTCGGATTCAGCGCCAGGGCATCGGCATAGAGCGTCGGATTGCCGGTCTCGATCTGGTGCCAGAAGCCGCCTTCGAAATAGGTATTGCCGGGTGAAACGGTGTTGGCGCGGATCGTCTTCGGCGCCAGCCGGAAGGCCAATCCTTGCGTGTAATGGATGATCGCGGCTTTGAAGGCGCCATAGGGCCCGGCGGCGAAATCGATCTCCCGACCCGACACGCTGGCGATGGTGACGATCGCGGCCGCATCGCTCGCCTCCAAATAGGGCATCGCCGCCTCGACCAGCCGCACCGTGCCCATCATGTCGGTGTCGAAGCCGGCCTGCCAGCTCGCCTCGTCGCCGCCGATCGCCAGGGCGCTGACATTGGCGACCACGATGTCGATCCCGCCGAGCGCCGAGGCGGCCCGGCCGACGAATTTCGGCAGACCGGCCTTGTCGGCAACGTCAACGGCTTCGCCGTGAACGCTCGCGCCGCCATGGCGCAGCTCCTTCAAGGCGACATCGACGCCATCCTGGCTGCGGGCGCAAAACGCCACCGCCACTCCTTCGCCGACCAGGCCCTGCACAATGGCGCGCCCGATGCCTTTGGTCCCGCCGGTCACGACGGCCCTCAATCCTTGCAACTTCAGATCCATGGATCGATCTTTCGCGGTTCGATTGCATTGCGCCGCAGGCGGCCCCTCGCCACCCGTTTCGATCACACGCCGAGCCGACAAGCCGACGCGCGAAAACGCCCCCAATCCCTGATCTCTTGGACAGATCCTCCGGACATCGTCCCCGCCCGCCGGCGTTCAACTGTTCGGGCCAATGCCCTAGCGGGACAGATTTTTCGGCGTCTGGCAAGCCGATCGAGGAAAGTTTGAAAACGCAAACACCAGCGCTTGACAAGCCTTCGGAAACGCGCCAGCTTAAATCCTGTGCGCAGAGCAACGTTGCTCAATAATGCGCCGGACAATGACACCTTCATGGAATATCGGCAGTGTCGCCCGGACAGCACTTTCGTGCTGACGGGTTTTTTTGTGTTGAGGCCTTGATGTGACAACGACGCGCTATCCAATCGGCATCTTGTTCTCGACCAGCGGCAGCTATGGCGCCGTCGGCAGGACGATGCTGCAGGGGGCGCTGATGGCCTGCCGCGAGACCAATGAAGACCCGGCTGGCGCGATCCAGCTCGTGCCGGAAATCATCGATCCGGGCAGCCAACTCACCGCCTATGCGCCCGCCGCCGAGGCGATGCTCGAGCGTGGCATCCGCCAGGTTGTCGGTTGCTACACCTCGTCGAGCCGCAAAGAGGTCATCCCGCTGTTCGAAAAGCGCGACGCGCTGCTCTGGTATCCGGCCCACTACGAGGGCTTCGAAAGCTCGGAAAACGTCGTTTATACCGGCACCGCGCCCAACCATCACATGTCGCCCCTGGTCGATCATCTCGTCGAGAACCACGGCAAGAAGGCCTGCTGCGTTGGCTCGAACTACATCTGGGGCTGGGAGAGCAGCCGCGTGCTGCGCGAGGATCTCACCGAGCGCGGCGGCCGGGTGCTCTTCGAGCGCTACGTCGCCGTCGGCGAGACCGATTTCGAGACGATCATCGCGTCGATCATCAAGGCGAAGCCGGATTTTGTCTTCAACGCCCTGATCGGTCAATCGGCCTATGACTTCTTCCGCCAGTTCCGCGCCGCCTGCGCGGCCCGCGGCATCGACCAGAAGACGCGCTTTCCGATCGCCAGCTGCAACCTCTCCGAACCGGAACTCCTAGAAATCGGGCCGGAAGCGGTCGACGGCCATCTCAGCTCTTCGGTCTATTTCACCTCGATCGACAGCCCCGCGAACCAGCGCTTCGTGGCAACCTACAACGCCATGTTCCCGGATGGCCCGCCGGCATCGGTGGAAGCCGAGGCGGCCTATATTGCCCTCCGCTTCCTCGCCGCCGCGCTCGCCAAGGCCGGCAGCGACGATGCGAGCCACGTCCGGTCGGCCGCGCGGGGCGAAAGCTTCCAAGCCCCCCAGGGCCGAGTCACGCTCGACCCCGAAACCATGCACACCTATCTGACGCCACGGATCGGCCGCTCGCGCTCCGACTGCCAGTTCGACATCCTGGTCGAAGCCGCACGACCGGTGCAACCCGATCCCTATCTCGTCAGAACGACACCGCCTCTCGAAATCGTTTCCACCCGTCCGAAGCTGAGGGTGATCTGATGGCCGTGCACCGCTACATCCAGAATTTCAGCCACCGAAACGCAATCCTCATCAGCGACGATACAAGGCTCGGAGCGACGCTTTCGCCGGTGCTGGGGCGGCTTGGCCTGATCGTCAACGAAAACAGCATGGCCGAAGCGCCGCTGGAATGGTCGGCGGAGGATCTCGACGCCAGCCGCGACGTCGTGCTCATCGACGGCGATCTGTTGCGCATGCCCTTCATCCCGCGGCTGAAGAGCGATGGACTAACCCCGCTGGTGCCGGTGATCGGCCTCGTCGGCATGCAGGCGCCGAGCCGGCTGAAGACCCTGATGCAACTCGGCGCGACCGCCTTTATACCGAAGCCGATCCATTCCGGCGCGGTCTATTCGGCGCTCTATCTCGCCATCAACGAGCATGCCCGCAAGGCCGCTCAGGCCGAGGTGATCAAGGCGCAGGAACAACGCCGGCACCAGCGCCGCTTCGTCATCAAGGCGGTGCTTGAGGTCATGCGCGAACGCGGCTGCGACGATGAAGCCGCCTTCGCGCATCTGCGCAACCAGAGCATGCACGCCCGCGTCAGCATTGAAACCTACTGCCAATTCGTCGTCCAACGGAGTGCGGCGAGACCCGAATGCGGATCCGAGCCGCCCCAACAGCTCCGATCCGCCGACTAATTCCCCGACACGGAGACAACGATGGACAAGCACGCAGCAAGCGCCCTCGCGGCGCTGGGGACCCTTTTTGCCTTGTCGACGGCGACCCTGGCCGAGGACAAGACCCCGATCAAAATCGGCGTCCTCGAAGATCAGTCCGGTGATTTCGCCCTCGCCACCATCGGCAAGGTGCATGGCATCCAGCTGGCAACGAAGGAAATCAACGCCAAGGGGGGCATCGACGGCCGCCCGATCAAGCTGGTGATCTACGATACCCAGTCCGACAACCGCCGCTATCAGGAATTCATGCGCCGGGTCCTGCAGCGCGACAAGGTCGACGTCGTCTTCGCCGGCTTTTCCTCGGCCTCGCGCGAGGCCTATCGGCCGATCGTCGACCAGTTTAAGGGCCTCGCCTTCTACAACAACCAATACGAAGGCGGCGTCTGCGACGCCAATATGATCGTCACCGGCGCGGTGCCCGAACAGCAGTTTTCGACGCTGCTTCCCTATATGATGAAAAAGTTCGGCAAGAAGGTCTACACGATCGCCGCCGACTACAATTTCGGTCAGATCTCGGCCGAATGGGTCCGCGACATCGTCAAGGAAAATGGCGGCCAGATGGTCGGCGAGGAGTTCATCCCGCTCGGCGTCTCGCAGTTCTCGCAGACCATCCAGAACATCCAGAAGGCCAAACCGGACTTCGTCGTCACCCTGCTCGTCGGCACCGCCCAGTCGTCCTATTACGAACAGGCGCTCTCGGCCAATCTGAAGCTACCGATGGCCTCGTCGGTCAATGTCGGCCAGGGCTACGAGCACAAGCGCTTCAAGGCGCCCTCGCTGGCCAACATGTATGTCACCACGAACTGGATCGAGGAAGTCGACAATCCGAAAAGCAAGGACTTGGTGAAGCGCTGGCACGCGATGTTCCCGGACGAGCCCTATATCAACCAGGAGGCCGAGAACTCTTATGACGCCGTCTATCTCTACAAGGAGATGGTCGAGCGCGCCGGCAGCACCAACCACGACGCGATCCGCAAGGTCATCGCCAAGGGCGACGTCTGCCTCGATGCGCCGGAGGGCAAGGTCTGTATCGACCCGAAGAGCCAGCACATGTCACACACGATCTATCTGGCGAAGGTCAACGAGGATCACTCGATCTCCTTCCCGAAGATCTGGCAGGACGTGAAGCCCTACTGGCTCGGCCAGGTCGGCTGCGATCTGACCAAGAGCAATCCGGAAGCCCAGTATACGCCGTCTCAGAACCCCAAGAAGGACGGCAAGTAATCGAAGGCCGGGTCGCCCGCCAGAGATCACGGCCACGCCAGCTTGCCGCCCCGTATGGCGGCGGCAGGCCTGAGCCACAGCTCCGGCGCCGCCCGGGCCCTCCCCGCTTCTTTGGGCAAGAGCCTGCGTCTTGCCCGGCACCTCGGCCAAACGCCACGGGATGCGTCCATGGATTTTCTGTCCGGCCTCTTTGCCTTTCTCTACCAGACCGGAGACGCCTTCGCCTTTCTGGTCCTTTCCGCCTGTGGCCTTGCGGTGATCTTCGGCATGATGGGGGTGATCAACCTTGCCCATGGCGAATTCATCCTGTGCGGCGCCTATGTCTCGACGACCGCTGCCCATCTCGGCTTGCCGCTGCCTTTTTCCATTCTCCTCGGCGGGCTCGTCGCCGGCCTTGTCGGCATGCTGCTCGAGCGCGTCGTCATCCGCCGGCTCTATGCCCGGCCACTCGATACGATCGTCGTCACCTGGGGCATCTCGATGATCGCGACCCAGGGCACGCTGATCCTGCTCGGACCGTCGATGCAGAGCACCGGCACGCCCTTCGGCAGCTTCATGGTCGGCGGCTACGGCTATTCGATCTACCGGCTCGTGCTGATGGCCGCCGCCGTCGCCACCCTCGCCTTGCTCTGGGTGATCTTCACCCGCACCCGCTTCGGTGTTCTGGCCCGCGCCACCATCCAGGTGCCGCACATCGCCGAGGCGCTCGGCGTCGACACCTCCCTCATCTACATGCTCACCTTCGGCCTCGGCGCGGCGCTCGCGGGCCTTGCCGGCGGTCTCTACGCCCCGACGATGACGCTGGTGCCGACGATGGGCGCGACCTTCGTCATCGAGGCCTTCGTCACCGTCGTCGTCGGCGGCGCGGACATCTTCCTCGGCACCGCGCCGGCCGCCGCGATCCTCGCCGTGGTCAAGGCGGGACTGACCTCCTGGCAAGGTCAGCTCGCCGGCCAGATCGGCCTGCTCGTCGCCGTCGTTCTCGTCATCCGCGTGCTGCCACGCGGCCTCACAGGCTTCATCTTGCGGGAAAGGGCCTGACGTGTCTTCACCCAACGCCTTCACGTCTGCCTTCCGTCTTCTCGAAGGCCCACAGACCCTCGGCAAGGGGATCGGCTTCTGGTCCGGCTTCGTCGTCGTTCTGGCGCTCGCCTGCATTTATCCGCTGTTTGCGGACGGCTATGACGTCGGCAACAACGTCTACTTCTTCAACTGGGCCTTCATGGCGCTCGGGCTCAGCCTGATCTGGGGCTATGGCGGTGCCCTCTCCTTCGGTCAGACGGCGTTCTTCGGTGTCGCCGGCTACGCCTATGGCGTCCTCACCATCAATCTCGGCGACGCCTACGGCCTGACGCTGGTCTCGCTTCTTGCCGCCGTCGGTCTCTCGGCGCTGTTTGCCGCGGTTCTCGGCTATTTCCTGTTCTTCGGCCGGATCAGCGGCGTGTTCCTCGGCATCGTCACCTTGTCGGTGACGTTGGTGCTCGAACGCTTCATGTCGCAGACCGCCGGCCCGCAATGGGTGATCGGCTCAGCCCGCCTCAACGGCTTCAACGGCATGGGCAACATGCCGTCGCTGACCATTCCCTGGCCGGGCGGCGACGTGGTGCTCTTTCCCGACGTGCCGCTCTATTACGTCACGCTCGCCCTGCTGGTGATCGCCTATCTCGCCCTGCGCATGCTGGTGAATTCGCGCTTCGGCAACGTTCTGGTGGCGATTCGGGAAAATCCGCAGCGGGCCGAAATGCTCGGCTACGACGTGCGCAAGTATCAGCTGATCGGCTTTGTCATCGGTTCGGCCCTCGCCGGTCTCTCGGGCGTCCTCTACACCGCCTGGGGCAACTACATCACCCCGTCCTCGATGGGCATGTCGGCCGCAGCGCTGCCGGTGGTCTGGGTCGCCGTCGGCGGCCGCAGCGATCTGACGACGACGCTGGTCGGCACCCTGCTGGTCCTTGCCGGCTTCCAGGCCCTGACGATCTACGGCAGCCAATACGCCCTGGTCGTCATGGGCTTGCTCCTGGTCGTCACCATTCTCGCCGCACCGAGCGGCATCATCATCACCGTCGGCTCATTTGTCTCCAAGGGCTTGCGGCGTCGGCTGGCTCGGGAGACGGCGTGATGGCGATCCTTCAAACCCAAAAGCTCGACAAATGGTTTGGCGGCCTGCACGTCACCGACAATGTCGACTTCACCGTCGAAACCGGCGAAGTGCATTGCCTGATCGGCCCGAACGGTGCCGGCAAGAGCACCTTCTTCCGGCTCGTGCTTGGCGAACACACGTCGTCTGCCGGCGCCATCCTCTATGACGGCGCCGACATCACCAAGGAAAAGCCGTTCGAGCGGATCCGCCGGGGCATTTCGGTCAAGTTCCAGGTGCCCGGCATCTTCCAGGCCTTGCGGGTCCGGCAGAATCTGCAGATCGCGCTGCAGCATCATCTCGTCGGTGCCTCGCTCGACGAAGAGATCGATCGGCTCTTGGAGTTTTTGAAGCTCAAAGACGCGGAAAAGCAGCTCGCCGGCGCGCTCAGCCACGGTCAGAAGCAATGGCTCGAAATCGGCATGGCGATCGCGCTGAAGCCGAAGCTGTTGCTGCTCGACGAGCCGACCGCCGGCATGACGCCGGACGAGACCTTCGCCACCGGCGAGATGGTCCAGGCGCTGAATGCCGAGGGCGTCAGCGTGCTCGCCGTCGAGCACGACATGGCCTTCGTGCGCCAGATCGCCCACAAGGTCACCGTGCTGCATTTTGGCAAGGTCTTCGCGCAGGGCTCGATCGACGAGATCGTCGCCGACGAGCGCGTCGCCGCGATTTATCTCGGAGAGGTCCATGCGTAGGGAGGTCCTTCTCGAAACCATGGGCCTGCGGTCCGGCTATGGCGGCAAACCGGTGCTGCAAGGCGTCGATATCAGCGTGCGCGAGGGCGAGATCGTCGCGGTGATCGGCCGCAACGGGGTCGGCAAGTCGACGCTGATGAAGAGCCTGATCGGCCTGATACCGCCGCAAAAGGGCGCGATCCTGTTCGCAGGCGCCGAGGTTCACGGCCTCTCCGCCCACAAGCGGGCGCGGCTCGGCATCGGTTACGTCCCGCAGGGGCGCGACGTCTTTCCCCGCATGAGCGTGATCGAAAATCTCCTCGTCGGCCAGTCGATCGACCAGTCCGGCGAGCGCGAGGCGAAGGTCCGGCTGGAGCAGATCTACAGCTTCTTCCCGATCCTCAAGGAACGGCGCCATCAGCGCGCCGGTACGCTGTCCGGCGGCCAGCAGCAGCAGCTCGCCATCGGCCGGGTGCTGATGGGCGATCCCGATCTGATCCTGCTCGACGAGCCGTCGGAAGGCATCCAGCCTAACATCGTCCAGGACATTGCCCGCATTATTGTCGAGCTCAACGCCAAGACCGGCATCACCGTGGTCTTCGTCGAGCAGAATCTGGACATGATCCGAGCAATGGCGGAGCGTTGCTACGTCATGGACAAGGGGACCGTCACAGCCGAAATCGACAAGGCCGCTTTGGACGATCGCGATACTGTCCGCCGCTATCTCGCGGTCTGACGGCCAGCCCCCCTTGGAACGACAATCGAAAGAGGACACGACAATGAGCTGGTTCGACCAATCCATCATGGCCCGCAAGGCCGTCGCCAAGGGCCAGGCCCTGACGAGCCATTCCATCACCGAAGCGAGCCAGGGCCGCTATCACTACGTCTACGGCGCCTATGCCGATCCGATCCTCACCGTCGATCCCGGCGCGGTGGTCTCGGCCGAGACCCACGATGCTTTCGAGGGCAAGATCCAGAAGGAAACCGACAAGCCGAGCGAGATCCTCAACTTCCCTTATCTCAACCCGCAGAACGGTCCGATCTACGTCAATGGTGCGGAAAAGGGCGACTGCCTCGCCGTCTACATCGAGAGCATCGTGCCGAGGGGTCCGCAGCCACGCGGCACCACGGTGATCATGCCGGAATTCGGCGGCCTGGTGCCGACCGCGGATACGGCGATGCTGAACCCGGCGCTGCCGGAGCGGGTCAAAAAGCTCGAGGTCGACGAGGCCACCGGCGTCAAGTGGAACGACACGATCTCGCTGCCCTACGAGCCGTTCATCGGCACCATCGGCACGGCGCCGGAGATCGAAGCGATCTCCTCGCTCGTCCCGGACTATTACGGCGGCAACATGGATCTGCCGGACGTCGCGCCGGGCGCGGTGATCTATCTGCCGGTCAACACCGACGGCGCCTATCTCTATGTCGGCGACTGCCACGCGGCCCAAGGTGACGGCGAACTCTGCGGCGTCGCCATCGAGCATCCGACGGTCACCACCTTGCGCATCGATCTCATCAAGGGCTGGACGATCAAGACGCCGCGGCTGGAGAACGAGTCCTTCTACATGACCATCGGCTCGTCCCGGCCGATGGAGGACGCCGCCCGCGGCGCCTATCGCGAGCTGATCCGTTGGATGGCGGCCGATTTCGGCTTCGACGAGATTGACGCCTACATGCTGCTCACCCAATGCGGCCGCGTCCGCCTCGGCAACATGGTCGATCCGAAATACACGGTCGGCGCCTCGGTGCTGAAGTCGATCGCCGGCCTCGCCGCCTGACCCAACCGTCTTCTGCCCCGGCCGGTGAGCACCGGGGCAGAGATGGCCATAAGACGCTCAATGATCCCGGAGATCCTGCGATGACCACGCCCTTCCAAGCCGCCGCCGTGCAGTTTGAGCCCACGATGGGCGACAAGGCCGGCAACATCGAAGCGCTCGCCCGGCTGGTCGAGGCGGCCGCCGATGCCGGCGCCGAACTGATCGTGACACCGGAAATGGGCACCACCGGCTATTGCTGGTACGATCGGGCGGAAGTCGCATCGATGGTCGAGCCGGTGCCGGGCGAGACGACGGCGCGCTTCGCCGAGATCGCCAAGCGGCGCAACGTCTTCATCGTCATCGGCATGCCCGAGGTCGATCCGACCACCGACCTTTACTACAACGCGGCGGTGCTGATCGGCCCGGACGGCGTCGTCGGGACCCATCGCAAGACCCACCCTTACATTTCCGAGCCGAAATGGGCCGCCAGCGGCGATTGCGGCCACCAGGTGTTCGACACCCGGCTCGGCAAGATCGCCCTGTTGATCTGCATGGACATCCATTTCATCGAAACCGCCCGGCTGACGGCCGTGGGTGGAGCCGATGTCATCTGTCACATTTCCAACTGGCTCGCCGAGCGCACGCCGGCGCCCTACTGGATCAACCGAGCCTATGAGAATGGCTGCTATCTGATCGAAAGCAATCGCTGGGGGCTCGAGCGTGGCGTCCAGTTCTCCGGCGGGAGCTGCATCATCGGCCCCGAGGCCGAGATCATGGCGGTGATCGACGGCGGCGATGGGGTGATTACCGCGACGATTGACCCCGATCGGGCCCGCCAAGGCCGGATGCGTGGCGAGCCGGTGATCGCCCAGCGCCGGCCGGAACTCTACAAGGAGCTGATGACCAACACCTTCGCCTGGAACCCCAGCGACTTCTTCAAACTTTACGGCCACCGGCCGCTGCCCGCCGGGCGCGGCGCCAAAATCGCCGTCGGTCAGTTCGCCCCGGAAGGCGACAGCGCCACCAATCTGCGCCAGATCGAAACGCTGGCCGAGACAGCATCCGGCGACGACGCCGAACTCCTGGTGCTGCCCGAACGGGCCTTGACCGGCTTGGCCGATCCAGCCGCAAGCGCCATCGCGCTTGATCATCCGGCCGTTGCCAGCCTTATCGAGATTGCCACGAAGACCGGCCTGTTCATCGTCGTGGGCCTTGCCGAAGCGGAGGGTGAGACGCGCTACAACAGCGCCGTTCTGGTCGGCCCAGACGGCCTTGTCGGCCATTATCGCCAGACCCATCTCAGCGAACGCGATCGCGGCTGGGCGAGCGCCGGCGATGACTGGGCGGTGTTCGATCTGCCCTTCGGCCGGCTCGGGCTGCTCATCGGCCATGACGCCGATTTCCCCGAGGCCGGGCGGGTTCTCGCTCTTCGCGGCTGCGACGTCATCGCCTGCCCGGCCGCGGTGAAGGGCAGCTTTCATCTTGCCCATGACGGTACCACGATCGCCCAGCCGACGCCGATTCCAACCGGTGCCGATCCGCTGCACTGGCATCAGTTCCGGGTGCGCGGCGGCGAGAACAACTGCTACTTCGCCTTCGCCAATGTGTTCGCACCGATGGACGGCTATCCTGGCCTGTCCGGTGTCTTCGGCCCCGACACCTTCCTGTTCCCCCGCACAGAGGCTCTGGTCGCCGACAATGCCAGCCTCGCTGTCGCCGAAATCGAGACCGGCAGCCTCGGCGGCGCCTATCCGACCCATGTCGTGCGCCGCAAGGATCTCGTTCTGATGCGGCTGCCGCATCACTATGCGCCGCTGGTGGTGTAAGCCGCGCCAAACCGCTTGACCCTGTCCGGAAGATCGCTTAGGCAGCTAACGACGGTTCCCCGGTCATCGACACGACGGGGATTAAAAGGGAACACGGTGAGGACGACCCAAATCGGGGCCGAAACCGTGGCTGCCCCCGCAACTGTAAGCGGATGCCGATCATCCCCGCGACGCTCCCGATAGCGGCGCGGTGGGCTTCGAGACGATCGAAGCCGCGCCACTGTGGTGACCATCGCCACGGGAAGGCTGATGAGAGGTGCCTTCGTCCGCGAGCCAGGAGACCTGCCGTCTGACCTTCAATCCACTCTCGAGCGGGGATGCTCGGAAAGGATCTGCCGTGACGGCGCTCACTTAGCGCATTTGCCCTCCCTCCTCGTCTCGACGCTCAGTCTGGCTCGTGCCGGATCCTGGTGTCGTGCGCCATCTCTCCTGACGGCTCCTCGCTGTTTTTTTTCCGTTCGTCCGCAACGGGGCTGATCGCTCCGACCGATGACGGCTGTCTCCATGATCCCTGAGAGGATATCATTTCATGTCGCGTAAACGCTCGCTCGCAGGCCTTGTCGCCTCCGCCCTCATTGCCCTGCCACTGGCCTTGTCCGCTGGAATGGCAAAAGCCGACGCCACGAAATATCCGCTGACGCTGAAAAATTGCGGCGTCACCCTGACCTTCAAACAAGCCCCCTCGCACATCGTCTCGATCGGCCAGAGTTCGACGGAAATCCTCTATTCCCTCGGCCTTGCCGAAAAGGTCGCCGGCACTGCGCTCTGGGTCGGGCCGGTGCTGCCGCAGTTCGCGGCCGCAAATGCCAAGGTCAAGCGCTTGGCCGATAACGATCCGAGCTTCGAAAGCGTGGTCGGGCAGCACCCCGATCTGGTGACCAACCAGTTCCAGTGGCAAGTGGGACCCAACGGCGTCGTTGGAACGCGCAAGCAGTTCGCCGATCTCGGCATTCCCGTCTACACCTCGCCGTCGGACTGCGTCGGCAAGAACAATGCAGCGGGCGGCGACGGCACCCGCAGCGAGCCCTTCACCACGGCGCTGATCGATCGCGAGATCGCCGATCTCGCCGAGATCTTCAATGTCCAGGATCGCGGCCAGGCCCTTATCGCCAAACTGAAGGCCCGCGAAGCGGCTGCCAAGGCGATGATCGCCGGCGTGAAAAAGCCGGTGTCCGCGGTCTTCTGGTTCTCCAGCCCCGCCGGTGCCGGCGATCCGTATGTCGCAGGCCAGCTCGGAGCACCGGGCTACATCATGTCGACCCTCGGCGTGAAGAATGTCATCACGACCAATGACGAGTGGCCGACGGTCGGCTGGGAGACCATCGCCCGCGCCAACCCGACCTTTATCGTCCTTGCCAAGATGAGCCGCCGGCGCTTTCCGGCCGACGACGTTGCGGTCAAGGAGCGGTTCCTGCACGACGACCCGGTCGCCAGCCAGATGAGCGCTGTAAAGCAGGGGCACATCATCGAAATTGACGCCCAGGCGATGAACCCGACGATCCGAACCATCGACGGCATCGAAATCTTGGCCAAAGCGCTCAAAGACGCAGGATACGCCAAATGAACCTTGCCCGCAGCCGGGCGATGGCGGGTGCCCGCCTGCTCGGCGTCGTGGCATTATCGGTGGCGCTGCTTGGCGCCACCGTCATCTTCGGGGCAACGATCGGCGAAACGCAGATCCCGTTTCACACCGTCGCGGCGACCATCACCAATCATCTCTTCGGCGCCGGATACCCCGTCGACACGATTGATGCCGGCATTGTCTGGAACTATCGTCTGGCACGGGCTGTAGTCGCGGCCGCCTGCGGCGCGGCCCTCGCCGTGTCGGGTGTCGTCCTGCAGTCGCTGCTGCGCAATGCCCTTGCCGACCCCTATCTCCTCGGCATCTCCGCCGGCGCCTCGTCCGGCGCGGTATCGGTGGCAATCCTCGGCCTTGGCGGCGGCCTCCTGACGCTTTCGGCGGGGGCACTTTGCGGGGCCCTGCTCGCCTTCTCGCTGGTCGCGCTGCTCGCGGTCCTTGCCGGACGTGGCCCGACGGCGATCATCCTGGCCGGCATCGCCGGATCCCAGCTCTTCAACGCCCTCACCTCCTTCGTCGTGACCAAGTCGGCATCGGCGGACGAAGCACGCGGCATCATGTTCTGGCTGCTCGGCAATCTGTCTGGCGTGCGTTGGCCGGACGCATGGATGGCGATGCCGATCGTCGGGCTCGGCCTCGCCGTCTGCTTGCTCCATGCCCGCTCGCTCGACGCGTTCGCCTTCGGCACCGATGCCGCGGCCGCTCTTGGCGTGCCGGTTCGCCGGGTGCAGGCCACACTGATCGCCATCACCGCGCTGATGACCGCGGTGATGGTGTCGATCGTCGGATCGATCGGCTTTGTCGGACTGGTCATTCCGCACGCCGCCAAGCTGATCGTCGGCGTCCGACATGTCGTCTTACTGCCAGCCGCGGCCCTCGTTGGCGCAGTGTTCCTGATCGGCGCCGACGTCGTCTCGCGCACCATCATCGCCGGTCAGGTGCTGCCGATCGGCGTGATTACCGCGCTGGTCGGCGCGCCGGCCTTCGCCCTCATCCTCGTCCACCGACCAAGCGGCGCCGGAGGAACGGCACGATGACGCTGACCGCCGCCAACCTCGTCCGGCGAGCGAATGGGCGCCCGTTGGTCGACGGCGTATCCCTCACCGCCGAGCCGGGCGAATGCCTCGCCATCGTCGGGCCGAACGGCTCCGGCAAGACGACGCTGATTTCAATGTTCGCCGGGCTGCGCCTGCCCCATGCCGGCCGCGTCACCCTGAACGGGACACCGCTGCACCGGCTCGATCGGCGCAGCGTCGCCCGCCAGATCGCCCTCGTCGAACAGCACGCCGAAACCGGCGAACGGCTGAGCGTTCGCGAGGTGGTGGACCTCGGCCGCATCCCGCATCTGGGGCCGCTCTCGCCCCGCGGCGCCCGCGATGAAGCGGTCGTCGACCGGGCGCTCGTCGCCGTCGGCATGGCCGACATGGCCGGTCGATCCTGGCATTCGCTCTCGGGCGGCGAACGCCAGCGCGCCCATATCGCCCGGGCGCTCGCCCAAGAGCCGCAAATTTTGATCCTCGACGAGCCGACCAACCATCTCGACATCGAGCATCAGCTCGCCATTCTGGCGTTGGTGACAGCCCTGGATGCGACGATCATCGTCGCGCTTCACGATCTCAACCATGCCGCGATGTTCGCCGACCGCGTGGCGGTGATGGAACGTGGCCGGCTGGTCGCGATCGGCCGCCCGGCCGACGTCCTCACCGCCGAGCGGATCAGCGCGGTGTTCAAGGTTCAAGCGACGATCGAGCCGACCGAAACCGGCCGAGGCTTCATCCGCTTTACCGCGCCGTCCCGGCCGGCGACCTGGGGCTGATCGAACCGTTTGGCCGAAGACAACCGCACGACGACATCGTCCCGGCAACCGGAACCGATTTTCAGGCTGATGAGTCGAATCAATAACATCGCGCGGCCTTTGCGCGCCTTGTCGGACGCACGGCGCGCAGGCCAAAGGGTCTCACGCAAAGAACGCCTCGCGAAGCGGCAGCATTGCCGCTCCCGCCGCTGCGGCATCGCCCGTCACCTGCGATAACAACAGCTCCGGCCGCTTCGGCCCGGCGCCGTAGCGATGACGCGCCCAGAAGCCGGCGCGCGCGATCAGCGTGCGGCCGAGTTCGGGCGGGATTTGCCCGCCAAAAACGATCGCCTGCGGATCGACGACGGCAGCCAGCGCATTGATCACCCGGTTCAAGCTCGGCAGCGTTTGCGCAATCCAGGCGTCGACGCCCGGCCATGCGGGGTCGAAACGCAGATGGAGGTCTTCCACCGAATCGACACTGACACCATTTTCTCGCACCGCGTCGAGAAGATAACGTAGCGCCGGGCGGCTCTCCGACTCGTCGGGGCTGAGAATGCTACTCATCTCGCCAGCATTGCCATTCGCGCCGAGAAGCGGACGTCCCTCGACCACCACGCCACCGCCAAAGCCGTAATTGAACGACAGATAGGCAAAGGTCGGGCAGCGCAGGCCGACCCCCCGCAACGCCTCGGCTATCGCAGCCGTGGTCGCGTTGTTCTGAAGCCGCACGGGGAGATCGAACGCGTCTTCCAACATCGGCTCGAGATCGACCAGCGACCAGTCGCGCAGCGGTTCGGGTGCATTCACCTGACGACGATCGGCGATAAAATAGCCGGCGACGGCCGCTCCCAGACCGACGATGCGATCGAAGGACACCCCATTTCGCGCCAGCAACCGGTCGGCGATGGCGCGCAGTTCCTTGAGGGTTTGTGTCCGGCTCATCGGACGCACCCGCAGCCGGACCTCCTCGCGGATCCGGCAACTCAGGTCGCAAAGAGAAATGGTCGCCGAGTCGGTATTGACGGAAATGCCGAGGGAAAATCGCGCATCGCTATCGAGCATGATCTGCGGGCTCGGCTGGCCGCGCATGCCGCGCACCGGATCGCCAGGCAACAGGAGATCGTCGCGAATCAATTCTTCGACAATGCGATGGACCGATTGCTGCGTGAGATTGGTATGGCCGGTGATCGCAGCCCGCGCAATGGCTTCGTTACGCCGCACGACCTCCAGGATCATGCGCTCATTGCGGCTGCGTGCCGTGCTTTTGAGAGGTGCGGGACCGCCCATTCCCATCCTGCTCCATCAACGAAGCGAGCCATTTTCCACAACTATCGCGTTATAATCAATTGGCATGCAGTTCAACATGCGGCGTTGTCGAGAAATAGCAAAAAATCTTCGAAATTCATCATGAAACCGTTGATATCAAGCCGATATCAGGTCTCCGCACGACGGCGAATTGCCGCGTCGTCACAAAAACTACACCTAGTCTGTATTAACGCGGCGATGGCCGAGCCGATCGGTCCCTGACTGGAGAACCTCCCGATGAGAACGATGTTTGCTGCCGCCGCCGCATTCGCCGGCACCTTGGCGCTCGGCGCACCCGCCCAAGCTGCCACCAACTTTGACTTCTGGTACGCCGCCGGCCAGCGCGCCGTCGAGGCGCAGTGCAATGACTTCAACGCCTCGCAAAGCCAATATCACGTCAACTGCGTCTACCAGGACAGCTATGAGAGCCTGTTCCAGAAGGCGATCGCAGCCTATCGTGCCAATCGCCAGCCAGCGCTGGTTCAGTTCTTCGACGGCGGCACCCTCGATCTTTTGTTGTCGAATGCCGTAATTCCGGTGACCAAGATCGCCGCCGATGCGGGCCAGAAGGTCGATTGGAACGACTATATCAGCGGCGCCAAATCCTATTACGCCACCCGGTCCGGCGAGCTTTACGGCCAGCCCTACAATTCCTCGACGCTGGTTTTCTATACCAACGACGACATGCTGAAGAAGGCCGGCATCACCAAAGCGCCTGAGACGTGGGAAGAAGTCGGCGAGGCGGCCAAAAAGCTGAAGGCCAGCGGCGTCGCCTGCGCGCTGACCAGTGACCTCCACCCGTGGCGGGTGATGGAGGAGTTCTCCGCCGCCGAGGGCATTCCGATCGCCAGCGAGCACAATGGCTATGACGGCCTCGACGCGAAATACGTCTTCAACAAGGGCCTCGAAGTCCAGTTGATCACCGACCTCGCCGACTGGCACAAGCAGGGTATGTTCACCCTCAGCCGCGAGACCAAGGCCGGCGACTACCGGAACGCATTCAACTCGCAAGAATGCGCGATGATCCTGAACTCGACCGGCGGCTACACCGACACGGCTCTCGCCCTCAAGGGCAAGGCAGCCTTCTCGGTTCACCTCCTGCCGATCTTCGCCGGCACCAAGCGCTATAACACCTTCGTCGGCGGCGCCGCGCTCTACGCGATGAAAGGCTTCGATGCCAAGACCTACAAGGCCGTCGCGGCCTTCCTGGCGTTCCTGCGTTCGCCCGAGCAGCAGATGCAGATGGTGATCAATACCGGCTATCTGCCGGTGACGAAATCCGGCGTGAAGCTCATGGAAAATGGCGGCCTCGCCAATTATCCGGAGCGCAAGAAGGCCGCGGAACTCGGCGTCGAGTCGCTGAACTTTCCGGGTAACGCCGACACCCGCGGCATCCGCCTCGGCTTCTTCGTTCAGTTCCGTGAAGTCTTCCGCGCAGAGATCACCAAGGTCTTCTCCGGCGAAAGCACCCCGCAGCAGGCCCTCGACGCGGCTGCGGCCCGTGGCGACGAAATGTTGAAGCGCTTCGCCGCCACCTATGCCGGCGCCAAGATGCCCTGAACCATCGCCGAGACCGGATCGGACGCGGCGCTGCCGCGTCCGATCCTCTCGTAAGCGAGACGACGAAAGGGCTTCAGACATGGCGCGCGACGGACAGTTTCAAGGGCGATGGTGGCCGATCCTTTTATCGCTGCCCCAGCTCCTTCTCATCTTCCTGTTCTTCTATTGGCCGGTGGTGATCGGTCTCAAATGGAGTTTCTTCCTGGAGCGTCCATTTGGTGGAAGTGCGGAATTCGTCGGCCTCGCCAATTTCCAGCGGCTGTTCCAGGATACCGAGTTCTACGCCGCTGCGGGCCGCTCGCTGGTCTTCATGCTGACTGCATCGGCCGCGACGGTCCTGTTCTCCTTTGTCCTGGCGGTCGCGGCTGATCGCAAGCTGCGACTGTCCGGCTTTGCCCGCAATGTGCTGTTCTGGCCCCAGGCGCTGGCCGGTGCCTCGGCGGGCGTGGTGTTGAGCTATCTGTTCAATCCGGCCACCGGCGTCTTCTCCTGGCTGAACACCCTGTCACCGGGTCTGTGGAATCCGGTGCTCGACGGCTTCGACGCGAATATTCTGCTGAACATCGCCTATATGTGGGGCCGGATACCGATCGACTTCGCGATCCTGCTGGCCGGCCTGCAAGCCATCCCGGAGAGCTACCACCAAGCCGCAGCCGTCGACGGCGCCGGCCCCTGGCGCCGACTCCTCGACCTGCAGCTTCCGCTGCTCACGCCGCAAATCTTCCTGTGCATCGTCATCGAGTTCAACGAAAGCTTCAACCAGGCCTTCAAGCTGATCGAATCGATGACCCATGGCGGCCCCGGCAATTCCACCAACCAGCTCGTCTATAAGATCTTCGTCGACGGCTTCCGCGGCTACGACCTCTCCGGCAGTTCGACGCAGTCGCTGATCTTGATGCTTCTGTTCATTTTCATCGTCGTCGCGCAGTTTGCCCTGCTCGAGCGGCGCGTCAACTACGCACGGTGACGGCCATGATCGAGACCACCCGTTCGATCGACCGAGCAGCGACAATTGTTCTCGCGATCGGCATTCTCTTCGCCCTCGGCCCTTTCTATCTGGTCGTCACCACGGCGACGTCGACCTTTGCGACGGTTGTCCAAGGCATGCCGCTGCGTCCTGGGACCGCGCTGTTCGCCAATCTTCACCACGTACTGTTCCAGACCGACATCCCTCAGCAGGTCATCAACAGCATGATCATCGCGGTGTTGGTCACCAGCGGCAAGGCGATCGTCTCGGTGCTCAGCGCCTTCGCCATCGTCTATTTCGACCTCAAGGGCAAAACGGTGATCTTCGGCATGATCCTGGCCACGATGATGATGCCGATCGAGGTGCGCATCGTTTCGACCTATGCCGTCGCCTCGAACGTCTTCACGCCATTCCAGGACCTGATCGATATCACCGGCGTCAATGACCTCATCGAGATGCTGACCGGCATGCGGCTCAGCCTCGAGGTCAATCTCCTCAACACCTATGTCGGGATGGCGCTGCCGCTGATCGCCACGGCAACCGGAACGTTCCTGTTCCGCCAGTTCTTCCAAAGCATCCCGCGCGAACTCAGCCAGGCGGCGCGGATGGATGGCGCCGGCCCGGTCCGGTTTTTGATCGACATCCTTTTGCCGCTCTCCAAGGCGCCGCTCGGCGCGCTGACGGTGATCATGTTCGAAAGTGCGTGGAACCAGCTGATCTGGCCGCTGATGATCGCGACAGATCCGCGGATGGAGCCGGCCGTCGTCGGCCTCACCGAATTCCAGACGGCCTTCAACTCGGGCCAGAGCCCGGAATATCAGTACATGATGGCCGCCGCCCTTTTGGTCATCATCCCTCCCTTGATCGTCATCGCCTTGCTGCAACGTCTGATCGTCCGCGGCCTGGTCATCGGCGAAAAATAATCGCCCTTCGTCGAAGCGGTCAGAAGGAATGTCATTGATGTCGACGCACGAACACGCCGCCGCGAGCGCGATCTCGCTCAAAGGCGTCTCAAAAAGTTACGGTTCGAGCGAGGTGATCCGTGACCTCTCGCTCGACTTCGCCGCTGGCGCGTTCACCGTCGTACTCGGCCCGTCAGGCTGCGGGAAGTCCACGCTGCTGCGCATGATTGCCGGCCTGGAGTCTCTCGGCTCCGGATCGGTATCGATCGGCGGCACCCCGGTCGAAAAGCTGCCGCCGAAAGATCGCGGCGTGGCGATGGTGTTCCAGAACTATGCGCTCTACCCGCATATGACGGTGCTGCAGAACATCGGTTACGGGTTGAAGCTGAAGGGGGTGCCGCGCCCCGAACGCGAAACCATGGTGCGCGAAACCGCCGCTTCGCTTGGCCTTGCCGATCTGCTTGCCCGCAAGCCGGCCGAACTTTCCGGTGGCCAGCGCCAACGGGTGGCGATCGGCCGGGCGATCGTGCGCAAACCGCGCGTGCTCTTATTCGACGAACCGCTGAGCAATCTTGACGCCCAATTGCGCACCGACATGCGGCTGGAGATCAGCCGCCTACATCGGGCGATCGGCGCGACTTCGGTCTTCGTCACCCACGACCAGGTGGAGGCGATGACCCTTGCGGACCGGATCGTGGTGATGAATCAGGGCCGGATCGAACAGTCCGGGACACCCGAAGAGATCTACCACAACCCGCAGACGACCTTCGTCGCCAAATTCATCGGATCGCCGCCAATGAACCTTCTGGAGGCGAATGTGTCAAATGGCGTGGTCTGCCTTGGCGAGGCGTCTCTCTTGGAAGCGCCCTGCCCGAACGGCAGTATCACCCTCGGCGTTCAACCGACTGCCTTGCGGCTGGGCTCGGGCTCTCACACGGGAGCCGTCAGTGGCATCGAACGGCTTGGCCGCGAGGTTGTCTATCATCTTGAGACCGAACATGGGCGGATCTCGGCGGTGGCACCGGAGGCGAAAGCCGGATGGAATCCGGGCGATGCCATCCGCTTCGACATCAACACCGAATCACTGGCATTGTTCGATCCGAGCGGCCAGCGCATCGCATTTCCCCCCACCTGACATTGCCAACCCGGCCTCGCTGACGAGACAAACCGAGATCCCGTCCGAGCCTTCACCGCCTGTCCACCGAAGCTGCGCGTCATCGATCTCTCCCGCAAAAGAACAGGATGACGCGCCGAGCACAATCCGCAATGAAAGACCATCCCCATGCTGCCTCCCAAGAACGCCGGCGGCCGTCTCGACGCCCTCATCTCCCGCAGAAATCCGAACGTTCTCACTGTCGCGCATCGCGGCGTCTGGACCCGCGCACCGGAAAATTCGCTCGCCGCGATCGAGGCCGCGATCGCCCTGGGGGTTGACATTGTCGAGATCGACGCCCAGTCAACCGCCGACGACGTCCTCGTCGTCATGCATGACGACGCCATCGATCGGACGACGACCGGCAACGGCATCGTGGCGAAACTCCCCTATGCCGCTATCCAGAATAAAGCGCTTTTGACGGGGGCCGGCGGTCCGGATGCCACCCCCAGCAACGAAACCATCCCGCTTCTTGCCGAAGCCCTGGAAGCGGCGCGCGGTCGGATCACCGTCAATATCGACACGAAATATGGCCGCGATCTCGTCGCCGTTGCCGATCTCGTCGTCGATCTCGGCATGACCGAAGACGTGATCATGAAGACCGAGGTCAATCCGGACGAAAAATATCACCTCGCCGAACGGCTGGAGCTCATCGGCAAAGTCAACCATATGCCGTTGATGAACGCCCGGCCGGGCCAATTCGCCGAAGATCTGCGCCGCATCGAGCCGCTCGGGGCGAGCATGGTCGAGGTCAAGTTCGAGCGGCTCGCGGATTTGCAGACCGCCCGCGCCGAACTGGAACGCCAGGACATTCGGCTGTGGGTCAACACGCTCGACGTGTCCTACAACGTCGACTTTTGCGACAGCCGTGCGGCACAAAGCCCAGATGACGTCTGGGGCACACTGATCGATTGCGGCGTCGGGGCGATCCAGACCGATCTGTCGGCGGCGTTCAGGCGCTGGCTCACGGAGCGCGGTGCGGCCGCCGGCTGATCGCCGGAAGCGCCATTTGAAACGGCGCTGCGGGTTTTCATTCTCGTCGCGGCGTGCCGCCGCCCCTGCAACGAGTTCCGCCGCACGTGCCGATCGCGCAAGGCGGCTGCGCCCAAACACAAAAGGCCGACGCCCCCAAGATGGGCGCCGGCCTTGGCACGCTCTCACTCATGGAAACAACGCGCCACCCCGGAAACCGATTCCGATGTTCGGGCCGATGCGTTGGATCGGCATGCGGTCAGTTCAGGCCGGCTCAGTTCAGGCCGGCGATGTGGAACGCCTTGGTCTCCAAATATTCCTCAATGCCGATTTCGGCGCCCTCGCGGCCAAGCCCCGAGAGCTTCACGCCGCCGAACGGCGCGACTTCGGTAGCGATCAGGCCGGTGTTCAGACCGACCATGCCGAATTCCAGCGCCTCGCCGACCCGCCAGCTGCGGGCGAGATCCTGCGTATAGAAATAGGAAGCTAGACCGAACGGCGTGCCATTGGCGATCGCGATGGCTTCCTCTTCTTTTTCGAAGCGGAAGATCGGCGCCACCGGACCGAAGGTTTCTTCCGAAGCCAGCTGCATGTCGGTCGTAGCACCGGTCAGGACCATCGGCGCCGCATATTGCGGCCCGTCCGGCAGCTTCACCGGCTCATGGGCGACTTTGGCGCCGTTAGACAGCGCATCGTCGACATGGCGATTGATCTTCTCCACCGCCGCACGGTTTATCATCGGACCGATGACCGTCCCCTCGGCCATCCCCGGGCCGACCTGCATCGCCATAACCCTGGCCGACAGCTTGGCGACGAAGGCGTCGTGGATGCCGGACTGGACGAGGATCCGATTGGCGCAGACGCAGGTCTGGCCGCCGTTGCGGAATTTCGAGATCAGCGCGCCTTCGACCGCCTTGTCGAGATCGGCATCGTCGAAGACGATGAAGGGCGCGTTGCCCCCAAGCTCCAGGCTGAGGCGCTTAACGGTCGGAGCGCACTGCGCCATCAGCAGCGATCCGACCTTGGTCGAGCCGGTGAAGCTCAGCTTGCGCACGGTCTCGCTGGCCGTGATCGCGCTGCCGATGCCGGTCGGCATGCCGGTGACGATATTGATGACACCGGCCGGGATGCCGGCCTTCTCGGCGAGCAAGCCCAGCGCGAGCGCCGAATAGGGGGTCATCTCCGAAGGCTTGATCACCATGGTGCAACCAGCGGCGAGGCCCGGCGCCACCTTGCGGGTAATCATCGCATTGGGGAAATTCCACGGGGTGATGATGCCGCAGACACCAACCGGTTGCTTGAGGACGACGATCCGGCGATCCGGCGTCGGCGACGGGATGATCCCGCCATTGATGCGGCGGGCTTCCTCGCCGAACCATTTGACGAAGGAGGCGCCGTAGCGGATTTCGCCGACGGCCTCGGCAAAAGGCTTGCCCTGCTCCAGGGTCAGGATGGTGGCGAGTTCATCCTCGTGCTTCACCATCAGATCGAACCACGCCATCAGCAGCGACGCCCGCTCGGCATGGGTGCGCTTGCTCCAGCTGCGAAAAGCCTCTTCGGCGGCAGCGATGGCGCGCTTGGTTTCCGCCGCCCCCATGGCCGGAACGGTGCCGAGAGAAGCGCCGTTCGCCGGGTTGCTGACGGCGACCGTTTCGCCGTTGTCCGCGCTCACCCATTCGCCGCCGATCAGCGCCTTCTGCCGCAAAAGCGGCATGTCTTCGATGACGTCCATTTGTCTCGACTCCTGTTCGGTCGTCTTCAAACGGAGTCTTATATCAAGCCAAACGGGTAAAAATCCATGCGCCCGAGGCGCGACCTGCGTGCACCCCTTGCCAACCGATCAAGGCAGCGCCGCCAGCAGCGCGGAAGCGCCCGAACAACTCACTGATTATACTCATAATAGTAATTTGAATAATATTGCCCTTTGTAGCGCCGCAGCTGCTTGGCATCGACCTTGTTGAATAGAACGCCGGCGCACATCTCTGGCAAGCGAGGATCAGCGTCGAACGCATCGCGCATCAGCTTGCGATCGGTCTTGCCCCACTCGGCGACAAAAACCAACGTGTCGAAGAGATGGGCGGCGGCTCGTGCGTCAACCACGGCACCAAGCGGAGGAAGATCAAGCAAGACGTAGTCGTATTCTTTCACAGCGTCAGCGACGACCTGCTGCATAGCGGGCGACGCCAGCAGATCACCGGTGTTGTGGATGGCCCGCGACCGCAGCGTCGGCAGGATATGCAAACCGGTCTCGGCCTCGCGGCACAGAAGGTCCCGCCAGTTCAATTGCTCCAGTAACACCTCGATGAGCCCTTGGTGCACACCGCTCAGAGCGCCGGCCGTCAGCCCGGGATTGCGCAGATCGGCATCGATCAACAGAACGCGGGTGCCCCCCCTTGCAATCAGAGAGGCGAGATTCTTCGACACCGTCGTCTTACCCTCGTTTGGCAGCATCGAGGCAACGCCGATCACCTTCGGCGCCTTGCCGCCGACGGCAAGATCGCAGGCGATCTTTGTCGCGCGCAAGGTCTCGGCAAAACCGGTGAAGGGTGCCTCGAAGCTTTGCCGCAGCATCGGATCATGAGCATGAACAATCGGCAGCCCCTCTTCGCCCGGCGGCACCGCGACCACGCTCTTATCCTTCATCTGTCCCATAACATCGGCCGGCCGCAAGAGATGCAGCATACCGAGAAAGTTTACGCTGAGTTCGTCTCGAACCTGATCGCCGGTTCGGAACACCCGGTCGCGATATTCGGTAAGCGCCCCAAGGCCACCACCGGAAAGGGCGCCGAGAAACAAGCCCAGAGAGAGCACCATCGCTGCCTTCGGTGAGCTCTCGCTCCCTGGGACCGCTTCGGTCAGCACCCGGGCTGTGGGGATCGGAAAGGAGTCACGCGCGCTCATTTCGTCATAATGCGCGATTAGAGTGTCGCGCATGCTGCGCAGATTGGTGGCGTTTCGCTCCAATTCACGCAGTCGCATTTGGGTGTCAGTCGCCGCAGCCGTCGCACCCGCCAGCTTTTGCATCTCGGCTTGCAATTGCACCACCCGACTTTGAGCTACGGCCAGATCGCTGCGAGAAACCTCGGCGATGCGCTTCAGCTCGTCGAAGATCAACTCTCGATATTGCTGCATGTCAGTTTCCAGCTGAACCGCCCGCATATGCTTCGGGCCGAGCCGCGTGACGATGTCTTGATACTGCTTGGCCGCTTCGAGATAACGATTGCGCAAGTCCGAAATGACCGGGCTGTCCAGAGTTTCCGATACGGCGGCATCCATTTCCTTCTTGTCGATGATGTCCTTGATCCGCAGGTAATGGGCAGCGGCTTGGTTGGCATCCGCCTGCGCCGCGACGAGCTGCCCATTCACAGTGGTCAGCTGCTGGTCGGACAGGAGCTCGCCATTGGATGACATTCGATCATGCGCCTGACGAAACGTCTGGATGGCGGCTTCGGCCCTGCTGACAGAGTTTTCGGCGTCCGCAATCCGCCGCTGAAGCCAATGGCCAACCCGCTGCATTGCCCGGGCGTCGGATTCCAACCGATCCTCAATGTAGACCTTCGCATAGGCATTGGCGATGTCAGCGGACAGGTGCGCATTCGGCGATCGATAGGCGATGTTGATGACATGTGTCTGGCTGACCCGCGTCACCGTCAGATTTCGCAGCAGCCGCTCGACTGCAGTGCGCCGGATCCGGATGCCACGGCTGTTCGGCTCGGCCACGGCTAAAGCGCTCACCTGAAGCCCCGCGCGCGCTTCGACCTCTCCGACAAGGGCCATGACAGCGCTCTTGATCCACGCCGCCAACCCAGCTGGGGCATCGTTGAAACGCGGGTCGTCAAGCAAATCGAGCTGATCGAGAACCGTCTCGGCCAGCTTGCGCGACTGGAGAACCTCCAACTCGCTGTTCACCATCGTGTCGTCGAAGGCAACATCGGCGAGCGCCATTTCCTCGCGGGTGCTTTGCGCTTCCTTCCCGTCGATCAAAACTTGCGCCGAGGCGGTGTAGAACGGCGTTGCAATTGCCAGATATCCGGCCCCAGCAAAGGCACCGAGAAGCGTAAACAGTCCCACCAACCAAAACTGCCGGCGAATAATGGCGAAAACATCATCGAGATTGAAGCTTTCTTCGGCGAGATAGGGCTCATAATTGTTTGTCGTAGGCAATCGATAATCATTCAACATCAAAAGTGGCCTTAAATTGATGGAGACATACTTGATTCGCCATCATCGCAACACGGCAATGCGGGCGCTCAAATAGATTTACGTCAGAGATTTCGCATCGGCAGCAAGGTCACGCCGGCACGCTTTCTGGCAAGGGCATCGTTCGCGATACCGGTTTTGGGGAGCGCCGAATCTCGATACGCAGACGAATGATGCCCTCTCGCCGGCGGGATAACCGGGCGCGGGCAGCGACTGGCGGCGTGGAGCAGCACCAGATAGATCATCGCCGGATATTGCAGTAAAAGGTCGATGCTGAAGACGGCAGCCTGATTTTCAACGATGCTGCGGAAGGTTGAGAACACCAGGATCCCGCTGGTGATCATCAGCATCGGCCGATCGCGAGGCGCAATCCGCTGATATCCGACATTGACGCGCAGCATTGCTACCCACGCCACCACCATCGCGGCGACGAAACCACCAGCGCCCACCAGCCCACCGCAGAGCAACGCATAGAGCAACGCATTCTGGGCGTTGATGACATCGAGAAACGAGCGATCGGCCTGGGGACCATAGCCAAAGACCGGAGCATGCATCCAATGGTCGAAACCATTGACGAAGAGAAGGGTGCGACCGCTCATGGACGCGAAACCTTCCGCTCCCTGGTTGCGGGTGACATGCATCCAAAACTCGCCGAAACTCTCGCCGCGCAGGATCAAAAAGCCCGCGAATGCAACCAACGCGACGAGCGCGGCGACGAATTTTTGCCCCTTGCGCGGACCAAACAGGAAGACGAAGGTCACGGCACCGGCCGCTGCGACGAGCGCGCCCCGGGCCTGCATGATCCACAGGACATAGAGCGCGGCCGAAAGCATCACCGCGCCGAGCACTCGCGTCCAAGCGCGAAACGAGACCACCAGCACGAACCCGATGATCGCGGGCACCGCCGCCATCCGCGCCAGCCCTGTCGCGCGGGAGATCACATAGCCATAGGCCTGCTCGAAGCGCACCACGGTGCCGTAGGCCGACCCATCGGAATTAAAAAGCACGTTGCGCGCAAGAAACAGCAGCGTGACGAGCACCAGGATCGTCATCACCCAGGACAACAGGTTCAAGCGCACCGCAAAGCCGAGAGGATCCGGCTGTCGCAGTCCGATCTCGACGACGGCGAGCGTGGCGAGAAACGCCAAGGCCCAATAGGCCCGCTCGAACCAGGCCGCAGATCCCGTGCAGACCAGCAGAATGACCAAACCGTAGAACCAGAAGCCCCATTCGGCCAGCCCCCGCGGCACCCAACGCCGGCGGGCGCCGAGCACGATCACGCTGGCAAGCGCGAGCGCGGCGATCGGAAACAACGCCCGCACGGCATTCACGCTGGGGTTGAGGCCGTCACCAAACCCCGCAAGACTCCACGGACCGCTATTGATCGAAAGCCAAAGCGCGATCCAGAGCGCAAACGGCATCGTCAGCCACCGAGCGGCCCCACCGCGGCGCAGCGGCGACATTGCCAAGGGACGCCCGAAATTTACGGCCGCTGCCAAGGCCGGATCACGCAAATTCACGCGCATTCACGCCCATTCAGAACGGCGTCGTAGACCGATGTGAGCCGGCGGCGGTTGCCCTCTGGACCAAACGCGCGGGCGCGTTCGAGGGCTCCGTCTGCGAGCCTGCGGCGCAGCCCTTCATCCGATTCGAGATCACGCAGCGCTGCGGCAAGACCGCGGATCAAATTTGCCGGCGTGTCCGTCGGCACTTTGATCCCGCAGTTGGGCGTCACCACCTCCACGAAGCCGCAATGGTCCGGGCACACCACCGGCAGGCCAAGCGCCAGCCCTTCGAGCAGCACCGTCGAGGTCAGATCCTTGAGGCTGGTGATCACCAGGACATGGGCTTCGCGCATGATGTCCAGCGCCCTGGCCCGCGGCACCATGCCATGCCAGATGCAGCGATCGGCCAGCGAAAGCTCCGCGGCCCGTCGCCGCCAGGCGGCGTTGCGCGGGCCGTCGCCGAGGACATGCAGCTCGAAACGCCGGGAGCTGTAAAGCCGCGCCAGGGCTTCGAGGAGAAGATTGAGCGCCTTGCCAGGCAGATGCTGGCCACTCCAGACCAGCCTCAAAGCTTCGTTGCCATTCCGCCGCCGGGGCTGCTCGGGGCTGAGGGCGAGCGGCGCGACGACCTCGCTGACAATCGTGCTGTCGACGCCATAGAGCTGCTTGAGTTCCCGCGCGATGCCGCCGGTCGCCGCGATCAGGCCAGGACCGGCCACGGCCGCCGCTCGGCGCGGCGAGGACAACCAGCGCCGCTGCGCCGAATTCACCAGATTGCGGCCGGCATGGTAGATCGCGCCGCCGACGCCCATTGCCGGCAAGAGCCGCCACGGGGTGTTCTCCAAGCCGCCAATCGGCCCCCAAACGAAGGGGAGCCCGAGCCGCCAAAGATGACCGGGAAAACGAAAGCCGACATAGGTCAGTTGATGAACGAGATCGAACCGCTCGCGCTGCGCAAGCGTCCGGGCCAAATGAAACGCGTCCCGCTGCCAAGCGGCGTAGGCCAAGTTCATGATCGGCTTGGCGATCGAGCCCTCGATCCGCTTCCACAGCGTCGTCGGCGCATAATGCCAGGGCTGATGCTCAACGAAGACGAAGCGCGGATTGGGGCAGCGGCCACAGACCGCCTCGATGTCGGGGCGATGGAAGGCGGCGGTGATCACCGTCGTCTCGTGATCGGCGGCGATCGAACGGACGAAATTCCAGCCGACGGCCTCCTCCGATCCCCGCAACGGATTGCAGGCATAGGCGGCCACGAGCACGCGCGCCATCACTTATTCCTTTCGATGGATCGCGTCCGCCGATGGCCCCGGCCGTCATGGCGGCGATCGCCAAGGACGCGGAGGCTCTCGGCCAGGTGCCCCCGGCTCTCCTGAGGCAAGCCGGGGGTCTTGCCCCAAAGAATCGCGGCAATTTCCTGAAGATTGCCCCACAGGCGCGCTGCCTCGCCAGCGTCGTGGATCATCGAAACCAGGGTCAGTGCCGCGCGGATCCCCACGCCAAGCCAGAAGCGGGAAAGCGACAGCCCATGCTTGTGGACGATGTACAGCCGATTGCGGATCTCGATCTGGCCGAACCAGAGGCGCGAATTTCGCCCGCCCGGTGCCGGTAGATGCAGATAATCGGCGTCGGGCAACATGACGAACCGGCCGCGCCGAGCCGCCTGCAGGCTGAATTCCAGATCTTCGAGATAGCTGTAGGTCTGGAAGAACTCGTCGAAGCGAAGCTCGCGGATTGCCGCAACGCGCCAGGCCACCGCGCAGGTGCTCAGCCAATCGACCGTGGTCAGTTCGTCGACACGCCGCACCCTGGTGTGCCACCCCGACGGCGTAACGACGGCGACGCGATCGGAATAGAGCCCCAGCCACCGGGCCAAGCGGGAGGATTTCCACCGCCCTGGAGCCGCGGCCGCGGCTTCGTCCTCGGGATTGAGCCCCAAGCCGATGATCTCCGAACTGAGCGTTTGCGCCCATCGACAGACGATTGCCAAAGCCTGCGGATCCAGCGTGACGTCGTCATCGATCAACGCCACGAGATCGAAATCTGCCGGGACCAGGGATAGGCCGCGATTGCGCTGCGCCGCGGCCGAAGGCGGCCAGTGACGCTGCAGGTCAACAGTGAACCAGGCCGCCCTCGCCCCGGTCTCGATCGCACCGCGCTCGGCTTCGTCCGAGCCGTCAATGATAATGACCCGGTCGGGACGCCGCGTCTGCAGCGACAGGTTCTCCAACAACCGCAGCAGCTCATTCGGCCGATTGCGGGTCGGAATCACGACCGCGAGCTTCACGCCGCCACCTCCGAATGGGCAAAAGCCGAAGGCGACAGCATGCGATCGACAAGCTCAAGGGCCGCCGTGTCCAGCGTGCTCTTGGAGAACAAAGCTCCCCGGGCAGCGAGCTGACGGCGGATCTCGCCCACCGTTCGCGGCTGGCGCAAAAGGCGATCGATCACATCCACCGCGTGGTCGGCATTGGTGAAGGCCAGGCGCTCATCGCCGACGATCTCTGCCGGTGCGCTTGCGGCCGGAACGATCGGCACGATGCCCATTTTGACCATCTCGGCAACGGCGATGCCGAAAGCCTCGCGGCGATGCGCATGAATGGCGAAGGAATGGCGGCTCAAAAACGCGTATTTCGCGTTGCCATAGAGCCCGCCGTGCAGCCGCACCCAGGTCGCATGGTGAGCCGCGTGGCGCCGGACTCTGCGGCCGTAGGAATCGTCACCGATCTTGCCGACGATGTGGAATGCAAAGCGGTGTCCCCGCTCGCGCACGCGATGGAGGATGTCGATCGCTTCGAGGACGCGCTTGTCCGGCGTAATCCGGCCGAGCATGACGAAGTCCGAGCTGCGCGCAAGCGTCTTGATCGGCTCGGCATGAACCGGCGGATAGATGACATCGCAGTCCATCGCGTATCGCGCTTTCAAAAGCCGTGCCGTCCATTGCGAATTGGCGATGACGACGTCCGCGTCGCGCCGCACGACGCTGACTTGCCCGCCGGCGATCCGCCGACAGAGCGCCAGATAGGCGCCCCGGCTCAGCGGCGAATTGCGCAACAGACCCCGCATGCCCACCGCGGCCGGATCGAGCGCGCGTCGCATGTCATCATCGAAGGAGAAATCGGCCACGAACTGGATCGCAGGGCGACCGAAATCGACAAAGTTATAGGCACTGATCAGAACGTCGAATTCCGGCGCGATCTGGCGGACAAACCGGGTGAGAAACGCCCCCTTGAGGGCATCGCCCCCGGCACTGCGTCTGAGCAGCGCCGGCATCGGCACGATCCTGACCTCGACCCCCGCCGGATCGACCGCGCAATGATAGGCATCGTTGAGGCGATCGCACTCGAAGGGACGGCAGGTGGCAAGAGCGACGTCGAATCGGCTCTGCAGCGTTTCGATCAATGTCATCGCCCGTGCTTCCGAACCGCCCGAACCAAGATCGGGATGGGTGATGAGGCATCGCCGTTTTCGGGTCATGGTGTCCCCATGAGTGCAAAGAGATCGCGAATAAGCGGGGGCTGGCCGAAGACGGCGGCGTAAGTTCCTGAGCGCTGAACCAACACGCCGTAGGCGGAGACGCGGCGTTGGCGATCGAGCGTGCGATCGCAGACGCGCGCGCGGTCGCGATAGAACTGGGCGATCTGCCGGCACTGCCGCGCCGCCGTTGCGGCGCTTGCCTCGTCCTTGGCGCAGCTATCCATCGGCAATGACAGGCACCAATGTTCCATGGCACTCCAAAATCGGTCGCGCTCAGCGAAGAAATCGCGCCGCGCGTCCAAGCGATGGCCGACAGCCACGCTCCGCTCAGCGGCTTTCGCCTGCATCGTCACCGAGCCTTGATGCTGACGGTAAAGCGTCAACCGATCGCGCAGGAAATGCCGGTGGCCGAACAAATAGCCGATCACGCTCAGCCAGCGATCATGGGTGATCAGGCGGCCATCGGTCGAAACCGGACGGCGCTGCCACGGCAAATCGACGAACCAGCGCCGGAAGATCATTCGATGGCCGTCATGAATGCGAACCGGCGAGGTCAACGGCATCCAATTGCCGCGCTCGCTCAGCGCGAGTGTTGCACGGCGCATCGTGCGAAGCCGGTCATCGACATAGCGGTTGCGGCAGACCATCCAATCGAGCTGCGGACGGCGGATCGAGGCATGTTGGAAGCGCTTGAGCTTTTCCGTGGACCAGATGTCGTCCTGATCACAAAATGCGATCCAATCGCCCCGGCAGCGGCTCGCCGTCTCCAGAAAGTTCTGACCGTGGCCCCGATTGGTAGGGTTTTGGCTGATGCGCACCGGAAAGGGTGCAACGCGCGCAAAGCGCTCCAGAATCTCGATCGTCGCATCGCTGGAGCCGTCGTCGCCGACGACCAGCTCGGCCGGCAAATGGGTTTGGCCTGCAAGGCTCTCGAGCTGAGGCTCCAAATACCGCGCGCCGTTATAAGTGGCCAGTGCCACGGAGATCCGCATTCCGGTCACGACAACCGATGATCGGCGAACGCAACGGCGGCCTGCGCTGGCAGGCGACCATGGCGAAGCCGGCAGCGGGTCAAGGCCACGCGCAAGATGATCGGATCCGTGCGGCGCATGCGCGTCAAATCCGCGTCGCCTGCAAAACGCGGATATCCCGCGGCATGCAGATCTCGCGCAGCCGCGGTTCGGCATAGCCGCAGTCGCGAACGTGATAGCCGAGCTTCGAAAGAACCCGCGCGACCTCCTGAGACGCCGCGCCATGAACGCCATGGGTCTCGACCAGGATCGTCCGCGGCCGAATCTGCAGATCCCGCAAGATCGCCAATTCTGCGCCCTCGCAATCCAGTTCGAGCAAATCGCAATCCGGCAGGTCGCGCCCCGCCAGCGCGGCGCCAGTCGGCATGGTGCCATAGACCTGATGCGCTTCACCGACGACCGCGTGTTCGATGCGCACCTGACAGCTAACGTCGTTCAGCCGACAGGTTTTGCGAACCCGGCGCACGCCCTCGGCGCTGCCCTCGAAACAGCGGACCGAGCCCCACCGCCCGACATGCTGAGCGGCAACAGTGGCCGTCACGCCCCATCCACCGCCCACCACCACCACCCGGTCGGATGAACGCAACGTCCGCCGCAAGCCGGCAACGAGCGCCTCTTCGTAATCGGGGATGTCGGCGAGACTTGCCAAGAACCTGGGGAACATCCGGTCTGTCACCTTGCGATCGAGACCGATGACGATGCCGGCATAACGCACGCGCGTGCCGCACGGCAGCATGCCCCGCATCAGGCGATAGGCGCGCAACATACAGGCGCCGACGACACCGCGCGTCCCCGATTGCTGAGCGATCCGGCGCAGCGCGCCGTATTTCTGCGTTACCGCGAGCGTTCCGATCATGCGATCTCTCCGATCTGACCATCCGGCGATTGGGTGCGCTTGACGCGCCAGCCGAGCCGACCCCGCCAGAAGTCGAGAGGGAACCGGTGCCAAGCCAAGGCGAGCGAGACGGCGACGATCCCGGTTTGGACGATCGCTCTGAGAGCCGGATCGGGTGCGAACTGCCCGGCCAAAAGCGCCAGCGACAACAAACCGAAATGGGGCAGCAATCGCCACACGGTCGACCATCCCAGTCCGGTTCCGACGATCATCAAGACCATGTCCGCGCCGGTGCGAAGGCTCCAGGCCCCTGCCGCTCCGGCGATCCCGCCGAAGCTCAAGCCGAGCCAGAGCAGCAGCAGATAGGGACCGATCTCGATCAGGTAGAATTTCAGCGGCAAGTCCGGCCGACCAATTGCATGCAACATGGTGTGCGGCACGATCGCCGCCACGTTGAGCCAAACGCCGACAAACAGGATTTGCCCGGTCAAGGACGATTGCGCGGCAAAGGCCGGACCGATCCAAAGCGCCAAGAAGGCCGGCAACAGGGCGATTGCGGCACAACTCGCCGGGGCGAGCAGCGCGCTGAGACCGAGGACGATATTCCGGACACGCCGTTTCGTCTGCGCATCGTCACGATCCGCTGCAAGTTCCGGAAACAGGCTCTGCGCGAGGCTCCGGGGCAGGACGTTCAGCCGATCGGCAATACTGAGCGGAACGACGTAATGGCTGACCGCCGACGGTCCCGCCAGCAACCCGATGATCATCCGGTCCGCGCTTGCGAGAAGCGGCGCGACGAGACTGGCCCCGGACACCCAAAGGCCGAAGCGCAGCAGACGCGGGAGTTCCGCCAGACAGGCTCGACGCGGCCGGCCAATCGGCAACACCCGCGCACTGACGATCACTATCGGGATCACGCCAAGGATCCGAGCGACGATGGCAGCTGGAATCACATATTCGAGTTGCGGCCCAACGCGGCCTGCGACGACCACCGGCAGGATCTGGAACAGTGCCGATCCGGCGACGACCAGGAGATTCATTTCCAGAAACCGGCCCCGCCCGAGCAGGACGCCGTTGAAGACCGCCGTGGTCGTCGCAATCGGAACCGCCGCCGCCAGCCACGGCAGCACAACCATCACCTCGCCGAGAAGCGCGCCGTTCCGCGCCATCACATTCGGCAGAACCAAGCCCGCCGCCAGAAACAGCGCGCCGCCACCAATCCCCCCGAACCCGGCATTGGCAAGCAGCGCGCTCCAGACAATGTCGTTTCGGTGGTCTGCCCGATCCGGGTCGCTCGCGGCAATCGCCTGGGCGCAGGCGCGACCGAGGCCGAGATCGAAGACGCTGAAATATCCAAGCAACAGCCAGACGATCGCGAGAATGCCGTAACGCGCCTCGCCGACGGCGCGCATATAGAGCGGCACTGTCACTAGCATGATCGCCAGCGAGGCTCCCGCCCCGCCAAGATTGTAGAGCGTATGCCGACCGGTTCTCACCGCGCCGCGTCCTTGTCGCCATAGCGAAGGCGAACCGCCTCGCTCAGTGCCGCCACGAGGAATCGCGGACCGTCGGAAAAATCTCGCCGCGCCACCTTTTTCGGCTCCATCGCCAGTCGCCACAACCACTCGAAGCCGGCCTCACCCAACCAACGCGGCGCGCGCCTGGCCAAGCCGGCGTGGAAGCGAAAGGCAGCTCCGACGCCGATGGCGACCGGCACCGTCAGTCGTGCCCGATTGCGGGCAATCCAGCGCTCCTGTTTCGGGCAACCGAGACCGACCCACAAAATGTCGGCGCCTGAGGCGTTGATCGCGTCGATGTGGGCTGCTTCCTCCGCCGCACTCAAAGGGCGGAAGGGCGGTGAGATACAGCCCGCGACCGGAGCGCCCGGGAAATTCGTCCGGAGCCGCTCGCGCAGTGCCGCCAAGGTCGTCTCGGTGTCGCCGTAGAAATAGCTTCGGTAGCCTGTGGCTTGGGCGATTTCGAGCATCTTCTGCATGATGTCAGGTCCCGGGACACGCTGCGGCAGCGGCCTGCCCGACAGGCGTGACAGCAGGATCGGTGCGATGCCATCCGGGCAAAACAGGTCGGCCGCGTTGAGGATCTCCTGAAAATCAGGCTCGCGGTGTCCCACCCAAAGACCATGAAATCCGGTCACCGCAAGGTGACGGCAGCGGCCGTCGCGGCGTGCGATCCACTGCGCAACGATCCGGCTCGCCTCATCAAGCGTCGGGCCATGAACCCGGCTGCCAAGGATCGTCGCGGTCGGCAAACTCGCGGTTGCGAGGCCCCTCATTCTGCGGCGATCCCAAACTGTGCGGCCGACACTTGCTGGCTGACCCACGCATAGGTCTTTGCCAAGCCGGCGTGCAGCGGCAAGGTCGGCTCCCAGTCCAGCTTCTCGCGGATGAGGCGGTTGTCGGAATTGCGGCCACGCACACCCGCGGCACCCGGAACATGGCGCTTGCCGAGCGCTTTACCTGCGATCGCCGCGATCATGTCGGCCAACAGGTTGATGCTGACCATTTCCTCGGAGCCGATATTGACCGGTCCGGTCCAGTCGGACCGCATCAAGCGCAGCACCGCCTCCAGACAGTCGTCGATATAGAGGAAGGAACGGGTCTGCTGGCCGTCTCCCCAGATCTCGATCGCGGCGCCGTCTTCGGCCTCGGCGACCTTGCGGCAGAGCGCAGCCGGCGCTTTTTCCTTGCCGTCGTTCCAGCTGCCCTGCGGGCCGAAAATATTATGAAAGCGCGCAATACGCACCTGCATCCCGTAATTTCGAGCATAGGAGAGATAGAGCCGCTCACTGAACAGCTTTTCCCAGCCATATTCGCTATCGGGCGCCGCCGGATAAGCACTGTCTTCCGCGCAGTTGGGATTATCCGGGTCGAGCTGATTGTATTCGGGATAGATGCAGGCCGAAGACGAATAAAAGATCCGACGGCAGCCGGTTTGCGACGCCGTATCGAGGACATTGAGATTGATCAGTGCCGAGTTGCGCATGACATCGGCATCGTGCTCGCCGGTGAAGATGTAGCCCGCGCCCCCCATGTCCGCCGCCAACTGATAGATCTCGTCAAACGGCTGATCGAAGAGTTCGCCGACGAATGTCTGGTTCCGCAAGTCGCCGAGGACGAACTCGTCTGCCCCGCTCGCGCTATAGCCCGGATACTTGAGATCGGCTCCGCGAACCCAGGCTCCCTCGGCTTTCAAACGCTGGACGAGATGGTGACCGATGAAGCCGCCGGCTCCACACACAAGAACACGTTTCATACTGGTTGCAATCCTCTGCTTGCGGGCAAATCACGTGCTCACGGCGCTCGACCGCCGAGACGTGCTCGCTCGCGCGCGCATCCCCGGCCTCGAGTCGGCCACAGGCGTGCGACACACTGCTCTTCCATCCAGAAGAGCCAACGTTTTTGATTTTCCCCTCGTCGGCCCCGCCCGGCCAAGCGACCTGACCGCAGGACAGCCAGCCACAGCTACCGCACTCCCGGTCACACAGGGGACCAAAAGTATCGACTTATAGATCAATGGTTTCAGTTCAGCCGGCGCCTTCAGTGCGCGGCCCAAGCGACGCGACTCATCACCGCAAATCGCAAGCTTGCCTTAGCGACTGGATCTTGCAAACTCAATGGTATCCAGGCCACTCACGACGTCTTGGTTACCGTTTTCCAAAACAGATTCAGGCAATTTTTCGCAAATCATCGAGAGTCACCGAAACGCGCGTCGAACGTCCGAGGATACTCAGAAGCAGAAGCGCGCGATTCGTCCCGCTCATGGCCTCGATCGTCCCGACCATTTCAGCCAGCGGCCCGGACGCGAGCATCACACGCTCGCCCTGCCGAAAACCGCTGGCATTCCGAAACGAGAAGACACCCTGATCGTCACAGGCGTGTCGGAGCATCGTCATGAAGGCCGGATCGACTGGCTGCGGCGCGTCTCCGAGGGTCACCAGGCGCTTGACGCCAAACGTGCCATTGATCCGGCGCCAAGCGGTCGCCGCAGGATCGAAGGAAACGAAGATGTAGCTCGGAAACAGCGGGCGCAGGACATCACTGGCACGGCCATTGCGGATCTGACGTGATCGCAACAGCGGCAGAAAGACATCGAACGCCTGCCGCTCAAGATTTGCCACCGCACGGCTTTCGCGCCCGGCACGACAATGAACCGCATAGGACGAGGGACGGATTCGGGCCGTGTCGATATCCGGGTCCGTCAACATAAGCCTATCTCCATTTGCTTGGTCGTCCCTTGCGTGACCAAGCCGATCATTCGACATCTTGCGGCCTTTATCGCGCCCACGATGGGCGCGTAAAAATGATTAACGTCTTGAATTCAATGTGTTGGTCGAAAAGCCGATCGCAACATTCATGCCCCGCCCTCAGGGACCGACCGCAGCGTCGGAAAGGCTCTGCAAAGACCCGGCGGCTCGGCCGGTTACCCCGTCTGCGTCGCGCGTCACACTGCGGTCCCCCCCGATCAGGAAGGGCAGCGTCAACAAGATGATCTTCACGTCGAGCCAAAGGCTGGCATGGTGGACATACCAGCAGTCGAGGACGCCCTTTTCGCCCGCCGAGATGGACCGCCCGCCGTGGATCTGCGCCCAACCGGTCAGACCGGGGCGTATCGACAACCGGGTTTCGGACGTGTCCGGCTGATCTTCGGGAAGCAGCGGACGGGGCCCGACGAAGGACATATGCCCGACGAGAATGTTGAAGAGCTGAGGCAATTCGTCGAGCCGCATGCGGCGCAGCATCCTGCCAATTCGGGTCACCCGCAGCGCTTCGGGCACCTCGTTGCCATCAAGATCATAGGCATCGCGCATGGTGCGGAATTTGTAGACCCGGAACGGTCGGCGCCGGCGCCCCGGACGCTCCTGCCAGAAAGTGACAGGCATGCCGAGGTCGATCGCCGTCAGCGACGCGACCAGCAGATAGAGCGGTGCGAGCAGCATGATCGCCCCAAAGGCGACGGTGATGTCGATCGCCCGCTTGGCCGCGAGATATCGCCCCCTGGCCGTGCCCAAAATCTGCAAGCCGCTGCGAAGACCGCCGCCAACATGCAAATCCGCTGCGGGATGAGTCGGTGACCGTGGCCGTTGCGAATGGTCGATCCCCAAGAGACCATCGAAATGCTCGAGACGGAGGCCGGTCTCCTCACCCAATTCGGCGCAGTCGGCTTCGAACCGGGTCGAGAGGTCGGCGTGCGGGACCGTAACGACGACCCGGCTGATCTCCACCCCTTGATTGCGCAACCGCAAAACTGTGGCGCGCAGGTTCGACGGCCGCCCCATGACGGGCTTTCCACGCAGGACACAGCCGCGCATCGCCGAGTCCTCTTCCAGGATGCCAACCACGGACAGACGCCGCGCATAGAGCGTCTCGACGCAGCGCAAAAAAATCTCCGCGCGGTGATTGAAGCCGACGAGGAGGACATATTCCCGCTCGCCAAATTCGCCCCCCCAGCGGGTCGGCAAACGCGCCAGCACGTAGCGGGCGATGAGGCGGGCCAGAACCAAGAAGGCCAGGCACATCGACCACTGCAAAATCGGGACCGAGCGCGCCAAGGCGACGGATCGATCGATGGTGAAGGTCGCAAACAGCGTCAACAGAACGACCATCGTGGCCGCACCGACCAGACGCATGGCGTCCGAGACACCGAAATACCGCCATGGCCGCCGCGGCAAACCGCACAGGGGCCAGACCAGCAAGGCGCTCAGCGCGGCCAGGCCGCCAAAAACGAGGTGATGATACGTCTCGACAAGGGCACTCAACGATGCTCCCCGGACCGCCACCGCCAACAATGAAACGATGAAGATCATGACCACGTCAACAATGAAGCACGCAAAGCGAGACATTCCAAACTCGTTTCATGATGAAGATTACTTATGCGGAATCACAAATCCGCAGCGTGGCGTGGGCGCCTATCAACACGAATGCCCTTTATGAGATGACAATGACAACGATAAAATTTGATATTTTACGCTGATTTATAACATAACTCTAAAATTATGACTCAAAAGACACTGAAATGATCTCTATTTGAAATTGAAATAAATATATTTCAAAATTAGTACGATGGGAATGAATATCATCGCATTGATCAGATCGACAATTTTTAGGCCGGAGCGCGAATGGCCGGCTACGGCCTTCTCACGCTGACTTAAGACGTCGGCGATCAGGACGAACACGCGGCGGTCAGATTTGGCGCCAATCATCGCTTAAAGGTTGCGGTCATGGGTGAGTATCGTACGCGTGTCGGCCACACGCAGCGTCCACGCCCCGTCGACAACCACACCCGCCTTACAGACCTTTGCCGGCGGCAACCGAAGACCTTTGTGAAAAATCTTGGCCGAGTCGCCAGCAAAGGGCAACGGCACCCTGCCATCGACCATCGCGATGCCCCGAGTTGGGACCGTCATGACCAAACGCCTCGCTCCGGCGGTCGTCACGAGCGCAGCCGTCCGCTGCCCGGCGAGGCATGTGCCTTGCCCTCATGCCAAAATTCCTGTTGCTGGGAGCGACGGCTCAACGCAGCCTGATGATCGTCCATCAAATTCGAGGATTTCCATGCTTCCCGAGGATTTCGCAACGGCCAAGCTCGTCGGCCGCGTCTGGCGCCCGAACCTTGCCGGTCCATCCGTTGTGATCGTCCGTGACGGCTTCCTGATCGACGTCACCGCCAGCGTATCAACCATGTCGGACTTCCTCGACGACGATCCCGTCGGTCGCTTTGCCAGCCTTGACGGCGAAACGCTCGGCGCGCTCACCGAATTCGTCCGCAGCGACGCCAAGGAAATGCGCAGCGGCGCCGATGCCGCCTGCCTGCTGGCCCCTTGCGACCTGCAGGCGCTGAAGGCCTGCGGCGTGACCTTCGCGCAGAGCATGATCGAGCGCGTCATCGACGAGCGGACCGGCGGTGATCCGGCCCGCGCCGAGGCCATCCGCACCCGCATCGGCAGCCTGATCGGCGGCAATCTTGCCAAGATCCGCGCCGGATCGCAGCAGGCTGAGGACGTGCGCGCGATCCTGCAGCGCGAGGGTCTGTGGTCGCAATATCTGGAGGTCGGGATCGGCCCGGACGCCGAGGTGTTCACCAAGTCGCAGCCGATGTCCGCAGTCGGCTATGGCGCCGAAGTCGGCGTTAACCCGATCTCGGCCTGGAACAATCCCGAGCCGGAGATCGTCCTCGCCGTCGACAGCACCGGCACGATCCGCGGCGCAACGCTCGGCAACGACGTCAATCTGCGCGACGTCGAGGGACGCTCGGCGCTGCTCCTCGGCAAGGCCAAGGATAACAACGCCTCCTGCGCCATCGGCCCGTTCATCCGGCTGTTCGACGAAAATTTCCACCTGGCCGATCTCGAGCAGGCGACCTTGACGATGACGGTGATCGGCACGGATGGCTTCACCCTGTCCGGCCATTCCAACATGGCCGAGATCAGCCGCGCGCCGGCCGATCTCGTCAGCCACGCGATGAATGCCTGTCACCAATATCCCGACGGCTTCATGCTGTTTCTCGGCACGATGTTCGCGCCGGTGCAGGATCGCGACGCGCCGGGCAGCGGCTTCACCCACAAAATCGGCGACGTTGTCGAAATCGCGACGCCGAAACTCGGCCGCCTCGTCAACACCGTAACGCGCGCCGACCATGCGGCGCCCTGGACCTTCGGCACCCGGGCGCTGATGCGCAATCTTGCCGCGCGCGGCGTCTTGCGCTGACCCGAGATCGGCTCAAGGAGCGGTCCGACCGATCACACGAGCGCCCGCGATCGTCGCGATCGCTGGTCCCGTGTCCTTATTCGGGCAGCACCAGGAGATCGGAGCGGGAGAAGTAAAGCTCCGTCGCCGTTCCGACCGGCGGCATCGTAAAACCCGACTGGTTGAACATGTCGAGACAGATCGGCCGGCCGTCGACTTCGACCTTGGCGCGGATCACCGAACCGAGGAAATTGAAGTCCAGCACCTTGCCTTGCAGCGAGGCTTCATCGTCGTGGCGGCGGTGCAAGGCCAAGGCTTCGGGCCGCAAAGCAACAGTGATCGGATCGCCGCTGCGCAGCCCGCGCAGCGGGGTGGGTGCCGTGAAATCCTTTCCGGCAAAGTTCAGCTGCCCCTCATCGGCATCGGCGATCCTCGCCTCGAAGGTGTTGAGCTTGCCGACGAAATTGGCGACGAAACGGGTAGCGGGTCGGTTATAGATCTCCGCCGGCGTCCCCAGTTGGTCGGCCCGACCCTGATGCATGACGACGACGCGATCGGAGATCGACAGCGCCTCCTCCTGATCGTGGGTCACGAAGATCGTGGTGATGCCGAGTTCGCGCTGAATGGCACGAATGTCGTCGCGCAGCGAGACGCGGATCTGGGCGTCGAGCGCCGAGAGCGGCTCGTCGAGCAGCAGCAAATTCGGCTTCGGCGCGAGCGCCCGCGCCAGGGCGACACGCTGCTGCTGGCCGCCGGAGAGCTGATAGGGAAAGCGCTCGCCGAGATGATCGAGCTTGATCAGCTCCAGCATCTCGCCGACCCGGCGGCTGATGGTGGCACGATCGGCCCCCGCCACCTTGAGTCCGAAGGCGACGTTCTGGCTGACGCTCATGTTCGGAAACAGCGCATAGGCCTGAAACACCATGCCGATGCGCCGCTTGTTGGCGGGCAGCCGGGTCACATCCTGGCCGTCGATCCGGATCGTACCGGCGCTCGGCGTCTCAAAGCCGGCGACCATGCGCAAGACGGTGGTCTTGCCGCAGCCGGACGGGCCGAGGAAGGACACGAATTCGCCCTTGCCGACGGAGAGATTGAAGTCCTTGACGACCTGATTGGGTCCAAAACTTTTGCTGATGGCAGCCAGCGCCAGAAAGCTCATGATCCGACCCTCCGGAAACGGGAAACACGCAATCTCGGGAAAATCCTTTGCCCCGGGCGGCGGCTGCCGAAGAATTCCATCAGCGCCATGAAGACCCAGGTGACAGCGAAGGCCATTACCGCCAGGGCTGCCGGCTGATAGGCATAATCCTGGCCGATCTGCACCATATACGGCCCGAAGGCCGGCCGGTTGAGCAGGCTGGTGATGACGAATTCGCCGAGCGAAATCGAAAAGGTGAGAAACGCTCCTGAAACGATCGCCGAGCGCACATTCGGAAACACCACCGCGAGGATGGTGCGCAGGCGCGAAGCGCCAAGGCTTTCGGCCGCCTCGGTCAACGTGGCGATGTCGATCGCCGCCATGCCGTTATCGACCGCCCGATACATATAGGGCAACGAAAGCACGACATAGCCGATGACCAGGAGCACGTTCAGCCCGGTTTCGGTCATGGTCAGCGGCAAGAACGATCCGGTGCCATAAATCCGCGCATAGCCGAACACCAACACCACCGATGGAATCACCAACGGCAAAATGCTGACAAACTCGATGAACGGGCGGACCTTAGGCAATTTGAGCCGCACCCAGTAGGCGGTCGGAACGACGAGCAGCGCGCCAAGCACGATCGCGACGAGCGAGGCGACAACGGAAAAGCCGATCACCTGAACGAAGGTATCGCTCTGGAACACCGACTGGTAGGCGGCGAAGGACAGTTCGCCGCGCTTCATCTCCAACGAAAATTTGAAGGTCGCGATCAGCGGCACCAGGAAATATAGCCCCGCAAGCACTGTGATGATGGTCGGGAACAGGCGGATTGTCTTCATTTGCGCCACCGCTCCGCGCGACTGCGCACCAGGAAGTAAAGCGTGTTCGAAAAGGCCATGATCAGCACCATGCCCAGCGCCAGCGCGTAGCCGAGATTCGGGTTGTAGAGCACGTTGCCGCGGATCTGATTGTAAAGGACGATCGGGACGACCGAAAAATTGGAACCGGTCAGCGCGAAAACCGTGGCGAGCGTACCGAAGGCATTGGTGAAGAGGAGCAGGAAACAGCCGATCACCGAGGGGGCGAGCACCGGCAGCCCCACCATCCGCCAATACTGGCCACGGCTGGCGCCGAGGATCTCGGCCGCCTCGCGCCATTCGGGGCGCAGCCCTTCCATCGACGGCGTGATCATCAACACCATCAGCGGCAGCTGGAAGTAGAGATAGGTCAGCGCCAGACCCCAGAAGGAAAACAGGCTGAAGCCCGAAGCGTAGAGATTGATCCCAAACGCGTCGCGCAGGAGCAACGTGACGAGACCGAGCCGGCCGATCGTGGCAATGAAGGCGAAGGCCAGCGGCACACCGGCGAAGTTGGAGGCGACGCCGGAAAAGCTGTTGAAGGCCTTGCGCACCCAGGCCGGCATACCCCCGAGGATCAGGGCATAGGCGAGCAGACCGCCGGTAACCGTGCCGATCGCCGCCGAGACGAAGCTCAGGCGGATCGACAGCCAATAGGCCGCGCCGATCTGCGCCCCCGTGAGCGCCACGATATTCTCGAGCGTGTACTGCCCGGCCGCATTCGTGAACGCGCCATGGAATAAATAGAAGACCGGAGCGACCAGAAACAGAAGGGTGAAGCCGACAAAGGGCACAAGGCCGAGCCAGGCCCAATTTAACCGGGCGCGACACGCACCCGCAACAGCCGTTGGGCTGAGGCCAAGCGCAACCGGGGCGGCGGTATCGATCACCGCACGCTCCATGGCGGATAGCCCGGCGGGAGTCTCATCTGGCTGTCGGGCGATGTCGGCCACGAACGCCTCCGTCAAAATACCGATGATCGGCGACGCGGGTTGCGCCGCCGATCCCCATTGAGAGGTTCCGGGTGCCTTACTTGGCGCCCATCTCCGGGCCCCAGTTCTTGGCGACGGCCTTCTTGGCCTCCGACTGCTGGGCGAGGGTCGGGAAGACGGCCTTGGCGTAGTTCTTTGCCGGCGGCAGCTTGTCGAGCATCGCCTGCGGAACGATGCCGCGCTTGACCATGTCGTTGAAGCGGATCGGGTGGCAGTAACCATTCAGCCAGCCGAGCTGACCTTCGTCGGAGTAGAGATATTCGATCCACAGCTTGGCGGCGTTGGGATGCGGCGCATAGGCCGAGATCGCCTGGACATAGACGCCGGCGACGACGGCATCGGACGGGACGACGACGGACACCGGCGGATTGCCGCCGAGCTTGTCGCGCATGGCGAGCAGGTTGTAGTCCCAGTCGAAATAGATCGGCGTGGCACCCTGGGCGAGGTTCTGGGCGCTGCCGTTGACCGGCACCAGATTGCCGCTCGTCTTCAGGCCCTTGAAGAAGGCGATGCCCTTGTTCAGCGCATCGGCGCCCGGCTTGCCGCCCTCGGCGACGCCAGCGGCATAGACCGACATCATGACGCTGTTGCCGGTGCGCGGGTCACCCTCGAGAGCAACCGAATTGGCGTATTTCTTGTCCTTCAGATCGGCGAAGCTCGTCGGGTTCTCCTTGAACACGTCGTTGTTTACGCCGAAGCCGAGAACGCCGTAATAGTCGCCATACCAGTAGCCGTCGGCGTCTTTCACGTCGTTCGGGATCGTCGCCCAGGTGGACACCTTGTAGGGCTGCAGCAGGCCATCCTTCTTGGCCGCCGGGCCAAAGGACAAGCCGACGTCGACGACGTCAGGCGCCTGCGGCCCCTTATTGCCCTTGTTGGCTTTGATCGCCTCGAGCTCGTCGCCCGACCCGGCATTCGGATTCAGCTCGGTGACCTGAATGCCGTATTTCTTCTTGAAAGCCTCAATGACCTCGCCGTAGCCGCACCAGCTATGGGGCAGCGCGATGGTGGTCAGCGTGCCCTCCTTCTTGGCGGCGTCGATAAGCGCCTGGGACGGCTCGGCATAAGCAGCGGTGGCCGACACGGTGAAGCTTGCCGCGCTCATCAACAGGGCGAGGCGCCGGAACGATTTCATCTGAATACTCCGATCGAATTGGATGTGCGATGCGCGGGCCCCGCCGTGGGGTCGCCAAACACGCTCGACCGGCGCTGAATAGTGACATTGAATGACAGTTTTTTTACGGGTTGCTCTGTCAACACTTGGAAGCCACCGCAGCGGCATCCTGAGGTAGCATTTGCGGCAACCGACAAACGTTTTGGCTGCGAACGATCCAACAGCCCCTCGCCCATCTTCAAACTAGCCGGATCACAAGCGTGTCGTTCCGATGCGATCAGACCACATGGCGCTGACCAGGCGCGTCCAACGCCTCTCGCTTGCGCCCGGCGTCAGGCGGCGATGACCGGGTTTTGGCGCATGCGCCCGCACCACCCGTTCCTCGCCAGGTAATTGCCGAGCGATGGCGGTGGGCCTGGCAACTGCGAAGCGATGCCTGCGATCGGACGACAAGCCACCGAAAGCGTCCCAGTCGCGGGCTTGAGACAACGCGATACCGAGGAATAGGCCTGATATCAAAGGCCCTTCAGAATTATCCCTATAAATTTTGTAGACAATTTGGTTTTTGCTGCTACCCTTTCACACTTCGGCCCACCCAGTCGCGGTTCCGCCTTCCAAGCATGGAGACGCCCGATGGATGCGAAGACCCCTACCCCCGACATTCGGCCTTTGCGCCGGGCCGTCATCGGGGACGCTCTGCCAGCGACCAACATGCTTTGGAGCGGACGTGCGACTGGCGAGCGAGGCGGCCAATGCCCGATCCTCCCAGGCATCGCGAGGCCGACATCCTATTCACCGCAACCGCCAACGTCCGAGAGTCGTCGAAAGGTCGCCATGACCGCCTCTGTCACCCTCCGGCATTGGCTGTGCACGATCGCAGCCTTCGCCTTCGTTCTCGCCATCATTTTCGGCCTGACCAGCGGCGCCGCCCAGCACCATGCTCGACGCGTGAGCACCGCCCTGCCAACGGAAACCGTCGCGCTGGTCCTTGACGGGTCACCCTCCGCAGAGACGCCATCGCCGCGAAAACGCGGCTGAGGCAGGAGCGCACGCATGGCCCACGATGCGACCATTCGAAGCCTTGTCTCCTTCGTCCTTGCGACCCATCGCCCCATTCGTCTATGGAGAAAGGGGATAATCGCCACACTGCCGCAAGACCGGATTTCGCATGCTGACCATGAAGGGGAAGTATGGCCTGAAGGCCATGCTGTATTTGGCCGGAACACCCTCCGGTTCCTTTGCGCTGTCGGAAGAGATCGCCACGGCGAACCATATTTCGAAGAAGTTCCTGGATACGATTCTGGGCGATCTGCGGACGGCCGGCTTCGTGCACTCGCGCAAAGGCCGCAATGGCGGCTACACGCTGGCCCGCGACGCCGCACAGATCCGCGTCGGGCATATCCTGCGCGTTCTCGACGGACCGCTGGCGCCGATTCCCTGCGCCAGCCGGACGGCCTATCGGCGCTGCAACGATTGCCAGGACGAGGAGAGCTGCTCGGTTCGATTGGTGATGCTCGAAGTGCGCAACGCGATCTCCGCCATTCTCGACGAGAAGACGCTTTCGGAGCTGCGATCCATGCCGCAACTCGTCGATCAGACGGCCGAGCAACTGGCGATCAACGGCTAACTGTCGGCCGACCATCCACAATCCTGCGAGGCGCGCGATGAGCGCCGGCCGGATCATCATTGTCGGCGGCGGCGCGACGGGCGTGATCCTTGCGGCCCATCTGCTGCGCGAAGACACCGCGGGCCTTCGCGTGACCATCATCGAGCGGCGCGCCCAGATCGGTCGCGGCATCGCCTACGATACCGACGAGCCCGACCACATTCTCAACACCCGCGCCGGCAGCATGAGCGCCTATGCCGACGATCCCGAGCATTTCTGGCGCTGGCTGCAGAGCAACGCGCCGTCGCTGCCCGACGCGGTCTGCCCGGACGCGTTTTGCTTCGTGCGCCGCGGGCTTTTCGGCCTTTATCTCGATGCTCTCGTCACCGACTGGCTTCCAACACAGGGCGATGGCCGGCTGGAAGTCCTGCAAGGCGAGGTGACCAGCCTCAAGACCTCCGAATTCGGCGTCGCCGTCGAACTGGCGACGGGGGAGCTGCACATCGGTCACGCGGCGGTGCTTGCCACGGGTCATCCGGTGCCGGCCTACGGCCCGCAAAGCCCCTATATTTCGCCCTGGCAATGCTCGTCGGACACGATCGGCACCGACGATCCGGTGCTGATTCTCGGCACCGGCCTCTCCATGGTCGACAGCGTCTTCCAGCTCGCCCGACAGGGACACAGCGGGCCGATTACCGCCCTGTCACGGCGGGGCCTCTTGCCCCGCCCCCATCAGCGCACAAAGCCGCTGAAGATCGACGCGGCCGACGTGCCTTTCGGCACCGAGCTGTCCTATCTGACCCACTGGTTCCGACAGACCGCTCGCTGGCGGATCGAGCACGGCGCCGACTGGCGCGACGTCATCGACGGCATCCGCCCGCATATCCAAAGCATCTGGCAGTCGCTACCCCTGGAGGCCCGCCAGCGTTTCCTGCGCCACGCCCGGAGTTTTTGGGAAGTCCATCGCCACCGCATTCCCCCCGAAAGCAACGCCCGGCTCAGCACGATGATCGCCGAGGGTCGGCTGCGCATTCTCGCGGGGCGCCTCTTGGCGACAGAGCCGACCGCCATGGGCCACCGAGCGCGCATTCGCCACCGTGACAGCCGCCGCGAGGAGCAGCTTGACATCGTCCGGGTGATCGATTGCACCGGCATTTTGCGGCCCCAAGAAAGCTGTGACGATGGGCTGTCTGCACAACTGATCGCCCGCGGCCTGGCTCGCCGCGACGCCTTGAACATCGGCCTTGACGTCGATGACGGCTGCGCGCTGATCGACCCCAGCGGCCGTTCTGTGCCACGGCTTTACGCCGCTGGGCCGGTCACGCGCTCGCGCTTCTGGGAAATCACCGCCGTTCCCGACATTCGAGTCCAGGCGGCTATGCTCGCCGCACGCCTGCGCACGCAGCTGAGCGGCGGGAATAACCGAACAGCAGCCCAAAACACCACCGCAGGCTGATCAGACCCGCGGCGTTTCCGGCGAGACCGAAAGACGCAAAGCCATTACCCGAATTATCTATCAAATTAGTAGATTGTTTCTTCCTGTTCCCGGATCGCATTCGTAAGCTTTGCATGATGAGGACCGACGCTTTCGGGAGATCCCATATGATCCGCACTCTCCTCGTGCCTGGATATCGCGGCTCCGAGCCGGAGCACTGGCAGCGCCTTTGGGCGATCGACGATCCGGAAGCCGGCGTCGTTGAACAGGACGACTGGCACCGGCCGCACCTGTCCGAGTGGCTGCACCGCCTCGAGTCTTATCTCGTTGCCACCCCTGGCGTGGTTCTGGTCGCCCATAGTCTCGGCTGCATTCTCGTCGCGCATCTCGCCCAGCGCCCTGCGGCGGCGCATGTGGCGGGCGCGCTGCTCGTCGCCCCCGCCGATGTCGACTTTCTCGCCAAACACGACCGGCTGTTCGGCGAATTCGACGGCGCTCTCGATCATCCGCTGCCGTTCCGTTCCACGGTGGTCGCCAGCCGCAATGATCCCTTCATGACCTTTGCCCGTGCCAAGCGACACGCCGAAGCTTGGGGATCGGCCTTGGTCGACCTCGGTCCGGCTGGCCACATTAATGTTGCCAGCGGCTTCGGCCAATGGCCCGACGGGCCGATCCTCGCCGACGGCGTACGGAGCACCCGGCCATGCTCGAGTGCACCGCGCGCCGCTTCGAGCCCTTCGCACCCGCATCAGCCACGCCTGCCGCGTCCGACCAATCCGTGGACGTTTAGGGCCGGCCTCGCCGATGCAGCCGAGTGAACGAGGAGACGAAACGATGACTTATGAAGCGCTGCCACGCGACTTTTCCGGCTTATTGAAACCGCGTGCCGATCGCCCTCTCATCTTGCTGAGGCCCCTGGCCATTCTGCGCCGCCTCGCCATGCGGTTTGGCGCGCTCGCCGCCTTCCTGGCGCTGTGGCAGACCGCCAGCACACTTGGCTGGGTGAGCCCCGCCATTCTCCCCGGCATCGATAAGGTCGCAGCTGCGCTCTGGACTGGTCTCTTCGAGGGCACGCTTGCCGGCGACATGGCGATCAGCCTGCAGCGCGCGGGCCTCGCCTTTCTGGCCGCCGTCGGCCTCGGCATTCCGCTCGGACTCTTGATGGGCCAACTTGAACCGATCGAGCGTGCGCTCGATCCGATCCTTCAGCTGTTCCGCCAGACCTCGGCGCTGGCGCTCTATCCGATCTTCATCCTGCTGTTCGGGCTGGGCGAGATGTCGAAGGTGTTCGTCATCTTCTGGGCGACGGTGTTTCCGATCCTGCTTGCCACCATCGGCGGGGTAAAGGAGGTCGATCCGAAGCTCGTTGAAATGGCCCGCAGCTATGGCGCCAACCAGCTGACGGTGTTTCGCAGGGTGATCCTGCCCGCCAGCATTCCGGCGATCTTCGTCGGCTTGCGGCTGGCCGCGACGACCGCCCTGTTGCTGCTGATCGCCGCCGAAATGATCGGCGCCCGCAGCGGCCTCGGCTTCCAGGTGATGAATGCCGAGTACAATTTTCAGATCCCGCTGATGTTCGCGGCGATCGTCCTTTTGGCGCTGCTGGGACTGGCCGCAAACGCCCTCCTCCTGGGTTTGCAGCGGCGGCTGTGCCGCTGGAATGAGCGCATCGTCTGACAAGGGCGGCGCTTGCGCGCGCAACCTTCCTCCGCCTCCCTTGAACCCACAGGACATCGACATGCTCAAGACACTTCGCATTCTCGCTCTGGCCGCACCGTTCCTCGGCCTTTTAGCCGCCGAAGCCCGCGCACAGGACACCGTCACCATGCGCTATATGGCTGAACGTGGCGAGCTCTCGGCCCACGAACTCGCCGTGCAGCTCGGCTATTTTAAAGGCACCGGCATCCGCTTTGAAAATGTCGGCTATTCCCAGGGCGGCCCGGAATCGCTCTTCGCCCTCGCCTCCGGCACCGCCGATATCGGCACGGCGGCGACGCCGGCCGTGCTCAACGCGATCGCCAGCGGCAATCCCTTCGTCGCGGCCTATCCGACCAATGGCATCGACAAGACCGTCCACAGCACCTTCGCCGTCTTGAACGACAGCCCGATCCATTCGATTCAGGATCTGGCCGGCAAGACCATCGCCGTGAACACGCTGGGTGCCCATCTCGACTACACCACACGGGTCGCCCTCGCCTCGGCCGGGTTGCCGGCCAATGCGGCAAAACTCGTTACCGTGCCGGGTCCGCAGCTCGAACAGGTGTTGCGCTCGCATCAAGTGGACGTTGCGGCCTTCGGCTACTGGCAGACGACCTTTGCTGGCCTTGCCCAATCCCATGGCGGTATCCGGCCGGTGTTCACGGATACCGACGTCCTCGGCACCATCGCCGGCGGCTTCACCGTGCTGCGTCGGGACTTCGTCAAAGCGCACCCCCAAGCCGCCCAGCTGTTCGTCAAGGAATCAGCCCGCGCGCTAGACTACGCCCGGGCGCATCCGGCCGAAACCAAGACCATTCTTGCCCGCGTCCTGAAAAGCCGCAACGAAAACCCCGACCTCGCGCAATATTTCTCCGGCTATGGCGTTCGCCCCGGCGGTCTACCGACCGATCGCGATGTCGCCTTCTGGATCGATGTGATGACCCGCAGCGGTCAGTTACAGCCCGGCCAACTCACCCCGTCTCAGGTGCTGCTGGTGACTGGCGACAAACGGCAGGCGATCAATCAGAAGGAGACGGCACAATGACCACGCTGCCGGTGCCGCTGCGCGGCGAAGTCGCCCTGCGCGGACTTCACAAGAGCTTCGCCCTCGAGGGACGGAGCATTCCGATCCTGACAAATTTCGATCTCACCATCCGCGGCGGCGAAAGCCTCGCAATCGTCGGCGCGAGCGGCGCCGGCAAAACGACGCTGCTGCGTATTCTCGCCGGCCTGGAGACCGCCGATACCGGCGATATCCTGATCGACGGCGAGCCGGCCGGCGGGCTCGGCAGCGCCTGCGCGGTGATCTTCCAGGAGCCGCGGCTGCTGCCTTGGCTGACGGTGTTGCGCAACGTCGCCTTCGGGCTCGAGGCCCGCGGGACCGCGCCGGCAACGGCAAGGGAGCGGGCCGGCCGCTATCTGCGCCTGGTCGGGTTAGCCGGCTTTGAAGAGGCTTATCCCCGGCAGCTCTCGGGCGGCATGGCTCAAAGAGTCGGCATCGCCAGGGCCTTGACCACGCAGCCCGAGATCCTGCTCCTCGACGAACCCTTCGGTGCGCTCGACGCGATGACCAAGCTGGCGATGCAGGAAGAGTTGGTGCGCATCTGGCGCGAAGAGAACGTCACCATGGTTACCGTCACTCATGACCTGGAAGAAGCGGTGTTTCTCGCCGATCGCGTGCTTGTTCTTTCGCGCAACAGAACGCAGGCACCGCGGCTGATCGACGTTTCGCTGCCGCGGCCGCGCGAGCGCACGAGCAGCGCCTTCGTCGCGCTACGGCAGGAATTGATGGCGGAGTTCGGCCTGCACTAAGGCGCCCTGCGTCCGAGCGACCGCATCCACGCGTTCACTTGGCGCCACCGTTTCACACGCCAATCAAGGACATCCGTGCCCGGCACATCCGCGACGAATGCGACGGCCACCTGTCCGCCAATCATCTCGATCATAAGTTGCATATGATTACGCGGTGGGGCCGCTCCGCGGAACTCGTTGCCGATGATGACGAGACCGATCGCTTCAGCCTCGAAAATCCCGAATAATGACGCCCGCCGGCCGGCTATGGACCGGATGATGCTTCGCCTCCGCGGACGGCGGGCACAAGCGCATTTCGCTTTGATTATCAATTCAAATGAAAACTCTCTGCGTCCGAACAGATCCCAGGTGACGCCATAACTCTTTGATATTATGATATTTGTGCGTTGAAATTCGGTCGCATCGTCGGCCCGAAGCGCAAGCGACAACACCGAAACTCTCCGGCGTGGAGGAACGATCCACGACCAGGCGTCGACCATCACGCCGGGTTGACGTCACGGCTGGCGCTGCAGTGCCGATGCGGCAAAGCCGCGGCAAGCGCTGTGACCGACTGGCCGTTTGTCCGCCCAATTCGATAGGCGAGCTTATTGAATATTTAGTATTCCTTTGGTTGAATGAGCAACAGAATGACATTGCATCAATCAGACCTCTTCACAAAACCTTTTCTCGAAAATCGTAGGCTCCGGACATGCGCCACGCGCCCGCCGACACGACGTTGAGCGATTATGAATCGCTTCGTCTTGAAGAAGTCTCAAAGTACAAATTTCTGAAGAAGCGGCCTCCTCACCTCAGCGATCACATCGTCGGATTGACGTCGGACATCTTTGGCGCCCGATACGCATTCATTTCGCTCATCGAGAAAGACTCCATCTGGTTCAGATCGCGGTTTGGCTTCGAAGATAACGAGGCATCGCGCGAAAGCTCGTTTTCCGCTTATACTGTCGACAACAATAGTGTCACCACCATCCTTGATACACACGAGCACCCCCGTTTCAAATTCGCTCCACAGGTCGTCGAAGATCCGCACGTCCGTTTTTACGCCGGAGCGCCGCTGATCACGCCACGTGGTTATGTCATCGGCGCTCTCAGCATCGCGGACACTCGCGCCCGCCTCGACTTTTCCGACGAAGACCAGCGGCGCCTGCTCACGCTTGCCAAGTTGGTCATGGACCAGTTCGAACTGAAGCGGTTGACCGAAGAACACAATGCCGCCCTCGCCTTGAGCCGAACAACCTCGGACGCCATTCTGCACGTCGCTCTGCCCGGCACCATCACCTATGCCAATTCCGCGGCAAAGCGGATTATCGGCTGGAACGAGCACGAGCTTTTCCGCAAGCCGCTGGCGGAGTTGCTGCCCGCATCCTTGGTCAAGCGGATCGCTGCGGCCGCGCGGCGGTTTGAGAAATGGCCGCAGCGCCATACCGCCTTGTCGACGGTTGAGACCCGTATTCGCAACGCCTGCGGCAGAGACGTGCCCATCGAATTCTCGGCCGGCTTCTGGACGACCGACGACGTGATCCATATGGGCGCCATTATTCGCGACGTTTCCGAACGCAAGCGTCGCGAAGCCTCATTTCAAATGCTGTTCGAGCAGAGCCCCGTTCCGATGTGGATCATCGACACGGGCAATCTGCGCTTTCTTGCAACGAACGATGCGGTCTGCGAACTCTACGGATATTCGCGCGAAGAGATGTTGGCGCGGTCGGTCCTTGACGTCCGGCTGCCTGAGGAACGTCAACAGGCCGCCAGGATTTTGACCAGCGTCCAAGAATCCTACGAACCCACGACACCCTGGACACATGTGAAGGCCGATGGTGCGCGGATCCGGGTTCTGACGTTCGCGCGGCGGATTCAATACAAGGGCCGCCTCGCGATCGTCGTCGCCGTCATCGACGTAACGGAAAGCGAACGAGCCGCCAACGAGCTGAAAAGCACGCAGATTTTCCTCGATGCGATCATCGAGAACATTCCCTCCATGCTGCTGGTCAAGACCGTTAAAGACGGGCGGATCGTCCTGCTCAACAGGGCCGGCGAACGCTTTCTCGATCAGGATCGTGACGCGGTCATCGGCAAGCAGACCAGCGAGCTGTTGCCCTTTGCGGAGATCGAGAAATATCTCGAAGCCGATCGAAGGGTGCAGAGCGGGTCCCGCGCGGTTGTCGTCGAAAACCACAAGATCAGTTTGCCGCGGGGATCCCGCATCCTGCGCACACAGAAGGTTCCCGTGCCGGACAGCAACGGCGATCCGCTCTACATCCTCGGCGTGTCGGAAGATGTCACCGAACGAATCGAGATCGAGGAGCGCAATCGCTATCTGTCGCGCCACGACGTTCTCACCGAACTGCCGAACCGCTTCGCCTTTCAGGATCTGCTCGATCTGGAACTTTCGATCGACGCGGATCGAAGTCCGGGCTTCTCATTGCATCTCCTCGACCTCGATCGATTCAAGGCGATCAACGACAGTTTCGGGCACCTGGCGGGTGACGCGCTGCTGCGCCAGGTCGCCAATCGGCTGTTGGACATCAAGGGGCCCAACGACATCGTCGCTCGTCTCGGCGGCGATGAGTTCGCGATCATCGGGCGCAGCTGCGCGAGCCGGGACGCGATCGAACACTTCGCCACCGCCGTCACCGCCAGTCTCTCGAAGCCGTTCGACATCGACGAACAGGAGGTCACGGTCGGCTGCAGCATCGGCATCGCCTTCCATCCCCAGGACGGTCGCGAAGCCGACGCACTGCTAAAGCACGCCGATCTCGCACTCTATGCCGCCAAAGCGAACGGCGTCGGTGGCTTTGTCCTGTTCGACCCGAAAATGGAAGAGAAGGCCGATCGCGAACGGCGGCTGCGCCGGGATCTCATCCATGCCCTCGAGCGCCATCAGCTCGACGTCGTCTATCAGCCGATCGTGGATGCCCGTTCCAAGCGACCGGTCGACTGCGAAGCGTTGCTGCGCTGGCACCATCCCGAACTCGGGCCAATCTCGCCGGTCGAGTTCATTCCCATTGCCGAGAGTATCAACCTGATCGGCTCAATCGGCTGTTGGGTTTTGCGGCGCGCCTGCGAAACCGCCGCGACATGGCCGCGCCACGTCAAAGTCGCGGTCAATTTATCTGTCCGTCAGTTCGCTCGCCCCAACCTCATCACAGAGGTCAAGCGGGGGCTCGCCGATTCCGGCCTCTCAGCCGACCGTCTCGTTTTGGAAATCACCGAATCGGTTCTCCTCGGCGACACCGAAGAAAATCTCGCTGTTCTGAAGCGCCTCAAGGATCTCGGCGCGCACATTGCCCTTGACGACTTCGGCACCGGCTATTCGAGCTTGTCCTATTTGCAGAAATTTCATTTCGACAGGATCAAAATCGATAAGTCCTTCATCACCGAGCTGGACCACTCGACCAACAGCCTCTCGATCATCCGCGCGATCATCAGCCTTGGCAAAACCTTCAACGCCGACATCACAGCCGAAGGTGTCGAGACCGACAGTCAATATCAGATTTTGAAGCGCGAACACTGCGACCACTGCCAAGGCTACTACTTCTCCAAACCCATCGACGCCAAGACGGTCGGGGCATGGCTGGCGGCTTCAGAGGCTAAGTCCGACGCGTCCGTCTGAACCCGCATCGCCGGGCGATCCGCAGTGACCGCAGCATGGCGGCCGACGATCCAATCCCCGGCGCTATCCGTTTCTGCCGCTCGATGGGCATGGCTTCCATTTGAAAAGCACCAGGGACCATATGCGTGCGGATCTCGGCGATGATCGCGCCGAGAGCGGTGTCGAATGCTCATCCGAAAGAACCACCCTCCAGCGCCCTGCGTCCCTTTGGACGCAGAAAGGATGCTCTCACCCTTTGAATCGACGCATCGTGCTTTGCCGAAAATCGATTCCGATGCTCGGGCCGATGCTGTAGCCAGCGGACCGCCCATCGCCGCGCCGATGGGCGGTGCGATGCCCCTGATTGAACTTCGGCTTGCCGCGCAGCCCCTGCCAGACGCCAAGCGGCAGGCGATGGCCATACATCTCACGCCGGCGTAGCGTTTGAACCGAGGCCGAGAGGGAAACGGCAAACGGTCATGTCATTCGAGCGGCAGCATCACAGACGAAAGGATCCATCATGCCCCCGCATTCCAGCGCCCAGTCCTATGAGGGCGATCCGAGAAACGACGATGCCCTGATCTGGCTGAACGGCGACTTCGTCCACCGCGACAAGGCGACCGTCTCGGTCTTCGACGCCGGTTTCGTCCTCGGCGACGGCATCTGGGAAGGCATCCGTCTGGTCAACGGCAAGCTCCTGTCCCTCGACCTGCATCTCGATCGGCTCTTTGAGGGCGCCCGGGCGATCAGCCTCGACATCGGCATGACTCGCGAGGCGGTAACGAACGCGCTTCTGGCGACCTGCGAGAGGAACGGCTTTTCCACCGACACCCATATCCGGCTGATGATCTCGCGCGGCCGCAAGACCACGCCGAACCAGGATCCGCGCTTCATGGCGTCGGGGGCGACCGTGGTGATCATCGCCGAGATCAAGCGCCCGCGCACCGAATTTGCTGAAAGCGGGCTGAAGCTCTTTACCTCGACCTTCCGCTGCTCGACCCCGGACGTCTTCGACTTGCGGCTCAATTCGCATTCGCGGCTCAACCTGATCCAGGCGCTGGTGCAGGCGATCGCCGCCGGCGCCGACGAAGCCTTGATGCTCGATCAGCGCGGCTATGTCGCAAGCTGCAATTCGACCAACTTCTTCATCGTGCGCAAAGGCCAATTGTGGACCTCGCCGGGGCTTTTCAGCTTCAACGGCATCACCCGCGGCCATGTCATCGCGCTCTTTGGCGAAAAGATCGGCCCATCCTTTCAGAAGGATTTCACCCTGACCCAGGCCTATTCGGCCGACGAAGCCTTCGTCACCGGGACGCTCGGCGGCGTCACCCCCGTCACGCAGATCGACGGCCATGTGATCGGCGACGGCAAGCCGGGGCCCAAGACCCAAGAAATCACCAAGGTTTATTGGGATTGGGTCAAGGAAATCGGTGCCTGATACCTATATCGCCATTGGGTCGGGCGAAATGGTCTTCGACGACAAGACCGATCACGAACTGCAGGCGGGATGCGTCCGATCGGACGTCGAAGGGATCCTCTCACTCTTTGGATTGACGCATCGTGCTTTGCCGAACATCGATTCCGATTTTCGGGCCGATGCTGTAGGAGCCTATTTCGGCGCGGCGAAGCGCAGCCATTTCGCCCGGCTGATGTGGTCCACAAGGGTCTTGCCGACTACAAATGGGGCCTCTGGGCGATGGTGGAGAACCGTGTCTCCACCCGTCGATTTCGGTTGTCACAAATATGGTGCATGGAAGCTCCCGCGCGTCTGATCGACTATCTGTGATCCGTGCTGGCCTGCCGTCCAAAGGAGCTTTGATGCCCACCGCCTCTCCCAACATTGCCGCCACCGACTGGAACGACTTCGCTGACTTCGCTGGAACACTCTGCAACAAGGCGAGACCAATCGCGCTTGGCTATTTCCGCACCGCGCTGCCGGTCGATTCCAAGGCCGACGAAAGCCCGGTGACGATCGCCGACCGAACCATCGAAGCGGAAATGCGCGCGATGATCGAGGCCCACTTTCCGAGCCACGGCATCTATGGGGAAGAGTTCGGCATCAAGAACGGCGACGAGCACATCTGGGTGCTCGATCCGATTGACGGCACCAAGAGCTTCATCACCGGCTTTCCGCTGTTTGGAACCCTTGTGTCGCTGGCCGTAGACGGGGCCCCGCGGATTGGCGTGATCGACATTCCGGCAACCGGCGAGCGCTGGATCGGCACCCCGGGAGAAACCCGGCTGGCAGGTGCAAAGCAGCGCACCAACGACTGCCGAGCGCTTGACGCAGCGCGGCTCTATACCACGAGCCCGGACGGCTTTACGACAAGCAACACTGCCGGGGCACTTGCCGCGATGTCCGCGCGCGTTGCCATGCGGCGCTTCGGCGGCGACTGCTACATCTACGGTCTACTGGCCTCCGGGTACTGCGATCTGGTGCTTGAGGTCGGACTGCAGCCCTATGACTTCATGGCGCTGGTGCCGGTGATCGAGGGCGCCGGCGGCGTCATCACCGATTGGTGCGGCGAGCCCCTCGGCTTTGAGTCGCAAGGCCGGGTGATCGCGGCGGCGACCCCAGACCTCCACGCCGACGCGATCGACTTCTTGCGCATCTGGATCTAATCTACGCGTCAATTCAGATGACGGGGTTGCGCGGTCCTCGGCTGCGCACAGGCCTTCACAGCTCGGTTGTTTGACGATCCGCGCCAAGAACCGCTTGGTGCGCTTCGGTCTGCGGCCGATCGACGAACGCCGCTGACATCGGGATAAAACGCGTCTTACGAGACATTTTGCCTTGCTAAGACCGGGTCGACGATCACGCCCGGATTGAGGATGCCGGCGGGATCGATCGCCGCCTTGATCCGCCCCATCAAATCGCGCTCGACCGCCCCGCGCAGCGCGTTTGCCAGCGCGATCTTCGCCCGGCCAAGACCATGCTCGGCGGCAAAGCTGCCGCCCAGTTCGCTCGCCAGCCGGCCGAGCTCCACGGCAAAGCGCTGGCCGTGACCGGCGAAGTCCGGGGCGCCGGCGGCCGGGCTCAAATTGTAGTGGACATTGCCATCGCCGAGATGGCCGAAGGGATTGAGCCGCACGCCCGGCAGGATCGCCTCGCAAAGCGGTGCGGCCTCGGCGATGAAGCGGGCGAGCTTGCCCGGTGGCACCGAAATGTCGTGCTTGAGCTGCGTCCCTTCCAGACGCTGCCCCTCCGGCTGCTCTTCGCGCAACCGCCAGAAGGCGAGGCGCTGCGCTTCGGACTGGGCGAGCGCGCCGTCGGTGACGAGCCCCTCCTCCATGCCGGCCGTCAAAACCTCTTCAAGAATTTCGTCGAGCGGCACCTTGGCCGAGGACGCGGTCAATTCGACGAGAAGATAGAACGGCGCGCGGCTTTCCAGCGGAAAGTCGATGCCGTCGAGATTTTTGAGGACGAGATCGAGCCCGAGATCGCAGAAGAATTCGAGGCCGTTGACGAATTCGCCCGCCTCGCTGCGCAGCCGCGCCCCGAAGGCGACGAGGGCGTCCGCACTGGCCAGGCACAACAGCGCCGTCGCCCGCCCCTTCGGCGCCGGGTGCAGCCGCAGGACCGCCTTGGTGACGATGCCGAGCGTGCCCTCGGCGCCGCAAAACAGCCGGCGGAGCTGATAGCCGGCATTGTCTTTTTGGACGCCGCGCAGCCCATTCCAGACGGAGCCATCCGCCAAAACGACCTCGAGCCCAAGGACGAGATCCTGCATCATACCGTAGCGCGCTGCGTGACTGCCGCCGGCATTGGTGCCGATCAGCCCGCCGATCTGCGCCGAGCCCTCGGCTCCGAGATGCATCGGGAAGATCAGTCCAGACGATCCCAGCGTCTGGTGCAGACGGTCCAGCACCACGCCCGCCTCGACCTCGACCGAACCGCCGGCACCATCGACGTCGCCGATCGCCGTCATCCGGGCGAGCGACAGGATCACGCCGCCGGCGCGGCCACAGACCGAAGCGCCACAAAGGCCGGTATTGCCGCCCTGTGGAACGACCGCGGCGCCCGCGACCCGACAGGCGGCGAGAAGACGGGAAACCTCGTCGGTGCTTGCCGGCCGCGCGACGCCAAGCGGCTCCGCGCCATAGCGATCCAGCCAGTCGCGTCGATAGCTGTCGGCTTCGCTGCCCGAAAGCCACCCCCTGGGCCCGAGGATTTCAGCCAATGTTGCGTCGAGATCGGCCATCATACCTTCCTACCGCCGGACGTCGCCAGCCTGCACGCTACCCCAAAACCCGCATCATGACAGCGACGACCCGCTGCCGGATGGATAAGGATCGCTACCTGATCATCCATCCCGGCATGATAGTTCGCGATGGCCATTCAAACGAGCCCGCTGCTCCCATTTCAGCCGCCCGGACCGTTCCGGTATCGCCCCATGAGATGCGAGGTCCGCAACGATCACGGTCCTTGCGGACGATCGTGGTTCGCGATCAGTGCAGCAGGCCGAGGGTCCGCCCGACCGTCACCGCCATCGCCCGGCGGCCGACCCCGAGCTTGGCAAACAGGTTCTTGACGTGGAACTTCACCGTTGGCTCGCCGATATCGAGCTCACGGGCGATCTCCTTGTTGCTGAGATCGCGGGCGAGCAGCGCCAGGACGTCGCCTTCGCGCGGCGACAGAATGCCGATCTTGGATCGGAACGAGCCATCCTCGTCGACGGCGATGATCCGGTTGACGAATTCCGTGGCGGCGGCGGAAAAGGCCGACAATCCCTGCTGGCGGACAATCGCGCGCACGACGCCCTTCAGCGCCTCGCCCTCGGACGAAAACGGCTCGATGAGGTTCTCCGGCATCGCCTTGTCGATCGCCGCGACGAGATGGCCAAGGGCCGCCTCCCCCTCGCCGCATTTATGGACCGCCTCGACCAGCAGGATTTCGGCGCACAGAATCGTCAGGCCGTCATCCTGGTCTTCCACCGTCTCCACAAAGCGGGTCAGCGCATCGCGCGCGGTCTGATAGCTGCCGCGCCGCAATGTCAGCCGGGCAGCGGCGATCATCGCGTCGCGCCTCTCCCGGCGCACCGGCCACAGCGTGTCGTCGAGCGGATCCGGCAGACGGGCGAGCCAGTCGCTCGCCGCCTCGAAGCGCCGTTCGTTGGTGAGAATCTCGACCCGCAGCGTATCAAGCGACAGATCGAGCCGCGGCAGACCGCGATCCTCGGCGACGGCTTTCGCCGCCTCGACGACCTCCAACGCCGCCTCACCGCCGTCGAGCAGGCGGCGGCACCGCGCAAGCGTGGTATAGCCGCGCGAAAAGACGTCGACCCAGCCTTCGCCAGCGGCGGTGACCGGCATCGCGACTTCCAGCGCGCTGGCCGCCTCGATCACATGACCTTGCCGGAACATTGTCTCGGCCATCGGAATGCGAGCGATCGAGAGCAGGTTCTCGTCGCTCCACTGGGTGGTCTGAATCATATGCTCGGCCTCGCGGCCATAGCGCGTCGCAACCGTCAGGCGGCCGCCGAGAAGATTGACCAGCGCCAAATGGATGAGCATGAAGGCCTGGGCATAATGCGCGCCCTCTTCGCGATAGCATTCGAGCGCCTTGGCGGCGTGGGCGGCTGCCTGACGCAACAGGCCGCGGCGCGTGTGGGCGATGCACAGATGGTTGTGCAGCCAGCCGCGTTCCCAGGTGTCGCGCAGCCGGTGCGAGCGCACGCGGCGTTCCAGCCAGTCGACCTGCTCGTCCTCGAAATGGCTGTCCTCATAGACGTCGAAAAGACTGTCGATGTGGATGATCACCGCCTCGGGCACCTCGTGGAGCTGACCCTCCCGCGCCAGCGTCTTCAGCTCTTCCAGGATCTGGCGAGCCGAATGGATCTGTCCCTCCTTGGCAAGCACCAGCGCCCCGCACAGCGTCAGGCCCGGCGAATCGTGGACGACATCGGCGGGCAGCCCCTGCATCAGCCGTTTGAGCACCGTGTAGCCGGCCCGCAGGAATAGACCGACACCGCCCGCCGCCCGAATGGTATTGGCGGCGAAGGCGAAATCGCCGGCGTCAGCGGCGTAGCGAACCGCCTTCTCGATCTGGCCGGCCGCGGCGAACCACGCGGCGGCGCGGGTGTGACGGTGGCGAAGCTGCGCCTCACCGACCCGCTGGAGCAGCAGCGAGCGCAGCAACGGCAACAGCGCGAACCAGCCAGGCCGCGACGGCAGAGAGGCAGCCAACGGCTGCAGATCGACGAAGGCCTGGCGCACCTCCTCCGGCGACAGCCCCGCCAGTTCGCCGGCAAGCTCCGGCGGCACCTCGTCGAGGCAAGCCCCGACGTCGAGCAGCTTGAGGATCGGAGGCGGCAGCGCCGAGAGCAGCTCCTCGTCGAGGAACGCAGCGAAATCGGCGTGATTGCCGGAGAGGACGGCGAGACGCTCTTCACCGGAGATCCCGCCGCGCAGCCGTGAGGCCGCCAGCCCGACGATCGCCGGCCAGCCCTCGCAGAGCGTCAAGAACTCCTCCAGCTCGGCGCCCGTCAGCCCGTCGAGCAGGCGCCGCGCCTCGCTGCGCGAGAAAGCGAAGTCGGCGGCCTTCAGCTCGCTCACCAGACCGCGCATCCGCAGCCGCGACAGCGGGATCACAGAATGGTCCCGCGCCGCGACAACGAGGCGCATCGCGTCAGGCAGAGCGGCCAAAAGCTTGGCGACGGGCTGTTGGACGCCCGGATGAAGATTGTCGAGAAACAGCACCAACCGTCGTGCCGGGATCGTCGCCAGCATGTCGAGAACCGTTTCGAGCGGCCGCTCGACCGCCCGGTCGATGCTGGAAAAGCCGAAGGCGTAGGCGATTTCGACGGCCAGCTCGGCGGTGTCGATCGGCTCGTCCGGCAGCGTCAGCCAGCCGATCTGGCCGCCATCGGCCTTCAGCCGCGCATGCACCTGAGCGAGAAGCTCGGTTTTGCCGAAACCGGCCGGCGCTTCGAGCAACACCACCTGCCCGTCCAGAGCAACCAGAACCTTGCCGACCAAATAGGGCCGATCAATGCCCAGTGCCGGACGCCGGGGCGGACGCAGCCGTTGCGCCAGCGCGACGGGTATTCGTGCCATGCCCCTGCCGTTTCCTCCAACGGCCATCCGTCCCATGGCCGTGACGTCCCCGTGTTGATCTGACGCCTCCCGCGAAAGGGTGGCATCTTCGACCGGTTATAGGCCATCGGCCGCCGGCCCGTCGACCGGCTCGGCCGCCGAGCAGCGCCTCAGTCGTCCTTCGCCATCCCGAGCGGAACGTAAGGGTGATCGAGGCCGAAAGCCTTGGGTCCGAAGAGTGCCAAAGCTTCCGGCGTGCGCATGATCTCCGGCACTCGCACCGCCAAGAGGTCGACCCGTTGGCCGTAGCGCAGCCGCTCGGTCGAGATCGCCGCGCCGGTGTCGCGATCGAGGATCGAGATCAGATCCGGCACCACCGCGAGAACCCGGCCGCCCTGGGTGGCGGAGAGATTTTCGTTCTGGATGGTGACCTCGATATCGGCGTCTTCCTTGTCGAAGGTCTCGATCCGCACGGTACCGACCGACCAGCCATTGACCTCGCGGCGGGCGATATCGGTCACCTTGCCGGAGCCGATGAGCGCCGCCGCTTCGTAATGAGTGGTGGCGAAATAAGACACGAGCGCCTCCACCGGACGTTCGCGGCGGCGTTTGGCGCCGCTGACGACACGGCCGATCTCGATCGCCAGCGACACGGTGCCGGGCACCGACACCCGCTTCGCCGTCCGTCCGTCCATGCCGTAATTGGCGATGTAGCTCTGCCCACCCATGCGGATGGTCAGCCCGCGCGCGATCCATTCGGCCTGGGCGGCATCGCCGGTTTCGACGATCGACACATTGCCCTTCTCGTCGGCGACCGCGACCGGACAGGCCGGCACGCCATAGGCGTTGAAGGTTTCCATTTCGAGGCGCGGAAAGGCCCGGCCCATGCCGTCGGCGTCGAGCACCGGCAGCTTGCGGCGGGCGGCCAGCGCCAGCGGCGCGGTGGAGTTCACCCCGCCGGCCTCGAACGGGATCAGCGCGTCGACGGCGCGGCCGGTGCAGCGCTCCCAGGCGGCAACGGCCTGGTCCATTTCTTCGCCCTGGGGCAGCTTCTCGATCAGGATCGTCGGCGCGCCCATGGCCCCGCAGGACAGGACCTGCCAGTCGTCATTCGCCTGGTCGAGCGGCACCAGTTGCACCGGCCCGTGCTCGGCGATCGCCGCGCGGGCGACGAGCTTACCGATATAGGGATCGCCGCCCCCGCCGGTGCCAAGGATTGCGGCACCGACGGCGAGATCGTCGAGATCGGCGAGGGTGACGGCTTCGATCATCGCGGCATCGTCTCAATCGGGGTGAAGGGGTGGTCGAGGCCGAAGCAGCTCGGCCCGAAAATCGCCAGCGCTTCCGGCGTGCGCATGATCTCCGGAACTGCCACCGCCATCACCGTCACCCGCTGGCCGTAGCGCAGATTTTCGGTGGTGATCGGTTCGGCGGTCTCGGAATCCATGACGCAGATGAGATCCGGGACGATCGCCTTCACCACGCCGTCGACGCGGGCGATCAGATTTTCGTTCTGGATCTCGATCTCCATAACGCCGGCATGCTCGCCAAGTCCGTCGATCCGGGCGCGGCCCATTGAGAAGCCGTTGCGGGTCTCGCGCTGCATGTCAGCGATCTTGCCGGAGAAGATGATCCGGCCGTGATGGTAAAGCGTCTGCGGCAAGAGTTCGAGCAACGCCTCGAACGGGTTCAGATGTCGCTTCTTGGCCTCGCGCAAGGTGCGGCCAATGCGCATCGCCAGCGTCAAGGTGTTGGGGATAGCCGTACGCTTCACATCGGCGCCGGTCATGGAATATTCGGCGATATAGGCGCAGCCGCCCATGCGGATCGCGACGCCGCGCGACAGCCACTCCATGTCCTTGTTGTCCTTGGCGAGGATCAGCGCCTGATCACCGTCCTCATCGGACACCACCATCGGGCTGCCCGGCACGCCATAGACGCCGAAGGTCTCCATCTGCAGCTCGGGGAAGGCGCGGCCCATGCCGTCGGCGTCGACGATCGGCAAGCCGAGACGCGCGCCAACCACCAGCGGAATGGTGGAATTGATACCGCCGATCTCGATCGGCATCGTCGCGAAGGCGCGTTGGCCGAGATGGCTTTCCAGCCGCTTCAGCGAGGCGACCGCCTCGTCGCCGCTCGGCAGCTTTTCGACCAACACGGTCGGCGCGCCCATCATCGCTGTCGGGATCACCAGTGCCTCGTCCGGAACCTCGGACGGGTCGATCAGCTCGACCTCCAGCCCCTCGTCCAGACACTGCTGCACCATCAGCCGGCCGACATAAGGATCTCCGCCGCCGCCGGTTCCCAGAAAAGCTGCGCCGACCGCCAAGTCCTTCAGATCGTTTGTGTCGAGTTTCATGGGCTTCATCCAATCACGAGATCGCCGACGGCCTTGACCCGGATGCGGGTGGCCGAGCCCGGCAGATAGGCGAGCGGGACTTCCTCGATGTCCATGATATTCACTGTGCCCTCGGCGGCACCGGCCGCCACGGCGTTGGCGCTCGCCTCGCGCTTGGCGCCCTCGAGTACGACCTCACGCGAAGTGCCTTCGAGGGAGAAGATCCGATCCACCTCACCGCCGACCTGGGCGATCGCGGCACCGATCGCATTGGCGACGGCGGCGTTTTCGGGCCGGATCACTTTTGACGCACTCGGCAGATCGCGGGAGATCAAGATCGATCCGCCGCCGACCAGGATCACCGGCAGCGGCTCGGCCGAGGTCTTCATGCGATCGACGGCCTCATCGATCATGCGATGCATGGTGGTAAGCGCGGTCTCGATCGTCGCCGCCGGAATGCGGGCGACGCGCGAACGGTCGCCGATGTCCTCAAGCCCGGCGGCAACGACGATGTCGGTGGTGGTCAGGGTGTCGCCGCCAAAAACCAGCGCCTTTTCGGTGATCTCATAACCGACCGAGTCCGGGCCGATACGGGCACCGTCGTCGCGGACCAGCGAGCCGCCGCCAAGGCCGGTCGCCAAGACGTCGGGCATGCGGAAATTGGTCCGCACGCCGCCGATATCCACCGCCACTGCCGACTCGCGCGGAAAACCCTGCATCAGCATGCCAACGTCGGACGTCGTGCCGCCGATATCGACCACCATCGCATCGGGCTCACCGGCAAGCAGCGCCGCGCCGCGCATCGAATTGGTCGGGCCGGAGGCGAAGGTGAGGACCGGATAGCGCTCAACATGGTCCGGCGTCATCAGCGTTCCATCGTTCTGGCTGATATAGAACGGTGCGGTGATGTTCATGTCGCGCAGCGCCTGCCGGAAGGAGGCGATGACTCGTTTGGAAAGCTCCGCCAGGCAGGCGTTCATGATCGAGGCGTTTTCGCGCTCCAAGAAGCCGACACGGCCGATCTCATGGCTGAGCGACAGGGCGATGTCCGGGATCTCGTTGCGCAGGATCTCCGCCGCCCGCTCTTCCATCCCCGGCATGACCGGCGAGAACACCGAAGTGATGGCCGCGCTCTTCAACCCCTTGGCCTTCATCTCGCCGGCAATGCGCAGAATTTCGGCTTCGTCGAGCGGCGAAATCTCGCGGCCGTCGAACTCGTGGCCGCCACGCACCATGTAGCGGTGCCGGCCGAGCGTATCGGCGAGATCGTCGGGCCAATCGGTCATCGGCGGCAAAGCGCGGGTCGCCGGCAGGCCGAGCCGCACGGCGGCGACCTCAAGAAGACGCCGCCGCTCGACCACCGCATTGGTGAAATGCGTGGTGCCAATCATCACCGCTTCGATCTGCGCCGGCTCGACCTGGCTGTCGCCGAGCACCTTTTTCAGCGCGGCGACAATGCCGGACGAGACGTCTCCGGTCGTCGGCGACTTGCACGAGGCGACAACACGCATGCCGTCCATCAAAGCGGCATCCGTATTGGTGCCCCCTACGTCAATCCCGATCCGCATGGGATCCTCCAGCATTTCGTTCGTGTGGTTGTGATGCGCGCCCGATCAGCGCAGCAATGTTTCGCAACGCGCCGGGTCCCAGCCAGCGAGAACCGCGTCGCCGACGGCGAGCCGCGGCCGATGCGCCTGGTTCTGCCGCTCGGCGGTGATCGTGGTGCCCTGAATATCGATCCGATAGCGCACGATCGGCCCCTGATAGGTCTCCGACACGACCTTCGCCGGAAAGGCGACGACGCCGTCCGGCAAAGTCTCAGCATCGACAATGACGTTTTCGGGCCGCACCGCGAGCTGCGCCGGCGTTTCCTTGTCGAGCGCGCCGCGTACCCGGGCGCTGAAATCGGCGCCGGCGAAGTGGACACGGCAATGCCCTTCCGTCTCCGGGCGCGCCGTCACGTCGATCAGATTGGAATGGCCGATAAAGCCCGTGACGAACAGCGTCGCCGGCCGCTCGTAAATTTCCTCTGGCGTGCCGACCTGGACCAGCCGCGAGCGCTCCATCACGCCGATCCGGTCCGACATCGTCAGGGCTTCGTCCTGGTCGTGGGTCACGTAGACGGTGGTGATGCCGAGGCTCTTCTGCAGATCCTTGATCCAGAACTTCATTTCCTCGCGCATGTTCTTGTCGAGGGCCGACAGCGGCTCATCGAGCAGCAGGATGCGCGGCCGGGTGACTAGAACGCGGGCGAGCGCGACACGCTGCTGCTCACCGCCCGAAAGCTCCCTCGAATAGCGGTTCTCATAGCCTTCGAGGCCGACCTGAGCGAGCACCTCGCGCACCCGCTTGTCGATCTCGGCCTTGCCGACCTTCCGCATCTTCAAGCCGAAGGCGATATTCGCCGCGACGTTCATATGCGGGAAAATCGCGTAGTTCTGGAAGACGATGCCGATGTCGCGCGCTTCCGGCGGCAGTGCGGTGACGTCGTCGTCGCCAAGCAGAATCCGCCCTGCGCTCGGCGTCACGAAGCCGGCGATCATCCGCAACGTCGTCGATTTGCCGCAGCCGGACGGCCCGAGGAGCGAGAAGAATTCTCCCTCGCCGATCGTCAGGTCGATGCCGTCGACGGCGGTGCTGGTTCCGTAGCGCTTGGTCAGCGTGTCGAGGCGGATCTCTGTCATCGAAGCACCTTGCCGCAAGAGGGCTGAGAGGTCGGGGCGGCGACCAGACGCCGCCCGCGCATTGCCGGATGGGCGGCCACGTCGCCGCCCGTTTCCATCAAGAAGCAAAGATGCCGTTGACGGTCTCGACGATGTCGTCCTCATCCTCGAGATAGCGGTTCCAATCCGGGATCCATAGATCCTTCAGCGCATCGGCGTCGTTCTTCACACCCTGATCGATAAGCCCCTTCGGCAACTTCGCGTCGCGCGCCGTCGGGCGATAGAAGAACACCTCGCCGACCGCGGTCTGGAAGGCCGGATCCATGGTGCGGTCGACCAGCGCCAGCGCCAGCTTCTTCTGCACCGGATCGAGATAGCGGCTGACGGTCTTGGTCTGGGTCAGCGCCGGGCGCGGATTGTCCCACAGATAGACGTCAACCGGGATCCCCTTGGTCTTCTGCAGATAGACCTCGCCATCGTTCTGAACCGCGATCTCGACCTCGCCGCGCTCGACCAGCGCCTGCATGTTGCCGGTGAAGTCCGAGACCTTCATCGGCATCGCCTTCTTCATCGCGTCGTAACCGGCGTCGTAGTCGTAAAAGTCCTTGCCATAGGCACCGCAGGCGGTGAGGAAGAAGACCATCTGCAGCGTGTTGGTGGTGACATAGGTGCCGCGCTTGCCGGCATAGCGCTTGTCCCAGAAATCCTGGAAAGAGGCCGGGGGCTGAAGGCCCGTGTCGGTGCGATAGACGTAGCAATAGCGTGAGAAGGCCCAGGTCAAACCGATGCTGTTCTGCTTGGCGAAGGGCCACAGCCCCTTGGCGTTGGGCACGTTGGCGATCAGCTCGTCCTGCGGCATGAAATAATCGCCGGCTTTCGCCGTCTTGAACATTTCCGGCAGATTCCAGTTGGTGACCGCGTAAGGCGGGTTCTTCGGCCCGGAGGCCACGAATTTCGGGAACCAGGGGAAGGAACTGTCGTACTGGACCTTGCAGTTGAAATCCTTCTCGAACTTGTCGAGCAGGTGTTTGCGCATGGTCTCCTGCCAGAAACCGCCCCATTCCGCGATGGTGATGGTCGCACCACCGGCATCGAAGGGCTGACCATCATAGCTCACGTCCTTGGAAAAGGCGTGATTGATGTTGAACAGGCTGACGCCGGTGGCGGCCAAACCAAGGCCAGCGCTGGCCTTGAGGATCTGCCGGCGATTGGCGACGAAGGGCATGCGATCCTTGCGGTCTGTCATGTCGGTGTTCCTGTTTCTGGTCGATCGGATTGATGAAGGCTCTGGTCAGCGCCCGCCGAACAGCCGGCGGAAATTGACGAGACGGGCGGAAATGACAGTGGAGGTGACGACGAGCGCGATGGCGAAGATGCCCGCGGCGGCGGCCGTCGGCTCAAATCGGTAGCGCAGCGACGTGTAGATCGCGATCGGCAGCGGCTGCAGATCCGGCGTCGACAAGAACAGCGACACTTCGAACTGGCCGAAGGAGACGATGAAGGCGAACAGCGCTCCGGCGCCGATGCCACCGGAAATCAGCGGCAGGGTGATGCGAAAGAAGGCCTGCCACGCCGTTGCCCCGAGCGAGCGCGCCGCATCTTCCAGCGAACGGTCGAAATCGACGAGAGCAGCCGTCACCGTGGCGATCACCAGCGGCGTCGTGACGATCACATGGCCGACCAGGAGACCGTAGAAGGTGCGCGCCAGCGGCAGACCGGTGCTGATCAAGAAGACGTAGAGCGCCAGGCCGATGACCACGCCCGGCAGCACCAGCGGCAGGATGAACAGCCCCCGCAAGATCTTCGCCAACCGCCCGCCGCGCCGCTGGATCCAAATTGCCGCCATGGTGCCGATGACCGTCGCGATCGCCATGGTGGCGGCGGCAAGGCCAAAGGAAAACAGATAGGCCGGCACGAAGGTCGGCGAGGTTAGGAAAGACTTGATCCAGCGCAGCGACAGGCCCTGCGGCGGGAACGTCATGTAGTCGCCGGCATTCAGCCCGGTGAGGATGACGATCAGCACCGGCACGACGAGGACGATCAGCGCAAGCGCGGAGCCGACATAGAAGGGCCAGGCGATCGCGTCGTTGCTATCACGCATCAGCTGCGTCCTCCGGCGATATAGGCGGCGGCCCGGTCGTAGACGATGACCGCGAGCAGACTTGTCAGGAACAAGACCGCGGCGATAGCGGCGCCGAACTGCCAGCGCCCGGCCTCGGCGATCTGCTGATAGACGTGGATCGGCAGGACCAACACCTTCCAGCCGCCCATCAGCGCCGGCACCACATAAGAGGAGATCGACATGGCGAAGACCAGAAGCGATCCCGACAGGATCCCCGGCATCGACAAGGGCAGCGCAACATGCCGGAACGCCGCCGCCCGCGAAGCGCCGAGCGAGCGGGCAGCTTCCTCGAAAGACGGCGGGATCTGCCGGATCACCCCGATCAGCGACATGATCATGAAGGGCAGCGTCACCTGGACGAGGCCGACGACGACGCCAAAGGTGTTATACATCAAGTGCAACGGTGCGGAGACAAGCCCAGACGCCAAAAGCATCTGATTGATCAGACCGTTGTCGCCAAGCAGAACCATCAGGCCGTACAGCCGGATCACCATGTCGAGCTGCATTGAGGACAGGACGAGAATGGTCAGCACCGTCACGCGCGCCGGCACCTTGGTGCGGGCGATGACGTAAGCCAGCGGATAGCCGAGCAACAGGCAGACAAGCGAGACGAGGACACCGATCCCGACCGAGCGGAAGATCGCGTCGAAATAGAGTGAGCGCGTGAAAATCCGAACGTAGTTGTCGAGGGTCAGGGCGCTGCTGAAGCCAAGCACGCCCGGTATCGTCTTGTTGAACGACATGCCGAGCAGCGAGGCGACGGGCAAAATGAAGAAGATGAGGAAGAACAGGCTCGCCGGCAACACCAAGAGCCAGAGCTTCGGCATCGGGCGCCGGACCGGCCTTCGGCCAATCGACCGGGCCGGATCAAGCACCAGGGCGTCAGATTTGCTCATCGCTGCGGCCATCCTCGCGCGCCCCCTCAGTTGCCCGGGAACAGCAAGTCGTTCAGCCGATCATAGCCTGGCAGGTTCTTGCGCGGCGGCTTGGGATAGCTGAGCGCGCTGTGGGACAATCCGCCACGGACCAGGGCGGCGGCAATGTTGATCGCGTTGGGGATCGGATCGATCACCGGAATGTCAAAACCCTCCGCGAGCAGCCGCTCGCGAAGCGCCGAGGCGCAGCCAAGCAGGCCGGTGCAACCGAACACGACAGCCTCGGCGCCATCCGCCTCGATCGCGATGCGCGCTTCCCGCGCCAGAACGTCGAGGGTCGCGGCCATGTCGCTTTCAAGTTCCAGAACCGGGATCTCGAGATGACGCACCGAGGCAAGGCGGCTGGTGACACCGTAGAGGGCGGCGGCGTTCTCGAACTGCGCCCGCAGACGCCGCATCACGGTCAGCACCGAGAAGCGGTGGCCGAGCATCGCGGCGACATGCATCCCCGCCTGGCAGGGGCCAAGAACCGGAATGCGAACCGCCTCCCTGGCCGCGCGCAGCGCCGGGTCGGCCATGCAGTCGATGACAACCGCATCGACCCCCTCGCGCTCGGCTTCGATGATGCGGGCAATCGTGTCCGGCGCGGACAGGGCGATCTCAAATTCCGATTCAATCGACCCCGGACCGACGTCGATCTGCGATCCGCTGACCGTCAGGCCGTCATATTCAAGCGTCTTCAAAACGCCGACGTCCCGAAATCCGCGGGTGGTGATTGGCGATACGACACGAACGTGGACGCGCGATTGGCGGGTCATATGAGGGTTCCTTCCCATCGATGACTGCATCATGAGGAGAGAAAGGCAAGGATCGGAAGGGGGTCGATGGATAGGTATTTTAAAAAAAGGGATAGGCACTGAGATGCCGAAACACACAGGACCCTATTCTTTTGCATGGGTCATCTCCGCTTCAACGCCGCCTATCGCCATGCCGGGTCTTCGTCCTGCTTAAAACGACCTCGAATGACGCCATTTTTTGCAGCGCGCTCGCCTTAGAGCGCCCTGCGTCCGATCGGACGCAGAAAGGTCGCTCTGACCCTTTGAATCGACGCATCGTGCTGTGCCGAAAATCGATTCCGATTTTCGGGCCGATACTTTAACACCCTTCCTCCGCAACATTCGCCTCCACCCGCCACAGATCGCGCCCCATCGCAGCGCAAAACGCCGGGCGATGATCCATCGCCCGGCGTTCCTATCCCATCGGTCGCTGTCGTATGGCGGTCTCAGCCAGCATCGCGCTTGGCGATCCAGTCGTGATCGGGGTGATTCTGGAAGCGCCATTTGCGCATCGGCCCGGCCATCACGTTGAGATAATACATCTCATAACCATAGGGCGCAGCGCAGGGGTGATGGCCCTTCGGCACCAGCACGACGTCATGATTGGACACGCTCATCGTCTCGTCGAGGCTGCCGTCTTCGGTGAAGACCCGCTGATGACCGTAACCCTGCGCCGGGTTGAGCCGATGGTAATATGTCTCTTCGAGATAGGTCATCGCCGGAAACGCGTCTTCATCGTGCCGGTGCGGCGGATAGGATGACCAATGGCCGGCGGGGGTGAAGACCTCGGTGACGAGAAGAGCGTCGGCGACGTCCCGCTCTTCCATGGCGATGGCGTTGATATGGCGCAGATTGGTGCCCTTGCCGCGATCGGTCAGCGTAATGCCCGTTGGCCCGATCCGCGCCGCAGGATGGCCGCCGGCGCCTGGCGCGGTGCAGACCGCCAAGGTACAGGCCGTCGTCGCGGTGGCCGACCAGTCGCTGTCATTCGGCACATACAGGCAGTGGGGCGGCGTCTTTTCGAAGACGTCCAGGCGCTCGCCCATCTCGCCGAAATCCTCGCCGCCAGCGCTCAGCCTCGCCTTGCCTTCGACGAGGACGAGGATGACCTCACGATCGCCCGTCGCTTCCCGAGCGCTCTCACCCGGCGCCAGCCGATACAGCGAAAAGCCGACATAAGCCCAGTCGGGCGACAGCGGCCCCTTGGCGGTCTCGGGAGTGATCGCGTGGATCTTCCCGCTGGTGCCGGTAGGCTTGCGCAACAGATGCGGCATCACATCATCCTTTGGTCAGTCCGGTTTCGCGGGCGAGACGCCGCAGCGTCGCCAGCCCAAGAGTCTGGTAGAGTAGCGGATTGCGAACCGCCGGGTCCTGCTCCGCCTCGATGACGATCCAGCCATCATAGGCATGATCGGCAAGGATCTTGAGCAGCGGGCCGAAATCCACGGCCCCGTCCTGATCGCCCGGCACGGTGAAGACGCTGGCCCGCACCCCGTCCATGAAGGAGAGGCCCTCGCCCTCCACCTTGGCACGCACCGCGGGGCGAACGTTCTTGGCGTGGAAATGCTTCACCCGGCCGATGTGGCGGCCAAGCACCGCGGCCGGATCGCCGCCGCCGAAAAAGCAGTGGCCGGCGTCGAAGAGCAGCTTGGTGGCCGGCCCCGTCGCCGCCATGAAGGCGTCGATATCCTGCGGGCTTTGCACCACCGTTCCCATGTGGTGGTGATAGACAAGGTCGATCCCACGGGACGCGCAGTGCGCGGCGATCGCCTCGACCTTTTCGCCAAACGCTTGCATCGCGCCGGCCGACAGCACCGGCCGCTCCGACAAGGGAACATCCAGCCCCTGCACGGAATTCGACGTCTCGCAGACGATGCAGACCTTGCAGTCGTTGTACTGGAGCTTGTCGAGATGGGGATCGATCGCGGCCTTTTCGGCTTCCACCGAGTGGGCGAGCAGATTGAGCGAGTGCCAACCCGAGATGAAGGCCAGGCCGTAGGAGGAAAGCAGCGCCTTCAGCGCAGCGGGATCGTCCTGCGGCCAGCGATGACCATTCTCGATGCCGTCAAAGCCGATCTGCCGCCCGGCTTCATCGAGAATGCGTGCGGTCGGAATGTCAGCGCCGAGAGACTGGTCGTCGTCATTGGCCCAGGCGATAGGATTGGTGCCGAAGCGGATCATGGATGGTTCGTCCAAAGCTTTGAAAACGATGGGATGCAATAAGGCGCCGGGCGGATCAGCCGCCCGCCCGAAGCTTGAGCTGGTCGTCATAGGCTTTGCGGGCAGCCAGCACTTCGTCCCGCGTCGAGACTTCCGGCACCGCGACGTCCCACCAATGTCCGCCTGGCTCGGTCGACGGATAAGGGTCGGTGTCGATGACGACAACGAACGGTCCCGTCGCCGCCCTCGCCCGCTCCAGCGCCGCCTCCAATTCGGCGATCGAGGCGACATGGACCGCTGCCGTACCCATCGCGGCGGCATGGGCGGCAAAGTCGATATGGGCGGCGTTCACGTGTTCGGTGTGGTCGAGGAGATTGTTGAACTCCGCGCCACCGCAAGCCATCTGCAGGCGATTGATGCAACCATAACCGCGATTGTCGGTCAAAACGACGGTGATCTTCTGGCCGAGCATGACGGCGGTGGCGAGTTCCGAATTCGCCATCATGTAGGACCCGTCACCGATCATGCAGACAACGTCGCGATCGGGGTCCGCCATCTTGATACCGAGGGCACCGGCGATCTCGTAGCCCATGCAGGAATAGCCGTATTCCATATGATAAGCGCCGGCGCGCGGCGCCTTCCAGAGCTTGTGCAATTCGCCCGGCATGGTGCCGGCCGCGCACATCACCACCGTATCCCGGCCGCTCGCCCGCTGCACCGCGCCGATGACCTGCTGGTCGCTCGGCAATTCGTTGCCCGCCGGCGCCGCGGTCAACGGATCGACGGCCGCGAACCACTCGGCTTTCAACGCGGCGGCCGGCGCCTTGAAACGATGATCGCCGAGCACCTGAGAGAGCATTTCGAGGCCGACTAAGGCATCGCAGCAGAGCGGCTCGGCGCCGTGCTTCATGGCGTCATAGGCCGCGACATTCAGCGAGACGAGCTTGCGGTCGGGGTTTTGGAAGAGGTTCCACGAGCCGGTGGTAAAATCCTGAAACCTCGTGCCGACGCCGAGCACAAGATCGGCCTCGGCGGCGACGATATTGGCCGACGACGCCCCGGTGACACCGACGGGGCCGAAATTCATGGCGTGATCCCAGGCCAGCGCCGACTTGCCGGCTTGGCTTTCGACAACCGGGATCGCGTGCTTGCTGGCGAACGCCTCGAGTGCCGCCGTCGCACCGGAATAATGAACGCCGCCGCCCGCGACGATCACCGGCTTCTTGGCTGCCTTGAGGAGATGGACGACCGCCGCAAGCTCGACCGGATCGGGATGCGGTCGGCGGCTGCGCCAGACGTTTGGCGCAAAGAAGCTCACCGGATAATCATAGGCCTCGGCCTGAACGTCTTGGCAAAAGGCAAGGCAGACCGGCCCGCAATCGGCCGGATCCGTCATCACCCGGAAGGCCCGCGGCAACGCCGTCAACAGCTGTTCCGGCCGCGTGATGCGGTCGAAATAGCGGGTGACCGGCCGAAAGCAGTCATTCGCCGAGACCGTGCCATCGGTGAAGGCTTCGATCTGCTGCAACACCGGATCGGGCCCGCGACCGGCAAAGACGTCGCCCGGAATGAGCAGCAGCGGCAGGCGATTGACATGAGCGAGCGCCGCCGCCGTCACCATATTGGTCGCGCCGGGGCCGATCGACGAGGTCACCGCCATCGCCCGACGCCGGCCGGACTGTTTGGCGAAGGCAATCGCCGCATGGGCCATCGTCTGCTCGTTGTGGCCGCGATAAGTGGTGATCGCCTCGCGCTCGGCATGCAGCGCCTCGCCGATGCCGGCGACATTGCCGTGGCCGAAGATCGCCCAGACCCCGGCGAGGAAGGGCATGCCGTCCTCGGTCATCTGGTTGGCCAGATATTTCACCATCGCCTGTGCGGCGGTGAGTCTGATCGTCATCATACTGCCGTCTCCCCGGCCCGATTTTGAGCCGCACCGTCTGCGGCGCCGCTGCGGGCGGTGTCCCATAGCGCGCAGAGGCGGCCGTATCGTTCCGCCATCTGTGCGACCGCCGCCTCTGGCGTCAGATCGCCGGTCATATAGGCCTTCGCCGCCGCACCGAAGATCGTACGCCCGACGGCAAATCCCTTCACCAAGGGGAAGCGCGCCGCCGCCGCAAAGCTTTCCCTCAAGGCCTCTTCCGGCGCGTCGAGGCCGAGCAGCACGATGCCGCGCACATTTGGATCGTTTTCGGCGATCGCCGCGCACGCCTTCTCCCAGGCCGCTTCGCTGACCATCGGCTCCAGCTTCCACCAATCCGGATAGATCCCGAGATCGTAGAAGCGGCGGATCACCTTGGCCGTGGTGTCGTCATCGACGGGCCCCGCCTTCGAGGCAATGACTTCAAGCAGAAATTCCACACGATTGCGCCGACAGGACTCGAACAGCCGGCGCACCGAACGTTCCTGCTCGGCCCAAAGCGCCGGCGCATCGTCCGGATGACAGAAACACAGGCATTTCACCACATGCTCGGCCGGCCATTCGGCCAATCCGCCGCAATCGGCGCCGATCTCCGGCTCAAATTGCAGCGGCCGCGAGCCCGGCCATTCGACCGGCCGGCCGATCCACAATCCCCGGCCCGCGGCACGGTAGAGCGCCTGACGGCCGAGCCGGCCGTCGCAAAGCAGGCCGTAACCGGAACGCCCGCCCTGCACCGCCAAGACCGCATCGAGACACAGCTGCTTGAAGACGCCGATCTTGTCCGGCGTCGCGCCGTCAAGGTCTTCGAGCTGCATCCGATGATCGAAGGCGAAGACCCGCATGGTCTGCCAGTCGCCCTTGCGGTTGGTCGACCAGTGGATCTGCTCCAGCTCGGCATCCTTGCGCAGCGCTTTGTCCTGGATGCCGCGCTTCAGGAAGAATTGCAGTTCGGCGAGCGACGGATAGGACGGCGTGCAGCCATGACGCGACACGGCGAAGGCGCCGCAGGCATTGGCGTATTCCAGCGCGCGCGGCCAGCTTTCGCCGTCAAGCCAACCTTTCAAGAGGCCGGACATGAAGCCGTCACCGGCGCCAAGCACGTTGAACACCTCGATCGGAAAGCCCGGCCCGGCCTCACCGTCGTCGAGGCGGTCCGGAATATCGCCAGGGAAGGCGACGGCGCCCGCCGCCCCGCGTTTGCAGATGAGCGTCGCGGCCGAAACCTGGCGCACCGCCTTCAGCGCCGCAACGGTATCGGTGGTGCCTCCGGCGATGTGAAACTCCTCCTCGGTGCCGACGATGAGATCGAACAAGGGCAGCGTCGACTGCAGCTTTTCCGTCACCTTGGCAGACGCGATGAAGCGCTCCTCGCCAGCGCCATGGCCGGCAAGTCCCCAGAGATTCGGCCGATAGTCGATGTCGAGCGCGGTGCGTGCGCCGTGGCTTCGCGCCAGGCGGATCGCCTTGAGGACGGCGGCCTCGGTCTGCGGATGGCTCAGATGGGTGCCGGTCGCAACCACGGCCCGAGCCCGGGCGATGAAGGCCTCGTCGATATCGTCCTCGCACAACGCCATATCGGCGCAGTTCTCGCGATAGAAGATCAGCGGGAATTGGGTGTCGTCGCGAATGCCGAGCAGCACCAAGGCGGTGAGCCGCTCCGGATCGGTGACGACACCGGTGGTGTCGACCCCCTCGCGGGCGAGTTCCTCGATCAGAAAGCGGCCCATATGCTCGTCGCCGACCCGGGTGATCAACGCCGATTTCAGCCCGAGCCGCGCCGTCCCGGTCGCCATATTGGTGGGTGAGCCGCCGACATATTTGTCGAAGCTGCGCATGTCCTCGAGCCGCCCGCCGACCTGCCCGCCGTAAAGGTCGACGGAGGATCGGCCGATGGTGATGAGGTCGAGATCCTTGGTCATCAAACAGTGCCTCCGAGCGAGCCCTTGAGTTCAGCCATCCCCCGTCCTTCGGCCAACATGTCTCGCCGCTTGTTGCCGATGATGTCGCCACGCGTGGCAGCGCCGAGGATCGTGTCACGATTGAGGACGATGAAACGATCACCAACGGCCGCGACAGTCCGGGCGACAGCTGCGGCCGCGAATGTCCTCAGGATGCTCATGCACTCTCCTCCCGCCGATGATCCGATCACTCGGATGATCCGATGCGCTTTGCAACCGAAACCGCCGCGTCCGGCGACGAACGGCCGAACCCTTGCGATCTTCCCGGACCCTCCCGAGCCATTTTAGAAGATTTATTCTATTTTTCTTGCTCTGACCCGGAATGTCAATCGCTGTTTTCACGACTGCCGCCGATGGCGACCGCCAGGGCGGTAGCAAGCGTCAGCGCGGCTGTCGGCACCCGGAAGGCGCCGACATCGACTTCGCGGGCGACCAACAGCTCGCGGGCACAGTCGCGCATCGGACAATCCGCCGTGTCGCTGAGCGCCACGACCGGAATGCCGCGCGCACCCGCCCGCGCCGCGAGTTCGAGCGTCTCCTGGGAAAACGGCGCGAAACTGACGGCAAACAGCGCGTCGCCAGGGCGCATCGCGTGGTCGCTCTCGATCTGGCCGGCCGTGCGATGAATGACCGTCGGCACCCGCATCTTGTCGAGCAGGTAGCCCATATAGCTGACGATGGCGAAGGCCCGGCGCAGCCCGACAAGATGGATCGTCCCCGCCTCCGTCAGCACCGCCGCGGCGCGGCGAAGCCGCTCGCCGTCCAGGCTATTCATTAACGAAACCAGGGACTTGTGCCCAGCCTCGGCGAAACTTGCAGCAAGCCACTCCGGCCCCTGCGAACCACGCTCGCGCAGCTGTGACAGGCGCTCCTCATAATCGGGGCGAAACTGGGTATATTCGGCCCGAAACAGGGCCTGCATCTCGGAAAAACCGGAAAAGCCGAGCGCTTGGCAAAAGCGCATGAAGGCTGACGGCTGCACCCCGGCGCCGGCGGCCAAATCCGCCACGGTGGAGACGGCGACGAGATGGATGTTGTGGCGCAAAAATTCGGCACATTGGCCGAGCCGCTTCGGCAATGATCCGCCGAGACCGTCGAGCCGATCGAGCAATTCCGACACACTGCCCGGCGCGCCCGCCTGAACATTCACCATCGACGCCATCGCATTCCCCATCTTGACAGAACCACTATACAGGCGCATCCCAGGGATGGAATAGATATTCCAAATTTGGGAGGATAGATGTCGGTCGGTCTCGGCCTTATCGGCACCGGATTCATGGGCAAGGCTCATGCCCTGGCCTATCGCGCGGCCGGCGCGGTGTTCGGCGACCTGCCGGAGATCCGCCTGGCCTGTCTTTGCGATACACCCGCCGATCGCGCCGCGGCGATGGCCCGACAGTTCGGTTTTTCTCGCGCCACCGACGACTGGCGGGCCTTGGTTGCAGATCCGGGCGTCGACATCGTCGCGATCACCACGCCGAACGCTCTGCATCAGGAGATGGCGCTTGCGGCGATCGCCGCCGGCAAGCATGTGCATTGCGAAAAGCCGATGGCGCTGGGGCTCGCCGAGGCCGAGGCGATGGAACGCGCCGCCACGGCGAAGGGCGTTCACACCATCGTCGGCTACAATTACATCCACAATCCGGCCTTCACCCACGCCACGCGGCTGATTTGCGACGGCGTCATCGGCCGGCCGGTGCATTTTCGCGGCGCCGTCGACGAGGACTATCAGGCTGATCCCGATCTCGCCTGGACTTGGCGGGCGAGGCGCGCCGATGCCGGCCTCGGCACGCTCGGCGATCTCGGCTGCCATCTGGTGTCCCTGGCCTGCGGGCTGATGGGACCGGTCAAAAGCCTGATCGCCGACACCCAGATCATCCATGCGACGCGGCCGCTAGCCGATGGCAGTGACGGCCGGGGCGAGGTCGAGAACGAGGATGCCGCCTCGGCGATCCTGCGATTTGTCAACGGCGCGCAGGGCACGCTGGTCTCCTCGCGCTCGGCCTGGGGCCGTAAGAATAAGCTCGACGTCGAGGTGCACGGCACCAAGGGCATGATCGCCTTTTCGCAGGAGAGGATGAACGAGCTGCAACTCTATCTCAACGATGGACCGCGCGGCCAGCAGGGCTTTCGCACCATCCTCACCGGCCCTGAACATCCGCCCTACGGCGCCTTTTGCCCCGCGCCCGGCCATCAGCTCGGCTTCGGCGACTTGAAGACCATCGAGGCCGCAAACTTTGTGCGGGCGATCGCGGCCGGCACACCGGCCTATCCGAGCTTCTCCGACGCCCTCGCCTTCGAAGCCGTGATCCACGCCATTGACGTTTCGGCCCGCGAAGGCCGCCGCGTTGAACTCTGACATCATCACACCCGTCCGCCAGACCAGGATAAGGAGGAAAGACATGAAAGTTGCACTCTTCGGCGCCGGCCGCATCGGCAAGGTCCACGCCGCTTCGATCCGCGCCGACCCGCGCAGCGAACTGACCTGCGTCACCGACGTCGTCGCCGAGGCGGCCGAGGCGCTCGCCAAGGACCACGGCATCGCCGTGCGCTCGCCGGAGGAGATCCTCGCCGATCCGGCGATCGACGCGATCCTGATCGCCTCTTCCACCAACACCCACGCCGAGCTGATCGAACAGGGCGTTGCGGCCGGCAAGGCGATCTTCTGCGAAAAGCCCATCGATCTTTCGCTGGAGCGGGCCCTGAAAGTCCGCGCCATCGCCAGCGGATCGGCCAAGCCGGTGATGATGGGTTTCAACCGCCGCTTCGATCCAAACTTTGCCGCCGTCAAACAGGCCCTCGACGCCGGCGAGATCGGCAAGGGCGAGCTGCTCGCCATCACCTCCTTCGATCCCGGCCCGCCGCCGCTGTCCTACGTCAAGGTCTCCGGCGGTCTTTATCGGGACATGATGATCCATGATCTCGACCTTTGCAGCTTCTTCTTCGGCCTGCCGAAGAGCCTAATCGCCACCGGCTCCTGCCTGGTCGATCCGGCGATTGGAGAGGCCGGCGACGTCGACACCGCCGTCGTCACGCTGTGCTATGCGGATGGCCGCATCGCCACCATCCGCAACTCGCGCCGCGCCGCCTACGGCTACGATCAGCGGCTCGAGCTGCTCGGCTCGAAGGGCATGCTGGAGGTGCGCAACGAAACCGAGAACAAGCTCGCCAAATGGACCGCCGAGGGCATTGCCACGGCCAAGCCGATGCACTTCTTCCTGGAGCGCTACATGCGGGCCTATCAGATCGAGTGGGCAGCCTTTGCCGACGCGGTGATCGACGGCAAGCCGGTACCGGCGAGCGTCCAGGACGGCGTCAACGCGCTCGCCCTTGCCGAAGCGGCCAATCTCTCCCTCAAGGAAGAAAGGCCGGTCGACATCACGGCGGAGATGACCGGGCTCTGATCCGTGGCCTTCGGGCTCTGGCCGCCTGGGCCGAACGGCTCCGGCTAGACAGGCCAGGGGAATGGCGCGTCAAGCCGCACCGCGAACGCGGCTTTGCGGGCAGCCTTTGAGGGTCGGCCCGCAAAATGGGCCGGAGCATGATCTGGCGATGCTCGAGCGCTTCGGCACAAGCGTCGCCATCATCAGCGGCTCACGCATCGGCTCAATCAGAGTGCGCGTCCTTTGTGCGTCCTGTCGGATGCACGGCGCGCTGACCCCTACGGGCACTGGGCTCCAGCCCGGCGGCCTCCCGGCAACGCGCGGCGACCATGTCAACGCGACGATGGAGCTGAAGGCGCGGCAGACGCTGGCGCGGATCGCCAATCGCGCCGTGGCTCGTCCCGGTGCTGGCGAATGGCAGCGAGAAACAGCACAAGGGCGGCGCGGCGCCGGCGCTCGACCTCTCCATCGACATCCGGCGCCGGCAGCAGCGGCAAGCTGGTGTAGGGCGCCGTGATCATCGACAGAAACAGATCGGCCGCCTGCTCGGGATCGGCCACCCTGATCTCACCGCGCGCCGCGTGCTGCTCGAGCAGCGTCGCCACCGCCCGGACCGCACGTCGCCAGCCTTCCTTTTCGGCAAGCTCTGCCAATTCGGGAAAGTCCGGCGCCGTCGCGATCAGGCTGCGCTGGAGGGAGATCGTTTCGGGCGTGCGGAGGTTGTCGATCATGTAGCGACTGACGTCGTCGAGCTTGTCGGCAAGGCTTTTGCGGCAGCCCGAATCTTCGGATTCGGCTTCGGCAAATTGCGACAAAGGCTCCAACCACGCGGCGATCCGCTGCCGCAGGACTTCACTGAACAAGCTGCGTTTGTCGGTATATTGAGCGTAGACCGTCGCCTTGCTGACGCCCGCGAGATCGGCGACAGTCTCGAGCGAAGTCCCCTCAAAGCCCTTGTCGAGAAACAATCGGGTCGCGGTGTCGAGAATCGCCTGATGCCGGCGCGCTGCCTCCTCGCGCGTCGGTCGGCCGCCCTTGGCGCGCGCGGGTCGGGCCGGCGCGGCTTGCGCCGCAGCCCGGTCAGATCGCGTCATGAACCCTCCGATCGAAAGCGTTGCCGCCTTCGCGCGCCGCCTTGCCCCACATCCCACGCAGGCCGCGCCCGCTCCGTGAGACGTCGCATCGTGCCACTCGAGACCCTGCAGACAGGCCTCCAATTGATGCTTCACGATTCGAACTAGACGATAGCGTTCAGTTTGAACAGCGCATAATGGGCGATCTGGATCGATTCGCGCCGCACCGTTGCATCTCGGTGCGATTTTGTCCGGCAAATTGCGCCGGCCTTGGCTGGGCGATGACAAGCCGGGCGGTCGACATGCAAAGCGCGTGCAGGGTCTGTCGCTTTGTGGCCAGAAGGCTCGCGACAGCCTCATGCCTGATGCGTCCGATCAAACCACGGCGCGCTAAGATTCGGCTCCAGAACGGCCTTTAAAAAAGCGAAAATGACTACAGCGCGCGAATCAAGCCTTTCAAATCGAAAGAAAGAATCGAAGCCTATCGCCCTCGCTCTGCAACGAAACACGTAAACGCAACAACAATAGTCAGAACGAACACCGGATGTAGCGCCTCGACACGCAAGACCTTCTTCGAGGCCGGCGACATCCGGTGTCGAAACAAGGTTTATCCGAAGTCTGTTACCGTTCTCTTTACCACGGCAGAAATAGTCCGTGGGATGACGTTCGATCCGAAATGCCCGCGCCCGACACACGAAAGCGGTGCCTGACCGAAAGCCTCAAACCATCTTGCCCCAGCGGTCTCAACGCTCGCGAGAAAGGCGATCGTCATTGGCCCGGAGACGCTCGACGCTCGGCGCCAGCCCCGCGGCAACGACCGCATCGACCGCGCCGAAGACATGCCAGGGCATCAAACGCCCGCTCATGGTTTCCGCCTGCAAGGTCAAAAGAGCCGCGATCGCAGCGACCTGAGCGGCTACCGCGCCCTCGAACGCAGCCCCGGATTTTTCAACGATCGCCTGACGGGTTTCGGTCCGCTCAAGCGGCGAAAACGTCCCGGTCTCGCTCATCAGCTTGGGAATGCGGAGCGCCAGGACCAGAGGCACCTCGTAAAGCATGGTCATGACCGCATCGAGCGTCGATGGCGCCGCCTCCGGAGTCGATGCCCGGTCGCGGGCTGACTTTGCAGCATCCAGCGCCAAAACCTGAAGCGAGTTGTCATTGTGCACGCGCAGTCTCCCTGTGGGATTCGATCAGTCGTGCCCATCCAAGAGTATTGTGCAGTGCAGTATGACGGTGCGCCGCCGATTTGCAACCATCTTGATCTGCGGCGCACTGCCCAGTCCAGATCGGGCAAAACAGCGCATGCGTCAGAAAATCCGAATTTTTTGAAGAATTTCTGAATGTGGCCGGTTGGCATGCGGCGCCACAAAGTCTAGCCTTGTCACCGTCACGCCACGGCGATTGATCGGCCGGGCAAATCAGCGATGAATGATCTCGTAATCATCCATGCATCTTCTCGACGATCTTTACGGTAATTCCTGCAATTCTCGTCTTGGTCGTTATCTCAGGGAGAACCCATGAAACATTTCCTGGCATCGTCTGTCATCGCAACCGCGTTGCTTGGCCTGGCACCGGCCGCTCAGGCGCAGGACAGCTGCAACGTCACGATTTCGAACATGAACTGGGCTTCGGCCGAGGTCATGGCCAATATCGACAAGATCGTCCTCAAGGAGGGTTACGGCTGCGACGTCACGCTGGTTCCCGGCGATACGATGCCGACCTTCTCGTCGATGACGGAAAAGCAGGAACCCGACGTTGCGCCGGAGATGTGGGTCAATCAGTTCCGCGAGCAGATCGACAAGGCCGCCGACGAGAAGCGTGTGTTCTTCGCCTCCGAGGTCCTCAAGGACGGCGGCGAGGAAGGCTTCTGGATTCCGAAATACATGGCCGAGGCGCATCCCGAGATCAAAACCGTCGAGGACGCCTTCAGCCATCCGGAATTGTTCCCCTCGAAGGAAGATCCGTCCAAGGGAGCCTTCTACAACTGCCCTGCGGGCTGGGGCTGCCAGATCACCTCGGCCAATCTCTTCAAGGCTTATAAGGCCGGCGAAAAGGGCTTCGTCCTGGTCGATACCGGCTCGGCCGCCGGCCTCGACGGCTCGATCGCCAACGCTTACGAGAAGAAGGAGCCGTGGTTCGGCTATTACTGGGCGCCGACCGCCATTCTCGGCAAATATCCGATGGTCAAGCTCGACTTCGGCGTGAAATACGACGCCAAGGAATGGCAGAGCTGCACCACCGTCGCCGACTGCGCGGATCCGAAGAAGAATGCCTGGACCAAGTCCGAGGTCTACACGATCGTCACGCCGAAGATCGAAAAGATGACGAATGGCGTGAAGGAATATTTCGACACCCGCTCCTGGCACAATGAGACGGTCAACAAGCTTCTGGCCTGGAAGGAAGACAATCAGGCGACCGGCGAGGACACCGCCTATCATTTCCTGGAGAACAACGCCGACATTTGGACCAAGTGGGTCTCGCCGGAGGCCGCCAAGAAGATCAAGGGCGCGCTTTGAGGTGACGGGCTTGGCGAAACGGCCAGTCTTGCACGGATTGCCGCAGGAGGTCATGCCTTCCGCGAACAATGGCGGTCGGCGCCGCGATCTGGCTGAGGCCGGGACTGCGACCCCAACGTCGACTCTTTTGCCATAAACCTGACTTGGCCCCGGACGGTGCAGATCGTCCGGGGTCTTTTTGCGACCGATCGCGCCTCGCGCAGCGTCACCAACAATCCGGACGGAGCAGACAAGCTCCGCAAAAACAAGGAAACCTGACATTTGGAATCCGTGTTCAAAGGCCTCCCGAGCTGGATGCTCGAATTTCCTCAAATCGCCGGTCGCGATCTACGGCTTTTGTCGCGCAACATCGACCAGCATTACCGCGCCTTCTCCCGCGCCTGGGGAGATTCGATCGAAAGCTTCTTCCGCCCGCTGCTGGATTTCCTGCTCTGGTTTGAAAACCTTCTGATTCATACACCCTGGTGGATCGTGTTGGCCGTCATCGTCGCCATCGTCTGGTTCGCCAGCCGTTCGATCAAGATCACCATCGGCACCCTCGTCGCGCTCGTTCTGATCGGCATGTTCGGCATGTGGGAGGACACGATGAGCACCTTGTCGATCATCACCGTCTGTACCTTTTTGTCGATCCTGATCGGCATGCCGATCGGCATCGCCATGTCGCGCTCCGACAAGCTGCAGGCCGCGATCAATCCGATCCTCGACGTGATGCAGACCATGCCCTCCTTCGTCTATCTCATCCCGATCGTCATGCTGCTCGGCATCGGCATCATTCCGGGCCTCATCGTCGTCGTCATCTATGCCATGCCGCCGATCATCCGGCTGACCAATCTCGGCATTCGCCTGGTCGACAAGGAGGTGCTCGAAGCCGCCAACGCCTTCGGCTCCTCCGGCTGGCAGAAGCTGATCGAAGTGCAGCTGCCGCTGTCGCTGCCAACCATCATGGCCGGCATCAACCAGACCATCATGATGGCCCTCGCGATGGTCGTCGTCGCCTCGCTGATCGGCGTGCGCGGATTGGGACAGCCGGTGCTGCAGGCGATCACCAACCAGTACTTCACCCAAGGTGTCCTCAACGGTATGGCGATCGTTGCCATCGCCATCATCTTCGACCGAACCAGCCAGGCCTATGGCAAACGGCTGCAGCGCCACCGGGAGGCTTCCCATGGCTGAGACCGCAATCCAGATCCGCCACCTCTACAAGATCTTCGGCGGCAACGACCGGGCGATGGTCGAGAAGGTCAAACAAGGCCTGTCGAAAAGCGATCTTCTCGCCGAGCATGGCCATGTGCTCGGCCTGAAGGACATCAACATCGACATGCCGGCCGGCGGCATTCAGGTGGTGATGGGCCTGTCGGGCTCCGGCAAGTCGACGCTGATCCGCCATCTCAACCGGCTGATCGAACCCTCCGCCGGCGAAGTCATCGTCGAGGGCGAGGACGTCCTCAAAATGTCAGAGCGCCAGCTGCGGGATTTTCGCCGGCACAAAATCTCCATGGTCTTCCAGCGCTTCGCCCTGCTGCCGCACAAGACGGTGGTCGACAATGTCGCCTATGGCCTGCATGTGATGGGCAAGTCCAAGGCCGAGCAGCGCCAGGGTGCCTCACGCTGGATCGAGCGGGTGGGCCTTGCCGGCTACGAGGACAACTATCCGGCCCAACTCTCCGGCGGCATGCAGCAGCGCGTCGGCCTTGCCCGGGCGCTGGCGACGGACGCCGACATCCTGCTCATGGACGAGGCCTTTTCGGCCCTCGATCCGCTGATCCGCACCGACATGCAATCGGTGCTGCTCGATCTTCAAAAGGAGCTGTCGAAGACCATCGTCTTCATCACCCACGATCTCGACGAGGCGCTACGCCTCGGCGACCGGATCGCAATCTTGCGCGACGGCGAGATCGTCCAGCAGGGCACCGGCCAAGAGATCGTCCTCGACCCAGCCGACGATTACATCTCGTCCTTCGTACGAGAGGTCAATCGCGGACGGGTGATCGAGGCCGGCACGATCATGGACAGCACGCAGCCGGCGGCAACTGCGAACCCGTCCAGTGAGGCGATCTCGGTGCCCGAAAACACCGTGCTCGAAGAGGTGGCGCGACGTATGACCGAAGAAGGTGTCGATCGGGCCGAGGTCACCGACAAGAGCGGCAAGACGGTCGGCAGCGTCGACATTCACGCGGTGATGGCCGGCATGGCGACGCCGGTGCTGAAGGACGCGATCGAGGACGCCGGTGAAAGCCGCGCCAGTTAAGCGGCCGTCCCCTGGCGAACAAAAGCGATGCGTCGGATGGCGCATCGCTCTGAGCATCGGCCCGAAAATCGGAATCGATTCTTGGAAAGCACGATGCGTCGACTCAATCAGAGTGCGCGTCCTGTGCGCGTCCTATTGAGCGCACGGCGCGCTAGATGTGGTCGAATCAGGCAAAGGCGCGGAGCGGTGTGATCCGCGGGGTGATCGTCAGGCCGCGCGACTGCTGCGGATCACCGGCGGCTCGCCGGCGGCCTCGTGCAACGCCGCACCGGCAGCAGCCAGCCGCTCGTAGCAATCGGCCAGAACATCGAGATCCACCGGCGCCTGACGGATCAGCGCGTTCTCGATCGTATCGCGGTCATATCCGGCTTTCAAAAGCGCTGTGACGAGGGCACTGATCAATTCGGGGTCTTCCAGACGTTTGACGGCGCGCTCGTACACGGGCTTCGGTTCCTGTCGTCACTTGCTCCGGCGGTCTGGCGATTTCATCATTTGAAACTATCGTGGAACTTGCCGCCCCCAAGCGTCATGGACCAGCGAGCCTCCGAACGTCCGCGGCTTTCGCCGGGTTTTGCGACGATCCAGCCCGTATCCGTCTCTCCCACGCCACGGTCGCAGGCGGTGCGGGCGCCCTGCGATCACAGAGCCGATAGCCGGTCTGGGCCGATGATGCCGCGGTCAGCCGTCGACGATGTCAATGAAGTCTTCAGGCCGATCGGTCTCGATCTCGATCACCCAGAAATCAGGGTCGAAACGGGCCTCGCGCTCAAACCGCTGATCAATCGCCGCGTCGTCGCCCGCCGATTCTTCCATAAAGAGACGCGAGGCGCTCTCGCTGGACAGGCTCTGCACCGCCGGCCCGAACAGACGCACTGCGCCGCTACGCGGCCGGGCGATGACGAAAATCGCCCCTGCGGCGTCCGCCCCCCGCCTCAGCACAGCCGCGAATTCGCCCGCAGCAAAGAGCCGGCGCGACAATTGGGCAACGAAGAGTTCGCTGGTGATCCGCATGAGAGCCGCAGTAGAGCATCGCCCTGAAAAGCGAAAGCCATCCGGCGGCAAGCCTTTACGGCAATGTCGCCGCCGGCATCGCCGGGATCAGTGCACGAGGCCGATCCGCGCCATGCGCCTCAGCAACTGCAAGTTCGGTTCGCCATTCACATCCATGCCCTCGAGCGCCTGGAAGGTGCGGATCGCGGTGCGGGTCTTCTCGCCGACAATGCCGTCGGGCTCGAGTTGCGCGACCTGAGCGGCGGTCAACGCCGCCTGGATCCGCTTGACCCGCTCGATCGGGCTGAGGGCGGCCAGACGATGATCGACGGCCTGCTCGGCAGGGTCGACCGGCGGGCGCGGCGCCGGGACGACCCGCCCTCCCTGCACCGCCTCGATCGAGGCGGTCTGCTCGGGATCGGGCGTTTCCAGCGGGCGCGGCGCCGGCGCCGGAATCTTGTCGGCTTTGTCCCTCTGCGCGGATTGGCGCAGCGGCGCCGCGACAGGCGCCTTGGCCGTTTGCGAAGCCGATGCGGCCGCTGGCGATTCCGGCTCGGGACGATCGCTCGGCGCCGGCGCCCGCACAGTTTTGAGGGCCGCGGTGCGGGTGATCAGCATCGGATTGGGATGACGCCCATGCTGCTCATAGAGACCGTTGACCGAAACGGCGGCGAACAGCACGATGAAGGCCGCACTGCCGACGGACGTCGCGGGGCGGCTCGCGACGAGGCGCGCAAAGCTATGGGCGCCTCGCACCGCGAGCGCCGCCACACCTGCGAGCAGACCGGATTCACGCCGAGCGGCGTTCTTCGCGGGTTTGCGCTTGGGAGTTCGTTTTGCTGCGGGCATCACTCAACGCGACGATGTTTTCTGGGATGGAAGCGGATGGGCCGGCGGCAATCGCAGGTCCAGCGACCGGCAGGGCGATGGTGACCATCGTGCCGATGCCAGGCTGGCTTTCGACCGTCATTCTGCCGCCGTGGAGTTCAGCCAGACCTTTGACCAGAGACAGGCCAAGGCCGGTGCCTTCATAACGGCGCGAGACGCCCGAAGAGAGCTGGACAAACGGCATGCCGAGACGCTCGAGATCGGCTTCGGCAATGCCGATTCCGGTATCGCTGACCAGCAATTCGCACAGACCATTGTGGAGCCGGCTTTCGATCGTGACGACCCCGGCATCGGTGAACTTCACCGCATTGGCGACGAGATTCAGCAGGATTTGATGGCAGGCGCGGCGGTCGGCGACGAGATCGAGGCCAGGCGCGGCCCTGACATCGATGCGGAGGTCTTTGCGCCGCGCCTCCTCGCGCATCAGGTCGCCGATCTCGACCATCAATGTCGACAGATCGAAGATTTCCAGCTCGAGATCGTAGCGGCCGGCCTCGATCTTGGAGACGTCGAGCAGCGTGTTCACCAGCGACAGAAGGTGCTTGCCGGAATGGCGGATCAGTCCGACATATTCCTTCTGCTTGTCGCTTTCGAAGCGGCCGAAATACTCCTGATCGAGCACGTCGGAAAAGCCGATGATCGCGTTCAGCGGCGTGCGCAGCTCGTGGCTGACGGTGGCCAGGAACCGGCTCTTGGCGGCCGATGCCTCCCGCGCCGCTTCGAGGTCGGCGCGGATCGCCGTCTCGTCCGGCGCGTCCGGAACGACGATCTCGCGCGCGAAGACGAAGACGTCGTAATCCTCGAAGTCATCCTTCGAGCCTTGATGGGCAAATTCCAGACCAAAGCGCTTGAAGCCGCCGTCAGCCGCGGCGAGGCGCGCCTCGATCGTCGCCGGCACGCCGCCGGCGCGGGCCACATCGATCGCCTGCATCACCGCGAGACGATCGGCGACGTGGCAAATTTCGCCGAACAAGCGACCGGTCAGTGTGCCGCCGGAGGGGCCCGACGCAGTGGCCGCCAGGAGCGCGCGCGCCGCGCTCGACGCGTGGTCGATCCGGCCGCGCTGAGAGATTTCGAAGATCACCGCGCGAAATTCTTCCGCCGCCTGACGCCGGGCGAAGCGCGGATCGAGCGGCTGGACCGCTCCTTGCTTTAAGCGCTCAGCGCCCGCCCGTGCGGCTTGGCCGGCAAGGCGAATGCCGTAGAGCGCGACGATCAGGCAGAGCATCAAGTCCGAAAGCGGGACCACGGCAGCCCTGGCCATCGCGGCGATCACCACCGCCCCGAAACCGACTGCGGCGACCGACAGTCCGGCCGCTAACCGCGCCCGCTTGGCGATCAAGGCTTCGATCGGCAGGATCGCCAGAACGCAAAGCGACAATTCTGGCGTCACGGCCCCGCGAAGCGCGGCCCAGCCGAACAAAGCCGCCGCCATCGTTCCCCACAGCATGAGCACCATATCGGCGCGGCCAGACAGCGACAGCCAGGCAGCCGAGGACAAAGCGAGGGCCGCGAGGATGAGCGGCAGCGCGGTCAAAGGGGAGCCGGTCGTGGTGGCAAGAAGCACCGGGAAGCACAGAGCGACGAGAAACGAAGACAGCAGAAGAACGCGTAGCAAGCCCGCCTGGAAGCGACGCTCGCTCACCGGTGCGACCGACGGGGCCACGTACTCGTCGAGCCGCAGCTTCAGGAAGCGGACTGCGGCCGTTGGAACACGCCAGATCGTGTCCTTGGGTCGCTTCGACGCTTGCCGCATTCTTGGTCTCACCTTGGCAAATTCCGGATCGGCCGGCCTTGTCACCCGCGTCATACGTGGCGCTTCCAACCGACGGAACCGATCATGCCGCCCGCGCATTAAAGAAGCCATAAAACAACCTGCCGGAAGGCCTGCCTGAAGCTTGCAGTCCCCAGAAAACGACGGGCTCGAACGGGTCAAACGGTGGTTTTATGGTTAACGAATGGTGACCCTCGGCCGATCCGCCGCGCTGGGTTGCCACCACGCTGCGATCACGACGAATCAATCGGATTTCGCTAAAATTTTCATCGTAGTTTCAACGTGCCCTTTCGATCCCCCTGGCATGATGGCTGCATCGAGACCGCCCCCGGCGCCAAGACCGGCAAGCGGCAGCGAACATTCCAACGGGGTAAGAGGCGATGATCCGCTTCGTCATCAAATGTGCGTTCTTTCTCGGCCTGATCGCCATGTTCGTGCCGGGCGGTCGAGGCGAGGACGATCATCCGGTCAATCTCTTCGCGCTGCTCTACGGCGCCCAGGCGGCGGTTTCCGATCTGTCGAACTTCTGCGCTCGCGCCCCCTCGGCCTGCGCGGCCGGCAGGGACGTCGCCCGCTTTGCCGGCGACCGGATCAAGGACGGCATGGCGCTTGCCTATAATTTCGCCGACGACGCCATGAACCGCCGGCGCGAGGCCAACCCGGCCGTGCCGGCGGCTTCGCCGGCCCCGGCCGCGGCCGCGGCAGTGGAGACCAAGCCCGAGCAGCGGATTGCCAAGCTGCATCCCGACACGATGACGACGGCGGCGATCCCGGCCATTGCCCTTCCCTCCAATCCAGGCGCGCCGTCGACGATGCTTGCGGCCGAGCGCCTCTCGCCGACCGCGGCCCGAATCCACAACCTGCCCACCGCCGCAGGCCGGCCGCTGCCGAATGCCCGCCATGCCGAGACGCGGGTGGAGCGGCGCTTCGCCAGCAACATCCCGATCCCGCAGCCTGCTCCGCGCTACTGACAGTGCAGGCCAAGCCCTCTATATGAGACGAACGGAGCGGCGCACGGGCCCCTGCCCGACGCCGGCGAGACGAAAGGGGCCAGACCCTCATGGCCTTGTCGCGCAACAAAAATCCAACCTCGTCCCTTGGGAGCGGCCATGCAGAGCATCGACGAGATCACCTCGGATTTCGAGCTTCTCGACGATTGGGAGGACCGTTATCGCTATCTGATCGAGCTCGGCCGAGCACTGCCGCCGCTCGCCCCTGAGGAGATGAGCGAGGCCACCAAGGTGCGCGGCTGCGTCAGCCAGGTCTGGCTGGTCAGCGAGAGTGACGGCGCCCATCCTCCGCATCTGAGCTTTCGCGGCGATTCCGACGCCCATATCGTCAAAGGTCTCGTCGCCGTCGCCTTGGCCCTGTTTTCCGGTCGCACCCCGGCTGAGATCGAAGCCACCGACGCCGAGGCGCTGTTCGCGCAACTCGGCTTGCAGGAGCATCTGACGCCGCAGCGCTCCAACGGCCTGCGCTCGATGGTGGCCCGGATCAAGACCGACGCCCGAGCCGCCGCGGCCTGACATCGACGCCCTCCTCATGCCTTCGCCGTGTCTGGCGCCCGCCAATGGCGCATGCGCCGCTCCTTCTGCGACGAGACCGCGCCGTCGAAACCGTAATGGCGCGCCAGCATCGCCAGACCGGTTTTTAGCAGGAGCTTGGCCGAGCGGGCCGGCCAGCGCCGCTCCTTCTCGACCGTCTCCAGCCCTTTCAAAAAGCAACAGACGTCGAGAACCAGACCCGACAGTTCCGGGCCGATCGCGTCACAGGCTTGCGCTACCCGCCTGCGCGCATCGATCGCGGTGTCCGAAAGCTCATGGGCGAGCGCACCCCGACGCGGCGCGCGTGGCATGCCGTCCCAGCGCTGGCCGATCGCCGGCGCCATCTGGCCACGGGTGAAATCCACCCGGATCTTCTCACCCGCCATCGCCTCGGCGGTCGACAGGAACGGCTCGCCCCCCGCGCCGCGGCGTGTCGCCAACCGGGTGAGCGGCGTTTCCTCAGCGTTAAAATCCACCTGCGCCATCAGCGACCGCCTCCGACCGCGGCGCGGCCGGTTCGGCCAACCTCGATTGCGCGGCCGATCGCGGCCAAGAGCGCCTCGAGCCGCTCCAGCCGCGCATCGAAACTTTGGTCGTCGCGTTTGTCCTCCACCCGGCGCACCGCATGAGCGACCGTGGTGCGCTCACGACCGAAGGCGCGAGCAACACGTGACAGCGAAATGCCGAAGGTGGTGTTGGCAAGATACATTGCGACATGGCGCGCGTCGCAGATCCGGCTCTGGCAGCGATTGGCCCGCCGGATCTCTGCAAGCGGCACGTCGAAAACGATGCTGACGACCTCCTGCACCAAGCCGCAGGCTTCGCCGGCCATGTCGCGTCGGAGGCCGGCGATCAGCCCGCCAGCCATAAAGGGCTCTGCCTCAGGCTCCAAATTGGCGGGCGGCCGGGCCCGCCTCGCCCCCGGGCCGCCGCGGAGCGCCGACGGCATACGCAACCGGCTCTCAACCGCATTTCGGGCGGGGTCGGAAAGCTCAAATGACATCGCGCCTGACTCCTTATCTGTCATCGCTTTGTAAGGAACTCAAATTGATATATGAATATGTTCCTATTTTGGCCTCGATTGCAAGGGGATGATCGAATGAATCGTCTCCATCCACTCGATTTTTGCGACTGACGACCCCGCCTCGGCAAGGAAGTTATCCCCACCCGGCATGGGTCGGCGAATGGTTCGCAGGTGTTTGCGAAACGGAATTCGTCATGTCGAACCAAATCGATCTCCCGCCGCTCCTGGCCGCGTTCACGGCGAAGATCCGCCGCGAAATGGAAGAGCGCCGTCGCGCCGACCGCATCCTGACCGAGCGCCTGGAGCTGCAAGCCGCGCTGCGGCGCTTCGGCGCAGCCGGGCCGAGCCTCGTGGCGGCGGCAAAGGCCGACGATCCGAGCCGCCTCGATCCTGACGAGCGCCGCCACGCGAGCCACCGGGTGGCCGGCGAGTTGCGGCGCCAGATCCGGTTTCGCCGCAGCGGCGACCCCCGCTACGATCTCAATCGGCACATTGTCGTCGCGCGGCTGTCGCGCTGGCTCGCCGGCGACGACCGATGGATCACAAAAGCCAACGGACTGCAGAGCAATCCGCGACGGGTCAAGTCTCAAAGCGCCGCAAAGACCGGCAGCGACACCCACGTCGTCGCATCTTAGAGCGCCCTGCGCCCGACCATGCGCAGGGCGCTCTCACTCATTGATTCGAGCATCGTGCTTTGCCGAAAATCGATTCCGATCTTCGGGCCGATGCTCGAATTGCCAGAAAAGCTGCCCGATCGCGCCAGACGAACGCGCTGCCGGCAAAGATCATTCGGCAGCACACCGACGCCTCCTCAGACTAAAGTTGGAAAACTCCCGATTATCCGGACCGAACGCCACTGGTACTGTTGACAGACCCGGGGGCGCTGGCCTTCATTCAAGGTAATCTGGAGAACTTGGGAGCAAACGGTTCTTCGGCTTTACAATTGGGAGGAATATCCATGCGCATCGATAAGACCGTGCTTGCGGCGATCCTCGTTGCCGGCGTGATGGCCCCGGCAGCGGCAGTTGCCCAAGAGGTGTCAGATGGCGTCGTCAAGATCGGCATCCTGAACGACCAGTCCGGCGTCTATGCCGACTTCGGCGGCAAGTGGTCGGTCGAAGCCGCCAAGATGGCCGTCGAGGATTTCGGCGGCAAGGTGCTCGACAAGCCGATCGAGATCATCGACGCCGACCATCAGAACAAGCCCGACATCGCCGTCAACATAGCCCGCGAGTGGTACGACACCAAACAGGTCGATGCGATCATGGAGCTGACGACCTCGTCCGTCGCGCTGGCGGTGCAGGGTCTATCGAAGGAAAAGGGCAAAATCGACATCGTCACCGGCGCGGCGACGACGGAGTTGACCGGCAAGCAGTGCAGTCCCTACGGCTTCCACTGGGCCTATGACACCCATGCGCTCGCGGTCGGCACCGGCGGTGCGCTGGTCAAGGCGGGCGGCGACAGCTGGTTCTTCCTGACCGCCGACTACGCCTTTGGCTATTCGCTCGAACAGCAGACGGCGGACTTCGTCAAGGCCAATGGCGGCAAGGTGCTTGGCGAGGTTCGCCACCCGCTGGCGACCACCGACTTTTCCTCGTTCCTGCTGCAGGCCCAGTCGTCCGGCGCCAAGGTCATCGGCCTCGCCAATGCTGGCCTCGATACGGCCAACGCCATCAAGCAGGCCTCCGAATTCGGCATCGTCCAGGGCGGACAGAAGCTCGCCGCCCTGCTCTTCACCCTCGCCGAAGTGCATGGCCTGGGCGCCGAAGCGGCCCAGGGCCTGAACCTGACCGAAGGCTGGTACTGGGACCAGAACGACAAGAACCGCGAATTCGGCAAGCGCTTCATGGAGCGGACCGGCCGCATGCCGAACATGATCCAGGCCGGGACGTATTCGGCGGTGCTGCAATATCTGAAGGCGGTGAAGGCCGCCGGGACCGACGAGACCAAGGCGGTCGCCAAGCAGCTGCACGAGATGCCGGTGCACGATCTCTTCGCCAAGAATGGCCATGTGCAGGCCAACGGCCGCATGGTCTACGACATGTATCTCTTCCAGGTGAAGAAGCCGGACGAGATGAAGGGCAAGTGGGACTATTACAACGAAGTCGCCACCGTGCCCGGCAAGGACGCCTTCCTGTCCGTGAAGGACTCCGGCTGCGACGTGTCCGCGTTCGGCAAGTGATGCCCGGACACCGAGCCGGCGCCCCGTCCTGGCGGCGCCGGCATGGTCAGGCAGAAAGCTTTCCGATCCCCGCTCGCCCGGCGGCAGTCTAATCTGCCGCCGAACCCAAGAAGGCACACCAGTCTATGAACGCGGCTGCCGACGCCATCTTATCCGCCAAGGGACTGACCAAAGAGTTCTTCGGCTTCAAAGCCGTGAACAAGGTCGATCTCGACATTCACGAGGGCACGATCCACGCCTTGATCGGGCCGAACGGCGCCGGCAAGACCACCGTCTTCAATCTGTTGACCAAGTTCCTGACGCCGACGGCGGGAACCATCGTCTTCCAAGGCCGCGACATCACCGGCGTCAGACCCGCCGACGTCGCCCGCATGGGCCTGGTGCGTTCATTCCAGATCTCCGCCGTCTTTCCGCATCTGACCGTCCTCGACAATGTGCGGGTGGCACTGCAGCGCAAGGCCCATCTCGGCACCCAGTTCTGGCGCTCCAACCGCATGCTCGACCGGCTGAACGACGAGGCCCATCAACTGATCGAGGCGGTCGGCCTCACCGCCTTTGCCGGTCACGACGCCGCGGAGCTGCCCTATGGCCGCAAGCGCGCCCTCGAGATCGCGACGACCTTGGCGCTCGACCCGCCGGTTCTCCTGTTCGACGAACCGATGGCGGGCATGGGCGTCGAGGACATCGGCCGCATCTCCGACCTCATCCGGCGCATTGCCAAGGGCCGCACCGTGGTGATGGTCGAACACAATCTCAACGTCGTCGCCGATCTTTGCGACCAGGTGACGGTGCTCGCGCGCGGCGAAATCCTCGCCGAAGGCGACTATGCCAGCGTCAGCAGCGATGCCCGGGTACGCGAAGCCTATATGGGGAGCGAGGATGAGTAGGACGACCGGCGCCGAGCCGCTTCTCAAACTGCGCGATCTCAATGGCTGGTACGGCGAAAGCCATGTGCTGCACGGTGTCTCGCTCGACCTGATGGAGGGTGAGACGATCACCCTGATCGGCCGTAACGGCGCCGGCAAGACCTCGACCTTGCGTGCGATCATGAACCTTCTGCCGCGGCGCGAAGGGGAGATCCGCATCGCCGGCAAGGACATGTCGAAAGTGCCGGTGCATCGCACCGCCCATGCCGGCATCGGCTACGTGCCGGAAGAGCGCGGCATCTTCGCCTCGCTGTCGGTCGCGGAAAACCTGATGCTGCCGCCGCGCGTCGCCGCGGGCGGCATGAGCGTCGAGGAGATCTACTCGCTGTTTCCCAATCTCGCCGAGCGGCGCAATTCGCCGGGCACGAAATTGTCGGGCGGCGAACAGCAGATGCTGGCGATCGCGCGAATCCTCAGGACCGGCGTCAAGATCATCCTGCTCGACGAGCCGACCGAGGGCCTGGCGCCGGTGATTATCCAGCGGATCGGCGACGTGCTGATCGAGCTGAAGAAGAAGGGCATGACGCTGTTGCTCGTCGAACAGAATTTCCGCTTCGCCCGCAAGGTCGCCGATCGCTTCTATCTGATGGAGGACGGGCACATCCTGGAAAGCTTCCCGACCAGCGAACTCCATGCCAAGATGGACCGCCTCCACGACGTCGTGGGCGTTTGAGGAGCCGGCACGATGACGATGATCTTCGGCATTCCGCTCCCCGCACTCCTCGGCCAGTTGCTGATCGGATTCATCAACGGCTCGTTCTACGCGCTTCTCTCGCTCGGTTTGGCGGTGATCTTCGGGCTCTTGCGCGTCATCAACTTCGCCCATGGCGCGCAGTACATGCTCGGCGCCTTCGCCGCCTATCTGCTGCTGGCCTATACCGGCATCGGCTTCTGGCCGGCGCTGGTGATCGCGCCGCTGATCGTCGCCGCGATCTCGGCTCTCATCGAGCGCACCATGCTGTCGCGGCTTTACGATCTCGACCATCTCTACGGCCTGCTCTTCACCTTCGGTCTGGCGCTGATTCTCGAAGGCAGCTTCCGCTGGTATTTCGGCGCGGCCGGACAGCCCTATTCGGGCCCGCAGATTCTTGCCGGCGGCACCAATCTCGGCTTCATGTTCCTGCCGAACTATCGCGGCTTTGTCGTTGTCGCCTCGATCGTCATCTGCCTCGCCGTCTGGCTGCTGATCGAGAAAACCCGGCTTGGCGCCTATCTGCGGGCGGCGACCGAAAATCCGCAGCTCGTCCAGGCCTTCGGCGTCAACGTGCCACTGCTCCTCACCCTCACCTACGCTCTCGGCGCGGGGCTTGCCGGCCTCGCCGGCGTACTCGCCGCGCCGGTTTACCAGGTCTCGCCGCTGATGGGCTCGAATCTGATCATCATCGTCTTTGCCGTCGTCGTCATCGGCGGCATGGGCTCGATCGGCGGGGCCATCATCACCGGCTATGTGCTCGGTATTCTCGAGGGCCTCACCAAAGTCTTCTATCCCGAAGCCTCGAATATCGTCGTCTTCGTCATCATGGCCGTGGTGCTGATGCTTCGCCCGGCCGGCCTGTTCGGCAAGGAGGTTTGACGATGACAAGTCTCTCAGGATCCGGCGTGACGGCGAGCGGCGAGCGGCCGGCGACGGCCCATCCCCACGCCCGTCAGCGCAGCCGGTCCGCCATCGGTGTCGTCATCGCGCTTATCGCCGTCGCCGGACTGTGTGCCGCACCGTTCTTCGTCTATCCCGTTTTCATCATGACGGTGCTGTGCTTCGCGCTGTTTGCCACCGCCTTCAACCTGCTGCTCGGCTATGTCGGGCTGTTGTCCTTCGGCCATGCGGCGTTCTTCGGCGGCGCGGCCTATTTCGCCGCCCATGCCGTCAAGGTCTGGGGCTTCGAGCCGCTTTCGGCGATCCTTCTGGCCGCGGCCGGAGCCGGCGTGATGGGGCTGTTGATCGGCCTTCTCGCGATTCGCCGCCAGGGCATCTATTTCGCCATGGTTACCCTTGCCCTGTCACAAATGGTCTTTTTCATTTTCCTGCAGGCACCCTTCACCCACGGCGAAGACGGCATCCAGAACGTGCCACGCGGCCATCTTCTCGGGCTGATCGACCTCAACCAGCCGCTCAACATCTATTATTTCGTGCTGGCGATCTTCCTCCTTGGCTTCTTCGCCGTCTGGCGGATCGTCCACTCGCCCTTCGGCCACGTGCTGCAGGCGATTCGCGAAAACGAGAACCGGGCGATCTCGCTCGGCTACCGGGTCGAGCGCTACAAGCTCGCGGCCTTCGTGATGTCCGCGACGATCGCAGGGCTTGCCGGCGCGATGAAGGCGATCGTCCTGCAGATCGCCACTCTCACCGACGTGGCCTGGCAGATGTCCGGCGAAGTGGTGCTGATGACGCTGCTCGGCGGAATGGGCACGATCTTCGGTCCCTCGGTCGGCGCGGCTCTGGTGGTGACGATGCAGAACTATTTTGCGACGTCCAATGTCCCGGTGACGGTGATCATCGGCGTCATTTTCGTTCTCTGCGTGCTGTTGTTCCGCCGCGGGATCGTCGGCGAGGCCATCCGCCTGATGAGCCGCCGATAATTGCCATTACAGCAATCCCCCATCCGCGGCGTCAAGCAAGTCAACCGACCGCAGCCGTCATCCAGAAGCTGTGGGAGTAGACGTACAAACCAGCGACGCCGAGCGCCACACCGTAAGGAATGCCGGTCTTTTGCTCCATCAATCGATCGACGAAGGCAAACCCCGTAGCGGGAAGCAGTTTGCCGCGCAGCGTCAGGATGAGCAGGGTCAGCACACCGCCAAACAGCGCGCCCATCAACAGATATTCGACGACCATCATGCTAGGGCCGAACCAGAGGGCGGTTGCGGCAATCAACTTTGCGTCGCCGCCGCCCATCCAGCCGGCAGCAAACATCCCGAATGTTGCCGAAAGACACATGAAGCCGACAAGAATATGCAACCCCAAAACCTGCCAGGACAGGCCGACCAGAAAAGCTGCCGGCAGGAAAGCCAAGGCAAGAACAACCATCGCCCAATTCTCGATCTTCATTTCCAGAAGATCGGTCATCGCACTGAAAATCATGGCGAAAGGAAAAACCGTCAGGAGCAGCGCGGTGGTCACCATCATGAAAGCCTCCCGATCATGGCCGTCGTGGTTGGCCCCAAAGACCGTCCCGACAAAGATGGATCAAAAGTCCTAACATTCTGCCGCAATCCGGCTTGGGCAATTCTGTCGACTGGCGCAATTCTGCCTAAATTATCAACACGACGCGGGCGGCGGTCGCAAGACCGTCACCCGCAACGTAAGCAGACATTCGAGCGCCCTGCGTCCTGTCGGACGCAGAAAGGTCGCTCTAAGCCTTTGGATCAACGCATCGTGCGTTGCCGAAAATCGATTCCGATTGTCGGGCCGATGCTGGAGCGCCGCACCCGAAGATGCGGCCACTAAGACGTTAGCTCGTAACCTTCATCTTGTTCGCGATGTCAGTGAACGTCTTCAGCAGCTGCGGCGAAAGAACCGCAAAAGCAGCGATCAAAGCGACTGCCATAATGCCGGCGATCAGGCCGTACTCGATGGCGGTGGCACCGGACTCGTTCTTGGCGAATCGAGCGATAAGCTTGGACATGAGGACTCCTTGGATTCCAGATAGCGCTCCCGTCGACTGTACCATCGCTCGGGTCTACCCAATTTAGCGCCGTCATATTGCAATGCAATTAAGAAGCTTGGTTGATTTTTATTTAATTTACACGCTCCTAAGCGTAAGATAATGAAAATCTGATCAAAAAAGGCGCAGAAACATAGATCCCCCTCACCAACTTCTAAGGTACTTCGATCAAAATCCAAGCATCAAATGCATGCAAAATCTGCAATTGCGATCAATGCTGCGGCTTCACAGGATGATGCCGGATTCTGGTTAACCCTTCATTCAACCTAATGGGTGACATTGGCGAACAACTCGAACGCCATTCTCCACGGATCCGGATTCGCGCAATGTTGCCCTGCCGTCTGATCTCTTCCTTTTTCTGCGCCGCGATCCTGATTTCGGTCGGCCTGGGCGCAGCAAAGGCCGATGAGCGGATGATCATGGTCGACATGGATCAGGCCAAGGTGATCCAACTCGATCGGCCGGCCAACACGGTCATCGTCGGCAATCCGTCGATTGTCGACGTGCAGGTTCTGTCCAGCAACCGCCTTGTGATGACCGGCAAGGCAAGCGGCATCACCAACATCGTCATTCTCGATCAAAAGGGCAATCCAATCGTCGACGAGAGGGTCTCGGTCGGTACCTTCGAAAAGGATACGGTGCGGGTTTACCGCCAGGCGAGCCGCGCGACCTATGCCTGCACGCCCGAGTGCGTGCCGACGGCCACTGTGGGCGACGATATGGAAAACTTCGGCGTGGCGATCCAGCAGCAGACCCAGCGCCAAAACATCGCCGAACAAGCCGCCAAAAACTGAGGCCCCCGGGGCCGGCAGGCGACAGGCGCGGCGAATGTCTGTCACATCGCCGTCGCAGAAGCATCGCATGGATCGCGCGGCGGTTCGCCACGCAACTGTTGCGATCTGTCGAACACGCCCATTTTGGATGTCAAACGTAACGGTTTTCTAAGGCCCAGCTGTGATACTCTCCGGCTTTGATCTCGATGCCGTACAAGGGCTGCCGATGCACGCAGACGCTGGACCGACGAGCGCCGCCTCTTCCAGGCCGAAGCGCCGGGGCATCCTGCCCTTTCTGCGCGACAGACATGGCGTAACGACGATCGAATTCGCCATTCTTGCCTTTCCCTTCTTCGTTCTGATGCTCATCCTGCTCGAGACCGCGACGACCTTCATGGCAGAGCTGGTGATGGATCGCGCCGTCGCGAAAATCGGCCGCGAGGTCCGCACCGGCCAGATCACCGAGGCGGAGATGAACGAAGCGGCATTCAAGCAAAAGCTTTGCGACGAGGTCAATTTCCTGTTCGACTGCTCGAAGCTTCAGATCGATCTGAAGACCTATACGTCGTTCGGAGACGTGCCGACGAGTGTGCCGATGAAGGATGGCGACATCGATTCCAGCGGCTTTTCCTATTCGACGCCGTCCGGCGGAAAAATCACCGCGCTCAAGGCCTATTACAAATGGCCAATCGACATCGATTTCCTGCGCGATCTGATCACCGACACCAAGGATCACAGCTTCATCATCGTCGGCAGCGCTGCCTTCATCACGGAGCCCTATTGATGGCACGGCTCTGCGAAACGGTCCTTTTCGCCGTTGAAAGCGCCGCCGCGCGCCTGCTTTGCCTTGCCCGCGATCGTCGCGGTGCCGCCGCGGTCGAATTCGCCCTGGTCGTCCCCTTCATCGCGCTTCTCTATATGGCGGGCTCCGATACCACCATCGCACTGTCGATCAATCGCAAGATCCACAATGCGGCCAGCACCATCGGCGACCTTGTCGGTCAGGTCACGGCGGTCACCCCATCCGAACTGAACGGCCTGCTCAACGTCACCGCCTCCTTGATGCAGCCCTATGACGCATCGAAGATCTTCCTGCGTGTCACGCAGGTGAAGATCGACGCGAACGGCAAGGCGACGGTGGACTGGACGCGCTCGCGCAACACCTTGGTCGGAACCACCGAGCTTCATGCCGGCGACGTCTACACCCTGCCCAGCGCCTTCGCCGGCCGAACGTCAACCTATTTCATCGTCGCGGAAGCCTATTACTCCTACGAGACCTTCAGCGGTTTTGGCCTAGTCGGCCCGATCGTCATGGGCGAGACCAGCTATATCACTCCGCGCCTCTCCGACCACGTGACCTGCAGCGGCTGCTGACCGGCGCTCGCGGTCTGTCGATCGACAGGCGCATTCCCACATATTGACCGCAAGGATGTCGGTGCGCTCTCTTGCGTCGACGCGGACGAAAGGAGCGACATGGCGCGGGCGATCATCATGGTCCTCGATTCCTTCGGGATCGGCGCCGCGCCGGATGCCGCGGCATTCGGCGACGAGGGGGCCGATACCTTCGGCCACATCGCGGCGGCCTGCCAAGCGGGCGAAGCCGACAAGCCGGGATTGCGCCGGGGTCCGCTTGCCCTTCCCAATCTCGAACGGCTCGGCCTGTTTGCCGCCGCGGGGCGCGGCGGGTCGGTGCTGCGCCCGCAGGCCATCTGGGGCTCAGCGATGGAAATCTCCCATGGCAAGGACACGCCGTCCGGCCACTGGGAGATCGCCGGCGTGCCGGTGCTCTTCGACTGGGGCTATTTTCCCCAAACGATTCCCGCTTTCCCGGCCGAGTTGATCCGGCAGATCGTCGACGAAGCCGACCTTCCTGGAATCCTCGGTGACAAGCATGCCTCGGGCACCGAGATCATCCGCGAACTCGGCGAAGCCAGTATCGCGACCGGCAAGCCGATCTTCTACACCTCGTCCGACAGCGTTCTACAGATCGCCGCGCATGAAGAGCGTTTCGGCCTCGATCGGCTGTTCGCCCTTTGCGCCATCGCCCGCCGCCATCTCGATCCGCTGAATATCGGCCGGGTGATCGCTCGACCCTTCATTGGCGAAAGTGCCGAAAGCTTCACTCGGACGGCCAATCGGCGCGACTATTCCGTTCCTCCCCCCCAGCCGACCTTGCTTGAACGCGCCGTAGCAAGCGGCCGCAGCGTCCATGCCATCGGCAAGATCGCCGACATCTTCGCCCATCGCGGCATCTCGCAATCGCTGAAGGGCGATGGGAATATGGCGCTGTTCGATCGCATGCTCGAAGCTCTCGACGGCGCCAAGGACGGCGATTTGATCTTCGCCAATTTTATCGACTTCGACATGATCTATGGCCATCGTCGAAACGTCGTCGGCTACGCCGCCGCCCTGGAAGCCTTCGATGCCCGCCTGCCGGAACTGGAGCAGCGAATGCGCCGCGGTGACCTCGCGATCGCCACCGCCGACCATGGCTGCGATCCGACCTTTGCCGGCACCGACCATACCCGCGAGGTCGTTCCGGTGCTCGCCTTCGGCCCCGATGTCGAGCCGAAACCGATCGGCCGGCGCGAGAGTTTTGCCGATATCGGAGAGAGTGTCGCCGCCCATCTCGGTCTTTCCCCCGGCGAACACGGCAGAAGCTTCCTTTGAGGGTTTCATCAAACTCGGAAACGCCGCCACGCTTTCCCCTCGCCGAGCTGCATTGCCATATCGAGGGCGCCGCTCCGCCCGCGCTCGTTCAAGAGCTCGCCAGCCGATACGGGGTCGACGTCTCGGCGATCTTGCGCAACGGCGCGTATGTCTGGCACGATTTTTCCAGCTTCATCACCGCCTATGATCTTGCATCGACGGTATTTCGAACCGAAGCTGATTATGCCGATCTCGCCCATGCCTATCTCACCGGCATCGCCGCCGACGGCGCGCTTTATGCGGAACTCTTCATCTCCCCCGATCATGCGACCGCAAGCGGCATCGCGCCCGAACGCTATGCCGCGGGGATTGCGGACGGCATCGCCCGGGCGCGCGCAGAGACCGGCATCGAAGCCCGCATGATCGTCGTCGGTGTCCGCCATCTCGGTGCTGAAGCCGTCGAAGCGGCCGCCCGGTTTGCCGCCGAAGCGACTGTCCCCCTTATCACCGGATTCGGATTGGCCGGCGACGAGCGGCAGGGAGACCCGCGCGACTTTATCCGCGCCTTCGACATTGCCCGCGACGCCGGGCTCGGGCTTACCGCCCATGCCGGCGAATTATGCGGAGCCGAAAGCGTGCGCAGCGCCATCGCGGCGCTGAAACCTTCGCGCATCGGCCACGGCGTTCGCGCGATCGAGGATCAAGATCTCGTCCGGCAGATCGTTGATGCGGGCATTGTCCTTGAAATCTGCCCTGGCTCGAATCTGGCACTCGGCGTCTTTCCCAGCCTCGCCGAACACCCGTTGAAACGACTGTTCGAAGCCGGCGTCCGGGTCACCCTCGGTTCGGACGACCCACCCTTCTTTCAGACCGATCTTCGCCGCGAATTCGCGCTTGCCGCCAAGATCGGGCTCGACGCCGCGCACCGCCTCGCCTTCACGCGCACGGCGCTGGAAGCGGCTTTCATCGAAGAGGATGTGCGCCGCCAACTGCTGGACCGCCTGCAAGTCGCGGCGATCGCGGGTGGCGCGCCGGCAACGAGGCCGTAGCGGATTGCTCACGGATATGCCCAAGGCGGCGGGCGCCACCGCGCCGTTTTGTCTTGCGCCGCCTTTGAAAAGCGATTTTGGTTTGGGGATCGATGCTGTAGACCCGACGTCAAGGCGTGAGCCTGGGGCGGCGGCGGTCGCCCGCAAACGCAACGCGAACGACAAAAAAAGCGAGACCTCATGGACGGCGTTACCGTCATCGACCACCCGCTGGTGCAGCACAAGCTGACGATCATGCGCGACAAGGAAACCTCGACGGCGAGCTTCCGCCGCCTGCTCCGCGAGATTTCGACGCTGTTGTGCTACGAGGTCACGCGCAATCTCGACTTGACGACAAAGCAGATCGAGACCCCGCTCGCGACGATCGACTCGCCGACGCTCGAGGGGAAGAAGCTGGTCTTCGCCTCGATCCTGCGCGCCGGCAACGGCCTCTTGGAAGGTATGCTCGATCTGGTTCCGGCAGCGCGCGTCGCCCATATCGGCCTGTATCGCGATCACGACACGCTGCAGCCGGTGGAATATTATTTCAAGGCGCCGGAAAACCTCGCCGACCGCCTCATCATCGTCGTCGATCCAATGCTGGCGACGGCCAACTCGGCCATCGCCGCAATCGACAAGCTGAAGGAGCGCGGTGCGCGCAACATTCGCTTCTTGTGCCTGCTCGCGGCGCCGGAGGGCCTCGAACGCTTCTGTTCAAGTCATCCGGACGTCCCGGTGTTCACCGCCGCGATCGATAACCAATTGAACGAAAAGGGCTACATCGTTCCCGGCCTCGGTGATGCCGGCGACCGGATGTATGGAACGAAGTAATTTCCGAGGGCCGACCCGGATCGATCAGAACGGGAATCGACCCATTGCGGAGAACAAGCCGCGATCGATCTCGCGCTGCCGCCGCTCAAGATCGATCAAAGAGACCGATTGTTCGAGATAGTTGCGTTCGCGGGACTCGCGGCTCTCGCCACCAAGGATCGAGCGGAGTTTCGTGGTGAATTTCATGGCATCTCTCCTGCTTGCGGTGCTGACGTAAGACGTCTTGTGCGCCGCAGCAATCGGGGCGCTCGCATCGCAGCCATGCAGCCCTGGGAGGGCCTGTCCGATCGGTCGCAGGGCGTTCTACAGCATCGGCCCGAAAATCGATTCCGATTGTCGCGTCGATACTGTAACGGTGCCGCAAAGAGCACACGCACAAAGGGCCGGAGCGTGACGCTCCGGCCCTTTGTCATTTCATCTCGCGAAAACGCCCAACGCTTGGTCGGCCGCTCGACCGAGCGTTCCGACGGTCATTCGGCCGCCTGCGGGCGGTCACCGGCGGCGTTGCCTTCGGTCTGCTGCGGCGTGTTGCCGGTCACCGGGTGGGAGTTGGCCTGATACTCGGCCGAGGCGTTCGCGTCATTCCATGCCGCCCGCACGCCCGCCTCGTAAGCCGGGTCGACCTGCTTGAGATGGCCAAACCAACGCTCGGCGATCTCGGAGGGGATGCCGGCCATGGCGCCACCCATATTCTTGTAGAGGCGCTGGCGCTGCTCCTCATTCATCACCTTGGTGACGAGCGCGCGAACCTGGGCGTAGTCGTCATACCGGGTGTGATCATAGCGGGCGGCATCGCCGGAGATCTTCAGCGGCGGCTCTTGAGCTGAGCGGTCTTCGAGGGCCGCGCCCTGATCGCCATAGGAATTCGGCTCGTAATAGGCGTTCTCGTTGCCGGTGCGCACGCCGCCGAACACGTTCATCGTGCCGTCCTTGTGGTAGTTATGGACCTCCATGACCGGGCGGTTCACCGGGATCGTCTCGTAGTGGGTGCCGAGCCGGTAGCGATGGGCGTCGGCGTAGGAAAAGACGCGAGCCTGCAGCATTCTGTCCGGCGAGAACGAGATGCCCGGCACGATGTTCGACGGCGAGAAGGCGGCGTTCTCGATCTCGGCGAAGTAGTTGTCCGGGTTCCGGTTCAGCTCGAAATAGCCAACGTCGATCATCGGGAACTGGTCATGCGGCCAGACCTTGGTGAGATCGAACGGATTGAAGTCGCAGGTCTCGGCGTCAGTCTCGGCCATCACCTGGATCTGGAACTTCCAACGCGGATACTGCCCGTCCTCGATCGCGTTGAACAGCCGCTCCTGGTAGCCCTCGCGGGTCTTGCCGATGATCTGTTCGGCTTCATCATTGGTGAAGAAGTCGTGGCCCTGCTGGGTCTTGTAGTGGAACTTGACCCAATATCGCTCGCCGGCATCGGTCCACAGCGAGTAGGTATGGGAACCATAGCCGTTCATGTGCATCGGTGACTGCGGCAGGCCGCGGTCGGACATCAGGATCGTCACCTGATGCAGCGCCTCGGGCGACAGCGACCAGAAGTCGAACATGGCGGTCGGCGAGCGCATGTTGGTCTTGGGATGACGCTTCTGAGTATGGATGAAGTCCGGGAACTTGTACGGATCGCGGACGAAGAAGACCGGCGTGTTGTTGCCGACCATGTCCCAGTTGCCGTCCTCGGTGTAGAACTTCAGCGCGAAACCGCGCACGTCCCGCTCGTGATCGGCCGCGCCCTGTTCGCCGGCGACCGTCGAAAAGCGCGCCAGCATCGGCGTCTCGACACCCTTCTGCAAGCACTTGGCCTTGGTGTATTTTGAGATGTCTTCGGTGATCACCAGCTTGCCATGAGCACCCCAGCCCTTGGCGTGAACCGTTCGCTCTGGAATGCGCTCGCGGTTTTGATGCGCGAGCTTCTCGATCAGCTGATAATCCTGCAAGAGCAGCGGGCCGCGTTCGCCCGCGGTCAGCGAATCCTGGTTATTCGGCCAGGGGGCACCGGCGGAGGTGCGAAGAGTGTTGCGATCAGCCATGAAAGGCCTCCCTCGTCTTCGAATGGCAGCCCGTGTTGATGCACGGGCCTTGGAATTCTTCCAAAACGTTATGTAGGAATGGCGCAATCATCTCCAATCGTATTTCTTCCGCCACACGATCAGCATAACTTATCGCGATGCTCACACTCCGACAGATCCGCTATTTTCAGACCCTTGCCGAGACACATCATTTTGGTCGCGCGGCGAGGCGCCTGAACATCAGTCAGCCGGCGCTCTCCGGTCAGATTGCGCAACTCGAAGATCTGATGGGCACCGCGCTGTTCACCCGCGGGCCGGCCGGCGTGTTTCTCACTGCCGACGGCGAGCTTGTCGCCGACCGGGTGCGGCGGATCCTGACCGAAGTGCGCGATCTGGAAAGTCTCGCCGACCGCAAGGCCAGTGTCCTTGGCAGCCGCCTGCGGGTCGGCATGATCGCGACTGTCGCCCCCTATCTCCTGCCACGGCTGCTGCCGGTCCTGGCCGCCGAGGTTCCCGGTCTCGAATGCCAGGTGCGTGAAAGCATCACCGAACGCTTGATCGAGGATCTGAAGAACGGCGAAATCGATTGCGCGGTGTTGGCCGAGCCGCTGGAAGCGCCGGATGTCGAGACGATCACGCTGTTCGACGATCCCTTCCACCTCGCGGTCCCGGCTAATCTCGCAGCGACGCTGCCCGATCCCGTGCCGCTGCACGAACTCTCGCGCCAACGCATGATTCTCCTTGAGGAAGGGCACTGTCTGCGGACACAGGCGCTCGACATCTGCCGCATCGCCGGTGATCACGAATTGGCGAGGCTCGGAGCGACGAGCCTGACGACAATTCTTCGCATGGTCGCCGGCGGACTCGGCGCAACACTGATCCCCGACATGGCCGTTGCCGACGAGGCCAAGGGCGACGGAATCGCGATTATGCGGATGACTGCCCCAGCCCCCTCGCGGCGCCTGGTGCTGACCTTCCGCCCGACCGCCGTTCGCCGGAATGATTACGCAGCGTTCGCCGAAATCCTCTGTCGATCGATGGACAAGGCAAGTCCGCTGGGAGCATAGGGAACGTCCGCGCCGTTCCTTTCCTTCCCTTTCGACCGATGCCGGGCGATCGGCAGGAAGCTGCGCTGCGGAATCGACATGCACAGGCCGCCGATCGGGTGGGCTGGGTTTGTGACCCACGGGAAGATGGGGCCTCCCGTCAAAGGCAAAACCTTGCGGCGGCAAGCATTGGGGCGGAAAGAATCGCGATGGGCCCGTTCATCAGTCAGCGCCGATCCCCCGGCACCATCCGCCGCGCGTTGCGGCGAAAAATTCCCGCCCCGCTGCGCAATCCATTGCGCTGGCGGCTCGTCTCCGGCGTCATTCTCTTCGCCTATTCGGCAACCCATCTCATCAATCACGCGCTTGGCAACATCTCGCTCGACGCACTCGGGGCGGGCGCCCGACTCAAAATCCTGGTCTGGGACAATCCTGTCGGCACGGTGCTGCTTTATGGTGCTCTACTGGTACATGTCGTGCTGGGTCTGAACGCCATCGTCACCCGCTATAACTGGCGCCTGCCCATCGCCCAGATCGTCCAGGCGATCACCGGTCTCGCCATCCCGATCCTGTTGCTGCCGCACATTGTCGACACCCGCGGGGCGGAAGCGTTCTGGGGCGTGCGGGTCGGCTACCGGCAGCTTTTGTCACAGCTCTGGCCGGGCGGGATCCTGCTGCAGACCGTGCTGCTCGCTTTGGTCTGGATGCATGGCTGCATCGGCATCCACCAATGGCTGCGGGCCAAGCCCTTCTACGCCAAGTCCGTCACCGGCTTTGCCGCTTTGGCGACGGCAATGGTGATCTTCGCCTTTACCGGTTTCATCACCGGCGGGCGGGCCGTCGTCGCAGCCGGCGGCGCGCCCGGCATTCCGCCAGAGATTCTCGCCGCAGCCAACACCACCCGCAATGTCGTCCTCGCCGGCCTGGCGATGCTGGCGCTGTTCCATGTCGCACGCCCGCTGCTCAGACGCGGCCGGCGGCGGCTGGTCATCGTCTATGAGGCTGGTGACGGCGGCAAGCAGGCGGTTGTGGCGCGCAGGGGCGGCACCGTCCTCGATGCCAGCCGCGCCGCGGAAATCCCGCATGCATCGGCCTGCAACGGCCGGGCGCGGTGCTCCACCTGCCGCGTCCTGGTGCTCAAAGGACACGACGCGGCCGCCGATCCCCCGAATGTCGCAGAACGACAGTTGCTGGCCAAGATCAAGGCGCCACCGAACGTTCGCCTCGCCTGCCAGTACCGCCCGAGCCGAGACATTGTGGTACGCCGCCTGGTCGGTGCCGGCGAGATCTACGCCACCGCCCCCGCCGATGATCCCTACCGCTTCGGCGTCGAGCGCGAGGTCGTGGCACTTTTTGCCGATCTGCGCGGCTTCACCGGCATCTCCGAACGATGGCTGCCCTATGACGTCGTCCATCTGCTCAATGCCTATTTCGACCGCGTGGCGCGGCAGATCGAGGCCCATGGCGGCGAGATCGACAAGTTCATGGGCGACGGCGTGATGGCGCTGTTTTCCAAGCCCGGCAAGATCGAGGACTCGGCTCGCGACGCCCTTCAGGCCGCCTGCGCCATCCTGCAGACCGTCGAGGCGATGAACGCCGAAAACGCTCGGGAGTGGGAAAGCCCGCTGCGGGTTGCAATCGGCGTCCATGGCGGCCCGGCGATCTTCGGCCAGATCGGCGGCGGCACCACTCCCCGCCTTACCCGAACCGCCCTCGGTCGGACGATCAACACCGCGTCGCGGCTGCAGGATTTCGCCAAGACCCATGAGGCCGCGCTGGCCGTCTCGGCCGAGATGGCGGCGCTGGCGGAAATCGGCGAAGCGGTGGGCGGCGAACGGCGGATCGCCGAATTGCGCGGCACGACCCGGTCACTGGAGGTATTGCTGTTCCACGATACTGCCAGGCTCAGCCAGAGCCTCGGACGGACAGGCGAGACAGGAATGCCGGCCATGGCCGGTCACGACAGGGTGAAGCCGGTTTGAGCGTTGCGGGTCTCTCAACCGCAGCCAGAACGCCCATATCGTCACCAACCGGCATGCCGGTGAGCCTGATCTCAAGACAGGCTTGCCATCGCATTGCACCACGCTTGGGAGAACCATCCATGTTTCGCATGTCATCGCTCGCCGCCGCCCCCCTCTTGAGTGCCCTCGCCTTCGCCCTGCCCGCCGAGGCTGAAACGACGGTCGAAAGCTCGAAGGGGACGACGATCGCGGTTGCGCCCGTCGCCGAATTCAACGAGCCCTGGGCAATGACCTTCCTTCCAGACGGCTCGATGCTGGTGACGGAAAAGTCCGGCACGCTCCTGCATGTCGCGGCCGACGGTCAGGAGAAGACCCCGGTCGCCGGCACCCCGGCCGTCGCCTATGGCGGCCAGGGCGGCCTCGGCGACGTGGTGCTGCATCCGAACTTTGCGGAGAACCGTCTCGTCTATCTGACCTTTGCCGAAGAGGGCGAAGGCGGCCAGGGGGCGGCCGTCGCACGCGCCCGCCTGGCCGTTGACGACGGCGAGCGCCCGCGGCTGGAAAATGTCGCGGTGATCTGGCGCCAGGTGCCGAAGGTCTCCGGCATGGGGCATTACTCCCACCGCATCGCCTTTGGCCCCGACGGCATGATGTTCGTCACCTCGGGCGAACGGCAGAAAAAGACCCCGGCGCAGGCGATGGACAGCAATCTCGGCAAGATCGTCCGCCTGCATGACGACGGCGCCGTGCCGAGCGACAATCCATTCCAGAGTGACGGCGAGATGGCCAGGCAGTTCTGGACGATCGGCCATCGCAACATGCTCGGCCTCGCTTTTGACGGCGGCGGCCAGCTCTGGGCGCATGAGATGGGCCCGCGCGGCGGCGACGAACTGAACCGCATTGAAAAGGGCGCCAATTACGGCTGGCCGAACGTCTCGAATGGCGAAAATTACGACGGCAGCCCGATCCCCGACCATGCGACCAGCGACGCCTATACCAAGCCGGAAATTTCCTGGACCCCGGTGATCGCACCGGCCGGATTCGTCATCTATGACGGCGATCTCTTCGCCGACTGGAAGGGCGACGGCCTGATCGGCGGCCTGCGCAGCCAGGCCCTCGTCCATGTCGCCTTCGAGGACGGCGGCCAGGGTGGCACGGCAACGGAGGTTGAGCGCTTCGACATGGGCCAGCGCGTCCGCGAAGTCGAACAGGGCCCGGACGGCGCCCTCTTCGTCCTCGAGGACGGCCCTGGCGGTCGCCTGCTGAAACTGACGCCGGCGAGCACTGCGAAGTAATCTCAGGCCACGTCGGCTGTAACCATTCGGCGAGTTGCTCGCGGTAGGGTGAGAGGCAAAGGAGGGGATTTCGCCCTCCCGTCCGACTGCCTCGAACCCGGAGCGCCCCGATGACGACATTGCCCATCCGCTGGGGCATCCTTGGCACCGGCCAGATCGCCCGGCGGTTCGCCAACGATCTCGCCTTTGCCGAAAAGGGGCGGCTTGCCGCCATCGGCTCGCGCGACAAGGCGCGGGCCGATGCCTTTGCCGCGGCGCTCGATCCGGACGGGCGAATGGCGCTTGTCGCCGACACGACGCCGGCGATCCTTGCGCGCGCCGATGTCGACGCGATCTATGTCGGTACGGTCAATCGCGCCCACGCGGCTCTCGCGGTCACGGCGCTCGCCGCCGGCAAGCCGGTGCTGATCGAAAAGCCGCTGGCGGTAACGCCAAACGAAGCGGCGGCGATCCAAGAGGCCGCCAGCACGCACAACCGCCTCGCCATGGAAGCGATGTGGATGCTGTTCACGCCGGGCATTGTCAGATTGAAAGCGGAGCTTGCCGCGGGAGCGGTCGGCAGCGCCAAGAGCCTGTCGGCCAATCTCTCCTATGCCCGGCCCTATCGATCGGAGACCGCGCTCTTCGACCCAGAGAGCGGCGGCGCCCTGCTCGATCTCGGCGTCTATCCGGTGGCGCTCGCGTTGCATCTCTTCGGGCCGGCCAGCGACGTCCAGGCGATCGTCGAGCGCAACGATCGCGGCAGCGTGCGGCAGGCGGCGCTGATCGCCCGCCACGGCGCGGTTCTGGCCAAATTGTCTTGCGGCTTCGAAACCGAGGGGCCGAACGGCGCGACGGTCTCTGGCGAACATGGCAGGTTGGCGGCGGTCGGCCCGTTCTTCTGTCCGCCGGCCTTGATGCTGAAACGCCATTTCGCGGGCGCAGCGCTTGACGCCCGCACCGCTGGCGCCGCGGCGCCAGCGGTGACCGGCAAGGCGCGGTTCTTACGGCTTGCCAATTATCGCCGCATGGTTTCGTCCCTGAAGGCCAAGCCGATCCCGACGCCCTATCGCGGCAGCGGCCTGCAATATCAGGCCGACCATTTCGCCGCGTGTCTTCAGGCCGGCCTGACCGAGAGCCCTGTGCATCCGCTCTCGGCCAGCATCGCCGCGCTGGCGATTCTCGACGCGGCGATGCGCCGCTAATCCCCTCTGCGGCAGAGCCCTAATTGCCTGGATAGTTGGGGCTCTCGCGGGTGATCGTCACGTCGTGCGGATGGCTCTCGCGCAGGCCGGCATTGGAGATGCGGATAAAGCGGGCCCTGGCGCGCAGCGCGGCGAGATCGACCGCGCCGACATAGCCCATTGCTGCGCGCAGCCCGCCGGCCAGTTGATGCAGCACCGCCGCGACCTGACCCTTATAGGCGACCTGGCCCTCGATGCCCTCGGGCACCAGCTTCAACGTATCGCGCACCTCGGCCTGGAAGTAGCGATCGGCCGAGCCGCGCGCCATCGCGCCGACCGAGCCCATGCCGCGATAGGCTTTGTAGGAGCGGCCCTGATGCAGATAGATCTCGCCGGGACTCTCCTCGGTTCCGGCCAGCAGTGAGCCGACCATCGCCGCCGCCGCGCCGGCGGCCAGCGCCTTGGCGATATCGCCGGAAAATTTGATGCCGCCATCGGCGATGATCGGAATGCCGGCCTGATCAGCCGCCTCGAAGGCGCTCATGATCGCAGACAGTTGCGGCATGCCGACACCGGCGACGACACGGGTGGTGCAGATCGAACCCGGGCCGATGCCGACCTTGACGCCGTCGGCGCCGACATCGATCAGCGCTTTGGTGCCCTCGGCCGTCGCCACATTGCCGGCGATGATCTGGACATTGTTGGAAATCCGCCGGGCGCGGGCGACCGCGTCGAGCACGCGCTGGGAGTGGCCGTGAGCGGTGTCGATGACCAGGAGGTCGACGCCGGCGTCGATCAGCCGCTCGGCCCGCTCGAAGCCGTCGTCGCCGACACTGGTCGCCGCCGCCGCGAGCAGCCGGCCCTGGCCATCCTTCGCCGCATTGGGGTTGAGCTGGGACTTCTCGATGTCCTTGACGGTGATCAGCCCGATGCACTGCTCCTCGGCATCGACCACCACCAGCTTTTCGATGCGGTGCTGATGCAGCAGCCGCTTGGCCTCTTCCTGGGCCACCGACTCGCGCACGGTGACAAGGCCGGTGCAGGTCATCAGTTCGGAGATCGGCTGACGGTCGTCATCGGCGAAACGCACGTCGCGATTGGTGAGAATGCCGACCAGCCGGCCGCGAGTCTGGCCGCCGAGGCCGCCATTTTCGACCACCGGAATACCGGAGATCTTATGGGAGGCCATCAGCGAGCGCGCGTCGCCCAAGGTGGCGTCCGGTCCGATGGTGACCGGGTTGACCACCATGCCGCTCTCGAACTTCTTCACCTGCCGCACTTCCTCGGCCTGTTCGGATGGCGAGAGGTTGCGGTGGATAACGCCGATGCCGCCGGCCTGGGCCATGGCGATGGCGAGCCGCGACTCGGTCACCGTGTCCATCGCCGCCGACAGGATCGGCAGATTGAGTTCCAGCGACTTGGTGATCTTGGTCCGGATATTCGTTTGGCCGGGCATGACCTCAGAATGTCCGGGCTGCAGGAGCACGTCGTCGAAGGTCAGCGCGGTCGCGCCGGTCGGGGTTTCGATGATCTCGGCCATGCCATGCCTCCGGTCAAGGCTCGCGGCGCTGTCGCGGCGCGTCAAAAGGAATGGCAAGGGCTGCTACCACGCGATTATGACAATGGGAAGCAGGCTTGACGAAGAAGCAGACGGACGACAAGGGTTTTCCCCCGCGCAGCCGACCCGTGACGGCGAGACCGAGGCCGTTTTCGACGCTCGGCGCTGGAAAGGCGAAGGGGCTTCTGGCAATCAAGCGTTTCAACGTCGCAACGATCGCGCCGGCACACGCCAACACGCGGAACCCCACGACCGGCAAAAGGGCCCTTTATGTCCAAGACCCATATCATCACGCTCTCCTGCGAAGACCGGCCGGGCATCGTCGCCGGGCTGACGACGGAACTCTTCGAGGCCGGCGCCAACATCGCCGAGAGCGCGCAATTCTGGGATCGCGACACCGGCCGCTTCTTCCTGCGCATCGCCGCTGAGTTTCAGACAAAGACGGCGCGCGACAGCCTGGAGCGGCAGCTCGCCCCGCTGGTCGCTCGCTTCGGCATGCATCTGAAGATCGCCGACGCGGCCCGCCGGCCGAAGATCATCGCGATGGTCTCAAGTTTCGACCACGCCTTGCTACACTTGCTCTACCAGATCCGCACCGGCTGGCTGAACGCCGAGGTGGTGGCGATCGTCTCCAACCACGAAGCCAGCCGGCCGACCGCCGAGCGCAACGACATCCCCTTCTATCACTGGCCGGTGACCCAAGAGACCAAGGCCGAGCAGGAGGATAAGCTGATCACGCTGGTGCGCGAGAGCGACTGCGACCTCGTGGTGCTCGCCCGCTATATGCAGATCCTCTCAGACAATCTGTCGACGCGACTGTCGGGCAAGGTGATCAACATCCACCACTCCTTCCTGCCGAGCTTCAAGGGCGCCAAGCCCTATCACCAGGCCCATAAGCGGGGCGTCAAGCTGATCGGCGCGACCGCCCACTACGTGACCGCCGACCTCGACGAAGGCCCGATCATCGAACAGGAGACCGAACGCGTTTCCCACGCGCTCTCGCCCGACGATCTCGTCGCCACCGGCCGCGACATCGAAAGCCGGGTGCTTGCCCGCGCCGTCAAGCTGCATCTGGAAGGCCGGGTGATGCTGAATGGCGCACGGACGGTGGTGTTTGGGTGATGGGACAGCGGCTGTGATGGCGAGTGCTGCAATCACGGCGCGCCCCTCTTTGACAGCCGTTGGCCGCTTGAGGCTTTTTTCTGCGACGTCGACGCAATCGACTGGATCCTCGGGCTCCGTCTTGAGGATCCAGAACGCCGCTGGCAGAGAGCGCGACAAAATCCGTTCGAGGGCCCTTCGGCAAAAGCGCCGAGCAGCGGCTCGAAATCGCGGCCGGCCGCTGTCATGACTGAAACGCTGGTCTGCAACCGAATGATCGGCCCGCTGCAGATCCGATCACCAATCGAACCAATTCAATCAATCCTCTCTTACCCTCCCACCGCGAATGTCGTGCGGGGCCGATAGGGCATCGCGTAACGATCGGCGTTTTGGGCGACGAGGGCGACTTCGGTGATGTGGCGCGCGAAGTCGGCGCCATATGCAAGGGGACTGCCGGCGGCGGTCGCTTTGGCGATCGCTGCGGGACCGCGGGAAAAATCCATCTTCGACGATGTTTTCGGCACCCGCGCGTCGACCTTCGGCATCGCCAGCCGGCGGCCGAACCAGTGCCGTCCCGGCTTGCCGCGCTCCAGCCGGCGCAGCACCTTGCCGAAGATCGGCAGCCGCGATTGCCAATGGCCCATCGGATCGCGCTGATAGATTGGCGAGGCATAGTCCCAGGCTTCGCTTAAGGACAGAATGCCCTCCGTCCCGATGACGTGCAGCGAGCGATCCTTCGGCGCGGCGAGACCGCAGCTGAGGCGGGCGACGACGCCGCCGGCAAAGGTCAGACAGGCGATCGACAGGTCGTTGGCGAGCGCGTCGGGCGGCTGGCCGGTGCCCTTGTCGTCGAAGCAGCGATGGGCGAAAGCCGTCATCTCCACCACCGGGCCGAAATAGGCGCACAGCCAGCTGAGATAGTACCCGGCGTGCTCCAGCGTCGCGCCGACGGCAAATTCGTCGCGGGCCGGCCAAGGCGCGCCGGACGGGCTGGTCCAGTCGGCATAAGGCTCGCGAAACACCATGCCGTCTTCCATCTCGGCATAGACCAGCCGGACATCGCCAATGCGCTTGTCGGCGATCGCCGCACCGAGGGTCTGGGCCGCCTCGCCGAGATAGGAACAGGGCGCGGCGGCGAGCATCAGATCGCCCGCCTTGGCAAGACGGACAAGATCGTCCGCATCCTCGATCGTCATCGCGAGGGGTTTTTCCGAATAGACGTGATGACCGGCTGCAAGCGCCGCCTTGGAAATCGCGTAGTGGCTGCCTGGATTGGTGAGGTTCAGCACGAGTTCGAGGCCGGGCTCGGCGAGCAGCGCCGCGAAGCTTTCGGTCATCCGCACGCCGAAATAGGCGCCGAAACGACGGCTGGCGACAGGATCGCGATCAAACGCGCAGATCAGCTCAAGCTCGGGATGATTGGCGAGCGTCAGCATATAGTAGTCGGCGACAAAGCCGCAGCCGACGATCGCGATCTTCATCAGGAGGTCCTCACCCGGAGCGTTTGGGCCGAAGTCTGACCGGCACCGGTAAAAAAACCGCGACCGCGGTTAGAATACCGATACGGAAGCCGGGGGCCGCCGCGTCGACACCACCTTCGCCGCAGCAGCTCAGACAGGCGCCCCGATGGCCGGAGCGAGACGGGGAGATTGCACACGCCGGACCGCGATCATCGCCATTCGTCTGCTTCGAGATAATCGGCCACAACGCCACGCCGATTCGATAATCTTGTAAAAATACAATAATATAAATTTATTAAATTCCTTATATACTTTCGGGGATAAACTTTTCCTCAAATATTCCGCAGGCATTACAGATCATCGAGTTGCAGGATTCGCGCCTGCTCTTGCCGTTCAGCCACCGAACCAGGCCGGATACTGCGATGATCGTGAATCTCCAATATTTGCGTGGGATCGCCGCGATGATGGTGGTGACCTTTCACATCACCGATTCGCCCGGCCGGCTGGGCGCGGCTTTGGTGCTCCCCTCCTTCAGCGTCGGCCAGGCCGGCGTCGACATTTTCTTCGTTCTCAGCGGCTTCATCATGTGGGTCACGACCGCCCGCCGGTCAGAGACGCCGGGCGGATTTTTCCTGCGGCGTGTGGAGCGGATCGCCCCGCTCTACTGGCTGCTCACCCTGGCACTGACGGCCGTCGCTCTGACCGCCCCTTCGCTCTTGCGCGCGACCCAGTTCGACGCCCTGCATTTCACCGGCTCGATGCTGTTCCTGCCGGTGATGCATCCGACCCTGCATCTCTATAATCCGGTGCTGTTCGTGGGATGGACGCTGAATTACGAAATGGCGTTCTATCTGCTGTTCGCCGCCGCGCTGTTTTTGCCGCAGTGGGCACGGCTGACGATGTTGATGCTTGCGCTGACAGGGCTGGTGCTGGCCGGCCTGATCGCGCAGCCGACAGGTGTCGTCGCCTTCTATACGCAGCCGATCATCCTCGAATTCGCCTTCGGCGTCCTGATCGGGGTTCTCTACCAATCCGCCGTGAGCTTTCGCCGAACCTTAGCGCTGGCGCTGCTTGCCCTCGGTGCGCTAGCGCTCGCTTTGGCGAGCCGAGGCGAACACTCGCCGATCCTCTCCGGCCTGCCGGCTACGTTAATCGTCCTCGGCGCGGCGATGCATGAGAAGAAGGGCGCGCCCCTTTTTGCCTCGCGCCCGCTGCTGCTTCTCGGCAATGCGTCCTATTCGATCTATCTGACGCATATCCTGACAATTCCGATCTGCCAGATCGTCTGGCAGATCCTCGGCCTGCCGGTGAACGGTGCTTTTGTCGCGCTTTATATCGCCACCCTCACCAGCGCCTGCGCGCTCGGCGGGATCATCACCTACTTCATCCTGGAGCGACCGCTTCTCGCGCTGACGCGCGGCACGAAGCGAGCGCGTCGGCCGCAGCTCGAACCGGCCGGACCGCCCCACTGACGCAGAGGAGCGAGCCAACGGCCCGGCTTGTCCTCACACCAAGAGCCACGCGTCGTCAGATGTCGAGATTGGCGACCTGCAGGGCGTTGTCCTGGATGAATTCGCGCCGCGGCTCGACCTCGTCGCCCATCAGCTTCGAAAACAGCTGGTCGGCATCGGTGGCATCCTGAACCTTGACCCGTACCAGCGTGCGCGCCTCGGGATCGAGCGTCGTCTCCCAGAGCTGCTCAGGATTCATCTCACCGAGACCCTTATAGCGCTGGGTGGCGATGCCCTTGCGGCCGACTTCGAACACCGCCATCAACAGCTCAAGCGGGCCCGAGATCGGCCGCTCGGTCTCCTTGCGGCGCAGCACCGGCACGCCGCCGTCATAGACGTCCTTCAGCCGCGGCGCCTGGCGCATCAGCTGCAGCGCGTCGCCGGAGTTCAAAAGCGCCGCGTCGAGAATGCGCAGCTCGGTGACACCGCGCACGGTACGGGCGAAACGATAGCCGCCATCGGCCGCCTCGCCGGCCCAGCCGCGCTCGGTCTCTTCGGCGATGAGGTCGAGCCGCTCGGCGATCCGCCGCGCCGTGTCCGGCCCGTTCTGGGGATGGTCGGCAACCTCCGGCGACAGCGCGCCGAGGATCGCCGCCTGCTCGACGACCGAGCGATCGTAGCGCGAATGCAGGCCCGACAGCACTTGGCGCACCGCCAGCGCATCGTCGACGACGGCCCGAAGATCGCGGCCGACGCGCACCTCGCCATTCGGCAGCGTCAGCGACGCATCGTCGAGGCCGCCCTCGATCAGATAGTTTTCGAGCGCCTTCTCGTCCTTGAGATACTGGCTCTGCTTGCCGCGCGTCACCTTGTAGAGCGGCGGCTGGGCGATGAAGACGTGGCCGCGTTCGATCAGCTCCGACATTTGGCGGAAGAAGAACGTCAGAAGCAGGGTGCGGATATGGGCGCCATCGACATCGGCGTCCGTCATGATGATGATCTTGTGGTAGCGCAGCTTGTCGGCGTTGAACTCGTCCTTGCCGATCGACGTGCCGAGCGCGGTGATCAGCGTGCCGATCTGGTCCGAGCCGAGCATCCGGTCGAACCGTGCGCGCTCGACATTGAGGATCTTGCCTCGAAGCGGCAGGATCGCCTGATTCTGCCGCGAGCGCGCGCCTTTGGCCGAGCCGCCGGCCGAGTCACCCTCGACGATGAAGATCTCGGATTTGGCCGGATCGCGCTCCTGGCAGTCGGCGAGCTTGCCGGGCAGCGAGGTGATGTCGAGAGCACCCTTGCGGCGGGTCAGGTCGCGCGCCTTGCGGGCCGCCTCGCGGGCCGAGGCCGCCTCAATCACCTTGGCGACAAGCACCCTGGCTTCCTGCGGATGCTCTTCGAGCCAGGTGGAGAGTGCCTCATTGACGAGCCCTTCCACCACCGGCCGCACCTCGGAGGAGACCAGCTTGTCCTTGGTCTGGGATGAGAATTTCGGATCCGGCACCTTGACCGAAAGGACGCAGGTCAGCCCCTCGCGGCAATCGTCCGCCGTCAGCGTCACCTTCTCCTTCTTCATCGCGCCGGAGGCGTCTGCATAGCCCGTCACCTGGCGCGTCAAGGCGCCGCGAAAGCCGGTGAGATGCGTGCCACCATCGCGCTGGGGAATGTTGTTGGTGAAGCAGAGGACGGTCTCGTTGTAGCTGTCGTTCCACCACAGCGCCGCTTCGACCGTGATGCCGTCCTTCTCCCCGGCCAGGGCGATCGGATCGGAAATCAACGGCTTGCGCGCCCGGTCGATGTAGCGGGCGAAGGCCTCGAGCCCGCCCTCGTAGAACAGTTCGATCCGCTTCTCGTCGGCCGGTCGCTTGTCGGTGAGGATGATGCGCACACCGGAATTGAGGAAGGCGAGTTCGCGCAGCCGATGCTCCAGCGTCGCATAGTCGAAGCTTGTCACACCCTTGAACGTCTCGAAGGAGGGCATGAAGGAGATCGCCGTGCCCGTCTCATCGCCGGCGTCGCCCGTCACCGCCAGCGGCGAATCGGGTACGCCGTGGGTGAAAGCCATTTCGTGGATCTGACCTTTGCGACGGATCTTCATCTTCAGCCAGCTCGACAGCGCGTTCACCACCGAGACGCCGACGCCGTGCAGGCCGCCGGAGACCTTATAAGAGTTCTGGTCAAACTTGCCGCCGGCATGCAGCTGGGTCATGATGACCTCAGCCGCCGAGACTCCCTCACCTGAATGCACGTCGGTCGGAATGCCGCGGCCGTTATCGGTCACAGTGCAGGAGCCGTCGGCGTTCAACGTGACGGTGACGTGCGTCGCATGGCCGGCCAGCGCTTCGTCGATGGCGTTGTCCACCACCTCATAGACCATGTGATGCAGGCCGGAGCCGTCGTCGGTATCGCCGATATACATGCCGGGCCGCTTGCGGACCGCGTCCAATCCCTTGAGAACCTTGATCGAATCTGCGCCGTATTCGGCAGCGGCTGCGGGGATTGTCTCGAGGGGTTCTGACATGATGGTCCTTGATCGCGGGCCGGTCGCCGAAAGCGACGAATCGACCGAAATGACAGCTTTTATATAGGGACTCTGACGCGTTGACGAAAGCGTTTCCCGCCTCTACCCGCTCTCCTGACAGACACGCGCCATGCGGCCTGCCTTGGACCGCGAGAGGACGATCGTGAGCGAGCCTGCCCTGAACGACTTCACCTTCCGGACCCGCGACAAGCTGCGCTACGGCGACACCGATCGCCAGGGCCATGTCAACAATGCCGTGTTTTCGACCTTCTTCGAGACGGGACGCGTGGAGATGCTGCATAGCGGCGAGGCCCCGCGGCCGGCCGGGACGGCCTTCGTCGTCGCCCACATCGCCATCGACTTTCGCCGCGAGGTGACCTGGCCGGGCGAGGTCGAGATCGGCACGGGCCTGGCCGTCATCGGCCGAAGCTCGCTGCAAATGCGCCAGGGCATCTTCCAGAACGGGCAATTTTGCGCCCGCGCCGAGACGGTGATCGTCCTGATCGACGAGGAAACCCGCAAGGCGACGCCGCTGCCGGACGACATGCGCAGCCGTCTCGCGCCGCTTGTCGTCACCGGCGAGAGCCCGTTCTGAAATGGATTACCGGTCCGGAACGAGTGCGGCGTCGACGCGGGATATCAGCGTCGACGTGCGCGTTCCAATGAACAGCGGCTCCTTGCGACCGACGAAATAAAGGCGAGCGCGTCCGCCTTGCTTGGCTTCGTAGAGCGCCTTATCGGCCCGCGAGAGCAGGTCGCGCAGATCCGACTTTGGATGCAAAATCGCAGCACCGCCAGACAGTGTCACGACGACCTCAGAGAACTGACCGCCGCCGATTTCATAAACTTTAAAGCAGATGCCTTCCGCCAATCGCTCGCCGAACAGGCGGGCGGCCTCGATTCCTCCCTCGACGAGGATCAGCGCGAACTCCTCGCCGCCGAAACGCGCCACGATTTCGCCCTTGCGCACCAGCTCCTGCAGTCGCTGCGCCACCGCCTGCAGACAGGCATCGCCGATGGGGTGCCCATAGGTGTCGTTGACACGCTTGAAATAGTCGATGTCGAGCAGCACCAGCACCCCTGACTCGACCATCGCGGCCTGGGTGAAAAAGCAACGGTGTTAGGGGTCAAGCCCGGCAGCGGCGTAGTCGCGCATTCTGGCGTTGAGGATGATGATCATCTTGCGGATGACGGCGACAAGGGCGACCTTGCCCGGTTTCCCTCTGCTGCGAA
>NZ_JAFMPP010000004.1 GCF_017349315.1 Jiella flava | reverse complement strand
GAAAGTTCATGCCCGCCTGGGCCAACCGCTTTGCGCACCATCATTGCGGTGTTGCACCACCCCAATGACACTTGAGGCCGGAGCATCTTAACCGATGCTCCGGCCTCACAATGTATAAGGCCCGCCAATTGGGCAGCCCGGTCAGCATGTCGGTTGCCGCCACCGCCTCCAAACGCTGATGAAGCTTTTAAAGATGGGAAACCATCGCCAGCCCCAGGATGACGAAGGGCGTGCCGGTGATGAAAGTGATCAGGCTGTCGGAATACAGGCTCGGTTCGCGGTCAAGCACGACGCGAACGATCACCGCATTGACGGCGATAACCATCAGCACGAGGGCGACGACTTTCACCAGCCAATCGCGCGGCCCCTTCGGCGCGATGATGGCAACCAACTTATCCAAAGAGCGCCACTTTTGAAAACTGAACCCTGGCCCGAACGCGAACAGATTCGACGAAAAATCTCTAACCATCGAATTATAAACACGAACTTTGATGGCGACGATCAGCGCGCGCTTTTTTTATGGCATTCCATAGCGCTCTCGTGGTCGCGTGGCTGAGATCCTTAACCGCCGCCCGCGGCCTCGCCCCCCACTCGACGCGATCGGCGACCACCCCCATATCAACACCAGCTTTGGCAGCAGATGGTGACATGGTTCATGCCCGACGCAGTCTCCCCAATTCCGTCGCAGGCACCAACTCCGCCCCGAAGCCAGACGCCGCGCTTTCGCGCGCCGGCGCCGGTTCCCCACGCCGAGCCGCTGGGCTTTTTCGGTTTCATCCGCACGGCGACGCGCAATCCGATCGAGATCTGGGGAACCCGGGCCTTCAAGGAGCCCTATGTGCGCGGCCGGTGGTTGGGCGTGCCGAATATCGTCGTCAACGATCCGGCCGGCATTCGCTACTGCCTGGTCGAAAACGCCAAGAATTACGGGATGCAGCCATTGCGCCAGCGCATCCTGCGGCCGCTCTTGCGCGACGGGCTGCTGACCGCCGAGGGCGAGTTGTGGCGCCGCACCCGCAAGGCGATCGCGCCAGTCTTCACGCCCCGCCACATCGCCGGTTTCACCGAGCAGATGCGGGTGCGCTCGGACCGTTTCGCCGAAACCTTGATGGCCCGTGAAGGCACGGTGGTCGACGCTTCGCATGAGATGACGCTGCTCACCTTCGATATCCTGCAGGAAACCCTGTTTTCCGGCGACATCGCCTCCGAGCCGAATAGCTTCGCCCGGTCGACGCGCGACTTTCTCGGCTCGATGGGGCGGGTCGATCCGCTCGATCTGCTGAACGCCCCGGCTTTCCTGCCGCGCGTGCGTCGGCTGAAGGGACGCAAGTCAATGGCGTTTTTCCGCTCCCTGATCGCCGAAACGATCGCCAAGCGCCGGGCGGCCATCGCGCGCAACCCGGACGGCACGCCGAACGATCTTCTCACCCTGCTGATCAAGGCCGACGGGCTGACCAGCGAGGAGATTGAGGACAACATCATCACCTTTATCGGCGCCGGCCACGAGACCACGGCGCGATCGCTGGCCTGGACACTCTATCTCCTGAGCCAGGCAGCGGACGAGCGGGCGTTGGTGGAACAGGAACTCGACGAGGTTTTGCCGACCCTGACCCATCCCAGCCAGTGGGCGGACAAGCTCGTCCATACCAAGGCGGCCTTCGAGGAAGCGATGCGACTCTATCCGCCAGCGCCCTCGCTCAATCGCACGGCATTGAAGGCCGACCGCTTTGGCGCCATCGAGATCGAAGCCGGCGCCACGCTTTTGGTCATGCCGTGGCTGATCCACCGCCACGAAATGCTCTGGGACCGGCCGGACCATTTCATGCCGAGCCGCTTCCTGCCCGGCAATCGCGAGTCCATCGACCGATATCAGTATCTGCCCTTCGGCGTCGGCCCAAGAGTCTGTATCGGTGCAAGCTTCGCCATTCAGGAAGGCGTCATCGCGCTGGCCCTGCTCTTGCGCGCGCTGCGATTCGATTTCGTCGGACATCGAGCACCTGAGGTTGTCCAGCGTATCACCATCCAACCCGATGGCGGCCTGCCGATGCGGGTCTCGCGCCGCAAGTGACTATGCGTCATACTTTGGAGCAGTGAGGGCGAAGGAGCGCACTGGGCCGATCGTCATTTGCGGCCGCGCGGTTTTTGTCCTATATGAACGGATACGGTCTTGTTTTGGCGTGCGACTTCTCGTCTCTCGTGGATGAGAAGCTCGGGCGTTAGATGCTTTGGCATACCGGGCATCCGTCATCCTGATCAAGCTCAGGCATGCGGAGCTTCTCCGAGAGTTGCGTGTCCAATCGCGGTGCCCCCCCGACGAAAGCGGTCGGCATAGTCGCGATGCTTCTGCAGCCGGTGCGCTCGATCCGCCAGCAATGGCAAGACGTCGACGCTCCTTCGCATGAGGCGGAGCGAGCCGAGGCAAGGGGCGGCAGAATGGCCGTCAGGCAAGGTATTTCGGCCGGATTTTCGTCCGCCGCACGCTTTTGCCGAAATGAACCGGGCGCGGTCAAGCTTGCGATGCCGATCGGCCTTCGCTGCCGCGCCTCGAACTTTAGCCGGAGTGTGTTGGCGGCTTGCCGCCCGCTCCCGACCAAGGAAGAAGAGGGAGTCGCTTTGAAAGTCGACGTTCGAGACAACAATGTGGATCAGGCCCTTCGCGCACTGAAGAAGAAGCTGCAGCGGGAAGGCGTTTTTCGTGAAATGAAGGCCCGCCGCGCCTACGAAAAGCCCTCCGAGCGTCGCGCTCGCGAGAAGCAGCAGGCGATCCGCAGGTCGCGCAAGCTCGCCCGCAAGCAGGCGCAGCGCGAAGGTCTCCTGCCCGGCCCGAAGCGCCGTACCGCCAGCCGCTAAGTCTCCAGTCCGCTGGAACCTTTCAGTCGGTTCGGCCATTTGCCTTTGATACGAGGCGGGACGGCCGCATTCGATTGGCATTTGTCGGGTGAAGCGACACGACGCTTCAGCCCGATCGTCAGGCGCCCCGTCATGCCATGCGATCCCATCGATCGCATGGCATGACGGGGTTTGCTTTTTGCGCCACCCGGTCGGCCATCGCCTCGCCCCTTAACCCTTGGCGGAGCGACCGATGATTCCAACCTGGCTGCATGTCCTTGCGATCATCTCTCTTCTGGTCGGCGCGCTGTCGGCTCTGATCATCGCCGTCGACATCAAGCGTCACCCCCAGCCGATGGCCGTGATGAATGCCGTCTGGCCGATCAGTGGACTTTATGCCGGCCCGCTCGCGCTGTGGGGATATGGGCGGTTTGGACGCGCCGCCCCGTACGGCACGTCCCATGAAAAGCACCCGCGTTTGGAGCAGCCTCACGCCGGCATGGCGCAGCATTCCTCGCATGACGGCGCGGCGGAAACGCCGCATTTCGCCATTGTCGGCAAGGGCGCGGCCCATTGCGGCGCCGGCTGCACCCTTGGCGACATCCTTGCCGAATGGCTGGTCTTCTTCGTCCCCGCGATCGCCGTCTGGTTCGGCTGGCACAGCCTGTTCGACGAAAAAATCTTCGCCGTCTGGATTCTCGATTTTATCGTCGCCTTCGGATTCGGCATCGCCTTCCAGTATCACGCCATCAAACCGATGAGCGATCTGTCGCCGAGCCAGGTTCTGATCGCCGCGATCAAAGCCGATACGCTCTCACTGACCGCCTGGCAGGTCGGCATGTACGGCTTCATGGCGATCGCCCATTTCGGCCTCTTTGCCGGCCTGCTCGGCGCCGCGCTCGACGTCAACAGCGCCGAGTTCTGGTTCATGATGCAGATCGCCATGGTCTGCGGCTTTATGACCGCCTATCCGGTCAATGCGTGGCTGATCCGCAAAGGCATCAAGGAAGCGATGTGACCTGCCTCACAATTTTAGGCAGATCTTGCCGAAATGAGCGCCGGATTCCTCCAAGCGAAATGCGTCGGCAATTTCGGCGAGGACAAAGCTCTGATCGATGACCGGCCTGATGCCGGTCACCTCAAGCGCACGGATGAAGTCCTGCTGATGCCGCCGGCTGCCGACGATCAGCCCTTGCAGGCGCTGCTGCTTGGCCATCAGGGCGGCCGTCGGCACCTCGCCGGCTCGGCCGGTCAAGACGCCGATCAGCGCGATGTGACCGGCGATACGGCAGGCGGTGATCGATTGGCCGATGGTGCCCGGCCCGCCGACCTCGACGACGAGATCGGTGCCGCGCCCACCGGTCAGCTCGCGTACCCGATCGCCCCAATTTGGAGTGGTCTTGTAGTTGATCACCGCGTCGGCGCCGAGCGCCGTCAGCCGTTCGAGCTTGGCATCGGAGGACGACGTCGAAATCACCCGCGCGCCCATCGCCTTGGCGATCTGCAGAGCAAAGATCGACACGCCGCCGGTGCCGAGCGTCAGAACGGTGTCGCCGGCTTTCAGGCCACCATCGACCACGAGCGCCCGCCAGGCGGTAAGGCCTGCTGTCGTCAGCGTCGCCGCTTCCGCGTGGCTGTAGCCCTTGGGTGCATGCGTAAACCAGCTCGCGGGCCGCACCACGACTTGCCGCGCATAGCCGTCGACTCCATCGCCGGGCGTCGTCTTGAAGTCCGCAACGGCCGCTTCGCCGGCGAGCCACTGCGGAAAGAAACCGGAGACGACGGCGTCCCCGACTGAAAATTCGCTCACGCCCTCGCCGACAGCTTCGACCGCGCCGGCGCCATCGGACATCGGGATGCGGCCGTCCTCCGTCGGAATCCAGCCGGAGACGACGGCATAATCGTGATAGTTGAGCGAACTGGCCCGGACCCGCACACGGATTTCGCCGGGCCCCGGGTCACCAGGATCCGTCATATCGACCAAAGCGAGGCGGTCGAGCCCGCCCGGCTGAGACAGTTGAATGGCCTTCATCGTCGTGTCGATCTCCCGTCGTCTCTAGCGCCGTGCATCCGACAGGACGCACGCAGGGCGCGAGATCTTGTCGATCCGACCCATCGTGCTTTGCCGAAAATCAATTCCGATTTTCGGGCCGATGCCGTTGCGCCTGCTGCGGTCGCAGCGCGGCCGTCAGAACGCAGGTAGCAAGCGATGACGATTGGCAAGAGAACGCAGCGTCGACGACATGACGACGAAAACCCGCGCGCCGGCGTCGGCGCGCGGGTTGACACGCAATCAGCACGATCCCGCGACGGCGTCGCCGCGGGATCGCAGGTCTTACGAGTGGTAGGCGACTTCGCCGTGATAGGTGAGGTCGAGGCCTTCGCGCTCTTCCTCGACGCTCGGGCGAAGCCCCGTGACCGCCTTGGTGATCGTGTAGAAAATCAGCGAGCCAAGACCACACCAGACGATGGTGATCACCACGCCTTCGATCTGAACGAAGAGCTGACCCGCCATCGTCTGACCGTCGGCATAGCCGACACCGCCGAAGGACTTCGAGGCGAGCACGCCGGTCAGGATGGCGCCGATGATACCGCCGATGCCGTGGACACCGAAGACGTCGAGGCTGTCGTCGTACTTGATCGCGTTCTTCACCACCGAAACGAACAAGTAGCAGACCGGCGAGACGATCAGGCCGAGGACGATCGCACCGATCGGACCAACGAAGCCGCAGGCAGGGGTGATGGCGACGAGACCGGCCACCATGCCCGACGCCGCACCGAGCATCGAAGCCTTGCCGCGGGCGATGCCCTCAACCGCGGACCAGGAGAGTATCGCCGCTGCCGTGGCAATGAAGGTGTTGATCATCGCCAAGCCCGCCGTGCCGTTGGCCGCCAGCGCCGAACCGGCATTGAAGCCGAACCAGCCAACCCACAGGATTGAAGCACCAACCATGGTCAGCGTCATCGAATGCGGCGCCATGATGTCCTTGCCGAGGCCGGTGCGCTTGCCGACGAAGAAGCAGCCGATCAGGCCGGCAATACCGGCATTGATGTGGACGACCGTGCCGCCGGCAAAGTCCATCGCGCCCTGCTTGAACAAGTAGCCGTTGGAATCCCAGACCATATGCGCGATCGGGAAGTAGACGAAGGTCACCCAGAGCGCGACGAACAAAAGAACGCCGGTGAATTTCACGCGCTCAGCAAAGGCGCCGACGATCAGCGCCGGGGTGATAACGGCGAAGGTCATCTGGAAGACGACGAAGACATATTCGGGGATCGAACCGGACACCGAATCCAGGTCGACGCCAGCAAGGAACACCTTGCCCATGCCGCCCCACCAGGGCGAGGTGCCGCCGCCGAAGGCGAAGGAATAGCCCCACAGAACCCAGATCACCATCACCAGCGCGGTGATCAAGGTGCACTGCATCAGCACCGACAGCATGTTCTTGGCGCGGACGAGACCGCCATAGAACAGCGCCAATCCCGGCATCGTCATGAACAGGACGAGCAGGGAGGACGTCATCATCCAGGCGGTATCGCCCTTATCGATGGCTGGCGTTGCGGCTGCCGTGGCGTCCTGCGCGAAGGCGGGGTGGCAGGCGAGCGCGAGTGCGCTGAACCCGAGGCCCGCACCCGCGAGCTTTCGAGCGTTGAAGACTGATCTCATCATCGTGCTTGAACTTTCGATCGTTGACCGACCCTTGATGGCTGGCGCCTTTGAAACTCCGGGCCCACCCCCTGATAATCAAAACCCGTGCCAACTCGCCCGGAAGGGGAAATTTCGTCAATTCCGGCGCAATTTCGACATAAAGCCGAGAGGATGCCGTTTATTATTTGCACAGATGCCTGATTTTTAGTCACTCGATGCCGATGGCATGCGTGGGATTTCAGCAGCCCCTGTCGCAGCGGCGGAGAGCCGTCATGTTCCCCACGCCCAGACCTGTTCCGAATCATTTCCGTCGTAACGCGCCGTGACGTGGATCTGGCCAATTGATCCACGCCGCTCGCGGGTTGAGCCCCCCTTCGCCAGAGACTGTCCCGGTCTGGTTGGAGAGCAGGGTTTTAAGGAGACGACGCGCTTTCCCCGCGCCGCCGGGCCCGAAAGTCTTTGCCGCGTCAAACAGACCGCCGCACTCAGTCCGTCTTTTTTCCGCGGCCAGGACGACGAACCATCAGACCGGCCCCGATCTGATCCAACGCAAAATGACTGCTTCTTCGACGTTTGCCGACGCGGCGAGCACAAAGACGACCCAAACCGATGGCTCGACGTCTTGCACCGATCCGTCGATCCCGTCACAACGGTTAGCAAGCGACGACACGAGATCGGCTGAAGCGGCAATCATGAGCGAAACCGAAGGCACCGAGACGAACGCCAGCGCGAGCGGCGGCAAGGCCGAGCCCTATCGCGTACTGGCGCGCAAATACCGGCCGCTCTCTTTCGACGATCTCATCGGCCAGGAGCCGATGGTGCGCACCCTCACCAATGCGTTCGAGACCGGCCGCATCGCCCAGGCCTGGATGCTGACTGGCGTGCGCGGCGTCGGCAAGACCACCACCGCCCGCATTCTGGCCCGGGCGCTGAACTACGAAACCGATACGATCCACGAGCCGACGATCCACATGCCGGAACCCGGCGTCCATTGTCAGGCGATCATGGAGGGCCGGCATGTCGACGTCGTCGAGATGGACGCCGCCTCCCACACCGGCATCGACGACGTGCGCGAGATCATCGCCCAGGTGCGCTATCGCCCGGTCTCGGCGCGCTACAAGGTCTACATTATCGACGAAGTTCACATGCTCTCGAACCAGGCTTTCAACGGCCTGCTCAAGACTCTCGAGGAGCCGCCGGAGCACGTCAAATTCGTCTTTGCCACCACCGAGATCCGCAAGGTGCCGATCACGGTCCTGTCGCGCTGTCAGCGCTTTGATCTTCGGCGGGTCGAATCGGCGACGCTGATCGCCCATCTGCAAAAGATCGCCGATCAGGAGCATGTCGCGATCGAGGAGGATGCGCTCCGGCTCGTCGCCCGCGCCGCCGAGGGTTCGGTGCGCGATTCGCTGTCCTTGATGGACCAAGCGATTGCCCATGGCGCGGGCACTGTCACCGCCCTCGCCGTGCGCGAAATGCTGGGGCTCGCCGACCGGGTGCGGATCATCGACCTGTTCGAAACGCTGATGGCCGGCGACGCAGCCGGGGCACTGACGGAGCTGCGGGAGCAATATGTCTCCGGCGCAGATCCGGCCATCGTCATCGCCGAGCTCGCCGATTTCACCCACCTTGTCACCACCCTGCGCTACGTGCCCGAATCCACCGAGGACGCGGCGATTTCGCCGGTCGAAGCCGAGCGCGGACTGGCCTTGTCGAAACAGCTCTCGATCCGCACCCTCGGTCAGGTCTGGCAGATGCTGCTCAAGGCGGCCGAGGAGTTGCGCCACACCACGACACCCCGCCAGGCTGCCGAAATGGCGCTGATCCGCATCGCCCATGCGGCGGATCTGCCCTCGCCGGACGACCTGTTGCGGATGATCCGCGATGGCGATGCCCTGCCCGACCAGGCCGCGTCCTCGGCGCCGCGTGGCGGCCATGCCGGCAACGATGGCCATGGCGGCGAAGCGGCTGGCCCAAGCGCTTCGGCGGCAGCGGGGGCAGCCAGTCCCACAACGCCCCGGCTCGTCGCCTCGGCCAGCGGCGGCGGCGGCGCGCGCATGGAGGCGCGTCCCCGTCCCCAGGTCATGCCGGCGGCCGCGGCCTCGGAGCCGATCATCGGCAGCATCGAAGCGCTGGTGAAGCTTGCCGAGGACAAGCGCGATTCGCTCATGCGAGTCTCGATCCGGCGCTATATCCGTCCGGTACGCTTCCAGCCCGGACGCATCGAAGTCGCGCTGACCGACGAAGCGCCGCCGACGCTGATCGGCGATCTGATGAAGCGCCTGCATCTGTGGACCGGCCAGCGCTGGGTGGTCTCCGTCGCCTCCTCGGGCGGCGCGCCGACCCTCGACGAACATGACGCGGCCAAGCGCGCTTCGCTGATCGACGACGCCGCCAACGATCCGGAGGTCGCGGCGATCCTTGCCGCCTTTCCGGGCGCCAAGATCACCAATGTGACGCTGCGCGGCGAGGTCGAGGACGCGGCTGAGACGACGATCGAGGCGCTGGAGGACGATTTCGTCAGCGATCCGGACGAGCTGCCGGACGAGGATTAGCGCCGAGCAGCGTGAGACCGAAGCGGCAAAAGCCGGCCCCCAGACCTCAAAGCCCGCGCTCAACCTTCCTATATCGCCTGAGATATGCCACCGCCCGGCGACATCCCCGCCACCCTTCGATCGAAACCGAGGAGCCCCGCGATGAAAGACCTGATGAACATGATGAAGCAGGCGAAAGCCATGCAGGAAAAGATGGCGGGCTTTCAGGAGGAGATGAAGACCGTCGAAGCGTCGGGCCAGTCTGGTGGCGGCCTCGTCACCGTCACCTTGCGCGGCACCGGCGAGATGGCGGGCCTGACCATCGATCCCTCGCTGATCAAGGATGACGAGAAGGATATTCTCGAAGACCTGATTGTTGCCGCCCACGCCGACGCCCACACCAAGCTGCAGCTGGCGATCCAGGAAAAGACCCAGGAAATGACCGCCGGCCTCAACCTTCCAGCCGGCATGAAGCTGCCGTTCTGACCGCGCATTGCACGACCGATCCATGGCTAAATCTGTCGCCGGCCCGGAAATCGAGAAGCTGATCCAGCTTCTCGCCAAACTTCCGGGCCTCGGCCCACGCTCCGCCCGCCGCGCGGCACTGCATCTCGTCAAGCGCCGCGAGCAGCTTTTGACGCCGCTGACCGCCGCGATGGCAGAAGCGCGCGACAAGATCGGCGTCTGCTCGGTCTGCGGCAATATCGACAGTCGCGATCCCTGCACGATCTGCACCGATCATTCCCGCGACCAGTCGACGGTCGTCGTGGTGGAGGACGTCGCCGATCTCTGGGCCCTGGAACGGGCCAAGGCCCTCAACGCCGCCTATCACGTGCTCGGCGGCGTGCTCTCGCCGCTCGAAGGCGTCGGGCCGGAGGATCTGACAATCCGTCAGCTGATCGACCGGGTTGAAGCCGGGGGCGTCAAAGAGCTGGTCATCGCGGTCAACGCCACCGTCGAGGGCCAGACCACCGCGCACTACATCATGGACCGGCTCGAAGGGTTCGACATCAAGGTCACCCGGCTCGCTCACGGCGTCCCGGTCGGCGGCGAGCTCGACTATCTCGACGAGGGCACACTGGCCGCCGCCATGCGCTCGCGCACCGCGCTGTGAATGGCGTGCTGCAGGACGGCCAAGCCATCCCGCCACCGATTCGCCGCAGCGGCACTGCGCCGAAGACCTGCCGCCCGCCCCTTTGCCCGAGCGGCACCATCGCGATCGCGGCAGCCTGTCACGCCGCCGTCATGAAGAGCCAATTTCGACGAAATCGACCACCATCGGCCGCTGGCAGAAAAGCTTGGCCGGTCAGACGGAAAATCACTTGATCTCCGCTCGGGTCTTTAATATGAAGCCGCTCACACGAGACGGGCCACCCAGTTCCGTTTCAGCCGCCCGTCGGCATGTGGGGCCATAGCTCAGCTGGGAGAGCGCTACAATGGCATTGTAGAGGTCAGCGGTTCGATCCCGCTTGGCTCCACCAAATTTCCCAAAATGATGATTTGAAGCAGCCTCACACAGGGATGCGAGATCTGATCGGGTCGGCGCTGAGTCACATCGGCGTTGCGGGCCGAGGCTCCTTCGAGCCGTCACGCCAGCCCGGTCGTCCCGCTTCACCTCAACCGGCATCTTCTGTCCGCAGATTGGCGATCACCCGGTCGAGGACATCGAGCGCCGTCGCCGTTTCCTTGGATGTCAGGCCGGCGGTGAGCATGGCGTCATGCCGGCGGCTTTCGAGCAAGAGCTCGTCGACGATCCTCTCGCCCTTTTTCGTCAGCCAGATCCCGTTGATCCGGCGATCCGCCGCCGATAGCCGACGTTCGATCAAACCTTCGTCGGTCAGCGTGTCGAGGATCGCGACCAGGCTGGATCGACGCAGCGCCACCGCATCCGCCAGCCGGCTCTGCGGCTCGCCGGGATGATTGCGGATGATCGCCAGGAGACCGAGATAGCGCGGTGCGCGGCCGCGATCGGCGAGCTTTTCCTCAAAGGCCCGAAAGGCAAGGATCTGTGCCAAGCGTAACTTGTAGGCAACTGTCCGCTCGGCCTCACCCGCGTCGAGCTGTGCGCGCGCCGGGTTGCCGCCAGTCTGCCTGTCCTCCCGATCGTTGCCGCGTGCCATCATTCCGTCTCAGCCATCCGTCTCGTCTGCGGTCCTCGTGCTGCCGGCTTCGCGTCTCGGACAATTCGCAATTGTTCGCTTCCGAAGAGTTTGGGAATGTCAGCCGTCATCGGTGATTTCGCCAAATCAAGACGTAAAGCTGAATGTCATCCAACGCAAACAATGCAACGATCTTTGAGAGGGCTCCTTGGTAATTGCGGGATCGCTCTCGCATCGGCTGCAGGAACGTCAGGGCCTGCCGCAGAGCTCACTCGATGCCATTCCGCTACGGTGGGTCGTTGCGATCCTCAGGGGCATGCTGCCCGTCGTGCGGACCGATGTCCTACGGCTGATCATCTCCTGACCGCCGTCCCGATCATTGACCTGTCCAGGCCGCACACGATGCGGTGCCAGGCGTCAGCCGCGCCGCTTGCCGGCGTAGTCGAGCACGATCGCGGCGGCCGCCTCGCCGGGCGACTCTTCGACCGCCATCTGGCGTCGGATCTCGTCCATCCCCACGAGCTGCGCGCGGCGTTCTGGGGTGTCGGTCAACAGCCGGGCCATGCGGCGGGCAAGATGCTCCGGCCGGACGAATTCGTGAAAATGCTCCGGCACCAGCGGATGACCGACGATGAAGTTCGGCAACGCCGCCGTCCAGGCGGTGACGAGGTGGCGAAACCGATAGGCGACCGGATCCAGCCGGTAGGCGAGCGCCATCGGCACGCCGGCCAGCGCCAGTTCGAGCGATACCGTGCCGGATGCGGCAAGGGCGGCATCGGCCTCGGCAAAGGCCTGCCATTTCGCCGCGGTGCCGGTGACGATTGCGGGCTTGACCGGCCAGGACGCGATGGAGGCCTCGATCCGCTCCAGGTGCCGGGGAAGCGTCGGCAGAGCCGCCGAGACGCCCGGCAAAAGAGCGTCGAGACGCGCAAGCGTTGCGCCGAAATCGGCGATCAATCGATCGATCTCACCCCGCCTGGAGCCCGGCAGAATGACGAGACGCGGCGGCGTCTTCGGCGCTCTGTCTGCGAGCGGCCGCACATCGCCGAGAAGGGCCGCGAGCCCCGTCTCCTTCATGAGCGGATGGCCGACATAGCTGGCGAGCGGCCCGCCGAGGCGCTGAAGGATCGCCGGCTCAAACGGCAAGGCGCAGATCGCGTGGTCAATATAGGGCCGCATCTTCGTCGCCCGGTCCTCGCGCCAAGCCCAGACCGTCGGTGGAATGTAATTGAGGATCGCGATCTCGGGCCGCGTGGCGCGCACCCGCTTGGCAACGCGGTGGGAAAAGGTCGGGCTGTCAATGATCACCAGCGCATCGGGGCGCGCCGCGATGATCGCTTCGGCGGTCTGGCGGACCCGCCGCATCAGCTGCGGCAGCCGCGCGAGAATCGCCGAGATCCCCATGATCGACAGTTCCTCGATGTCGAAAAGGCTGTCGAGCCCTTCCGCCTGCATCGCCTCGCCAGCCAGGCCGAACAGTTCGACATCGCTGCCGCGGCGCGCCTTCAGGGCACGGATGAGATCGGCGCCGATCGCATCACCCGAAGGCTCACCGACGACGAAGGCGATCCTCATCGGCGCTCCTCCAAACCGAGCGGTCCCGCGTCCATCGTCGGTGCCGCGCCTTGATCCGCGGCGAGGCCGACAACGGCGATCCACGCCTCGCGTGCCGCCGCGACGAGCGCGTCATAATCGATGACAAGGCTCTTACCGGCGCTGACGCCGATCGCGCTGACGCCCGCGGCTTCGGCCTCGACGATGGTCGACACGCCTATACTCGGCAGATCGAAGCGCTCGTCCTGCTGCGGCTTGATCGCTTTGACCAGCACCAGCCGCTCGGCCCGGCCGATCCGGCCCCGGCGCTTCAGATCGGCGACCCGCTGCAGCATCTCCCGCGTTCCCTCCGCCGCTTCGAGCGCGATCACCCGCTCCTGCGAGGCGACAACCGCCTGACCGACATCGAGGCTGCCGAGCTGCGCGGCCGCTGTCGCCGCGATAACGAGGGCCGCCCGCTCCTGCGGACCCGGCTCGCGTCCAGAGATCACGCCGGACGGCGCCAAGAGTTGCGGCGCGACATCCTGCACCGCCAGAGGCTCCAACCCTTCGGCCCGCAGAAACGCCGCGACATTGCGCAGGAGGCGATCATCGCCGCCACGCACGACCCGAAGCGCCGTCGGCAAAATGGCAAGCGTTGCGAAGCTGGGAAGGATCGCGCGAAAATCCGGGCGCCGACTGACAGTGCCGCAGGTGACCACCCGAGCGACCCCGCGCCGTCTCAAGAAGCGGATCGCGTCGCCGGTCTTGCCCCAGGGATAGTAAGCGCCGTCGAAAGCTGACCAGTCGTCGTCGATCGCATCGGCGATCCGCACGACGATCGGATGAAAACCGCGGGCGCGCGCCGCCTCGGCGACGATCCTCGGCATCTGGCCGCCGCCCGCGATGACACCGAGCGGCTCGCCGGGAACGCGCGGCTCCATCGGGCTCAGGAAAGCTGGGAGTGACGCGGGAAGCACAGCGCCCGGTCGCCGCCGGCGCGAATGAAACCGAGCAGATCCTGCACCAGCGGATCGTCGGGAAATTCGCTCTGCACCTCGTCGATGTTCTCCTTGAAGGTCAGATCGTCGGAGAACAGCATGCGATAGGCCCGCCGCACGTTGCGGATCGCCTCGCGATTGAAGCCGGCGCGTTTCATGCCGATGATGTTGAGGCCAGAGAGATAGGCGCGGTTGCCGAGCACCATGCCGAAGGGGATAATGTCGCCCTCGACCGCCGCCAGCCCGCCGACATAGGCATGATGGCCGATGCGCGTGAATTGATGGATGCCGGAACCACCGGCGATGGTGGCATATTCGCCGACCGTACAGTGGCCGGCGAGCATAACGTTGTTGATCAGCGTGACATTGCGCTCGATCAGGCAATCATGGGCGACATGGGCACCGGTGAAAAAAGCGCAGTTGTCGCCGACGGTGGTTTCGGAGCGACCCTGGACGGTGCCCGGATTCATCGTCACATGTTCGCGGATCAGACAGTTGGCGCCGATCACCAAGCGGGTGTCTTCACCCCGGTATTTCAAATGCTGCGGCGCATGGCCGAGCGAGGCAAAGGGCCAGATCTGCGCGCCGTCGCCGATCACCGTGTTGCCCCAGATGGCGACATGGGAGCGCAGGCGGCTGCCGGCGCCGAGACGCACCTGCGATCCGATGTGGCAGAACGGCCCGATCTCGCAGCCACGGCCGATCTCGGCTCCGTCTTCGATCACCGCCGAGGGATGAATTTTGCTTTGCGTCATCACTACTCAGGGTCGCGTGGCACGAGCATGGCGCTCACCGTCGCCTCGGCGACCTTTTGCTCGTCCACCTTGGCGACACAGTCGAACTTCCAGATGTTGGCCCGCCGCTTGGTCTGTCGCACGTGATATTCGAGGCGATCGCCCGGAATCACAGGCTTGCGAAACTTCGCGTTGTCGATGGTCATGAAATAGACCAGCGACGGCGCTTCGCCACCGCGCGACATCGCGCAGATGGCGCCGGCGGTCTGCGCCATGCCTTCGATGATCAAAACGCCCGGCATCACCGGAGCCGCCGGAAAATGACCGAGGAAATGCGGTTCGTTGGCGGTCACGTTCTTGATGCCGATGGCGCTCATGTCCCGGTCGATATCAACGATCCGATCGATGAGCAGGAATGGATAGCGATGGGGCAGAAGCTCCATGATCCTATTGATATCGGCGCTCTCGAGCGTCGTCGTCTCACTCATCGCTGTCATTCCTCGTTGTACGCCCTTTCTTGGCCAGTTCAGTCAAAAACCGCATTTCACGGAACCATTCGCGGACCGGTTTGGCTGGCATGCCACCCCAGCGTGCGCCGCGCGGAACATTTCCCGCAACGACGGAAACCGCCGCGATCTGTGCCCCGTCGCCAATCGTCACATGGCCGTTGATCCCTGTCTGACCGCCAATCATCACGCCGTCGCCAATGGTGGTGGATCCGGAAATCCCAACCTGCGAAACGATGACGGAATGGCGGCCAATCTCGACGTTGTGCCCGATTTGGACCTGATTGTCGATCTTGGTTCCTTCACCGATCACCGTGTCGCGCACCGCTCCGCGGTCGATCGTCGTGTTGGCACCGATTTCCACGTCGTCCTGGATAATGACCCGGCCAATCTGCACGACCTTGTCCATGCCGGCAGGGCCCGGCACATAGCCGAACCCATCCTGACCGATCTTGACGCCGGGGTGGAGGACCACGCGGTTGCCGAGCAGCGTATGGGCGAGTGAGACGTGCGCCCCGATCCGGCAATCACGACCGATGGCGCAGCCGGCGGCGATCACTGCGCCGGGGGAGATCACCGTGCCGGACCCGATCTGCACATTCGGTCCGATGACGGCGAAAGCCTCGATCGTCACCCCGGCCTCGATCCGCGCGCTCAGATCGACTTCAGCGCGCGGCGAAATGCCGGCCTGGCCAAGAATCGGCGTTGGTTTGAGAGCCGCCGGAAACAGCGCCCGTCCGGCCGCCGCAAAAGCGATCGAGACATTGCGGGCGATCAGATGCGGCAGACCGGCGGGCATGACCGCAAGATGCTTCTGCGCAACGAGCACGCAGCCAGCATTGGTGGCTTGAAGCTGCGTCTCGTAGCGGGGATTGTCGAAGAAGACGAGATCATCGGGGCCGGCCCGATCCAACGGCCCAAGGCCGGTGACACGAAGGTCGGGATCCGTCCCCTCGCCGAGTTCGGACCCGGTCAGCGCACACAATTCGCGCGCCGTCAGACCTGCACCTTTCGAAAAGAATGACGTGTCCGGCATGACGACTGCTGGCGGGGGAGCGGACTCCCCCGATCCTCAAACTGTCGCGTCAGAAACGCGAGGAAAACCCGAAGGAGAACTGCTGCGTGTCGTCGAACTTTTCCTTCTTGAGCGGGTAAGCGTAGTTTACCCGCAGCGGACCGAACGGCGATGCCCAAATCAAGCCGACACCGGCCGAGGCGCGGACCGCAAAGTCGGTGCCGACGACGCCCGGCTGACCGGCATATTCGCTATCCCAGAGCGAACCCGCATCGGCGAAGACCGCTCCGCGGAAGCCGAGGTCGCGATTGATGCCGGGCAGCGGGAAGGTCGCTTCGGCCGAGACATTGGCATAGTCCCTGCCGCCGATCGCCACGCCATACTGGCGCGGGCCGATCCCCCGCGAGTCGAAGCCGCGGACGATGTCCTCGCCCTTGAAGAAGTTGTCGAACACCCGCAGGCCGCCACTGCCGAGCGACATGACGTTGCCGGCGCCGCCCGAGAGCTGGCCGATAACGTCGTATTCCTCGCTGAGGAGATTGAAATAGGTCGCCTTGCCCGTGGTCTTGATGTAGCGGGCATCGCCACCGAGGCCGGCGAATTCCTGCCCGGCCTGCACCTTGAAGCCGTCGCGCGGATCCTGATTGTTGTCGAGCGTGTTGTAGGTCAGCGAGTAGGAGACCGACGAGGTCGAATACGGGCTGTTACAGATCGCCTGATTGATGATCGGCGAGTTGGTGAAGGACGGCGCTTTGATCGGGTTGCCGCCCTTGTCGTTGAGATTGTTCTGCGGATTGGGATCGCCACAGGTGCTCTTGATCGTCGTCGACGTGTCCGACGGATTGATGACCGTCAGACCGGTGCTGTCGCCGTAACTCTCGCGCTTGTAGTTGTAGGCCACCTGCGCGGTCAGGTGATCGGTGATCGGCGCCGCCAGCCGGACGTCGCCGCCCGTACGCGTCACGTCATAATCGTCGCCGGTCGTCTTGGTGTGGTAGACGTCAAAGCCCGCCGCGAGCCGCTGACCAAGGAAATAAGGCTCGGTGAAGGAGAGCTGGTAGCTCCGGCTGTTAGTGCCAAGACCGGCTGAGACTTTGATGAACTGGCCGCGACCGAGGAAGTTGCGCTCCTGGATGCCGACTTCGGCCACGGGACCGGAGGATTCGCTGCTGGTCGTGTAACCGCCGCCGACCGAGATCTCGCCCGTCGGCTTCTCGTTGACGTCGACGATAACGATGACCCGGTCGGGCTCGGAGCCCGGCGCCGTCGAGATCTTGACGGTGTTGAAGTACTTCAGATCTTCCAGACGCTGCTTGGCGCGCTGGATCAACACCTGATTGAAAGCGTCGCCCTCGGCGATGTCGAATTCGCGGCGGATGACGTAGTCGCGGGTCTTGGTGTTGCCGCGGATTTCGATGCGCTCGACATAGACCCGCGGACCCTGGTCGATCACGTAGTCGATGGCGATGGTGTGGTTGGCGAAGTCACGGTTGCCGCGCGGCGTCACCTGGGCGAAGGCGAAGCCCTTGTTGGCAAGCGCGTTGGTCAGGTTGACGAGGGTGTCCTCGACTTCCTTGGCGCTGTAGACCTCGCCTTCGGTCGTATCGAGATCGCTGTAAAGGCTCTGGGTGTCGACGCCTTCGATGGTGGAATCGATAGTGATCTTTCCGAAGGTGTAGCGCTCGCCCTCATCGACGGTGATCGTGATGTAGTAGGAGTTCTGCTTCGGATCGAGCTCCGCCACCGCCGACAGAATGCGGAAGTCGGCATAGCCGTGATTGTAGTAGAACTTGCGGAGCGTTTCTTCGTCCGCATCGAGCCGCTGCGGATCGTAGACGTCGTCACGCTGGATAAAGCTGAGCAGACCGCTCTCGCGCAGCGCGATCACGTGCTTCAGCCGGCTGTCGCCGAAGGCCTTGTTGCCGACGAAGCTGATCGAGGCGATCTTGGTGCGGTCGCCTTCCTGGATATTGAAGATGACGTTGACCTGGCCCTTGCCGATCTGCTGGATCTGCGGCGTCACTACGGCGTCGCTGCGGCCGATACTGGTATAGGCCTTCTTGATCGCGTCGACATCCGCATCGACGATCGACTTGGAATACGCTCCCCGCGGTGCCGTCTGAACGGCGTCCATCAGCTGCTTGTCCTTGAGCTTGGAATTGCCCTGGAAAAGAACCTGATTGACGACCTCGTTCTCGTCGACCTGAACCGTCAGCGTGCTGCCGGACTGGCTGACGCGCACGTTTGAGAACAGTCCCGTAGAATAAAGTCGACGCACCGCAGCGTCCTGATCGGCGGCGGTGACGTTCTGCCCGGGCTTGATCTGCATGAAGCCGCGGATCGTGTCGGCGTCGACCCGGCTGTTGCCCCGGACCACGATCCGACTGACCGTCGCAGCGCTCGCCGCAGTCACACTCGCCAGTTGAACGGTGAGAGCTGTGGTGGCCAGAACCGTGGAAGACAGCGCGATCGCGGTCGCTGCCCGCAGAATTTTCGTACCAGCCGTCATATTATCCAACACCTTGTCGTCTTCTTGCTGTTCAGCAGGACGCGCATTTCCTAGAGTTCGCCTTGTACCGCCTTTGGCGATCCATTCAAGCAAACTCGCCTAAGTGGATTGAGGAATCAGAAACGCCGTTGCAAGCCGGTCACGAACCATGCGGGCATGGTTAATGAATCATATCCCCATTTCCGCGCCCAAATGCCCCTACACTTGGCCGGAAATGTCGTTCCAGAAAGCGAATATCATCAGCAGCACCACGAGGGCCAGACCGATTCTGAAACCCACTTCCTGCACTCTTTCGCTCAGCGGTCGGCCGCGCACTGCCTCGAAGGCATAGAACAGCAAATGACCGCCATCGAGCATCGGAATCGGCAACAGATTGAGGATACCGATCGAGATCGACAGAAGCGCCGCGAGGTTCAAGAGCGCCCCGATGCCGATGGTCGAGACCTCGCTCGACACCTTGGCGATCCGAATCGGCCCGCCGATCTGATCGGCGTTCTGACGGCCGGTCAGCACCTGGCCGATGAAGCCGACGGTCTGGTGGGTGATGAACCAGGTTTGCGCCATGCCGAACTGCACCGCCTCGATCACGCTCGGCTGCTCGACCCGGAATCCCCCCCGGGCATTGTCGGCGCGCAGACCGACCAGCGGCATGGTGATGGTGTTGCCGAATTCGTCGGTGCGGGTCTCAAGCCGCGGAGTCACGGTCAGATCGACCAGCTTGCCCTCGCGCCGAACGACGAACTTGATCGGGTTCGCCCCGACCGAGGCGACATAGCGCTGCAAATCAGAAAAATATTCGATCGTTTCACCGCCGGCAGAGATCACCGTGTCGCCGGGCTCGAAGCCGGCTGCGGCTGCGGGTGAATTCGGCTCCACCGAGGCAACCACCGGATCGCCAACCACCCGTCCATTGACGAAGACGACAGCGGAAAAAATCACCACGGCAAGGACGAAGTTGGCGATCGGCCCGGCGGCGACGGTCGCCGCCCGACGCCCGACACTTGCGGACGGGAAGGCATGGCGGCGCTCTTCTTCGCTCATTCCGGCAACCGCGTCCCGATCGGGAATCGAGGCGCCATTCTCGTCGCCGAGAAATTTCACATAGCCGCCAAGGGGAATCGCGGACAGCTTCCAGCGGGTGCCGCTACGATCGGTAAAGCCGATCAGCTCAGGGCCGAATCCCACCGAGAAGGCGAGCGTATTGATGCCGCACAGACGGCCGATCAGAAAGTGCCCGAGTTCGTGAAAAAAAACGATGATCGTCAAGACGAAGAGGAACGGGACGATGTAGATCAGCCCGTGGCTCCACAGGCCGCCGATAATCGATCCGATTTCCATCAGCCGCCTCTCCTCATCCCGGCATCAACTCTGGTGCGGCGTCGCGGCGCCGACAGCTCGTCGCCGCCTTGCCTCGCCGTCACGACCGCGTTTCGTCACGTTGCATCAAATTGGAAAGAGCCGCCCGACCGATGACGCGATGCGCAGGGCGACGCATTTGCACCGACCTATAGCAGTGCGGGCCGGCCCCGCCAACCTCAGGCTCTCGTGCCCTCTCACGATCTCGTGGATTGAATTTGACATCTGAATCGCAATTGGGGTCGTCCGTCGAATGAAATGTCAAATTCGGAAAATCGACGAGGATCATGACCTTGGCTCGTGGTCTTTTCGATTCCGACATTGGCTGAGCAGCCTCAACAACACGGGGCCAAATGTCGGATCGGACCACTACAGGATCGGCCCGAAAATCGGAATCGATTTTCGGCAAAGCACGATGCGTCGATTCGAAGGCTTAGCCTGCGAAGAACGCGCCTGCCGGATGCTCGAAACCAGCGAGCAGCACGCCGACGAACCAAGCGACGCTGGTGGCGACAATCAAACCGTCGATCCGATCCATCAAGCCGCCATGTCCAGGAATGAGCCGGCCGGAGTCTTTCACGCCGAAGCGACGCTTGATCCAGGACTCGTAAAGATCGCCCGCCTGCCCTGCGGCCGACAGCACGATCGCCAAGATCACGATCGCGAGGCCGCCGGTGCCGCCAGCCCAACGGGCAAAAAGCCAACCGAACAGCACCGCGGCTGCCAGGCCGCCGAGCGCTCCCGACAGCGTCTTTTTCGGCGAGACCGCCGGCAACAATTTCGGACCGCCGAAGGTGCGGCCGGTGAAATAAGCGAAAATGTCGGTCGACCAGACAACGGCGACGAGAAAGCCGATCGTCAACAGGCCCGGCAGATCGGAGCCACGCAGGAGACCCGGCGGAAATGTCGCCGCTGCCGCATAGAGCAGCCCGCCGATCAGCCAATCGGCCTTGCGCTCGCCGCGATCGATGAAGACAAGAAAGCCGAGGCCCGCAACGAAGATCAGCAGCGCGGCCAACTCGAAACCAAAGGCGAACGCCAGCAGCGACAGATAGAAGACCCGGCGGCCGAAGGCGAAATGCGGCCGGATCCGCCGCGCCCGGGTGATCCGCGACCATTCGTCGAAGACGATGAATCCCGTCGCGCAACATAACAGCCGGAAGCCCCAACTGCCGGCAAACACTAGCAGACAGACGAAACTGCCGAGCACCACGGCCGAGACCAGCCGCGACCTCAGATCCCCCCAGCTTCCCTCTGCGAAGAACCGTCTGATCCCCAGCCCCATCGCGTCAGGACGCGATTTCCCGCGACAATCCTCCGAAACGGCGATCGCGGCTGGCATATTCGGCAAGGGCGGCCTCGAAGGCCTGGCGATCGAAGTCCGGCCACAGGCAGGGCAGAAAGACGAATTCCGAATAGGCGGCCTGCCAAAGCAGAAAGTTCGACAGCCGCAATTCGCCGCTCGTGCGGATGATGAGATCGGGATCGGGAATACCGGCCGTATCCATGTGCTCGCCGAGATATTCGGCGGTGAGCGCATCGAGACTGACCTCCCCGGCGGCAAACTTCTCGGCGATCCGACGCACCGCCCGAGCCACCTCGTCGCGCGCGCCGTAATTGAAGGCGATGACCAGGGTCTGGCGGGTGTTGTCCTTGGTGAGGGTCTCGGCCTCTTCGAGCAGGCCCCGAATATCCGGCGACAGATCATCCCGTGCGCCGATCACCCGGACCTGCACGCCCTCCTTATGAAGGTCGGCGAGATCCCGGCGGATGAAGTGCTTGAGCAGCCCCATCAGCTCCTCGACCTCGTCTTTCGGACGGCGCCAATTCTCCGAGGAAAAGGCAAAGAGCGTCAGATAGTCGATGCCGAGGTCACCCGCGGTGCGCACGGCGGCCCGAACCGCCTCGACACCCCGCTTATGACCCATACTGCGTGGCAAGCCGCGCGCTCGCGCCCAGCGTCCGTTGCCATCCATGATGATGGCCACATGTCGGGGATGCCGCAATGTCCTCGCCCTTCCCTGCGATTGGCCTGCCATCGTGAGGCGTCGGCGGTCGAAAATCTACACCTGCATGATTTCGCCTTCCTTTACGGAAAGCAATTTGTCGATTTCGGCAATGGTATCATCCGTCATTTTCTGAACCTTGTCAGACTGCTGACGGCTCTCGTCCTGACCGATGTCCCCGGCTTTTTCGCTCTTCTTCAGGCTATCCATCCCGTCGCGGCGAACGTGGCGGACGGCGACGCGCGCACTCTCGGCATACTGATGGGCGACCTTGACCAGCTCCTTACGACGCTCCTCGTTCAACTCCGGCAGCGGAATGCGCAACGTGGTGCCATCGGTCACCGGGTTGAGGCCGAGATTGCTCTCGCGGATCGCCCGCTCGACCTTCCCGACCATCTGCTTGTCCCAAACCGACACCGAAACCATGCGCGGCTCCGGCACCGAGATGTTGGCGACCTGGTTGATCGGCATCTGCGACCCGTAGGCCTCGACCGTGACCGGATCGAGCAGGCTGGCCGAAGCGCGTCCCGTTCGCAGGCCGGACAGATCGCCCTTGAGGCTCGTCACGGCGCCTTCCATGCGGCGCTTCAGTTCGTTGAGGTCAAGTTCGGCCATATCAAGATTTCCTCTTTCTGGAACGGGCAGGATCGGACCGCCAGGTCAGTCCGACACAACCGTCGCACGACCCGAGCCGGTGAGAATTCGCCCGAACTCTCCCTTCTGATGGATCGAGAACACGACGATCGGAATGTGATTTTCGCGAGCCAGCGCGACCGCAGCGATATCCATCACCGCCAGGCCCTTCTGCAGGACCTCGTCATGGCTGAGTTGGTCGAACCGCGTCGCGTCCGGGACCTTCTTCGGATCGGCCGAATAGATCCCGTCCACTTGCGTGCCCTTGAACAAGGCGGCCGCCCCCATTTCGGCAGCGCGGAGCGCACCGGCAGAATCGGTGGTGAAGAATGGATTGCCGGTACCGCCGGCAAAGATCACCACGCGCCCCGCCGCCTGATGGGCGAGCGCTGCGCGCTGGGTGAAGCTTTCGCAGATTTCCGGCATCGCGATCGCCGAAAGAACGATGGCGTCGACGCCCATCTTGGTCAGCGAGGTTCGCAGCGCCAGGGCGTTGATGGTCGTGCCAAGCATGCCCATGTGGTCGCCGGTCACCCGGTCGCCGCCTTTCGAAGCGACGGCGACGCCGCGAAAGACGTTGCCGCCGCCGATCACCACCGAAATCTCGACACCCAGCGCTCGCGCCTCGGCGATATCGGAAGCGATGCGGTCGACAACCGCGACGTCGATCCCAAACCCCTGTTCACCCATCAGCGCTTCACCGGAAACCTTCAGCAAGACGCGGCGATAGCGGATTTCAGGGGTCATCGGATGTCCTGTCCTGCTTGCGGCCAGCCCGGCTGTCGCCGACTTCGCCTTTTCGTTGTATTGCTCGCGCGTGGCGAGCAACCGTGTGGCGGCCTGATCGTCCCAGTGGCGAATAACCGCGTCGAACGCTGATCCTGCCAGCGGATACAATACGGGCGCCCGCTTGTGAAGCGAGCGCCCGTATTGATAATTCACCAAAAAGGCGAATCCGGATCGTCCTCACCCACGGTCGCGGTCAGGACAGGCGTTCTCGCGCGAACGCTTATTTCTTCCCGGCAGCCGCAGCCACCTCGGAGGCAAAATCGCTCTCCTCGCGCTCGATGCCTTCGCCAAGGGCGAAGCGTACGAAAGCGGTGATCTTTGCCGGCGCACCGAAGTCCTTCTCGGCCTCGGCCAGCGCCTTCTCGACGGTCAGATCCGGGTTGATGACGAAGGCCTGCTTGAGAAGGACGACCTCCTCATAGAACTTGCGCAGCCGGCCTTCGACCATCTTTTCGATGATGTTCTCCGGCTTGCCCGACGCGCGGGCCTGATCGGAAAAGATGGCCTTCTCGCGCTCGACCGTCGCCGGATCGATCTCTTCGGCGTTCAGCGCCAGCGGGTTGGTCGCGGCGACATGCATCGCCACCTGCCGACCGAAGGCGGCAAGCTTGTCCTTGTCGCCGGCCGACTCGATCGCCACCAGCACGCCGAGCTTGCCGAGACCCTCGACCACCTGATTGTGGATGTAGGTCGCAACGACGCCCTCGGAGACCGTCAGCATCGCCGAGCGGCGCAGCGACATGTTCTCGCCGATGGTCGCGACGGCATCGCGCACCGTGTCGTTCACCGACTTGTCGGAGCCCGGATAGGTCGCGGCCGAAACGGCCTCGACGTTGCCGTCGGTGGTCAAAGCGACAGCGGCGATGTCCTTGACGAGGGTCTGAAACGCCTCATTGCGGGCGACGAAGTCGGTCTCGGAGTTGACCTCGACGACGATAGCCTTGGCACCGTCGGCAGCCACGCCCACCAGACCTTCAGCGGCGGTGCGGCCGGACTTCTTGTCGGCCTTGGCGATGCCCTTCTTGCGCAGCCAGTCCACCGCCGCTTCCATGTCGCCGCTCGTCTCGGACAGAGCGGTCTTGCAGTCCATCATGCCTGCGCCGGTCTTCTCGCGCAGTTCCTTCACCATCGAAGCGGAAATTGCCATCTTCAGCCTTCCTCGGAAATGATTTGGCGCACCGGCTCTCTCAGAACGGGTGCGCCCGAATTGTGACGCGGTGATTACAGTCATCCGTGCGGGACAAGGTGGAAAATGCCGGCGGCATTCTCGTCAACATTGCCCCGACAGGCTGCGATCAGCCGGCGGCCTGGCCCGTCGCAGCGTCGGCGAGCTCGGCCGCCTCGCTCGCCGAAGCGGCGCCGGTGGCGGCCTCTTCCGGCAGCTCTTCGACCGGCACGTCTTCCATCTCGCCGATGTCGACGCCCATGTCGCCCTGCTGGCGGGCGATGCCGTCAACCGCAGCGCGCGCGATCAGGTCGCAATAGAGCGCGATGGCACGAGCAGCGTCGTCATTGCCCGGGATCGGGTAATCGATCGGTGCCGGATCACAGTTCGAATCGACGACGGCGACGATCGGAATGTGCAGACGCTTGGCTTCCTCGATCGCGATCGACTCCTTGTTGGTGTCGATGACGAAGATCATGTCCGGCACACCGCCCATATCGCGGATCCCGCCGAGCGCGCGCTCGAGCTTGTCGCGCTCGCGGGTCAGCGTCAGGCGCTCCTTCTTGGTGAAGGCCTGGGCGTCGCCGCCGGACAACAGCTCATCGAGCTTGCGCAGGCGCTGGATCGAACCGGAAATGGTCTTCCAGTTGGTCAGCATGCCGCCGAGCCAGCGCGAATTCACGTAATACTGAGCCGAGCGCTGCGCGGCGTCGGCAACCAGATCGGACGCCTGGCGCTTGGTGCCGACGAACAAAACACGGCCGCCACGGGCCACGGTGTCGGACACGGCGAGCAGCGCGCGGTGCAGCAGCGGCACCGTCTGGGCGAGATCGAGAATGTGGATGTTGTTGCGCGCGCCAAAGATGTAGGGGCCCATCTTCGGGTTCCAGCGGTGGGTCTGGTGACCGAAGTGAACGCCCGCCTCGAGCAGCTGGCGCATGGAATAGTCTGGCAATGCCATCGTGTGTCTGTCCTTTGACCGGTTATGCCTCCACGGAATGAAGCGGCAATCAAGCCGCCACCGGTGGGCGCGACGTGACCGGAGCATCGCTCCAGCCTATCCAACCCGACTTCCGTGTGTGGAATGGGGGGCGCCTTACAGCAATCCGGCCGCTTTGGCAACCGAACGCGGCCAAGCCGCGCGATTTATCGGCCGCAGAGCGAGCCCCATCCGCGCATCAATCGTCGCAGATTCGCCGGCGAATGGCGTGGCGCGAGGCCGCGAACAGCGGAAAATTCCAATTCGGATCGCCCTTCAGGAACACGTCGAAGAAGGGGATGGCAAGATCGGGATCGCTCTTCACATTTTCGCGGAACGATTCCCAGCTGCGCAGCTCGAAGGTCTCCTCGGACAGGTCGATCCCGGCAAAGCCCTGCTCGCTGAGCACCGCATCGAGGATGGTGATGCAAAACTCGAAATAGAAGAAGCCCTCGGGCCAGAAATCGACGATCGGATTGGCTCTGGCGACAAGCACATCCGCGGGGGCCATCGCTTCAGCGCTCGACGCCTTATTGGCCGTATCGCGCACCGGTCCGTTCTGCAGCATCGCCCGCATCAGGAGGCCGGCGGCGAAATGGCTGAAATCGCGACGGTCGCGGTCTGCGATCGGCCGCTGTGCCTCGAAGGCGCGCACCCAGTCGAGAAAGGTGCGCGTCAGCGCCGGCCGCGAACAGACCAGCCGGCTGGCATAGCGCCGATTGAACTGGTCGAGCGCCGTGTCGATGGTGCGCGCGAAGGTGCCAAGCCGGCGAATGCCGTGCTTGAGATCAGGCCCGCTCGCCACCGAGTCGAGTTCGATGTCGCAGGCCGCTGTCGGAACCGATCGTGTCATGTCGCCTCTCCCTCAGCCAGGGCTCAAGGCAGATAGCGCAGAAGCGGCCTCCAGGCCGCGGCGAGGTCCGCCGTCCGCCCGGCCCGCAACAGGGCAAGCCAGGCTTTGGCTTCCGCGTCCACCACCCACTGGGCGCTTTGGAGCACCGTCTCGGCTTCGGCGCCGCTCAGCCGCCGCACCAGAACGGCAAGCCCGCAGACCAACGCGACGATCCGGTTGAGCTCGGCGAGTTCGCCGGCGCCCCCCTCGCCCTGCATAGCCGAAAGGAAATCCCGAATCGGACGGCGGGCCGCAAGTGCCCCAGCCAACGCCGCCGCCGCCTCGACCGGATCGGCCGACGTGCCGGTGCGCCGCCGCATCAGATCGAGGATCAGACTCTCGAAGATCGGTGTGTCGGCCCGCCCCATCTGCGCGAGGACCGCCTGAACGAGCCGATACTGGCTGCGGGCCATGGCGCCTGGCGCATCGGCCTGAACCAATCCCCGGCCGAGCCTGTCGAGATGGTTGGCAAGGTCTTCGGCGCGGTCCGGGCGGATCACCCGAACCGCCTGCTGGGCCCTCGAAAAGACGCCGTCGGCCATCATCGCCACATCGCGAAACGGCGTCACCTGACCGAACACCAAGTCGGACAGCATCCCCGATCGTGCCTCGCGGCGAATGGTCGAGCGCAGACCACGCACCCCATCCTTAAGCGGAAGAGCGAAATCATCGGGCGTTGGAAACATGGCGAGCCTCGTGCCTTGCTATGGGATCATCTAACATAATTGATGCATCCAAATCCATCACGCGGCGTCAAAGCTGATCACGCTTACCTCCCGCGTCATCATGCGCTATCGAACGGATGCGGACCATTCGATCGCGCCTGCTCAGCGGCTGCGCCCTGCCGACACCGTCACTTCGCAGCCATCCGATCGGAGATCCCGTTTGTCCTCCAAGCCAGCCCCGACCAAGACAGCGCCAAGCAACCGCCCCTTCCAGACGCCGACGGCGACGCCGGCGATCTCGCGCATGGACCGTGTGCGGGTGCGCGCCGCCTGGATGTATTATGTCGAGCAAATGACCCAGAACGACATCGCGGCCAAGCTCAATATCGGGCGTGTCACGGTGGTGCGGCTTCTGGCCGAAGCGCGCGCGCGTGGCGAGGTGCAGATCTCGGTATCCGGCCCGATCGCCGAGATCACCCGGCTGGAGCGCGAGTTGGAGGCGCGGTTCGCGCTCGATCAGGCGATCGTCGCGCCGCTTTCGGATCCAAGCGTCGATCCGACGCCGGCGATCAGCGCGGCGATCGGCAGCTATCTCTCCGAGGCGGTGACCAGCGGCGCCACCGTTGGCCTCGGTTGGGGCCGCACGCTGCTGGGGTCCCTGCCCCATATCCAGAGCCGCGGCGTCGACGATCTCAAGGTTGTCTCTCTGCTTGGCGGCATCACCCAGGCCCACCGCTTCAACCCGGCCGAGTTCGTCTGGCGCTTTGCCCAGATCTTCCAGGGCGACGCCTATCTTCTCGCGGCCCCCGCCATCGTCGACAGCGAGGACACCAAGCATGCGCTGATCGAACGCTGCGGCCTCGAACCGGTCATCGCGATGTCCGCCGCCCTTGATCTCCTGGTGTTCAGCGTCGGCGACATCGATTCCGCCTCCAACACCTATCGCAGCGGCTATATCGCCGAGGCCGAGCGGCGCAATCTGGTCGCCGCCGGCGCGGTCGGCGACGTCTTGTTCCACTTCTTCGACGACAGAGGAGAATTCGTCGATCACCCGATCAACAATCTGGTGATTGCCGCCCCTTTGGCGAATATCAAAACCGCCGCGACCCGGGTGCTTGCTTCCGGCGGTCCGAACAAGATAAGGGCGCTGCTCGCGGTGATGCGGATCGTGCCGCCAACGGTGTTCATCACCGACGAGGAGACCGCGCGTGCCATGCTGCGCGCCGGCTAACCTGACCCCCATCGCAAAAATGTCCGAAACCGTTGCGGAATTTGCCACCGCCCGATCGCTTAGGCGCGCGTCTTGCGGCATGCTCGATGCCGGGCACAGCGACGCGGAAGCGATGCGTAACGGAACGATGATGCTATGGACATATTGACATTCGCAAAAACAAATGTTCACAGATAAGGAGGAGGCGATGATCGCATCGATCGATCAGCGACAAATAGGATCATGGCAGTCGGGAGGGCTGGTCTGATGGAACTCTGGCAAATCGCGGTGATCTTTTTGATCGGCGCCTGGCTGCTCCAGTCGGTGGGCACCTGGTTTCAGATGCGCCATTTTCGCGACGTGATGGGAGCCGTCAGCGATAAGTGGTCGGACGGGCGCGTCGGCGCCGGCAATGCGCGCGGCAGCCTCGGCAAGGGCGTCATCGCGCTGGCGGTGGTCGATCCCTCGGAGATCTTGCGAAAAGTCATGGTCATGGAGGGCCGCAGCGTCCTCGCCAAGTTCCAGCCATTGCCCGAATGGGAAGGCAAGCCGCTGTCGGCGCTCCGCGCGGCCGTTGCGGATTCGCACTTCGACAAGGGGCGCGGCAAGGCGCTCGCCAATGCCATCGCCCAGCTCGACCGTGTGCAGCAGCGACAGGCCCACACGTCGATGCAGCCCGCACCGTCGGCAGCATAAGGCGACAGGAGAATACCGCGTCGAGCCACGACGCGGCCATTAGCAAAGGGAGGATGACCGGGTGGCATTGATAATGGTGGCCGCGCATGCGGCCGATATTCCCCATCATATCGCTCTGGCTGGCGATCACGCCCAGGCGCTGGTCCACACCGCGCTCGCTTATCACGGCGCGGCGGGCGGCGGCTCCGCGGACGGTCTCGTCCAGATCGCTCAGGCCGGCGGAACAAACGCCTCAGACGCTAACAACGCCGCTTCCTATGCCCAGCAGGTCCAGAACGTCCGACAGGAGGAGCAGCTGTCCTGGCTGACCACCATCGGCAAGGACTTCATCGGCGTCTTCCAGAAGGGCGGCGAAACCTTCAAAGGCTTCGTCGTCGGCATCATTCCGACCCTCGTGGTCCTGATGACCGCCTTTTACGCTCTGACCGAACTCATCGGCGAACAGCGCGTCCATGGCTTTGCCCGCTTCGCCGGCAAGATCGCGCTCACCCGCTACACCGTCCTGCCGGTGCTGGCGGTGTTCTTCCTCACCAATCCGATGGCCTACACCTTCGGCACCTTCCTCGAAGAAAAGCACAAGCCCGCCTTCTATGATTCGGCGGTGTCCTTCGTGCACCCGATTCTCGGTCTCTTCCCGCATGCCAATCCGGGCGAATACTTTGTCTGGGGCGGCGTTCTCGTGGCCCTGCAGGAGCTCGAATCCAAGGGCGCCCTGCCGCCGAACTGGCACATCCGTCTGGCGATCTTCTACTTTGCCGTCGGTGTCGTCGTCATTTTCTTCAAAGGCATGTTGACCGAGCGCATCACAGCTCTGATGGCCCGTCGTCAGAAGATCGAGCTTTGAGCCAGGCGTTTTTCGCGAGGACATGAGAATGAGCACGACAGATAAGTTCAAGTCCGTCCGGGTCGAGCGTGGCTCGTCCGGCTGGGGTGGCCCTCTGGTGATCACCCCCACGGCGCAACGGGACAAGATCGTGGCGGTGACCGGTGGCGGCATCCCGCCGTTGGCCAGGAAGATCGCCGAAATGACCGGCGGCATCGCCGTCGACGGCTTCCGCTCGCCGCCCGTCGAGGGCGAGATCGCGGCCGTGGTCATCGACTGCGGCGGCACCGCACGCTGCGGTGTCTATCCGCGCAAGCGCATTCCGACCGTGAACCTCACGCCGGTCGGCCAGTCCGGCCCGCTGGCCCAGTTCATCACCGAAGACATCTATGTCTCGGGGGTGAAGCCGGAGAACGTCTCCTACGCCGACGGCAGCGAAGCCAGCGCTGCGCCCGCCGCTGCCGCAACGGACTTTTCGAAGCCCTCCGCCGATCAGCCGACCGGCGCGGCTGCGGCGATGGAGGACGAGCCCCAGGGCGGACTGATCAACATGATCACCTCGGTCGGCCGTGTCATGGGCAAGGCCGTCGGCATCTTCTTCAATGCCGGCCGCCGCACCATCGATCAGGTGATCCGCAACGTCTTGCCCTTCATGGCCTTCGTGACCATGCTGATCGGCATCATCCTTTATACCGGTATCGGCGACGTCCTGGCCGCGCCGATGGGACCGCTCGCCAACAACATCGTTGGCCTGCTGGTCATTGCCGCCATTTGCTCGCTACCCTTCCTGTCGCCGATTCTCGGACCGGGAGCGGTGATCGCGCAGGTGATCGGCGTCGCGATCATCGGGCCGCAGATCGCCAATGGCACGATCGCCCCGCAAATGGCGCTGCCGGCGTTGTTTGCCTACAATGCCCAGGTCGGCTGCGACTTCGTTCCGGTCGGGCTGGCGCTCGGCGAGGCCAAGCCGAAGACCATCGAAATCGGCGTCCCGGCGGTGCTTCTCAGCCGCCAGATCATGGGGCCGGTCTCGGTCCTGATCGCCTGGGCGGCAAGTTTCGCCCTCTGACATGTCGCTCCTTCTGCCCGGCGGTTCGCCGCCGCCGGGCAGAAGAACCAAAGATTTCAAACCGCATCGCTTTTCGCATCTGCTCGCAGTCCGCCCGAAGGAGCCTTTCATGACCACCTACCTGAGGACCGTCATCACCGAAGTCGGGCCGGATGTCGCGGATCTTGCGGAAGGCGGCGTCTTGATCCTGTTCGCCGAGGGCGCGCCGCCGGAGCTGGCCGAAGTCTCGGTTCTTCACCGCGTCGAAGACGGCCCGACGGAAACCGCCCCATCCGTCGGTGCGACGATCGCCGTCGGCGAGGTGACGGCCACGCTCACCGCCCTCGGCGATCTCGCCTGGAATAAAGTCCGCGACATCGGCCACGTCGTCATAAATTTCAACGGTGCGACGGCGGCCGAGCGGCCGGGCGAAATCTGCGCCAGCAGCGTCGACAGCGAAGCTTTCGTTGCCGCGTTGATATCCGGTGCGGCGATCGCCATCACCGACTGAGGCGAGAAGGCGCGACAGCTGCCGTGGCCCGCGGGCGAAGGGCCAAGGCCCCCAACCTTCGCCCGTTCGAATTTTGCATCGGCTTGACGCCTTCAACGCCACATGACGCCGACGCCGCTCGACAGGCGGGCGCAGCCTTGCGCTGTGTCTTGGCCGGAGCCCTTTTTCGCCGGTTCGTCAGCAACAAACGGAGCTTGCCACCATGATCGAGCGAAGCGTCCTCGTCAGCGTCCATGAGGGGCTGCACGCCCGGCCCGCAACGCAGTTCGTCAAGCTGGCCAAGAGCTTTGCGTCCGACATCGAAATCGAATGCAACGGCCGCAAAGCCAGCGCCAAGAGCGCCGTCAAGCTGATGCTTTTGGGCGTGAAGGAAAATGACGAAGCGACACTGCGCATCGACGGCGAGGACGCCGCCGAGGCGCTGTCGGCTCTGGTCACCTTCCTGCAGACGCCGGGCGCCGGCGATATCGATCTAAAAGCGATGACAAGCGCGCCGACGTCGCCGAGCAGCCGCGCGGCGATGCCCGCGCCGGCCCGCGGCCCTGGCGAGCGCCCCTCCGGCATCGCCGCCAGCGAGGGCACCGCGCTCGGCCCGGTTTTCGCCTTCTTCCCGCCGGCCCTCGACATCGATCCGGCGCCCGTCGCCGCGGGCGGGATCGAGGCCGAGATAACCCGCTATCGCACGGCCCTCGACGAAACCACCGGCGCGCTGGCCGCCAACAAGAGGCGGGACGGCGTCAAAGCCGACGATGCCGCCATCATCGACGCGCTGATCGACGTCGCCCGCGACGACGACTTTACTGCCGGCGTCGAAGCCAAGATCCGCTCCGGCCAAAATGCCGCGATGGCCGTCGACGCCGTTGGCAAAGAGCTCTCGGCGAGCTTCGAGGCGATGGAGGATCCCTATATCCGCGCCAGAGCCGAGGACCTGCGCTCCGTCGCCCGCCAACTTGTCTTGACGCTGATCGGCCGCAAGGACGTCACGCTCGCCGAAATGCCTATCGGCGCGATCGTCGTCGCCGACGAAATCACCGCCTGGGATCTTGCCAAGGCGAAACTCTCTAACATCGCCGGCATCGTTTGCCGCAAGGGCGCGGCGACGTCCCACATCGCGATCATGGCGCGAGCCCATGCAATCCCCGCCGTCCTGGGCGCACCGTTCAACGAGGCGGCGCTGAAGGGGGCAAAAACCGCCGCGCTCGACGGTGCCCGCGGCGATGTCGTGCTGGATCCCGATGCGGCGACGGCGGAGCGCTTTTCCACCGCGATCGCCCGCGAGGCCGAGGAACGCGCCGCGCTCGCGAGCTATCGCACCATCGAGCCGGCGACCAAAGACGGCCGCCGCATCGAGGTTGCGGCCAATCTCGGCTCGCTCGCCGAGATTGACAAGGCGCTCGAAGCCGGTGCCATGGGCGTCGGGCTGTTTCGCACCGAATTTCTGTTCATGGAGCGCAAGGTGCTGCCGAGCGAAGCGGAGCAGACCGAGGTCTATACCAGGCTGGCAAAAGCCTTCGCGCCCCATCCGGTGGTGATCCGCACACTCGATATCGGCGGCGACAAGCCGATTGCCGGCGTCGAGTTCGAGCATGAGGACAACCCGTTTCTCGGCTGGCGCGGCGTGCGCATGTGCCTGGAGCGCACCGACATCTTCAAGCCACAGCTGCGCGCGCTGTTAAAAGCCTCGATCGTCGGCAATCTGAAGATCCTGTTGCCGATGATCGCCGATGCCAGCGAGGTCGCCAAGGTTCGCGCGCTGCTCGACGAATGCGCCGACGAGCTGGCCGCCGAAACCGTGCCGATGGGCGCCTATGAGCTGGGGGTGATGATCGAGACGCCGGCCGCCGTCTTCCTCGCCGACGAACTTGCCGCGAGCGTCGACTTCTTCTCGATCGGCACCAACGACCTCACCCAATATGTGATGGCCGCCGACCGGCTGAACCCGAAGGTCGCCGACCTCAACCGCACCGAACATCCGGCGGTGAAAGCGGCGATCGCCAAGGCCGCCAAGGCCGCGGTCGATGCCGGTATCTGGATTGGGGTCTGCGGCGAGGCGGCGGCACGACTCGATCTGATCCCGTTTTTCCTGGAGAACGGCGTCAGCGAATTGTCGATGAGTTCCGCCTCGATCCCCCGCGCCAAGAAGCGCGTCACCGAATGCTGAGCCGGGCCGGCCGACCGTTTTGAAGCCGCGGTCGCGCGCGCCTCAGCTCGGATCGAAGCGCAAGGTCGAACGCTGAGCGCCGGTATCGTCGAAATTGTCCGGCGCGAGCCAAGCTTCGAAGCCGGCCTTCAGCCGCGGCCATTCGTGGTCGAGCATCGAGAACCACGCTGTGTCGCGGTTTTCACCTTTGACCACCATGTGCTGGCGAAACACCCCCTCAAAGCGGAAGCCAAAGCGCTCGGCCGCCCGCTTGGAGGGCCCGTTGCGTTCGTTGCACTTCCATTCGAAGCGGCGATAGCCAAGGTCATCGAACACATAAGCCGCCATCAAAAACAGCGCCTCGGTGGCAATCCGGCTCCGGGCCATGCCGGGCCCCCACAACACGCTGCCGATCTCGACCACGCCGTGCTCCGGCGTGATCCGCATCAGCGCCTGACGCCCCACGGCGCGGCCACTCGCCGGCTCGACGACCGCGAAGAACAGCGGATCGGCTGGCGCTGCCGCGGTTTCGGCCCACTGGCGTAGCTGCGCTTCATTGGCCGGTGGCATATCCGGCAGATAGCGATAGAGGTCGTCATGGCCGGCCAGGGCCGCCCATAATTCCGCCGCATGGCGATCCGGATCGAGCGGTTCGAGCCGGGCATAGCGGCCCTCGAGAGGTTTGCGCTCGGGGCGCCCTCCCGGAAGGCGGAAATCAGGCTGGGCCATCACCATCTGAAAACATCCCTCTGCCATCGCCGACCAAGATGCGGCGAAGTCGCTTTCTGGCCGATTGATAGCAGGCAAGGTGCGACACGATCACGCGCAAAAAAGTGCCGGTGACACGATGGTCACCAGCACTTCGGCGGTCCTTGGGAGGGACGGATCTGTGCTCGCGAAGCCCGGATCGCAACGGCGGGCCGTGCCGATCCGCGCTCCCGATCAGCGCGGCGCGTCAGGCCGTGACTTCGGCGACGTCGAAGACCAAAGACTTGGCGCTGGCGATTTCCTTGTGCGAGCGCACCGTCTCCAGCACCGCTTCGGGCACCGGCGAGTCGACGTAAAGCAGCGCGATCGCATCACCGCCCGGCCGGTTGCGACCGAGCTGGAAGTTGGCGATGTTGACGCCAGCCTGACCGAAAGTGGTGCCGAGCAGACCGATGATGCCCGGCGCGTCGTTGTTGGTCGTGTAGACCATGTAGCGGCCGATTTCGGCGTCGAGATTGATGCCCTTGATCTGGATAAACCGCGGCTTGCCGTCGGAGAACACGGTGCCGGCAACGTCGCGGGTCTGTTTCTCGGTGGTGATCGTGAGCTTGATATAGGTCTCGAACACACCCGACTGGTCGCGCCGCGATTCCGTCACCTGGATGCCGCGCTCCTTCGCCATCACCGGCGCCGAAACCATGTTGACATCCGCCACCTGGCTCTTCATCAGCCCGGCGAGCGCCGCCGAGGTCAGCGCCTTGGTGTTCATCGTCGCGACGGTGCCGTCATAGACGATCTCGACCGACTTGATCGGCTCTTCGGTCACCTGGCCGACAAAGGCGCCGAGGCATTCAGCGAGCTTGACGAAGGGCGTCAGGATCGGCGCCTCTTCGGCGGTGATCGACGGCATGTTGATGGCGTTGGAGACCGCGCCGCGCAGGAGGTAGTCCGACATCTGCTCGGCGACCTGCAGCGCGACGTTCTCCTGGGCTTCCGAGGTCGAGGCGCCGAGATGCGGCGTGCAGACGACGTTGGCAAGACCGAACAGCGGCGATTCCTTGGCCGGCTCGGTCTCGAACACGTCGACGCCGGCGCCGGCGACCTTGCCGCTTTTCAACGCTTCGGCGAGATCGGCTTCGACGACGAGGCCGCCACGAGCGCAGTTGATGATGCGCACGCCGTCCTTCATCTTGGCGATCGCCGCCGCGTTGATGATGCCGCGGGTCTTGTCGGTCATCGGCGTGTGCAAGGTGATGAAGTCAGCGCGCTTCAAAAGCTCGTCGAGCTCAACCTTCTCAATACCGAGCTGGGCGGCGCGTTCGGCCGACAGGAACGGATCGAAGGCAACGACGCGCATTTTCAGGCCGACGCCGCGCGAGGCGACGATCGAGCCGATATTGCCGCAGCCGATCACGCCGAGGGTCTTGCCGGTGATCTCGACCCCCATGAAGCGGTTCTTTTCCCACTTGCCGGCCTGGGTCGAGGCGTCGGCGGCAGGCAGCTCACGGGCGACGGCGAACATCAGCGCGATGGCGTGTTCGGCGGTGGTGATCGAATTGCCGAAGGGCGTGTTCATCACGATGATGCCCTTGCGGCTGGCCGCCGGAATGTCGACGTTGTCGACGCCGATACCGGCGCGGCCGATGACCTTGAGATTGGTCGCCGCCTCGATCAGCTTTTCGGTGGCCTTGGTGGCCGAGCGGATGGCGAGGCCATCGTAATTGCCAATGACTTCAAGGAGCTTGTCCTTGTCCTTGCCGAGATCCGGCTGGAAATCGACGTCGATGCCGCGATCCTTGAAGATTTGCACGGCGGTGGCCGACAGCTTGTCGGAAACGAGAACGCGAGGTGCCATCAGAGAGGTCCTTTGGAGCGATTGCGACGCGGCGCGGTCGGCTGCCCGTCGCACAAAAATCTTGTGCCGCCTTCTCCGGTCGTCAGTCCGGCCTGAAGCCGGGACCGATGCCTTGGCCTTCCGGCCGGCAGGTTCACGAAGAGCCGCCTTGGCGCGATCGGAAACGGTGCGACGATTGCTGCGGATCCCGGCCCCAGGCCGGGACGATCAAGCGTTGGAGCGGGCGACGCCCTTGGTCCTTGTCCGCCCGGGCCGCCAATCGCGGCCCCTCAAGATGAGGACGAAGGGCGACGCCGAGCGTCCTTAAGCGGCCTGCTTCAGCGCGGCTTTCTGCTCGTGATAGGCGTAAGCCAGCCAAGGCATCAGCGCTTCGAGATCGGCCGCTTCGACGGTCGCCCCGCACCAGATGCGAAGACCGGCCGGCGCATCGCGATAGGCCCCGATATCGAGGGCGACGCCCTCCTTCTCGAGCAGCGCGGCAACGCCCTTGGCAAACGCATTCTGCGCGTCCTCGGACTCTGCCGTCAGGTCCGGATCGCAGAAGGTCAGGCAGACCGAAGTGTTGGAGCGGATCTCCGGGCGCTTGGCGAGGAAATCGATCCAGTCGTTCTCGGCGACGAACTTCTCGATCACCGCGAGATTGGCATCGGCGCGCGCCTTCAGCGCTTCGAAGCCGCCGATCTTTTTGGCCCAAGCCATCGCGTCGAGATAGTCCTCGACGCACAGCATCGACGGCGTGTTGATCGTCTCGCCCTTAAAGATGCCTTCGATCAGCTTGCCGCCCTTGGTCATGCGGAAGATCTTGGGCAGCGGCCGATCGGGGGTGTAGCTCTCCAGCCGTTCGACAGCGCGTGGGCTGAGGATCAGCATGCCGTGCGACGCCTCGCCGCCCATCACCTTCTGCCAGGAGAAGGTGACGACATCGAGCTTGTCGAAGGGGAGATCCTGGGCGAAGGCCGCCGAGGTCGCGTCGCAAATCGTCAGGCCCTGACGGTCGGCGGGAATGACGTCGCCATTCGGCATCTTCACACCGGAGGTGGTGCCATTCCAGGTGAAGACCACGTCGCGGTCGAAATCGACGTCGGCGAAATCGACGATTTCACCATAGGCCGCCTCGAACTTGCGCACGTCGTCGAGCTTGAGCTGTTTGATTGCATCGGTCACCCAACCGGCGCCGAAGGATTCCCAGGCCACCATGTCGACGCCGCGGGCGCCGAGCATCGACCACATCGCCATCTCGACGGCGCCGGTGTCGGAGGCGGGAACGATGCCGATGCGATAGTCCGCCGGAACGGAGAGGATTTCGCGGGTTTCGTCGATCGCCTGGGCAAGCTTGGACTTGCCGATCTTAGCGCGATGCGAGCGCCCAAGCGCGGCATCGGCGAGCGCTTCCAGCGACCAACCAGGTCGCTTCGCGCAGGGTCCAGACGAGAAACGGGGATTTGCCGGACGCATGTCCGGCTTGGAGATCTGTGCCATCTTGTAGCTACCCTTTCAGATAGGCGCCTCTCGTTGGGGAGAGGTGTCCCGCTCACGGCGCTACTCCTGTCGCCCTTCCCCGTCAAGCGACATTTTCGTGGCAGACGGCCTTCGAGCGCCGGGCGTCCGATCGGACGCAGACAGGTCGCTCTCACCCTTTGAATCGACGCATCGGCCGGCCCATGCCGGATGCGAACCCTCAACGTCTGCCGCAAGGCGACGAAATCGATCATGCCCTCAACGGCTTGATCATTCCCGCCAAATGACGACAGGCCCACATCCGATGCCGAATGCGGGCCTGTCGATTTTTTCAGATCGCGATCGTCCGTCGCAGCCGCGCGCCGGGCCGCGTGACGCTCTCGCCTCAACCGTAGTGGTTGCGCACCAGCGCGTTGGCGATCTCCTCGCGACCGATGATGCCGACGATATCCTCCGGCCGGGGCAGGCCTCGGGCTTCACGCACCACGATGGCGTAGGTGCGGTTGCGCCGGTTCATCCGGGTCACGACCGTGTTGAGGTTGTTGGCGTTGGTGGCGATGATGAACTCGCTGGAGGCGATGTCGGCAAGCGTCTGCCGGGCGAAGCGATCGGCCTGATAGGGGATCGTGCCGAAACGAACGTACCCGGTGATTCGCGTGCCGTCGGTGGTGACCACGCGGGTCTTGTGCACCTCGACCTGCTTCAGCGCCTCGGTCACCGTCATGGAGCCCGGCAGGACGACGAAGTCCTTGTACATGACCTCGCTCGCCTGGCGCACCAGGAACATGTTGGTGGTGCGGTCCGTCGGGATCGGCTTGCCGCGATGGCGCAGCTTGATCGTATAGATGTCGGCGGTGGTCAGCGCGCGCCGGACACCGATCGCGATCGCCACGGAAATGACCAGCGGCAGGATGATCTCGTAGTCGCGGGTCATCTCGAAGATCATGACGATCGCCGTCATCGCCGCCGAGGTGGCACCGCCGACCATCGAGCCCATGCCGATGATCGCGAAGGTCTGGGGCGAGATGCCCGAACCCGGCAGCAACGCCTCGCCGAACAGCCCGACCGCGCCGCCCAGCGTCGCGCCCATGAACAGACTCGGCGAGAAGATGCCGCCCGAAGCGCCGGAGCCGAGGCTGAGGCAGGTGGCGATCAGCTTGCCGGCGAACAGGATGAGCAGCAGCCAAGCGGTGGTCATGCCGCCGTTCAGGACGTCCTGAATAGTCGAGTAGCCGACGCTGTAGACATGGTAATGGCCGGTGAAGAGCATGAAGGCGTAGCCGAGCAGGCCCACGGCGAACATGCCGATGATGTTCTGCAGATACGGATTGATGCCCGATTCCTCGAACACGTCCTCGGCCTTGGCGAGCAGCTTGATGAAGAGCCAGGAGGCCAGGCCCATCAGGACGCCGAGCAACGCCGCGACCAGGAGTTCGGCGCCGTTGACGAGGTGGCCCTGGGCCAGACCGTCGAAGGGCACGAGGAAGGCCGATTCAACGCCCATCACCGCGCGATAGACGTAGGTCGAGGTGGCGGTCGCCACCACCACCGGCAGGAAGGTGCGGGCAGAAACCTCCGGGAGCAGGACTTCCGAAGCAAACAGCACGCCGCCGAGCGGGGTGTTGAAGGTCGCCGCGATGCCGGCGCCGGCGCCGGCCGAAAGCAGCGTGATCTTCTGGTGCTGCACCAGCCGCAGCATGCGGGCGAAGGTCGAACCGAAGGATGAGCCGATCTGAATGATCGGCCCCTCGCGGCCGACCGAAGCGCCGGTGCCGATCGAAATCGCCGAAGCCAGCGACTTCACCGCCGCGACGACGCCGCGAATGTTGCCGTTCTGGTGATAGATCGCGAACATCACTTCCGGCACGCCGTGGCCCTTGGCTTCCGGCGCGAACTGGCGCACCAACCAGACAACGATCAGGCCACCGATTACCGGAATGAGGATGATGCCCGCGCCGAAAGAACTCGGCGGGCCATAGGCATTGGGATCGAGCCGGAAGCTGAAAACGCCGTAAAAGGCGAAATTGTAGATCAAGGCGATCAGGAACTTGAAGAAGATCGCTCCCAGGCCCGCAACGATACCGACGATCAGGGAGAGAACAAGCATCACCTTGAGGGTGACTTCCCGCTCCGGCGGCGCCACCGCCTCCGATGCGACGGTCGCAGCGGCGGAGACGGGCGGATTTGCGACGGACATGGGAACTGACAAACTTTTGCTGGAATGGCTTTCGGGAGGGCCCTTCTATTTCATCATTGGTCGCCGAGCGGAAGGGTGAAATCGCAAAAAATGGCTCTTCGGTGACATTTTTCCGGCGCCCTCAAGGCTGGCGGGTCGACGAGCCTCCTCGAGGCCGTGCGCTCACCGGACCCGTCCGAGATCACAGGGGTGGTCGACGAACGATCGAATGCGGCAAGATGACATCCGTTGATTTTCCGGCACGATCACAGGCCGGGTGACCGCACATGGCGGAAAGTGAGAGAAGGCGGCAGGCTGTCGGAACCGTCTTTTGCGGCGTGAACCGGATCGCCCTTATCGCCAGCGCCCTTCGCTCGCCGAAGACCGCTGGCGGGTCTGATTCGCCGTTCAGCGCGCTTCGATCCGCAAGGACTTGCCGACGATCTTGGCAAATTGCTGCAGCCGCCCGTCCGGCCGCTCGCCGACGAGATCGGCGAGATGGGCCGGCAACACCAACGTGAAGCCGCCGCGCGGATCCTGCGCCCATTTGAACTGGTCGAGAATGCCGGGCATCGACGCGGTCAAAAGATAGGTCACTCGGAACAGCGAAGCGAGGATCTGCGCCCGCTTCAGCAGACGGTCGCCGGCGAGACTTTCGAGCTCCGGAATGTGCTGCTGTTCGAGGCTGCCTTCATGGCGGTAAAAATTGGCAAGCCCCAGAAACGCCCGGCCGCGATGATCCACCGCCGGCATCGCCGCATGGGCGATGATCGACAGCGCCTGCTTGCCGCGGTAGTCGGGATGGGCGCGCCAGCCGATATCGGCGAGCAGGCAGGCGGCGATCCGCAGCCGCTCCTCTTCCGGCGTTTCATCGATGCCGAGCGCTTCGAAGCTACGCCCCACCCAGTCGACCAGTTCCCGGGCGTGGGCGGGCGAGCGCGAACGCAGGATCGCCAGTTCGCGCGCCGCTTCGATCAGCGGATCCTTGGCCTTTTCCTCGTCCGAGAGCTGCTCATAGAGGAATCCCTCCCGCACGCCCAGCGCCGACAGAACGATCTTCTGCGGTTTGACGAAACGCAGAACGCTGCGCATCGACACCGCGCCATAAGCCAACAAGGCGCGGCGCGACTTCGAGACGGCGTCGATTCCGGCCAGCTTGTCGGGATCGGATTTGACCACGACATCGAGGAAGGCGTCAAAGCTAGCCGCCGGAATTTCGTAGGCGTGCATGACATGCAGCGGATAGGTCTGCTGTTCCATGTGCAACTTGGCGAGATTGCGCCAGGTGCCGCCGACGGCGAAGAAGGCCCGCCCCTGGCCTCGACCGGCCAGCGGCGAGGCCGAAACGTGGCTGTCGGCGATCGATTGGGCTTTGACAAGATCACCGCCGGACAGATCGCGCAGGCGAAGCCCGCCGAGCGGTGTCGTCATGCCCTCGCCAAGGCCAGCCGGCGTCACGTCGATCAGCTCGAGGCTGCCGCCGCCGAGATCGCCGACGATGCCATCGGGCTGATGGAAACCGGCCAGAACTCCATGGGCGGCGCCCCGGGCCTCGTCCGCGCCGGACAAGATGATGATCGGTTGGTCGAGGATCGCCTCGGCCGCCGCGACGAAATCCGATCCGTTCTGGGCCTCGCGCGCGGCCGCTGTGGCGATCGGATAGAGCTGCGCCACCCCGGCCTGCTCGACCAGGATCTTGAAGCGGCGAAGGGCCGACAAAGCGCTTTCGACCGCCTGATTGTCGAGGCGGTTGGTCTGCGTCAGGCCCTTGCCGAGACCGCTCAAGACCTTTTCGTTGAACAGCACCGTCAGCGACCGCGCCAGCCCCTCATAGATGACGAGGCGAACGGAGTTCGATCCGATATCGATCACGGCGACCGGCATCAAGCCGGGCAAGCGACCGAAGGCGGTGGGGTCAGTCGAAGCGGCCGTGTTCGGCCTTTTGCCTTGCAATGAGTCTTGGAGCATCCGTCTTCAGCGCTTTGCCGCGACCCGAAAGACTCGGGTTGGTCATGAAGTAGCGTTGGGCGTTGAAGGGCTGTTCGCCCGACGAGGGTACGATATGGCGCGACGCCCCGTCCGCGGCTACCGACCAACTCTGCTGATTGTCAAGGATATTGCCAAGCATGATCTGCGACAACACCTGGCTATGCACCGTCGCATTGGTCAAAGGCACCAGCACTTCCACCCGCCGATCGAGATTGCGCGGCATCATATCGGCCGAGCCGACATAGACGATCGCCTGTTCGGACGGCAGGCCCTGGCCGTTGCCGAAGCAGAAAATGCGGCTGTGCTCGAGAAAGCGACCAACGATCGATTTGACCCGGATATTGTCCGAAAGCCCCGGAACGCGAGGCTTCAGGCAGCAAATGCCGCGCACCACGAGATCGATCTCGACGCCCGCCCGGCTCGCCCGGTAGAGCGCGTCGATCACTTTGCCGTCGACGAGCGAATTCATTTTCATCCAGATCTGGCCGGGACGACCAGCCCGCACATGGGCGATCTCGTCCTCGATATGGCCGATGATCTTTGACCGCATCGTCACCGGTGAGACCGCGAGCTTGTGGACGTCCGACGGCTCGGCATAGCCGGTGATGTAGTTGAAGACCAGGCTGACGTCGTGGGCGATGTCCGGATCGGTGGTGAAATAGGACAGGTCCGTGTAGATCTTGGCGGTGATCGGGTGATAGTTGCCGGTGCCGATGTGGCAGAAGCTGACCAGCCGGCCCTCTTCCCGCCGCACCACCAGCGACAGCTTGGCATGGGTCTTCTTCTCGATAAAGCCGAAGACCACCTGCACCCCTGCCCGTTCCATGTCGCGGGCCCAGCGGATATTGGCCTCCTCGTCGAAGCGGGCCTTCAGCTCGATCAACGCCGTCACCGATTTGCCGGCTTCGGCGGCATCGATCAGCGCGCGCACGATCGGCGAGTCGTTCGACGTGCGATAAAGCGTCTGCTTGATGGCGATGACATTCGGATCGGCGGCGGCCTGACGGACGAACTGCACCACGACGTCGAAGGATTCATACGGGTGATGGACGACGATGTCCTTCTCCCGGATCGCCGCGAAGCAATCGCCGTTGTGCTCGCGGATACGCTCCGGAAAGCGCGGAATGTAAGGCGTGAACTTCAAATCGTCGCGCGCCAGCTTGCAAAGCTGCGACAAGGAATCGAGGGCGAGCATACCGTCCATCACGGAGATCCGTGATTCGGGCACCTCAAGCTCGGCGGCGACGAAATTGCGCAGGCTCTCCGGCATCACCGAATCGAACTCGATGCGGATCACCGAGCCGCGCCGGCGCCGCTTCAATGCGCTTTCGAAGTGCCGCACCAGATCCTCGGCCTCTTCCTCGACCTCGATGTCGGAGTCGCGGATGATGCGGAAAGTGCCCGACCCCTTCACCCGGTAGCCGGGGAAAAGCTTGGCGATGAAGGCGGCGACGACGCTCTCGATCGGCACAAATCGCGCCAGACCGTCGTCGCGCAGCGGCATCTCAATAAAGCGCGGCAGTGCCACCGGCAGACGCAACAGGGCGTTCATTTTGTTCGAATCACGCTCGCGCACCAGCGACAGCGCGATCGAGAAGCCGAGATTGGGGATGAAGGGAAACGGATGGGCCGGATCGATCGAAAGTGGCGTCAGCACCGGGAAGACGCGCTCTTCGAACACCTTCTGCAGCCAGGCCCGATCGGCACCTTTCAACTCGCCGGCGCCGACGATCATGATCTTTTCCGCCCGCAGCGCCTTCATCATTTCGGCGAGCGATGCCTGCTGCTCGCTCTGCAGCCGGCTGACCTCTTCGAGAATCTGCTCGAGCTGCTCCTGCGGCGTCAGTCCGTCGATCGAACGCACCGGCAATTTTTCGCGGACCTGGCCGGCCAGACCTGCGACGCGCACCATGAAAAACTCGTCGAGATTGTCGGCGGAGATGGACAGGAAGCGGACCCTTTCGAGCAACGGATGCTCGAGGTTTTGCGATTCTTCCAGAACCCGGCGATTGAACTGCAGCCACGAAAGTTCGCGATTGATGTAACGATCGGCGGGGAGTTCGGCGTCGACCTCGATGGCCGACCGCGCCGGTGGCTCTCCGGGTGACGGAACGTCGGCGAGGATCATGGCCGCTTCAGACACCAGCGCTGCGGCTTCCTCGCTCATCTCAGGGGCCACCGTCACGGCTGCCGGCTCGGGCTTTGCTCTCGCCGCTTTCACGGCCCGCGTAGGCTTGGCCTTTGCGGCTACGGGTTCAACATGCGCTGCTGCGGCGTCCCCCTTCGTTCCGGCAGATTTGGGCCGCTGCGCCGGTGCTCGCTTCGCACGGCGACGCGGAACGGCAGTTGCGGCGACCTGGCGTGTGCGGCGGGGCGTCCGAGTCATCCCGTCGGCGCCCGCGGCGGTGCCGGCCGCCTCACCTGCATCGCCCGACGGGCCTGCAGGTTTCCTCGCCCGACCCTTCGGCGCTCCAACGCCCGAGGATGCGGTACCGTCGGACCAGATCTCTTGATCGGCGCCGGAACCCTTTCCCTCGTTCGCATCGGTCATCACTTCATCCCTTTCGATCGCCGTCTCGCCTGAAACATCGGCCCGAAAATCATCGTTCGGCAAGGCACGATGCTAAAAAATCAAAAAGTCAGCGCGTCCTTTGCGCGTCGATTCGAACGCCCGTCGCTAACGTCGGCGCATCACGTCTTCATGACATGACGCAATCACCGCAAATGCCAACTATTTTCGTCTGTGCCCTCTTCCAAGACCCGGCGCAACAACGGGCGCGTCACACGCCCCTTGACCGCGAGCGCTTCCCTGTCGACCGCTGCGACGATACGGCGAGCCGCATCGAGCGAACGCTCCATTCGTTCGACCAGATAACGCAGCGCCCCGGGCTCCACTTCGAGCTGCCGATCGGCGAACAGTTTGGCAAGCACCCCGGTCAACAGGGAGTCATCCGGCGCGCCGAGCAAAACCGCGGTGGCGGCCGCCAGGCGGGAGCGCAGATCCGGCATCGCAACGGTCATTGCGGATGGGAGGCTACGGCTGGTCAAGAACACCGAGCCGCCACCGAGGCGCGCAGCATTGACGAGCGAAAACAGCGTCGGCTCGTCAAGCTTGCCGGCATCGACATCGTCCACAACAACACGGAAATCCCGCATTGCGATGATCTCGCCGACAGTGTCCCGATCGGCGGTTACCGCCCCGGCCTCGCCGGCCCAGACGCAAGCGAGATGACTCTTGCCGGAACCCGGTGGCCCCGAGACCAGAAGCACCGGATGCGGCCAGTCCGGCCAGGCGTCGATCGCGTCGACCACCAAGCGATTGGCCGCCGAGACCACCAGATCGTCGCGGGCAAGCGAGGGATGGTGGGGAAGCTCGAGCGGCAACTGCCGGGCCATGGGCAACCTCAGACCGGCGAATCGATGCGGGGCCGCGCTGCCGCCGGCAAGGCCGCCGCCGCATCCGGTGCGATCGCGGTGCGGTCCTGCGCCGGCGGCTCGCGCCCGTAATACATCTCGCTCTGAAGATACTGCGTCAGCGCAAAACGGACCAGCACGCCGACCGCCGCCGCCGAGGGAACCGCGATCAACAGCCCGACAAAGCCGAACATCGCACCAAAGGCGAGCAACGCGAACATCAGCCAGACGGGATGCAGCCCCACCGAGGCGCCGACGAGCTTGGGCTGCAGAATGTTGCCCTCAAAAAACTGGCCAATGAAGAACACCGCCGCCACCGCGACGATCCATGGCCAATCGGGCCAGAACTGCACCAGCGCGACGCCGATCGACAGGAGCAGACCGGTGATCGAACCGACATAGGGGATGAAAGAGATCAACCCGGCGAACAGGCCGATGAGCAGGCCGAAATTCAGGCCGACCACCGTCAGGCCGAGACCGTAAAAGGTGCCGAGGATGAGACAGACACTGCCCTGCCCGCGCAAAAAGCCGGCAACCGAGCGGTCGATGTCGCGCGCCAGCCGGCGCACGGTGTCGATATGCTGGCGCGGGATCCAGTCATCGATCTTGGCGACCATCCGGTCCCAATCAAGCAGCATGTAGAAGGCGACGACCGGGGTCACCACGAACAGGGAAACGAAGTTCATCACCGCCAGGGATGACGACCAGAGCGAGCCGATGAAGGAGGTGATGATGCCCGAGCCCTCGCTCACCAGCTTGGCGAGATCCTGCTTCAGATTGGCCTCGCCCTGCGGCAAGAGCCAGCCGATCGAACTGCTGCGCAAAGCCCCGAGCAGGCCCTGGAAGCGATCGACATAATCGGGAATGCGCTGGGTCAGTCCGCCGACCTGATTGACGATCACCGGCACGAGGATGCCGATCACCGCGATAAAGACGACGGCGAACAGGCCGAGAATGACCACGGTCGCGACCAGGCGGGACAGGCCCCGCCGCTCAAGCCAATCGGCCACCGGGTCGAGGAAATAGGCGATCACCATGCCAAGCACGAACGGCAGCAGGATCGAGGAGAACAGCCACAGGAGCAGCACGGCCACGAGGGCCGCGATGCTCCAGAACATTATCTGCCGGCGGATCAGCACGCTTCGATCGGTCATGGGCGGTCGCTCTCTCCGGGGTCCGGCTCGTCGGGCGAGGCCATGTGCCGTAGCCAGTCGATCAGATAGGCGGCTGCTGATGCGATGGTCAAGACGAGGGTCAGCCCGACCATCAGCTCGCTGATGCCGCCGAGCCGGACGCCGAGCGCCGATTCGCCGAGCACGCTCGCCGCCAAGACGATTTGCGCCGCGGTATTGGCTTTCGAGATGAACAGCGGGCGCACCGTCATCGGCAGGCCCATGATCGAGCTGAGCATGACCGCGGCAACGATCAAGACGTCGCGGCTGACCACGGCGATCACCAGCCAGTCGGGCAAGCGGCCGAGCAGACCGAGGCCAATGAAGACCGTCGACAACAGCGCCTTATCGGCGATCGGATCGAGATACAGCCCGAGGGTCGATTGCTGATTGAAGTGGCGGGCGATCGCCCCGTCGATCGCATCGGAGATGCCGGCGACGACGAAGGTGATGAAGGCAATCCCCCAGCGCCCGTCGATCAGCGCCCAGACCATCACCGGCACGGCGAGAAGACGGCCAATCGAGATCAGATTGGGGATCGTCATCGCCGGCCGCTCCGGCGGACAGCCTTCCGGCCACCGCTCAAAGCGCCCATCGACCACGCGCCCGACCGTCCGGCGGCGGGCGCATCCGCATCGGTCGGCACCCGATCGACCGCGCTTGCGATACGCTTTGCCATCGGCGGCACTTGCCCGCGCTCGCCGATCATGTCAACTCCAGCGAGGAACGGAGCACGGCACCACATGACTGACGATCGAGACCCATTGACCTATCGCGGCGCCGGCGTCGACATCGACGCGGGCAATGAAATGGTGCGCCTGATCAAGCCGCATGTGCGCTCGACCCTGCGCAAGGGCGCCGACGGCGAGATCGGAGGTTTCGGCGGGCTGTTCGACCTGAAAGCCGCCGGGTTTTCCGATCCGATCCTCGTTGCCGCCAATGACGGCGTCGGCACCAAGCTGAAAGTCGCGATCGACGCCGGCCTGCACGACACCGTCGGCATCGATCTCGTGGCCATGTGTGTCAACGATCTCGTCGTGCAAGGCGCCGAGCCGCTGTTCTTTCTCGACTATTATGCCACCGGCCATCTGAAGCCCGACGAGGGCGCGGCGATCGTCAAGGGTATCGCGGCTGGCTGCCGCCTCGCCGGCTGCGCCCTGCTCGGCGGTGAGACCGCCGAAATGCCGGGGCTTTATGCCGAAGGCGACTACGATCTCGCGGGCTTTGCCGTCGGCGCCGCCGAGCGCGGCACGCTGTTGCCGCAAACCGAAGCGCTTGTCGCCGGCGACGTTATCCTCGGCCTTGCCTCCTCGGGTGTCCATTCCAACGGCTATTCGCTGGTGCGGCGCATCGTCGAACGCAGCGGTCTTGGCTACAGCGATCCCGTCCCCTTCGACAACACCCGCAGCCTCGGCACGGTGCTGCTCGAGCCGACCCGGATCTACGTCCAATCGCTGCTCTCAGCGATTCGCGGCGGGGCCGGGATCAAGGCCCTCGCCCATATCACCGGCGGCGGCTTCGTCGACAACATTCCCCGCGTGTTGCCCGATCATCTTTCCGCCGAGATCGATCTTACGGCCTTCAAACCGCAGCCGGTGTTTTCCTGGCTGCGGGCGGTCGGCGGTGTCGCGACGGACGAGATGCTGCGCACCTTCAATTGCGGTGTGGGCATGATCGTCGTCGTCTCGCAGGCCGACGCGGCCACGGCCTCGGCGCTGCTGCAGGAGGCGGGCGAAACCGTCACCGTCATCGGCCAGATCCAGCCCCGTCATGGCGAGGGCGTGACCTTCACCAGCGACTTGGCGTTCTGATGAGCAAGGTCTCGCGCAAGCGCATCGCCATCTTAATCTCCGGCCGCGGCTCGAATATGAGCGCGATCATCGCCGCCTGCATGGATCCGAGCTTTCCCGGCGAGGTCAAAGCGGTGATCTCCAACCGGCCGAATGCGAAAGGCCTGGAGACGGCGAAACGCTATGAGATCGAGGCGATCGCCGTTGACCAAAAGGCCTATGCCGATCGCCAAGCCCATGAACAGGCGGTGCTGGCAGAACTCGACCGGGTCAAGCCGGACATCATCTGCCTCGCCGGCTATATGCGCCTGCTTTCGGCCGATTTCGTGCGCCGCTTCGAGGGGCGGATGATCAACATTCACCCCTCGCTGCTGCCGCTGTTTCCTGGGCTCGACACCCATGCCCGGGCGCTGGCCGCCGGCATGCGCATTCATGGCTGCACCGTCCATTACGTCACCGAGCGGATGGACGAGGGGCCGATCATCGCTCAGGCGGCGATCCCGATCGAGCCGGGCGACACCGCCGACAGCCTCGCCGATCGGCTGTTGAGGGCCGAGCACCGGCTTTATCCGCATGCGCTGCGGCTGGTGCTCACCGCCCAGGTGCGGATGGTCAACGGCACGGCGGCTGTTTTGCGCAATCCCGAATCGGCCGAGAGGGCCGATGCCGACATTGTCCATGCCGGGGCATCGCCGCAGATTCTGGTCAGCCCGGACGCCCGCCACAGCTGACTGCCGCCAAGCCCGCTGCGGGCTTTTGGCCCGCGCGAAGAGACGACACGGGCAGACCCGAGTCAGCCCGACGACAGACACGCCCGCCCATCCCGCGACGACGACAGACGAGGCCAATATGCCGAAACCGCTCGCCACCGCCCTCCTTCTTCTTTCCACCGCCTTTGCCCTCGGTGCCTGCGCCAGCAGCGCGGACAAGCCGGCGCCGCAGCCAGCAACCGGCATGGCTTTACCGTCGACCGACGGCGTTCAGCCCAATGCCCAGCCCGGCATGGCGCCGCTTCCCCCGCAAGGCGCAGTGCCCGCGCACCCCCTGCCCGCGCCCGACGCGCCGGGGAGCGCCCCCATGGCCGGCATACCCGCCGCCCCCGGCAATGCCGGCGCCGGCACCTGCAACGCCAGCGCCGCCACCTTCCTGGTTGGCCAGCTCGGCACCAGCGTCGCCATCGACCGGGCCCAACAGGCGACCGGCGCCAAAACCGTCCGCATCCTCTATCCCAATCAGCCGATCACCCAGGAATTCATCCCCGGCCGGCTCGACCTCGTCACCGACGAGCAGAACCGCATCACCACCGTCCGCTGCGGCTGATCGAAAGCGATTTTGGCGGGAGCCAGGCTATCCCGCCTGATCCCGTCTCCCCTCGCCGACAGCGATGGCGACGAAAAATCGACCCAAACGCGGCGTGGACTTGCGGGACGGCCGTCACCGTTTATCGACGCGGAATTCCTGGTGGCAGCCTTTACAGTTCTTGGTGACCATGGCGAAGCTCTGGCCGAAGGCCTTGAGATCCTGCGGGTTGGCGTCGAGCGCGGCCTGGGTGTCCTTCTGGTACTTCATGAGCTCGGCCTTGAAGGCGTCCGGCTTATTCCAGATCGCGGGCGCCGCTTCGGTCTTGTTGCCGGTCTTGGAGTCTTCCGGGAAATAGTCGCCGAATTTCATCGCGACTTCATGCATCTGAGTGAAGACCTCCTTGGCCTTATCCGGCGAGAACTCGGCCTGGCCCTTCAGCATCGCAGCGCCCGCCTTGGTTGCCTTGCCGTTTTCCTTCATCAGGTGCTGGCGCTCCTTGATCGCATCGAGATTGGCGGCGATCGCCGGCACCGCAAAGATTGCGGCGATGGCGACGACGAGGGGGGCGAAGGTGAAGGGTCGGGCTGCAGACATGAAGACACTCCTCTCGGCCAAGGAATCAGACGACGGCCGGGTCATCGTTTGGAACGGCTCTACTTTGCGATAATGACGCTGCGGCAGATAGAGCACTCACGAACACGTGTGCGACTGACAAAAAAACGGCCCCGGGATATCCCAGGGCCGTCATCGAAAATTCGGTCGGCATGATCGGATCGAGGTGCCCGAACCGAATCAGGACGCGCCAGTCAAGCGGTCGCCTTCTCGTAGCACTCGAGCACGTAGTCCCAGTTCACCAAGCTGTCGACGAAGGCCGAAAGATATTTCGGCCGAGCGTTGCGGTAGTCGATGTAGTAGGAGTGCTCCCACACGTCGACGCCGAGGATCGGCACGCCGCCGTGGACCAGCGGGTTCTCGCCATTCGGAGTCTTGATGATTTCGAGCTTGCCGCTCTTGACCGCGACCCAGGCCCAGCCCGAGCCGAACTGGCCGGCACCCGCAGCCTCGAAATCGGCTTTGAACTTGTCATAGCCGCCGAGATCGGCGTCGAACGCCTTCTGCAGCTTCTCGGGCAGGCTCTTGCCGCCGCCATTCGGCGTCATCCACTTCCAGAAGTGGATATGATTGTAGTGCTGAGCGGCGTTGTTGAAGAGAGCCTGGTCGGTGCCATAGGACTTCTTCACCACCTCTTCGACGGAGAGATCGGCCATACCGGCCTTTTCGGCCAGCTCATTGCCCTTTGTCACATAGGCGTTGTGGTGCTTGTCGTGATGGAACTCGAGCGTTTCTTTCGACATGTAAGGGCCCAGCGCGTCATAGGCGTAGGGAAGCTCGGGAAGGGTGAAAGCCATCGTCGTCTCCTTCGGTTGAGATTCGTTTGTTTCGGTCGCGGCCGGATCGCAGGACCGGCACCGTTCAGCGCCTTCGCCCCCCGCGGGCTCGACCGATCGTCGAGGTCCGAAACTAGCGCGCGGCCGCCGTTTCGCCAGCGCTCTTTCCGGCAACTTGCGGCGAAATCGCGGGGCCTCAAAAACCGCTCACGCACCGCCCTTGGCAAAGGCCATGTAGGCCTCGCGGGCCTCGCGATAGACCGGCCCCGGCTGCAATTCGCGACCCTCGATGCGATTGACCGGCACGACCTTCGAGTGGTTGCCGGTCGAGAAAATCTCGTCGGCATCCAAAAACTCGGCCACGGAAAGACTTTTTTCAACCACCTCGCGGCCGGCCGCGCGGAGCAGTCCAATCACCCGCTGTCGGGTAATGCCGTTCAGAAAGCAGCCATTCGGCACCGGCGTGTAGACCATGCCATTCTTGACAAAAAAGATGTTCGACGTCCCGGTCTCCGCGACATTGCCCAGCATGTCGAGAACGAGCGCATTCTCGAAGCCGCGCGAGCGTGCCTCGAGGATGGCACGGCCATTGTTGGGATAAAGGCAGCCGGACTTGGCGAGCGTCGGCATCGTCTCGGGCGTCGGGCGGCGGAACGGCGAGACCGTCACCGAGAATCCCGCCGGCGCGATCATCGGCGTCTCATAAAGGCAGAGCGCAAATCGCGTCGATTCCGGATCGGCCGGCACGCTCATATAGCCGCCGTTCTCAGCCCAATACATCGGCCGGATATAGACCGCCGTCTCGCCGGAAAAGCGCTGTAGTCCCTCCCCGACGAGCCGCGCGATTTCGTCGGCGGCGACGGTCGGCTTCAGGCCCAGAGCCGTGGCCGAATGATTGACCCGCGCGCAATGGCGATCAAGATCCGGCGCGACGCCCTCAAACCAGCGGGCCCCGTCGAACACCGTCGAGCCCAGCCAGAACGCATGGCTCTGCGGACCGATCAGCGCCGGGCTGCCGTCGTGCCAGACACCGTCGACGAAGGTGACGGTTCGACGATCTGCTGCTGTGGCATGCGACGACATGGCGTTCCTCCTTCGGGCCCGCACGCCGTCGCGCGACCATGCCCAGCTCTGGCTGGCGGCCCCGGTCGAGACCGCGACGCCGCCTTCGTTCGCCCCGCTTAACGCCCGTTTCCTGACATTTCAATCCACTCTCATATGGCCGCATCGCCGACCTGCTCCATCTTCCCGGCCAGAACCGGGCACCGCACCGAAAGAAGGGGATCAGCGACTTGCCGTCCGTTTACGTCTTCGACGCCTATGGAACGCTGTTCGACACGGGGGCCGCCGTCGCCAAACATGCGGCACGGATCGGCGAAGCCGGACTCGACCTTGCCGAGATCTGGCGGCGCAAGCAGCTGGAATATTCCTGGGTGCGCGGGTTGATGGGCGATTGCAGCCGCAATTTCTGGCAATTGACCGAGGACGCCCTCGACTACGCCTTCGAAAAGACCGGCAACGTCGATCCGGCGCTGCGCGAGCCACTGCTCGAAGCCTATCGCGATCTCGACTGTTACGGCGAAGTCCCTGCGACGCTGCGCACCCTGAAGGAGCGGCAGGCGAAGGTGGCGATCCTGTCCAACGGCTCGCGCGACATGCTCGCCCGGGCGGTGCGCTCGGCTGGGCTTGAAACGCTGGTCGACGACTTGTTCTCGGCGGAAGATTGCGGCCAGTACAAGACGGCGCCGGCAGTCTACGAGTTGATCACCACCCATTTCCGCGTCTATCCGCATGCCGTCTCGTTCCAGTCCTCCAATCGCTGGGACATCGCAGGCGCCAAGCACTTCGGTTTCCAGACGGTCTGGATCAATCGCAAAAGCGAGCCGGACGAATATGTCGACCTCCAGCCGGATGTCGTTCTGCCGGATCTGAAGAACCTGCCAAGCGCGGCCTGACCCAGCCGTAGCGCTCGGGCCCCGAAACCAGCGCTCGCCGGGCTGGACACGGGGCGGTGCAGCGCGGCTGCGGGGCCGTGCGCCAGCACGTGCGGCAATTCCCAAAGTGTAATAGTTTCAACCATCTGTGATGGAGGAACCAAATCCATGACGCAGCGTTGATGTAGATGAAATTGCAAGGACTGGCCCGCAGAATGGCCAATTCCAAGATCAAACAAATGACAAGGCTGGGATAATGAACGACTTCAACGAACGTGGTCTCTCGCGGCGTCGATTTCTGACCGTCGCGGGCCTCGGCGCCGTCGCAACTGTCGCGGGCTGTGCGAGCAGCCCCAATGCACGGATTTCCTCGACGCTGACCGCTTATGCCGACGGTACGCCGAGCGTCGATCCGAAATATCTACAGATGTACGGCCAGATGGTCGACAACGGCATCGTCATTCCGGCAGTCGATCTGCGCCGGGTGCCGGAGCGCTTCTTGCGCCGCGAAGTCGACAATCCAACCGGAGAAAAGCCGGGGACCGTTGTCGTCGACACCACCAACAAGTTCGCCTATCTAACGCTGCCGAACGGTCGGGCGATGCGCTACGGCGTCGGCGTCGGGCGCGAAGGATTCGGCTGGAGCGGCCGCGCCAAGGTTCAGGCGAAGAAGACCTGGCCGACCTGGACGCCGCCCTCGGAAATGATCGGCCGCAAGCCGGAGCTCGCCGAATATGCCGATGGTATGCCGGGTGGCATCATCAATCCGCTCGGTGCCCGCGCCATGTATCTCTTCCAGAACAATCGCGACACATTGTACCGCCTACACGGCTCGCCGGAATACTGGACCATCGGCACGGCCGATTCCTCCGGCTGCATCCGCTTCATGAACCAGGACATCATCGATCTTTACAGCCGCGTTCCCGCCGGAACGCCGGTGGTCGTCCGATCCGGGGCTTACGTCGCCTAAGTCGCGACAGACCGGAACATCGTCGGCAGAAACCAAAGCGGGTGGCTTCGGCCCCCGCTTTCTTCGTGCTCCGGTCAACGAGGCAATTCCATCTGCCGCTACAGCATCGGTCCGAAAATCGGTTCCGATTTTCGGTCAGCACGATAGGGCGTGCGCTTCAGAGAGTGAGAGCGTCCTGTCTGCGTCCGATCGCACGCAGGGCGCCCCTAAGGAACTTTGCTGACCTGCCGGCCGTTGCCCGACGACGCGATCTGGACGGGTTCAATGCAATACGACGTTTCTGCCTTCGACGATCTCGGTGAAACCGGCCTGCACGAGGTCGAAGCCGGCGACTATAAGATCCTGCTTGCCCGCGACGGCGGCAGGGTGCTCGCCACAAGCGCCCATTGCAGCCACAAAGGTGCGCCGCTGAAGAACGGCACCCGTCTCGGCAACAGCGTGATTTGCCCTTGGCACCACGCTTGTTTCGACCTTGAAAGCGGCGATCACACCGAACCGCCGGGCCAAGGCTGCCTCAGCCGGTTCGAGACCGCCGTCGTCGACGGCCGCGTCCTGGTCGAAGTCCCGAAGGACGCCGAAGAGTATCGCCCGGACGTCGCGCCCGGCGAACGCCGATCCGGCGGCGAGCGCATCTTCGCCATTGTCGGCAGCGGCGCGGCCGGCCTTGCCTGCGCGCAAGAACTCGTTCGCCGCGGCTTCGACGGCCGGATCGTGATGTTCGGCGACGAGGGCGAGCCGCCTTATGACCGCACGGCGCTGTCGAAGGCCTATCTGCAAGGCAAGAGCGACGACGAGGATCTCGCCCTTCTCGGCGACGGCGGCCTCGCCGCGATCGGCGTCGAGCGGATCACTGCGGCCGTCGCGCGGATCGACGCCGAGACGCGGACGATCCACTTCGCCGGCGATAGCGGCAAAAGTGAAGGATTGGTCTATGACCGCTGTTTTGCCGCGCCGGGCAGCGAGGCGGCAACGCTGCCGCTTGCCAATGCCGATCTGCCAGGTGTGCTCACCCTGCGCAGCCACGGCGATGCGGCAGCGGTGAAGCGGACTGCGGAGACTGCCGAAGAGATCGTCATTGTCGGCTCGGGTTTCATCGGCATGGAGGCAGCGGCCGCGCTCGTCCAGGGCGGCAAGTCGGTCACGGTCATCGCGCATGAAGCCCTGCCCTTTGCCAGCAAATGGGGTGAGGCGGTCGCCGGTCAGATCGTCGCACAGCACCGAGAAAAGGGCGTGACCATCAAGACCCATGCCCGCGTCGCGGCGATCACGGAAAAGCACGGCCGGCTCGCCGGCGTTCGGCTTGCCAGCGGCGAAGACCTGCCGGCCGATCTCGTCCTCGTCGCCATCGGCGCCAAGCCGCGGCTCTCGATTTTCGGCGAGGATCAGGCGGATGCAATTGCCGTCGGCGCCGATCTCTCCGTCGATGCCAACCTTTACGCCGGCGGCGACGTCGCCAAATTTCCTCTGCACGGACGAGGTTACAGCGCCCGCATCGAGCATTGGCGGGTCGCCGAGCAACATGGCCGCCACGCCGCCCGAGCGATGCTGGGCAAGAGCCCACCATTTACCGGCGTGCCGTTTTTCTGGTCGGCGCAATATGGCCCGATCCATTACGTCGGCCACGCCCAGGAATTCGACAACTGTCACATCGAGGGCGACCTGGAGGCCGGCAGCTACACCGCCTTCTACATCCAGGACGACAAGGTCGTCGCCGCTCTTGGCCGCGGCAAGGCGGATGTTACCGCCGATCTCCACGGCCTGATGATCCTCTCCGGATCGACACCGTCGAAGACGCGCCTCGAAGCCGTCAGCTGGCAGCCGGCCAAGCTGCTTTGAGACTGTCGACCGAAGGCTGCCGGCGCGGCAAACCAGGATGAACTCACCACCAAGTGATCACGGCGCGATGTCACGGCAACAAAAATTTCGCATGGTCGAAACATCGTCCCGCCGCGCCAGGAAAGACCCGCCATGCCGCCTGCCTCATCGTCAAAGCTTCGCGCTCTCGACGACTTGCTGCAGCGGGCTGTCGCGGGCGACGAGACGGCTTATCGACGGTTCCTGACCGAGGCGGCGGTGATCGTTCGGCGGTTCGCGGCGCGGCGCATGCCGCGCCAATCGGCCGGGTTCGATCTGGAAGACCTCGTGCAGGAAATTCTGCTGGCCGTCCATACCAAGCGCCACACCTGGCGGAAGGGCGAACCGGTGGCTCCATGGCTGTTCGCGATCGCCCGTTACAAAGCGATCGACGCCTATCGCCGGCGCGGACGCCGGATCGAGATCGACATCGCCGAAATCGGCGACGTCGTCGACGCTCGGAGCGGCCCTCCGACTGCCGTCAACCGTGATGTCGGCCGGGCACTCGCCTCGCTCAAAGGGCGCCAGCAGGCGGTGGTATCCGCGCTGTCGGTGGAGGGCAAATCGATCCGTGAAACAGCGCGCGAGCTCCACATGAGCGAGGGCGCCGTCAGGGTGGCGTTTCACCGGGGATTGTCTTCGATCGCGAAGACGTTCGGAAGAGTTTGATGCAGACCGATGACTTGATCTTGGATCTGGCAGGACGGGCCGACGAAGACGACGGCGGTTTTGTGCTCCCGCTGTGGAGCGCCGCACTGATCGCGCCGGTGCTCGCGGCGGCGGTGTTCATGGTGCTGCTCGGTCCGCGTCCCGATTTCGTCGCTTCACTCTCGACCCTGCGCTTTGACATGAAGTTCATTGAAGCCGGCCTGTTTGCGTTGACCATGCTCGCGGTGATGGCGGCGCTTGCCCGGCCGGCTCGGCCGTGGCGGCAACGCCTGCGGCTGATCCTCCTGCCGGCATGCGTGCTGCTCGCAGCCATCGGCGTCGAATTGCTGGTGGTGCCAGAAGGGCTGTGGGCGAGCCGGGCAATCGGCCAGAACGCCGGCAACTGTCTGATCGCGATTCCGTCGATCGGCGCGCCGGTGCTCGCCCTCTTCCTGTTCGTCCTGTCGCGCCAGGCGCCGACCCATCCTGCGGTCGCCGGCGCCGTGGCCGGTGCGGCTGCCGCCGGCATCGCCGCCCTGTTTTACGCCGCCCATTGCCCGGACGACTCGCCGCTCTTCGTGGCGCTCTGGTATCCGCTGGCGTCGCTGATCCTCGCCGGCGCCGGCGCTTTTGCCGGCGGCCGCCTGCTGCGCTGGTAAACACAGCTTGGCAGCGATGCTGCGAAAGCATCGGCCCGAAAATCGGAATCGATTTTCGGGCCGATGCGTCAATTCAACGAGTTAGGTTCGTTGTCTTCGCCCCCATCGCGATCGGCTTACGCCGTCCCTTCCGGCTCCATCTGGCCGAAGGGCAGATCGTCGCGAATGCGCGAGAGGAGACCGACGAAGGCACGGGCAAAGCCGTAGAAGCGATCGCCGACCGCGTCGCGATCGGCGACCCGCAGGGCATCCCCCTCGGCATTGAGCACGACGAAATGAATCCGGGCGCGGCCGGCATCGGCCTCGCCAAGATGAATCGCGGCAATTTCGCTGGCGTCTTCGAAGGAGCTGTCGGCGGGCATGGCGAACAACAATTCGCCGCCGACCATCTCGGCCGCGCCGCGCACGCATTCCTCAAAACTGGCTTCGCCAAGGTCGCAGGCGCCGAGCGCCAGTTCGATCTCGACCATCTGCACGCCTTCGCCGGCCTCAAAGATGTCGCCGTTCTGCGCCGCTTGAATCGGCATGGTGAAACTCCCGTTTCTGATCCCTTGTTCGCTTTCTGCCGCTGGGACATGTCCAAACTTTGGCCAAGGCCTGCGGCTGGACAAGCTGACAGGTTTCGTCAGACTGTACCGCAACTTCAAGCAGTGCGGCACACGAAGCGCCGCCGTCGATCGGGAGGAGACGACATGCAAGGGTTGATGCAGCACTGGCCGCTTCTGTGTTCGAAGGTAATTGACCACGCAGCCCATGAGTATCCCTTGCGCGAGGTGGTCAGCCGCTCGGTCGAAGGGCCAATGCATCGCACCAACTATCGCGAGGTGCGCGAGCGGGCTCTGAAAATCGCCCAGCTGTTGGAGCGCGAAGGCTTCGGGCTCGGTGACCGGATCGCCACCATGGCCTGGAACACTTGGCGGCATCTGGAATGCTGGTACGGCATCACCGGGATCGGCGCGATCTATCACACCCTCAATCCGCGACTGTTTCCCGAGCAGATCGCCTGGATCATGAACGACGCCGAAGACAAGCTGTTGTTCGTCGACCTCACCTTCGTGCCGCTGGTCGAAGCGCTCGCGCCGCAGATCGCCAGTCTTGAAAAGGTGATCGTTCTCACCGACGCAGCCCATATGCCCGAGACGACGCTGCCAAATGCCGTTGCCTATGAGGAGTGGCTGAAAGGCGCCGACGGCGATTTCAGCTGGCGAGTGGCGGATGAAAACGTCGCCGCCGGCATGTGCTACACGTCCGGCACCACTGGCCATCCCAAGGGCGTCGTCTATTCCCACCGCTCCAACGTCTTGCATTCGATGATCGCCCAGGCGCCGGACGCCATGGGCCTGTCGTCCGCCGACCGGATGCTGCCGATCGTGCCCCTTTTCCACGCCAACGGCTGGGGAATCGCCCTGACCAGTCCGATGTCCGGCGCGGCGATGGTGATGCCCGGCGCCAAGATGGACGGTGCCTCGATCTACGACATCCTGACGACGGAGCGCGTGACCTTAAGCGCCGCCGTGCCGACTGTCTGGCTGATGCTGTTGCAGCATCTGGAAACATCGGGCGGCGAGTTGCCCGACTTGAAGCGCGTCATCATCGGCGGTTCGGCCTGCCCTCGCCGGGTCACCGAAGCGTTTCAAAATCGCTACGGCGTAAAGGTCATCCATGCCTGGGGTATGACCGAGATGAGCCCGCTCGGAACGCTATGCTCGATCAAACCGGAATATGCCGACCTTGAGGGCGAAGCGCTCCTGGCGCTCGAAGAGAAGCAGGGCTTTGCTCCCTTCGGCGTCGAGATGAAGGTCACCGACGACGCCAATGTCTCCCTGCCCCGCGACGGCCAATCCTTCGGTCGGCTCAAGGTCCGCGGGCCGGCGGTCGCCAAGGCCTATTACAAGAACCAGGGCGCCGAGATGTTCGACGACGACGGCTGGTTCGATACCGGCGACGTCGCCCACATCGATCCCCATGGTTACATGCAGATCACCGACCGGGCCAAGGACGTCATCAAGTCGGGTGGCGAGTGGATCTCGACCATCAAGATCGAAAATCTCGCCGTTGGCCATCCGGGCGTCGCCGAGGCGGCGGTGATTGGCCTGCGCCATCCCAAATGGGACGAGAGGCCGCTGCTCGTCTGCGTGCCGAAGGCGGGCGGCTCGCTCACCAAGGACGACCTGCTCGGCTATCTCGACGGCAAGATCGCCAAATGGTGGATGCCGGACGACGTCGTCTTCGTCGACGAAATTCCCCACACAGCGACCGGCAAGATCCAGAAGACCGCCTTGCGCAAAAACTTCGCCGACTACGTGCTGCCGACGGTCTGATCGCACCGATCGGACATTGATGGCCGGGCGATACCTTCGCGCTGGCGACAAGTTCGGATATGATCGCGAAAACAATTGCGTTCGGGCTGTTTGGATGACGGTGGCATTCGGCAATCTGCCGGTCTGCGGACATTATGAGAAAAAGCGGCTGCGGCTGGCCGGGTTTGCCCGCTGGCTCGGTCTGTTCGCGATCGTCCTCGTTGCCGTCGCCTTCGCCACCTTCCGAATGGGGGGCATCGAATTCAGAGCGCTGGCGGGCCTGCTGCTTCTGTCCGCCGCCCTCGCATTCATCGCCCTCAGCATCGCGATCTACGGCGTGACGCGGGTGTGGTTTGCCGGCCTCCAGGGCGGCGCAAAGGCAATCGGCGCCTTTGCCTTTGCGCTTGTCGCGCTCGTCCCCTTCGGCTTCGCCGCCGATCTCGCCCTCGACAATCCGCGCGCCAACCTCGCTTACACCGAGGGCCTGGAGCCGGATATGGTGGCCGAGATGATCAGCGCCGATGCGCGGCAAATGCCGGGATGGCAGCGCGCGATCAGCGCCGAAGATCCACCAAGCGTCGTCACCGGCCGGCGCTACGGCGCCGCCGCGCCCGAGATCTACAAGGCCGTTCGGCAGGTTCTGGCGGACAAGGGTTGGCCGGTCGATGCGGTCACCGTCGGTGATCCGGACGATCAGACGGCCGCCACGGATTCGGAGAATCTCGGCGTCAGCGGCACCGTCCTTGCGCCAATCCCGACTGCGCGCGCCGAAGCCGAAAAGCTCTCCGAGGCTGACCTCGCCGGCACCCAGGACAGTGATCAATACCGGATCGCCGCGACCGCCCGGGACATTGTGCTGGCCATGCCGAGCACAGTCGAGATCCGCATCGTCCAGGACGGCAACGAAACCTATGTCGACGCGCGCTCCACCTCGCAAAAGATGACGATCGATTTCGGCCAGAACCGGCGCTTTCTGGAAAGCTTCTTCGACGCACTCGACACGGCGCTCGCCGGTCAGGTGTCGATCGCATCGTAGAGCGACAGTATCGGCCCGAAAATCAGAATCGATTTTCGACAAGCAATGATGCGGAGGATCAATCGGAGAGCACGTCCTTTGGACGTCCTGACAAACGCAGGGGGCTTCAGCCTGTCAGACGACGACCAGGAGATAGAGCGTGTCGCCCATCCCGTTGCTGTGCGTCCTGACCCGGCCCTGACTTTGCAGATCGATCAGATGGGCGAGCACCGACAGCCCGGCGGCAGGCACCAGCCGCGGATCGAGATCGGGATAGATCGCCGCAACGATCGCCGGGATCGTACGGTCTCCGGCCTCGAGCCGCTCGACGATCGCGCCTTCGCGCATCACGCGGTGGCGGATCAGCGCCCTGACGAAAGGCACCGGCCGCTCGACCACCCCGCCATGGCCGGGCAGATAGCGGCTGTCACTGCGCTGGAGAAGCTTGCGCAGCGACGCCATGTAATCCTGCATGACGCCGTCCGGCGGGGCGACGACGGGCGTCGACCACGCCATGACGTGATCGCCTGAAAAGACGATGCCCGTGCCCTCCAGAGCGAAGGCCAGATGATCGGAGGCATGGCCGGGGGTGGCAATCACCGTCATCTCGGCGCCGGCGAGACTGAGCTGTTCGCCATCCCGTAAATCATGCGCGAAGACCAGGCCATCGGCGGAGGAGGCGTCGAGCGTCGCGCCGCCGAGCCGCTTCTCGCCCAGAGCAGACACCCGCGGCGCGCCGAGAAGCGGCGCCGAAACCGCCGCGCTGAATGCCGGCGCCAGTGCCGCGTGATCGGCATGGCTGTGGGTCAGAAGCACCGCCTCGACCGTCCGCCCCGCCACAGCGCGGAGCAGCGCATCACGGTGCGCGATATCGGCCGGGCCGGGATCAATGACGAGACATCGCCGCTCGTCGCCGACGACATAGCTGTTGGTGCCCAGAAAGGTCAGCGGCGAGGGATTGTTCGCCGTCACCCGCAACACGCCCAGCGCGAGCGTGATAGCTTGTCCGTAAGCTGGATCGAAAGCAAGGCTGAACTGCGGCTCGCCAGCATCGTCGTGGGAAAGGCTTTGAGGCATAGCGATAGTTCCGATCGCTCCGTTTCGCTTGCCGACCCCTTAGCTCGCCTTCGCCGGCGGATCGGCGAGTTCAAAGACGTCGACGGACAGGCGCTGTTCGTCCGGATCAACCCGGTCGTCGTGGGGCGAGTCGTAAGCCACCAGAAGGCGCGCGCCGGCCTTTTCCTGCAAGATCGCGATGCCTTCTGCATGGTCCGACCCCCGGATCGCCGGCAGATCGAGGATGCGGGTCAGCGCGTCGGCATGATGGACCTGCCGATCGAGGTCGAAATCCTCAACGGCAAACACCGATTGCAGCGCTTCGAGATCGGTGGTTGCGCCGGAAAGGATCAACAGCCGGTCGTCCTGCCAATTCATATCACGAATGCTCTGACCGTTGAGATCGATCGCGTGGAGGGCGTAGCGTTTTCCGTTTTTGAGTTTTTTCGGCTTCAGATAGCCCTTGTCGGTCAGCTTCATATCCATCCGAACAATCATCGCGAAGCCGCCGACCACCGGGCCGCGCAGGCCGAGCAGAACGGTCTCGCCCTTGACCGCAAGCCCTTCGATGTCGAAGCCGTTTTCCTTGCAGGGCAGGTCGATGAAGGGGCCGATCAGCGGATCCTTTTTCAGCATCTTGCGGATCGGCGTCTTTTTCGACACCGTCATCTCGACCATCGCCGCCTGCCGGCCCGGCGTGTCGTCGAGAGGTTCGACGGCATCAACAAGATCGAATACGCCGTTACCGCGATCGAGCAGCGGCACGCGGCCGAGAAAGCCGCGATTGGAGTCCCAGTCGATATCCTCGAAATCCGACAGATCGTCGTCGTCGGGCTCGTCGCGCTTCAACGAATGCGAGCCGCAGATCCACAAATAGCCATCGGCAATCGCGAGGCCCTCGATATCCATCTCGCCGGACGGGCCGTCGGGGAGTTTGAAGCTGCGGCCGAGCACGAAATTGACGTGCTCGCCGGCCGCCTTGCCATTGTCGTCGACCAGAATACGCTCGACCGTCGAGGTCTCGTCACAGGTGCAGAAAATCGAGCGACCAATGACAGCGAGCGATGAGACGTCCTCAAAGATTGGATCATCGACATGGTCGAGCGCCTCGCGCTCGGTGAAGAACAGATCGATCCTGCGCAGCGGTCTGCGATCGAGGGCGAGCGCGGCATCCGCTTCAGCATCGTCCCGGTGGGGAAGATTGGTCGGCCGGGTCTTCGCCATGGCAGTCATATCCTCAAAAAATCCGCCTTGCGGGATCGAACCACACGGTCGTTGCGCCAAACATCGCACCTTGTCACGAAACGGCAAGTCGTGGCGGACCATTGCAGATGCCAAGGCAACGGCCCCATCGCATTGGACGGCCGAGACCGGCCCCGCATTGGGCGCCGCCATGGTTTTTCGGCGGCCGCGCCGTCTTTCTCAAATTCTGACCGACAAGCCTTTATTCGGTTCGTCTGATGATCAGTCAGAAAGCCAAATACGCTTTGAGAGCCCTGCTTGCTTTGGCGCGGGCTGGCGAAAGCGGCGTGGTGAGGTCGCAGATCGCCGCTGGCCAGCGCATGCCGCGCAAGTTTCTCGAACAGATCCGGCTTCACATGAAGCGTTCCGGGCCCGTGCGCAGCCGGCGCGGCAGACTCGGCGGCTCCAATCTTCTTAAACCGGCGGAGGGGATCACTTTCGGCGAGGTGCTGCGGCTGATCGACGGCCCAATCGCGCCCCTCCCCTGCCTCAGCCGCATCGCCTATCGCCGCTGCGAGGATTGCACTGAAGAAGCAACATGCGAGATCCGCAAGGTCTTCGTCCCTGTGGCGCAATCGGCCCGCGAGGTTCTGGATCGCAACACGATCGCCGACGCACTCGCCCGGTCTGATCCCCCGCCTGGGTTGGCGGACCGAGCGCTGCGAGGCGGCCGATCCGTCTCTGTTTTTCTTGATAAAACAATAACCTACAGCATCGGCCCGAAAATCGGAATCGATTTTCGGCCAAGCACGATGCGTCAATTCAAAGGGTGAGGGCGACCTTTCTGCGTCCGGTGGGACGCAGGACGCTCGAAGACAAAATCGCGGGCAAGGCACCGCCGTTGCGGTGACGGCGACGCAGTCCCATGGCAGATGTCTTGACAAATCCCAGTGATTTGGTCGAGATCAATTATCTACTATAATTGTCGATTTAAGGGATAATTCGATGTTCCGTCGTTTCGCGCCGCTTGCCGCCGGCCTCGCCTTGTCTCTGCTCGTTTCGAGCACCGCCATCGCCGAGGCGGCCATGCTCAACGTCTCCTACGACCCGACCCGAGAATTTTATCGCGACTTCAACAAGGCGTTCGAAGCCCAGTGGACGAAGGATGGCCATCAGGCGACCGAGATCCGCATGTCGCATGGTGGCTCGGGAGCCCAGGCCCGCGCGGTGATCGACGGCCTCAATGCCGATGTCGTCACCCTGGCGCTGCAGGCCGATATCGACGCCATCGCCAAAAAGACCGGCAAGATCCCGGCGGACTGGCGCGGCCAGTTGCCCGACAACAACTGCCCTTACACCTCGACGATCGTCTTTCTGGTGCGCAAGGGCAATCCCAAGCACATCAAGGACTGGGACGATCTGACCAAGGGCGACGTTCAGGTCATCACACCCAATCCGAAAACCTCCGGCGGCGCCCGCTGGAATTTCCTTGCCGCCTGGGCCTATGCGCAGCGGAAATATCCTGGCGACGACGGCAAGGTGAAGGCTTTCATGACAAAGCTCTACCAGCATGTCCCCGTCCTCGACACCGGCGCGCGCGGATCGACGAACACCTTCGTCCATCGCGGCATCGGCGACGTGCTGATCGCCTGGGAAAACGAGGCCTATCTCGCCCTACAGAAGCTTGGACCCGGCGAGTTCGAAATCGTCACCCCCTCAATTTCGATCAAGGCCGAGCCACCGGTGGCGCTCGTGCCCGGCAACGCCGACAAGGACGGCAATGCCGAGGTCGCCAAGGCCTATTTGAATTATCTCTATTCGCCGGTCGCCCAGAAGCTTGCCGCTAAGCACTTCTTCCGGCCGTTTCATCCGGACGATGCCGACCCTGAAGACATGACGCGCTTCAAGACGCTCGACCTCGTCACCATCGACGACTTCGGGGGCTGGGCCAAGGCGCAACCGCATTTCTTCGGCGAAGGCGGCGTCTTCGACACGATTTACAAGCCCCAACAATAGGATCAAGCATCCATGGTCGGGTTCGCCCTTCCCCGCTTGAAGCAGCCGAGCGTCATTCCGGGCTTTGCCCCGACGCTCGGCTTTACCGTGCTTTATCTGTCGATCATCGTGCTGATTCCGCTCGGCGCGCTGATTCTCAAGGCGGCGGGCCTCGGCTTTGGCGATTTCATCGCCCTGGCAACGGCATCGCGCACCTTGGCCGCGCTGCAGCTATCCTTTTTAACCGCGCTGGTCGCGGCCAGCATCAACGCGGTGTTCGGCCTGCTGATCGCCTGGGTGCTGGTGCGCTACGACTTTCCCGGCCGAAGGGTGATCGACGCGGTGATCGATCTGCCCTTCGCCTTGCCGACGGCGGTCGCGGGCATCGCACTGACCTCGCTCTACACGCCGAACGGCTGGATCGGGCAGTTTTTCGCGCCGCTCGGCCTGAAGGTCGCCTACACGCCGATCGGCATCGTCGTGGCGCTGACCTTCGTCAGCCTGCCCTTCGTCGTGCGCACGGTCGAGCCGGTGCTGCGCGATCTCGACCGCGAGGTCGAGGAGGCCGCGGCAACGCTCGGCGCCGGGCGTTTTGCGACGGTGACGCGGGTGATCCTGCCGGCCCTTTTGCCGGCCCTCCTCACCGGCTACGCCCTCGCGCTCGCTCGGGCGATCGGCGAATATGGGTCCGTCGTCTTTATCGCCGGCAACATTCCCTATGTGTCGGAAATTGCGCCCTTGCTGATCGTGATCCGGTTGGAAGAGTTCAACTACGCCGGGGCGACGGCCGTCGCCGCCTTGATGCTGGCCATCTCATTCGCGATGCTCCTGACGATCAATCTCATTCAAGCCTATAGCCGCAGGAGATACGGCCATGGAGCGTGAGGGGATCGTCCGGGCACTCCCGATCGCCGATCCGGCCTCCGCGGCCGACAGGTCGCTTGCGGCCGATCCGGCGCGAAAGCCCCGCAGCCGCTCGACCTGGCACGCGCCGACGACGGAACGCCCGTTCGCCAAATGGCTGCTGATCGGCGTCGCACTGGCCTTTCTCGCGGTCTTTCTGGTGATGCCGCTCGTCGTGGTCTTCGTCGAGGCGCTGAGAGCCGGGCTCGGCGACTACCTCGACGCGATCACCGACCCCGACGCGCTCGCCGCCATCCGGCTGACGCTTTTGATTTCGGTGATCGCAGTGCCAGCCAATCTGGTTTTCGGTCTCGCCGCCGCCTGGTCGATCGCCAAGTTCGAGTTCAAGGGCAAGAGCTTTTTGATCACCCTGATCGATCTGCCCTTCTCGGTCTCGCCGGTGATCGCGGGCCTGGTCTTCGTGCTGCTGTTCGGCGCGCAAGGCTCGCTCGGCCCCTGGCTTTCGGGCCATGGCATCAAGATCATCTTCGCCGTCCCTGGCATGGTGCTGGCGACGATCTTCGTGACCTTCCCTTTCGTCGCGCGCGAGTTGATCCCGCTGATGCAGGAACAGGGTGCCGGTGACGAGGAAGCTGCGATCTCGCTCGGTGCCAGCGGCTTCAAGACCTTCTGGCTCGTCACCCTGCCGAATGTGCGTTGGGCGCTGCTTTACGGCGTGCTGTTGTGCAATGCCCGGGCGATGGGCGAATTCGGCGCCGTCTCGGTGGTCTCTGGCCACATCCGCGGCGTCACCGATACGATGCCGCTGCATGTGGAGATTCTCTACAACGAGTACTCCTATTCCGCCGCCTTCGCCGTCGCCTCGATCCTCGCTCTGCTGGCATTGCTGACCCTCGGCCTCAAGAGCCTGCTCGAATGGCGAAACGCCGAACATCTGAGGTCGACGCGCGGCCATTGAGCCCTGCGTCAGACCGTTGCTCTCTTTTCAGTCCGGAACACGCCCATGGAAATCAGCGTCCGCAGCCTGCGCAAGGAATTTGATCGCACCCCGGCTCTCAACGGTGTCTCGCTGGACATCCAGTCGGGGGAGCTGATCGCCCTTCTCGGGCCCTCGGGCTCGGGCAAGACGACGCTTCTGAGGTTGATCGCCGGGCTGGAATTTCCGACCGCCGGGTCGATCTTCTTTGGCGATGAGGATGCCTCGCACAAAAGCGTGCAGGATCGCCATGTCGGCTTCGTCTTCCAGCACTACGCGCTGTTCAAGCATATGAGCGTGCTCGACAATATCGGCTTCGGTCTGAAGGTGCGGCCGCGCGGGCAGCGCCCGTCCGACGCCGAGGTCCGGAAACGCGCCGGCGATCTGCTCGATCTGGTGCAACTGCCGGGCCTCGGTAACCGGTTCCCGCATCAGCTCTCCGGCGGCCAGCGCCAGCGGGTCGCACTGGCCCGGGCGCTCGCCATCCAGCCCCAGGTGCTGCTGCTGGACGAGCCCTTCGGCGCCCTGGATGCCAAGGTGCGCAAGGAGCTGCGCCGCTGGTTGCGCGAGTTGCACGACCGCACCGGCCACACCACCGTCTTCGTCACCCATGACCAGGAAGAGGCGATGGAAATGTCCGATCGGGTGGTGGTGATGAGCCAAGGCCGGATCGAACAGGTCGGCACGCCCGACGAGATTTACGACCAACCCGCCTCGCCCTTCGTCTATGCCTTCATCGGCGATTCCAGCGAATTGTCGGTGCGCGTTGACCGCGGGGCGGTCTATCTCGAGGACGCGGCCCTTGCCCTCGTCGCGCCCGACCTGCCCGACGGTCCGGCTCGGCTGTTTCTGCGCCCGCACGATCTCACGATCACCGACGATCCGGCCGGGGCGATTGCGGGCCGCGTCGCCGGCGTCCGGCGCCAGGCCGGCGCGCGGGTGGTCGAGCTGGAGGTCGGCGCCAAGGGCGAGCGGATCGAGGTCGCGCTGCCCGAGACCGAACGCGGAATGGAGAACGGCACCCACATGGTTCGCCCGCGCAAGTGGCAGCTCTATCCGGCGGCGTAACAACCGGACAGGCGGCGTATCCTTTCAGCCGTCACACCGGTCGCGGCACAGGGTGACAAGGCCGATGCTGTGACGTCACTTCACGCGCTCCAGGATCGAGACGTAATTGGCCACCGCCGCACCGCCCATGTTGAAGACGCCGGCGGTCTTGGCGCCGGCGATCTGCATGTCGCCGGCCTCGTCCATCAGCTGCATCGCCGCCATGACGTGCATCGAAACGCCGGTGGCACCGATCGGATGGCCCTTGGATTTCAACCCGCCTGAGGGATTGACCGGCAACTTGCCGTCCTTGCGGGTGATCCCCTCACGCACGACCTTGTGGCCCTCGCCGCGTTTCGCGAGGCCCATCGCCTCATATTCAATCATCTCGGCAATGGTGAAGCAGTCATGGGTCTCGACCAGATCCAGATCGTCGAGGGTCAGTCCCGCCTCGTCCAGCGCCTTCGCCCAGGCCGTTCGGGCGCCGGCAAATTCGGTCGGATCGCGGCGGCTGATGGCAAGGACATCGTTGATATGGCGCCGGGCGCGAAACGCGATCGCCCGTTCCAGACCCTCGGCCACATCCTCATCGGCGAGGACGATCGCGGCGGCCCCATCGGAGACCAGCGAGCAGTCGGTACGCCGCAGCGGCGGTGCGACATAGGGGTTCTTGTCGGACACGGTGTTGCAGAAGGTGAAGCCAAAGTCCTTGCGCATATGAGCATAAGGATTGGCCATGCCGTTGGCATGGTTCTTCGCCGCGATCATCGCCAGCTCTTCGGACCGGTCGCCATAGCGCTGGAAATATTGCTGGGCGATGCGGCCGAAGATGTCGGCAAAGCCGCCTGCGACCTCGGCTTCCTCGTCGCGGTAGCAGGCCCCAAGCAGGATGTCGCCGACGGCCACCGTCGGAATCGCCGTCATTTTTTCGGCGCCGACCACGAGGGCGATGCGGCCGCGACCGGATTCGATGAAGTCCATGGCGCTGTAAAGCGCCGCCGAACCGGTGGCGCAGGCGTTTTCCATGCGCACCGCCGGGACTTGGCCAAGGCCGTCCTCAGCCATTGCCACCAGCGCCCCCTGAAAGTCCTGCTTGGAAAAGCCGTTGTTCATGACGCCGACGAAGATGCCGTCGACGTCGGCGGTTCCGATCCCGGCATGGTCGATCGCCGGGCCGACCACCTCGCGCATCAGCGCCTCGGTGGAGGGCGCCTCGACTTTGCCGAATTGGCCATGCGACCAACCGACGATGCGTGCCTTGCTCATGATTTCATGCCTCCCATGGAATCGGTGGGACGGAGCATCAGGTCCCGCGCGGGATCTGCCGGCGAGCGCGCTGCCGGCTGCGCCAGCACTTGGACGCGTGTGACGAGCGGCGCCTCGGTCGTTGTCACGTCAATCGACAACTCGGGCACGGGTTCCACCTACCGGACCTTCACCCTGCGGCTATCAATCGCCGCGACCGAGAGCGTCCCGGCAAGCGCCAAGACGTTCCACCTGTCGCAGAACGCCAACGACGCAACTCACCAGACTGATCGGACTGGCGATCCTTGCCGCCATCGCGGCGATCTCGCATCTCTTCTGACAGTTGATGCGATCGGCAACACCGCACAGACCTGCGCACAACGTGCCGCAGCACGTCGTGCCAGCGCGAAGCCGGCGCCAATCGAAATGCCGGTTGCCAAGCCTGTGTCAGCTGACGATGCGGATCCGCTTCACGCGCTCGGCGATATTCTGGAAGACACTGGTCAACTCGCTCGCCGATTGAACCGAATAGTAATGGCTATCGTCAGTCGCACAGCTCTTCAGAAGCGTCTCGTCGCCCTCGATCAACCGGATCGTATAGAGTTCGAGGACAGAGCCGTCGGGGTTGGCCATCGATTTCGCATTGGTGCAAGCGAGCTTTGTCCGCGCATCGATCTTGTCTGATTCGCTTTGATTGTACCAGCGATCGGCGGTGTTCTCGCCGTCGGTGAGCAAGATCATGATCCGTTTGGTCCGCGTGTCGGTGTTGCCGCCGGTCATCGGAGCCGTCGGCGTCAGCGTCTCCATGCCCCACTGCAGACCGATGGTGATATTGGTATTGCCGGACGGCGTCAGCTTGTCGACCTGGTTGCTGAGCGATGAAAGATCGCTGGTCAGCGGCACGATTGGCTGCAGGCTCTGGCTTTGCGTGCAACTCACGTCGCGGACATAAAGGGTATCTGGATTGCTCACATCCGGAGCATCGGCTCGCGTGTCATAGGGTTGCGACCGGTCGATGACGCATCCGGAAAAATTGCCGCTGACGCGTGTCGACGCAGCGCTTTGCTGATAGACGATCGCTGTCGAATTCGAGCACCAGGAATAAGGATATGCGCAGCGATAGGTTGTGCGTGCGACCGATATCACGCCATCGGACCCCTGCTGTGTCGTGTAGATATATGCTAAATAGGCTCGGTCTCGATAGCTGTAACCCTCGTAATAAGTTCCACTCGTTCCGACTTTGAACCCAGCCGCATCGGGACTACAAAATTTGGTGTCCGGAGAGGACATCTTGCTGCACTGCACCTGAGATGCACTGAGCATATCCATATTGACGTTGTCGACCCGCACATCGGTGTCGAACGGAACCATTGAGACCTGGACGCTGGCGTCATCCGAGGCCTCGTCAAAGTTCGACAGGAAGAGTTTCACCGCGGCCTTGAGCTGGGTCATTTTGCCCGACTGCGCCATCGAGCCCGTGGAATCGAGCACCAGAGCGATATCGAGCGGAATGTCCGCGTGCTTGGCGGTCGCTTCGACGGCCATGTCGAGGGAATGGATCTGCATCAAGCCGAGAAAAGCGGTCGGCATCGTGAAGTTGGCGTCGTAGATCCAGGTGCCGTTGGAATTGATGAGCTTGGTAGACGTGACGTCGACATCTTTGTCGAGATTGGCCGTGAAGAGCCCATTCGCCTGACTCAACCGCTCGGTCTCGTTGGAGCCGGAATATTTTGCCGCGGCAAGCACCGCGGCGTCGGCCGCCGACTGCACGTTCTCCTTCTGTCGCAGGGCGTTGGAGTAGTCGACGACGCCGCCCACGGCCAGGATCAACGGCACCGCCGCGAGCGCCGTGAACACGCCGAAATTGCCGGACCGATCGCAGACCAGACGCCGCAGCGTGGCGCGACCGCGGCGAAAGGCGGCTCGGCAGGATTCAGTCCACATGGTTCCGCCTTCGATCGGGGCCGAAACGATTTCGAACCGGAATGATCTCAGAAATTTCCTAAGGAACGATCGGGCGAAAAGGTAAATTTTCGCGAATTGGCTTCACCTTTTGCGCGTTGCGGCCGCGGGGGTCAATACGCGTTTCAGGACACAGTCACGCCGCTTCGCAACCGGACATCAGCCCCCTGCCCTGCCTCGTTGCCCCGCCAGGTGACAAGCCCGCCGTCCTCCGGCTCAGCGAGCCGGAACACCTGCCGCCCGCACACGTCGTTGAGGATCACGGCGCTGCGCCAGGCGGCCATGGATAGCTGCGGGTCGATCACCCCGTAGGACCGCCGCCCATGGTTCAAGCCGTAGATCGGATTGCTCGCCGGCCCATCCCACAAAGTGCGATAGCTCTCGCCGAGCGCCAGCGCGCCGTCCGGCTCCTGAGCAAGACGCCGTGCCAAAGGCTCGAGGCAGTTCGGCGTCGCCGCGCGATAGCCGGTGGCCAGCACCACGACATCGACCTCCAGCACCTCGCGGGTTCCCTCCGCGCTGGTGGAGACCACCGCCTGGCCGCGACCGCTCGGCCGCACATGGGACAGCTCTCGCCCTGGATAAAGCGCGACGTCGTCCCGCCCCTCCAAATAACGACGGCGATAAAGCAGCCGGTAGAGTTCGTCGGCGGTCGACGCAGTGAGGCCGTCGCTGGCGAATTTCTGCGAAGCGAGTGCCCGCGCCTGCACCTCCAGCGGCATCTCGCGATAGGCGGCGAGATAGCCGGGGGTGAAGAACTGATCGACAAGCCCGCCTTCCTGCAAGGTCCAGAAGCCGTCGCGGCGGCTGACCCAGGCGATCGAGGCCGGCGCGGCCGCACCCTCTTGCTGGAGAAGATTCAGCACCACCTCGGCGCCGGACTGGCCACCGCCGATCACGGCCACCCGCCGCCCGGCGATCGCCGGGCGGATCTCGAGATAGCGGCTGGCATGGAAGCATTCCGGCCCCTGCGCCACCCCCGCCGGGATCAGCGGCACGCGGCCGGTGCCGATCGCCAGGGCGCGCGCCCAGCAGTCCGGCCGGCCCGCAACGCGCAGGCGGAAAAGACCGTCGACGAAATCGACGTCGTCGACCGCGGCATCAAAATGAGCCGAGGCCAGGCCTTCGGCGGCCCAGGCCATATAGGCGCTGAATTCCAGCCGCGAGACGGTCTCGAACCGGGCCGACATGAAGTCGAAGAAACGGCCCTTCTCGACGAGATAGTTGAGGAAGCTCCACGGATTGGTGGGACAGACCGGCGTCACGAGATCCTTGAGCGGCGAGGTCTGCAGGATCGAATCGGAAAAGCAGAGGCCCGGATGCCAGGCGAAGCTGACATTGCGTTCGAAAAAGGCGGTGGCGAGCCCCGGCACACCATCGGCCAAGGCCGCGAGGCTGAGGTTGAACGGTCCGATGCCGATTCCGGCGAGTTCGACCGGCTTGGTTGGCTGAGTCATGTCGCGGTTTTCCTCGTGGGCGTGAGTGCCAGCAGGGCTGAAGCCATGAGACCGGCCGACAGCGCGACCGATAAGGAGGGGCCGATCGTCAGACCGGCCGATCCGATCAGTGCACCCAGCGCAAGGCCGCCGGTCGAAACGGTCGCGTTCCAGGCGGCTTGGCTGGTACCGCGCTGCTTCGAGCGGGACAGGGCGCCGAACAGATTGCGGGTGAGAAGGATGGCGCTCGTTGCCCCGACGATGCCCGACAGCGCCACGACAAGGGCCGGTGCCGGCAGGAGCGCGATCACCAAGAGCGCTGCCCCGCCGAGTCCCGCCGCGACCCGCATGCCGGCGAGTTCGACCTTCGCCGTCAGGAAGCGGTGGGCGACGAGAAGCCCGAGATTGGCGGCTGCCAGCGCAAAACCGGCATAGGTCGCGGCCGACAGATCGCCGAGATGCGGTTGCGCCGCCAAGAGCGGGGCAAGCGAGACATGGGTCGCGCCCAGACTTGCCTGAACCAAGGCCGGCAAGATCAGGGCGCGGAGGTCCGGCGGCATGAACCCGCCGACGTCGGCGACCGCGTTATCCTCCAGGTTGCGATTGAGCCTGGCAAGGCTCCAGAGCCCACCGAACATCGCCGGCAGCATTGGCAATACGACACTGATCGCCACCAGCGGACCGACGAGAACGGCACTGGCCGCCCGGCCGATTCCGGCAAAAGACTGCGTGGCGGCCAGTCGATGACGCGCCGTCGCTGCGTCATCCAGACTGGCGGTCTGCGCCGCGACCAGCACGGTCGCCGCCGACATTCCCTGGACGAGGCGCAGGACGAGCAATCCGGCAAGCGCGATTGCCGGTGTCAGATCGACGAGCAGCAGCAAAACAAGCCCGATCGAGCAAACAAGCATGGCGACGAGGGCCGCCGGAACCAGCCGCCGACTGCCGACGAGCCCCATCAGCGGAATCGTCATGGTGGCCATCGCCATGCCGGTGGCGACAACCGCGCCGACCGCCGCGTTCGATAGGCCGAGACGGCTCGCGATCAGTGGCAGCATCGCCAGGATCGCGGTCTGCTGAAAGGCGTGTCCCACGAGGGCGGGGGCGAGCGACGTTTTCATGAATTGGGGAAAATCCACATGGCTCGCTTTGCGTCAAGAAAAATGTTGACTGTTTTGATCATATTTATAGTTTGGCGCCCGCCAGCCGTTATAGGAAAGCCGCTTACGCGATGACCGAAACCGCCGATATCCCGTCCCTGAACGCTTTTTTGAACGCTGCTCTGCGTGAGGGCGTGCTTCGCAGCGCGCATTTTACCGGTGCGACGCTGTGCTTCGCTCTGCCGGACGGGCGCCCCGCCAGCGTCGTCGTTGGCGCCCGCAGCCAATTTCGCAGCCGCTTCGGCTCACCGGTGACAATCGACGGCGCGACAGTGAGCATCGACGCTCTGCTTGGCGCGCTGACCGCCAAGGCCGACCCGCTGTTTGCCCGGCGCGTGTCCGACAGCCTCGCGACGATCCGCACCACCGGTGACGCCACTGGGGATCCAGAATTCTGGACGTTTCGCGAAGCGGAAGCGGCGCTGCGCTTCGGCCATGTTCTGCATCCCAATCCGCGCAGCCGCGACGGCATCAGCGCCGAAGAGGCTGCCCTCTACACGCCGGAATCCGGCGGCCGCTTCGCGCTCGAATGGTTTGCGGTCGATCCCGCCCATCATCGGGCGGGCGGCCTGGCCGACGATGGCTTCCGCCGGCTGGCCGAAGCCGATGGCATCGCCGTTCCGGCCGATCGCCGCATCTTTCCGATGCATCCGTTTCAGGTCGCTCGAACGGCTGACAACGCTGCCGTTGCGGCGCTTATTCAAGCGGGCAAGCTCGATCGGCTGGGCTTGGGCCAGCCCGACTGGAGCGCCACCGCCTCGATGCGCGCCGTTCACGCCTTCCACGCCCCGTTCATGGTGAAATTCTCGCTCAGCCTGCGACTCACCAATTCGATGCGGCTGTTGTCGCAACGTGAGGTACTGCGTGGGTTACATGTCACTGATCTCCTGAACAGCGAGATCGGCAGGGAGATTGCGGCCGCCTTCCCAGGCCTGACCATCCTCACCGAGCCCGCCTTTGCCGCGTTGCAAGGAGCGGATGGCGATCTCTTGTCCGAAACCATCGCCGTCCTGCGAGACAATCCCTTCCAGGAACCGAACACGCCGGGGCCGATCATCCTCGCCGCACTCTGCGAGGCGCCGCGGGAAGGCCTGTCGCCCCTTGGGCGGATCGTCACCCGCCTCGCCAAAGGGGGCGACACCGCGTCCGTCGCAAAAGCCTGGTTCGCGGCGTTTCTTACCGAGGCGATTCGTCCGGTGCTCGAATTGCGCGCTCGCTACGGCCTGCTCTTCTGCTCCCACCAGCAGAATATGATGCTGACACTGCGCAACGGCTGGCCAGGCGGTGCAGTGATCCGCGACTGCCAGGGCACCGGCCATCTCGCGCCATTTCATCAGCGACTCGCGTCGGTCTGCCCCGGGATCGGCGAGGGGTCGGAAAACGTTCTCGACATCGAAGAGGGCGATCGGCTGATCACCTATTACATCGTCGTCAACACGGTGATGAACACTTTGGCGACACTGGTTCTCGACGGCCTTGTCACTGAGGCCGCGCTGCGGAGCGTGTGGCACCGTTTTCTCGACCAGGCGCGCCGCGAAACGCCCGGCGATCCGACCTTCTATCGCCGTCTGCTCGAACGCCCCAGCCTTACGGCCAAGGCCAATTTCGCGACGTCGCTGTCCGGCGTCAACGAGGCTGACGGCGGCTCGGCAGGCCAGTTGGCGAGCTTTCTCGAACTCACCAATCCCATCGTCCTGACGGAGGCCGCATGACCGTTCACCAGCCTTTGGCCCAACCTCTCGCGCTGACGGCCGGGTCGCCGTTGGTCGCGCTCTGGCAAGAACTCGACAAGCGCTTTGCCGAAAGCGAGGGCGACCGGCTCCAGCTTCCGGGGCATCGCCTCGCCGAACTCGGCCTTAGTCTTCGCGATCTGGGTTGCGCCTATCTCGACTCCGGCGCGATCGTGATCGAGCGGGGCGGCTTCTATCAATCCGCAGGCTTGTGGAGCCGCGAGCAACCTGGCCGACGTGTGGCGACGGGCCTCGTACCGGGCCCCGACGGCCGGGATCACCCGCGTCGACCGCCCAAGCCGGCCGGCTGCTTTTACCAACGCTATGATCGCCAGAGCGAGACAACCGTCGGCCTCGAGACGCTCGATCTCGATCGCCATCTCGATCTCTTCCACAAATGGCAGAACGAACCGCGCGTCGCCTATTTCTGGGAGGAGAACAAGTCAAAGGCGGAATTGGCCGACTATCTGTCGGTGCGCATCGCCAATCCTTCGATCTTGCCGGTGATTGCCAGCTTCGACGGCGACCCGGCCGGATATCTGGAATTCTACTGGGGCCGTGAGGATCGCCTCGGCGCCTACTACGCCTCCGACCCCTGGGATCGCGGCTGGCATGGGCTGATCGGCGAAACAAAGCATCTCGGCCGCAACAAGACTGCCGCCTGGATCAAATCGCTGACCCACTATCTGTTTCTCGATTGCCCCATGACCGAAAAAGTGGTCGGCGAGCCCCGCGCCGACAACGTCAAACTGCTGCGATATACGGGACCGATCGGCTATCGGAAGATCCGGGAATTTGATTTTCCCCACAAGCGCGCAGCGCTGATGCACTGCGAGCGTGACGAATTCTTTGCCATCGCGAGGTTCTGACGATGGAGGATGCCGTTACCCCCGAGCGCTTTGCCAGGGCAAGCCGGCGCTGGCTTGCGAAGACGATCAGCGAACTCACCTACGAAGAGGTCCTGGCCGCGGATGAGAGCACCTTGCGGCTCGCGTCGGGCATCACCTACGACTTTCGCGCGGTCCGTCGCGCATGGAGCAATCTCGACATCGACCCGGAGAGCATCCGGCGCGATGGCGCCGCGCCTTCGGCGCTGCAATTCGTCATCGACGCGCGGGCCGAACTCGCCATGCAGCCGGCAGCCGAGGCGATGTTCCTCAAGGAGTTGAAGAACACACTGCGCCAAGACTGCGTCATCGATGCCCGCTGGGGAACGCTTGCGTCCGACGACTTGGCGGATCTTCCGACAGATGCGCTGCATGCGGCGCTGGAGGGCCATCCCAAGGCTGTCGCCAACAAGGGCCGCCTTGGCTGGGGTGCCGATGATCTGAAGCGCTATGCGCCGGAGACCCCCGCGCCGATCAATCTGGAATGGCTGGCGCTCGACCCCGCGCATGTCAGGCGCGGGCGCGGTGCCGGGATCGAGGAGACCGCACTCTTGCGGGCGGCGATCGGATGGGCGGCGACTCGCCAGCTCCTTGCCGCCGCCGGCAGCGCCGATAGCGTCCTGATGCCTGTCCATCCCTGGCAATGGGACAACGTTCTCGCTCAATCTCTCGTCGCCGACATCGCCGAGGGCCGGGCCCGGCACCTCGGCCGCTTCGGCCCGGCCTTTGTCGCAAGCCCCAGTCTGCGGACGCTGATGCCGATGGACGGCGGATCCTACGAGGTCAAGCTCGCCCTCGGCATTCTCAACACCTCGGCCTGGCGCGGCATGCCCGGCAAATATATCGAACAGGGCGCGGCGATCTCCGATTTCGTGGCAAAGATTGTCGCCGAAGATCCCGTCACCGCATCCACCGTCACCGTGCAGCGCGAGGTGCTGGGCCTCTGGTGGGAGGATCCGATCCTGGCACAGGCGCCGCGGGCGCCTTATCGCTGGCACGAGACCCTCGGCGCGATTTGGCGCGAACACGGCGAGGCGCTACGCCCCGGCCAGCGGGTTGTGATGGCCGCCGCACTCTTTCACGAGGGTGCGGACGGGCGGCCGCTGATCGCCGCCTTCGCCAAACGCTCGCGGCTCTCCATCGAGGCCTGGCTGCAGCAGTTGTTCAGCGTGAGCGTCGTGCCGCTGTGGCATATTCTGTGTCGTTACGGCCTCGGCTTCATCGCCCATGGCCAAAACATCAATATCGTCCTCGACTCCGACCGGCCGGTCGGCATCACCGTCAAGGACTTTCAAGGCGATCTCGATCTCGTCGACCAGGACTTCCCCGAAACTGCGGGCCTGCCCGCGGCGGCCCGTGCCGTCCTGCCGCGAAAGCCGCCCGCCCATATCGTCCACAACATTCAGACGGCGCATTTCGTCACCGTCCTGCGATTTTTGTCGGCGAGCCTGGCGCGACGCGACCTCCTCGATGAGGGCCGCTTCTATCAAATCCTGCGCGACACGCTACGCGCCCATGCCGATGCACATCCAGACCTCGCCGACCGCTTCGCGCTTTTCGACCTGTTTCAGCCGAAAATGCTCCGCGTCGCGATCAACCGCGTGCGCTTCCAGATCGGCTACGAGGATTATGCCGAACGCCCGCTTCCAACGCGCGGCACGGACCTCGACAATCCGCTTTGGAGCGAGGCCGAGACCGTTTGAGCCTCAAACGGCCTCGGCGTATCACGCGTCTCAGGCCGTCCAATAGGCCGAGAGATAGCCCTCATCGAGCGGAACGTTCAGCGTTTCGCGGAAGTGTTGGCGGGCGCTACGGATGAGCTGGCGTTCGGCGGCGATCCAGACGAAACGGCTGGCACCGGCTGGCGGGAACGGGGCGGCGATGACTGTCTCCAACAGCGACGGCCCCCTGCCGCGCGTCAGCCATTCGACCGTCATGCCGCTTGGCATCGGCAGCGCGACGCGGTCGGCCGGGTCACCGAGCTCGATGAAGACATGACCGCGCCGATCCGGCTTCGACAGTTCGAGAATCCGGCGGATCGCCGGCAGCGCTGTTTCGTCACCGGCAAGCAGCAAAAAGTCACCGGGTGGCGGCATGCCACCCCCCGGTCCGACGACGCCGACCACCGCGTTCGTCTCGACCTCGCGCGCCCATTGCGTCGCCAAGCCGCCCTCATGCAGGAAGAGATCGAAGGACAACCGGCCTTGCGCCGGATCAACGTCAACAACCGTATAGGCCGGCCGATGCAGGACGTCCGGTTCCTTCGGCCAAACAGTGCGCCCCGCCGAATCGAGTCGCGGCCAGACCGGAGGGCGCCCCTTCGGCGGAATGGTCAGACGAAAATGCATGCCCCCGCCGACGAAATCCGAAACATCGTCGGCGGCAAGCGTCAGACGCAGAAAATGCGGCGACACCGGCCGTTTCGCCACGATGGTAGCGACGCGAAAATTCGGCGGAAGGTCCCCCTCAGGCAAGTCGCCACGCCAGGCCATGCGACCGGCCATGCCCGGTGCGGCATGATCGAGGAAATGCAGGAACGCCTCGCGGATCTCATGAACTTGTACCACCTGACCAGCGCCAATCCGCACCTCGAAGGCGCTCCCGCATAGCTCCGCCTCGATCCGGCCGATCGGAAGCGTGAGAGAAAGCCCGGCCACATGGCGCTCGACGCGATAGCCATGCTCGGCGATCTCGGCGGCAAGATCGTCGATCAGGGACGCAGGCAGCGGCGCCGGCGCGGTTCCGGTGGCATTGGCGGACAACATCATCGTTTGCATCAATCTCCAATCGGCCATTTCAAGCGCCGGCGACAGGCGCCGTCCGACGGCAGGTGAGAGCCAGGAAGCCGAGGCTGCCGAGAAGCCCGGCCACGAGACCGCCGGGCACCTGCCACGGCACCATCGCCACCCGACCGATCCAGTCGGAGCCGACCATGACGATCGCCCCGAAAAACAGCGTCGCGACGACTTGTTCCGGCAGGCGCCGCGCCATCACCAGCCGGGCGAGATGCGGCGCAATGAGCCCGACGAAGCTCAACGGTCCAATCACCATCGTCGCGGCGCTGGCCAGCACCGCGGCAAGACCCAACGCTCCCGTCTGGGTCAGGCGGACCTTGAGACCGAGCGCCGCCGGAACCGCGTCGCCAAGCGCCAGAAGGGCCAGCGGCCGCCGGCAGAGGATGATGGCCGTGGTCGCTCCGGCCAACAGCAGGCCAAGCGCCAAAGCTTCCGGCAACGAGACGAGAAGCGTCGAGCCGGACATCCAGGTCAGCAGCGCATTGGCCTCCATCGAGGCATTGGCCAGGGCAATGCGCACCATGGCATCGAGGAAGACGCCGAGGGCGATACCGGCCAGAAGGATCGCCGCGGCCTGATCGCGGTGGCGCCGGGCAAACCACAGGACGATAAGCGCCGCCCCGATGGCGCCGGCGAAGCCGTAGACGAGCAGCGCGGCGCGTGACAGCACCCCGAGCGTCAACGCGGCAAAGACGATCGCCGCCGCCGCGCCATTGGAAATGCCGAGCAGCTCGGGGCTGGCAAGATCGTTGCCGACGATCTTCTGGATCAGCAACCCAGCCAGTGCGATCGCCCCGCCGGCAAACAGCGCACCGATGACCCGGGGCAGCCGGGCCATGAACAGAGCGCCATCGCGGCTCGGGTCGAGCGACGTCCAGGCGATCCCACTCCTCCCCACGGTCAGCGCGATCGTCACTAAGACGACCAGCGCGATGAAGAGCGCGACGAACAGCCTGGTGCCGGGACTGAAGAAGCGGCCTGCCGCCGGCGCCGTCGCGGTATCGGGGCGGCTGGCAAGACGCGCCCGCGACAACAAAGCGAAAAGGATCGGCGCGCCGAACAGCGCCGTCACCGCGCCGGCAGGCACGAGCTTGCCGCTCCATTGCGACAAAAGTTGCGCAAGGGCATCGGCCGCAAACAACGCCAGCGCGCCGAGACCGGCCGAGGCGATCAACGTCGCGGCAACCGAACGCGGCCGGCACAGCCGAACGATCGCCGGGATCGCCAGACCGACGAATCCGACGATGCCGATCTGCGACACGACGATTGCTGTCACGGCCACGGCGACGAGCAGGATGACGAGCCGCGCCGTCTCGGTCTTCACACCGACCCCGCCAGCAACACTGTCGCCGATCGCCAGAAGTGCGATCAGCCGTGCCGCCGCGATCAGGGCGCCGAAGGCGAGGATGCAGCTCGGCAGGATGATCGTCGCAGCGGACCAGTCGGATTGGGCCAGATGCCCCGAGCCCCACAGGAAGAGAAAGGCAAGGCGCTGCTCGTTGAAGAGAACCAAGGTGGCCGAGGCGGACGAGAGCAGCAGCGTGATCGCCATGCCGCCGAGCGCCAGCCGGGCGGGATCGAACCGGTGCCGCCGGCCAATGCCATAGACGAGCCCGGCTGCCGCCAGCGCACCGACAAAGCTCCACATCGCGCGCGGCAAAACGCTGGCCGCCGATCCCGAAAGGGCCGCCAGCGCTAATGCGAACTGCGCCCCTGCCGAGACGCCAAGGGTGGTCGGCGACGCGAGTGGATTGCGCAGAACCTGCTGCATCACTGCGCCGGCAAGACCGAGCGCGGCTCCGCTGGCGAGCGCGACAACGATGCGCGGCAGCGTCGCGTAATGGAACAGGACCGCGGCAAAGACGCTTTGCGGCGGGTCGAACAGGCCGAGCCGCATGCTGTCCAAGGTAATGCGGGGATCCCAGCCGGCGCCCGTCGCGAGCGCCCCGATCGCCGCCAACAGCAGGGCGACGAGGGCGAGCCGGAAAGCAGGCTGCGACGTCCCGGTCACGCTCAGTTGCCGCTCTTTGTCAGAGCGGCGGCGATCGCATCGGCCATGGTGATGGCCGAGGGGAGACCGCCGAAGGTCCAAACCACCGGGAGGCGATACACCGCCCCGGCCCGCACCGCCGGTAGCGCCTTGCCAAGGGGTGTTTCGAAAACCGCGGCCATTTCGGCCTTCGTCACCGGCCCGGCGACGACGATCGTCGCCTTCGGATCATCGGCCAGCGCGCTCGGCTCAACGGTGGCAAAGCCCCATTCGTTGACCTTGCCGCGATAGGCATTTTTGAGGCCGAGCTTGGCAAGAACCGTGTCGGCGATGGAATTCTGCCCGTGAACGCGGATGGCATGGGGGCCAATGATCCGCACGACGTAGACCGACCGACCGCTGAAGCCCGCCGCCTGCAGCCGCTTGGCGTCCATGGCGAGAGCGGCATCGGTCTTCGCGATCAGGGCATCGGCCTCGGCCTGTTTGTCGGTCACCTCGCCGATTGCCCGCGTGCCGGCGACAACGGCCGCGAAAGTATCGCCGCCGGTGCCATTGAAGGTTATCTCCGACACCGGCGCGATCGCCGCCAGCCGCGCCTTCAAAGGCCGCAGATGGGCTTGGGAGAAGATTCGATCCGGCTTGAGCTGCGCCAGCTCTTCCAGATTGGGCTGCTGGCGCGAGCCGATGTCGGCAACGCTCTCCGGCAGGCGCGGACTGGAGACCCATTCGCGATAGCCGCGGGCATCGGCAGCACCGACCGGCGTTATGCCCAGCGCAAGGAGGGTTTCGAGCTGAGCCCACTCCATTGCGACGACGCGCTTCGGCGGCTGGCTGGAGTGGGTCTCCTCGGCTGATGCGGTGGTGGACATGGCCCAAGCAGCCACGGCGGCAAGTCCAGCAGCAATACAGGTGACGACGGCACGCGCCATGGGCAGACCTCCAGCTTTTCCGGTTTAAAGGGGGTAGACGACGGACGGTCCGTCCGCTCGCGGGCGGATCGTGCCGATCGGTAAGTCGAAGATCTTCGACAGCACCCCCGGGCCCAGCAGTGCATCAGGCGAACCGTCGAAGACCGGACGGCCGTCCTTCAGCGCGATCATGTGGTCGGCAAACCGCGCCGCCATGCCGATGTCGTGAATGGCCATGACAATGGTGAGATTGCGCTCCTCGCGCAGCCGACGCAACAGCTGCAAGACCTCGATCTGATGCTTGAGGTCGAGGGCGGCGGTTGGCTCGTCGAGGAGCAGACACGACGGTTCCTGGGCGAGCAGCATGGCGAGCCAGGCCCGCTGCCGCTCGCCGCCCGACAAGCTCGCCATCGCCCGATCCGCCATGCCGGCTAAACCGACCTGCTCGAGGGCGTCAGCGATAGCTTGGTGATCATCAGCCCGATAGCGGGCGAAAGGGCCGCGCCAGGGATAGCGTCCGAAGCGGGCGACCTCCGCGACGGTCATGGTCGCTGCCAGCGGCGGATGCTGCGGCAACCAGCCGACGCGGCAGGCAAAGGCGCGCTGTCCAAGGCTGTTCATCGGCCGGTCATCGAGCAGAATCTCGCCCTCGCTCGGCCGGCACTGGCGGGCGAGCAGCGACAGCAGGGTCGACTTGCCCGAACCGTTATGTCCGATCAACGCGACGAACCGCCCGGCAGGAATGGTAAGATTGAGCGTCGGCAAGATGCGGGTCGTGCCGGCGGCATAGCCAACGCCGAGCAGATGGAACAGTGCAACGCCCGCGGCCTTTCGGCCGGCGGGCGTTGCCTCGTCGATGGAGGTCATGACCATCGTCGATCAGAACGTCTTTGTCATCGAGACGGTGAAGGTGCGGCCGCGCCCCTTGTAGTCGAACACCTTGTCGCCGGCATAGGCGCCGTAGAAGATTTTGGCACGCTGCCCCCAGATCGTCGTGTAGTCCTTGTCGAAGAGGTTGAGGACGCCAAAGTTCACCGTGATGTCGGCGGGCTCGTATTTGTAAGAGCCGACGAGGTCGAACAGCGTGTAGCCCTTGAGCTTCAAATCGTTGTGGTCGGTATAATCGAACACGTGCTGACCGTTGAGCGCCACCCGGAACACATCGTTCGACCAGCCGATATGACCGCCGAGAGTCGAGTTGCTGGCGTCGGTGACGCTGGAGGCCTGCCATTCGCCGCCATTCTTCACCTCGGTACGCACATAGTGACCGGTGAGGCCGGTGTCGAAGCCGCGGGGCAACTTGACGTCGACCTTGCCTTCGACGCCATAGACCCGCCTGTCCAGGTCGGCCAGACTGATGAGCAGCGAGGTGCGATTGTATTCGATCGTCTTGTCGGACAGGGAGTAGTAGCCGGCGACCTGCGCATTGACGACATCATTATCGTAGCGGTAGCCGACCTCGTAGGAATTGGTCTTGATCGCGCCGAGCTGCGAATCGTCGACATTGACCGAGGAGAGCAGCACGTAGCGGCCGCCGATCAAGCTGTAGCGGCCCTGGCCATAATATTTCGCCGGGTCCGGAAGCTCGAAGCCCTGGCTGAAATTCGCATAGACCTGCTGGCCGGTGCCGACATTGACCGTCGCGCCGAGGTTGAAAAGATCCGCCGCATAGTCGGCCGAACCGCCGGGAATCGTATCGGCACCGGTCGCCAAGCCGAGTGCGATTGCCGATTGCTGGGCGGTGGCGACGAAGTCGTCGATGTCGGTCTTGACGTATTGATGGCGATAGCCGCCGGTGATCGTCAACCAGTTTGTCGCCTCGTAATTCGCCTCCACGAAACCGGCGAGCTTGGAGACCTTCACCCCCGGATAGCGACCGATATTGGCGAAGGTTTCGAGATCCATCGCACCCGTGGCGGCCGACAAGGCCGGATTGAAGATCGTTTGACTGGCGTTGAAGTCGTCGACATCGCCATCCGAGCCGAACGTGACTTTCAGATTGTCGAGCGGATTGGTGACGATCGCCGCCTGATAGCCGTAATAGTCGGTATTCTGGCTCGAGGCCGAGAAGAAGCGGCCGCTGGAATCGGGGAACGGGTTGAAGTCAAGCTTTTCGGAGCGCCAAAATCCCTGCAGAAGAAGCTGCTGGCCGTAAAAATTCTCGTTGGAATAACTGGCCGTCAGCATTCGGCGCCGGGTCGCCGGATTGACGTCGGACTGGTAGCCGTCACGCACCTCGATGTCGTCCGGCCTGCCCCGCAAACCTGAATAGTTGGTGCCGAAATAGAGGCCGTAAGGGCTCTTCTGCGCGCTGTTGTAATATTGCGCTGTCACTTCGAGCCGCTGATTGGCATCGATCTGCAGGCCGGCATTGGCGAAAAGATCGAGTTCGCGATTGAATTGGGTCGAGGTCTGGGTGATGTCCGGGATGACCATGTGGCCATCGCCATCGAAAAAGGCGCCGGTACTGCTGCCCGCGATCGAAATGCGCATGTCCCAGGTGTCGTCGTTGTAGGTGACCGCTGCGCCACCGTTGATGTCGCGGTCTTCGTGGCTGTTGAAGCCCGACTGGGCTCCGGCCGTCACTTCGCCATGGAGGCCGGGCTTCGCATCGCGCCCCTTTTTGGTGATGATGTTGATGATGCCGCCGGTGGCGTTCCCGCCATAAAGCGCGGTCGCGCCGGAGAGCACCTCGACACGCGCCACATTGAACGGATCGATCGAGTCCAACTGACGACTGATCGAGCGCGCCGAATTGAGCGAGACGCCGTCAATCAGGATCAGCGCCGTCCGGCCACGCAGATTCTGGCCGTAATTGGTACGAGTGCCACGGCTGGAGACATCGAAGGCGGGAATATCTTCGGCCAGAATGTCCTTGAGCGTCAGCCCGGCCCGCGCCTTTTCCTGGATTTCCTTTTTGTCGACGACATAGATCGTGTGCGCCGTCTCTGAGATCCGCTGCGGCGAGCGCCCGCCGGTGATCACCACCGTATCGAGCGAAATCGTCTGACCCTCTTGTTGCGCTCTGGCAGGAGCCGAGACGGCGGCCGCCATTGAAGCGATGACGAAAAGCGCTGTACTGCGGGAAAGGACATTGCGGAAGGTGAAAGCGGATACACGCATTGAAACGGCCCAATCATAGCGACGGCCGACATCATTCCGGAATGATCCGGATCCACTCGACCCACAGGGAAATGGCCGTTTCTCAAAGATATTCCAATGACTTAGAGGCATATCCTAGCGGCCTTGCCCGGATAGTGCTATTTATCATGATATTTAAAGTCAACAATTACGAACCGCCTTCTTTCAGCCGCAATCACCTTGCGGCTTTTCGGCAACAGAATTTGTAAATGCTCAAAAGTTCCGCCACGCCGTTGGCAGCGGGTCAATAAGCGTTGCCACGGCCGGCCAACCTTCCATGCGTCCCCAGCCGCATGCCGATTTCGTGGCAGACAAGGCGAATACCCCACCGCCCGGATGAACCGAAGGCCTCGCCCAGGTCTGTCTCCTTCTGTCGACCTTCATCGGCGGCGTCTTTGGTTCGGCTGTCGCCGATGCCGCAACGGCCGCCGCCGGCTCGCTGATTGTCGTGACGATCTTCGCACGCGCCGGGTTTTGGGCTCTTCCGGTCGGACCTTTTGATGTAAAAGCCGGTCTTTCCGGTTTCCGGTGGTTGACGACGAAGGAGTGGTGATGCGGCAAACGTGGCGTTGGTTCGGCCCTAGCGATCTGGTGAGCATCGACGCCATGACGCAAGCCGGCGTCGAGGGCGTGGTCTCGGCGCTTCACCACGTGCCGACCGGCTCGGTGTGGGCGCCCGACATGATCGAGACCCGAAAGGCCGAAATCGCCACCCGCAAGGATGGAACACCGTCGGGTATCGCATGGGAAGTCGTCGAAAGCCTGCCGGTCTCGGAAGACATCAAGAAGCAGACCGGTGACGTCCGCGAGCACATCGCGAACTACAAGACCAGCCTGACGCATCTCAAGGCCGCGGGCATCGAGACCGTCTGCTACAATTTCATGCCCGTTCTCGACTGGACGCGCACCGATCTCGCCTTCCGCGTCGCCCATGGCGGCACGGCGATGCGATTCGACCTCATCGACTTCGCGGCCTTCGACATCTTTATTCTGGAGCGCCCAGGCAGCCGCGAGAGCTTTTCCGAAGCGGTCGTTGCCGCGGCCGAGCGCCGCTTCGCCGAAATGGACGAGAATCGTAAAACCACGCTTGCCGAAAATGTCGTCTTCGGCCTTCCAGGAGCGGCCGAGCATTTCAGTCTGGCCGAGGTGCGGGCGCATCTCGCCGAATATGGCGCCATCGACGAGGATCAACTGCGCCGCCATTTCATCGACTTTTTGGCGGAGGTGGCGCCCGTGGCCGAGGACCTCGGCATGCGGCTGTGCTGCCATCCCGACGATCCGCCCTTCCCGCTGCTCGGCCTGCCGCGGATCATGTCGAGCGAAGCCCATTACGCGGCGATCCTGCGGGCCGTCGATCTGCCGGCGAACGGCATCACGCTCTGCTCCGGATCGCTGGGCGTCAGCGCGGAGAACGATCTCCCCGGCATGATGGAGCGGCTCGGCGGGCGCGTACATTTCCTGCACTTGCGCAACACCGTGCGCGAGGATGATGCGATACCCTGCTCGTTCTACGAAGCGGAGCATCTGGCGGGTGACACCGACATGGTGGCGCTCGTCGCGGCAGCGCTCGCAGAGGAAAAGCGCCGCAAGGCCGCCGGACGCGCCGATGTCTCGATCCCCTTCCGGCCGGATCACGGCCAGGACATTCTCGACGACCTTTCGCGCAAGGCCCAACCGGGCTATCCTGCGATCGGTCGGCTGAAGGGCCTGGCTGAGCTGCGCGGCGTGATGAAGGCGCTCGAGCACCGGGCTCGCTGATCCCCCAAGGCTGCGGCCCTGCCGAAACAACGCGCGGCACCGCCGCTGCAAAGCCCGACATGCGACCGCGCCGGCCGTCCGAAAGGATGCGCCAATGCTCTTTTACGGGCGGGTCTTGTCAGATGTCGCAGCGGTCGCTGCGGCGGGTTGTGCGGGCGCCACGGTGAAATGGAGCAGCACCGGCAGATGGTCGGAAGCCGTCGCCGGCTGCCGCGCAACGGCGAGCACCTCCACATCCTTTGAGACCAGGATATTGTCGATCGGCAGACCGATCAGCGGGCGCAGAACGTCGGGCAGCTCACGCGCCAGCCAGGTCGGGCCGATGCCGTGAACCGGCCGGGTGCTGGTTGCCTCCGCAAAGCGCTGCACCGTGCCGCTCCAGGCGACGGCATTGAAATCACCGGACACCAGGTCCGGCTGTTCAAGCGCCGGCAGGACACGCCCCAGCGAGGCCATCTGCAGGCCCTGCCGATGCGGCCAAGGCCATTCCAGATGCTCCGATGCCACCGTCAGGCCGCGCCCGTTCCCGAGATCGAGCCGCTGCGCGACAAAGCCGTCCGTGGCGTGGCAATTTGCTGTTGGCGATGCGAAGGCGAGCTTCGAGAAGATCGCGACACCGCCGTGGTGGCCAGCGCCGCAGACGACGCGATAGGGATAAACCGCGTTGAGGCCGTTCATGGCGTCGAGCCAGCGCTGGTTGATCTCCTGCATCGTCACGATATCAGGCTTCACCTGCTCGATCGTCGCAATCGCCGGCTGCGCTTCTGCGTCGTATTTCAGGTTCATCTGCAGCAGCGTCAGCGCCGTCCGGCCAGCGGGAGCCGAGGCGGTGCCGGCCGGTTGCGGCACAACATAGGCAAACACGGTGACGGCCGCATAGGCCGCGATTGCCGCCGAAACGATCGCGCCGAGCACGCTGCGCGAGAACAGCAGCAAAACCGCCAGCGCGAACAAAATTACCGCGAGATGCGCGCGAAAATGCGCCAGCGAATCGAAGAACGGCACATCGCGACCGAAAAACCCGCCGACGATCGCCAGCGACACCATCAGGGCCAGCCCGAAGGCCAGCGTTCGTCGAATCCGAGACATGGCGTCGCTCAAGCCAAAATGTCCGATGTCATTGAAACGCCGTCTCGAAGAAGGAGCGCAGCTTGCGCGAATGCACCCGCTCCGACGGCAGCTCGCTCATCAGATCGAGCGCCCGCATGCCGATCCTCAGATGCTGAGCGACCTGCCGCTTGTAGAAGTCCGTCGCCATGCCGGGCAGCTTCAATTCGCCGTGCAGCGGCTTGTCCGACACGCACAGCAGCGTGCCGTAGGGCACCCGGAAGCGAAAGCCGTTGGCCGCAATCGTCGCCGACTCCATGTCGAGCGCGATCGCCCGCGACTGGGACAGCCGCTGCACCGGATCACGCTGATCGCGCAGCTCCCAATTGCGATTGTCGATGGTGGCGACGGTGCCGGTGCGCATAATCCGCTTCAAATCGTAGCCTGAGAGGCCTGTCACCTCCTCCACCGCCTTTTCCAAGGCCACTTGAACCTCGGCGAGCGCCGGGATCGGCACCCAGAGCGGCAGATCGGCATCGAGAACGTGATCTTCGCGGACATAGGCATGGGCGAGCACATAGTCGCCGAGCGCCTGGCTGTTACGCAGTCCGGCGCAATGACCGAGCATCAGCCAGGCATGGGGGCGCAGCACCGCGACATGGTCGGTGATCGTCTTGGCGTTGGAGGGGCCGACACCGATATTGATCATCGTCACGCCTTGGCCGTGGCCGCGCTTGAGATGATAGGCCGGCATCTGCGGCAGCCGGGCGGGCGCAACGCCCGATGCGGGCTCGCCAGCGCCGGCGGGCGTGACGACGTCGCCAGGCTCAACGAATTCATCGTATCCTTGGCCACCCTCGCGCATCATCGCCCGGGCCATCGCACAGAATTCGTCGACATAGAACTGATAGTTCGTGAACAACACGAAGTTCTGGAAGTGCCGTGGCCGCGTCGCCGTGTAGTGGGACAGGCGGTGCAGCGAATAATCGACCCGTTGCGCCGTGAAGGGGGCGAGCGGCAAAGCTTCGCCCAGCTTCGGCTCGAAGGTGCCGTTGACGATCCGGTCGTCGGTGGCCGTCAGGTCCGGCACATCGAAGACGTCGCGCAGCGGATGGTCGAGGCGTTCGGCCGCTGCCCCATCGACATAGACGCCATCCGGCAAGGCAAAATGCAGCGGGATCGGCGTTGCGGAATCACCAATGAGGATCGGCTGGCCGTGATTTTTCAGCAGCAGCTCGAACTGCTCGATGAGATAGCGATCGAAGAGATCCGGCCGGGTGATCGTGGCGGCGTAGTCCCCGGGCAGCGGCACATGGCCAAAGGCGAGACGGGAATCGACCCGCGCATGGGTCCGGGTGGTCAAGGCCACCTGCGGGTAGAACGCGCGGTAGCGCCGGCTGGCGGTGGCGCTCTTCAAAACCGTCTCGAAGCGATCCGCCAGAAAGGTGACGGATCGATCGTAGAGGCGCCTCAGCTCGGCAATCGCCGCTTCAGCGTCGTGAAAAGGCTTGGCCGGCGTCGCCTCCGGGCAATCGGCCGGCAAATTATCGCGGGACATGTCGAAGGTTTTCATGGGCCGCATTCTATCCCCGCTCGATGGCGAGGGTAAGACGCCTCATGCCGCTTTTGACCCGAAATGGCCTTCGGAATCAGAACTGGACCTGTCCCTGGGGCTGATTCTGGTTACGCTGGATGCGGCAGAGGGTGCCGGCCGTATAATCGCAACTGCCCCCGGAAATGGACGCCACGAAACTGTTCGGATCGCCCGGCGTCGGACGCTGCGCGAGATAGCTCATGGCAACGCCGAACAATGCGATCAGAATCGTGAGAACGGTAAGGCGTGTGTACATCTGACGATCCGGCTTCGTGTTTCCTAAGGCCTGCGATGATTGCATCCCGGCCATTAGGCTGTTTCGATCCTGAACGCGACCTGCATGAGGGACCGAGTCGCGATTTTTTGTCCTCGGCACACGCAGCGCGGGTGATCCGCGCAACCACGTTTGCCATCGGCGGGATGCGCACTCTTGCCCGATGCGAACACCGAACCGGAAACAACCCTACCGCCACGTGCGACGACAGGCTTGCGTGGACCTGATCGACGGATCATCCCGCCTGCAATGCCAAAGGCTTCCACCTGGCTCAAATAGCCTTGCGCTAGCCTTACCGCGAGCGCCCCACCGCCATTCAAGGCCGATCCGTCACCATTCTTCATTGTGATCGAATTTGCATCGAAAGCCCAGAAAAAAAGCACAATCTCGCTTATGATTCGCATCGTCCGCGCCGCGTGGCAACGAACGAGTGGCCGAAATCACTTAACCGATTGATTTTCCAAAAGGCGGATAGGCAACATCTGCCGCCGCCGCCGCTCGCGCTGCCGTTGACCGCTTCGAAGATGGCCGACGTTTCGTCAGCAACGCTCAGCCTCAAAGCGAGCCGAACGAACCGAGCGGTACAGATGCCACGAATTGCCGCAATCGCGCCCTCGAAATCCCGCCGCTCTGCAAACCAGACGAAAACCGCCCGATGGCTTATGTCGCTATAATAGCGGCGGGGTGGGAGGCTGGCACGGCGACCCGTGCCATAGCTCGTTAGGGCTGCTTCCTTCCGGACCTGACCCGGTTGGCGAGTGGCTCGTCCACCACCAACCTCCCGGCTCTCCATATCGGTGAATTGCGTGCTAAATGCAAGTCGAGAGCCGGAAAGAACCGTTCGGGAGGAGACTGAAGCCGATGCGCCCATTCCAACTCGATCCGCGGCTGCGCGCCGACACCGCGGAGGTCGGAACGCTCGGCCTGTGCAAGCTCGTGATGATGAACGACCGCCGCTGGCCATGGCTGATCCTGGTGCCGCAGCGTCCGGACATCACCGAAATCCACGATCTGACGCCGCTCGACCAGACAATGCTGACCTTCGAAACCTGCCTGGTCGCCAAGGCGCTGAAAACCGTCACCAAGGCGGAAAAAATCAATGTCGGCGCGCTCGGCAACATCGTCCAGATGCTGCATGTCCACGTCATCGCGCGGCACGCGGGCGATCCCGGCTGGCCCGGCCCGGTCTGGGGGCATGGCCAACGCGATCCCTACGATCCGGAGGTGCTCGACGCCAAGCGCCGCGCATTCGCCAACGCCCTCTTGACGGCGTAATTTACCGGGCAGCGCATTTTGCCATGACGCTGCAGCCGTGCTTTTGCATCGGCCGGCGCGCGGGATTGGAGGTGACGCACGCATCTCTGACATCGACTCACCGAAGCATGCGCCCGGCTCAAATCATGCATGAGTCGCTCGCGCCAGGAGATCACGCCATGTCCGATCGCTCGACGACGCCCCCCGCCCGGTCGGAGATCAGCGCCCGCATGGGCTTTGCGCAAAACAGCCTGCGCCGCGACGGCGAATTGCGCACCGGCGAGAGCCTCGCGGCCGCGCTGGCCCACCCGAACGCCAAAATCCATCTCACCGGCCTCGGCAAATGGCTGATCAAGACCGCCGGCGAGCGCCTCGATGCAGGCTTCAGCCTCGATGAGGCCCGGCGGCTCGGCGCCGATCCGCAAGCGGCGATCCTGCTCGGCTTCGACACCGACGATATCCCGGTTCTCGCGGCCATCGTCCCGATCGACGATCCGGATCGGGCCATCGCCGCCGGTCTCGCCTTGATCGATCTGCGCGATCTCGCCATGGAAGAACGTCTCGATGCGGAAACGATCGGGCGGCTCGGTCAGGCCACCCATCTCGTCCAGTGGCATCGCAAGACCCAGTTTTGCGGCGTCTGCGGCCAGCCGACCCGGTCGGAGGCCGCCGGCTATCGGCGCGCATGCACAGCGTGTGACAACGTGATCTTCCCCCGCACCGATCCGGTGACCATCATGCTCGTCCACGACGGCGAAGGACGCTACCTTCTCGGCCGTCAGGCGCGATTTGCCGAAAATTTCTGGTCCTGCCTTGCCGGCTTTGTCGAACCTGGCGAGACCGTCGAGGATGCGGTTCGACGCGAAACTCTGGAGGAAGCCGGCATCGCGGTCGGCGCAGTCACCATCGTCGCCTCGCAGCCTTGGCCGTTTCCCGGCAATCTGATGATCGGTTGTATCGCCGAAGCGACAAGCCGCGACATCCATTTTGACAGGGTCGAGCTTGAGGCCTGCCGCTGGTTCGACCGAAACGAGGTCGAAACGATGTTCGACGGGACTCACCCCCAAGGGCTGGTCGTGCCGCGATCGTTCGCGATCGCGCACCATTTGATCAAGGTCTTCATCACCCGACCAGCAGACGGCGAAAACGGATAAAGGCTTTCGTCCGCCCCAAAACTATCCGCCGGCAATCGCGTGAAGCGCGCCGCCATGGCGTTTCAGCCAGGCCTTGCCATCGGCCATGGTTGGACACAGTGTTTCGCACAGCGCCCAGAAATCCGGCCCGTGATTCATCTGCCGGAAATGCGCCACTTCGTGGGCGGCGAGGTAGTCGAGAACGAAGGGCGGCGCCATGATGATTCGCCAAGAGAAGGCCAGCCGCCGATCCGCCGTGCAGGAGCCCCACCGGCTCGTCGTGTCCTTGATGGTGATGGCGCGGGGCTCCAGGCCGACCCGGTCGGCGTGACGCCTGACCGCCGCGTCAAGGTCCGAGCGCGCCTCGCGGCGGAGGTAATCAAGCACGCGCCGGGAAAAATGCGCCGCGTCGCCGCCGACGAGAAGCTGCTGACGAACGATCGGAGCCTTGCCCTCTCCCGCCCCGAACAGCGCTGCGTCTATCTCGATCGGCGCGGATAACGCAGCGTCATCGTCGCCGGCAGGCTCCAGCCGTGTCACCAGCCGGCCGCCGCGATGGACGAGCCGCGTCGGCTCGCCCCGCAGCGGGATGATCGCATCCGGCGCAATCATCACCGTCGTCGGCGACCGCGCGACCCGCTCCTCGACCCAGCCGCGGTGGCGCTCGAGGAACGCGCGAATGGTGCGGGCAGGCATGCCCTTCGGGGCCGTCACCACGACGCCTGTCCCACCCGGCGCCATCCGCATCACCAGCCGCTTGGCGCGAGAATTGTGACGGACCGTCAGAGACAACGACGCGCCGGCGATCTCGATCGAGACGGGCAGCGCCAAATCCGGTTGGCGGCGCAGAAGCGAAGGCATCGGCAGTCGGACAATCCTGCTTTGACATCGATCCAGACCATGCCGTCGCCCGACCGGGAGCCGCTGGCTCGCCGGCCCGATGCGACGCATGTCGGGGACCATCATCTTAGCGCAGACAGCAAAGCGGCGGCACCCCCAAAGGACGCCGCCGCTTTGATTCATCACCCATTTCGGTCAGGATTCTATTTCGGTGAGCCCCGCTTGCGCCGGACCTCCCTTATGGCCTTCGACCTTACGCCGGATGACCGTCCTTAAGCGGGGTGACCGTCGACGACCGGGCCTTGATGGCGGCCGTCCGACTCACGCGCTTTGCGCTCGCGCATATAGCGGTCAAACTCTTCCTGATCCTTCGCCCGGCGCAATTCGCGCGCATAGGCCTCGAAATCGGCCGCCGCCTCGTTCAGCTTACGCCGCTCTTCGTCGAGCCGGCGCAGTTCAGCATCGCGCCAGTCGTCGAAGGCCACATTGCCGGTCCGCTCGTGCCCGAACGGCGCCTTGAAACCGGAGCGTTTCATACTGTTCATGAACTTGTCCGTCGAATGGTTGACATCGCGCTTGAAACCTTCGAGGCGCTCACCCCAGAGGATGTAGGCGAGCATCGCGAGACCCAGCGGCCACCAGACGGCGAAGCCGCCAACCATTACAGCAATCGTGACCGGCGTCCAGGCGGGGCGAATCAAAGCTTGTGAAGACATCGCAGTCAATTTTCCTTGTAGAAATGGCCGCAATGCCAAGCATCGCGGGAGAGCGACCTCTCTTATGTTTCCGATAACCAAGAGATGGTGAGCGAATTTTCGCCGTTCAATGATTCAGCGCCGAATTTTGACGCGTGCATCGATGATTTGCGAAATCTCCCTGCGTTGCGGGCAGCATCGGCGCACAGGCGAAATCGATCGTCAGACACGGCGACGTGAGGCGGAGCAGCGATCAAGACCTGCGACCTGCGCTCAACGGACGCCACGCATCCCGCCCTCCGACATATCGCCAGCTTTCCCGATCGGCGCAGCGAGCGCGCGCCGGATGTCTTTGACGACAAAATCAGCCGCCTTCTCGAACGCTGCGTCGCTATCGCCGCGGAACGAAATCACCCGATCGAAGACAAGGCGGTTCGCCGCGACGTCGAGGACGCCCACGCGCCCCCATCCGACGAGCGTGCTCATCTTCTTCACCCCACCGAAGACCAGATAGTCGGCGCCCGCCGCACGAGCGGCCGCGAGCAGCGGCTCGGGGTGCAACGTGGCGAGGCTGCAGGCGTCCTTGCGACGACAGCCAAGCGAGACCGGTACGTAGCGAGGGCCGGCCGTCAGCCCCGCCTCGATATCCGCCCGGAACGCCTTGATCCGGGCGGCATGCTGCGTCGACTGGTCACGCACTTCGCCCGAGCTGTCGGTATAATCGAACGCGGCGACGGCAATCGCCGGCGTTGCCACAGGGTCGGTCTGCGCGCCGATTCCCGCAACGGTCGAGACGACAGCACCGCATGACACCGCCACAATCAAGGCGATAAGTTTGATGGCCTTTTGCAATTGATCCTCCCATGCTCGAAGCTCAGGCAACTGCCCTTAAGGCATCACCATACCAAATGCTTTGCAGCCGCGTCATCCCGCCGAGACGGCGTCGGCGGCAGAGTGATGATCGATCGCGCTACAGATGTTTGGTCGGCTCCGCGTTCTTCACCAAAAAGTCGCAGGGCGGACCGTGTAAAGAAGGAGAAGCCAACGCATATTTTTAAGGTGCGCCACACAGCTTTCGCGAGAGCGCCGACACGCCAAGGGAGGCGCCGATGTCGTCCACCGTTATGCCCACGTCCCGCGCCGCGAATGCCCGCGCGGTGATTCAGCGGCTTTGCGCCGCTGTCGGCTTCGAGCGGAGTGACGTCGATCAGGCCGAGGGTTGCGATGTCGTCGATGCGCCGATCGTTCTCGGCGACGGAATCTCCCTGATCGGCGATGGGCGAGACGACGACTTCAGCCGCCGCCGAACCTCATCACCGGACGACCTTCAGGTTGATCCCGGCCCGCACGCGGCCAAAGAGAATGTCGATCGCCTCTACAATGCCGCAATGGCCGCCGGAGGAACGACGGCCATGGATCTTTCGGACCGGGAAGATGAGGCGCTGGGATCGTTTGGTGACGCGACCGAAAGGCGGGTGCGGGCCTTCGGTGCCGAGGATCCCTGGCGGAACCACCGTTGAGCCACACCGCGCGTCAGACACGGAGACCGGCGATCCATGAGAGCGGCGCTTGCAGAAGTTCGCCGGCAAGCGCGAGTGGCGTTTGAACCCAGGCCGAGAGGGAAATGGCAAAAGGTCATGTCATTCGGTCGGCGATGTGAGATGATCGACGCATGTCATGGTCAGCCCCGATCGACGCCTATTGCGAACGGCTCGGCCCGGGCTTTTGGGCCGAGCCGCTGAATGCGATCTCGAACCTCGCCTTTCTGCTCGCAGCGCTGTTCGCGCTCAGTCTGTGGAAGATGCGCGGCGGGTCGGATCGACCGGCGCAGGCGCTCTGCATTCTCGTCGCGGTGATCGGCGCCGGTTCGTTCCTGTTCCACACGATCGCGACGCGCTGGGCGAGTCTTTGCGACGTCATTCCGATTGCGATTTTCATCGCTGCCTATTTCGCCTTGGCTCTGGTGCGGTTTTTCGGGCTGACGCCGCTTGTCGCAGGGCTCGGCACGCTGATCTTTCTGCTGGCGTCAGCTTTTGCCGGACCGCTGTTGGCACCCGCCGTCGGCTCATCGGCGAGCTATGTCCCGGCCCTGCTGGCCATGCTGGTGATCGGCGGATTGCGGATCAGGCAGCGCACCGGGCCGGGCACCCTCGTCATGGCGGCGGGCATCACCTTTGGCGTCTCGCTGACCCTGCGCACCCTCGACACGCCGCTCTGCGCACTGTGGCCCTTCGGCACCCACCTCTTCTGGCATCTCTTGAATGCCGTCACCCTCGGCCTCTTGCTGGTTGCGGCGATCGACACGCCGCCGGCTCGCGCGCCGGTCTCCCGTAGCGTCACCGGTTGACCGGATCCCGCGCCGGCCTGGAGCGGAATGCCGTTAAGCAGACCGCCATTCCGCTCCAGGCCATTGTTTTGCCGCATGGTGGGATCCGAAACGTCATGCACCGTTTCGGCATCATGCTCTAGCTCGGCGCTGGCCCGGCCAAGAGGTCGTCGACCCGGCGATCGCGCAACTGAGCGATGTTTTCGATATCGCCCCTGTCGAGCACCCGCAGCATCCCTTTCAGGATGCGCGCCGGCAGATGCGGGCCGCCATAGACGAGCCCGGTATAGAGCTGCACCAGATCGGCGCCCGCCTCGATCTTCATGATCGCGGTGCGGGCGTCTTCCACCCCGCCGACGCCGATCAGCGGGAAATCGGGCCCGACCGCGCGACGAAAGCGCGCCAAAACCCAGGTCGAGCGGCGCATCAACGGTCGCCCGGAGAGCCCGCCTGTCTCGGCGGCCAGCGGATCGCCCTCGATACCGTCCCGGGCGAGCGTGGTGTTGCAAACGATCAGTCCGTCGACCGCGCGGTGACGGGCGGCATCGGCGATTTCCTCGATCTGGTCTTCCGACAGATCCGGCGCCACTTTGACGAAGACCGGTTTGCGCTGGCTCGCCGTCATCGCCGCATAGCCGTTGCGCGCGGCCACCACGGCTTTCAGCAATCGATCAAGCTCGCTGCCCGACTGAAATGCCCGCAGCCCCGGCGTATTCGGCGAGGAGATGTTGACGGTGAGATAGTCGGCGAAACTCTCGAAGACGTTGACGCCCTCGACATAGTCGGCGACCCGGTCGGGCGAATCCTTGTTGGCGCCGATATTGACGCCAACGATGCCCGGCTTGCGCAGACGTGCCGCCAGCCGCTCGGCGGCGTCCGCATGGCCGTCATTGTTGAAGCCAAGCCGGTTGATCACGGCGCGCGCCTTCGGCAGCCGGAAGATCCGCGGCTGCGGATTGCCCGCCTGCGGCTTCGGCGTCAGCGTGCCGACCTCGACAAAACCGAAGCCGAGCTTCAGCGCCGCGTCGGGCACCTCGGCATTCTTGTCGTAGCCGGCGGCAAGCCCCAGCGGATTGGGAAAGCGAATGCCGGCGACTTCGACATGCAGCCGGCCATCGACCGGAATGTCGAGATCGCGCACCAGGCCGCGTTTCAAAGCTTCGATCGACAGCCCGTGGGCGCGTTCGGCATCGAGCCGGAACAGCGCCGGCCGCGCGAGGCGGTAGAGGAGACTCATCGCAAATGTTCAGATCCGGTCACGCCGCCTCACCCGATGGAGGCGGGAAAGAGATGCCGACCGTCCGGGCCGAGCGGCAGATCCGCGATCCACGCGACCGCAGCCACCGGAAGGCTGGCGTAAAGATGCGGAAACAGCGCGCCGCCCCGCGACGGCTCATATTTCAGCGCCGCCCCGAGCGGCGCCGGGTCGACGGCCAGCAACAGAAGATCGGTTTCGCCGGCAAAGTGCTTGGCCGCCGTCTCGCGCAACTGGCTCGCGGTGGAAAAATGGATGTAGCCATCGGCATGGTCCACCGGCGCGCCGTCAAATGTGCCCTCGGCCTTGGCCTTTTCCCACAAAGGGCGCGGCAGGATTTTGTAGATCGTCTCGCTCATGACAGAGCGGTGCCAAACAACGCGTCAAAAATCAATCGTGACGCATCGAGCGCGATCGTCCGAAGTCAGGATCACCGATCGCCCGGCCCCAGCCGAGCGCTGCAGGCCACGCCGGGGGGCGGCCACATCGCGGCCATCACGCCGTGCGAGCCTTTCAGCCGTGAGCAAAGACGCGGCGGCGAACGCGCCGTGCAACAGCAAGAGAGCGCGGCAGATCATGGACGGCAGGGCGATCAAAGGCTTCATCCTCATCGCAGCTTTTTGCGCTGGACTGGCGCCGGCGGAACCGGCCACGGCGCAATCGGTGTTCGGTGCGGCGGCAAAGCCTGCGGAGGTCGGCCGTTTCAAGATGATCCGGATCGACGGCGTGGTGGCGCGGCTCGACACCGTGACCGGAGAGCTCGTGCCCTGCCGGGTCAGCCGCGAAACGATCGTCTGTGGCAAAGACGCCCGCGCCGCCGCGGCCCTCGCCGACACGACCGCCGAGCGGGATGCCAAGCGGATCGCCGCGCTGGAGCGCCGGGTCGCCGCTCTCGAAGCTCAGCGATCGGGCCAGGCCGCGCCGCCGCCGCCGCCAGCATCACCCGCACCCCGCAACGACACCGACGCTGCGATCGACAAGATGCGGCAGTTGTTCGAGGGCTTTGCCGGCATCGTCAAAAAGCTGGAGCGTGACGACCGCGCCGCGCCCGGCGCCCGCCCCGACGACAGCGACATCCCGTCGCCGGACCACACCTGACGGCCCCGCCCACTTGCGCAACTGGGAAACGGGCAGGTTCCACCCCGATTCGCGGCCCGTTGCCATTTCGACCGACGCCGGCCTGCGTCGCCCCGTCGAGCCAAGGGCCGAAAAGTCCCCGCGCCGCCCATCAGGCGACGCTCGCCTCGAAGACATATGCGCCAGAGACGACAGCCCGCAGGCGCCAGCCGCGCGCCGCGGCCAAGCCAGCCGCAAGGGTGACAGGAAGGGTGACCGGAATGTGACAAGGGCCCGCCCACCGGCATCCTCCGGGAGCCCAATGGAATTCGGGGCTTGAAGCGGCACGCAATCTGTCATATCCCCGCGCCGTTCGACGAGGGGCCGGAAAGCCCCGCGCCATCCTTCGTGCCCCTGAAGCCCCCGCGGCCACGGATCAGGCGCATGGCGATGATCGAACATGGTGAGGTGGCCGAGTGGTTGAAGGCGCACGCCTGGAACGCGTGTATACGGGAAACCGTATCGAGGGTTCGAATCCCTCTCTCACCGCCACTTGTGCCTTTGTCTGCCCCAGAGATATAGAGGTGACCGTCGCGATCCCGCGATATGACCCGGCCATGGCGGTCGAGACGGTGATCGTCGCAAATGCCTGCAGGTGCCTCCACCGCCGACGGCGAATCCCGCGTCGTCGCGCCAAGGACCCTCGGAGCCCTCTCACCCAGCGGCAGGCGTGAAGCTGGCGACAATCGCATGCTTTTCGCCCGGATAGGTGAAGCGCACGAAGGTGACCGGGCCCGCGGTGCTCCATGTCCGGCGCTGGATGAGCAGGCAGGCGACGCGCGCCGCGATCTCAAGCAATCTGGCGATGTCGGCGGTGGCGGTGATCGCGAAGATCTTGTGTTCCGCAGCGCTCCAAGGCACTCGTTGGACCAGCCACGCGCCGGCCGGACCGTCGGCAAAGGGCGCATGGGCCGCTTCGGGCACGGTGCCGAGATTGATCAGGCGTTCCTCCAGGCAGAACGGTTCGCCGTGTGCCATATGCAGCGCCCTGATTTCCAGAATATCGGTCGTCCCGGGCACTTCCAGCAAGGCCGCATCATGCCGGTTGGCTTTGCGGATGACTGAACTCATGAGCTTGTAGGAATAGGGCAGGTTGAGCGCCCGGACCTCGGCCTCGACATCGGTGATCTCAAGGATCGCCGACTGGCCGCGCGGTTTTGCGACAAATGTGCCGGATCTCTTGCGCCGCTCGATCAGGCCGGCCTTGGTCAACTGGGTCATGACCTTGTTCACGGTCATGCGCGAGACCTCATAGGATCGCGCCAGTTCCACTTCGAACGGCAGCTTGTGTCCCGGAGGCCATTCGCCCGAGACGATCTTGCGCTCCAGATCGGCAAGAATCGTCTGGTGAAGCGTCGACCGACTTGTGTTGCTTTTCGTCATGCTGCGCCGTGCCTGTCCGCTCTTTTCATATCCAGCTGTCGATCAAGTCCCGCATCGTCGCGCGGAACCGCGCCTGAATGTGCGCGCGCTCGACATGGCGGCCGCCCGCGACACGCTTTGCGCCGCCGGCCCAGACACAATCGACCGTGACGCCATCGGCAAATATCCAATGGTCCAGCACCTGATCGTCGTTTTTGGCAAAGACCGCATCGACGTTCAGCGAAACGAGATCGGCATCCGCGCCGACGTTCAACCCGCCCTTGGCGCCGAGAGCCGCGGCTCCTCCCGAAAGGGCACGATCGAACAATTTGCGGCCAGTCGATTGCCCCGCATCGGCAATCACATTGCGGGCGCGCCGCACGAGCCGCTGCGAATATTCGAGTTGCCGCAATTCGTGAGCGACCGAAATCGAAATATTGGAATCCGAGCCGATGCCGAAACGTCCCCCCGCCTCAAGAAACGACGACGCCGGAAAAACGCCGTCGCCGAGATTGGCCTCGGTGATGGGGCAAAGGCCGGCAATCGCGCCGCGCGCGGCCAGGCACGCGGTCTCGTCGTCCGTCATATGCGTCGCGTGGATCAGGCACCAGCGGTCGTCGACCGGACTGTTGGCCAACAGCCATTCGACCGGCCGCACGCCCGACCAGGCGATACAGTCGTCCACTTCCTTCAGTTGCTCGGCGACATGGATATGGACCGGCCCTTGGCCAAACGTCGCCAACAAAGCCTGAACCTCGTCGGGGGCGACGGCGCGAAGGCTGTGAAGGGCAAGGCCCAGCCGACCGCCCTGCAACTGATCGACGATCCGGCTGCTTGAATCCATCAACGCGGCAAAACCGTCGAGCGAATTGATGAAACGGCGCTGGCCCTCGATGGGAGCTGCGCCGCCGAAACCCGAATGGGCATAAAAGACCGGCAGCAGTGTCAGATTGATGCCGGCGGAAACGCTTGCCGCAGCGATCCGCGCCGCATGTTCGCCGATATCGCCATAAGGCGCCCCATCCCGATCGTGATGGAGATAGTGGAACTCGCCGACGCGCGTGAAACCCGCTTCCAGCATCTCCATGTAAAGCTGCGCCGCCACCGCCTCCATCTGGTCAGCGGTCATGGCGAGCGCGACTTGATACATGACCTTGCGCCAGATCCAGAAACTGTCGGCGGAAGGCCCGCGCACTTCCGCAAGCCCCGCCATCGCGCGTTGAAACGCGTGGCTGTGCAGATTGGGCATGCCAGCGATCAGGACGGCATGCGTGTCGTCGCCCGGCAGAGCCCGCACGCCTGGCGCAATGGCGGCGATCTTGCCGTTCGAAATCTCGATCCGAACGTTCCGCGCCCATTGCCCTTCCAGAAGCGCTCGTTGCGCGAAAAGATGCATGGCGGTCTCTCCTTGGCATGTTTTCGATCCGTCGCCGGATCTCAAAAGGCACTTGCATCGGCATTAATATGTATATACATGTTTTCTTCAAAGAGAAGGCGAACCGATGCTGGATTCTCGAAAAGCCGCCGATAAGACGCCTTCCGGCCTGACGCTGCTCGACAACGCCCGAATTGCGACCCTCGACGCGGAGCGCGACGGTCTCGGCATCATCGACAATGCGGCGATCGCGATTGCGGGCGGCTGGATCGTTTGGGCCGGTGCGGCCAGCGAATTGCCCGAACGCCTGAGGAATGGCGAGACGGTCGATCTCCAGGGCCGATGGGTGACGCCCGGCTTGATCGACTGCCACACCCATCTCGTTTTCGGCGGCAACCGAGCCAGGGAATTCGAAATGCGCCTCAATGGCGCGGCCTACGAGGACATCGCCCGCGCCGGGGGCGGCATCGTGTCGTCGGTCAATGCGACGCGCGCGATGACGGCGGAGCAATTGGCCGAATCGGCGCTCCCCCGGCTGGATCACCTGATTGCCGAAGGCGTTTCGACCGTGGAGGTGAAATCCGGCTACGGACTGACGATCGAAAGCGAACGCGAGATGCTGCGTGCGGCCCGCGCACTCGAAACGCTCCGTCCTGTCCGCATTGTCACGTCCTATCTCGCCGCGCATGCGACACCGGCCGAATATCAGGGCCGCAACGGCGACTATATCGACGATGTCGTGCTGCCCGGCATGCGTCAGGCCCAGGCCGAAGGGCTGGTCGATGCGGTGGACGGCTTTTGCGAGGGCATCGCCTTCTCGGCGGCCGAAATCACGCGGGTGTTCGATCTCGCGACATCGCTCGGCCTGCCGATCAAGCTGCATGCCGAGCAGTTGTCCAATCTCGGAGGCGCGAAGCTTGCCGCCTCTTACGGCGCGCTTTCCGCCGATCACCTGGAACATCTTGACGACGACGGCGTGCGCGCGATGGCCGAAGCCGGAACGGTCGCGGTTCTGCTTCCCGGAGCGTTCTATGCGCTCAACGAACAGCACAAGCCACCGGTGAAAGCCCTGCGGAAGGCAGGCGTTCCCATCGCCGTCGCGACCGACTGCAATCCCGGCACCTCGCCGCTCACCTCGCTGCTTTTGGCCATGAACATGGCGGCCACCCTGTTCGGGCTGACGGTCGATGAATGTCTCGCGGGGGCGACGCGCGAGGCCGCCCGCGCGCTCGGCCGGCTCGGAAAAATCGGCACGATCGAAGCGGGCAAATCCGCCGATCTGGCGATCTGGGACATCGAAAGTCCTGCGGAGCTTGTCTATCGCATCGGCTTCAACCCGCTTCATGCGCGGATGTTCAAGGGGCAGTGGATCGGCCAATGACGCTTGTGTTGAGCCCGGGCCAGGTCGCACTCAGCGACCTGGAAACCATCTACTGGTCCGGCGAGCCGGTGCGGCTCGATCCCTCCTGCCATCCGGGAATCGACAGGGCGGCCGCGCGGGTCGCTGAAATCGCCGCCGGCAACGAACCCGTCTACGGCGTCAATACCGGCTTCGGCAAACTGGCCTCGATCACGATCGAAGCCGCCGATGTCGCCACGCTCCAGCGCAACCTCATCCTGTCCCATTGCTGCGGCGTCGGCACCCCCCTGCCCGAAAACGCCGTACGGCTGGTCATGGCCCTCAAGCTGATCTCGCTCGGGCGCGGCGCATCCGGCGTGCGCATGGCTGTCATCACATTGCTCGAGGACATGCTGGAGCGCGGCGTGATCCCCGTCATTCCCGAAAAGGGCTCGGTCGGCGCCTCGGGCGATCTGGCGCCTCTGGCACATATGGCGGCCGTCATGATGGGGCATGGCGAGGCATTTGTTCGCGGCAAGCGAATGGATGGCACTTCGGCACTCGAGACGGCCGGGCTTCGCGCCGTCACACTTGCCGCGAAAGAAGGTCTGGCGCTCATCAACGGCACGCAGACCTCCACCGCGCTGGCGTTGGCCGGTCTCTTCCGCGCCCATCGCGCGGCCCAGAGCGCGCTGATCACCGGCGCGCTTTCGACCGATGCCGCCATGGGCTCGTCGGCCCCGTTTCATCCCGACATCCATGCGCTGCGCGGGCACCGGGGGCAGATCGATACAGGCCGGACGTTACGCGCCCTGCTCGGAGGATCGGGCATTCGCGAAAGCCATATCCAGGGCGACGAACGCGTCCAGGATCCCTATTGCATTCGCTGCCAGCCGCAGGTTGACGGCGCCTGCCTCGATCTTTTGCGCATGGCCGCACGCACGCTCGAAATCGAAGCGAATGCCGTCACCGACAACCCGTTGGTGCTCTCTGACGGATCCGTTGTGTCCGGCGGCAATTTCCACGCCGAGCCGGTGGCGTTTGCCGCCGATCAGATCGCCATTGCCGTTTCGGAAATCGGAGCGATCGCCCAGCGCCGGATCGCGCTTCTGGTCGATCCGGCATTGTCCTTCGGCCTGCCCGCCTTTCTGGCCCGGCAGCCGGGGCTGAATTCCGGCCTGATGATCGCCGAGGTCACCTCCGCCGCGTTGATGAGCGAAAACAAGCAGATGACGCATCCGGCCTCGGTCGATTCCACCCCCACCTCCGCCAATCAGGAAGACCATGTGTCCATGGCCTGCCATGGGGCACGACGGTTGCTCGCGATGACGGAGAACCTTTTTTCGATCATCGGCATCGAGGCGCTGACGGCAGCCCAGGGGATCGAGTTCCGCGCGCCGCTCACCACCGGCCCGGAACTTCAAAAGGCCATGGCCGTCGTCCGCGGCGCAGCGGCGGCGTTGGACGAAGACCGCTACATGGCCACCGATCTGGCCGCGGCCGGAAATCTCGTCGCGACCGGCGCGCTGAATGCCGCCGTGACGCCCGGCATTCTGCCGGCTCTGGGAGGCTGACATGACGCTCGTCGACGTCACGCGGGGCATCTCTGCCGTCATTCTCGGCTTTCCCCATACGGGGACCGAGGTTCCGGCAGAGATCTGGCGCCGTCTCAACGCCAACGGCAAACGTCTTGCCGATACGGACTGGCACATTCACAGGCTTTACGAAGGCCTTCTTGCTGACGCGACCTCGGTGCGTGCGACGTTCCATCGCTATGTCATCGATGCCAACCGCGACCCCGAAGGCGTCAGCCTCTACCCCGGACAGAACACGACCGGGCTGGTTCCCTTAACCGATTTCGACGGCCTGCCGATCTGGAACGAGGGCGCGGAACCGGCCGAGGCAGAGACGGCGGAACGGCGTGCCGCGTTCCATGCGCCCTATCATGCCGCCCTCGCCACCGAGATCGAACGCGTGACGGCCATTCACGGCGTCGCCATTCTTTACGACTGCCATTCGATCCGCTCACGCATCCCGTTCCTGTTTGCCGGCACATTGCCGGATTTCAATATCGGCACCGATAGCGGGCGCAGCTGTGATCCGGCGATCGAACGCGCGGCCGCGGAGGTCACGCGCAACGCGCCGGGCTACACAGGCGTGCTCAACGGCCGCTTCAAGGGCGGCTGGACCACCCGGCACTACGGCAACCCCGAACGCGGCGTGCACGCCATTCAGATGGAGCTGGCCCAGTCCACGCATCTGGTGAGCGAAGACGTGCCGTTTGCCTATGACGACGACAAGGCGGAGCGCCTGCGCATTCATTTGAAGGTGCTTCTTCAGCGCATCGCAGCGAGCGCTGCGAGCCTCAAACGCCGAACGACAAGAGAAACGCGATGACCAATCCGCGCCACAACATCCGCGAAATCCGCGCGCCGCGCGGAACCGAGATCACAGCCAAAAGCTGGATGACGGAAGCGCCGCTCAGGATGTTGATGAACAATCTGGACCCGGACGTCGCCGAAAACCCGAATGAGCTGGTCGTCTACGGCGGCATGGGACGCGCCGCGCGCAGCTGGGCCGATTTCGATCGGATCGTTGCGAGCCTCAAGGACCTCAACGAAGACGAGACGCTTCTGGTGCAGTCCGGCAAACCCGTCGGGATTTTCAAAACCCATGCCAACGCGCCGCGCGTGCTAATCGCCAATTCCAACCTCGTGCCGCATTGGGCGACGTGGGATCATTTCAACGAACTCGATAAAAAGGGTCTCGCCATGTACGGCCAGATGACGGCCGGTTCGTGGATCTATATCGGCTCGCAAGGGATCGTTCAGGGCACCTATGAGACCTTCGGCGAGGCGGGCCGTCAGCATTACGGCGGCAATCTCAGGGGCAGATGGATCCTGACCGGCGGCCTAGGCGGCATGGGCGGCGCGCAGCCGCTGGCCGCCGTCATGGCGGGTGCATCGTGCCTCGCCGTTGAATGCAACCCGGACAGCATCGAATTCCGCCTGCGCACCCGCTATCTCGATGAACGGGCGGAGACGCTCGACCAAGCCATGGCGATGATCGATCGCTGGACCAAGGCGGGGGAGGCAAAGTCCGTCGGCCTCGTCGGCAATTGCGCCGAAATCCTGCCGGAAATGGTCAGGCTCGGCATCCGCCCGGATATCGTCACCGACCAGACCTCCGCCCACGACCCGATCAATGGCTACCTGCCGAAGGGCTGGACGATGGCCGAGTGGAAGGCGAAGCGCGAAAGCGATCCGAAGGCGGTCGAAATGGCCGCGCGCGCCTCCATGCGCGACCATGTCGAAGCCATGCTGGCCTTTTGGGATGCGGGCATTCCCACCCTCGATTACGGCAACAACATCCGCCAGGTCGCCAAGGACGAGGGGCTGGAACGGGCCTTCGCATTCCCCGGATTCGTGCCGGCCTATATCCGCCCGCTGTTCTGCAAAGGCATCGGCCCGTTCCGATGGGCAGCCCTTTCCGGCGATCCGGAGGACATCGCCAAGACCGACCGGAAGGTCAAGGAACTGCTGCCGGACAACACGCACCTGCACAACTGGCTCGACATGGCACGCGAACGCATCGCCTTCCAGGGCTTGCCTGCGCGCATCTGCTGGGTCGGTCTCGGCGATCGCCATCGTTTGGGTCTCGCCTTCAACGCCATGGTCAAAAGCGGCGAGCTGAAGGCACCGGTCGTCATCGGCCGCGATCATCTCGATTCCGGTTCGGTGGCCTCGCCAAACCGCGAGACGGAAGCCATGCAAGACGGCTCGGACGCCGTCTCCGATTGGCCGCTGCTCAACGCGCTGCTCAACACCGCATCCGGTGCGACCTGGGTGTCGCTGCATCACGGCGGCGGCGTCGGCATGGGCTTTTCCCAACATTCCGGCATGGTGATCTGCTGCGACGGCTCCGACGATGCCGCCACGCGGATCGGCCGGGTTCTGTGGAACGATCCGGCGACCGGCGTCATGCGCCATGCGGATGCGGGCTATGACAGCGCGCTCCATTGCGCCCGCGAGCAGGGCCTGCGGCTGCCGAGCATTCTCGGGGATTGACCCGCAAGGCGCCGGTTCGAACGGCCGCGGCATACTTTATACCGCCATGCGGCGGACCGGCGATGTCGCTGTCAGCGCGCCCCCAACCGCAACGGCGGACCATCCAGATTGCTCGATCGCACATATCGCTTCGGAGAGCACAATGCTTATACTGCCCTATACAACCACGGTCAGCGTTCGCCGTTTTTGAAGTTTTCCGCCTGCAGCCGATATCGGCTCCCGGGATAGACGAGGCGGGCGACGGAAACGATGTTTTGTCCGGACCATGTCCGCCGCCGGATGGAGAGACACGGCTCGGTCCGCAGCATCAACAGCAATTTGCACTCCCAGGCCCGAGGCATGACGGCTTCGACGATGTGTTCGGAGCCGCTCAAGGGCGCCGCCTGCGTCAGATAGGCGTTCGGCGTTTGGACGGTGAAGTCCTGAACGAGATAGTCGCGCGCCGTGGACGGATTGACGTAGCGATCCTCCAGCTGCACCGGCACGTCGTTTTCATAATGGGCGATGAGCGAGTGGAAAACCGGCGCGCCGATCTCCAGCCCCAAATTGTCCGCGGCCTCCGGCGCCGCCGTTTCCTCGGCAAGAACAACGACAACCGCCCGATGAACATGGCCGCGCTCGGCGATCTCCTCGGCGATATTGCGCACCTCGAAGAGTGCCGAATAGCCCTTCCTGTCGGCCACGAATGACCCAACACCCTGGATGCGAACGATCTCTCCTTCGCTTGCCAGCTCACGAAGGGCCCGATTGGCCGTCATCTTGCTGACGCCCAGCTCGGCGACCAGCTCGTTTTCCGATGGCACGCGCCGTTTCGGCGGCCATTCGCCGCTTTGGATCTTGTCCAGAATGAGCTGCTTGACGCTGACATAGAGCGGCGCGCCATCATTGTCGGCGCGCGATTTATCCCCATCCCTCAATTGCTTGACTGCCCATTCTTTGCGCATATCCGGACCATGCTCAACTTTCCAACTTTCTCATTGCATATCACACGATTTTCTCTATGGTACCATATATAACTTAAGACGATGCCGGTTGAATCATCTTTCAACACCTACGGGACCCGGCAGCAAGCGGATAGCCATCACCCCTTTCAACCATAGCGGAGCACGGCTTATGCATTTTCGGACACGTCTCATTTCCTCCGTCGTCGCCTTGGCTGCCGCGACCATTCCAGCCGCGGCAAAAGAATGGAAGAACGTTACCATCACGACCGAAGGCGCTTATGCGCCGTGGAATATGACCAATTCCCAGGGAAAAATCGTCGGCTTCGAGCCTGATCTGATCAAAGTGCTGTGCGCCCGCGCCAAGCTGGACTGCAAATTGGTCGCATCGGATTGGGACGGCATGATCCCGGCGCTTACGGCCGGCAAGTTCGACGTCATCATGGACGCCCTGTCGATCACCGACGAGCGCAAGAAGGTCATCGATTTCACCATACCCTATGCTGTCACCCCCGCAGCCTTCGCGACGGCGTCCGACAGCGACCTCGCAAAGGCGCCGGGCACCGGCACGACCCTCAAGATGACCCCCGGCGAAAAGGGCGTGAAGGGCATCGAAGCCCTGCGCAAAGTGTTCAAAGGCAAGACGATCGGCATCCAGGCCGCGACCGTCTATGCGAAGTTCATCTACGACAATTTCGGCGACATCGCCACGATCCGGGAGTACAAGACCGGCGCCGATCGCGATCTCGACCTGAAGAACGGCCGGATCGATCTCGGTTTTGACGATGCCGTTTATTTCAACGATGCCTTTTCCGCGGCCAAGGGCGCGCTCGCCTTCACCGGCCCGAAAATCGCCGGGACGATCTGGGGTGAAGGCGAAGGCCTCGGCGTCCGCAAGTCCGACACCGATTTGCGCGACAAGTTCAACGCGGCGATCAAGTCCGCGCTGGCCGATGGGACGGTCAAGACGCTGTCGATGAAGTGGTTCAAAACCGACGTTTCGCCGTAATCGTTCGAAGCGCCGCCGCACGGCTTCGAGACCGGGCGGCGGCGGTCGGCGATTGGACGAGTGCGACCTGGCGCAGGGAACCTGAACCATGGCATCCTTCGAACTTCTCGGTTTCGGTCCAACCGGGTGGGGCGCATTGCTGATCGGGGCGACGCTGATGACGCTGGCGGTGACGGCGGCGGCGTTGGCGATCGGTGCCGTCGTGGGGACGGCGGTCACCGCGGCCAAGCTCTCGAGCCGTGTGCCGCTGAAAATCCTCGGCAACGCCTATACCACGGTCTTCCGCGGCGTGCCGGAGCTGCTGATCATCTATCTCATCTATTTCGGCGGTTCGAGTGTGGTCACCGCCTTCGGCAAAATGCTCGGTTATGACGGATTTTTGGGGCTGCCGTCCTTCCTCGCGGGTTCGCTGGCCGTCGGATTGATCTCAGCCGCCTATCAGGCAGAGGTCTATCGCGGTGCTTATCTTGCCATCGCGACGGGTGAAATCGAGGCCGCCCTCGCCATCGGCATGCCCCGTGCCGGACGGCTTCGCCGCATCATCATGCCGCAAGTTTGCCGTTTCGCCATTCCCGGACTTGGCAATGTCTGGCAGCTGAGCCTGAAGGATTCCGCCCTGATCTCCGTGACCGGGCTTGCCGAATTGATGCGCACCAGCCAGGTCGCGGCGGGTTCGACCCGGCAATATTTCCTGTTTTTCATCGCGGGCGGGTGTCTCTATCTGCTTTTGACGAGCTTTTCCGATCAGGTCTTCAACTGGTTCGAGCGACGCGCCAATCGCAGCATGCCCACCGCAACGATCGGCAAGGCCTGAGGGCGAGGTCATGGATATCGGCTTTCTTTACTCGACTTTCCTCACGCTCATGGCAGCGCTGCCAACGACGCTGGCGCTGTTCGCGCTTTCTGTTTTTATCGGAGGTCTGCTCGCCCTTCTCGTCGTGTGGATGCGGGTCAGCGGCAACCCCGTTCTTTCGGCCTTCGCCAAGGTTTACATCTTTGTCTTTCGCGGATCGCCGCTGCTAATCCAGATGTTCTTGATCTTCTACGGCCTCGCGCAGTTTTCGATCGTCCGCCACAGTTTCCTCTGGCCCTATCTCCGAGAGCCCTTCGATTGCGCTGTCCTGTCGCTGGCGCTTTGTACGGCGGGCTATTCCGCCGAGATTTTTCGGGGCGGCATTCGCGCCGTCTCGGCCAAGGAAATCGAAGCCGCCAAAGCCATTGGCATGTCCGGCTTTTTGCTGGTGCGTCGCATCCTGGCGCCGATCGCCTTCCGCCATGCCCTTCCAGCCTATTCGACCGAAGTCGTTCTGATGATGAAATCCACCGCCCTCGCCAGCCTGGTCACCGTTTGGGAGGTGACCGGCGTGGCGCAGCGGCTGATCTCGCAGACCTATCGCACGATGGAAGTCTTCCTTTGCGCGGCCGTCATCTATCTGGTGCTCAATTTCATTCTGCTGCAGGCCTTTGCCCTGCTTGAATATGCCCTGTCCCGCCATCGCCGCGCACCGTCCTTTGCAACGGTAGACGCGGCCAAGACCGCATAATGAATGGAGTGACGATGTCGGACGCTCTTCCACTTTCCGTCCGCAATATCCGCAAGAGTTTCGGCAGGCATGAGGTTCTGAAGGGGATCTCCCTCGACGCGCGGCAAGGCGACGTCATCTCGCTCCTCGGCGCATCCGGCTCCGGCAAATCGACCTTCCTGCGCTGCATCAACCTGCTGGAGATCGCCAATGGCGGCGAGATCTGGGTGGATGGCGAGCAGGTGCGCTGGCACCACAAGGCAGGACGGACCCGCGTCGACAGCCAAAAGCAGATCGACCGCATCCGCTCCAACCTGGGAATGGTCTTTCAGTCCTTCAATCTTTGGTCCCACATGACCATTTTAGAGAATGTCATCGAGGGCCCGGTTCATGTACTGAAACGGCCGAAGGCCGACTGCCGCGCGGAAGCCGAGACGTTGTTGGAAAAGGTCGGGATCGCCGACAAGCGGAATGCTTATCCGGCCCACCTTTCAGGCGGTCAGCAACAACGCGCGGCCATCGCCCGCGCGCTCGCGATGAAGCCGAAGGTCATGCTTTTCGACGAGCCGACCTCGGCGCTCGATCCAGAGCTTGTGGGCGACGTGCTGCGGGTGATGCGGGCGCTGGCAGAGGACGGCATGACCATGCTGGTCGTCACGCATGAGATGGGATTTGCCCGCACCGTTTCCAACCGGGTCGTCTTCATGAAAGAGGGCCTTATCGACAGTTCCGGCACGCCCGATGAGATGTTCGGCGGCGCTGCGTCGCCGGCATTTCACCAGTTCATCGGTCATTTTGAGCGCTAAGCCGTGACGATCCTCCTCGAAGACAACCTCTCATGGCGCGATGTGGCGGCCGTCGCCGAAGGGGCGAACCTTGCACTGTCTGCAGGTGCCTGGGACCGGATCGACAGAGCGAGTGCCATTGTCACCGCGATCGTGGAACAGGGGGTGCGGGCCTATGGCGTCAACACCGGGGTCGGGGCGTTAAGCGACACGGTGGTGAACCGCGACAGCCAAGGCCGGCTGTCACGCAAAATCGTGCTCAGCCACGCCTGCGGCGTTGGGCCATGGCTTGGACGCGCCGAAGTCCGCGCCATCATGACGGCGCAAATCGCCAATTTTGCCCATGGTTATTCCGGCGTTCGTGACGTGATCGTGAAAAATCTGCTGGCTCTGTTGTCAAAGGATTGCATTCCCTGCGTCCCGTTGCAGGGATCCGCCGGCTATCTGACGCACAATGCGCATGTATCGCTCGTGCTGATCGGCGAGGGCCGCGCCCATCTTGGCGACGCCGAATTATCCGGCCGCGATGCCCTCTCACGCATCGGGCTGTCCCCGCTTGTTCTCCAGGCCAAGGAAGGGCTGAGCCTCGTCAACGGAACGGCCTGCTCGACGGGATTGACGAGCCTCGCGCTCGCGCGCGCCGATCGGATGTTCGACTGGGCGGATGCGATCGCGGCTTTGACGATGGAGGCAGCGGGTTGTCAGTCGGACGCCTTCAGCGAAGCGGTGCTGGCCCTGCGAAAATCCGAACGGCTCGAAACGGCGGGCGCATCGCTGCGCGGGCGCATGGCGGGAAGCGGACTGATCGCCAAGGCTCGGGGCAGACGCACACAGGACGCCTTGAGCCTGCGGGCTGTTCCGCATGTCCACGGCGCGGCGCGGGATATGTTCGATTTTGTGGCGGCCACCGTCGATGACGAACTCGCGTCGGTCACGGACAACCCCGCGGTTGGCGGAACGCCCGATGCGCCACGCGTCTGGTCCGAGGCGCACGCGGTGACACCGGCGCTTGGCCAAGCGCTCGATGCTCTGGCGATCGCGCTCGCCCAGATCGGCATGATGAGCGAAAGACGGATCGACCGGCTCGTCAATCCGCTGGTCAGCGGGCTGCCGGCCTTTCTCGCCAGCGATGCCGGAGAAAATTCCGGTTTCATGATCGCGCAATACACCGCAACGGCACTCTGCAGCGAGAACCGCCGGCTCGCCGCGCCGGCGTCCACCGATGGCGGGGTGACGTCGGCGTTGCAAGAAGATTTTCTGGCGCATCCGACGGCCGCGGCCAATAAATTGAACGCCATCATCGCCAACCTGGAATACATCCTCGCCATTGAATTGATGGCCGCCGCACAGGCCCATGATATCGTGGCGCCACAAGCGCCCCGTGCCGCAGGCACGCAGGCGGTTTATCAAAGCGTTCGGACCTGTGTCGGACCCTATTTCGACGATCGCCCTCTCGGCAACGACATCGAAGCTCTCCGGACCCTGATCAGAAAGAGCGATCCGCCGGTCGCCTGACCGCTGGGCATCGGCCCGAAAATCGGTTCCGATTTTCGGCAAAGCACGATGCGTCGATTCAAAGGGTCAGCGCGACCTTTCTGCGACCGATCGGACGCAGGGCGCTTGTCATTCCAGCGCTCGCTCGCCCCGTCACCCCGCGCTCCGATCTTTCGCCGCCACCAAACTCTCGCGGCCGATCTCCTTCAACGAGCGCGCGCCGGTCAAGGTCATGGCGACCCGCATTTCGCTGGCGATGAGGTCGAGGAGATGGGCGACGCCGGTTTCACCGGCTGCCGCCAAGGCATAGATGTAAGCGCGGCCGAGGAGAACCGCGTCGGCACCCAGCGCCAGCATCCGAACGACGTCAAGGCCGGAGCGGATACCGGAATCGGCGAGCACCGTCAGCTCGCCCTTCACCGCGTCGGCGATGCCGGGCAGCGCCCGAGCGCTCGAGAGCACGCCGTCGAGCTGGCGCCCGCCATGGTTGGAGACGACGATGCCGTCGGCGCCGAAGCGCACCGCGTCGCGGGCGTCGTCCGGATCGAGAATGCCTTTCAGGATCATCGTGCCCTTCCAGGAGTCGCGAATCCATTCGAGATCGCGCCAGCCGATGGATGGATCGAAATTGTTGCCCAGCCAGCCGATATAATCTTCGAGCGCAATCGGCTTGCCGAGATAGGCCGAGACATTGCCGAGATCGTGCGGCCGGCCGCGCAGGCCGACATCATAGGCCCAGCGCGGATGAGTCATGGCCTGCAGCATTCGGCGGCTGGCGGCATAGGGCCCGGACATGCCCGAATGGGCATCGCGATAGCGCGCGCCCGGCACCGGCATGTCGACGGTGAAGACCAGCGTGCGCACGCCGGCCGCAAAGGCGCGATCAAGCGCGTTCTTCATGAAACCGCGGTCTTTGAGCACATAGAGCTGAAACCAGATCGGCCGGTCGATTTTCGGCTGCACCTCCTCGATCGGGCAGACCGACACCGAGGACAGGGTGAAGGGGACGCCCCGCGCCGCCGCCGCCCGTGCCGCCTGCACTTCGCCGCGGCGCGCAAACATGCCGGCGAGCCCCACCGGCGCGAGCGCCACCGGCAGCTGCAAGGCTTCGCCGAACAGGGTCATCGACAGGTCGATCGAGCCGACGGCCTTCAGCACCCGCTGGCGCAGCGCCAGATCCTGCAGATCGCTGCCATTGCGGCGCAGCGTCTCTTCGGCATAGGCGCCGCCGTCGACATAATGGAACAGGAAAGGCGGAAGGCGCCGGCGGGCCGCTTCGCGGTAGTCGGTCGTCGAGGCGATGATCATGATCGGGTGTCTTTCTCGGCTTCAATATGGCGGTGGGCATTGACGGCGCGTTGGTGGCGGGCCGCGTCCTGCTCGATCTGATCGAGCCGAGCGGCGACGAAGCAGAGGTGATCGGTGGCGGCCGCGCGAGCCGCCTGCGGCCGGCATGCGGCGATCGCGTCAAGGATGCGGCGGTGCTGGTCATCGAGCGCGGCCAGCACATCCGGCAACCGGTAAAGCCGCGCCAGAATGCCGGAAATGCTGGTCTCCAAAAGACCTTCGAGGCCGGTCATCACCTGAGTCAGGACGGCGTTGTGCGCGGCGCGGGTGATCGCCATGTGAAACGCCGCGTCGCGCTTGGCAAGCTCCAAGGGCACACCGTCGGTGCGCCGCGCCGGCGGGGCCGCTAAAAGCGCCTCGGCAAGCGCGTCATAGGCCAGGACAATCCGCGCCCGGTCCGCCGGATCGGCACGCTCGGCCGCCAGAGCCGCAATATCGCCCTCCAGCGAGGTCCGAATCTCTAGGACGTCGCGCCAATAGCCGGCCTCGCTCTCCGCGAGCGGTGCGATCGAGAGCAGCGCGGCCCGCACAGGCTCGCCCGCCTCCGGCGTCGTGAGATAGGTCCCTCCGCCCCGCTGGCTGACCAGCAGCCCGCGGCTTGTCAGCTGCTTGATCGCTTCGCGCACCGTCGATCGCGAAGCGCCGAGTTCGGCCGCGAGCTGCCGCTCGGCCGGCAGGCGGTCGCCGGGAGCAAGCCGTCTTGCCGCGATCAACGTTTCGATCCGCTCCGCCAGACGACTCATCGCCGATCCGCCAGTCCAGGACAGCCGCGCTGAATTCGATCCCGCACTATCAATTTGGCCTGACCAATTTATAAATCGGGCGCGTAATACCGTCCATTTCTGCATAATATCTCCCGACTTCTCGGAATTCAAGCCAAAATGGTCTGACCAAACCCCGGTGGCATCTCGGATCGAAAGCCGCTATGGCCGAGCAGGCAGCGGGAGGTGAGCAGCGACGCCCGGAGACAGGATCGGACCCATGGCGAAAATCGACAGTGGCGGTTCGGTCCGCATCCCGCGCCGCAGGCGGCGCTTCGTCGCGTTGCGGCGCGCTGCCCGCCGGCTGGAATTGCGCTCGGTCGGCCTGATCCCGGAACATTTCAACCCGATGGAGGGCTACCGCGCCGCGGTCGCCGTGGCGGTGCCGCTGGCGGTGGCCGCGGCCACCGCCCGGGCGGATTTTGGCTGGGCCGTCTTTGCCGCCTTCTGGACCTGCCTGTGCGACGGCCCCGGGCCCGACCGCCTGCACCGCCGGGTGCTGGCGATCTTCGTCGCCGGCGGCGCGCTGATCGCCCTTGCCGGATCCTGGCTCGCCTCGCTGTCACCGGCCGCCGGCATGGCGGTCGGGCCGCTGCTGGTGTTTCTGGCGATCCTCGGCGGCGCAAAAATCCGCCATTCCGGTCTGCTCGGCACACTGCTCGCGGTGGTCGGTGTCGTCGCGGTTGGCTTTCCCCACCCCTTCGAAATGGCCCTCATCCAGGCCGGCGCCTTTCTCGGTGGCGCCGCCTGGGCCTATCTCCTGATCAACTGGCTCTGGCCGATTGATCCGCTGCTGCCGCTCAGCCGGGCGAGCGATGCGGTGATCGTTCGGCTCTGGGACATGGCCGACAGCCTCGTGACCCTCGGCGCCAAGCCGCATCGCGATCAACGCTGGCACAGCGAATATGCCGAACACCGCCGCGCCGTGCGCCTCTCGATCGAGCGGCTGCGGGTCGGGCTGGAGCGCTACCAATCAGAGAGCGGATCGGTCGCGCCGTTTCAGCGGGCGCTTGCCGCCGCCGAAACGCTGTTCGGCGCGCTGATCGCCCTCGATCAGGCCTTTATCGATCGCGAGGGCCTGGCCCGCGAGCGGCTGGCGCTGGCCCGCAGCTACAGCCGCGCCTTGCTGACCTGGCGCCTTGCCAGACGGGGCCGAACACTGGACATGGCAGCGATCCACTCGTCGCTGGCCCGCGCCAACCGGCTTCGTGGACACGTGACCGGAGCGGTCTTCATCGGCTGCGCCCGGGCGCTCGAAACCGCGCTGAGCACCCTCGCCGCACCGGCCGGGACTGCCAGCGCCAGCAGCGACGCCGGATTTGACGCCGGGCTTGCCCCATCGCCGCAAAGGCCCTCGGCAGCAGCGCTGCGCCAAGCTCTGCGCCAATCCCTCGGCCTCATCGCCGTCTATGGCGCCGCGCTCGCCCTGAAGCTCGGCTATCCCTATTGGGCCGCGATGGCGGTGGTCGTCGTTCTGCAAGGCGGGGCGCGGGTCACCTGGGCGCGCTGCCTGGAGCGCATTCTCGGCAGCCTGCTCGGCGGCGGCATCGCGCTCATCGTGCTGCATGCCGTCGGCGCACCGACGTTTTTATGGGCCCTGGCGGTGATGCTCGGGGCGGCGGCGATCGCGCTGCGCTCGGTCAACTACACGATCTTCGTCGTGTTCTTGACCATGCTGTTCGTCATCGTCACCGAAATGCTGGAACCTGGGGGCGGCATCGCCTCGGCGCGCATGCTGGACAACGTCATCGGCAGCCTCGCCGCCCTCCTCGCGGTCTTTCTGCTGTGGCCGGATTTTGGCGCCTCGCTGAACGAGCGCATCCGGGACGGGATCGCCGCCAATCGCCGCTATTTCGACGCCGTCGAAGCCGCCCGGCCGATCGCCGAGATCGAAGCGGCCAAGCGCCAGGCGGGCCTCGCCAGCGTCGAGGCCGAAGTCGCCCTCCACGACCTCGGCGGCATCCTCCATCGCCTGCGTCCGCCCGAACCTGGCCCCGCCACGCTGAAAGAGCTGCGCCACATCGCCGGACAAGCCGCGATCGCCTGGCATCGCCGGCTCGGGATCGACACCTCGGCCGCTACCTCGGGCCCCTAACATCGCGCCCCTGACATCGGGCCGAGGATCACCAGGATCGAACGCCCCTCCGCCTCCGCCGCCCGTCGGTGACAGTGCCGTTCTCCGTGAAAAAATGATCCTCGAACGATTTGGAGGCTGCCAAGGCGAGCAAGCGGCGCGTGATGCCGAGCATCGCCGCGCGCGTCATCCGGCGAAAAAGCGAAGAAGCGCTTCGAGCGTTTCGCCCGGGGCTTCTTCGACGATGAAATGGCCGGCATCGACGGCGTGGCCGTCCACCTGTGTGCACCAGCGCCGCCAGACGGCCAGCGGGCTTGCTCCGTCGCCGGGAATGCCGGCCGTTCCCCACAACGCCAGCGTCGGCACCGCGATTTTTCGCCCGGCCTCCCGGTCTTCGCGGTCGAGGCGCCAGTCGATCGTTGCGCCGGCGCGATAATCGTTGCAAGCGCCGTGGACATGCTCTGGCTGGGCGAAAGCGGCCGCATATTCGGCCATCGCCGACGGGCTGAAGGCATCAAGCGATTGCGCCTTGGTCCAGCTCGCCATGGTGTGCCGCAGATAAAACACCGGGTCGGCCGCGATCAGCGTCTCGGGCAACGGATGCGGCTGAGCGAGAAAGGGCCAGTGATAGGTCTTGATCGCCGCCTTGGCGCCCATCGCCTCCCACACTTCGGCAACCGGCAGGATGTCGAGGACGGCAAGCCGGGTCAAAAGATCGGGATTGTCGAGCGCCATGCGATAGGCGACCCGCCCGCCGCGATCGTGGCCCGCGACGGCAAATTGCCGGTGGCCGAGCGCCGCCATCACCGCCACCATGTCGCGCGCCATCTGGCGCTTGGAATAGGCGTGGTTCTCAGCATCATTGTCCGGCACCGACGAGCGGCCATAGCCGCGAAGATCCGGTATGACCAGCGAGAATCGCTTGGCCAGACGGTCCGCGATCGGCGCCCACATTGCGCCGGTCTCGGGATAGCCGTGCAGCAGAAGCAGAGGCGAACCCTCACCGCCCAGCCGGCAGAAGATGTCGGCGCCGTCGCCGGACACCACCTGCTCGGCAAATCCCTTCAACATCGCTGCTGCTCCCGATCGTCGTTCACCGTCACGATGAGACAATGAGATACCCGCCGCCGAAGCCGCGACAAGATTGCGGGGCTGATCCCCTCATGCCGCAAAGCCATGGGGATAGCCGCCCAACCGGCTTGCGGACCCTCTCGGCGGCAGCCTAAGCGAAGGGCTGCCCCCTTGAAGCAAGAAACGCTGCGCCCGATGCTCTTCTCCCTCGCCACCTGGAACATCAACTCCGTGCGTCTCAGGATCGGCCTCGTCGAGCGCCTCTTAAAGGCGCATCAGCCTGACGTCCTGTGCCTGCAGGAGACCAAATGTCCAAACGATCAGTTTCCGGAAAAGGCGTTTCGGGAGATGGGCTACGAGCACATCGCGATCCACGGTCAGAAGGGCTATCACGGCGTCGCGACGATCTCCAAACGCCCGCTCGACGACGTGGTGCGGCAAGATTTCTGCGAGGTCGGCGACGCGCGGCATCTGTCGACGCGGATTACCGTCGGTGACACAGCGATCCGCATCCACAATCTCTATGTCCCGGCCGGGGGCGACGAGCCCGACCCCGCGATCAATCCGAAATTTCGCCACAAGCTCGACTTCATCGAGGAGCTGCGCCGCACCGATGCCAATGGCGAACCGGGCGTCTCGGCGCTACTCTGCGGCGATCTCAACATCGCGCCGCTCGAAACCGATGTGTGGTCGCATAAGCAGCTTTTGAAAATCGTCTCGCACACACCGGTCGAATGCGAGGGCTTGCTGGCCGCCCAGAACGACGGCCGCTGGACCGATCTGATGCGCGTACATTTTCCCGCGGACGAGGTTTTGTTCACCTGGTGGAGCTATCGCGCCAAGGACTGGGCAATCTCCAATCGCGGCCGCCGGCTCGATCACATCTGGGGCTCGGCCGATCTCGCGCCGGCGCTCCAGGACGTCGAAATCCTGACCGAGGCGCGCGGCTGGGAAAAGCCGTCCGACCATGTGCCGGTGATCGCGCGCTTCGATCTTTGAGAGCAACCGCCGCCGACAGCATCGGCCCGAAAATCGGAATCGATGTTCGGGCCGATGCTGTCGATTCAAAGGGTGAGAGCGCCCACAGCTTAAGCTGCGGGCTTGTCTACGCAAACCGGCCCTCGATCCGCTGGATCTCGGCAAGCATCGTCTCGAGCTCGGTGAGTATCCGCTGGTGGAGCACCGCTGCAAGGTCGGGATATTCCTCCAACATCCGCCGGAACAGCGGCCGCGAAATCCGGATCAGCGCGCAATCACTCTCCGCCCGGGCACTGGCCGGCCGGGTGGTCTCGGCGATCAGGCAGAGTTCGCCGAGCAGCGCGCCCGCTCCATGGCGCGACAGCTCTCTGGCGTCCTCGCCGCGGCCATGGATCATCGCCACCGCGCCGCTCACGATGACGAAGCCGGCATCGGCGCGGGCATTTTCCCGAAACACGAATTCGCCCGCATGCAGGCGCCGATGCTCCGCTCCGAAGGCGAGGAGCCGCAGCTGATCGGTTTCGAGATCGTCGAAGAGCCGGACCTTCCGCAGGATCGCAATGTCGCTCTCAAGGCTCATCGTGGCGGAGGACCGTTCTTCTCATGCACCGAAAGGTGCAGCTTTCCATGACGCGGCGGATTTTTCCGCCCGCATTAACCATCCATCCGGTTTGCAAGCGGCCAAAGTCCAGCCGTGGCGGCGATCGACCGGCACGGTCATCGTGAACGGGATTGGTAGATGATTGGTGAACGTTCGGGCAAGTCTTTCCGTGGCAAAGGAAGAACAACCCACAGATGATTTATCATTCACGATGCAACGAGGATTGGCTGGTGCTGGGCCACACCTCCCTCATGTCGCGCGCGAGACGCGACGCGATCCGGCGGCAGGCGCAAACCGATCGACTCGATGCAGAGCTGATGCCTTAAGGCATCAGCTTGTAACCGCCGGATTCAGTGACGAGTAGCCGCGCATTGGACGGATCGGGCTCGATCTTCTGACGCAGGCGATAGACATGGGTTTCAAGCGTATGGGTGGTGACGCCCGAATTGTAGCCCCAGACCTCTTCCAAGAGCACGTCGCGGGTGATCACCTTGCGATCGGCCCGGTAGAGATAGCGGATGATCGCCGTCTCCTTTTCCGTCAGCCGGATCTTGCTGCCCCTCTCGTCGATCAGAATCTTCTGACTCGGCTTAAAGACGTAAGGGCCGACCTGGAACGTCGCATCCTCGCTTTGCTCGTGCTGACGCAACTGGGCCCGAATCCGGGCAAGCAGCACCGCGAAGCGGAATGGCTTGGTGACATAGTCGTTCGCCCCGGCTTCGAGGCCGAGGATCGTGTCGGAATCGGTGTCCTGGGCGGTCAAGATAATGATCGGCGCCTTGAACCCGCCCTTGCGCAACACCTTCACGGCCTCGCGGCCATCCATGTCGGGCAGGCCGACATCCATGACGACAAGGTCGATCAGACCGCCGCGGGCGGTGGCGATCCCCCTAGACGCGGCGTTCTCCTGCAGGACGTTGAATTCCTCGTGCAGGGAAAGCTGCTCCGCGAGCGTCTCTCTCAGGTCATCGTCATCATCGACGATCAATAGGCTTCTAGCACTCATCCCTAACCGCTGTTCGGCTGACATCAAGATTGCCGACCGCCCATCTCGGAACGGCAGCATGTTCAATGTAACATAGAGATTTCAACGACAGGACAACACTGTTGCAAGAACGCAATCCGACAAAGCCGGGCGCCGGGACGATCCGCCACCTCATCGTCCGCCGCAAACCGGGCGAGACTTGTCGCGGCATTCTGGCCGCCGGCCCCTTCCGCATCCCCTGCGCGCTCGGGCGTTCCGGCACGACGATCGGCAAGCGCGAGGGCGACGGCGCGACCCCGGTGGCGACCATGGCGCTGGTCGAACTGTGGCATCGCGGCGGCCGCATGGCGCGACCCAAAAGCCGGCTGGCGATTCGTCGCATACGGCCCGGTGTCGACGGCTGGTGCGACGCGCCCGATCATCCAGCCTACAATCGGCCGGTCCGGCTGCCCTTCGCCGCCAGCGCCGAGACGTTGGCCCGCGAGGACCGGCTCTACGACGTCGTCATCGTGCTCGACTACAACTACCGACGCCGAGCCCGTGGCCTTGGCAGCGCGATCTTCTTTCACGTTGCCGAGCCCGGCCATCCGCCAACCGCCGGATGTATCGCGATTGCGCCGGCCGATATGCGGAAACTCGCGCCATTTCTATCCGGGCGCACCACGATCACCGTCAAACGCTAGGGCAGTCTGAACTCTGAAATCGGCGAACGAGCCCGCTCCTTTGCGCCTTAATGACAATAATAACTTATCTTTATCTTGATCAGATCCATAACTTCCGTTGCGATCTATGCAACCTGCACCGGGGCCAAGGAGTTGCGAGTGTTCAGCCCCTTCAATTCGCGCCGGCCCGCTCCGGGCCGAACGCGGCATACGAGACAATACCATGAAGCGCAGCGAAGTGACCGACAAACCCGCCATCGATCCTTATGACGATCCGACCGGCGGCTGGGGCTCGGTCAAGTCGCTGGTGGAAAAGTCTGCGCAAGAGGGCCTGCTCGCCTCCACCGTCTGGACGACGCTTGGTCATCAGAACAAGGCCGACGGTTACCAGTGCGCCTCCTGCTCCTGGGCAAAACCCGCCGCTCCCTCGCCCTTCGAATATTGCGAGAACGGCGCCAAGGCGACGATGTGGGAAATCACGCCGAAGCGCTGCGACCGCGCCTTCTTCGCCAAGCATCGGGTGTCCGAACTGCTTGAATGGACCGACCACGAGCTGGAGAAGCAGGGTCGGCTCACCACGCCGATGACATACGACGCCAGTCTCGATCAATACGTCCCGATCACGTGGGACGACGCGTTCCGAGACATCGGCGCCAAGCTCAATGCCCTCGATCCGAAATCGGTTGTCTTCTACGTCTCCGGCCGCGCGGCGCTCGAGGCCTCGCATATGTGGCAGCTCTTTGCCCGAATCTACGGCTCGAACAATCTGCCGGACTCCTCAAACATGTGCCACGAGTCGACCTCGGTCGGCCTGCCGGAATCGATCGGCTCGCCGGTCGGCACCGTCACGCTCGACGACCTCGACGTCTGCGACATGATGTTCTTCTTCGGCCACAATACCGGCACCAACGCCCCGCGCCTGCTCAATGCGGTGCAGGCGGCGCGTAAGCGCGGCGCGCCGGTGATCACCTTCAACCCGCTGCGCGAGCGCGGGCTGATGCGCTTCAAAAGCCCGCAGAACCCGATCGAAATGCTCTCCCCCAGCGAGGGGACGAAGATGTCGAGCGACTATTACCAGGTGCGCGTCGGCGGCGACATCGCCGCCATGACCGGCATCGCCAAGGCGCTCTTCGCCCTTGATGACGCCGCCCGCGTCAATGGCGGCGCTCGGGTGCTCGACACCGCCTTCATCGCCGAGCATTGCCACGGCTTCGAAAGCTTCGAGGCCTTCGTGCGCGATGCCGAATGGGAAGAGATCGCGCGCTGCTCGGGCGTGCCCCGCGACGAACTTGAACATGTCGCGCGGGTGTATTCCAAGGCCGAGCGGGTGATCGCCAATTACGGCATGGGCCTCACCCAGCATCGCCACGGCATCGAAAACGTGCAGATGCTGTGCAACCTCCTGCTGATGCGCGGCATGATGGGCAAAGCAGGTGCCGGCATCTCGCCGATCCGCGGTCATTCCAACGTGCAAGGTCAGCGCACCGTCGGCATCACCGAGAAGCTGGACCTGATCCCGCACGCAAAATTCGAGGAATTTTACGGCTTCACCGTGCCGAAGGAGAAGGGTCTCGACACGGTCGAGGCCTGCGAAGGGATCCTCGACGGCAGCGTGAAGGGTTTCGTCTGTCTCGGCGGCAATTTTTCGCGCGCCGTGCCGGAGACGGAACGCATCGAGGCGGGCTGGCGCAAGATGCAGCTTAGCGTCCAGATCTCGACCAAGCTCAATCGCAACCACCTCTTGGCCTGCGAGAACACCTACATCCTGCCCTGTCTCGGACGGCTGGAGCGGGACATGCAGAACGGTGTCGCCCAGACGGTCTCGGTCGAAGATTCCACCGCCTGCATCCACGCCTCGATCGGCCGGAGCGAGCCGGCCTCACCCGAACTCCTGTCGGAGGCCAAGATCGTCGCCGAACTTGCCAAAGCGGCGGTCGCCGGCCGCTCGACGGTGCCCTGGGACGAATGGGTGGCTGATTACGGCCAGGTGCGCGCTGCGATCGAGCGCGCCTATCCGGCCGACTTCAAAGATTTCAATCGGCGGCTCGGCACGCCCGGCGGCTTTCATCGCGACATCGGCGCCTGCCGGCGGGAATGGCGCACAAAAAACGGCAAGGCGAACTTCTTGACGCCGGAAAGCTTCGACGTCGACCCGGATATCGACACGACCGCCAGAGACGTCCTGAAGTTGATCACCGTGCGCTCGAACGATCAGTTCAACACCACCGTCTACGGCTATGACGACCGGCTGCGCGGCGTCAAAGGCACCCGCATGGTCATTTTGATGAACGCCAACGACATTCGCCGGCTGGGCCTCACCGATACCGATCATGTCGATCTGGAGACCCATGCGGGCGACGGCGTCACACGGCGGGTCGAGAACTATAGGGTGCATGCGTGGCCGCTGCCCGAGGGCAATTGCGCCGGCTATTTTCCGGAGCTGAACGCTCTGATCCCGCTGTGGCACCACTCGCGCCGCGCCCATGTTCCGGCGGCCAAGTCCGTTCCGGTGCGCATCCTCAAGCGCCGGGCGGCCTAACGCGCGTCTCCGCGCGCATCGACAGACCGGGCCGGAACCCACCCTCGCGGGCGCCAAGACGTGCGCCGTAAAAAGCGCTCGGCGGACCGCGTCTCAGCGCCGGCCCATTTTCAACACCCGCGAGATGATGAACACCGGCACGACGATCGCCGCGCCCAGCAGGAAATAATACACCGCCTTTTCGACCGAGCCGAACAGCGAGTGCCACGCCCACTGGATGGTGCGCACCACCCATTGGATGATGTCGTGCGGGTTCCAGTGCAACCAGGACAGGATGAAGCCGACAAGGATCGAGATCAGGATCAGCCGGACGGCGACGCCGATCGGCGAGCCTCCCAAAAAGCGATGAATACTGTCGGACATGAAGGGTTCGATCCTCTCCGATTGACGTCCCGTTTCGCATCGCAGTTAGGCGGTCGAAGCGAGCCGTGCAAGTTCGAAGGTCGGAACGCCCCTCCCCGCCTCAATCGTCGAGCATGGCCTGCAGGGTCTCGATCCGATCGGCCTCGGACGCCGGTTTGTCCCAGCGCAGCCGCGAGACGCGGGGAAAGCGCATGGCGACGCCCGATTTGTGGCGATTGGACCGGGCGAGCCCCTCGAACGCCACCTCGATCACCAGGCCATGGTCCGGCTCGGCCCGCACCGAGCGCACGGGGCCGAAGCGTTCGATGGTGTTGTCGCGGACATATTTGTCGAGCGTCTTCAGCTCCTCGTCGGTGAAGCCGAAATAGGCCTTGCCGACCGGGACGAGTTCGAGATCGTCGAACGCGCCCGCCCAAACGCCGAAGGTGTAGTCCGAATAGTAGCTCGACCGTTTGCCATGGCCGCGCTGGGCATACATCAGCACCGCATCGATCAGATGCGGGTCCTTCTTCCACTTGAACCACGGGCCCTTTGGCCGGCCGGGGACGTAAGCGGAGTCCCACCGCTTCAGCATCACCCCCTCGATCACCGGATGCGGAGGCGCGCCGCGCCGCGCAGCCAGCGCATCGAAATTGGCAAAGTCGACCAGCGGGGAGAGATCGAAGCGCGTCGGCTCGAGCTTCGCGACGAAGGCCGCAAGCCGCTTGCGACGCTCGCCGAAGGGCAGCGCCCGAATATCGTCTCCAGCGTCGATCAAGAGGTCGTAGCAGCGCAGAAAGACCGGGTAGCGTTTCAGCATTGCCGCTGAGACGGTCTTGCGGTTCAGCCGCTGCTGCAGATCGGAAAAGCTGCCCGCAACGATATCGTCCGGCCGCTCGTTGCGGCCGACAATTTTCGGCGCACCGCCCTTGTCGTCACTGACGGCGACGAGCAGTTCGCCGTCGAGGGTGCCGTCGAACTGCATGAAATCGACAAGATCCGGGAAGGCCCGCGAAATGTCGTCGCCGGTGCGCGAATAGAGCCGGCGCGTGCCGCTCTCGGCGCTCGCCTGCACCCGGATGCCGTCCCATTTCCACTCGGCGGCATAGGCGTCGGGGACGATCAGGCCGTAATCCGGCGCTTCCAACGGCTGCGACAGCATCACCGGGCGAAACGGCGCACGGGCGGCTGAGACCGGCTTGTCGCCTCGGCCCTCCAACCAACAGAACAGGCTCTCATAGGGGGGCTGAAGACCGTGCCACAGCTCTTCGATCTCGGCGACGTCGTGACCGCCGAAATCGGCCAGGGCCTGCTTGGCAAGGCGCGACGACACGCCCATGCGCAAGCCGCCGGTGACGAGCTTCAACAGCGCGAAGCGACCCGACGAATCCAGCCGATCGAGCCAGGTCTCGATCAGGGCGACACCGTCCTGCCGCGACGCCGCGTTCAGCTTGGCGACGATATCCTCCAGGCTGGGGGCGTCGGCCGCGCCGCTCTCACCAGTTTCCGCCGACGGCCAGACCAGCGCGATCGTCTCGGCGAGATCACCCACATAATCGTAGGAATAGCCAAACAGCACCGGATCCATGCGCGTCGTGACGAGCTCGCGCAGCATCGCCGGCTTGACGCTTTGGATGTCGAGATCGCCGGTGATCGCCGCCAGCGCCAGGCCGCGCTCGGGATCGGGCACGGCGGCAAAGTGATCGACGAGCAGGCGCAGCTTGCCATTGCGCGAGGGCTGCAGCACGAGGGCGTCGAGGAGATCGGCAAAGGCTTTCATCGCCTGGGACACATGCATCGCGCGGCCAAGCCTTCAAGCCGGCGCGCCGATGTGCCCCAGACCGATCGGCAAACGTCGTCTCAGCGCAAGACCGAGGCCGGTCCGTCAACCTCCGCCAGCGGCCGAGCGCCGCGAACGCCCCGCAGCTGCAATTGATGCTTGGCGGTAAAAGCCGCATCGGGATGCATGCCGGGCTCGCGGATCAACCAGTCGAGATAGTCGTCCGGCACGTCGGCGATCGGCCGCCCCTTGTGGCGGCCGAAACGCAGCTTGGCGAGCAGCGCCGGCTCGTTCGAGACCCGCTCGGCGCGCGCCAAAAAGTCAGCGAGGTCGTGACAGCGCGGCATCAGCACCGCCGCGATCTGACGCAGCAGCACGGCGGTGCAGACGGCGTCGTAGAGCGCGCGATGCGGATTGAGCCCCGCCAGCATCGGCTCGACGGGCGAAAGGTCGAGCGGCACGTATTTGACGAGGCTCTGCAGCCCATGCGCTCTGACATTCGGAAAAGCCCGGAGCGCAAGCTTGTGGGTGCAGAGCCAGCGACCGGCAAAGCACAGGCGCGAGCGGTCGAACGCGGCGCGCTGGGCGGCGTAGGTCGACGCGGTGCGGAACGGCTTGGCGGCGTCGGTCAAGGACGGCGCCCCCTCAAGCATCGCGTCGGTGATGTGATGCACGCCGCGCGCCCCCGCGGTGATCGCGACACCGGCCGGATCGCAAAAGCTCTGCATCGGATTGCCGATCGCACCGGTCAGCAGGTCGAGATCGACCGAACCGATCTCGATCACCGCGTCCTCTTCAAGCCGCTGGCCGGCGGTTTCGGTGTCGATCACCCGGACGATAGGGGGCGTTTGCTCGGGAAACAGCGAGGGCGTCGAGTCGCTTGGGGCAAAAAGGTCGATCATCACCCTGAAAGATCGCACCTGCCACGGCCAAAACAAGAGGACCCGGCAACCGATGCCACGCCATTGCGGATCTGTCGCGGGGCTGGCCTCCCACGACGGGCGCGGCAGGCGCGGCGGATTTACCCTTGAACACGCGGCCGTTTGCCGGTATCAGGGCCGCGGTCTTGGCCAAATTTGCGCCGGGGTCGTGGCATGCCCCAATAGCTCAGTTGGTAGAGCAACGCATTCGTAATGCGTAGGTCGCTGGTTCGAGTCCGGCTTGGGGCACCATTTTTCCAACGTTTTCGACCGCCCGATCAACGGTCAGCCCGCTGAATGGCTGAACGTTCGCTTGAATGCGTCGCGCGTCACTGCGGCAGGCCGTACCGTCAGCCCTTGATGCAGACGCGGTTGCGGCCGAGGTGCTTGGCTTCGTAAAGGGCCAGATCGGCGAGAGCGAGCGTGCTGTTGGCAGTGCTGCCGAGGCCGTTTTGCGCTATGCCGGCGCTGAAGGTCACGCAGAATTCTTCCTCGTTCCCCATCAGTGCGATCCCGCTAAATCGCTCACGGACGCGGTTCATCACCACCGCCGCGCCGGTCGAGTCGGTATCGAGCAGGATGATCCCGAATTCCTCGCCGCCGTAACGCGAGACCACATCGGTGCGGCGCAGACCGCCGGTCAAGGTCTGGGAGAGCGTCTGGATCACCTTGTCGCCGACCTGGTGACCATGGCGATCGTTGATCCCCTTGAACTTGTCGATATCGAGGATGCAGACGCTCAAGGGCGAACCGGTACGGCTGGACCGCTCGATCTCGAGCGCCAGGCGCTCCTTGAAGCGGGCGTGGTTCAACAGCCCGGTCAGGCTGTCAGACTCCATGATCTGCTTCAGCGCGATGGCGCGCTCTGCCCGCATCTGGACGATGGTCGTCAGCCGATCGAGATTGATCGGCTTGCTGATGAAGTCGTCGCCGCCGATATTGCGCGCCAATTGCTGGCGGCTTTCATTGCGCTCAGCCGATAAAAACAGGATGGGCGTCGAGAGATTGGACCGCGATTGGCGCAGGACGCGGGCCAGCTCCAGCCCGTTGACGTTCGGCATCTCGATGTCGAGCAGGATGAGGTCTGGCCGGATCATCGCGATCGAATCGAACGCTTCCATCGGATCGTTGATGATGGTGACGGACATCCCCGAGGCTTCGAGAACCGCGGCATAAAGTTCCGACAAGACGACGTCGTCGTCGATGATGACGATCGAGGGAATCGGCTTGCGGGTTTCGTCAAAACTGTTCAGCCACGATCCGAGTTCGGTGATGTCGAGTGGATCGGGGATCAGTGCGGTGACGCCGGCGCGGGTTGCATTCAGGCGGTTTCGAAACCGGTCGTCTTCGCTGACGCAGACCACCGGACAGCTCGCGGAGAGCACGCTACAGCGCAGAAACTCCGGGTCGATCCGCTGCGAGACGATCACGGCTAAGGCGGCATCGGCCTCGAATTTCTCGCGGCCATCGAACGGTTGCAGACCGAGATCACGCACGCTGCGCATCAAGCGTGCCATGTCTTCGTCTCCGGCCACGACCGCGACACGCTTGCCATCGGTCTTCTCGGCCCCAGCTGCATCAAGAGCATGCATCTCACTCGAAGACGTCGGGGCCGAAAGTCTTTCGGCGGCTGAAGGATAGATCATCGCATGCATTCCCAGTCCGATCGAACCAACGACGACCGCGTGAGCCTGATCACCGAAATTGAGTCTTGGAGACCAGGCAGGTGTTGGTTCGTGAGGTCAGAGCGTTCGGGGGTGCATCCATTCCCCCCAATAACGCTTTCGTCAGTTTGTGGTGGAGTGTTCCCCCGCTAGTTCCCCGCCGATGGCGTCGGCAAGCCGGCCAATCGTCGGAGCAAGATCGCGGCCGCCGGCGCGGATCAGATCTTCGAGCGCCGCCGCCGCGCTGCTGATCTTCGGAAAACCGAAGGTCCCAGCTCGCCCAGCCAGTGAATGGCCGATGCGGCAGATCTCATCTCGATCAGCGGCTGATGCCTCACCGCTGACGCTAGCATCAAACACCTGCCGGATCCGCTCCATGTCACTCACGGCACTGGCGCGGAATTTGTCAGTCAGAACCAACAACCGCGCTGTCATCAGATCCGCCTTCGACTGATTCGTCGTCATTACTTCAAACAAGCTCCACACCGATTTCATTGCCGATCTGCCACCGCAGTTCGGCATTTCGTCGTTCTCCCGTTCCAATAATCTCGAGAACGAATTTTTCCGGCGGCGCGAAATAGGCGTCGAAACGCAGGCGCGCACCGTTGGGGGACAGGTTGCGCACCACGCAATCGACGAGATAACCGCGCTCCGGCACCATCACCTTGGCGCGCTTGAGAACCCGTTGGCGACGCTCGCCCCGGCGCTCGGCGGCCAGATCGGCATCGGCTGCCTGCGGTTCGCTCGCCGCCGCTCCCGCGGCCATAGCCGGCGCGGCGGGCGGTGCAACCGATACGTTCAGCTGAACCCCATCTTCCGACGCGGCCGGCGGCGCAACACTGACCGGTTTGATCGAATCCGCGGCGGCTTCGACCGGACGCTCGCTCTTTCGCGCCAATGCGCAAACCGCCCCCTCGCGCTGAGCCTCCTCGATCGCCTCGCGACAGGCAAAGACGATTTCGTCCGGCGTTTCGGCAACTTGCGGATAAAGCGCCGCGCCAACGATCGTGCGCGGATGAATGGTGCTGCGCCCGATCTTGACCGGGCTTGCGAGAATTTCGGCGAGCTGCCGACCATCGGCCTCGACCTCGCTCTGGCTGCGCGCGTCCTTTAGAAGCAGGATCATCGTATTGGTGTCGTAACGTCCAGCGACATCGGTGCCGCGCAGCGACTGTTTGATCCGACCCGCCAGCGTATGCATGACGGTGTTGGCCATCGCGTGGCCGACCAGCCGGACGATCTCAGGCAGATTGGACAATTCGACCAGCGCCACCGCGAACTCGGCGCCCCCCCGCGCCGACGTCAACTCGTCGAGGCTGCGGGAAATATACCGGGTGCTGTGCAGACCGGTTTCTTCATCGATCTCCAGCATCCGCTTCAGCTCCAGGACCTGCTCGCTCTGAGCCCGTTCCTCCCGGCGGCGGGCGATTGCCTCGCGAATCGAAGTGACCAATTCCTGGATGTTGAGATTGCGCTTGGAGCAGTAGTCGGCAAAGCCGCTGCGAAAGGCTTTTACGGCGGTCCGCTCGCTGCCCCCGCCGGTGATCAGAATAATGGGTGGGGGATTGGCATGGAACGATCGCAGCCGCTCCGAGACCGCAATGCCGTTGTTCAAACCGAGATCATAGTCGAGCAGAACGCAGTCCACGTCTCCATTCGCCACCGCATCGGTCAACTCAGTATCCGTCGAGCATTCGACGACGTCGAACTGAGCCACCTGCCAAAGACGCGCCGCCAGAAATTTCAGGAAAAGCGCATCATCGTCCAACACCGCGACTTTGCAAACCGGCCGATCTGCCACCAAGACCCCCTTGAGATTCAACGGTTTCATATGACATTGAAACCGTTAAGTCATCGTAACCGACGGAAATTTCGATGATATTGCGGAGTTATATATTCCAAATCATCTTGTCAATTAGGATGATTTTTACGTATTAGCATGAATAAACCCCTTGATGAGGGGCTTTGCAGGCACGCGGATGCGGGAGAAACGGCGATCGCCTCGACGGCGGGTTCGCTTTCGCCAAGCGATCTTGGCAACGTCGTCGCGAGAATACATTGACGGTGGCGCCTTCGTCGACATGTCGACGTCGGGTGCCCGGATTCGCCGGATGTCAGCGGGCGAGCTACCACGCATCGTCGCCATCGTCGACGTCTCGGCGCAGTGCTACCGACTGGCCAAGATCGTCTGGCAAGCCGGTGGCGAGGTCGGGGTCAATTTCAGCAGCACGGATTTCGAGATTTCACCGGCCGAGATGAGCGCCTTGCTTGCCGCCGACCGGCGCCCGAAGACGGGCAAGGCCGCGCCAAAAAGTCCGGCCGAACGCCGCCGCTGGGCACGCAAACGCGTGCGCCTGCGCCCCGTGGTGCTCGCCACGATCGATCGGCGCTTCCTGACAGACGGTCAGATGATCGACGCCTCGGACGGTGGAGCGCGGCTGCGCTGCATCAACCCAGAGCGCATCCCGAAGACGATCATCCTGTTCGACATCGCCGAACAGGTCGCCCGGCGCGCCGAAGTCGTCTGGACAGGGCGGGCCGAAATCGGCGTCAACTATGTCGGCGCCGCCTATAGCGAAGATCCCGCCGGTTTGAAGAGCAAAGGCCGCACGATCGGCTGACGAGAAGCCGATGCGGCGGGAGCGAAGGCGTGGCGCCGTCTGCCACCCGCCCCGTCGGCATCCTGACCGATCGGAGCGGCTTGTGGTCAGATCACGACGGAATTGTCTTCATCAGATCGATCACCTGATCGGAAAGCGACAGCGGCTCGAACGGCTTGCCGATCACCCCGATCGCGCCGATCGACGTGAAATATTCGATTTCCTGGCGCTGTGTGCGGGCGGTGATGAAGATGACCGGCGTCTTCGCCGTCTCCGCCTGCTCGCGCAACCGCACCAAGGTTTCCGGCCCGTCCATGCCCGGCATCATCACATCGAGCAAAATCACATCGGGGCGCCATTGGGGAGCGAAGGCCAAAGCGTCCACACCGGACGAGCAGATCTCGACTGTAAACTCAGCGCTTAGTTCCAGCGCCAACTTCGCGATCTCACGAATGTCCGCCTCATCATCGACATAAAGAACTTTTGTCATCATGCATCCCTGATCCACATTGCCTATGCCGGCTCTCCCGGCTGATATTATTGAAATGAGAAGATATAGAAATATAGAGGCGATTTTTCGCCAATTAAGACTAAAGATATTGATATTCAGTCACATTCGACTTGATTTACCGAAGATATTTCGGAAAAGAATTTTATCAAACCAAAACGAGTCTAAGTCGGACCAGCCAGCCGATTTGGAAGGCGGTGGCGAACGAAACAACCGGCCCTCGTCGTCTCGCGATACACGCGACCGTCACCTATGCTTGGGCCGTCTGAAGCTGACCATCACAGCGCGCAGCGATCCAAACAGGTCATCCCGCCAGGATCCCGTGGTGGTAGCACCAGCGATCGGCCGCAACAAGGATCATTGCATCAGTGCAGACATGAACGAGGTGCCGGAAGCGGGCATGCCTTTCGTTTCAGCAAAAACACGCGTGCAACCGTCGCCTCACCCCGTCTTCTTGCGCAAGATCACCTCGTCGAGCAATCCCTCGGCGCCGGACTGTCCTTATTCACATCGAGCTGCCTTTAGCGCCCTGCGTCCTATCGGACGCAGAAAGGTCGCTCTCACCTTTTGAATCGACGCATCGCGCTTTGCCGAAAATCGATTCCGATTGTCTCGCCGATGCTGGAGGGGATCGAATTGGCCGTTTGAACCCAGCTAAGGCCGTCCGACAAATCCAATGTCAAATTCGAAAATCCAATAGGATCATAGATTTGACTAGTGGTCTTTTCGATTCCGACATTTGCTGAACGGTCTCCACAACACGGGACCAATTGTCGGGATCGGAGCGCTAGCGTTTAGCCAGACCATCGCACAGCGGGACCGCGGCAGAAAAACCCGTCTGATGTCATCGCCGCGACAGCATTCTGCTTCGCCAGCTCGGCGGCTTCAAGATGGTGCTTTGCGGCCCCTGGACGTCCAACGCTTTTTCCACCAGCGCAGGAATGTCCGACAGCGGGATCTGCGACTTCCGCCCGATCGTGATCGGCCGTTTGAAGTTTGCCGGGTCGAGCGGGCAGTCAGACAGGATCAGGAGCGGCGTGCGAACCGGAACATGCTCGATGATTTCGAGTCCCGATCCATCGGGGAGCCAGACATCGAGGATCACGAGGTCGAACACCGATTTGGACAGAACACTACGGGCCTCGTCGAGTGCCCCGACAGAGGTCAGATCGTAATTGGCTGACAACACTTCCGCGACGCCGTCTCGGGCGTTCTCGTCATCTTCGATATGCAGCAGCCGCAAGCGCGGGGTCGCCTTGGCCTCGTCTCCGACAGTGATCGCCGCTCCACCCAACCCCGACGCTGGGACCAGGTCAACGAAGAAGGTCGTCCCCGGACGGTCGTCGTGGCACTCAAACCCGATCTGACCACCCATGTTCTCGGTGATCGACTTGGCGATGTTGAGGCCGAGGCCCGTTCCGCCGATTGACCGGTTATCGGCCATGTTGGAGCGTTCGAACTTCTGGAAGATCCGTTTGCGGAACTCCTCGGAAATGCCGGGCCCCTCGTCGCTGACCGCGATGCGCAGAAACCGGCGCTGCGCGGTAATGCGGATGGTAATCGTCGAATTCTCCGGCGAAAACTTCATCGCGTTCGACAAAAGGTTCAAACAGACCTGCTGCAGACGCTGGGCGTCGACCATCGCGTTCGCCCCCGGAACTTCGTCCTCGATGATCGTCTGGATAGCCTTTTCGTGCATATAGGAGGCGTTGCCCTCGACAACCTGTTCGATCAGCGGCCGAAGTTCGGTGGGCGCGATGGTGAACTCCATCTTGCCCGATTCGACTTTCTCCATGTCAAGGATGTCATTGACGAGGAAGATCAAACGCTCGCTGTTGTTGTGGGCGATTTTGATCAAGCTCTGGGTCTTTTCCGGCAGATCATGGACCATGCCGCCGACCAGCAGTCCGAGCGCACCGCGGATCGAGGTCAAGGGCGTGCGCAGTTCATGGCTCACCAGCGAGATGAACTCGCTCTTCGACTTCGCCATGCGAATTTCGTCGGTGACGTCGCGATTGTGGGTGATGATGCCTAAAAGTTCGCCCCAACGCCCATAGACCGGAGCCTTTAGCGTCGACAGCCAGCGCTGGCCGCCGTCCGGATTGATGAATTCCTGCAAAAACCGCGCTGGCTTCTGGTCGCGGATCACCGCGAGTTCTTCCTCGCGATAGCGCATCGCCGCGGCAAGCGGATAAAAGTCGGTGTCGGATCGGGTGATGAGGTCGTGCTCGGAACTCGCGCCCATCAGCTGTGCCGTTGCAGGATTGGCCGCAACGAAGCGGCCTTCAGCATCCTTGAAGTTGAGGCAGTCCGGGAGATGCTTGACCATCGATCGGAAGATCACATTCTCATGCATCACCTTCCGCCGCCTTTCCGAGCGCTTGAGCAATAAGCCCATTAACAGCGTGGCGATGAACTTGGTCAATGCGAGTGGCGGCCCCAATTCGCGCATGAGGTGCATCGCCAAATCGGATGGCAGCACCAGAAAACTGAGATTCGACGCCGCCGTCGCAAAAATCGCAAAAAAGACGAGTTCACGAAAGTTCAGATCCCGGTTGGCGCACCACCAGCGCATCACGAGACCGGCCGCCGCGGCGGAGACAATCCCCGTTAAGCCACCAACGACGCCTACACCGCCGAGATAAATTCGATAACCACCGCTCATCAGGCTGCTGATGAGCGCTGTCGGCACACCGCCGAACAGAGCACTGATTGCAACCAAAGGCGTCCTGAGGTCGGCTTTGATGCCAGTCTGAAACGACGGCATCATTCCCATAGAGATGAGGGCCGCAGCCCCCATCATCAGACCAAAGACAATCGATCGCGACAGTTCGGTGTGTCGGTCAATGTAGTCTTCGAGCAAATCCCAAACGACGATGGCGACCGACACCAACGCAAGATTTGCAATCAACGGCTGCAAGACCGCGAGCATAACCAACCTCTTAATCACCCTTTCGGCCTGAATAGATCTCACGTGTTAATACAAGCTATACTAATGGAGCAATCTGAAAAAAAATCGTCCTTAATTTTTCTATGGACGACCGCCACCGAAATCCTTCTCCAGCAATTTCAATAAACGTTAGGTCGAATTTTTCAAACAAGGCTCGCGACATGATTGAGAGTGAATTGAAAAATACATAATAAAGTAATGTTTATGCGCCTAATACGATCGTGTCCGCGACTAAGATCCGGCATCCTGGCACCTTTCGTGGACATTTGACCTGTCTATGCGCTCGCAATTGCCCTCAATCAAAGCCGTCGTGATCCTCGCGGGGCTTTATATCGTCTTTGGTTATTTGGGGCTGCTGCTTGCCGTCCCACCAGATTTTGCGGTCGTGGTCTGGCCCGCCTCGGGTATCGCCATCGCGGCCTTGCTTTATAGCGGGCGCGGCTTGTGGCCCGGCGTGTTCTTGGGCTCGTTCATCGTCAACCTCATCGCCACCGGCGCTACGACGGCAAGCGACATCAACTTCAGTGGGATCGCCATTGCCGCCTCGATCGCTCTCGGTTCGGCACTTCAGGCCGATGCCGCCTTCGTCTTGGTGCGTGGCTTCTACGGAATCCCGATCCGCATCTCGCGGGCATCAGATATCGTCGGACTGGCCATAGTCGCCGCATTCATCCCATGCCTGATCTCGGCGACCATCAGCGTTGCCACCCTGTCCGTTGCCGGCATCCTCGCTCCCAGCACGATTTTCGACAATTGGTCCAACTGGTATATCGGCGATGTCGTCGGCATCTTCGCCGTCGTTCCCGTCGCTCTTCTCAGTCCTTGGCGGCCTTGGGACGCGATCTGGAAAAAGAGCCCTATCACGCGCTTTCGTAGTGCCTCGCTCCTGGTTCTCGCCCTGCCGCTCACCGCGACTTTCTGCGCGTGGAAGATCACCAGCGAAATCGCCTACGAGCGCAACACGACATCGTTCCAGGCGCTGGCCGAAGACAATCTGCAGGCCCTGCAGCATCGACTGGCCTCATACAAGCAAGGTCTCGACGCCGGCGCGGGGCTATTTCGCGCGTTGGACGACGTTTCCCGCGACGAATGGCGCCGTTTCATCGGCACACTGGAACTCGACAAAACGCTCAAAGGAATCAACGGCATCGGCGTCATCCGCGACGTCAAGCGCATGGACATTCCACAATTCCTAGCCGATGCAAAAACCGATGGCGTTCCGAATCTCAAGATTCATCCCCAAACGTCCAACGATGATCTCTTCGTCATCGAATATATCGAACCCATGCCGTCCAACGGCGACGTGATCGGACTGGACATCGCCTTCGAAGCCAATCGCTATGCGGCCGCGATCGCGGCCCGCGACACCGGCAAGACGACCATCACCGGCAAAATCACCTTCGTTAATAATCACAAGAATGTTGGATTCCTGCTTCTGCGGCCATTTTACAATCACACGATGCCGCTTGATAAGCCGCAGGAGCGCCGCGCGGCGTTCAGGGGATGGATCTATGCTCCTTTCGTCAATGAGCGATTCTTCGACGGACTGACCGCCACCCAGGGCCAGCAACTGCGCCTGAGGGTCTATGATGGCGAAGGGAAACATCCCTCGTCCCTAATCTTCGACAGCAACCCAAATGTGGGCGACTCACCATCTGCGACCTACAGCATGAGCGCCACCACCCGCGTCATGCAGCGCCACTGGACACTTGAATGGGACAGTCTGCCGACCTTTGATGCCGCGGTCGCGAACGGCGAGCCCAAACTGGTGCTTGCCGGCGGCCTCATCGGCACGCTGCTTCTCGGCATTCTGCTGTACTCGCTCGCACGGCGTGAGGAGGCGATCCACGAGATCGTCGTCAAGAAGACGCGGGAGTTGAGAGCCCGCGGCAGTGAAAATCGCGCGATCATCGACAATGCGGGGATCGGCTTCGTCGTGCTCGATGACAGCTATCATATCCTGTCGATCAATGAAGCAACCTGCACCATCCTCGGCTGCGCACGGCGCGAATTGATCGGTCGGCCGGTCGAAACCCTCGCCGAACTGACGGATGGCGAGGGCTTCGCGATCGACGGCGACGTGCGCGAGCGATGGATCGCCTTCCTCGATGCACCGCGCCTTGTCTCGGCGACCGGCACGGCCGCAAGCAAATCCGGCTCGGCCATCTTGCTCGACTTGCAGCGCAATCAGTGGCTGGCCGAATCCGGCGAACGGCGCTGGACACTGATCCTGCGCGACGTCACCGAGGAACGACGGACGTCAAATGCCCTGAAAACCAGCGAAAAGCGTTGGAATCATGCCCTCCAGGGCGCCAATATCGGTGTCTTCGACCTCGATCTGGCAACCAACCGGTCCTTTGTCTCCGAGACCTGGAAAACGATGTTGGGCTTTACGGCCGATGCCGACATCAATCCACAGGCCGAACGGCTTTCGCGGATCCATCCGGACGATTTGGCGGCGGTCGAGGCGGCCGATGCCGAATGCCTCGATGGACGCAGCGCTCGCTCCGTCGTCGAGTACCGGATCCGGCGCGCCGACGATCAATGGATGTGGATGCGATCCGATGCGACGGCCATCGAGCGCGATGCCGACGGCAAGGCGCTGCGACTGATCGGCGTGCAGATGGACGTCACTCAGCTCCGGACGGCGGAAGCGGCTTTGCGTGCCAGCCGGCAACGCTTCATCTCCGCCGTCGAGAACGCGCCTGTCGGCATGGCGTTGCTCGACCTTAACGGCAACTGGCTGCAGATCAACGGGTCGCTGTGCGAACTCATCGGCAGAAGCCAGCCGGAGCTGCGGCAGACCGCGATCCGCGAGCTCTTCCATCCCGACGATGAGGCGGAGGTCACAACCCTCTTCAATCGCCTCACGGAAAGTCCCGGATCGCGTATGACCGCCGAATATCGGCTGGTCCACCGCGACGGGCGAATCGTCTGGTGCCTCGTCGGCGCGACGATGGTCAACGGCGGCGTCGACACCAAGCTGCCGGGCTACATCATCCTGCAGTTTCAAGACATCACGGACCGCAAGGAAGTCGAACGGCTGAAGAGCGAGTTCGTGTCGATGGTCAGCCATGAGCTGCGCACGCCGTTGACGTCGATCCGCGGCTCGCTCGGCCTCATCGTCGGCGCTCAGGCTGCCTCGCTTCCGGAAAAGGCCGCCAAGCTTCTGCGCATCGCCTACAGCAATTGCGAACGGCTGATCGTCCTCATCAATGACATTCTCGATATGGAGAAGATCGCCTCTGCCGACATCGCCTTCGACTTCGACATTCACGATCTGCATAAGCTCGTCACGAATGCCGTCGAGGCCAATCAGGCAATTTTCGACAAGGGCGGAATTGGCGTCACCATCGAGGCGGCCGAGACCGCTCCGCTCGTTCGCGTCGACGCTGATCGGCTGCACCAGGTGCTGTCGAATCTCTTGTCCAACGCATCGAAATTCTCGCCGAACGGCGGCAAGATCAAGATCAGCATCACCCGCAGCGCCGCCTCCGCGACGATCAGCATCGCCGACCAGGGCTCGGGTATTCCAGACAGCTTCAAAGCCAAAATCTTTTCCCGTTTCAGCCAGGCCGATTCGTCGTCGACGCGGGAAAAGGGCGGCACCGGCCTTGGTCTCCACATCTCCAAGATGATCGTCGAGCGCATGGACGGCGAGATCAGTTTCTACAACGCCACAACCGGCGGGGCGGTGTTTGCCGTCAAGCTGCCGCTGGCGAATCCCCCCCGCCGGGCCGTCACAGCCGAAACGGCACCGCAGGCAACCCAACCGGAGCCGCGGCTTGCGCGCGGGCTGCATATCGAAGCCGATGGCGACTTCGTCGAGATCGTGCGCACAATGCTGATCGGCGAAGTCACCCTCGATCACGCCGAGACCATTGCGGCGGCCCGCAAGCGCCTCGCCGAGACCGACTACGACTTCTATGTCAGCGATGGGATTTTGCCCGACGGCTCTCTGGATAAGGTCATCGGCGAGATCACCGCGCGCGCAGCGATCCGGCCCGTCGTCGTCTTGACCTCGAGCGAGGTCGAGACCACGGCCAGCTGCGTCACCGAGGTAATCGTCAAATCGCGCGCCAAAGAAAACGCTATCGTTGCCGCGATCATCGGCGCCGCACACGCCCAGCTGGCCGAGGCATCGTAAACCGCCCTGACCGCCTTCCCCTCGGCGCAGACACCTCCAGCATCGGCGAGACAATCGGAATCGATTTTCGGCAAAGCACGATGCGTCGATTCAAAGGGTTAGAGCGCCCTGCGTCCGATAGGACGCAGGGCGCTCTAATCGACCAACAAAAAAGCCGGGCTTGAAGCCCGGCTTTTTTGATTCAGTCGCGCGGCAGAAGGGGGCCTGCCGAACCCTCAGTCCTTGACGGTGAGGATCTGCTTGCCGCGATACATGCCCGTCTTCAGGTCGATGTGGTGCGGACGGCGCAGTTCGCCGGAGTTCTTGTCCTCGATATAGGTCGGCGCCTTGATGGCGTCGGCCGAGCGGCGCATGCCGCGCTTGGACGGGGTCACTTTCCGTTTGGGTACGGCCATTGTCTGCTCCATATCCGGTTCCAGCCGTTCGCCTGGTCGCCGGTCTCGTCTTCGTCGTCTGGTCGATGTCCCGGCGTTCTGGCAGATCCGCCGCGCCGGACATTCACGTCGCACGCTTTCCATGCAACGCTCGATCGCTGCACTGGGAACGCCGGTTTGACGGGAATTCGAGGCAGCCTATAGCAAAGACTGCGGCAAAAGAAAAGAGCCGTGCTTGGTTCCGCCCGGCTTGCGGCGCCTCAATTTGGATCGAGACAGCCGACATAGGCGCCAGACGAGCGTGCCAGCCGTTCGACCCGGCTCGCCAGTCGGCGCATCAGACGACTCGGATTGGCCGGATTGCGCATGTCGGGTGCCGGCAAGGCGACGGTGATCAGCGCCGCCTCGCGGGCGCTCAGCTTCGATGCCGACTTGCCGAAATAGTGCTGGCTCGCCGCCTCGATGCCGTAGACGCCAGTATCCCATTCGGCAATGTTGATGTAGATCTCCATGATCCGGCGTTTGCTCAAGACGAGGTCGAAATACAGCGCCAGCGGCAATTCCAGCGCCTTGCGGATGAAGGAGCGGCCGTTCCACAGAAACAGGTTCTTGACGGTCTGCATGGTGATCGTCGACGCGCCGCGCGTCTCCTCACCGTCGAGCGCCTGGTCAACGACGGACAGAAGTTCGCCCCAATCAATGCCGTCATGCCGGCAGAACTGACCGTCCTCGGACATGACGATGGAGTGGAGCAGCACCGGCGAGACATCGTCGATCGACACCCAGTCCCGCAACACCGGATGGACGGTCACCTCATCGAACATCATCAAGGTCGAAACCGGGTGGATCGCGCGAATGGCATAAATCGGCGTCAGGACGATCGGAACCGCCACCAGGATCATGACAGCAACGAGGATCCGGCCGGCTATACGCTTCATCGGAGTGGGCATCGGGTGATCGTGGGCCTCGCGGAGAGCGACAGGGGGGGCGCAAGAAGGGCTCCCTTTACTTATCGGTGCTAGAAACCCCACGCAATGGTCGGACGAAGGCCGGAAATGAAACCGGCGCCTCTATGAATATAAATTGGGCTTAATGAATAAAAGAAAGTGAATCGCAAGATGAAAACCGCCGAATTCGAAGTCCTTCTCAAGGCCAGCGCGGCTGCCGTCGGCGACTATCTGGATGACACGCTCTCGTCGAACCAACTCGTCGCAGGCACACCACATCATTTGCTGAACGCCATGCGTCACGGTGTGCTGAACGGGGGCAAGCGCCTGCGGCCTTTTCTCGTCTGCGAAACCGCAAAGCTGTTCGGCGGCGATCCCAAGGCGGCGATGCAGGTGGCCTTGGCGATCGAGTGCATTCACTCCTACTCCCTCGTCCATGACGATCTGCCGGCGATGGACGACGATGATCTGCGCCGCGGCAAGCCGACGGTGCACAAAGCGTTTGACGAGGCCACCGCGATCTTGGCTGGCGACGCGCTCCTGACCCTGTCCTTCGGCCTCGTCGCCGCCGTCGAGGCGCTGTCGGCCGAGACCCGGGTCAAGCTCGTCATCTTGATGTCCAAGCGTGCGGGTGCCCCCGGCATGGTCGGCGGGCAGGTGCTCGACATGCAGGCCAAGGAAAAACGCCGCTCCGAGATCGAGATCACCCGCATGCAGGCGATGAAGACCGGTGCCTTGATCTCCTGCTGCTGCGAGGCCGGCGCGCTGATCGCCAGCGCCAGCGACGACGACCGCACCCGCATGCGCCGCTATGGCGAAAATGTCGGGATCGCCTTCCAACTCGCCGACGACATCCTCGACGAGTATGGCGACGCCGAAGTGGTCGGCAAGGCCCTGCGCAAGGATCGCGGTCAGGGCAAGCAGACCCTTGCCCTGATCTACGGCAAGCGCGCCCTGGAAGATCGTCTGGCGGCTTTGATCACAGGTGCCGAAGAGCTGCTGCAGCCCTTCGGCGAACGCGGCGAGGTTCTGGCCGAGGCCGCCCGCTTCGTGTCGGTCCGCAAGCAATAAGGCGCGCCAAAGCAACGCTGGACCGACGCCTCAAAGATGATCCCGGTCAGGGGTGGCCCAACAACGCGAACGTCTACAGCATCGGCCCGAAAATCGGACTCGATTTTCCGTAAAGCCCGATGCGTCGACACAATCAGAGTACGCGTTTTTGTGTGTCCTGTCGGACGCAGGGCGCGCTAGACCACGTCTTGGAGGGCTTTGCATTTGGCCTTCGAGCGCGGCAGTAAGTTTGACCCCAGACGGGCAGAATAGAGCGCTTCGATACCCGCCAGCGACAATGGACGGGACAGGAAGAAGCCTTGGAACACGTCGGCGCCGGCGAGCTTGCCGAGTTCGAGCTGGCTTTCTGTCTCGATGCCTTCGGCCACCACCTTGACGTCGAAGGCATGGGCAACGCTGACCAGCGCCGTCACCATGACATCGGACGCGGCTGTGGCGCCGAGTTTGGAGACGAAGGCCCGGTCAATCTTGATGATGTCGACGGGGAAGGCCTGCAGATAGGCAAACCCGCTGAAGCCCGCGCCGAAGTCGTCAAGGGCGATCTTCACCCCCAATTCGCGCAGCGAATTGAGCCGAGCCTTGACGTCCGCCCGATCGCTCATCGCGGTGCTTTCGGTGATCTCGACGACCAGTCGCTCGGCTGGAATGCCGGATTCGGCCAGCACCGCCTCGACCATGGCGACCACGTTGTCGCGCTTGAACTGATTGGGCGAGAAGTTCACGTTGAAGCAGAGATTCGGAAACGCCTTCATGTCGCGGCAGGCCCGACGCAGCACCCACTCGCCGAGCAGATCGATCAGCACCGACCGTTCGGCGACCGGGATGAAATCGGAAGGCGGGATGACGCCGCGCAGGGAATGGCGCCAGCGTACCAGCGCCTCGCAGCCGACCATCTCTTGATTGCCGTCAAACAGCGGCTGATAGGCGAGTTCCAGCTCGTTCAGCAAGATTGCGGCGCGCAACTCCCGCTCGATCAACCGCGTGTGGCGATGATCGCGCATCATCTCCACCTCGAACAGTGTCGCCTGAGCCTTGCCGTTGCGTTTGCTTTCATACAGCGCGAGATCGGCGCGGTGGACCAGCTCGTCGAAGCTTGCGATCTCCGGCAACACCAGCGCCACACCGATCGATGCCGACAGATTCATCGGCTGATTCTCGTGCCACACCGTCATCGAGAGCTGCGCGAGATAGCGATTGGCGAAGCTCAGCGCCTCGGAATGTGGCTGCTCGGCCACCAGCATCGCGAACTCGTCGCCGCCGAGCCGGCCGAAAATCGCGCTGGGCGCAACCGCCTTGGCGATGTTGGCGGCATGACGAAGCGCCACATCGCCCTTGGCATGGCCGTAGCTGTCGTTGATCTGCTTCAGATAATCGAGATCGATATGCAGGAAGTAACCAAAGCCGGTCTGGCGGTCGCGCAACGCCTCTTCGCAATCAGCGATCAAGGGGGCCCGCGCCAGCGCACCCGTGACCTCGTCACAGCGGAACCCTTGCGCCTGCTCGCGATAGATCGCTTCCTGCTCGCGAATAATCATCGAGAAATGATGACGCATCCGGAACAGGCAGACCATTGCCAGACATCCGCCGGCGGCTTCGACGATCAGAACCGACGTCATCGAGCGATGCAGATCAAAGACTTCATACGCGCACAGCACATCGATCAGCGCCAATACGGCGATGATCGACACGAGCGACCAAAAGCTTCTCTTCAGAGCCTGTGAATGTGCATGACTCATCATTCAATCGCCCAGACTCGCGACTCAACCGCCATACTTTCCACCTTCCCGTATACGACAACTCTTAACGGACTGCGTCAAATTATCGCATTTTACTGGCCAAATCCGACCGGTGACTGAGTCAAGCGATTGTCTTTTGTTTTTCATCTGATCGCGACGGCTTGGTTTAAAGCCCGCATAGTCAATGGCAAACGACGATGACGGGAACGCGACGAGCGCGAACCTACTCACGTGAAAGCTAACCATTGCTTACGGGCAATCGCGACAGGCCGGACCAGATCGCGGCAATTTCGCCGCAGCGGCCCGCGCGTGATGCGTCGGCTCACTCCGTGCCGCGTCCTGTACGGGTGCCCTGTCGGACGCACAGGTCGCTCCCCGCGTCGCGATCAATGTCGAGCAAGCACCCTCAAGTGTGACCCGATACGCCCGCAGACCGCGGCGCAAATCACGAGTCGTCGTCCGCCGCCGGCTCGAGCGTGTCATTCAGCGGCAAGCAGCCGCCGTCGGCATAGACCGTCTGGCCGGTCACGTAGCTCGCCTCGTCGGAGGCGAGGAAACTCGCGATCGCGGCAATCTCCCGCGGCTCACCGATCCGACCGAGCGGGGTTCTGGACATCAGCCGCTGCATCGCCACTTCGTCGTCGACGACGCCTTTCAACAGATCGGTCATGATCGACCCCGGCCCGATTCCGTTCACCCGGATGCCATAGGGCGCCAGTGACAGCGCCATGACTTTGGTCAGCTGGTTGAGGCCGCCCTTCGAAATCGAATAGGCGACCTGGTCAGGAACCGCCAAGACCGCATTGACCGACGAGACATTCACCACCGCGCCGGCGGGCCGGCCCTGCTTGACCTTCTCGACCAGATGGCGGGCGACCGCCTGGGCGCACAGAAACGCACCCTTCAGATTGACGTCGAGAACCCTGGAAAAGTCGGCCTCGTCGAGCTCCAAAAAATTGGCCTTGTCCACGATGCCGGCGTTGTTGACCAAAATGTCGACGTCGCCGAAGCGATCAAACGCCGCGGCCAGGAGATTGTGGACGTGCAACCGTTCGGCGACATTGCAGCTGACGGCGACGACATCCCCGAGATCAGCCAGTTCCTCAGCCGCGACATTGCCGGCCTTCTCGTCGCTGTCGGCGATGACGACGCGGGCGCCGTCATGCAGAAAGCGTCGCGCAATAGCGTAACCGATCCCCTTGGCGCCACCGGTGACGATGGCAACGCGCCCGTCGAGAGCCATGGCGAATCTCCTCGTTCGTACCGTCCCGCGCCATCTGCGCCAACGACGGTCGCAAGGCCGGTATCGGCCGGTTGAGCCATGGCTGTAGCAGGCTCGCGCGGCGCGCGCACCCCTTGTCCGGCCAATGACTGAAAGCCCTCTCTGATGCGGCAGAGAAACCCCGCGCGAGGCGTATCTCAACCATTGCCGCGAAAACCTGGAAACAGCGTCATGCCGCCATCGGTAAAGAGCGTCTGGCCGACAATGTAATCGGCTGCGTCGGAAACCAGCCAGGCCACGACGCGGCCGATATCCTCCGGCTCGCCGATGCGGCCGTAGGGGATCAGCTTCAACATGTCGTCCGAATGGCTCTCGCGCTCCTTGGCGTTGATCGACGTCGCGATCGCGCCGGGAGCAACGGAGTTCACTCGAATCCCCTCCCTCGCCACTTCCTGAGCCAGCGACTGCATCAGCATGTGGATGCCGCCCTTGGAGGCGGCGTAATTGACGTGAAACGCCCACGGGATGACCTGATGGACGGAAGCGTCGAAAACCAGCTTGCCGAGGGCTCGGCTGACATCCGGCCGCCGGCCCTTGGCACGAAAGCGGCGGATCGCTTCACGCCCGACCAGGAAACCACCGGTGAGATTGATGTCGATCACCGCATTCCAGTCGTCAAGAGTCATGTCGCCGATCTTGGCGTCCTTCTGAATTCCGGCGTTGGACATGACGATATCGAGGGGACCGAGTTCACGCTCAGCGGTGTCGAACATCGCGACCACCTCGTCTTCCTTCGAGACGTCCGCCTGAACGGCGATGGCGCGGCTGCCGCCCGTCTCGATATCGCGAACGACGGCATCGGCAGCCTCGGCGCTGCCGACATAATTGACGACGACATGCGCCCCGGCGGCTGCGAGCATCGTCGCGCAAGCGCGCCCGATCCCGGACGAGGCACCGGTCACGAGTGCGACCTGTCCATCGAGGCGCGACGGATCAGTAGATGGCATCAGGATCCTCCATCATCTTGAATTCGAAATAGCCGGGATCCGCCCGGTCGCCGTTCAACGTTCGATCGAGCCAAATGGCTGCAGAGATCAGCGACAAATGGGTCAAGCCTTGCGGGAAGTTGCCAAGATGATCGCCGGTTTCCGACAGCTCTTCGGAGAACAGGCCGAGATGGTTGGCATAGGTGTGGAGCTTCTCGAACAACAGCCGCGCTTCAGCCACGAAGCCGGTGCGCGCCAGCGCCTCGACATACCAGAAGGAGCAGATGGTGAAGGCGCCCTCCTCGCCGCCGAGACCGTCGTCGTTCTCGCGGGTGTTGAGATAACGCTTGACCAGGCAGTCGCGCACCAGATGTTCACGGACCGCCTTCAGCGTCGACGTCCACATCGGATCGCGCGGATTGATGAATTTGACCAGCGGCATCAACAACACCACCGCGTCGAGGGTCGAGGAGCCCTTGAATTGCGTGAAGGCGCCGAGTTCGGGATTCCAGAACTCCTCGACGATGGTCTTTTGGATCTTGTCGCGCTCGCTGCGCCAGCGATCGACATTGGCGGGAAGCGAATGGATGTCGGCGATCTTCATCGCCCGGTCGAGCGCCACCCAGCACATCAGTCGCGAGGAGAGATATTCCTTCGGCTCGCCGCGGCTTTCCCAAATGCCCCGATCGGGCAAGGTCCAATTGTCCGACAGCCAGTCGACGATGCGTGAAATCTTATTCCAGACGGCGGTCGTCGGCTTCCCCCGCGCCTTGGTGGCGATGTAAATCGCGTCGAGAAACTCGCCGTAAATGTCCATCTGCCGCTGCTGATAGGCGGCATTGCCGATCCGGATCGGTTGCGACCCGGCATAGCCTTCCAGATGATCGAGCGAGCGCTCGATCATCTCGTCGCCGCCATCCATGCGGTACATGATCTGCAAGCCGGATTCGCCGACTTCGACGGCCCGCTCCATGAGGAAATGAATGAAGGCCTCAGCTTCATCATAATAGCCGAGCCGCGAAAGGCCATAGAGCGTGAAGGCGGAATCGCGGACCCAGCAGTAGCGGTAGTCCCAGTTGCGTTCACCGCCGAGCACCTCCGGCAGCCCAAAGGTCGCCGCCGCGGCGATCGAGCCGAATTCCGACGAGGTCAAGAGTTTCAAGGTCAGAGCCGAGCGCACGACCAGTTCCCGCCAGAAGGTCGGATAGGAGCCGCGATTGACCCATTTGTGCCAGTAGTCCCGGGTCCGCGAGAAGGACCGTTTGACATAGTGATGGGAGACCGGCCGATCATCGACGAGGCCGGGACACAGCACCACCCAGCAGTCCTCGCCCTCCTCCAGTTCGATCGTCGCGTCGATGACGTCGCCATCGATGGTTAACGGACAGGAGGCGTAGAGCGTCACCTGCTGGTCCTCGCCGTCCTCGCCACGCCAGGCAATGACGACGCCGCCGTCGACCGCTGTCAGCTTCGCCTTGGCCCGCGCATAATCGGGACGGGCGGTGACGGTGAGGCGGAAGGTCTTTGCGCCGACGATCGCCTTGGCCCGGCGGACGATCCGCCCGGTGCCGTCGATCGGCATGTAGTCGCAGACCTCGCCGATGCCCTCGTCCCCGAGAAATCGGCTGATCAAAATGTTGGTGTCGGGCAGATAGATCTGCCGATAGGCGAGCGTGCCATCCTCGACGTGAAGCTTGAAGACGCCACCTTTTTCCGGGTCGAGAAGCCCGGCAAACAGCGTCGGAGAATCGATGCGCGGATGGGACAGGAAGTCGATCGTGCCGTCCTGGGCGACAAGAGCGATGGTTTTCATGTCGCCGATCACGCCGTGAGCCGCGATACGGTTCGGAACGTCAGGCATTGGATTGTCGGACATCGGTTTCCTGATGAATTGAATTTCACCCGAAGATTGGTCGCCCAGGCCAGGGGTAAAGCCCGTTCTTAAGACAGCGCCGGCGACAGAACGCGAATGAGTTGCAACATCGCGAAGGATTGATACATGTCAATCAATCGTGTTGCGGCGACGCTAACGGCGCTGCCAGCCAGTGAGAGGCCGATTTATTGCCAAGCGCGATCGAACAGAGCCTGCGGCGCGCCTTTACCAAGGGAAATGCGCAGGATCCGGATTTCCGCCTGCAGATCTACGAAGCCGCCGAGCGCGCCCTGTTGCGTCTCGAGGCCGACCAGGACACCTCCGAAGACGTCAAAGACGAGCATCGACGGGCCTTGATCGCTGCGATCGAGCACATCGAAGCCGAGTTCGCCAAGGCTGAGGCAGATCCGGAGGCCGCGGACGGTGCGATCGACGAGGATCATCTCCGCGCGGCAGAGCCGATCGTGAGCGATCAGTCCGATCCGGCATCGAACGCTGCGTCGCCATCCCTCGACCCCGATGAGGCGGCGGCCCACGAGCAGGCGATCCGCACCGCCGAGGGCGAGCCGACGCCGCAGGACGCCGCCCGCTCGGAGCGGCTGTCGAAGCTCAGCCGCAAGGCCGTCGGCGCGATCATCCTGCTGCTGTTTTTATTCCTGATCGGCGCCGCGGTCTGGATCGTCATGCCGCTCTTCTCCTCTCCGGTCGCCGATGGGGCATCGGGCGCCAAGCAGTCCGATGCCGAGGGCCGAATGTCGGTCGCCGAGGCGATTCGGGAAAACGCCGGCACGACCGCCAGCATCACCAGTTCCCAGCCGCATTGGATCAATGTCTATTCACCGGATGCGCTGGCGCAATTTGCCACCAGCGACGACGCGATCGCGGCAGCCAAGTCGCCCAACGGCGAAGACGCGCTGATGCTGACATCGCCCGAGACGAGCGGCGGCGGCGAAGTCGAACTGCCGATCTCGGGTGAGATCGCCCGCCGCTTTGCCGGCAAAACCGTCGAGGGCGAAATCGTCGTCGGCTCGCCTGACGGCAAACCGCGCAGCTTCACCCTGCGCTGCCTCTTCGGCGCCGATACCGTCTGCGGCCGGCAACGCTTCACCACTCGGCTGCCAGAGGAGAATTTCCTGTTCCGTCTGGCATTTCCGCCCGAGGCGGTGGCCGGCGGACAGATCGCCGTCGATCCATCGGTCGGCGATGGCGAACCCAATCTGCTGTTTTACGGGCTGCGCCTTGGCCAATCCTCCTGAACCCTTGTGAACAAACGCTCGGGGGCAAGATCGTAACCTTCACAATACAGTGGTAACAGGATGGGACGCATTGTAGCACGCATCTTTGAATGGGCCGCTTCGGACCAAGCCCAGAGGTTGTGAACCCGGCGTTCGACACGATCGGTTTTCCAAAACAGGATCAGGCCCGGTGGCCTTCAGACCGCATGCGCAGAAAACGGCTCACCTTCATCGCGGCGCTTTCGCTCCTCGCCCTGGCGATCCTCCATCCGCAGGCGAGCATCGCCGCTGCTGTGGTTTTCGTCATCCTTGCCGGAACGATATTCTGGCCGGCGCGCGAGCGGGCGAACCGGGCCGAGGCGGAAAACCGAGCCAACGAGCAGATCTGGCCTGATCGTGGCATGAAGGCGGTGGTCGAGGCGCTGCAGGAACCGGCGCTGGTGATCGACCGCGACCTGATGATCCGCTACCGCAATCCGGTCTCCGCCATCTCGTTCGGCAATATGGCGCTCGGCGACGCCTTCTCGCTGCGCTTCCGCTCGCCCGAACTCCTGGCCGCGATCGACGCGGCGCTCGCCAACTCGGCCAGCAAGACCACCAGCCTCGACGAACGCCGCCCGGTGGAGCGCAACTGGGTGATCGAGATTCTGCCGATCCCCGCCTATCAGGGCATGCAGCCGACCTTCTTTTTGGTGTTGTTCCACGATCGCACCGGCGAGCGGCGGGTGGAGCGGATGCGCTCGGACTTCGTCGCCAATGCCTCCCACGAGTTGCGCACGCCGCTGGCTTCGCTCGCCGGCTTCATCGAAACCCTGCAGGGCCCCGCGCGCGACGATCCGAAGGCCCGAGAGCAATTCCTGAACATCATGCGCGAACAGGCGACGCGCATGTCGCGGCTGATCGACGATTTGTTGTCGCTGTCACGGATCGAGATGAAGCGGCATCTTTCACCGCAATCGCACGCCGATCTCGTTTCCGTGATCAGTAAGGTCTGCGCGCAGTTGGAGCCGCTTGCCGACGAACTCGGCCTCGTCCTCGACTTCGTCCCGAAGGAAGACAGCGTCGTGGTGGTCGGCGACGAGGACGAGTTGATCCAGGTCTTCGCCAATCTGATCGAGAACGCCTGCAAATATGGCGCCGACGGCGGACGGGTGGACATTTCCCTGAACCGAACGAACGAGCGCGGCGAACCGGTGATCGACGCCGCCGTGCGCGACTACGGCGCCGGCATACCGGCCGAGCATGTGCCGCGGCTGACCGAACGCTTCTACCGGGTCGATGTCGGCAATTCACGCTCCAAACGCGGCACCGGACTCGGACTGTCGATCGTGCGCAACATTTTGTTGCGCCACCGCAGCCGCCTGATCATCGACTCCGCGATTGGCGCCGGCTCGACGTTCACAGTTCGCTTTCCAGCGTCATCAAAGCTTGCGGGCGTACCGCGGAAAATTCTTGAACGTTCATAAATTTCAATGATTTATTCCGTCACACAACTGATACTTTTCTGACATAGAGGTTTCTTGCGTGACCTATAGGGAATCAGCTGAACCCGAAGGTCGAAGAACGGCCGATGACAACGGGTTTGGCATCAAACTCCACAGGGGGAATCTCATCGTGAACAAGACGCTTCTCGCCGGCCTCGTGCTCGGCACCGCCGCTGTCGTGACCAGCGGCGCCTGTGCCGCGGGTAAACAGATCCATGTCGCCGGTTCATCGACCGTGCTGCCCTATGCCCAGATCGTCGCCGAGAACTTCGGCGAAACCTTCCCGGACTACCAGACGCCGATCATCGAGTCGGGCGGCTCCTCTGCCGGCCTGAAGCAGTTTTGCCAAGGCGTCGGCCCTGACACGATCGACGTCGCCGACGCGTCCCGCTCGATCCGCGAGAGTGAGATCGAGGCCTGCGCCGCCAATGGCGTCACCGACATCTCCGAGGTCAAGTTCGGCTATGACGGCATCGTCTTCGCCTCGTCGGCTTCGGGCCCAAGCTTCGCTCTCGATCCGGCAAAGATTTTCGGCGCCATGGCCGCCAAGGTGGTGAAGGACGGTAAGGTCGTCGCCAACCCGAACACGTCCTGGAAAGACGTCGACGCGTCGCTGCCGGACCAGCAGATTACCGCTTTCATCCCGGCCTCCAACCACGGAACCCGCGAAGTCTTCGAAGAGAAGGTTCTTGCCGCTGGGTGCGAGGAATCCGGTGCGAAGAAGGCGTTCATGGCCTCCGGTATGGATGAGAAGCAGGCCAAGGACGCGTGCATCGCGGTGCGCACCGACGGTTCGATCTCCGAGATCTCCGGCGACTACACCGAGACCTTGGCCCGGATCGAGGCCAACAAGAAGGCTGTCGGCGTCTTCGGTCTGGCGTTTTATGAGCAGAACGAGGACAAGCTGAAGGTCGCCACGATCGACGGCATCACCCCATCAGCCGCGACCATCGCCAACGGCAAATATCCGGTTTCGCGCCCGCTGTACTTCTACGTCAAGCGCGCCCATCTCGGCGTTGTTCCGGGACTGAAGGACTACGTCAACTTCTTCCTCTCCGAGCAGATGACCGGCGAAGGTTCGCCGACCGTCGACTACGGCTTGGTGCCGCTGCCGAACGACGAGCGCGCGAAGCAGATCTCTGATTTCGAAAAGGGCGTAGAGCTCGGCTCGAAGTCCTAAGGACACCGAAAAGCGGGGCGCAAGCCTCGCCTGCAAGGACGTCGTCACCGGCCGTTCCAACCGGCCGGTGACTGTCCGCAAAGGGCCGAAGCGTCAGCCACGCCCATCTGTGGGCGACGCTCCTCCAGCCTTTCCCGACCCTGTCATTTCCAGGCGAAAGTCTTCCGGTGTCGACCCCCACGATTCTCCTTATCGTCTTTGCGATCAGCCTCATCGGGGCGGTGATGGCGTATCGCCGCGCCAGCACTCTGGCCGCCGCCCAGGCCACACAACTCCATTCGCGCCCGGTCTATCACGCCTCTTACGTTGCATGTTGGGCGACCATTCCGTCGCTGCTCCTGCTCGCCGCTTGGCTGATCACCGCGCCGATCCTGATTTCCACCGATATTCGCGCGAAAATTCCCGAAGAGACCCTCGCCCAGTCGGAGCTGACCGAAGGCCTGGCCTACGGCATCGTCGAGTCACTCGGATCCGGGCTGCGCGTGCTGCCGGCCGACGAGCGCGAGACCGTCACCGATCAGACCCCCGTCAAAGATCTCAGCGCCCTGTTGCGCAAACGCGGCGTGCCGGTCGCCTCGGCTGGCGCCGACTGGATGGTGCCGCTGGCAGTCGAACTGAACGCTCTGCAGGTCATCAGTCGCTGGGTGATGACCATCGCCGTCATCGTTCTCGCCGGATTTGGCGCTGGCTGGGGCTATAAGAAGATCGCACCACGCCTTCGCGCCCGCAACAGCGTCGAAGGCGTCGTCCGGGGCGCACTGATCGCCGCCTCGTCGATCGCCATTTTGACGACGATCGGCATCGTCTTTTCGATGCTGTTCGAAACCGTCGACTTCTTCTCACGCATTTCCCCGGCAGAGTTCTTCTTCGGCACGGTCTGGGAGCCGCGCTTTTCGGCCGCCGGCTCGACAGGATCGGCCGGGAGCTTCGGCTTCATTCCCCTGCTCGCCGGCACGCTCTATATCGGCGCCGTCGCCATGCTGATCGCCGTTCCGATCGGGCTCTTCGCCGCGATCTACATGGCCGAATACGCCAAGAACCGGAGCCGCTCGGTGGTCAAGCCGCTGCTCGAAGTTCTCGCCGGCATTCCGACCATCGTCTACGGTTTCTTCGCACTGGTCACCGTCGGCCCGTTCCTGCGCGACCTCTCGACCGAGATCAACGGCCTCGTCACCGGCAACTACTCCAGCTTCATCCAGGCCCAGAGCGTTTTGACCGCCGGCCTGGTGATGGCGATCATGCTGATCCCCTTTGTCTCTTCGCTCTCCGACGACATCATCACCTCGGTGCCGCGATCCTTGCGTGACGGCTCGCTCGGCCTCGGCGCCACCCGCTCGGAGACGATCAAGAAAGTGGTGCTGCCGGCGGCGCTTCCCGGCATCGTCTCGGCCTTGCTTTTGACGGCGTCACGCGCCATCGGCGAGACCATGATCGTGGTGCTGGCGGCCGGCGTCGCGGCCAATCTGACCCTCGATCCGTTTCAGCCGATGACCACCATCACCGTGAAGATCGTCGCGCAGCTGACCGGCGATCTGGAGTTCGACTCGCCGCAGACCCTCGTCGCCTTCGCTCTCGGCATGACGCTGTTTGTCATTACGCTGTGCCTCAACATCTACGCCCTCTACATCGTGCGCAAATACAAGGAGCAGTACGAATGAGCGACGCCACCGCAAGCGGCATCGCGTCGGCGGCTGCCCGTTCGAACCGGCGCGATATCGGCATCAAACGGCGCTACGCCGCCGAACGCCGCTTCAAGGCCTATGGCATCATCGCCATCGGCATCGGCCTGTGCTTCCTGGCGATCCTGCTTTGGAGCATCATCTCCAAGGGCTATACGGCCTTCTGGCAGACTGAGATCCGCGTGCCGATCACGTTCTCGGAGCAGATTCTCGGCACGCCCGAGGACGCGCTGAAGAGCGAGACCAAGCTGATGATGGCGAACTATCCGCGGATTGCCCGCGACGGTCTCGTCAAGCTGCTCGACATCGACCCGTCCAACCGCAAGGCGGTCACAGCTGCTGGCAAGCTGATTTCGTCCGGCACCCGTGTCGCGCTGCGCGACATCGTGTTGAAGGACTTATCGGTGATCGGCACGACGCAGGACGTCTGGCTCTATGCGAGTTCCGAACTCGATAGTGCGATGAAGGGTCAGTACGACCTCAGCGTTCCCGAGAACCGGCGTCCGATCAGCGATCAGCAGCTCCAGTTCATCGCCAAGCTAAAGGCCGACGGTGCGATCGCCCAGCGCTTCAATTGGGGCCTGTTCACCTTCGGCGCCTCGTCCCGCGCCGAGACGGCGGGCCTTGGTGTAGCGATCATCGGCTCGTTCTACATGATGCTGATCGTGCTTGCTCTGGCCCTGCCGATCGGCGTCGCCGCCTCGATCTATCTCGAAGAATTCGCGCCGAAGAACAAATTCACCGACCTGATCGAGGTGAACATCAACAATCTGGCGGCGGTGCCGTCGATCGTCTTCGGCCTGCTCGGCCTTGCGGTGTTCATCAACTGGTTCGGGCTGCCGCGATCGGCCTCGCTGGTCGGCGGTCTCGTTCTGACGCTGATGACGCTGCCGACGATCATCATTGCCACCCGCGCGGCGCTGCGAGCGGTGCCTCCGTCGATCCGCTGGGCCGCGCTCGGCCTTGGCGCCTCGAAAACCCAAACGGTCTTCCATCATGTCCTGCCGCTGGCGGCGCCCGGCATCCTGACTGGCACGATCATCGGCCTCGCCCAGGCGTTGGGCGAGACGGCGCCGCTGCTCTTGATCGGTATGGTCGCCTTTGTCGTCAACGATCCCGCAACCCCGATGGACCCGGCAACGGCTCTGCCCGTCCAGATCTATATGTGGGCGAATGAAGCCGAACGGGCTTTCGCCGAGCGCACCTCCGGGGCCATCATCATTCTCTTGGCTTTCCTCGCAATCATGAACCTCACGGCGATCTTTCTGCGCCGTCGATTTGAGCGCCGCTGGTAGGATCTGGTTATGATGGAAAATATGCAAGCCACATTTAACAAGGGCCGGGCCGTGCAAGCAGCCATACCGATCAAGATGACCTCCCGGGACGTGACCGTCCATTACGGCCAGAAGCAGGCGCTTAACGGCATCACGCTCGACATTCCCGAGCGCCAGGTGACGGCGCTCATCGGCCCCTCGGGCTGCGGGAAGTCTACCTATCTGCGCTGCCTCAACCGGATGAACGACACGATCGACAGCGCCAAGGTCGGCGGCGAAATCCGGCTCGACGGCGAGGACGTCTACGATTCCGCCATCGATGTCGTCGAGCTGCGGGCGCGGGTCGGCATGGTATTCCAGAAGCCGAATCCCTTCCCGAAGTCGATCTATGACAATGTCGCCTATGGGCCGAAGATCCATGGCCTTGCCCGCAACAAGGACGAACTCGACGAGATCGTCCACATCAGTTTGCGTAAAGCCGGCCTCTACAAGGAAGTCCACGACCGGCTCGACGAGCCGGGCACCGGCCTGTCCGGCGGTCAGCAGCAGCGGCTATGCATCGCCCGCGCCATCGCCGTCTCGCCAGAAGTGATCCTGATGGATGAGCCCTGCTCGGCGCTCGACCCGATCGCCACCGCGACGGTCGAGGAACTGATCGACGAATTGCGCGAGAACTTCACCATCGTCATCGTCACCCACTCGATGCAGCAAGCCGCCCGCGTGTCGCAGTTGACGGCGATGTTCCATCTCGGCGATCTCGCCGAGGTCGGTCCGACCGAGAAAATGTTCTCCAATCCCGACGACAAGCGCACCCAGGATTACATCACCGGCCGCTTCGGCTGACCGGCGCAACGCAAAGGGAGGCCGTTCAGATGGCCGAACACATCGTCACCTCCTATGAGGACGAGCTGAAATTTATCATCCGCCGCATATCCGAAATGGGTGGCCAGGCCGAGCGCATGGTCGAACAGTCGGTCGGCGCGCTGATGCGCTCCGATTGGGGCCTGGCGCAGTCGGTGGTCGCCGACGACGTGCTGCTCGACGCCCTGCAGCGGGAAATCGACGAGCGAGCGATCCACACCATCGCCAAGCGCCAGCCGATGGCGATCGACCTGCGCGAGATCGTCGGCGCGATCCGCATCTCCAACGATCTGGAGCGGATCGGCGATCTGGCCAAAAACACCGCCAAGCGGGTGATTGCGGTGCATGAGCACACCCAGCCGATGCAGCTGGTGCGGGGCATCGAACATCTGGCCGAGCTGGCGCTCGAACAGCTCAAGGAAGTGCTCGACGCCTACGCCACCCGTGACGAGCGCCAGGCCCTGGCAGTGCGCGACAGCGACGAGAATATCGACGCGGTCTACACGTCGATATTCCGCGAACTTCTGACCTACATGATGGAAGATCCGCGCAATATCACCGCCTGCACGCATCTTCTGTTCAGCGCCAAGAACATCGAACGCATCGGCGATCACGCCACGAACATTGCCGAGACCGTCTATTACATCAAGACGGGTGAGCAGATGGAGGCCGAAAGGCCGAAAAGCGATACCACGCCATCGCTTGCCCATACCGACGTGACGACGCCCCCGCCGGGCGGTAGCGGAGAGTAAAGGACGATGAGTGCTCACATTGCGGTCGTTGAGGACGAGGAGGCGCTTGGCGTTCTCCTACGTTACAATCTCGAAGCCGAAGGCTATTCGGTCGACGTCATTCCCCGCGGTGACGAAGCGGATCTGAGGCTGAAGGAACAGCTGCCGGATCTGCTCATCCTCGACTGGATGTTGCCGGGCCTGTCCGGCGTCGAGCTCTGCCGGCGCCTGCGCCAGCGCGAAGAGTCAGAACGCCTGCCGATCATCATGCTGACCGCCCGTGGCGAAGAGTCGGAGCGGGTGCGCGGCCTGTTGGTCGGCGCTGACGACTATGTGGTCAAGCCCTTTTCAACACCGGAGCTGATCGCCCGGGTGCGGGCGATGCTGCGCCGCGCCAAGCCGGAAAAGATTGCCACACACCTGTCGGCCGGCGACATCGATCTTGACCGCGAAACCCACCGGGTGCGCCGGGCCGGCCGCGAGATCAAGCTTGGACCGACGGAGTTCCGGCTGATGGAATTCTTCATGCAGTCGCCGGGCCGGGTGTTCTCGCGTGAACAGCTGCTCGATGGCGTCTGGGGCCGCGACATCTATGTCGACGAGCGCACGGTCGACGTCCATGTCGGTCGGCTGCGCAAGGCGATCAATCGCGGTCGTCAGCGCGATCCGATCCGCACCGTGCGCGGCGCCGGTTACGCACTCGATGAAAACTTCTCCTCAGCCAAGGCCCCCAAAGACAAACAGCTGAGTTGAGCCACGGTCGCACGCCCTCGGTCGGGGCTGGCGACCGCCAACCGTAAAACCTGATCAGCTGCGCAATTCGCGCCGCAACACCTTGCCCACGGCAGACTTTGGAAGTTCGTGGCGAAATTCGATGACGCGCGGGCGCTTGTAGCCGGTCAGGTGTTCTTTGCAGAAGGCCTTGATCGCCTCCTCGCCGATCGCTGCATCGCGACGCACCACGAACAGCTTGACCGCTTCGCCCGAATTTTCGTCGGGAATGGCGATCGCAGCGGCCTCAATGACGCCCGGCATCCGCGTCACCACCTCCTCAACCTCGTTCGGATAGACGTTGAAGCCGGAGACGTTGATCATGTCTTTCTTGCGATCGACGATCCTGAAGATGCCATCCGCGCTCATCACCCCGATATCACCGGTGCGGAAGAAGCCGTCGGCGGTCATCACCGCAGCGGTCTCGTCCGGCCGGTTCCAATAGCCGGCCATCACCTGTGGCCCTCGCACTGCGATCTCACCGACCTCGCCGGGCTTCAAGGAGCCGCCGTCGTCGCTGAGGATCGCGAGCTCGGTCGACGGCAGCGGCACCCCGATCGTGCCGGTGTATTCAGAGCGGTCGGTCGGATTGCAGCAGGCCGAGGGCGAGGTCTCCGAGAGGCCATAGCCTTCGCAGATCGAGACCCCGGTGACCGTCTTCCAGCGCTCGGCCGTCGCCGCCTGCACCGCCATGCCGCCGCCGACACACAGCTTCATCGCCGTCCAGTCGACGCTTTGGGCGTCCGGATGAAGGGCAATGGCGTTGTATAGCGTGTTCACCGCCGGGAAGGACTGGAAGCGGAAGGACTTGATCGCTTTCAACGTCGCCGGAATGTCGCGTGGATTGGGGATGAGAATGACAGCGCCACCCGTGCGCAGCGACAGGATCAAATTCACCGTGAAGCCGAAGATATGATAGATGGGCAGCGCGCAGACGGTCACCGTCTGCTCGCCCGGCTCCCGCTGCGACAGGGCCGGCGCGTTCCAGGCTTCCGACTGCAGGACATTGGCGACGATATTGGCGTGGGTCAGCATCGCGCCCTTGGCGACGCCCGTCGTCCCGCCAGTATATTGCAGCACGGCGATGTCTTCGGGCCCCGTTTCGACCGGTTGGAACGCCGCCTTGCGCCCGATCTTCAAAGCTTTAGTGAAGGACACGGCATCGGCAAGCTCGTAGCTCGGCACCATCTTCTTCACCCGCCGGACGACGAAGTTGACGATCGCGCCTTTCACCATCGGCAAAAGATCGCCCATCGCGGCGATGACGACATGCTCGATGTCGGTCTTGGCCCGGCAGGCGGCAAGCGTTGCCGCCATATTCTCCAGGACGACGATCGCCTTGGCACCCGAATCCTTCATCTGATGGGCGAGTTCGCCCGGCGTATAGAGCGGGTTGACGTTGACGATGATCAGGCCCGCCATGGTCGCGCCGGCGATTGCAACCGGATATTGCGACACATTCGGCATCATCAGGGCGATCCGATCGCCTTTTTTCAGGCCGAGATGCTGGAGATAGGCGGCAAAATGACGAGCCTCTTCACCCAGTTCCGCATAGGTCGTGGTGGCGCCCATAAAGTGCATTGCCGGCTTGTCCGCATGGTGGTGAACCGCCTGTTCGAGCAGCTCGGACAAAGACCGATACGCGATGTCGCCGAGCTCCGATGGCACGCCCTTCGGATAGTGCGCGAGCCAGCTCTTCTGCATTCTCGAGTCCTCCCTGAAATTGACGTTATCGTAAAGGTCATTCGTCGCCAAGATGTGACGCATCGGCTTAAGCCGCAAACATGACCGCTTGGTAATATCGGTCCTTTCAAGGAATTGCCGTTGGGCAATCAGCCGTTAAGACGGGCTGATCACGGCATGTTTAAGGGGTTGTTTCGGCGCTCTAGGTCCGCCACAATCGGGTATCGCCAAAGTCCCCCAGCAATGGAAATCTCGGATTTCCGCCATTTGGCAATTGAATTTTTCCCTGAAAATCATCTCGTTGCAGCCAATCGGCAAAAAGTTCCCTTTGCCCGAAAAAAATCTTCCTCTCGCCGATTTCTGATCACGCTCTCGTCACACGAGTTGACGATTGAGCCGCTGGGGAAAACGCAACGCAACAAAGGACAACAATGAACATCGCGAAGACCATCGCCCTGGCGGTCGCACTTCTCTCCGCTCCGGCGCTCACCCAAGCGCCGATCGCTCATTTCGAAGCCCAGGCGGGAACGACCGCGGCGAAATCCGGCCGCGCCTCCTACTATGGCACCCGCTTCCACGGCCGACGCACCGCCAATGGCGAACGCTTCAACATGAATGCGATGACGGCAGCCCATAAGACTTTGCCTTTCGGCACCAAGGTTCGAGTCACCAACCGTCGCAACGGCAAGTCCGTCGTGGTGCGGATCAACGATCGCGGCCCCTATGCACGCGGCCGGGTGATTGATCTGTCCAAGGCTGCCGCAAGCCGCATCGGCATGATCAATTCCGGCACGGCGCCGGTGAAGATCGACGTGCTCTGACGATTTTGATCCGAACGGATCACGAGGGGTAAGACGGCGGGACCGTCTCAAGATGATCACAAGAGGGGGATGGGTGAGCCGCAGCTTTCCCACCCAAATTTTTCCAAACACGTTTTCAAGACACCCCTTGCGGCCCCTCATGGGCGGTCAGCGCCATTTTGCCCACACGCCGTTCTGGCCGTGATCTTGCCGTATTCTCGTCCACTCGGGAACGAATTCCTTTTAAAATTCTTTACGCTGCAAGTCGAACACGAGTTCTGCGAGATTTTCGAGGAGCAGCCCCATGTTTAATAAGCCGATCGTAATATTAACCATAGCATCGATGCTCTCGGCAGCTCCAACACTCGCCTTCTCGCAAGATCGCAAAGACAATAAAAGCTTCGAAGTCTCGGCTCTTCAGATCACCAGCCTGCCGGTTCCGACCGCTCGCGCCAAGGCACTTGCGGCCGAGCCCAGCGCCGCGCCGAAGCAGACGATCCGCCGCACGGCCGGCGGTATCCGCATCGTTGGGCCGGTGTTCTTTCCCAACGACCCGCAGTAACGACCGAGGGCCGACGCCTTTCGGCCCCACACCAAAATCCTCCCGCGATTGCCAATCACCCTCTCCGCCCCCCCATCCATGACATCGTCCCGCGTTCACTCGTAACGGCAGCGGCGCACAGTTTGTCCGACAGCGTCAGCCCGAACATCGGTACCGATGTTCGGGCTGACGCTGTCGGACATGACGCCGCGGCCCCGCCCGCCGCCTGCGCCATGCATCTCACCGATGCCGGCGGTCAGCGCTCCTGTCAGCATGATCTTTGACGCCGCATATCTCGTAGAGATCATTCGTCATGCATCAAATTTCCCAACGATTCGGACAAAAAGAATCACGATAATTTGGCAACCTTCCCCGATTTCCGACGTTAATTTGGCAACCAAAATCTTTGTGAAAAGGAGTACCAGCCATGATCGGTTGGGCTATTACTTTCCTCGTCATCGCGCTTATCGCGGCAGTTCTCGGCTTCGGCGGCATTGCCGGTACGGCCGTCGGCATTGCCAAGATCATCTTCTTCGTGGCGATCGTCCTCTTCGTCCTGTCGCTGATCTTCGGCCGCCGCCGCGCGCTGTAACGATCACGCCGTCAGGCTGACAAAAAGCCGTTTCGTTTCCGGACGAGGCGGCTTTTTTCGTGCCAGAGCGCCCTGCGTCCGATCGGACGCAGAACGGTCGCTCTCACTCTTTCAATCGACGCGTCGGGCCTTGCCGGAAATCGATTCCGATGTTCAGGCCGATGCTGGAGCGTATAGTCAACATTCGCCTGACGGCTTCATCGCCTGATTGGCACTGGCCTTTTCCAGATATTCTTTCGAGCGCATCTCAAACAGGCGCGAGGCCGTGCGCTCGAACTCGAAGGCTTCGGTGCCGCTCTTGCCCTGATACAGCGCATTGGCCGGCACATCGGCCGAGACCACCAGGCGGCGGCCGGCATCGTAAAGCGTGTCGACGAGGGTGATGAAGCGTTTGGCCTCGTTGCGCTCGGCCTCCGTCATAACCGGGACATTCTCGACGATCAGCGTATGGAAGCGCTTGGCGATCGCCAAAAAATCCTCGCCGCCAAGCGGCCGCTTCATCAAATCGCCAAAGGCAAAACGCGCCGCGCCATTGCCGGCCCGCGGCACCGGGATCGTACGCCCCTTGACCGAAAGCGACGCGCTGGTTTCCCTGGCACCGTCGAGCAGCCGGGTCCAGGCGGCGTCGATCCGCGCCTTGGCGTCAGCGTCAGCGGTGTCGACATAGATGTCATCCTCGCCCAGAAAGGCGAGGCGATAATCCTCGGTCCCGGCGAGTTCAAAAATTTCCGCGTGCTGCTTCAGCACCGCGACAAAGGGCAGGAAAAGCGGGCGATTGAGCCCGTTGGGATAAAGCTCGTCAGGCGCGACATTGGAAGTCGCAACCAGCACCAAGCCGTTGGCGAAGAGCGCCTTGAACAGCCGCGACAGGATCATCGCGTCGGCAATGTCGGTGACGGTGAATTCGTCGAAGCACAACAGCCGTGCCTCGGCCGCGATGGCCGCGGCGACCGGCGGAATCGGATCGTCGCCCTTGACCTTGCCGGCCTGCAGCGCCCGGCGATGCTCGCCGATCCGCTCATGCACGTCGCTCATGAAGGCGAGGAAGTGCACTCGCCGCTTGGCAGCGATCGAACTTTGGCGAAAGAACATGTCCATCAGCATGGTCTTGCCGCGACCGACATCGCCGTAGACATAGAGCCCTTTGACCGGCTCCACCTCCCGCTTCTTGCCGAACAGCCAGCCAAGCGCGCTCTTCTTCGACGCACCGACCTCCGCCGACAACCGCCGATCAAGCGCATCCAGCCGGTCGGCGAGTCTGCGCTGCAGTGGATCGGTCTCGATTTCGCTCGTCTCGATGAGGTGTTCCAGCGCCGAGCGGACCGGCCCGGATCGCGACTTGGGTTCAACGATTGCGCTGGATGCCATGGATTTGCGTCCGGTCCCTCTGCTGGCCACTCGACAAGGGCGCCATCGGCAAATAGCGCTCCCTGAGCGGTCGATCGGGGGACAGCCATAGCGTTACCATGGCCCACAGGGCAACGGGTGCGCGCCTGCCGCGACGACCGTGACATGGCAGAGCCGCCGATGTCGCCACCCGCGGCCCGCTTAAAAAGGGACGCGAAGTTCTGATGGAGTCGACGCATCGGTCCGGTTGCGGCGCGGGATGTCCGCGCCGCAACCGCTCAGCCTTATCGATATAAGGTGACGTTCTGGCCACCGGTGGTGCGGCCTTCGAAGCGCGCATTGCCGGACGAACTCAAATTGGCGACCGTCGCGCCGCCGGAATCTTTCAAGATCACCTGGCTGCCTGAGACATCCCAGGCGGACACGTCGGCGACCTTGCCGGGGCAGCCTCGCGAGGCCGCGCGATAGCCGCCCGACCATTTGGTCAGCGACAGAATGATCTGGCAATTGCCGCCGTCGGTGGTGACTTTATAGGCGCCAAGGACGGAATTGCGCGACAGCGCCGGCTGGTTGACGCTGGCCATCTGGGTGTTCTGCTGGCTGCCACCGCCTGACGCCATGTTGCCGCTGCCATCGCTCGGCGTCAGCTCGGCATTGCCCGCGGCATCGGCGCCGTCATTCATCATCGTGTTGCCCGGCGGCGGCGGCGGCGGAGGCAGCTGATTGGAAGCAACCTGACCACTCGGGACCGGCGCCAAAGGCGGCGGCCCACTATTGTCGGAATAGCTCGGCACCGACCGCGAACAGCCGGCAATGGCGACGAGTGCAGCGGCCACCGCACCAATCCGGATTGCATGATACATTGATGATAATACCCCCACAGGATAAGGCTCGGCGACGCCGTCCACTCGCGATCGTCTCTCCCCCATAAAGGAGAGAGAACGCCCGCAACGCAAGGCATGATCGTCCCAAAACGTGACAGAACCCGGCATCGGGCCGGTTGAATTCGTCGTTGCGCCTCACGATCGCGCGATACGCAGCCCGCGGCACCGCCGACCCAGCCGAATCATCCCGTTTTGAAACCGATGCGGCGGCCCGCCCTGATCACGCCGGCATCGCTCGAAATTCGGGCGATCCGGGCGCAAAGGTCAGCACCCCGGCCCGCGCATCGGCTCATTCGTTGATCGTCATCCGGAAATCGCCTGTTTCGGGATCCATCGCCCACAGATCACCCGAGGAGATGTCGATCCAGGCGCCGTGCAAGGTGATCGTGTTTTCGGCTTCGCGTTCTGCAATGAACGGGAAGCTGCGCAGATTGGCGACCGAATAGCGGATGGCAATCCGCTCCAGCGCCGACTGGCGCTCGCGACCAGTCATCAGATTGTTGGAGCCCATGGCTTTTGCCGCCGGTTCAAGCAAACTCATCCACTTGCCGATAAAATCGCCGGCCGACAGCGGCTGGAAGGCAGGCGACAGCGCCGCCTGGATGCCGCCGCAGCTGCCATGGCCGAGGATCACGATATGCTCGACCGCCAAGGAGTTGACCGCAAATTCCAGGGCCGCCGAGGTCGAGTGATATTCGCCGTCCGGCTCGTAAGGCGGCACCAGATTGGCGACGTTGCGCACGACGAAGATGTCGCCCGGCGAGCAGTTGAAGAGAACTTCCGGTGCTGCGCGCGAATCGCAGCAGGCAATCACCATGGTCTTCGGATGCTGGCCGCGCTCGGCAAGATCGCGAATGAGCTCGCGCTCTCCCGGCAACCGCGTCTCGAGAAACGAGCGGTACCCACTCAACAGGTGATCGGGAAGAAGCTTACTCATGGCCAAATCTCCAACATTCTTGCTCGCTGCGAGTGCAAGCAATCGCCGGAAACTCGTGCTGACACAGTCTTGACGGAATGAAAAGATCAGGCCCGTATTTTCCGTGAGAGGACGAAAGCTTTTTGGTCGACGCTGCCCCAAGAGTTCGATCGACGAGCCGATGGCACCGCTTTCGCGACACGCGTCCAATTCCTCCATGGACATGTCATCGCAAACGCCTACCATCCGCGCCGATCCGCCAGACGCCCGCCAGATGCCTCGAGGAAACGACCATGAGCAGCGCAACGCCCGCCTATGATGATGCCAACATCTTCGCGAAGATCCTGAAGGGCGAAATCCCGTCCGAACCACTCTTCGAGACCGACGCGGCCGTGGCGATCATGGACATCATGCCGCAATCGAAGGGACATTGTCTGGTGATCCCGCGGGCGGCGTCGCGCAATCTGCTCGACGCCACCGACGAGACCTTGGCGACGGTGATGCCGCTCGTCGCCAAGCTCGCCCGCGCGGCCAAGGCGGCGTTCGGCGCCGACGGGGTGCGGATTGCCCAGTTCAACGAGGAACTGGCGGGCCAAACCGTGTTCCACCTGCATTTCCATGTCATTCCGGTCTATGCGGGCGTGGCGCTGAAGCAGCATGCCATGGGCGAGGTGCCGATGGCGACTATCAAGGCCCATGCCGAGGCGATCCGCGCCGAACTCGCCAAGGGCTGATCACCCAGTCGATCAGATCAGGATCGCGACGAGCGCCCAGCCGCCGATGACCAGCTCGGCGGCGATTATCCCGGCCAAAATGCGCCGCCGCGAAAGCTGATAGGCGGCAAAGCCCGCGGCCAGCGAGCCGAACCGCACCGGCAGCGGAATGTCGGCCAGCGCGCCCGTCGGAAAGAACACGAGCTGTGCAATGACCGCAGCGACCAATGCCGTCGCGATCGTCCGGGCAAGCTTGGCCGCCTCGCTGGTCTCATCGATCCGGCTCGCCGAGACGACGCCGAGATAACGCCAAATGTCGGTCGGCAGCCATCCGGCAAGCAGGATGAAAACGTAGGGCCACCAAGGCACGACGTTGGAATAGGTCCAGTCGGCCATCAGGCTGCGCTCCGCCGGGCTGCGATGATCCGGGCGCTGAGATAGGCGACAAAGCCGCCGCCAATCCCCGCCGTCAACAGTTCGTAGCCCGGCGACAGCCAATGGGCCGGAGGCAGCGCGGCCATACCGCAGAACAGCGCCAGACGGCCGGTGATGTCGCGGGCCGAGCCATAGAGCGAGGTGAAGAAATAGACCGGTGTCAAAAAGGCGAGTGCCCCGGTTGCGAGCGCCGGCAGCTGACCCATCAGATTGAAGACGACGGCAACGAGCACGGTGTTGATCGCCGTCAGCGTCACCGCAAAGCCGCCGAAATAGGCCGCGCGCTTATCGCGCGGCACGCTCTCCATGCGCTCCATCGCAAAGACCCAAGCGGTGATCGCGACGAAGTGGGAGAGAAACAGAAGCGTCGGCGTGCGGGTTTTCGCCCCCCGCAATTCCGGCATCAGCGCCACCACCATCGGCATCATCCGCAGCGACGACAGCGCCACCGCAAAGGCTGCGGCCGGCAGCGAGGTGCCGGCGGTGATGGCGCCGAGCAGGATGATCTTCGCCGGCAGCGCCCAGACCATGCCGGTCATGAAGGCCGCCTCTTCCCACGAGATGCCGGCCTCACGGCAAAGTCCCGCAAAGCCGAAAAAGGCGGTCGTCAAAATCAGCGCCGGCGGGCTCGCGATGCCCTTCATGCCGAGCAGAATCCAACCGAGGGTCGAGCGCTCTGCAGCTTCAGACGATGAAAGCATCATGAGCCCAGATGGCTCCGAAAGGGAGAGACACGGATCAAGGCCCGGCCAGCAGCAGGACCGGCCGGGCCTCGAAACGCAAACGTCAGACGACGATAAGGGGCGCCGTCAGTTGGGGCGGCGCGGCACCTTCGGCACCGAGCCGGCCCGGCTCTTTTTCGGCGCCGGCGCGTTGCCGGCGCTCGCTGCGGGCGCCGCCTCGCCATCGTCAGGCCTCTCGTCGATGTCCGACCCGTCCGCCGCGACCACCTGGCGCTTTTTCGCGCCCGATGTCCGTTTGGCATCCGAGCGCTTAGCGCGCAGCGGCGGAACCTCGTCGGCGATCGCCTCGAGATTGATCTTCTTGCCGCCCGCTTCGTCCTCGACGATTTTCACCCGCACCGTGCCGCCGCGCTTGAGCTTGCCGAACAGCACCTCGTCGGCGAGCGGCTTCTTGATGTGCTCCTGAATGACGCGAGCGAGCGGTCGGGCCCCCATCATCTCGTCGTAGCCCTTCTCCGCCAGCCAGGCGATCGCCTCCGGCGTCAGCTCGAAGATCACGCCGCGCTCCGACAGCTGGGCTTCGAGCTGCATGACGAACTTCTCGACCACCTGATGGATCACCGGCGTCGGCAGCGGACCGAACGGAATGATCGAGTCGAGGCGATTGCGGAACTCCGGCGTGAACAGGCGGTTGATCGCTTCCTCATCGGCGCCGGTCTTGCGCGAATTGCCGAAGCCGATCGCGGCCTTGGCCATTTCCGCCGCGCCCGCATTGGTCGTCATGATCAAGATGACATTGCGGAAGTTGATCTGCTTGCCGTTGTGATCGGTCAGCCGGCCGTGGTCCATCACCTGCAACAGGATGTTGAACAGATCCGGATGAGCCTTTTCGATTTCGTCGAGAAGCAGCACGCAATGGGGATGCTGGTCGACACCGTCCGTCAAGAGGCCGCCCTGGTCGAAGCCGACATAGCCCGGAGGCGCGCCGATCAGCCGCGAAACGGTGTGCCGCTCCATGTATTCTGACATGTCGAAGCGCAACAGCTCCACGCCGAGCGCCGAGGCGAGCTGACGGGCGACCTCGGTCTTGCCGACGCCGGTCGGGCCGGAGAACAGATACGAGCCGATCGGCTTGTCCGGCTCGCGCAGCCCTGCCCGCGACAGCTTGATCGCCAAGGCGAGATTTTCGATCGCCGCATCCTGACCGTAGACGACACGTTTCAGCTGCTCGTCGAGATGGGCGAGCACCTCCTCGTCGTCCTTCGACACCGCCTTGGCCGGAATCCGCGCCATGGTCGCGATGGTCGCCTCGATCTCCTTCACGCCGATCTGCTTCTTGCGGCGCGATTCGGGCAACAGCATCTGCGAGGCCCCGGTCTCGTCGATTACGTCGATCGCCTTGTCCGGCAGCTTGCGGTCGGTGATGTAGCGGGCCGAGAGTTCGACCGCCGACTTGATCGCGTCATTGGTGAACTTCACCCGGTGGAAATCCTCGAAATAGGGCTTCAGCCCCTTCAGGATCGACACCGCATCCTCGACAGTCGGCTCCTTCACGTCGATCTTCTGGAAGCGGCGCACCAGCGCCCGGTCCTTCTCGAAGAACTGGCGATATTCCTTATAGGTGGTCGAGCCGATGCAGCGGATCGCGCCGGAGGACAGCGCCGGCTTGAGCAGGTTGGACGCGTCCATCGCGCCGCCGGATGTCGCCCCGGCGCCGATCACCGTGTGGATCTCGTCGATAAACAGAACGGCGCCCGGATACTCCTCAAGCTCCTTGACCACCTGCTTCAGCCGCTCCTCGAAGTCGCCGCGATAGCGGGTGCCAGCGAGCAGTGTGCCCATATCGAGCGAGAAGATCGTCGCGTCGGCAAGCACGTCCGGCACATCGCCTTCGACGATCCGCTTGGCCAGGCCCTCGGCGATCGCCGTCTTGCCAACGCCGGGATCGCCGACATAGAGCGGATTGTTCTTCGAGCGCCGGCAGAGCACCTGGATCGTACGGTTGATCTCTTCGGCCCGGCCGATCAGCGGGTCGATCCGCCCGGTCTCGGCCTTTTCGTTCAGATTGATGCAATAGGCGGTCAGCGCGTCGGGCGCCGCCTTGCGCTTGCCCTCGTCCTCCTGACCGATGGTCGACTGCTCGTCCTCGGCGCCGCGCAGCGGCCGACTCTCCGAACCGCCAGGGCGCTTGGAGATGCCATGGGAGATAAAGTTGACCGCATCGTAGCGGGTCATTTCCTGCTCCTGCAGGAAATAGGCGGCATGGCTCTCGCGCTCGGCGAAGATCGCGACCAGCACATTGGCGCCGGTGACTTCTTCGCGGCCAGAGCTCTGAACGTGAATCACCGCCCGCTGGATCACCCGATGAAACCCGGCCGTCGGCTTGGAATCCTCATCGTGACCGGTGACGAGATTCGCCAGCTCGGTGTCGATATAAGCGGTCAGATTCTTGCGCAACAGGTCGAGATCGACGCTGCAGCCGCGCATCACCGCGGCGGCGTCTTTGTCCTCGAGAAGCGCCAGAAGCAGATGTTCGAGCGTCGCGAATTCCTGGTGACGTTCGTTCGCCAGCGTCAGAGCCTGATGAAGTGCTTTCTCAAGGCTTTGCGAAAATGTCGGCAAGCTTCACCTCAATTCTTTTCCATCACGCATTGCAACGGATGCTGGTGCTGACGGGCAAAATCCATCACCTGCGTGACCTTCGTCTCAGCCACCTCGAAGGTGTAGACGCCGCATTCGCCGACGCCGTGGTTATGCACGTGCAGCATGATCCGCGTCGCAGCCTCATGATCCTTCTGGAAGAACCTTTCCAGAACGTGGATGACGAACTCCATCGGAGTGTAATCGTCGTTCAGAAGCAGCACTCTGTAAAGGCTCGGTCGCTTCGTTTTCGGTTTCGTGCGGGTGATGACAGACGTTCCGCGATCCGTGTCACCGCCGTCCTTGTCGTCGTCACCCTGAAGCGTGAGCGGCCATACGCCGCGCCTCTCTTCCATACCCGCTTCCGTCCGTTCAGCCAGCATCGCCATGGGTCGTATGTATGCACGTGTCATGAGAATTTAAGACGGTCCTGCCACGCGTTGTGCCTGACCAGCTCGCGGCGCAGACCTTTCCGAAACACTAACGCAAAAAGGCCCGGCTGAAACCGGGCCTTTTATCAAATTCGACGTCGCAAAATGCCACTGCGGCTATAGGTCGGCGCCGATGGACTTAAGTGGGCGAGTCAGTTGGCGGCAGCCGCTACCTTCTTTTCGGCGGCGGTGGTCGCCTCCTTAGCCGTCTTGACGGCTGCGGTCGAAGCGGCGGTGGCGACCTGCTCGAACGGCTTGTAGGTTTCCTTGGCGATGTCGGCGTAAAGATCGCCGATCTTGGTCATCTGCGCGACCCAGGACTCATAGGCCGACTTGGCGAATTCGCTCTGAACCTCGATGCTCTTGTCGAGGGTCTTGGCCTGGAACAGCTTCTCGACCATCGCGGTCTGGTTCTCATAGGACCGCTTGGTGAAATCGGCCGTCTCCGCCGTGATCTGCTGGAACCCCTTGGTCATCGCCGCGAAGGATTTCAGAGCGTTGTCCATGGCTTCCTTGGTCATTTTGCCGGCGTCTTCGTAATTGTACATGTCGATTTTCCCTTCCTGTCGGTACAGTCTGAAATCGGCAGGCAAGACCGGGCTGTCACCCAGAGCCTCGTTCACCGCATTGCGCTGTGACTCAAAATATATTGCATTGCACAAAAACTTTCAAGGCGCCTGCTGCGCCGCACTTCATCCATAAGGTGCTTTTATCATTTTTGCAATCTTCGGCTATCCACAGCACGGCAGCCTGAACGAAATATGATCGTCATAAACCGATTGGTAATCCCGAAGCGATTAACCTGTCAGTCATCACAACGGCCCCACACCCGGTTAACCTTCGACTTTCCACGTGAGAGAATCAGAGGGTTCCCGAAAACGCCGCGACATAAACACGATCAAAGAGTTCCCGCGTGCCATTCGACCCGTTGCAGCTGCGAAGAACCGCACGAAACCTGACCAGATTGACCGTCGCCGCTATTGTCGGCGCCGGGCTTGCCGTCGCCATGAGCGTCGCTCCGGCCAGCGCGGCCAACCCGAACTACTCCGGCTTCGTCATCGATGCGAACACCGGCAAGGTGCTCTATAATGATCGCGGCGATGAATATCGTTATCCCGCGTCGCTGACCAAGATGATGACGCTCTACCTCACCTTTGAGGCGCTGAAGAGCGGCAAGATCCATCTCGACGACAAGATGCCGGTGTCGTCCTATGCCGCGTCCCGACCGCCCTCGAAGCTCGGCCTTCGCCCCGGCACCTATCTGACCGTCGACGAGGCGATCAATTCACTGGTCACCAAGTCGGCCAACGACGCCGCGGTGGTGTTGGCCGAATACGAAGCCGGATCGGAATCGACCTTCGCCAAGCGCATGACCGAGAAAGCGCGCCGGCTCGGCATGTCCCGAACGATCTTCCGCAACGCCAACGGACTGCCGAACGACGAGCAGCACACGACGGCCCGCGACATGACGACGCTCGGTATCGCGCTCTACGAACATTTTCCGGAATATTACGGCTATTTCTCGACACGCTCGTACAATTTCCGCGGTCGCCGGCTCGGCAATCACAATCGTGTCCTCGGCCGCTACAAGGGCGTCGACGGCATCAAGACCGGCTATATCAACGCGTCCGGCTTCAATCTCGTCACCTCGGTCCATGAGGGCGGGAAGAGCGTCGTCGCCGCAGTCTTCGGCGGCACCTCGGGGCGCTCGCGCGACGACCACATGGTCGAGTTGCTGAAGCGCTATGTGCCGAAAGCCAGCACCCGCGACAGCGGCCCGCTGATCGCCGCCCGTCCGGACAGCAATGTCGAGATCGCCGCCCTGCCGAAGCACGGGCCGGTGCCGGACAGCCGCCCGTCGGTCGACGAGGGCATGTCGATCAGCGACCGCATCGCCATGGCCTACGGCACCGACACCGGCAGGGACATCGCCGAGCGCATGCCGACTCCGACCTCCCGTCCGCTCGTCGGCGTCGATGCTATCCGCGCCGCCCTCGTCGAAGACCGCCCGGTCGGCAACGCGGCGGCCGAAGCGATCCTGCCACTGGTTCGCCCGGCGGCTGTAAACGGCGCCACGCTGTCACCGGCAGCGCTCGATCAGGGCACGACCGACATCGACCGCGGGACGGTCGGTTCTATAAAGCGGAACACCGCGTCGGAGGTGGTACAGCCGACAGATCGCTCGCCCTGGGTCGTCCAGATCGCAGCGACAGACTCCGCGTCCCAGGCGATGGAGATGCTGAAAAAGGCCCAGACCACCGTCGGGTCGCGGCTAGCGGAAGCACAGCCCTTCACCGAAAGCGTCAAGACCGGCAGCGGCACGCTCTATCGCGCCCGGTTCTCCGGCTTCGACGACAAGGATCAGGCCTGGCAAGCCTGCGCGGCCCTCAAGCGCCACGCCTTCAACTGCTACGCCGTCGCCAACTGAGGCGGCCGCAGCCGGCTCGCCCGCTCGGCGAGAAAACGACACGGCGTGTCGCCGGATCCAGGCCCATCACGGCCACCGGCGATGCACCATTGAGCGAGGCATGATGCCTCGCCACGGACGGCTCCAAGCGATTGCGTCACCGATCGCCGCAGAGGCCACATCCGGCAGACGGTCCAACGGCATGACGCCGCATTGCCGGACAGGGAGTGTCCGCCGCTTCGACTCGCATGGGGGTGCGAGAGAGCGACGCGGATCATGGGGCGAAATGCCTCGACGTTTGAATGCGGCGGACGTCCAAGCCTGAACCGCCGGCCGTGTCGAGTAACGAGGGGAAGTCATGTCGATCGAGAATCAGAGCCGCAATCTGAACGCGCCGGGCCCTGCGAGCACGTCGGCCCCGGAGGCGCTTCCGGCCGGCATCCATCCCCTGCAGCAAGCGGCACTGCGCCTTGGCGACGCCCGGGACGGACGCTCACGGGTCAAGGCCAAGGAACTGGTCGGGCTGCTCCTGTCTTATGGCGCCCGCGCCTGGCGGGCCTCGCAGCCGGTCGCCTACACCCGCATTCGCGCCCAGGCGCCCAGCGGTACGACCGCCGTGCGCATGCGATTTCGGTGATCGCACCGGCATCTCCACCACCGCATCGGCCGTCGGCGGCATTCATGTCGATGGTCCGGACGATGCCGCAGTCGGCCGTCAGATAACGCCGAGTTCCTCAAGGACCCGCGACAGGTCCGGCGGAAGATCGTCCGCTCCTTCTTCGGCCTGCATGCGGTCGGCGGGCGCGTCCGCGCCCTTCAAATAGCGCCACCCCTGGAACGGCCGTTTCGGCTGATGCCGCGTCGTCACCAGCGTCGGATCAAGCAGGATCCGGCAGCGGCCGATCCCCTCGTGATCGGTGAAGGGCTCGATCCCGACGATGACCTGACGCGCCTGCACCTGCCCGCGAATCACCCAATAGAGCGAGCCGCCGTCGATGAGTTCATCGATCCGCTTCGGCACCATCCGGGTGATGTGCCAGGTGACCGCCGCGCCGGACACGGCGAGACGATGCGCGATATGGGCGGCGAGATCCTCGACGCTGTCGACGCCGACACAGAGCTTGAGAAGGTGAAGTGCCATCGTCTGACATCTGGCGAAGCCGCAGCCTCATGCCAAGGGCCGGCGCGACGCAATCGGGCGGCTATCCCCATCAATGCAAGACGCCAGCCCGGCGCCGAACCGCCGCATCGACACACGCGGAGCCTCCCGAGGGGCGGGCCGAGCGCATGCCGATCAAGACTCGCAGGTCTGCGATGAGGGGCGCTCTGCGCCCCTCATCGCACCACCGTCAGCTCGCGGCGATCGCCACGGTGCCGGCATTGGTGCAGAGAAAACCAATCAACATCAGAGCCGTGAAGATCGCAACCGTCCAAACGGTGACGCCCCAGCAGGACTTCCGTACGCTGTCATCCATGATCAGAAACTATCCTGAACCCCAGATTTTTGAGCCGGTCACGTTCCCCCGTCGCCAGCTCGGCGCGTTAATTATCGCTTAACACATGCGGCCACAAGCGGACCGGCGCATAAAAACTCCACCGTTTTTCGCATTCCAGCCTTGCACGATGCTTGACCCTCGGTCTGGCATCCGGAGCCCCCAATTCCCTCAATACAGCAGCCTGCAGGCCGGCCGGTCGACGACCTTTGGAAATTTATTAGAGCGCCCTGCATCCTATCGGACGCAGAAAGGTCGCTCTCGCCCTTTGAATCGACGCATCGTGCTTTGCCGAAAATCGATGCCGATTGTCGGGCCGATGCTGGAGGCCGTTCACCTATTTGGCGATTTTGGCCGCGCTTATGCTCCGGCATTTCAGCCGGCGGGACGAGCCGCTGGCGAGACGGCTGGAGCTTGGCCTCGCACAGCCAGCGGCGCCGGAAGCGGCGCCGGAAACAGCGCGCTGGTGCGCCCCTTAAGCCAATAGGCCAGAAGCCCGAGATATTCGCGAACGGCGAAATGCACGTGCTCGAGATTGCGCACCGTCGCCATCGACGGGCGCCAGACCGCGTCGCCGCCGGGTGTCCGGTAGTCCACCGGAAAGGGCAGAACGGCAAAGCCGGCCTTTCGGAAACAGCCGACGGCGCGGGGCATGTGGAAGGCCGACGTGATCAAGATCCAGATCTCGCCCGGTTTCGGATCGGCCAAGGCCTTGGCGCGGCGGGCGTTTTCGGAGGTGTCGCGGGCCTTGTCGTCGAGAATGAGCCGATCGGGGGCCAGCCCCGAATCGAGGAAGAAACGCTTCGCCGATTGGGACTCGGGCACATCGTCGGCCAAGATCGAGGCGTCGCCGCCGGAAAAGATCACCTTCGCCTTTGGATAGCGGCGGGCAAGAATCAGCGCTTCGGTTACCCGGTCGGCGGCGTCGTTGAGCTCCGGGAGCCGGCGCGTCTGCGCGATCCGCGTATCGAACGCACCGCCGAGCACAACGAGACCCGTGATCGTCGGCGGCAGTTGCGGCCGAGGAAAGCGATTTTCCAGCGGCGCCATCATCAGCAGACCGAGCGGGCTGAGGCTGACGACCGCCAGAGCGGCGAGCGCCAAGCCGACCAGGACAAAGCCAAGCCGACGAAAGCGCAACCACCCCAGAACGAGGCCGAGAACCGCGACGGCAAGGATGGCGACAAGGGGCTGAACGAGAAGCCAACCGATCTTCGCAACATAGAAAAACAGGGAATGGCTCCATGACAGCTGCGGCGCCGCGATTCGGCCCCCACCGACACGAAGCATAGCGAGCGACCGCGAAGCTTGCAGCGCAGCCACGACGCGGCCACTTCGCCTCGGCGCTACTCGGCCGCAGACGTCGGGTCGGCGGCGCGTGATGCCTCCCCGCTTGCGCCCACGTGCGCCTTGCGGGTCTCGACGCTCTCCTCCGGGACGGACGAAGCTGTTGCCTCGCCGCCCTTCCCAGCCAGCGTGACCGGCGTGCGCATGATGATCTCGCGGTGCGGGAACGGGATGCCGATCTCATTCGCCTTGAACGCATCCCATAGCGCCAACAATACCTCACCCTTGACGTTGGTGAGCCCCGCCGGCGGATCGCGGATCCAGAAGCGGACGACGAAATCAAGCGACGAGTCGCCGAAGCCTGTCAGCCAGCAGACCACCGGCTTGTCAGAGACCACCCGGGCGACCGAGGTTGTCGCCTCCTTGGCGATACGAATCACGTCATGCGGATCGGAATCGTAGGAGACACCGAAGGTCACGTCGATCCGCACCAGATCGTTGGAAAAAGACCAATTGATCACCTGATTGGTGATGAAGTCCTCGTTCGGGATCAGATATTCCTTGCCGTCGCGGGTGATCACCGAAACGAAGCGGGCACGGAGCTCACGGATCCAGCCGAAGGTATCGCCCAGCGAGATCGTGTCGCCCGGTTTGATCGACCGGTCGGTGAGAATGATGATCCCCGAAATGAAGTTCGAGACGACCTTCTGCAGGCCAAAGCCGAGACCGACGCCGAGAGCGCCCGACAGCACCGTCAGCGCGGTCAGATCCACCCCGACGGCGGCAAGGGCGACAACGCAGGCGACAAGCACCAGCGTCACCTTGAGCAACTTGCCGATCAGCACCCTGAGCGCCGGAGTCAATTCTTCGCTGCGCTTCACCCGCGTATCCAGGAAATTGCCGATCACCGAGGCCAGCCACAGCGTGACGACCAGCACGATGACGGCCTTGATCACCAGCAGCGCCGAGATCCGCGAGCCGCCGATCTGCACCCCCGTCGCGTCCAGTGCCTTCGAGACCGGTTCGGTCAAATCCATGATCGACAGGGCCGCGACCACCCAGGCGGTGACGGTGATAATGCGCGCCGCCAGCCGGTTGCGCACGATGCGTGAACCGACCGAAATGACGAGATAGGCGAGCGACAGCTTGAAGACGATCGAGATGATCGAGGATTGCGGCCCGCCGGCGGCGCTGTCGGCGAGGGTCAGAAGCCAGACGCAGAGGACGAAAAACACCAGCTTCATGCGCCGGCGCAAGGCCGCGATGATGCGCAGCAGGCTCGGTGCGGCTCGGATTTTGCGAGCCTGCGCATCGATCGACGACCGGGTCAGCCGATCGAGGAGAACGGCGACGAGGACGCAGCCGGCAACGGCTGCAATCTGCGCCAGGGTCGACGGCTGATAGAAGAAGTGCAGAACCGAATTGATCCAGTCGCGAGCTTGCGCGCCAATTCTCGTCAGCGTCGCCGGATCCATCAGATACGGTCCCAGTGCGGTGCGAAGGAGGGATTGACCAACCGCTCGCGCCGCTGGGTCAAGGCGGTGATCGCGGCCATTTCGTCGTCGCTCAGCGTGAAATCGAAGATCGCGAGATTCTCCGCAAGCCGCTCCGGCTTGGACGTGCGCGGGATCGCGCCGACGCGATCCTGCTCGACTTCCCATTTCAATACGATCTGGGCCGGCGACTTGCCGTGATGCGCGGCGGCCGCACGGATCACCGGATGGGTCAGCACCTCCCCGCCCCGACCGATCGGCGAATAGGCGACCAACCCCATGTCATGCCGGCGGCAGGCGGCCAAAACCTGATCCTGAGCGAGGAAGGGATGGTATTCGGCCTGATTGCAGACCAGCGGATGGGCGGCCATCGCGGCCGCCTCGTCGAGCAAGGTCGAGGTGAAGTTGGCGACGCCGATATGCCGCGTCAGTCCGTCGTCGACCGCGCGGCAGAGCGCGTCCATGGTCTCTTCGAGTGCAATTTCGGGATTGGGCCAATGGATCAGCAACAGATCGACGGCACCGATGTCGAGCGCGTCGATCGAATCCCGGGCTGCCGCAGCGAAGTCCTTTTCCGCGAGGTCGGTCCACCAGACCTTGGTGGTAACGAAGACCTCGTCACGAGCGATCCCGCTCCGGCGGATGCCCTCGCCGACCTCGCGCTCGTTGCCATACATGCGCGCCGTGTCGAGATGCCGGTAGCCGACATCGATCGCACGGGCGACCATCTCGACGCAGTCTTTGCCCTCCAGCGTGTAGGTGCCAAGACCGATGGCGGGGATCTTCGCCGTGCCGGCTTCGATGAATTTCATGACATGCAGCCTTTTCGAACGGTCATTTGGCGCCTGTGGCGCACCTGAACCGGAAGAAATAGGCGCAAAATGCCGCTCGCCAGCCGTGGTCAAGCCCTGCGGGTTGCCTCGGCCCCAGCGCCACCGTCGCTTTCGCGCCGCAAGCGAACACTGTAGAGGCTTGCCGCAATGGAAAAGGATAATCCGTGTCCGAGAGCGTCAATCCGTCGGCCCGTGGCCGCGTCGAAATCATCGATATCGCCCGCGCCATCGCCATCGCCGCGATGGCCATCTACCACTTCACCTGGGATCTTGAACATTTCTCCTATGTCGCGCAGGGACTGACCGGCCAGGGTGGCTGGCGCATCTTCGCGCGGTGTATCGCCTCCAGTTTCCTGTTTCTCGTCGGCTTCAGCCTGGTCCTCGCCCACGGCCGAGAGATCCGCTGGCGCAAATTCCTGGTCCGGCTTGCCCAGATCAGCGCCGGCGCGATCGCGGTGACGGCGGTCACGCTCTATGTCACGCCGAACAGCTTCGTCTTTTTCGGTATCCTGCAGCATATCGCCCTGGCGAGCCTCCTCGGCCTTGCCTTCCTGCGGCTTCCGGCCGTTCTGACGGCACTCTGCGGCATCGCCGTGGTGGCTGCGCCAAGCGTCATCAACAGTCCGATCTTCGAAAGCCGCTGGCTCGCCTGGATCGGCTGGTTCAGCGACAAGATGCCTTTGTCGAACGATCTGGTGCCGATCTTTCCGTTCTTCGGGGCGGTGCTGATCGGCATCGCGGCCGGGCAGATCGCCGTCAATCGCGGCTTTATCGACGCGATGCGCGGCTGGAACACCAAGCTGGCCCGGCTCAAGCCGCTGGAAATTGCCGGCCGCCATGCGCTCGTCATTTATCTTCTGCACCAGCCGCTGCTGTTTGGCCTGGTGGCGCTGGCGGCGACGATCGCCCCACCAAATCGCGACGCGATCTTCAACAGCGACTGCACCAAGGCCTGCCGTGCCAGCCAGGACGCCGCCTTCTGCGAGCTCTACTGCGCCTGCGCCGACAAGCAGCTGAAAGCGGAGAACCTGTTCGACCGGCTGATGGAGAATGACGCGAGCCCGGCCGATATGACGCGGATCCGCCAAGTTATCGCCGCCTGCAGCTTCGACGCCGGCGACGCTGGCGCCAAGAAGAACTGACCCGAACACACAAGGCGCGCCATTCGCCGGCCAACCGCCCGGATCGCCAACCGGGCTCGGCGCCTCGCTGTCAGCCCGAGCGCGAGGTCTGGCCAACGCCGAGTTCGGCCATACGGGTCAGGCAAGCCTCCTCGGCCAATTCCAATTCGACCAGCATGTCCTCGATGTCGCGGCGCTTCTGCATCAGCTCGGCGCGCCGGTCGGCGACCTTTCGCAAAATGGTCCGCAGTTGGCCCGCCTCGCCCGGCGGCTCGCGATACATCTGGATGATCTCGCGGATCTCGGAGATCGAGAAGCCGAGACGTTTGCCACGCAGGATGTTCTTCAAAAGCTGGCGATCGGAGGGCCGGAACAGCCGGGTGCGGCCGCGTCGGATCGGGTGGATCAGGTTTTCGTCCTCGTAAAAGCGGATGGTCCGCGTCGAGATGCCGAATTCCCGCGTCAGCTCCGTGATCGTGTAATGTTCCCGCATGCGCCCCTGGGCCTCGTGTGCCGAGTCCATGCTTGCGCCATGACTTACGTAAAAGTCAATATTGGCTGAACGATTGCGTTTGATACGACCATCACGGCGCTCGCTCCGTCAGATCCCGAACCACCAGGTCGCCAGGCCGAGAAAGGCGAAGAAGCCGACAACGTCGGTGACGGTCGTCACGAAGGTGCCCGAGGCGATCGCCGGGTCGACGCCGAAGTGATCGAGCACGATCGGGATGAGGATACCCGCCAGCGCCGCGGCCAACATGTTGACGATCATGGCGATGGCAATCACCTCGCCAAGCCCGATATCCTCGAACCACGCCGAGGCGACGACGCCGATCACCAGCGCGAACAGCGCGCCGTTGAGCAGGCCGATCAGCACCTCGCGGCGGATGATGCGCGCGGCGTTATAGATGTCGAGTTCGCGCGAGGCCAGCGCCCGCACAGCCACCGTCATCGTCTGTGTGCCGGCATTTCCCCCCATCGAGGCGACGATCGGCATCAGCACGGCGAGCGCCACCATCTGCTGAATCGTTGCGTCGAACAGGCCGATGACCGAAGAGGCGAGGATCGCCGTCGCCAGATTGATGAGCAGCCACAAGAAGCGTGAGCGCGCCGCCGTGATCACCGTGTCGGAAATCTCTTCGTCACCGACGCCGGCCATGCGACGGAAATCCTCTTCCGCCTCCTGCTGGACGATGTCGATGACATCGTCGATGGTCAGCACGCCGACCAGCCGCTCGTTCTCATCGACCACCGCGGCGGAGAGCAAATCATATTGCTCGATAATCTGCGCCGCCTCTTCCTGATCAGTCTCGGCCGGAATGGCATGGCGCGTCTCATGCATGATCTCCTCGATCTTGGCCGGTCGTTTGGCCCGGAGGATGCGATCGAGATAAACTGCGCCGAGCAGCTTGAAGGTCGGATCGACAACGAAGATCTGGGCGAAGGATTCCGGCAGATCCTCCTCTTCGCGCATGTAGTCGATGGTCTGGCCGACGGTCCAATAAGGCGGCACGGCGACAAATTCCGTCTGCATTCGGCGGCCGGCCGATTCCTCGGGATAATCCAGCGAGCGCCGCAGTCGCAGCCGTTCGCGAAACGGCAGCTTGGCGAGGATCTCGGTGCGATCCTCCTCCTCGAGATCCTCCAGAATGTAGACCGCGTCGTCGGAATCGAGTTCGCGCAGGGCCTCGGCGACCTGCTCGTTTGGCATCGCGTCGACGATCGACAGCCGGATCGCCTCGTCGACCTCGGTCAGCGCCGTATAGTCGAACTGCTCGCCGAGCAGGCGGACGAGCGTCTGGCGCTCGTCATGGTCGAGATTGCGCAACAGATCGCCGAGTTCGGATTCATGCAGCGGCACAACGACCACCTGCAGGAAATTCGCATCCTCGGCGCCGAGCGCCTCGCGGACAGTGTCGAGAAACGGCTCGGCGAGATAGCCGTCGTCGTCATAGACCGCGAGGCGGTTTTCCGGGGACGGCGTATCCAAGACGTGCTGTGTGTCAGCCATGGTGCCCTCCCTTGGAAGCGTGACTTCGAGCCCTCGCCGGCGGAGGCGAGTCACACGCCTCTATCGCAAGCGCGATCAAACCAAAATGGGCGATGTCGGCTTTTCTCAAGACTGCCGATCGGCCCGCGGCCTTGCGGAAAGCAATTTTATCGCGGCCTGTAACAATTGCCTTCCTTCCGACGTAATGCGGGCGAATATTTCAGTGGGGCAACAATGCAGCGTCAGACAATCCGCAAGGATCGCTGCCGCACGATGCTAGGCCGATCGAGACAAACCGGCCGACACAAATCGACTGCTATTGTTCACCATTCGAGACATCCGACGATGATCGAAGCAGCCCCCGCATTTGCCGCATCACGCTTTGGCCTGGGATTGCAGCCCGGCGCTGCCGACCATCTCGCCGACGATCCGGTCGGCGCGTTGATCGGCGAGGCCGAAACGCAATCGCGCCTGCCGCAGGATGCCAGCCTGCCGCAAACGTCCGCCATCCTCTTCGAAGTGCGGTCGCATTTTGCCGCCATCCGCGAGCAGATGAAGGCGCTCGAAAGCGCCCTTGGAAAAACCGGAAACACCACCGCCATTCCCGCCGCCGCAAGCGGCGCCGGCATGGGTGCCAGCACGGCCGCAGGCGGCACGACATCCAGTGTCGCGGCCTTGCAGGCGGCGCTGGATGCAGAGCGCTTGAAGAAACCGCAACAGGCCCATTACGACGCCGCGGTCGACGCTCTGTTCGCACGATCGCAGCAGGCACCGATCGGCTTCTTCGAGCGGCTGGTCAGCTTCTGGTCGAACCATTTCGCGGTCGAAGCCGATCGCAGCAGCATGACCCGGGCCAGCGTCGGCGCCTATGAGCGCGAGGCGATCCGCCCGCATGTGCTTGGCCGCTTCGAGGACATGCTGTTCGCTGTCGCCCACCACCCGACCATGCTCTTCTATCTCGACAATGCGTTATCGGCCGGAATCCACAGTCCGATCGCCAAGCGCCATCCCGGCAAGTGGGGGCTCAACGAGAATTACGGCCGCGAATTGATGGAGCTGCACACGATCGGCGTCGATGGCGGCTACGACCAGGCCGATGTGCGCGCGCTCGCCAATGCGCTGAGCGGCTGGACGGTCGCCAACAGCTTGAAAAAGCGGGCGGGCTTTGGCCAATTCATATTCAATAAGGCGATGCATGAACCCGGCGTCGTCACCTGGATGGGCGCGACATTTGCACAGCCGGGCGAAGCGCAGGCCAGCGCGATCATCCACCGGCTCGCCCATCATCCAGCGACGGCAAAGCATCTGGCCTTCAAGCTCACCCAGTCCTTCGTCGCAGACGATCCGCCGGACGATCTCGTCGCCGATCTCGCAGCGGTCTTCGTCCAGAGCAAAGGCGACCTCGGTGCGGTGACCCGGGCTCTCGTCAGCGATCCGCGATCCTGGGCGGCGCCGCGCACCAAGCTGCGCACGCCGCAGGAATTCGTCTTTGCGGCGGTCCGCGCTCTGCCGGTCGACACGACGCCGAAGGATCAGAGCCGTGCTCTGAAAGTGCTCGGCCAATTGCCCTGGTCGCCGCTCTCGCCGGCCGGTTATCCGGGCGACTCGCAAGGGTGGCTTGCCGCCGACGCAATGACCAACCGGCTCGACTTTGCGCAGTTTCTCGCTGCGCGCGCCAAACCCGTCGCGCCGCGCACGGTCGCGGCGGAGGTCCTCGGCGATCTGATGTCGCCGCAGACGAAGCAGGCGATCGAGCGGGCCGAAAGCCCCCGCCAAGCCTTTGCCTTGCTGCTCATGAGCCCGGAATTCCAGCGGAGATAGCGTCATGGAGACCTGCAGCTACGCGGCCGTCAGCCGGCGCAAGTTTCTCGTCGGGGCCAGTGTCTTTGCCAGTTGGGCGGTGATGCCGAAGGCCGGCTTTGCCGGAACCCGCGACCCGCGCTTCGTCGTCGTCATCCTGCGGGGCGCTCTCGACGGCATGGCGGCCGTCGCGCCGATCGGCGATCCCAATTATCGGGCCTTGCGCGCCGCTCTGGCGCTCGGCGAAGCCGGCAAGGACGTCTTGCCGCTGTCGGACGGCTTTTTCGCCCTGAACGAGGCGATGCCGCGCTTGCACCAGCGCTATCTGCAGCGCCAGGCGCTCATCGTGCACGCGGTGGCGACGGCCTATCGCGAGCGCTCGCATTTCGATGGCCAGAACGTTCTCGAAACCGGCTTGTCCGGCCCCGATTCCACCGCGGCCAGCGGCTGGCTGAACCGCGTTGCCAGCGCCCTGCCCGCCGGAAAGCCGATCCGAACGGCCGCGAGCCTGGCGATCGGGCCGACGGTGCCGATGATCCTGACCGGCCCGGCCGGCACGCTGACCTGGGCGCCGCAGAGTTTCCGGCCGGCCGGCGAGGACACGGCGATGCGTCTTGCGTCACTTTATGGCGAAACCGATCCGCAACTCGCCAAAGTGCTGTCGGAAGGGCTCGAAACCGACCGGATGATGGGACAGGGCCATTTCGACGTCGGCAAGGGCGAGGCCCGCGCCTTCCGACTGCTCGCCAATGGCGCCGCCAAACTGCTCGCCGAGCCCGACGGACCAAGGCTCGCAACGATCAGCTACGAAGGCTGGGATACTCACGTTAAGGAAGGCGCCGATCACGGCCGCCTGGCCAAGCTGCTCACAGCCCTCGATCTGTCGCTCGCCGACATGGCGACGACGCTCGGCCGGGCCTGGAACGACACCGTGATCGCCATCGTCACCGAATTCGGTCGCACCGCCTGGGTGAACGGCAATGACGGCACGGATCACGGCACGGCGACGACGGCCTTTTTGCTCGGCGGCGCCGTCAAGGGCGGCCGCGTCGTCACCGACTGGCCGGGGCTGCGCAAAGCCGACCTGCAGGACGGCCGCGACCTGAAGCCGACCACCGACCTGCGAGCGGTGTTCAAGGGTATCCTGCGCGATCATCTCGGCCTGTCCGAACAGGTCCTGGCGCGTGACATTTTTCCGGGAAGCCAGGCGGTCAAGCCGCTTCACGATCTCGTCATCTGACACCCGCCTGAAACTCCTGAGCCACGAGCCATTTCCGCGCCGTCGTGCTTTCCACAACATGACAGGTGATATATTCAGATACTTCGACGAAGGGGCGCCGGCGCAGTGAGGCAGAAATGGTTGTAAAAAAGGAGGATCTCCAAGGAGCCATCGACTCCATCGGCAATCGTGTCGACGAAATATGCGAATTTCTGCAAGAATTGGAGAGCGGCAAGCCGGTCGATGCGGAGGCGCTGGCGGAAGCGCAGCACGACTGCCGCAATGTAACCCAATCGATGGGCTCGTTGAAGCGGGTCTTCAATCGTCTGGAAACCCAAAAGGGCTGAGCCCGTTCCGCAACAACGGGCAAGGCAACGCCCAGTTCGGGTCAATCCCCGCTTGCAGCTTCCGGCGACGGCGCCATGTTGCAATCTGCCAGCGCCCGGCGACTCGCTCCTCAAAGCGCCGACCGGTCGCCACCGCCTGTTTTGACTGGAAGACTTTGGCCGATGAGTGGAATGGTCGCGACCGACATCGCTACCCGGGTCTGGAACCACACGTTCAAGCTCGACCCGATCGTACGCAGCCTGCTCGATACCGATTTCTACAAGCTTTTGATGCTGCAGATGGTTCGGGGACTGCATCCGGACGTTTCAGTGACGTTTTCGTTGATGAACCGGTCAAAGCATGTCCACCTCGCCGACATCATCGACGAGGACGAGCTGCGCGACCAGCTCGACTATGCCCGGCAGCTGACCTTTTCCAAGCGCGAGATGATCTGGCTCGCCGGCAACACCTTCTACGGCACCAAGCAGATCTTCCGGCCGGATTTTCTCGAATGGCTTGCCGATTTCCAATTGCCGGAATACGAGCTGCGCCGCGTGAACGGCCAGTTCGAACTCGACTTTCACGGCCCGTGGACCCACACGATGATGTGGGAAATCCCGGCGCTCGCCATCATCAACGAGTTGCGCTCGCGCGCCGTGATGAAGGAGTTCAAGCGCTTCGAACTCGACATCCTCTATGCCCGGGCCAAGGCAAAGATGTGGGGAAAGGTCGAGCGGCTGCAACAGCTGCCCGATCTCAAGATCACCGATTTCGGCACCCGGCGCCGGCATTCCTTCCTCTGGCAGCGCTGGTGCGTCGAAGCGCTGAAGGAAGGGCTCGGCGACCGGTTCATCGGCTCGTCGAACGTGCTCTTGTCGATGGAGACCGACCTTGAAGCGATCGGCACCAACGCCCATGAGTTGCCGATGGTGCTCGCGGCTCTCGCCGACAGCGACGCGGAGCTGCGCTTGTCGCCCTACACGGTGCTGGAGCAATGGCAGAGCTATTACGACGGCAACCTACTGATCGTTCTACCGGACACCTACGGCACCGGCTCTTTCCTCGCCCATGCGCCCGCATGGCTCGCCAAATGGACGGGCTTTCGGCCCGATTCCGCTCCGCCGATACAGGGCGGCGAGGAGATTATCGCCTGGTGGCGAATGATGGGTGAGGATCCGCGCGAGAAACTGCTGGTCTTTTCCGACGGCATGGATGCCGACACCATCGAACGAACCTACCGCCATTTCGACGGCCGGGTGCGGATGAGCTTCGGTTGGGGTACCAATCTCACCAATGATTTTCGCGGCGCCGCGCCCGAGCCGATGGGCGCGCTCGATCCGATCTCTTTAGTCTGCAAGGTGGCAAAGGTCGAAGGCCGCACCGCCGTCAAGCTGTCCGACAATCCGGCCAAAGCGAGCGGCGATCCGGAGGCGGTCGCGCGCTATAGGCGCGTGTTCGGCGAAACGCCCTATGAGGCGCGCGCCCTTTCGGTCTAGCGCGCCGTGCGTCCGACAGGACGCACAAAGGACGCGCACTCTGATTGATTCGACACGTCGTGTGGTCCGAAAATCGATTCCGACTTTCGGACCGACGCTCTAAGCTGGCGCCTTTGCGTCAGATCCAAGCACCGCCGGCGGGCAATCTGCCGGCCGCTGCGGCGGGCGGTCTCTCGTTGCCGTCATGCCGCGGGACGGTCGGATCGCCATGTCGCCGCTTGGCGGCGCAGATGCCGCGCGCAATTAGAATTGCAACGTTGCTGTTAAGCCCTCATTGTTCCCGCAAACAAGAATTGCAGGTGATTTCAAAACAATCATTGCGTATCGCTTCGATTCATCCGATCGGTCACGGGACCAGACGGCCTGGAGCGTCCTGCGTCCGATCGGACGCAAAATGGATACTCTAACTCTTTGAATTGACACATCTTGCTTTGTCGAAAAGCAATTCCGAATTTCAGGCCGATGCTGAAGCGGCGGGTGCGCCCTCTTTCTCACGCGAGCGCAGATTTCGATGACGAGAATCCCATTTCCGCACATTGATGCCTTGCCTATTATAATTTGGCTTATTATATTCCGGCCATGTTTCAGCGATCTGATCCCCCTCCGCGGCCGAGTCTCGGCTTTTTGCTCATTGACGCCGCACGCCTGATGCGCCGACGCTTTGCCGAGCACAACCGCGATATCGAGATGACAACCGCACAATTGCGGATCATTGCCCGCCTCTCCCGGCAGGAGGGGTTGAGCCAAGCCGCGCTCGCCGCTCAGGTCGATCTCGAACCGATGACCCTTTGCCGCCACATCGACCGGATGGTCGCGGCCGGCCTTGTCGAACGGCAGCAGGACCCGAACGACCGCCGCGCCCGCATGGTGTTCACCACCGCCAAGGCCCGCGAATTGATTGGACCGATGCGCGCCCGCGCCGATGTCATTTTCGAGGAAGCGCAGGCTGGCCTGTCGCCCGAGGTCCGCGCGACGTTGATGGAGGCGCTGGCAACGATCGTCGAGAACCTGTCGGACGACGCCAGGCCGTCCCGCTCGACCGCCCCATCGACTTCAAGCAAGACTGCGCGCGCCGAGACCCGTCGCCAACGCAGCCTGGCCGTTTCCGAGGAGACGCAGGCATGAACGTTCAGGCACGGAAAACCGATTTTGCCAATGCCAAGTCCTTGCCGACGAACGAGCGCAAGACCCCGGTCGATAAGAAATCCCCGGCCAACGATACACCGCCGAGCCCGCCGCGCGAGAGCACGGGCGAGGCCAACGGCACAGCAACCGGCAAGCCGGAAAATCCGCCCATAAAGCGACGGCCGATCCGCAAGCTTCTGATGATCGCCTTACCGCTGTTGATGGTCGTGAGCGGCGTCTATTACTGGGTCACCGGTGGACGCTATATCGACACCGACGACGCCTATGTCCATCAGGACCGCGTCACCGTCATGCCGCAAGTGTCGGGCCAGATCGCCAAGGTCGACGTCGCCGAGAACCAGCAGGTCAAGGCGGGCCAGGTGCTCTTCACCATCGACGACAAGCCATTCCGCAACACCGTCGAACAGGCCAAGGCCAATCTCGAAAGCGCGCGGCTGCAGGTCGAGAAGCTGAAAGCCGCCTATGGCCAGGCGGTGGTCGACGTCAAGACCGACCAGGATGCGCTCGCGACCGCTCAGACGACCTATGACCGCCAGGCCAAGCTGCTTAAGAACGGCGTTACCTCGCGCAGCGACTATGACAGTGCACAACTCGGCTTGCAAAAGGCGCAGGGCAATCTTGCCAGCGCCCAGCAGTCGGTGCTCGGCGCCAAGGCGGCGCTCGCCGGCAATCCGAACATCAAGACCGACGATCATCCGCTGGTGCTGCAGGCCCAGGCTGCCCTCGACGCCGCCAAGCTCGACCTTGCCCATACGGTGGTGACGGCCTCCGAACCCGGCATCGTCAGCCAGACGTCAATGCTGCAAGTCGGCCAATACATCACCCCGTCAACCAGCGTGATGACGATCGTCGAAGCCGGGAGCAGCTGGGTCGAGGCGAATTACAAGGAAACCGATCTCACCCATATGCGGGATGGACAACCAGTGACGGTGACCTTCGATACCTATCCTGACCGGGAATTCAAGGGGACCGTCGGCTCGATCGGCGCCGGCACGGGCTCGGAATTTTCGCTTCTCCCCGCGCAAAACGCCACCGGCAACTGGGTCAAGGTGGTGCAGCGGGTGCCGGTTCGCATCCATCTGACAAACGAGGATGCGCTGCCGCCGCTGCGAGCCGGCATGAGCGCCGATGTTACCGTCGACACCGGCCAGATCCGGGGCTTTCCGGATTTCGCCCAACCGGTGACCAAGCCGCTCGGCCTTGATGCCATGCTGGCCGATTATGCCGGCGTATCGACCGGCCATGATGCGGTGGCGACGGCTTCCGGCGCAACGATGCAGGACCAGGAAGGGGCCGCGGCCGCGACCCTCAACCCATGAGTGGGGCTCAGACCGGTCCGGCGGTCAATCCGGACACGGTTCCCAACAAGGGTTTGATCACCGTCTCGATCATGCTCGCGACGGTGATGCAGGTGCTCGACACCACCATCGCCAACGTCGCCCTGCCCAATATGCAGGGCTCGCTCGGCGCCTCGCAGGATCAGATCAGCTGGGTTCTGACGTCCTATATCGTCGCCGCAGCGATCATGACGCCGGTCACCGGCTGGCTGTCCGATCGAATCGGGCTGCGCGAGCTGTTCATCGCCTCATCGGCGGGTTTCGTCGCCGCCTCGATGGCCTGTGGCCTGTCCGGCAGCCTTAACGAGATGATCTTCTTCCGGCTGATCCAGGGCCTGTGCGGCGCGGCGCTGGTGCCGCTGTCGCAGACGGTTCTGCTCACCATCAACCGCAAGGAAGATCACGGCCGGGCGATGGCCATCTGGGGCGCCGGCATCATGGTGGGCCCGATCATCGGGCCAACCCTCGGCGGCTGGCTGACCGAGACCTTCAATTGGCGCTACGTCTTTTTTGTCAATCTGCCGATCGGCGCGCTCGCTCTGGCCGGCATGGTGTTCTTCCTGCCGAAGACCCCGACGCGCAAGCGCGGCTTCGACTTCTTCGGCTTTGCCATGCTGTCGCTGTTCATCGGGGCGTTGCAGCTCTTTTTGGATCGCGGCGAGCAGCTCGACTGGTTCGCCTCGGCCGAGATCTGGATCGAGCTCGGGCTGACGATTACCGGGCTGTGGGTGTTCACGCTGCATATCACCGGCCGCGAGCATGCCTTCATCGACCCCAAGATCTTCACCGACCGCAATCTCGTCTCGGCGCTGGTGATGATCTTCGTCGTCGGCATTATCCTGCTCGCCGGTTTGGCGCTGCTGCCGCCGATGTTGCAGAACATCCTCGGCTATCCGGTCGTCACCACAGGCGTGGTGCTCGCCCCGCGCGGCGTCGGAACCATGATCGCCATGCTCGTCGTCGGCCGACTCGTCGGCAACGTCGACACACGCGTCTTGATCTTCGTCGGCCTCGTTCTGACGGCGATCTCGCTGTGGCAGATGAGCGGCTTCTCGGTCACCATGGACGAGACCCCGATCATCGTCTCCGGCATCATTCAGGGCCTCGGCCTGGGGCTGGTCTTCGTGCCGCTCTCGACCCTCGCCTTTGCGACGCTCGAGCCGCGATACCGCGCCGACGCGGCCTCGCTGTTCAGCCTGTTGCGCAATATCGGCTCATCGGTCGGCATCTCGATCGTTACCGTCGAGCTCGCTCGCAACATCGCGGTGAGCAGCACCGGCTTGGTGGCGAACATCTCACCCTTCAATCCGAACTTCACCAGCCTTGCCAGCAGCATACCGCTGGATCAGCAGACGATGATGGCTGTCCTGTTCCAGGCGACCCAGGGTCAGGCGGCGATGATCGCCTATGTCGACGATTTCAAGCTGATGATGATTATCACGCTGTGCGCGATCCCGCTTCTGGCCCTGATGAGCCCGCCGAAGCCTCGCCAAGGCGGTGGCGACAGCGAGCCGACGATCGCGATGGAGTGATGCGCAGACCACATCCGCCGCCTCAGCGACGCCCGTCTCAAACATGCAAAAGGCGCCGGCGAATGATCGCCGGCGCCTTTTTGAAAGCTGAGGGGAAGAAGGCCGCAGCGCTGCCCGAAACAGGTTTGCGCGACCTTGCAGAGCGCCTCGAGCATCGTGATTTTGCGCCCTGAAGGATGCACGGCGAGCTCAAGCGGAATGCAATGAACCAGAAACGCCATTGCGGCGCTCCAAATCTTTGGCAAGCCGCATTCAGAGAGTTCGAGCGTCCTGTCTGCGTCCGATAGGATGCAGGGCGCTTAACGGGTGCGCGCGAGGAAGGGCGTGTCGATCCCGAGGGTCTGCATCATCGATAGCGGCGGGCGGCGCATGCCTTCGCCGTTCACCGCAGCCCGGCCGGTGACGCGGGAGGCCACGACGTGATCCATGGCGATGGCCGTGAGGCGCGAGCGATGCATTTCCAAGACTCCAGACCGGATGTTTGCTTATTTTGATGCACCGCACATAAATCGAAAATCCGCATCCACGAAGCGCTCGATTCTCAGGCCAGCCATGCAGATTGGGCATGGCCGGCGGCAATCTTCGTGCAATGATTCGTCGCTAGGCTGTTCCCCCTCACGCAAAGCCTTGCGATCGTCGTCACCAACGCCCGCCGCAAGGGTCAGCCGACGTTGCGCACGTATTTCTCGTCGAGCGCATCGATCGCCGCGACATTCGGGCCCGACGAACTGGCTGGATCGAATTCCGAATCGAGATATTTCGCGACGATCGCCTTGGCCAGTTCCGGGCCGATCACCCGTGCCCCCATCGTAATGACCTGCGCGTTGTTGCTCTTGGCGGCCCGCTCGGCTGAGTAGGTGTCGTGGGTCAGCGCAGCGCGAATGCCCGGCACCTTGTTCGCCGAGATACAGACGCCAAGGCCGGTGCCGCAGCATAAGATGCCGCGATCGAAACGGCCATCGAGGATCGCGCTCACCGCCCGCTCCGACATCGTCGCATAGCGCTCGCTTGCGCTTTCGGCCGAGGGGCTGAGATTTTCAAACTCGACGCCCGCGCGGGTCTTCAGATAGTCGGCGACGGCGTTTACCAACGGCTGACCGGCGCTGTCGCCGGCGATCACGATCTTCATCAGGCTTCCTCCCAGATGCCAGGATCGGCCTTAGAGCGCCCTGCTCCGATCGGACGCAGGGCGCTCTAATTCTTTGAATTGGCGCATCGCGCTTTGCCGAAAATCGATTCCGATTTTCGGGCCGATGCTGGAACCGATCAATACGGAAGAAGTGACTCTGCCGGCCCACAAGGTCAAGCGACCGTCGCTTGGTCGGCACCGTGCATCGCCGCCGTCGACGATGCGGTGCGCGTTGCTACCAGGCGCAGATCTTGGTGTGGCTTTCCGTATTCGCCCAGCAGGCCGGGTCGTCGTGCTGGCGCAGATAGCGGCCCGGCAACGGTACGTTTCGGCCCGTGCCGTAATCGGCGTAACCCGAGGCGACGCCCTTGCTGTCGATGAGCAGGGAAAAGCCCGGCTTGCCCTTTGCTCGGATCTCGAAACTGCCGTCGGCATCCGTTGCGCGGAAGTCGCACGGATAACTGCCGTCGCCGGTGGTAAAACAGCGCGCCGGCTTGGCCGCGGCCGGTGCCGGAAGGCTGGCAAGCCCAATCGCGGCCACCGTTACGGCGACCAGAGCCATTCCTCCGTTGCCCATGATCATGGCCCTCCTTGCCAATCGCCCCGCTCGCCACATCAGCGCGCCCTGCGTCCTATCGGACGCAAAAAGGTCGCTCTAAGCCTTTGAATCGATGAATCGTGCTTTGCCGAAAATCGATTCCGATTGTCTCGCCGATGCTTTAGGCCGAGACGACGGCAAACGGCAGGGCCCATCTGGTCACGTCCCGACTGGTAAGGCAACAAGACGGCGACCGGCCCAAACAAACGATCGCCGTCCCAATCCCGTCAGCGGGTCAGGCGCTTGTAGGTCGGCCGCTTCGGATTGACCGATTCCGGCCCGAGGCGACGGATCTTATCCTGCTCGTAGTCCTCGAAGTTGCCCTCGAACCACTCGACATGGCTGTCGCCTTCGAAGGCCAGGATGTGGGTCGCCAGCCGATCGAGGAACATGCGGTCGTGGCTGATCACCACGGCGCAACCCGCATATTCCTCCAGCGCATCCTCCAACGCGGTCAGCGTCTCGGTGTCGAGATCGTTGGTCGGCTCGTCGAGCAGAATGACGTTGGCGCCGGACTTCAGCATCTTGGCGAGATGGACACGGTTGCGCTGACCACCCGAGAGCGTGCCGACCTTCTGCTGTTGGTTTGGACCCTTGAAGTTAAAGTTGCCGACATAGGCCCGCGAGTTCATCTCGTATTTGCCGAGCTTCATGATGTCGACGCCGCCGGAGATTTCCTCCCAGACGTTCTTGTTGGCGTCGAGATCGTCGCGGCTCTGGTCGACATAGCCGAGATCGACCGTTTCGCCGACACTGATCGAACCGGAATCGGGCTTTTCCTGGCCGGTGATCATCTTGAACAGCGTCGACTTGCCGGCGCCGTTCGGACCGATGATGCCGACAATCCCACCGGCCGGCAGCTTGAAGGAGAGGTTCTCGATCAGCACCCGGTCGCCGAAACTCTTGGTCAGGTTCTCGACCTCGATCACTCTGCTGCCGAGGCGCTCGCCGGTCGGAATGACGATCTTGCCATCGGCCGGTTTGCGGTTCTCGGCTGCCTCGACCAGCTCGTGATAGGCGCGAATACGCGCCTTCGACTTGGTTTGCCGGGCCTTGGCGCCCTGCTGGATCCATTCGCGCTCGCGGCTGATGGCGCGCATGCGGGCATCATCCTCGCGCCCTTCCTGCTCCATCCGCTTCTGCTTCTTTTCGAGATAGACCGAGTAGTTGCCCTCGTAAGGGACGCCATGGCCGCGATCGAGCTCGAGAATCCAGCCGGTGACATTGTCGAGGAAATAGCGATCGTGGGTGACCATCAGCACCGAGCCTTCATACTCGCGCAGGTGCTTTTCGAGCCAGAGAATGGTCTCGGCGTCGAGATGGTTGGTCGGCTCGTCGAGCAGCAGGATGTCCGGCTTCGACAGGAGAAGCTGGCACAGCGCGACGCGGCGGCGCTCACCACCGGAAAGCGGCCCGATCTCGGCGTCGCCCGGCGGGCAGCGCAGAGCATCCATCGCCATCTCGACCTGGTTTTCCAGATCCCACAGATTCTGGGCGTCAATGATGTCCTGGAGCTTGGCGCCCTCATCCGCCGTCTCGTCGGAATAGTTCATCATCAGTTCGTTGTAGCGATCGAGGATCGCCTGCTTGTCGGCGACACCCTCCATCACGTTCTCGAACACCGTCTTGTCCGGATTGAGATGCGGCTCCTGCGGCAGATAGCCGACGGTCGCCCCCTCGGCCGCCCAGGCCTCTCCGGTGAATTCCGCGTCGACACCGGCCATGATCTTCAGCAGCGTCGATTTACCGGCGCCGTTGGGGCCGAGAATGCCGATCTTGGCATCCGGGTAGAAGGACAGATGGATATTGTCGAGAACCTTCTTGTTCCCATAGGCCTTGGAAAGGCCGGACATGTGATAGATGAACTGGCGAGCCATGGCGTGCTGCCTCTTTCCTGGCGGAGGTTTTGAAGAAGTTGCGCCGTCTCTAAGCCATCGCGGGTCGATCGGCAACGGTCGGCGCCACCTTCGCGCATCGCCTGTGCCGGCCCCCGTCACCGATTGTTAACGACGTTTCGAGCCGTCCTTGACAAAATCAGCGGCAAAATCGGGCCGTTTCGCCGCCGCTTTAACCTTCGTGATCGCCGACTTAACGGCGCCGGCGCCTGTCGAGCCGGTTCGTGCCGGATCAACGATCCCGCGATCGATCGCGGCCGGCTGCGCGCAGCGACCGCGGGATCGTTCCCGCCGGCCCTCAAATTTGAAGCAAACGCCGATGCCGCTGGATGTCCCATCGAGCCAACGCCGCGCGGCCCGGCGAGCGAGCGGCGTTACCGATCTCTCAACCTTGCTGACCGCTTAACGTTCTTTTTCGAATTTTGCCGATGCGGTAAAAAGTTCTTCAAGTAAAAACCTTCGACAAATTACGTCGAATTTGAATCGAATTGCCATTCGACATTTTTGCCGGAAGTAAAAATCCAATGTCAGTCTTCTCCCAACGGACGGGAGAATGACCATGAACAAGATCAGAAAACAACTCGGGCTAGCCCTTGGCGCCTTGGGCGCCTTTGGCTTGCTGGCCTCGGCCACGATGGCGCAAGCGGCAGCCTCGTCGCCGATGATCACCACCGGCATCACCTCGCAGCCGATCGGGCATTACGAGTTCTGCAAGCGCTACCCGTCGACCTGCACCTCCAATCCGACCACGGCGATGCTGAAGCTGACGCCGGCGAACTGGAAGCGCATCGTCGCAGTCAACAGCGCCGTTAACACCAATATTCTGCCGCGCACCGACCAGGAGGTTTATGGCGTCCCGGAATATTGGGCCTATCCGACCACCGAAGGCGACTGCGAGGATTTCGCGCTGTTGAAACAGTACATGCTGGAGCGCGAGGGCATTCCCCGCTCGGCTCTGCTGATCACCGTGGTGCGCCAGAAGAATGGCGACGGCCATGCCGTGCTGACGCTGCGCACCGACCAGGGCGACTTCATCCTCGACAATCTCGAGAACCGCATCCTGCCCTGGGAAGAGACCGACTACACCTATTTGAAGCGCCAGTCGGAAGCCAATGCCGGCAAATGGGTTGGCATCAACGACGGCCGCGAGCTGCTGGTCGGCAGCGTTCGCTGACGGCGAGCGCCGGTTCCCGCCGCCATGGCCCTTCGAACTTCGAAGGCCGCGTCACAAACAAGCGGCTTTCGAGCAATCGGCGGCGGATACATTTGCCCGGGGCGTCCCGTCCCGCCCCGGGCGTTCCAGGGGTCGGCTCGTTCGTTCCGAACGACCGGCCCCTGGTTCTTTCCGGAAAATCCAAAGCCATCGACCCGAAAACCGCGTCCGGTTTTCGGGTCGATGGCTTTGGATGATGGGGCTCGAGCCGCCGTGGCGACAACGCACCTATTCGAGATCGATATCGAGGATCGTCATCGTCAGATGGTAGGACAACTCGCCTTCGTCGGTGTCCTTGGCGATCAGTCCGACGAATTCGTCATTGATATACACTTCGGCAGAGTCCGTCTTGCGAGGCAGGCCGCGCACTGACAGATCGACGCCCGTGAACGTGGTCTTTAGATAGGCTTCGAGCTTGCGGATTTCAGCGGGGCTCAATGGTTTCTCCTCGCTCGGGTTTCGATATGAAGTAGCTAGAGCCCATCCCACTCAATTCGATGCCCTTGCACCGCAAAGCTTAAAAATCGAGAGAATCGGCTGATCGATCGTCACGAGCTGGTAAAATGACGTGACCCGCCACATGTGCTGTCATACGGTCGGAGCGCAGGGGCTGTCCAGCCTGCCAATCAAGCGATTTGGACTGCAGTCGCGCGTCGGCGCAGACACGCGCGGAACACGCTCAGTCTTCGCGATCGAAGCTCTGATCCATCTCCCGGGCCGGCTGATCGCATGAGGCCGAGCCAATCACCTTGGCCGGCACGCCCGCGACGGTGCTTTGCGGTGGCACTTCCTTCAGAACGACCGATCCCGAAGCAATCTTCGAGCAATTGCCGATCTTGATATTGCCGAGCACCTTGGCGCCGGCGCCGATCAAGACGCCCGAGCCGATCTTTGGATGGCGATCGCCGAATTCCTTGCCGGTGCCGCCAAGGGTCACGTCCTGGAGGATCGACACGTTGTCGCCGATTACCGCGGTGAAGCCGACGACGAGGCCGGTGGCGTGATCAAGGAAAATCCCCCGGCCCATCGTGGCCGCCGGATGAATATCGGTCTGAAACACCGCCGAGGAGCGCGACTGCAGATATAGTGCGAAATCGCGCCGACCGTTCTGCCACAACCAATGCGCCAGCCGATGGGTCTGGATCGCGTGGAAGCCCTTGAAGAAAAGCAGTGGTTCCAGGTAGCGCTCGCAGGCGGGATCACGATCGTACACCGCCTGAATATCCGTGCGCACCACCTCGAGAAAATCGGTCTCGGCGGCCAGCATATCGTTGAAGGCCTGCACGATCAGCACCGCCGGCACATCGGGATGGTCGAGGCGCTGCGAAATGCGATGGACCAGCGCCGCCTCGAAGCTCGGCTGGTTGAGGATGGTGGCATGAACGAAGCTCGCAAGCACCGGCTCGGCGGCCACCACGTCTTCGGCTTCCCGGCGGATTTCCGCGAAGATCGGATCGACGGCTTTGATCCTGTCGACGGCCTTCGTGCTCGCGACACTCATGGCATTCTCCGTGGCTACAGCATCGGCCCGAAAATCGGAATCGATTTTCGGCAAAGCCCGATGCGTCGATTCAAAGGGTGAGAGCGACCTTTCCGCGTCCGATCGGACGCAGGGCGCTCTAAAGCGCTCCGGGCATCGCCCGCTGCGCTCAACGTTGGGCTTTGATCTAAGCGATCGGCCCGCCAAGGGAAAGAGAAACTGCGGCAAGGCGTCGCCCGATTCGCTTTGAGAATTTCGCGATGGTGACGTGAACGTCACTCAAACCGGCTCGTCGAGGAACGCCAAGACGCGCTTTTTAAAGGTGCGATCGCCGACCGCCAGCATGTGGTCGCGCTTGGCGATGGCGAAAACCTCGGCCCTCGGCATCAAGGCCGCCAGCGGCTCCGGCGCACCGGCGATGTCGTCTTCCGTGCCGACCCCGATCAACACCGGCTGGGTGATCTTGGCGACATCGTCTTCGCTGAGCTCGTCGCGCGAGGTCTCGATACAGGCGGCAAGCGCCAGCCGATCGCTGTTGGTCCGTTCGGCAAAGGCCCGGAACATCCGGCCGCGCGGATGGCTGACGTCATCGAGCGAGGGCGCGCGCAGCGCTTCGGCGATCGGGTCCCAGTCGCCGACACCCTCGACGAGCCCGATGCCCAGGCCGCCGAGGATCACCCGCTCCACCCGTGCCGGTTCGGCGAGCGCGGCAAAAGCCGAGATCCGAGCGCCCATCGAATAGCCAAAGAAGGTGGCCGAGTTGATGCCGAGATGGTCGAGCAAGGCGAAGCCGTCCGCCGCCATCTTGTGCGGCGTGTAAGCGGCAGGATCTTGCGGCTTGTCGCTCGCGCCATGGCCACGATGGTCGAAAGCGACGACGCGGTAGCCGGCTTCGGTAAGGGTCTGAACCCAGCCCGGCTCGATCCAGTTCACCCGCATCGAGGAGGCGAAGCCGTGGACGAGCAGCAGCACCGGCGCGGCGCGTTTTCCCTCATCGAGAAAGGACAGGCGCAAGCCCTCATGGGTGAAGCTCTCAGTGGCCATCAACAAACCTTTCGTTTCGAGCCGGTCCGGCATTTGGCTGCCAGCGTCGTCGCTGAAGCAAGCCCGCCGGTCACCCCATCGGGTCTCAGTCCCCAGGCTCGCCTGGCAAGGGCGCTGCATCCGCCTGTTTGGCGGATGCTGTAGCGTAGCGGAAGGCGGCTGACACCCCCTGTTCTTTTTCGTCATGCGGCACTATGGTCCGCCCACATCAAGGCAGGACAGTTTCGAAGGTCTCAGAGTGCCATGGCCGGTCATCCGATCCCGCATTTCCAGAACGACGCCGGACACGCGACGATCCACGTCGGTGTGAAGGAGTTCATGTGCTGCGGCGCCAACCCGCCACACGACCATCCGCACGTTTTCCTCGACATGGGCGACGATGCGGAAATCGTCTGCAGCTACTGCTCGACACTTTATCGCTACGACCCGGCTTTAAAGGCCGGCAACACCAAGCCTGCCGGCTGCGTCTACGACGAAGCCGCCTGAACACCATCACGGTGAGCGCGCCGCGCGGCCCTCATGCTGCGGGCGCAGATGAATGCGATCCGATCCATCATGATCCGCGGTGACACGCCGCCAGGCAGCCCACAGATCGCCATCGTCGGCGCCGGCATCGCCGGCCTGACCGCCGCGCTTTGTCTTGCTCGCGTCGGATGGCGCGCGATGATCTTCGAGCGCGCCGCCGCGCTCGAAGAAGTTGGCGCCGGGCTGCAGCTTTCACCGAACGCGCTGTCCGTCATGGCCGAACTCGGCCTGCTGCCGGCGCTGACAAGCATCGGCGTCGAAGCCGATCGGGTGACGCTCCTCGCCCACCGCAGCGGGCGCCGGATCGCCGCGGTGCCGGTCGCGGCGAGCGACGGGACGCCCTATCTCTCGATCCACCGCGCCGATCTGCAGTCCGCGTTGCTTTCGGCGGTGCAGAGCAACCCCGCCATCACGCTGAGGCTCGGACCCGCCTGCACAGGCTGGACCGCCGATTCGGACGGCGTCACGCTCAGCTTTGAAAACGGCGCCGGCTCTTTTCGCGCTGCCTTGGCGATCGGCGCCGATGGCGTTCGCTCCGCCCTCGCCAAGGCGCTTGGCGCCGAGCCGGCCGCACCAACCGGTGCCACCGCCTGGCGCACCACCCTTTCCGCCGACGCTCTGCCGTCTCCCGCACAGGGCGGACCGGCCGAAGCCTTGACCGGCATCAACGCCTGGCTCGGCCCAGCGCGCCATGCGGTCGCTTATCCGATCCGAGCCGGCCAGGCGGTCAATCTAGTGCTGATCACACCGGATGAAGCGGCCGAGCGCCCAGCCCGCCAGCAACTTGCCGGCTTTGCCACCTGGGATGGCCGTCTCGCAGCGCTGATCGAGCGCGCCCCGGCGCCGACCCCCTGGCCGCTCTTTGCCACCCCCAAATCCCGCCGCTTCGTCGGCGGCGGCTGCCGCATCGCGCTGATCGGCGATGCCGCCCATGCGATGGCGCCCTATGCCGCCCAAGGGGCGGGAATGGCGATCGAGGATGCCGCGGTCCTGGCCCATGCGCTGGCCGAAACCGGCGATCCGATCGCGGCCACCCGGCGTTACGAAATCGAGCGTCGGCCCCGGATCGACAAGGTGCGCCGCCGGGTCGGCTTTCACCGCTTCGTCTATCACCTGCCGCCGCCCTTGTCGTTCGGCCGCGACGCGGTGCTGGCCCTACGCCCGAAATCGGCATTGAGGGCCGATCTTGCTTGGCTTTACGACTGGCGCTCGCCCAGGCTTACCTAGGGAAATATTTCGCCCGCTAGATATTATTCCCAGCCAGCTATGGAACACCTTCGCCCCATCGCCGTTCTTGCAAACCCGAGCCGCGAAGAACAGCGGCGCCGGACACGGCCGACGACCTCGGCACCGCGCTGGCGCCATAAAGATGCGGAATCCATCGGGAAGGGACTGAAACGCGAAGGTCTATCTTCAATGCCGAATATCAAACGCAGCGGAAAACTTCTTGGCATCGCCGTCCTCGCAGCGTCGACCGCGCTTAGCGGCCCGCTTGCAGGCGTCGCCAACGCCGCCGCCCGTCCGTCGCCGGCAAGTGCCGACGCCGCCAACGGTCCAATCCTTCTCGCCCAGGCCGAAACGCCGGACGAGCTGCAAAAACGCCTCATGAAGGCGGCGAAGGAGGGCCAGCGGAAAAAGCAAAACGACGCTGCCGAGAAGAAGCAAGAGCGGCAGGAGCCGGCCCAACAGCCGAAATCACAGGCGCAGCACGCGGCCCCTGCCGAGGAGCCGCAGCCGCGGGCAAAGCCGGCCGAGACGCCTCGGCAAGAGCGCAAGCGGCAGCGCGAGCAAGCAAGCCCAAACCGTCAGGAAGAGCAAGCACGCCCGGCTCGACAGAAAGAACCCGCTCCGCAGGCCGCGGCACCGGCGCAGCGTGAAGCTCCTGCCGAGAAGAAGGCGGAGCCGTCGATCTTTTCGCCGGATGCCCTGGACCAGGTGAAGGCGAAACGTCGCGAGGGCAAGAAGGCCGAAGCGCCCGCCCCGGAAGCGCGGCCCGCAAATGAACCGGTGCCGGCTGAAAAGCCCGGCAAAAGCGAGCCAAGCGCACCGGTCCCGCAGGAGGCTCCGGCCAAAGCGGGCACCACGGCACCGGCTGCGGCAACCGCAACTGAACCTCAGACCCAGGCTGCGCCGAAACCCGCCGAACAGCCTGCCGCCAAGCAAAGCGACGCAGAACGCCTGAAGAGCCTCGGGATCGGCAAGAACGGCATCTTTGCACCGAACAAGCCGAGCACCAATCAGACCGCGACGGAGCCCGCAACGCAGCCGCAGACGCCGCAGGGCACCAGCGGGACGGCGACGGCACCGACCAAGGAAGCGCCTGCGACGACAGCGGAGCAGCCGCCGGCGCCAAAGCCTGTGCCTGCCAAGTTGCAGAACGAGCCGGTCAAGCCCAACGCCGTCAGCGCCAGCGATGCGCGCGTCCAAAAGCTCGCGCAGCCGGTGCAGATTACCCCGATCACCGAGGAAGAGGGCCAGCGCATCGAGCCGCCGGCAACGGATCGGCGCGATCGCAACGGGCGCCGGGATCGCCGGCGGGACGCGGCGCGTTTCGATCCGGCGCGCGGCGAATTGCCTCCGGGCGTCAAAGTCGTGAAGCGCGACGACGACGGCCGGCAGATCCTGTCGATCGTCGGCGCAGGCATCGCCGGTGCGGCGGCAGGGGCGGCTGCGGCCTATTTCATCAAGAGCGACAATGACAGCCGCATCGCCGTCGACTCGCGCGAGAGTTATTATGATCGCCTGCCGCAAGGTCGGGTGCGCCAGACGGTGATCCGTGACAACGGTGTCAAGGTCGTCACCGTCACCAATCGCTATGGCGAGATTATCCGCCGCTCGCGGATCGAGCCCGATGGCCGCGAGGTCGTGCTGTTCTACGATCCTTACGCCCGTGATGATCGCCAGCCGACCTACGAGGTCGATCCGGGTCGCGATCTGCCGCCGCTGCGTGTCGACATCCCGGAGGACGAGTATATCGTCGACACGTCACGCCCCGACGAAGAGCTCTACTATCGCACGCTGATTGCGCCGCCGGTCGAAACGGTGAACCGGATCTATTCGGTCGATGAAGTGTTGCGGTCGCAGCGCCTGCGCGCCAAGACGCGCCGGATCGACCTCAGCACGATCAATTTCGACTTCGGCTCGGCGCAGATCACCGAGAGTCAGGTCGGCAAGCTGCAGGCACTCGCCGAGGCGATCAACAAGATCGTCGACAAGAACCCATCGGAGACCTTCCTCGTCGAAGGCCATACCGACGCGGTCGGCAGCCAGCTCGCCAATCTCGACCTGTCTGACAAGCGAGCCGAAGCGGTCGCTGCGGCCCTGACGAAATATTTCGACGTTCCGCCGGAAAATCTCGTCACCCAGGGCTATGGCGAAGAAGGGCTGAAGGTGAACACCCAGGCGCCGAACCGCGAAAACCGCCGGGTCACGCTGCGCCGCATCACCCCACTGGTGAGGCCGATCGAGACCTCGCGGAACTAAGGGGCTCCAACGTCCTTTGTGAAACGGGCCGGTGCTTCGTTGCCGAAGCGCCGGCCCGATCATTCTGGTGTGCCGCATATCGCGATCACGATTGCCGCAACCTCCGTCCATGTCATTTGAAGCTCTCAGGCCCACCGGCCGGACATCGATCCCAACGGCCAGGGGCGATGCGAGAGCGGAGCGGAAACAGTCATGAGCCTCGCCGATAAGATCACCCTCGTAACTGGCGCCGCCGCCGGGATCGGCCGAGCGATCGCGCTCAAGCTTGTCGCCGATGGCGGCCGGGTCGTCGCGATGGATACTGACGAGGCCGGCTTGGCGGCGCTTGCCGAGGGCAGCGGCGACGCTGGGCGTATCCTGACCATCACCGGCGACGTCGCGAATGAGACCGATGTGGCCGGAGCCGTGCGCAAAAGCGTCGAGCGCTTCGGGCGGATCGACAATGTCGTCTGCAATGCGGGGATCATGGAGCGCGTCGCGGTCGAAGATCTCCCCTACGAGGATTGGCACCGTGTCCTCGACGTCAATCTCTCGCAGAGCTTCCTCTTCGCCAAACATGCGGGCGCCGAGCTGCGCGGCAACAACGGTGCCATGCTGATCGTCACCTCGACCCGAGCCTTCATGTCAGAGGCGGAGACCGAGTCCTATTCGGCGACCAAAGGCGGCCTCTTTGCCCTCACCCATTCGCTGGCCGTCAGCTTGGCGCCCGACGTCCGCGTCAATGCCGTCGCGCCCGGCTGGATCAACGTCTCCGGCGAAGAGCTGCGGCCGGTCGATCATGCGCAGCATCTCGTCGGGCGGGTGGGCGAGCCACGCGACATCGCCGAAGCCGCGAGCTTTCTCCTTGATGGCGAGAAGGCCGGCTTCATCACCGGCCAGACGCTGATCGTCGATGGCGGCATGACCCGCAAGATGATCTACGAACACTAGAGCTGACTGCGTCCTATGGGACGCAGAAAGGTCACTCTCACCCTTGGAATCGATGCCTCACTTTGCCGAAAATCGACCCCGATTTTCACACCGATATTTCAAGGCCGCGGGCGGCGTCCATGCAAAAACGGGCGCTGACCGTCTCCACTTTCAAACCTCTGCGAGATTCCCTCAATCGTCGTCTTCGTCGGGATGGCGGGGCTGTTCGGCCGAGAGAAAATCGCCGAACGCCGCCAGTGGCTCGATATAACTCGCAAATACCTTGATACAGACCATCAGCGGCACGGCGAGGAACATCCCGACGACACCCCAGATCCAGCCCCAGAACGCCACCGACAGAAACACTGCCGCCGCGTTCATCTCCAGCCGACGGCCGACGATCATCGGCGTCAGGAACTGGCCCTCCATCGTCGTGCAGGCAAGATAGAGCAACACCGGCACCAGCGCTTCGCTGACACTTCCGAAATCTGCCAGCGCGATCACGCCAACCAGAGCCATGCCCATCAACGAACCGAGATAGGGGATGAAGTTGAGCAGCGTCGCCAGCGCGCCGAAGACGATCGGCGTCGGCATGCCGACCCACCACAGGCAGGTGCCGACGGCGATGCCGAGACAGACATTGATCAGCGTGATGGTGAAGAGATAACGCGACAGCTCGCGCTCGATATCATGAGCGATGTGGAGGGCGCGTTTCTTGTCCGACAGCGTCGGCATCGCCCGCACCAGCTTGCTGTAGAAGAGGTCGCCGGAAGAGAGAAGAAAGAACAGAAAGATCAGCGAGAAGGCGATCGACGCCAGGATTTGCGGCAGCGCCTGGGTGGCGTTGTCGAGCAGGCCGGGGTTTTTGACAATGACTTCCTGCGGCTTGTCCGGCTGCGGCACCTTCGTCTTATCGGCCGACGCTGCCTTTTGCACTTCCTGCTGCGCGGTCTGAAAGCGGTTCAGCCGATCGCGCATGGCCCGCAGTTCACTATCGACAGCGGACGCATAGCGCGGCGCGTTGTTGACAAGGTTCGTGATCGGATCGCTCAGCATGTAGAACCCAAGCACCAGCGCCATGAGCGAGCCGACGACGAGCATACCCGCCGAGATCGGCTCCCAAATTCTCAGCCGCCGCCGCATGAAGCGGACAATCGGACTCATCACGAGGGCAAAGAGCACCGCCAGGATCACCGGCAAGATGAAACTCGCCACAAGGTAGAGCGCGCCGAAGAACAGGATCAGGAAAATCCCGATCACCGCCCAGCGCGGGCCGTTTTGAAAATGCTGTGTGTTGACGAGGCCGATGGTCGGGGAGATGGTGGTGGAGCGTGGCTCGCTCCGCCTCGCGGCTTCCTTTTCCGACGACAAGGGACCCCCCAATTAGGTTATCCGGAGATAACGGCGCCGTGACACCCGGGTTCCCTTGCGGCCCCTCGGCGGTTTGTAGCCGCAACCAGATGCAAGGAAGAATTGCAGTTCACGTTCAAAGCGCTGAAACACTGCGCGGCTGCTGACGCTATCGCGGCACCGGGACGAGCCCTGACGAAACCATCTTCAGCTTCCAGTGGGCCGCTTGGGTATCGTCGAGTTTCAACTCGCTGGTCAGATGGACCAGACGGTCGCGGTCAGTGCCCTTCGCCGTGCAGAAGCGGTCCTGCAGATAGAAGGGCGGGATCGACTGGTAATAAAGCGTCGCCTCGACGTCAGCGACTGCGCGCGGCAGGCTTTTGAGGTCGATCTCATAGGTCACGGTGTCACCGCCGCCGGTCTTGTAGTCGGGATCATCGCCGACCCCCACGGGCGATGTGTCGTGGGCGAGCGCCTCACCTTTTGAACCAAGCGCATTGGCGATCTTCAGCCGCTCGGCGAAGGGCAGGTAGCCCGACGGCAGGATGCGATTGTCCTTCACGTGACCGCAGATCGACAGGAAGCTCGTCGTGAGCGCGCCCGCGGGCTCGGCCCCGTGGCCGCAGTTTTTCGGCCCCGAGGGTGCCGGCGCCGAAACCAATTCCTGATAGATCTGCGCTTCGCTTTGCGCGGTGATGATCTGGAAATGCGGTTCATGCCGGCGCTCCAGCGGGGCGATGCGGGCGGAGCAGTCCGGCTTCCACCATAACTCACCCGGCAGCGGCTGACCGTCGCCATCGACGATCACGCCCGCCTTGTTCGTCCCCCCTGAGGTCCACAAGGGCTGCTGGTCGGCATCCAGTGCCCGAAACTCGATGAAAGCCCGGCGAAAGCCGACGCCGGAGGGAAATTTGTGGCCGACTTTGGAATCGATCCGCACTTTGGCGCGCAACCGGTCGCCCTCGCGCGAGACGCCGATCACCGCGATCGAGGCCGAGAGGTTCTGGGCGTTGTCCAGCATCTTGGCATAGGTGGTCTCGATATCGGCGATCCCTTTCTTGACCAGCATTGGATCTTCGACCGCGATACCGAGAAAATCAGGAAACTGCTTGGCCATCTCGATCAGGAAGACATTGAGGCCGACAAGCGTATGGAGGGCGAAGTTCTTGCGGCGCTCGACATCGATCGCCGCCGCCCCGAGGCCATTGTCCACCTCGGGAAAATTGCTGTGCTCCTGGATGCTGGCGATCTTGGAGACCAGCGGGTTGCCGGCCGCGTCGTGGCTTTGCATGTGGCAGCCCTGACAGCTTTCGGCCTTGGGCCCGGGGCCGCCCGGCAGTGTCTTGTTCGCCGTCACACCCGTGCGATAGTCGGAGAACGCCCATTCCGGATAGGTCGTCTGCTCGAATGTATAGCCGAGCGGCGTTCCCTCATCGAAGATCGGCAGATGCACCGTGTGACAGCTGCCGCAGACATCCGATTTCAGGAATGTGTCGTCATGTTCGGGCTGAATGCCGAGGGCGTTGTGCATCGGCGTTGTCTGCGGTTTGACGAAGGGTCCTTTCAGCTTATCGGCCGGGCCGACGAAGTAGCTGCCGGTAAAGGTGCGGGCAAAGCCCTCGGCAAGCTTTTTCGGATTGAGCAGATCCTGCCGCGCAACGACGCATCGGCTGCTCGGGTCCAGCTTGGCCTTGATCACGTCGGCATCCTTGAAGACGGCATGATGGCAGGCGCTGCAGGAAATGCCGTCGCGGGCGAGCGCGCCGAAATCGGCGTGCGGCGCTGATGGGTTGTCCGGCGGATAGGGCACGGCATCGACCGTGGAGCGTTCGAAATCCGGGCAGCTCTTCTCGCCCTTGGCCAACGCGTCGAGCTGAAACTGGCGCTGACCCTGGATGCCGTGACAGCCGAGGCAAACCGACTGGACCTCGGCGGCTTTTTCCGGATGAAACGTCTGCGTCTCGCTGGCGAGCTGCGAGAAGAAGATCGGGTCGCGCCCGGCCAGCCCCATCGGCGAATTGCGCCAGGTGCCATAGGGCGACATGTTGATCATCTTCGTACCGTCGGGATTTAGATCCGGATCGAGCGGCGCCGGCTTGGTCATGTCGTATTGCAGCCCCGTACCGCCGGCGTCGTGGCATCCGACGCATTGGTCCGAGGTCAGAAACTGGCTTTTCGACGTCGTCTTGACGTGTTCCTTGACCCAGACGACGTCGTAGCTCGCCGAGGGCATCTTCAGCGCGTCCGCCGCGCGATCCGCCTTGCTGGCCGAGATGACATAGTTGAAGAGCGCCGCAACATCCGGATTGAGCATGGCTGGTGCCGGCTTCGGTTCGTCGACGGCCGGCGCGATGTCGGTCATCGCCTTATGATGCGGATCGCTGTCCAGATTGAGCGCGAAATCCTGCGACAGGAAGGCGATCGGGCGGCCGGGTTCGCCCTCGATATTGGTCAGGCTGGAAAAGGTCGAATGGTGCTTGGCCGAGGCGTGGCAGTTGAGACAATATTGTCCGAAGCCTTGATAGGGCAGGCCGTTGGTTTTGCGCGGCGGCCAATCGATATTGGCGGTCGGATCGTCGCTCCAGCCGTACCAACCCCAATACCAGCCATCATGGGAAGACTTCGCCGAGCGGACCATGAAGGCGGCGCCGTTGGTCGGCTTCAACATCAGCGGGTCATTCTTGGCGCAGAGCGCGGCCGGCGCCGGATACATCTCCTTGACGATCATCGACCCGTCCGGCGGTGAGGGCTCGACGGCCGGACGCTTGCTTTCGTCCTCCAGGCGGGCCTTCTTCAGCCATTGATAGAACTCCGGCGAATACCAAATCAGCACCGGGGCATGGGTACCACGGTCGGCACCGACCCAGGCGCCATTGATCAAGCTCGCGACATAGGGACCCGTATCCCTGACATATTTGTCCCGAACCCAGCCAGCCTTGGTGTTACGGTGGCAGAAGTGTCCGAAATATTGGTTGATCGCCTTCTCATATTCGTTGAGCGGCAGATCCGCGGGTTTGCGCACGACCGGGTCGAGTCGTTTGCACAAGGCCGGATCGGTCGGCACCTGCGGGGTATCCTGCAACGCCGCGCAGTTGGCTCGCACGGTCGAAACTGCAGTGACGGCGAGGAGAAACGCGCTCAACCAAATCAGCAGAGTCCTGGCCACGGCGCCTGCCCTCCCCGTTCAAATTTCCGCAACGGCAAGCATACATCGAATTTTTATAATTTAAAGTTGTATACGCCGATCGAGCTACCGGGAGCCCTAATCGAGCGTTAAGACCGCGCGCAAAAATCAAAGCGTCGACATCGCGGCAGAGACGCCACCGAGCTCGACGGGCGCGCAATGAAAAACGCCCCGGCCATATCCGTTGATGGCCGGGGCGTCGTGGACTGCCGGTGGTCGCAGACCTTTCGCCTGCCGGGCGGCGCGGCGGATCGCGCTCAGTGCAGGATCTGCGACAGGAAGAGCTTCGTGCGCTCGTGCTGCGGGTCGGTGAAGAAGGCATGCGGCTCGTTCTGCTCGACGATCTGGCCGGCATCCATGAAGATCACCCGGTTTGCCACCTGACGGGCAAACCCCATCTCGTGGGTGACGCACAGCATCGTCATCCCCTCTTCGGCCAGCCCCACCATAACGTCGAGCACTTCCTTGATCATCTCCGGGTCAAGGGCCGAGGTCGGCTCATCGAACAGCATCACCTTCGGGTTCATGCAGAGCGAACGGGCAATCGCCACGCGCTGCTGCTGACCGCCCGAAAGCTGACCGGGATATTTGTTCGCCTGCTCGGGGATCTTCACCCGCGAGAGATAGTGCATCGCAATCTCCTCGGCCTTCTTTTTGGGCATCTTGCGGACCCAAATCGGCGCGAGGGTGCAGTTCTCCAAAATGGTGAGATGCGGGAACAGATTGAAGTGCTGGAACACCATCCCGACCTCGCGCCGCACCTCATCGATCTTCTTCAGATCGTTGGTGAGCTCAATGCCGTCGACGACGATCTTGCCCTTCTGGTGATCCTCCAGCCGGTTGATGCAGCGGATGGTGGTCGACTTGCCCGAACCGGAGGGGCCGCAGATGACGATCCGCTCGCCCCGGCGCACGGTGAGATTGATGTCCCTGAGAACGTGAAACTCGCCATACCATTTGTTCACGCCGAGCATCTCGACGGCGATCTCGTCGGAGATCGTCATGGTCGTGGCCGGCTTGGTCTCGGCTGCGGCTTCGTGTTGGAGGCTCATGTCAGGAATCCTCAGCTTTGTTATCGTTTGTGCCCGGTGTCGAGCCGGCGTTCGGTGTAGATCGAATAGCGCGACATCGAGAAGCAGAAGAGCCAATAGATGAAAGCGGCAAAGATCAGGCCCGTCGCCGGCGTCGAGGGGGTGATCCAGTTCGGATCGTTGAAGCCGCGCCGCACCGTGCCGAGCAGGTCGGCCAGGCCGATGATGTAGACGAGGCTGGTGTCCTTGAAGAGCCCGATGAAGGTGTTGACGATCCCCGGGATCACCAGCTTCAACGCCTGCGGCAGGATGATCAGCCGCATCTTTTGCCAATAGGTCAGCGCCATCGCGTCGGCGCCCTCGTATTGGCCCTTCGGAATTGCCTGCAGGCCGCCGCGGATGACCTCCGCCATATAGGCCGCGGAGAACAGCGCGACACCGACGCAGGCTCGCAGCAGCTGATTGAAGGTGACGCCCTCCGGCATGAACAGCGGCAGCATGAAGTTGGCCATGAACAGGACGGTGATCAGCGGCACCCCGCGCCAGAACTCGATGAAGATCACCGAAAGCAGCTTGACCGCCGGCATTTGCGACCGGCGCCCAAGCGCCAGCAAGATACCGAGTGGCAGCGAGGCGGCGATGCCCGACAGCGCGACGACCAGGGTCAGCATCAGACCGCCCCATAGATTGGTCGGGACCGGGCTGAGGCCGAAATCCGTCGACATCAAAAAGACGAACAGAACCACCGCGACGGCGGGGAAGAACATCCGCGCGACATTGCCGCCGCCGCGCCGCGCGGCAAAGCCGGCGAAGATGACGAGGCCCAGCGCAACAAGCGCCGCCACGAAGGAGATGAAGGACAGGATCGAGAAGCGGAAGTCGAGAAACTCGACGGTGCGCGCGTCGACCAGATCGGCGGCGAGGATCGCCAGCAGTGAGACCAACGCCGCGACCACGGCCCCTTTCACCGGCAGGCTATGGAAACCGACCTCGGGCTCGGCCGAGACATCGCTGATGGTGATGCCGGCGGCGATCAGGAACAACAACGCCAGTTCACCCCCGGCAAAGTCGAAGCGGCCGCCGGTCAACAGCACCAGCGTCACCACCGGGAAGACGCCGAAGAGCAGGATGGCGGTCGCCCGCTTGTACGGCAGCTTCGGAATCGCGATGCCCGCGGTCAGAATCACCAGAGCCACCAGGAGGACGTCGACCCGCCAGCGCTCGCCGAACGGATAGATGCCGTAGACGAACTGACCGAATTTTGCCCGGATGAACGCCCAGCAGGCGCCGCCATGGCCGCCGCCTGCGACCAGACAGGCGTCGCGGTTGGAACCGGAGAACACCGCGTCGATCAGCGCCCACTCGACGATGTGCCACACGGTCCAGACGATGAAGACGCCCGCGGCGATGGAGAGGGCGGAATCGACGGGCGTGGCAAAGAGATTGCGCCGGACGGTGCCGAAGGCGCCCACTTCGCTCGGCGGCGGCGGCAGCGCTGCCTTCTGCTCCGTGGCGACATATTGGAAAACCTGTTCTTCCATGTCTCAGGCTCCTCAGCGCTCGACCAGCGCCATCTTGGCATTGAACCAGTTCATGAAGACCGAGACGCTCAGGCTGATCGTCAGATAGACGATCATCCAGATACAGACGACCTCGATCGACTGGCCGGACTGATTGAGCACCGTCGAGCCCACCGCGACGAGCTCCGGATAGCCGACGGCGAGGCCGAGGGAGGAGTTCTTGGTCAGGTTCAGATACTGGCTGGTCAGCGGCGGAATGATCACCCGCAAGGCCTGGGGCACCACGACGAGACGCAGCGACTGGCTACGGCTGAGCCCGAGGGCCGAGGCGGCTTCGTTCTGACCTTTCGACACCGACAAAATGCCGGCGCGCACGATCTCGGCGATAAAGGCGCCGGTATAAATCGACAACGCCAGCCACAGGGCGATGAATTCCGGATGGACGTTGAAGCCGCCGCGCAGATTGAAGCGCCCCGGTTCGGGGAAATCGAAGGTCGCCGGCAAGCCGGTGACGATGAAGGTGAGAAGCGGCAGGCCGACAAGCAGGGCGATGGCGGTCCACAGCAGCGGCTTGCGCTCGCCGGTGGCGAGCTGATGCCGCTTATTGCGCCGGGCGATCACGATCAAGGCGACGACACCGACCGCAAAAGCGACCAGCGAGGCATAAGCGAGCGCGCCGAAGATCAGGCCCGGCGTCTGCAGACCGCGGTTGGTGAGATACAGCCCGAAGATGTTCGGCTGCAGGCCGCGTGGGCTGCCGAGCACCGAGATCACGCCGAAATACCAGAACAAGATGACCAGAAGTGGCGGAATATTGCGGAAGGTCTCGACATAGACCGTCGCCAGCGTGCGGACGAGGAAGTTGCCCGACAGCCGGGCGATGCCGACCAGAAAGCCGAGGATGGTGGCGAAAACGATGCCGGCGGCCGAGATGATCAGCGTGTTGACCGCACCGACGACCATCGCGTGGCCATAGGTGGCGTTCGAATCGTAAGGAATCGGGGTGATCGCGATGTCGAAGCCGGCGCGGGACCACAAAAAGCCGAAGCCGGAGGCGATATTGGCCGCGGCGAGGTTGCGCGCGGTGTTGTCGACGATCCACCAGCCGAATCCGACCAAAAAGACAATCAAAGCGACCTGAATGACGATGCTACGCACCGTCGGATTCGTCAGAAGCGACCCGGCCGAGCGCGAGGGGGCCGCTTGTGTGTCGGCGCTCATGGCGACGAACTCCTATGACGAGTGAACGGATGACGGGCCGACCATGTCAGACCCCATCCACAGTGCTGCGATCAATCGGCACCGCCGACGAGGCGACGGACGAGCAAGGGGACGTCAGATCCGCCCGCCTTTCGACGAAACGCCTGCCGCGTAAGGTCTTGGGATGACGGGCGCCCTTCAGACAAGGACGCCCGCAGCTCGTCGCACCAGCCGGCGCTTAGCGGATCGGCATGCCGTACTGCAGACCACCGTCGGTCCACAGGGCGTTCTGGCCGCGCTGGATCTTCAGCGGCGTGTTGACGCCGATATTGCGCTCGAAGATCTCGCCATAGTTGCCGACGGCCTTGATGACGTTCACCGCCCAGTCCTTTGACAGGCCGATCGACTCACCAAAGTTCTTATCCTCGCCGAGAAGACGCCGGATTTCCGGATTGTTCGACTTCATCATCTCGTCGACATTTTCCTTGGTGACGCCGAGCTCCTCTGCGTCAAGAAGGGCGAAATGCGTCCATTTGACGATGTTGAACCACTGATCGTCGCCTTGGCGCACGACCGGGCCGAGCGGCTCCTTGGAGATGATCTCCGGGAGGATGACGTTGTCGTCCGGGTTCTTCATTTCGAGGCGCGAGGCTGCCAGACCGGAGGCGTCGGTGGTCAGCACGTCGCAGCGGCCGGAGTCGTAGGCCGAGTTCACGTCCGACTGGGCTTCGATGACGACCGGCTTGTAGTCCATCTTGTTGGTGCGGAAGTAGTCCGCCAGGTTCAGTTCGGTGGTGGTGCCGGACTGCACGCAGACCGACGCGCCGGACAGCTCCAGAGCCGAGTTCACACCCAGCTCCTTCTTCACCATGAAGCCCTGACCGTCATAGTAGTTCACGCCGGCAAAGTTCAGGCCGAGCGTGGTGTCGCGGTCCATCGTCCAGGTGGTGTTGCGCGCCAACATGTCGATTTCGTTGTTCTGCAGCGCCGGGAAGCGCTGGACAGCCGACAGCGGCGTATACTGCACCTTGGACGGATCGCCGAAGATCGCGGCGGCGACGGCTTTACAGTAGTCGACGTCGAGTCCCTGCCACTCGCCTTTGTCGTTCTGGGAAGCAAATCCCGGAAGCCCGGTGTTGACGCCGCACTTGAGTTGGCCGCGAGCCTTCACGGTCTGAAGCGTCGTGTCTGCCGAGGCCGCGCCGCTGGCGAGCCCCACGATCGCGAGGCCGAGCAAGGCGGTCAGAAGCTTGGATTTCATCAGGAAGCCTTCCCCATCTGGGTTATCGTTTTAGGTTTGCTGACGCCGTGTTCTTCCAGCGCAGCGGCGCGGTGCCGTTTGAACGGCCGGGCACCGTCGCAACCAAGGCAATTCCATGACAAAATTTTAGCCGGGTCAAGCTGGAGTCCATTTCCTCCAAGTCGAAATGCCCGTAGTTCACCACCGTTGCAGACGAACCGAACAGAAAGCCGAAGAGTTGACCAACGCGCGATCAAAAAACCGGCAGATGGGCCCCAATACCCTTTTGGCTCATGGGCCCTACGACCCTCACAGCCTGCACGGGTTCGTCAATCCGCCCGTGATTCATGCCTCAACGGTGTTGTTCGAGAGCACCGATGCCATGCGTCATCGAAAGTCCCTGCCTTATACTTATGGACTACGCGGCACCCCCACGACGAAGGCGCTGGAAGACGCGTTAAGTGAACTCGAAGGAGCGGATGAGACTATTCTCGTCCCATCCGGTCTCGCCGCGATCACGGTTCCGCTACTCGCCTTCCTCGGCGCCGGCGATCATTGCCTGGTGGTCGATTCCGTCTACACGCCGACCCGCCAATTTTGTAACGGCACCTTGCGGCGGATGGGCGTCGAGATCGCGTATTTCGATCCTCATATCGGCGCCGGCATTGCCGATCTGATGAAGCCGAACACCAAGGTGGTGTTCCTTGAGGCGCCCGGCTCTAACACTTTCGAGATGATGGATGTCGCCGCTGTCTGCGCCGCCGCCCGTGCCGGCGGCGCTGTGACCATGCTCGACAACACCTGGGCGACGCCGCTCTATTTCCGGCCGATCGCACATGGCGTCGACCTGTCGATCCATGCGCTGACGAAATATCCGGGCGGCCATTCCGATCTGATGATGGGCAGCGTCTCAGCGACCGCCGCGACGGCCGCCCAGCTGCGCGAGACGCAAATGCAGATCGGCCTCAATGCGGCGCCGGACGACGTCTATCTGGTGCTGCGCGGCTTGAAGACGATGGGCGTGCGGCTGGAGCGGCACCAGGCTTCGGCGCTGGAATTGGCGCGGTGGCTGGAGAGGCGCGAGGATGTCGCCGAGGTCCGCCACCCGGCGCTGCCCTCCTTCTTCGATCACGCCCTCTACGCCCGCCAGTTCTCCGGCTGCTCGGGGCTGTTTTCCTTCCTGCTGCCGGGCGGCTTCAAGCAAGCGGCGACCTTCCTCGACGCGCTGGAGTTGATCGGTCTCGGCTACTCCTGGGGCGGCCATGAGAGCCTTGCCGTCGCCGTCGACCTTTCCGACCGCACTGTCGCCAAGGGACCGAAGGACGGCACCTTCATCCGACTGCAGGTTGGGCTTGAAGACGTCGCCGATCTGAAAGCCGATCTCGAAGCCGGCTTTGCCGCCCTGGCCGCGACGGCCGGCACCGCCGGCTGAGCCCCAAACGCGGCGGCTGGAGCATGATGCCGAAACGTTGCAGGACGTTTCGGCCCCTTCATGCGGCAAGACAACGACTTCGAGCGCAAGGGCAATCCCGGATCATCACAGTCCGCTGTCAGCGGGTCCCAAGAGCGATCGCCGATCATGCGCAGAGCCCGCGGGCCGGCCGCTCACGCCTTGGTTAGGCCCTATTGCAGCCCCAGGAACCCTTCCCAACATATGCCGTTAGAACCACCGGCAAACGACCGGCGTAAACCTAAAAACACCGGTCAACCGGCGAGACGTCGAAGGGCGTACGTTCCAAGAGAGGAAGCCACATCACGATGGCCAGCATCATCCGTTCAATCCGCGCTTTAAGCCGCCGCGCGCTGATCGCCGCCGCTTGCGCCGCCATGCTTGTGCCGGTCGGCCTTTCCGCCGCCAAGGCGCAGGAAAGCTCCGGCGCGGTCGCCCAGCGGATCGCCGATCATTTCGCCAGCATCCAGGCGATGTATGGCGACTTCGTACAGTTCGACCCGAATGGCCGCCAGCAGGAAGGCAAGTTCTACATCGAGCGGCCGGGCAAGGTGCGCTTCGACTATGCCAACTCGCCGCTGCGGGTGATTGCCGACGGCTCCAACGTCGCGATCAACAACAAGAAGCTGAACACCTGGGAGACCTATCCGCTCTCCCAGACACCTATGAAGCTGCTTTTGTCGCGACGCATCGACCTGTCGCAGGCGAACATTCAAAGCGTCAAGGTCGATCCCGACCTCGTCACCATCGTCATGGGCGACCGCTCGATCTTCGGCAATTCGCGGATCACCATGATGTTCGATGCCAAGACCGACGACCTGAAGCAGTGGATCATCCGCGACAAGCAGGGCAAAGACACCTCGGTGATGATCTATAACGTCAAGACCGGCGGAAACATTCAGGATTCGGCCTTCAAGATCCCCTACACGGCGATTTCGCAAGGTCAGACCGGCAACCGCTGAGGGACGCTCAGAGAAATCGCTTGAAGGCCGCGCGTCGGCGGCCGATTGCAGCTTATGATTCGGGACTTTTCACCGACGAGTCGTGTGGCACGCCACACGGCCCGTTTTCCATGTTCATGCATTGATCAGGAAGCACGCGCGGCCGCTCCTTCCCGCTTTTCCAGCCCGCCCTTTGGCCGACAAGAGTCGTCCCCGTTGACCGCGGGCGTTCCACCGCGAGGGTCGTCAAGATAGTTAAAAATCAATTGCTTACAAGAACTCTTCGTTAACTTGTAGAGAGCTTTACCCGCAACCTCAAACGTTTAACGACGCTTGTCTTCCCGTCCGGGCTGTTAAGGCCTCGCCACAAAGTTGTTCGCACGAGGTCCCGAACCGACGCGACGGCCATGGCGAAGACTTCCCGCACCGTCTCTGCATCTCACGCACTCGGTGCATTCGCCCGTTTTTAAGTTGGAGGACTCGACATGCAAGCGAAAGTTGGTTTCAGCAGTGCACCTCTCATCGCCATCGGCTTAGTTCTCAGCCTCGCCACGCCGACGCTCTCGCAGGTCAGCGCCGGCGTCGGCGCATCTGTCGGCGGCGGCAGCGGCGTCAATGCCGGCGGCGGCGCGTCAATCGGTGGCGACAGCGGCGTCAATGCCGGCGTCGGCGCGTCAATAGGTGGCGGCAGCGGCGCCGACACGGGCGTTGGCGCCTCCATCGGCGGTACTGGCCAAACCACCACCGGCACGACGACGACGAGCGCGGGCGCCCCCGGCCTCAACGCCCAGCAGCAGCAATATTACAACGCCGTCCAAAACATGTCGTCGTCCGAGCGTATCGCTACCGTCAAGCGCTGCCGCGCCATCATGGCGAACCCCGGATCCTACGGCGATGATCTGGTGGCACTCTGCCAAGTGGTCGCGAAAGTCGCCAGCCGATAATGGCATGGCGACCCTTAGCTGCGACAGGGCGCGATGCGGCGCCCTGTCGGTTTGACGTATCCCGTGGACGGATCAGCGCCAGCCGTTACCTGCATCCCATTCCACTGTCGTCGCCGCGCGCGCGGACCTTAATGATCGCGATAATTTGCCCCCCCCCAGAGACAAGCAACACCCGCAGGCGGATGATGACACAACCAGCGACAGGTTGACGCAGATCGGAGCGTCTGGCAAAGGCCCGAACCTGCATCATCAATGCGACTTAAAATTCCTTGTCGAATCGTTCGAGAACAATCCGAAGCGTCGGCTCTTGCCGCGGCGAGCGCTGCACTGTGGCTTGCCCCACTGCAGCTCGCGCCACTCGACGGGCGCGCCCGCCACGCGGCGCTGGGCCGTCTTCCGACAGAACAACCTGCGGCGCAAATAGGCGTTCGCGTCTAGCGTTTACACGACGCGTCAAGCTCAATCAGGGCCCTTACCATTTGGCCCTCTATCGGCGCGGCGCCGTTCCATCTCGTCCCTCCACATCGTCCGAATTATTCGTGCGATCAATCTCTCAAGGCCGCTGGAGGCCCATCTTGCACATCATCGGCATTCTCCCGCTCGCGGCACTTCTCGCTGGAATAATGATCCTGGTCGCCCCGCGCCTGCTCAACATCATCGTCGCGATCTACCTGATCTTCATCGGGCTCGCCGGCCTGTTCCCGCACTTCTTCAACCGTTTGGCGGGAGCCTGACCATGAAATCGAAACCCCATATCCTCATCCTCGGTGGTGGAGCGGGAGGAGCGGAACTCGCGGCCCGACTCGGCGGCCGCAAGGACTGCGCCGTAACGCTCGTCGATCGCCAACCGGCGCATCTTTGGAAGCCTCGCCTACACGAATTTGCCGCCGGTACAATCGATTCGACCCTGTCCGAACTGAGTTACTACATGCTCGCCCGGATGCGCGGCTTTCACTTCGAACAAGGCAAGGTGGAAACGATCGACGTCGCCACCCAAAGCGTCCGCCTCTCCGGCCCCCATGCGCCGGGCGGTCACAGTGCCGCTCCGCGTGAACTCACCTACGATCGTCTGGTCGTGGCGCTCGGCGGCCAGACCCCGGATTTCGGTACCAAAGGCGTTGACGCCTATGCTGTGCGTCTCGACGAACGCGCCGATGCCGATCGCTTTCGCGCTCGATTCGTCGCCGAGATGATCACCGCTCGCCAGCGCGGCCGGCCGGCCGCGGTGGTGATCGTCGGCTCCGGCGCGACGGGAACGGAACTTGCCGCCCATCTGCGCCAGGTCGAGAGCGGCTTTTTCCGCAACCCCGGCGAACGACCGACCGACATCTTGCGCATCCTGCTGGTCGAAGCAGCCCCGGACTTGATGCCGGGAGCCGACGACCGCTTGCGCCAGAGCATCAAATCCCGGCTCGATGCGCTCGATGTCGAAACGTTGACGAACACGAAGATCGCTGAGATCGGCCCGGACGGCGTCATCGCCGCCGACGGCACCCGCTACCCGGCCGATATCAGCGTCTGGGCTGCAGGGCTGGTCGGCAACCCGTGCCTCAAAAATCTCGCCGAATTCAACTTCGACAACAGGGGCCGCATTATCGTCGACAGCCGGCTTCGCACCAGCCTTTCCCCGCAAATTTTGGCCATTGGCGACGCCGCCTGCTTCACCCCGGATGGCGCGAAGGCAGCCTTGCTGCCGACGGCCCAATGCGCCAGCCAGCAGGCGATCTATCTGGCCTCGGCGATTCCGAAGATGCTCGCCGGCAAAGAGCCGCCGCCCTTCGTCTTTGACGACCGCGGCCGACTGGTGTCCCTCGCAAGGGCCGGATCGGTCGGTCAGATCGGATTTGGCCGAAAGAACGATTTTCTGGTGAAAGGCAAATTCGCCAACGCTGCCTATAAGAGCCTGCAGCGGCGCCATCAATGGACACTGCTCGGCCGCTTGCGCGGCGGCGTCGCGATCTTCGCCGACTTCATTTCGCCGGCCAAAGGGGCGCAGTTGAAGCTGCATCGCTGACGATTGGCCGGCTGTTCAAAATGCCGAGAGCGAGCGATGCGGCAGATTGTTACCGCACTGCGTCCGATCGGATAAAGTGCAACGACGTCAACACCTTGCGCTACGGTCGCCCATCGGCCGAATTGCATGCATTTCCCTAACGCGGCCTTAATCTTAAGGCCGTCTTAACCCCGATTGGTTATCGATTCTGCAGGTTTGGGAGAGCCTGCCCGCGCTTTGGCGGGAGGCGTTTTCAACAAGACGTGGCAGGTCGGGCGATGGCGTACATAGCGGTCAACGAAGAACAAACGTCCCTTTTTCGGCGCGGCATCGAGGTCGGCGGAGCCTTGGCGCTTTTGCTCGTGGCCGGTTATCTCGGCCTGGCCTGCGCGACGTGGACGGTGACGGATCCTTCGCTCAGCCAATCCAATCAGAACATGATCGAAAACGCCGCCGGGGCGAATGGAGCGATCATCGCCGATCTGATGATGCAGATCTTCGGCATCGGTGCGACGCTGGTGATCGCGCTGCCGCTGATCTGGTCGCTGCGGCTTCTCAGCGGCCGGAAGGTCGACTTCATCTGGAAGCGCGGCTGGTATGCCGTCGGCGGGGTCGTGCTTGCCTGTGCCGCGCTCAGCTGTTTCACCGCGCCGGCAAGCTGGCCGCTGCCGATCGGAATCGGCGGCGTTGCAGGCGATCTTCTGCTCAAGCTGCCGGCTGGCATCTTCGGCGGCTATCCGAGCGGCGTCTGGGCGATCCCGCTTGCTCTCGCGCTCGGCCTGCCGGCCGCTTGGCTCTATCTCAACGGCGCGGCCTTGATCGGCCGCTACCCGGAAAAACCGGCCAAGACCGCCGTCGATCTCGATGAGGACGGCGCCGAGGGCAAGCTTGCCCTTCTCGTCGGTGCGGCCGCTCATATGCTGTATTCAGCCAAGGCAGCCTGGCAGCGCCACGCGCAGGAGCGGCGCCAGCAGCGCGACCCCGACTTCGCCGATCGCTTCAACGATTGGCGCGACGAGGACGCGGACGACTTCGCGCCGCCGCAGCCCACGATGGTGCCCCGCGACGGCCGCGCGATCCGGGTCGCGATGCCGGCCAATGACGGGCACGGCTATGTCGATGCGACCGACTGGCCAGAGGAAGAGGACGACGGCACAGGCGACATGCCGGCCGATTGGGAACGCGAATTCGTGCCCTATGATCAGCCAGAGGCCGGCGCCTACGCGGCGCATGACAGCGATTTCGACCCGACGCCGCCGATCGACGACGACGCAATGTCGCTGAGCCCGGACGACCGGGTAACCGGCCGCGGCCAACCCCAGGATGGAGAAGGCGGCTGGCGCAATTTCCTCTCCGGCAACATCGTCGCCTTTCCCGGACGACGCGCGAACCAGCGCAAGGAGGCCCGCCGGGCCGAGCCGGCGATGGAGCCGAACCGCCCGCAGCCGGCGGCCCCGCAGGCGCCGACCGCCAACGCTGCGGGCGCTGGCGAAGACACGCGCGTCGTGCCCCAGCGCACTGTCACCGCCGACCAGCAACGGCTGCGCAGCGGCTCCGGCCGCGCGGTGGCGATGAAGCCCCAGCCGATGACGGTTGCCGACTCCGCCACCTTCGAGCTGCCGTCGATCGAGTTTCTCTCGCCGCCGAAGGCCACGGGCCGCGATTCGACCATGTCGGCCGAAGCGCTGCAGGAGAACGCCCGCATCCTCGAAGGCGTGCTCGAAGACTTCGGGGTCAAGGGCGAGATCATCGAGGTGCGCCCCGGCCCGGTCGTCACGCTCTACGAGTTGGAGCCGGCCCCCGGCATCAAATCCTCCCGCGTCATCGGCCTCGCCGACGACATCGCCCGCTCGATGTCGGCGATCGCCGCCCGCGTCGCGGTCATTCCCGGCAAGAACGCCATCGGCATCGAACTGCCGAACCAGCGGCGCGAGACGGTCTATTATCGCGAGATGATCGCCTCGGAGGCGTTTGCCCAGAACAAGGGCAAGCTGCCGCTCTGTCTCGGCAAGACCATCGGCGGCGAGGCGGTGATTGCCGATCTCGCCAAGATGCCGCATCTGCTCGTCGCCGGCACCACCGGTTCGGGCAAGTCGGTGTCGATCAACACCATGATCCTGTCGCTGCTCTACCGCTTCACCCCGGCCGAGTGCCGGCTGATCATGATCGATCCGAAGATGCTCGAACTGTCGATCTATGACGGCATCCCGCATCTCCTCTCGCCCGTCGTCACCGATCCGAAAAAGGCCGTCGTCGCGCTGAAATGGACGGTGCGCGAGATGGAGGATCGCTATCGCAAGATGTCGAAAGTCGGCGTGCGCAACATCGACGGCTTCAACTCGCGGGTCCGCCAGGCGATGGAGCGCGGCGAGACGATGTCGCGCACGGTTCAGACCGGCTTCGATCGGGAGACCGGCGAGCCGATCTTCGAGACCGAAGAGTTCGACCTCGAGCCGTTGCCCTACATCGTCGTCATCATCGACGAGATGGCCGACCTGATGATGGTCGCCGGCAAAGACATCGAAGGGGCCGTCCAGCGCCTCGCCCAGATGGCCCGCGCCGCCGGCATCCACGTCATCATGGCGACCCAGCGCCCCTCGGTCGACGTCATCACCGGCACGATCAAGGCGAACTTCCCGACCCGCATCTCCTTCCAGGTGACGTCGAAGATCGATTCGCGCACCATCCTCGGCGAACAGGGCGCCGAGCAGTTGCTCGGCATGGGCGACATGCTGTTCATGGCCGGCGGCGGCCGCATCCAGCGTGTCCACGGCCCCTTCGTCGACGATCCGGAAGTCGAAAAGATCGTCAATCACCTGAAGTCCCAGGGCGTGCCGGACTATCTCGACGCGATCCTCGAAGACGAGGATGAAGACGGCGGCGAAGCGGCCGGAGGCGGTGGCGCGGGCAACGCCAGCGGCGGCGGCGACGATTCCGCCGACCCTTACGATCAGGCGGTGGCGGTGGTGCTGAGAGATGGAAAGGCCTCGACCTCCTATATCCAGCGCCGGCTCGGCATCGGCTACAACCGGGCCGCCTCGATCATCGAGCGGATGGAAGACGAAGGCATCGTCGGGCCCGCAAACCATGCCGGCAAGCGCGAGATCCTGGTGCCGACCGAACAGGAAATGTGAGGCCTGACGCGAGTCCGAAGTGCCGCCCGCGTTTCCCCTCACCCGACAAATCGCGAACGCCCGCCTGGCATTGTGGCCAGGCGGGCGTTCGTCGTTTTCTGCGCGCACAGACCTGATCGGTCACCGCCCCCAGACGGTGTTGGGCCCCGCATGCCATGGGCGAGACATCTCCAAACATAATCCGGAAAAATAAGCGACACGAAACACTCAGATCTTGCGTTCATTGCGGACGATGCTTCTGATTGAGACTTCTCAAACCGAGAGTCTGCATGCAGCGAAGTGACGAAAGGAAAAATGCGATGGGCGAGCGCCAGACTGTTCTCGTCGCTTGGCTAGCGATTCTCGCGGTCTGGCTGTTGCCCGTCGCCGCGCGGGCGGCAACCCAGCAATTCGGGGTGTTCTCGGTCGACGACGCCGCCCCCGGCGTGATCACGATGAAAGGTCCGATCGGCACCGGCACGGCGCTGAATTTTCGCCGCGCCCTCGAAGCCACAGCAGAGCCGAGGCTGCTGGTGCTCGACAGTCCCGGCGGCCTCGTCGCGATCGGCCTTTTGATTGCCGACGACGTCTATGAGCACAAGCTCTCGACATTCGTCCCTACCGGCGCCGGCTGTTATTCGGCCTGCGCTTTCATCTTTTTTGCGGGCAACGAGCGGCAGGTGGATGGCGAGCTTGGCGTTCACCAGATCTTCTCCGACAGCAACGATCTCGTCAGTGCGCAGATTTCGATCTCCGACATTCTTGATCTTCTCGGGCGGTTCAAGACGCCAACCGGTGTGCTGACAACGATGTTCAAGACGCCGCCGGATGAGATGCATATCTTCACTCCCGACGAAATTGCCCGCTACGGCATCAATCGGCATCCAGGCAACAGCCCGACAAGCGCCTCATCGGCACCGTCAACCCCGCTTGCGCCATCCGCCGAGCCCGCCCCCGCCGACCGCGTCGCCGCAGCCGAAACGAGCGCCGTTAAGCCCTCCGTTGCCGCCGAAGCGCCGCGCTCCGCCCTGCAATCCTATATCAGCCGACCGACCCGTCTTGCGCTGTTTATCGGCCTCGACTTTTTCGGCGCCGACATCGCCGCCAGCCGGGCCAGCGATGCGGCGGCCTGCGCCGGCCAATGCCTCGCGATGGCCGGCAGCTGCCGCGCCTTCACCTACAATACCGATCAGCGAATCACCCGCGGACCCAACTGCTTCCTGAAGTCGAAAAGGGGTATCAGTGACGGCAACATGGTCGCGATCTCGGGCGAATTGCTGACCGCCGCCGACCCCGATCCCGCCCCCTTCAACACGGGGGTGATCGACCCTGTCGCCGGCGTTTTGGAGGATATCGATCTGCCAGGTGGCGACCTCGCGCGCGCCCCAGACCGGCAAGCCCAAAGCCGCGGTCAGTGCCGACTCGACTGCGTCACCCAAGATCGCTGTGTGGCCTTCACCTTCGTCAAACCGAAACACGAATGCTGGCTGAAGGGCACGGTTGGTACGCCGCGTTTGCGAAGCGGGATGGTGAGCGGCGTGAAGACGATCACGACCTTCAACGTCGCCAAGATCATTCCGCTCCAGTAGCGCGTGTCCAGGAGCCCAGGCTTTGCGCGACAAATAGGTGTTGAGGGTGGGTCGAACCCAAAGGCCGTACGGTCTTCGGCGCGCTCGGCAGCATCGGCAGGTTATCCTGCGTTCGGCTGAGTGACGCCGATCCTGGCTTTGTCCCAATCTGTCACAATAGCGCGGCATGGGCGGCGATTTCACGCATCCGACGGATGGCTGGGTTGCTCCGTGGCTTCAAGTGCTTAGTTTAGATCCAATCCAATTCCAAACATTCCGTCATATGCACAGGCGCCATTTTGACGTTTCGACGGATTGCCCGGCACATGACCCGAAAATTGAGCAGGCGACCATGATCACCTTCACGCTGAACGGCCAAAAAGCCACCTTCGATGGCGATCCTGACACGCCGCTGCTCTGGGTCATTCGCGACACGGCGAAGCTGACCGGCACCAAATATGGCTGCGGCATCGCTCAGTGCGGGGCCTGCACCGTCCATGTCGACGGCACGACCCGCCGCTCCTGCATCACCCCGATCTCCACCCTCGACGGCTCCAGCGTCACCACCATCGAGGGCGTCGATGGCCCCGAGGCCCAGGCCGTGCAGACAGCCTGGCGGGCAATCGACGTGCCGCAATGCGGCTATTGCCAGTCCGGCCAGATCATGTCGGCGATCTCGCTCCTGCAATACACACCGAAGCCGAGCGACGACGACATCGACGGCGCGATGGCCGGCAACATCTGCCGCTGCGCGACCTACCAACGCATCCGCCAGGCGATCCACGACGCCGCCAAGACGCTGGAGGGCTGACCCCTATGGACATCGCCACCATCCGCCCGAGCCGCCGCGCCTTTCTAGCCGGCACCGGCCTCGTCATCGGCGTCACCCTGTTGGCGCCTAATGCCCGTGCCGCCCTCATCCAGGGCGCCAAAGAGGGCGCCGAAGGCCAGCAGGCCGATCTCAACGCCTTTGTCCGGGTCGCCCCCGACAACACGGTGACGGTGCTCTCCAAGCATATCGAATTCGGTCAGGGTCCTTATACCGGCCTCACCACGCTTGTCGCCGAGGAGCTTGACGCCGACTGGTCGCAGATGCGGGTTGCCGCCGCGCCAGCCAATCAGGAGCTCTACAAAAACCTCGCCTTCGGCCTGCAGGGCACTGGTGGCTCGACCTCGATCGCCAATTCCTACGGGCAGATGCGCAAGGCTGGCGCCACCGCCAAGGCGATGCTCGTCGCGGCCGCCGCCAAGGATTGGAACGTTTCGGCCGACGAGATCACCGTCGTCAAGGGTCGCATCCGGCACGAAAAATCCGGCAAGGAATCGGGCTTCGGCGCCTTTGCCGACAAGGCTGCCAAGACCGAGCCGCCGAAGGACGTCGCCCTGAAGGACCCGAAGAATTTCACCCTGATCGGCCAGGATCGCCACAAGCTCGACACCGACGACAAGACCGACGGCAAGGCGGTCTTCACCCTCGACGTTCTCGCCGACGACATGCTGATCGCGATGGTCGCCCATGCCGACCACTTCGGCGCGACGGTCAAAGCCGTCGACGACAGCGCCGCACGGGCGATCAAGGGCGTCGTCGACGTCAAGCCGATCCCGCAGGGCGTCGCGGTCTTCGCCGAAGACACGTTCACCGCCCTCAAGGCCCGCGCCGCGCTGAAGATCGACTGGGACCTCTCCAAGGCCGAGACCCGCTCCAGCCAGCAGATCGTCGATGATTATCGCGCCGAGATGAAGGGGAAGGGCCTCAAAGCCGCCAACAAGGGCGATGTCGATGGTGCTCTGGCATCGGAGGGCATCACCTCGCTCGACACCGAGATTGTCTTCCCCTTCCTCGCCCACGCACCGATGGAGCCTCTCGACGCGGTGCTGATCCGCGCCGCCGACGGCTCGATCGACTGCTATAATGGCTCACAGTTTCCCGGCCAGGACCAGAAAGCGATCGCCGACATTTGCGGCGTCGATCCATCGAAGGTGCGCATCAACATGCAGCTGGCCGGCGGCTCCTTCGGCCGCAGGGCGCAGTTCGGCTCGCCCTATATGCGCGAGGCGGCCGCAGCCTTCAAAGCCTCGGGCATGACCCGCCCGGTCAAACATATGTGGACCCGCGAGGACGACATTCGCGGCGGCTTCTACCGGCCAATCTACGTCCACTCGATCAAGGGGGCGGTCGACAAGACCGGCGCCATCGTCGGCTGGGACCAGAAGATCGCCGGCCAATCGATCATGGGCAAGGACGAGCTCGACGAGACCACCGTCGAGGGCGCCTCGGACATGCCCTATGCGATCGACAATCTGCGGGTCGTCGCCTACCAGACCAAGCTCGGCGTGCCGGTACTCTGGTGGCGCTCGGTCGGCCACACCCACACCGCCTTCGCGGTCGAAACCTTCCTCGACCGGCTGCTCGAGCGGGCCGGCAAGGATCCGGTCGAGGGCCGGCTGGCACTGCTCAAGGATTCGCCGCGCCATCTCGGCGTCTTGAAGAAAGTCGCGGAAATGGCCGACTGGGGCCATGCCGCCCTGCCCGACGGCCACCAGCGCGGCGTTGCCGTGCACAAGAGCTTCAACACCTATGTCGCAGAAATCGTCGAGGCCTCGCTCGACGACACCGGTCTGCCCAAGGTGCAGAAGGTCTGGTGCGCGGTGGATTGCGGCGTCGCGGTCAACCCGAACATCATCAAGGCGCAGATGGAAGGCGGCATCGGCTACGGCCTCGGCGCCATTCTCTTCGACGCGATCGACCTGACCGACGGCGGCGCGGTGGTGCAGTCGAACTTCAATGACTACCGGTCTCTGCGCATCACCGAAATGCCCCATGTCGAGGTCGCGATCATCCCGTCGAGCGAGGCGCCGACCGGCGTCGGCGAGCCGGGCGTACCCCCGATCGGCCCCGCGGTCGCCAATGCCTGGCGCCGACTGACCGGGCGCCCGGTCCAGCGCTTGCCGCTATCACGCGACCTCGTCGCGTGATGTCGCATTTGATCCGGCCATTCGGCTTCGCAAAGACAAGATCAGGGACACGGATGCTGCACCTCCACCGGCCGTCCAAGGCACTCGTCATCGCCCTTGGCGTCGCGCTTTCGCTCGCCGCCACCGCCGTCGCACAGAACCGTGCACCCGAGGCACCCGCCCCCTCGCGGCCGGCGGTCGCGCCGAAGAAGGCCAGCGAGGACATCAAGCTGAAGAGCGCCTCGGACTTCGACAACATCAAGGACGAAAAAGAGCGCTCGATCGCGATCTTCGAGGAGACCGGCAAGGTGCTCCTCAATCCGCGCTGCGTGAACTGTCACCCGGCCGGCGACCGCCCCTTGCAGGGCCTCGACATGCATCCGCACCAGCCACCGGTCGAACGTGGACAGGCCAATTTCGGCGTGCCGGGCATGATGTGCAACACCTGCCATGGGCCGAACAACGTCAAGGTGATTGCCCAGAGCGACGACATCAAGTCGATCCCCGGCAATCCGAACTGGCATCTGGCGCCGATCGAGATGGCCTGGCAGGGCCGCACGCTTGGCGAGATCTGCCGGCAGATCAAGGACAAGGACCGTAACGGCGGCAAGACGCTCGCCGACCTCGTCGACCACATGGCCCATGACGATTTGGTCGGCTGGGCCTGGCATCCGGGCGCCGGACGCAAGCCGGTTCCCGGCACTCAGAAACAGTTCGGCGAACTCTATAAGGCCTGGGCCGCCACCGGAGCGCATTGCCCCGACAGCTGACGCTTATCCTTCGACCAGCCTGCGGGCCTGCTCGATCCAGCGCTCGTTGGTGATCCGGCCCGGAAAGCCAAGTTCCTGCTCGACCCAGATCACTTCATGGGGCGCGAGCGCGGCGATCTGATCGAAATGGTAGATGCCGCGATCAAACAGCAGCGTCTCGATCGCCGGACCGATCCCCTGGATCCGGGTGAGGTCGTCCGGATTGCCATGGCGAGGGCCGGCAAAACCCTCGGGCGCGCTGACGCCAATCGGTGGCGCATCGTCGCCGGATGGGTTGGCGCCACCATTCAGCGCGATGGTCTCGACGGTCGCCCGCGCACCCGCTGTTTGAAATGCGCCGACGCCCGGCGCCACCGTTTTATTGGCCGCCGCATCGGAATCGACCCAATCGGCCTTGTCGAGAATACCGTCCGGCTCGATTCGCGAATTCGCCTTCGCCGTTTGCGGCTTGGGCGTCAGATGCCGATAGTCGAGCGTGCGGAAATCATTGTCGAACTTTGCCGCCTTGTGCTTTTCGGCCAAGGGGTCCGGCGGCAGCTTGCGCTCTTTTTTCGCCGGCGTCGGGCCGTCGGGATTGGAAAAAGCGAGCTTGGCGCGCCGCTCGGCATGCACCGTCTTCGGCCGCTCGGTCTGGCGCGGCGCCGGCTGATCGCACGGGGGAGCGAGCGTCGGCGTCATATCCACCGCCCGCGCGTCACTCTTGCCGCGCACCACCTCAACCGAGACCATGCTGCCGCCAAAGGTCGCAAACTGCGCCGGCTGAACCGGCACCGCGGGCGGCAATCGCTTGTCCTGCGTCGGCGGCACCCAGCTCGCGTGATCGCGCTTGCGCCGCTGCCGGCTGCGCTCGCGGGCGGCCTCATCCTTTGAGAGCTGCGAATAGTCAAGGGTGCGGAAATCCCGATCGAACGCGCCCGCCTTGTGCTTTTCCTCCAGTGGATCGGTCTGCGGGCGGATGGGCTCCGCCTGCAGACCGCCCTTCAGACGCTCATGGCATTCCCGCGATGCAGCGACAGGATGGTCGGCGTCATAGTCGTCCGCCGCATCGGAACTCGCCTTGTCTTTTTCCATAATCGGTGCCCCGCTGGTTGCGTGCTGCGCCCCTGATGTTTTGTCCGATGCAGCGCGGCCGAAAGGCGCCTGGGTGGCCGTGCTGGGATGATCGACAAGGGCCGCGGGTTCTGCTGCGTCGGACGACGCGGGTTGCGGCGATGACGACTTTGCCGAGCGGAACGGGCCGCCGGACAGGCGCGATCGGCGCAAAAGCGCGGCAAGCGCCGCCGCGCCCGCGACGAGGATCAAGATCCGTTCTGGTTTCGACCACACCACTTCCTCCGCCGGGTCGGACCGCACATCCAGAAAGCTAGGCGCGGATTGCCCCTACGACAACCGCCGCGTGGACGAAAAGCTCCTTGATCACATGATCGCGCGATTCACACGAACTCGTTCGCGATACGGTGGAGAATGCTGTGCCGGCGCGCCAGCGCGTCGATGTCGCGCAAATAGCCCCCGCCGATCACCGCCGCGACCGGAATGCCGCGCTCGCGGAAAAAGCCGAAGACCTGCCGGTCACGCTCGCAAAGGCCGGCATCCGTCAGCGCCAGCCGGCCGAGCCGATCGTCGCGATGCGGATCGACGCCGGCATTGTAGAAGACGAGGTCCGGCCGCGCGGCGTCGAAAGCGGCCGGGAGCGCAGTCCGCAAGGCGTCGAGATAGCCGTCGTCGCCGGTGCCGTCGGCGAGCCCGACATCCATGTCGGAGCGGGCTTTTTCACTCGGATAGTTGCGCTCGGCATGGATCGAAAGGGTGAAGACGCGCGGTTCGTCGGCGAAGATTCTCGCCGTCCCGTCCCCTTGATGGACATCGCAGTCGACGACGAGGATCCGGTCGACATCCCCGTCGGCGATGACCACCGAAGCCGCCACCGCGACATCGTTGAAGACCGAAAAGCCTGCGCCGGCCGCGCGGTGAGCGTGATGGCTGCCGCCGGCGGTGTTGCAGGCGAGCCCTTCGGCAAGCGCAAGGCGCGCGGCGAGTACCGTCCCGCCGGTCGCGCAGCGGGACCGCATCGCCACCCGCTCGTCGACCGCAAAGCCGATCGCCTTCTCGACCTCGGCGAGCACTGCCGCAAACAGCACCTGATCGACATAGCGCGGATCATGGGCAAGCCGCAGCCAGCCCGGCAGAGCCGGCGCCGGAACGTGAAAGCCCACCGCCCCGACGACGCCGTCCTCGATCAGGATTTCGGCGAGACGGGTGAATTTCGACATGGGAAAGCGATGATGGGCATCGAAATTCGCGTCGAAGGCAGGATGGTGAATGATCGGCACAGCCATTATGCGTCGTAGCTAGGGGACGTTTAGATCGATTCGATCCCCCAAAGAGGTGAACCGCCAGCCGAACTGGCACTCGCTCGGGAGGTGATGACGTGCGGCCAGACGGAGCCCTGCATCCGGCGCCGGCCATGACGGTCACGCATCGCCGTGTCTTTGCGATCACCCTACCGATGACGCTGGCTTATCTGACGACGCCGCTGCTCGGGATGACCGACATCGCCGTCGTCGGCCGGATTGGCGACGCCGAAACGCTCGGTGGCCTGGTGGTCGGCGCGCTGATCTTCGATTTCGTCTTTGCCGTCTGCAATTTCCTGCGCGCCGGGACGACCGGGCTCACCGCCCAGGCGCTCGGCGCAGGTGATACCCGCAAGATCGAAGCGGTTTTTTTGCGCGCGGCGCTGCTCGCCTTGGTGATCGGCGGGCTGCTGATTCTTGCCGAGCCATTGGTCATGATGCTCGGCCTGGCGGCGATCGCGCCCGGACCCACGGTCGGCGAGGCCGCGGCGACCTATGTCTTCGTGCGGATGTTCTCCGCCCCCTTCGCGCTGGCGAATTACGCAATCCTCGGCTCGGTTCTCGGGCGTGGGCGCAGCCGCCTCGCCCTTGGCCTGCAGATCATCGTCAACGGCACCAATATCGTCCTGTCGATCGTCTTCGGTCTCATGCTGCAAGGCGGAATCGCCGGTGTCGCGCTCGGCACGGTTTGCGGTGAGGCGGCAGGCTGCCTCGCCGGGCTGATGGTGCTCGCCCGCGGGTTGTCCGGCGCCCGGTGCCCGACACTCACCGAAATTCTCGACAGGACCGGCTTTCTTCAGATGCTCGGCGTCAATCGCGACATCATGATCCGCTCGTTCTGCCTGCTCGCCGGCTTCGCGCTGTTCACCCGGCTCGGGGCCGGCTTCGGTCCGGTGACGCTGGCCGCCAACGGCCTGCTGATGACCATCTTCATGACCGGCTCTTACTTCCTCGACGGCCTGGCGACCGCCGCCGAGCAGCTTGCAGGGCAGGCTCTCGGCGCCCGTCGGCGGTCAGCTTTCGATCAAACGGTCAGGCTGACCAGCGGCTGGGGCTTGGTGGTCGGGCTCCTTGTCGGTCTCACCACGCTTTTCGGCGGCACCATTCTGATCGACCTTCTCACCACCGATCTCCAAGTGCGCATGGAGGCGAGACGCTTCCTGCCCTTTGCTGCGGCGACACCGCTGGTCGGCGCCCTCGCCTTCGTCATGGACGGGCTATTCATCGGCGCCACCTGGTCGGGCGCGATGCGCGATATGATGATCCTTTCCCTCGCAGTCTTCATCCTGGCCGGCTACGGGCTGACGCCGCTTGCCGGTAATCAGGGCCTCTGGCTCGCCTTCGAGATTTTTCTGGCCCTGCGGGGCGGTGCTCTTGCCGCCATGCTGCCACGGCAACGCGACCGCGCCTTCACCGGAAGCACCTGAACCGTCGCTCACAGCTTTTGCGAATCGCAAGGCATGCCCCACCGTCCGCCCCAAGGCTTCGCTTGGAAGCTGCGAAGTCGCGCAGACCCAAAGTTTCGTTTGTTGCGCTTTTCTTTCGCTTTCCGCATGATCCGGCAAAAAGCCGGGAAGGAACCGCCATGCTCTCAGAGCGCCAGCTCCAGATCCTGGAGAGCGCCAAACGCTCGGGACGGGTGCTCGTCGACGAACTTGCCGCCCGCTTCGAGGTCTCGGTGCAAACCATTCGCAAGGACCTGAACGAGCTTTGCGACGCGCGCTTGCTGACCCGCATCCATGGCGGCGCGATCTTGTCCTCCGGCGTCGAGAATGTCGGCTACGACGCCCGGCGGGTGATCGCGGCGGACGAAAAGACCGCCATCGGCCGCGCCGTCGCCGACATCGTCCCCAATCAGGCGTCGCTGTTCATCAATATCGGCACCACCACGGAGGCGGTGGCGCACCAGCTGCTGCGCCATTCGGACCTGATGGTGATCACCAACAACATCAACGTCGCCACCGCCATGCGCCCTTACCCGGAAGTCGAGGTCGTGATCGCCGGCGGCGTCGTGCGCCGCTCCGATGGCGGCATCGTCGGCGAAGCAGCCGTCGACTTCATCCGCCAGTTCAAGGTCGATTTCGCCGTGATCGGTGTCTCCGCCATCGATCCCGACGGCTCGCTGCTCGACTTCGACTATCGCGAGGTGCGGGTCGCGCAAGCAATCATGGGCAACGCTCGCCATGTCATCCTGGCCGCCGATTCGTCGAAATTCGACCGCAGCGCACCGGTGCGGATCGGCCATCTCGAACAGGTTCAGACCTTCGTGACCGATTGCGCGCCGCCGACCATCCGCGAAATCTGCAAAGCTGCCGAGGTGCGCCTGATCGAGGCCCATCCCGAACCCGCAAACGGCCATCGCGAGGCATCCGCATCAGCCTCTCGCGACGACAGCAGATGACGAAATCGTAACGTTTCGGACGATTTCGTTTGACGTTCGATTCGCTTTCGGATTAGACTCCCAAACGTTCGCAATCGCAACTTTTATGCTGCAAGTGCGAAGTGGGAGGCCATGAAGAATTACGACATTTTCGTCATCGGCGGGGGCATCAACGGCTGTGGTATCGCGCGCGATGCAGCCGGGCGTGGCTATACCGTCGGTCTTGCCGAAATGAACGATCTGGCCTCCGGCACCTCGTCCTGGTCGACGAAGCTGATCCATGGCGGTTTGCGTTATCTTGAACATTACGAGTTCAAGCTGGTGCGCCACGCGCTGATGGAGCGTGAGGTGCTCTGGCGGATCGCCCCGCACATCATCCGCCCCTTGCGCTTCATCCTGCCACATCATTCCGGGCTGCGGCCGAAATGGCTGCTGCGGCTCGGCCTGTTTCTTTACGATCATATCGGGGGACGCAAGCAGCTGAAGGCGACCGACAAGGTCGATCTGTCCGGCCCTCTCGGCGAGCCCTTGAAAAACGAATTCAAGATCGGCTTCGAATATTCCGACGCCCGCGTCGACGATGCCCGTCTGGTGGTTCTCAACGCCCGCTCGGCCAAGGATAAGGGCGCCGACATCATGGTGCGCACCAAACTCGCCGCCGCTCGGCGGGAGAACGGGCTGTGGCATCTGACCCTGCGCGACACGGTGAGCGGCGAGGAAACCGCGGCGACGGCGCGCTTCCTGGTCAACACCGGCGGACCGTGGGTTGATCTCATCCTGCGCGGGGCGATCGGCCGCAACGAGGCCCGGCACATCCGCCTCGTCCAGGGCTCACATATCGTCACCAAGCAGCTTTACGCCCACGATCGCGCTTATATCTTCCAGAATTCCGACGGCCGGATCATCTTCACCATCCCCTACGAAGGCGAATTCACCCTCGTCGGCACCACCGATCAGGACTATCAGGGCGATCCCGGCGCGGTGGCGATCACCGACGGCGAGATCGACTATCTGCTGGCCTCGGCCAGCGAATATTTCAAGTCACCGGTGACGCGGGACGACATCGTCTGGACCTTCTCCGGCGTGCGGCCGCTATTCGACGACGGCGCCTCCAAGGCGCAGGAAGCCACCCGCGACTACGTCTTGCGCGTCGAGGGCGGCAACGGCGAGCCAGGACTCTTGAACTGCTTCGGCGGCAAGATCACCACCTACCGGGTGCTCGCCGAAGACGCGATGAAGCAGATCGAAGAGGTGATCGGCAAGAAAGGCCAGCCCTGGAGCAGCACGGCGGCGCTGCCCGGCGGCGACTTCCCGGTCGACGGCGTCGCCGACCTCGAAGCCGGCCTCGCCCGCAACGCGCCGCAGCTTGAGGCCGCGACCATCCGCCGGCTAGTACGGGCCTATGGCACCGATGCTGCAAGCTTCGTCGGCGCCGACACGATGGGCAAGCATCTCGGCCACGGTCTTTACGCCGCCGAGGTCGACTTTTTGATCGAGAAGGAGTGGGCGGTGAGCGCCGAGGACGTTTTGTGGCGTCGCTCCAAGCTCGGCTTGCGCTTTTCGCCGGAAGAGACCGCAGGACTGGCGAAATACATGGATATGGCGACCGCCGGAAAGAAAGCCGCCGCCTGAAACAGGCGCGGCGAAGGTATCCAAGGTGTTCTGGCGAGTCGTTCTGGGAGGAACTTGTGCTCGAATTGATCAATGTGAGCCGCAAGGTCGGCGGCGAAGACCACATCATCGACGTCTCGCTGGCCCTCGATCGCGGCTCGCTGAACGTTTTGCTCGGCCCGACGCTCGCCGGCAAGACGAGCCTGATGCGGCTGATGGCCGGGCTCGACGCGCCAACCGCCGGCAAAGTCGTGATGGACGGCAAGGACGTGACCGGCGTGCCGGTGCGCAAGCGCAACGTCGCCATGGTCTACCAGCAGTTCATCAACTATCCGACCCTGACGGTCTATGAGAACATCGCCTCGCCGATGCGCATCGCCGGCCGCCCGAAGGACGAGATCGATCGCGAGGTACGCAAGGCGGCCGATCTGTTGCAGATGACGCCCTATCTTGACCGCACACCGCTGAACCTGTCCGGCGGCCAGCAGCAGCGCACGGCGCTTGCCCGCGCCCTCGTCAAGAATGCCGAGCTGGTCCTGCTCGACGAACCGCTCGCCAATCTGGACTACAAACTGCGCGAGGAACTGCGCGAGGAGCTGCCGAAGATCTTCGCTGCGACCGGCGCGATCTTCGTCTACGCGACCACCGAGCCGCATGAGGCGCTGCTTCTCGGCGGCTCGACCGCGACCCTGTCGAAGGGCCGCGTCACCCAGTTCGGCGAGACCACCGCGGTCTATCGCCGACCCGACGACCTGATCACCGCCACCACCTTCTCCGATCCGCCGCTCAACGTTCTGACCGTGACCAAGCGCGGCGGACGCTTTTCCGGCCCCGGTAATGTCGATTTCGCCGTGAGCTCCCGTCATGCCGATCTCGCCGACGGCCCCTACCGGATCGGGGTGCGCGCCCATCGCCTCGCCTTTGGCGGTCCCCATGCGGCCGGCTTCGACGTCAGCGTCGCCCTGACCGAGGTGACGGGCTCAGAGACCTTTATCCACGCCGAACTCGCCGGCCGACCGCTGGTGGCGCTCATTCACGGCATCAAACGGGTGGAGACCGGCGACACCGTCCATCTGTCCTTCGATCCCGCCGACATTCTCGTCTTTGGCGAGGATGGCCGGGCGGTCAGCGCATCCGCCGCGATCGCGGCCTGAGGAGACGACGCTTCATGGCTCGCATCCGCCTCGACCATATTCGCCACGCCTACACGCCTGAGTTGGCCAAAGCCGACAATTATGCCCTTCGCGAGGTCGACACGACCTTCGCCGATGGCGGCGCCTACGCGCTTCTTGGGCCTTCTGGCTGTGGCAAGACCACCCTGCTCAACATCATCTCCGGGCTGCTCACCCCCTCGAACGGGCATGTCCGCTTCGACGACACCGACGTGACCATGCTGACGCCGGAAGCGCGCAACATCGCCCAGGTGTTCCAGTTTCCGGTGATCTACGACACCATGACGGTGCGCGAGAACCTCGCCTTCCCGCTGAAGAACCGCAAGGTGCCGGCCGACGAGATCCAGCGCCGCGTCGCCGACATGCTGCGCCGGATCGGCCTCGAAAAGAAGGCCGATCGCAAGGCGCGGGGGCTGACCGCCGACGAAAAGCAGAAGATCTCGCTCGGCCGCGGCCTGGTGCGCTCCGACGTCAACGCCATCCTCTTCGACGAGCCGCTGACGGTCATCGACCCGCATATGAAATGGCAGCTGCGCTCGGAGCTGAAGCAGCTCCACCGCGAATTCCAGATGACCATGGTCTACGTCACCCACGACCAGACCGAGGCGCTGACCTTCGCCGATAAGGTGGTGGTCATGTATGCCGGAGAGGTGGTGCAGATCGGCACGCCGGAAGAGCTGTTCGAGCGGCCGCAACACACCTTCGTCGGCTATTTCATCGGCTCGCCCGGCATGAACCTGTTGCCCTGCGCGCTCGAAGGCGGTGCCGCCGTCGTCTCGGGCCAGCGCATCGCGCTTCCCGCGAGCATCGGACCCGTCGCAGCCGGCAAAACGACGGAACTCGGCATCCGGCCGGAATTCGTCTCGCTGGTGCCGCGTGGCCAAGGCATTCCGGTGCAGATCGACAAGGTCGAGGACATCGGCTCCGAGCGCATCGTGCGGGCTCGGCTCGGCGACACTCGTCTGAGCGCCGTCCTCGACGAAGACCGCGAGATCCCGGCCGAGGCCGACGTCGCCTTCACCCAAGAGCAGCTCAATCTCTACGCCGATTCCTGGCTCGTGGCACGGCGCTGAGGGGGACCGACACCATGGAAAAGACCTGGAACAACAAGGCCTGGTTCTTCGTGCTGCCGGTGCTTCTGCTGGTCGCCTTCTCGGCCGTCATCCCGCTGATGACCGTCGTCAACTATTCGGTTCAGGACACCTTCGGAAACAACCAGTTCTTCTGGAACGGCACCGAGTGGTTCAAGGAAATCCTGACCTCCGAGCGCTTCCACGACTCGCTGATCCGCAACCTGATCTTCTCCGGCCTGATCCTGGCGATCGAGATTCCGCTCGGCATCATCGTCGCGCTGGCGATGCCGAAGAAAGGCTTCTGGGTCTCGGTCTGCCTGGTCCTGATGGCGCTGCCGCTGCTCATTCCCTGGAACGTCGTCGGCACCATCTGGCAGGTCTTCGGCCGCACCGACATCGGCCTCCTTGGCTACACCGTCGACGCTCTCGGCATCGACTACAACTATGTCGCCGATCCCTTCGCGGCCTGGGTGACCGTGATTGTCATGGACGTCTGGCACTGGACGAGCCTCGTCGTGCTGTTGTGCTATGCCGGCCTCGTCTCGATCCCGGACGCCTATTACCAGGCCGCCAAGATCGATGGCGCCTCGCGCTGGGCGGTGTTCCGCTACATCCAGCTGCCGAAAATGGGCCGCGTGCTTCTGATCGCCGTGCTGTTGCGCTTCATGGACTCGTTCATGATCTACACCGAGCCCTTCGTCGTCACCGGCGGCGGCCCGGGCAATTCGACGACCTTCCTGTCGATCGATCTCGTCAAGCTCGCCATCGGCCAGTTCAATCTCGGCGAAGCAGCCGCGATGAGCCTCGTCTACTTCCTGATCATCCTGGCGCTCTCCTGGGTCTTCTACACCGTGATGACCAATGCCGGGACCGACAAGCCCGTCAAGGAGATCTCCGAATGAGCGACCACGTGAGCATGGCGGCAGGCGGCCTGCCGGGCGAGAGCCGCTCCGAAACAGCGTTCCGGGCGCGCGAACGAGTAAAATCCGGACATTTCCGCGCAAAAGCGCTGATCCCGATCCTTTACATCCTGTTCCTGCTGGTGCCGATCTACTGGCTGGTCAATATGAGCTTCAAGACGAATGGCGAGATCGTCTCGACGATGACGCTGTTCCCGCACAATCCGACGCTGAAAAACTACGCCACCATCTTCACCGACCCGTCCTGGTACATGGGTTACGTGAATTCGATGATCTATGTCGTGATGAACATGGTGATCTCGGTGGCGGCGGCGCTACCGGCGGCCTATGCCTTCTCGCGCTATCGGTTCCTCGGCGACAAGCACCTGTTCTTCTGGCTGCTCACCAACCGCATGGCGCCGCCGGCGGTGTTCGCCCTGCCGTTTTTCCAGCTCTATTCCGCCTTCGGCCTGATCGACACCCATATCGCGGTGGCGCTCGCCCACTGCCTGTTCAACGTACCGCTGGCGGTGTGGATTCTCGAGGGCTTCATGTCGGGCGTGCCGAAGGAAATCGACGAAACCGCCTATATCGACGGCTATTCCTTCCCGAAATTCTTCTTCAAGATCTTCATGCCGCTGATCGCGTCGGGCATCGGCGTCGCCGCCTTCTTCTGCTTCATGTTCTCCTGGGTCGAGCTCTTGCTCGCCCGCACCCTGACGGTGACCGACGCCAAGCCGATCGCCGCGATCATGACGCGCACGGTCTCGGCCGCCGGCATCGACTGGGGCCTGCTCGCCGCCGCCGGCGTGTTGACCATCATCCCCGGCGCCATCGTCATCTGGTTCGTGCGCAACTACATCGCCAAGGGCTTCGCCCTGGGACGGGTGTGATGGGGGAAGTGGCGTTTCAGGTTGCCGCCGCCGATAAGCCGCAAGCGGTCTTCCCATTCCCTCATCGTGAGGTGCGAGCGACGCGAGCCTCGAAGGGCGAGGGAATGGCCGCACCGCGGCAAAGCTCAAGCTTACCTCTGCGGCGGCGCGATCAAATGGGCGCGGCGCGAGAGCTGCGGCAGTCGCGTATAGGTCATCGCAATCAGCGCCGCTTTCTTGCGACGACCCCACCCCTTGATCAGCTTTTCGCCCTTCAGATTGACCGCCTCATTCGTGGGCGTTCCTCATCGATGGATTTCGCGCCGATGCGCGATGCGGACGACACAAGTGCCGTCGACCAAATCAAAGATCGCGCGCCAGTCGCCGTGACGAAGCTGAAAACCCTGCCGACCGCTCAGTTTTACGACGTCACCGTGTCCCGTCCGGGCGTAACGCACGCGCTTCTCGACGATCTTTGTCTGATCCGCCTGCGGCATCGCTTTCAGACCATGACGGGCTGCGGGCGCAAATCGGATTTTCATACGCTTTTCCGTCTCCGATCCCAGAAAAAATACGCTGGAACGGATGACACGACAACTGAGGTGGCCGCATGATCGATCTTTCCTGGATGGCCTGGACCTGGCCGACCGCCATCTTCTTCATCGCCATTTTTGCCCTGCTCGCGCTGATGGGCGCTTGGGAATACGTCGCGCCCGGCGGTCATCCGCGGGTCGGCATCCTGCGCTTTGAGACGACCCGCGGCGACCGGCTGTTCGTCTCGCTGCTCGGCTCGGCCTTCATCTGCCTCGGCTGGCTGTGGTCGACCGATCTCACGCTCTGGTACGCGTTGATCGTTTGCGCCGTCTTCTTCCTTCTCGTCTTCCGCTTCGTCTGAGCGGCAAGCCGCCATGCGATCCGGGCCGCCGCCGGTCGGCTCGGATCTCCAAAAGGATCGACCGGCATTTTGTAACGGGAGGATACCTCATGAAGCGCAGTCTCTGGGTCACGAGCGCGACGATCGCGATCGCGATCGCCACCAGCCCGGCTTTCGCCGGAATGGACGAGGCCAAGCAGTTCCTGGATCAGGAAATCAACGGCATGTCGACACTGTCGCGCGCCGACCAGGAAAAGGAGATGCAGTGGTTCGTCGACGCCGCCAAACCCTTTCAGGGCATGGAAATCCGCGTCGTGTCGGAATCGCTGACGACCCACGCCTACGAGTCGAAGACACTGGCCCCTTGGTTCACGAAGATCACCGGCATCAAAGTCGTCCATGACGTCATTCAGGAAGGCGACGTCGTCGAAAAGATCCAGACCCAGATGCAGACGGGTCAAAATCTCTACGATGCTTACGTCAACGACTCCGATTTCATCGGCACCCACTGGCGCTATGGCCAGGTCCGCAGCCTGACCGACTGGATGAAGAACGAAGGCAAGGACGTCACCGATCCGATGCTGGATCTCGACGACTTCATTGGCCTGTCCTTCACCACCGGCCCCGACGGTAAGCTCTATCAGCTGCCCGATCAGCAGTTCGCCAATCTCTACTGGTTCCGCTACGACTGGTTCAACGACCCGAAGATCAAGGCCGAATTCAAAGAGAAATACGGCTACGATCTCGGTGTTCCGGTCAATTGGTCAGCCTATCAGGACATCGCCGAATTCTTCACCGGCCGCGATATCGACGGCAAAAAAGTCTATGGCAACATGGACTACGGCAAGAAGGATCCCTCGCTCGGCTGGCGCTTTACCGACGCCTGGCTGTCGATGGCCGGCGAAGGCGACAAGGGTCTGCCGAACGGCAAGCCGGTCGACGAGTGGGGCATTCGCGTCAACGACAAGGACCAGCCGACCGGCTCCTGCGTCGATCGCGGCGGCGGCACCAACGGCCCGGCCGCCGTCTATGCGGTCACCAAATATCTCGACTGGTTGAAGAACTACGCTCCGCCGGAGGCTCAGGGCATGACCTTCTCCGAGGCCGGCCCGGTTCCGGCCCAGGGCAATATCGCCCAGCAGGCCTTCTGGTACACCGCCTTCACCGCCGACATGGCCAAGCCCGGCCTGCCGGTCGTCAACGAGGACGGCACGCCGAAATGGCGCGTCGCGCCCTCGCCGCACGGTGCGTACTGGCATGAGGGCCAGAAGCTCGGCTATCAGGACGTCGGATCCTGGACGCTGATGAAGTCGACCCCGGAGAAGCGGGCCAAGGCCGCCTGGCTCTACGCCCAGTTCGTCGTCTCCAAGACCGTCGACGTGAAGAAGAGCCAGACCGGCCTGACCTTCATCCGCAACTCGACGATCCGCGACAAGAGCTTCACCGAGCGGGCGCCGAAGCTCGGCGGCCTGATCGAGTTCTACCGCTCGCCGGCCCGTGTCCAGTGGACCCCGACCGGCACCAACGTGCCGGACTATCCGAAGCTGGCGCAGCTGTGGTGGCAAAATATCGGTGACGCCGCGTCCGGCGCCAAGACCCCGCAGGAGGCGATGGATTCGCTCTGCGCCGACCAGGAAAAGGTCCTCTCGCGTCTCGAGCGGGCCGGCATCCAGGGCGACAAGGGTCCGAAGCTGAACGAAAAGCACGACATGCAGTACTGGGTCGACCTCGCCAAGAAGGAGGGGAACCTCGCGCCGCAGCCTAAGCTCGAAAACGAGAAGCCGAAGCCGATCACCGTCAACTATGACGAGTTGGTGAAGAGCTGGGCCGACGCCGAAGCCAACAAGGGTGGAGGCGATGCCTCGGGCGCGATGAAGTCGGATGCGGTGTCCGGCAGCGACGCCAAGAGCGAAAGCAAGTAAACCGCTTGCCAGAAATCGAAAGCCGGGGTCCGCCCCGGCTTTCGATCATCCTTCTTTCAAGCCCGGGAAGACATCCAATGTCCGGCTACGTCCTCGCCATCGACCAGGGAACCACATCGACGCGGGCGATCGTCTTCGATGACGGCTTTCGCATCAAGGGCGTCGCGCAGCAGGAATTCCCCCAGCATTTCCCCCGCTCCGGCTGGGTCGAGCACGCACCGGACGACATCTGGAATTCGGTGGTCGAAACGGTGCGCGGGGCGATCGCCGACGCCTCGATCACGGCGGCGGACATTGCCGCGATCGGCATCACCAATCAGCGCGAGACCGTCGTCGTCTGGGACCGTGAAACCGGCAAGTCGATCCACAACGCCATCGTCTGGCAGGACCGGCGCACCGCCGAATTCTGCCGCAAGCTCGTTTCCGACGGCGCCGAGCCGATGATCACCGAAAAGACCGGACTGATCGTCGATCCCTATTTCTCCGGCACCAAGATCGCCTGGCTGCTCGACCATGTCGAGGGCGCGCGGGCGAAAGCCGAGGCCGGCACACTCGCCTTCGGCACCGTCGACTCCTTCCTGCTGTTCAAGCTGACCGGCGGCAAAATCCATGCCACCGACGCCACCAATGCCAGCCGCACCATGCTGTTCGACATCTCGGCCAACGACTGGGACGAAGAGCTGTTGAGGCTGTTGAAGGTGCCCCGTGCGATCATGCCGGACGTGAAGGATTGCGACGGCGATTTCGGCCTCACCGATGCGGCTCTGTTCGGCGCGGCGATCCCGCTGCTCGGCGTTGCCGGTGATCAGCACGCAGCGACCCTCGGCCAGGCCTGTTTCGAACCCGGCATGCTGAAATCGACCTATGGCACCGGCTGTTTTGCGGTGCTGAACACCGGCCAGGAGCGCGTCGCCTCGCGCAACCGTCTGCTGACCACCATCGCCTATCGCCTCGCCGGACAGACCTCCTTTGCCCTCGAAGGCTCGATCTTCATTGCCGGCGCGGCGGTGCAATGGCTGCGCGACGGCCTGAAGATCATCGACAAGGCCGAGGTCACCGGGCCGATGGCGGCCAAGGCCGATCCGGAACAGGACGTCTATCTGGTGCCCGCCTTCACCGGTCTTGGCGCGCCCTGGTGGGACGCCGAGGCGCGCGGCGCGATCTTCGGCCTCACCCGCAAGACCGGTCCCGAAGAATTCGCCAAGGCTGCGCTGGAAGCCGTCTGCTACCAGACCGCCGACCTCCTCAACGCCATGAAGAAGGACTGGCCGGGTGCGGCCGATACCGTCCTGCGCGTCGATGGCGGCATGGTCGCCTCGAACTACACCATGCAGTGCCTGGCCGACCTGTTGAATGCGCCGGTCGACCGTCCGGTGGTGTTGGAGACGACGGCGCTCGGCGCCGCCTGGCTCGCCGGGCAGAAGGCCGGGGTCTGGCCGGACCAGGCCGGTTTTGCCGCCCGCTGGCGGCTGGAGCGCCAGTTCAGCCCGCAAATGGACGCCGTCACGCGCGGCCGCAAGCTCACCGGCTGGGCCGAGGCGGTCAAGCGCACGCTGACGCAATGAGACCGGCGCGGCCGCCGGATGAAAGGCGGGACCGCTCGTCACCGTCCGGCCGTTTCATCAGCCGACATTGCCATCGCAGCCCGGCATGCGGCCACCTTCCAGCCATTTTTGTCGATGACGCGGCCGCGGCGCCAATACCGATCGCGCCGCTCGCCCGTCTCCCCGCCCCGCGCGCAAACCGATTTCATGGTGCGCCATCTGATCCCATGCGATCGTGACGCGCCCACGACGGGGCTCAGCCAGACCTGGACATAGTCCCTCGCGCCTTTCCAGGCACCTGTCGCGATCGACGCAAGCGCCAGCAAAAAAGGCGGGCAAACGAATCGAGATGCCTTTTACCTTTCCGTAAATGACAGCGCATGTCATGCTCGCCGAAGGTCATCTGGGAGGAACCGAAATGTCGAAAATTTCAGCCTTTTTCGCCGGCGCCTTGCTCGCGGCAAGCGTCAGCACCGCCGGTGCCGCCTCCGCGCCGATCGTCGGCAACTGGCGCACGGCCAGCGGCGAGACGGCTGCGATCGTGGCCTGCGGCAAAGGCGTCTATTGCGTCACCCTCGTCACCGGCCAGCACAAGGGCCAGCGGATCGGCGTGATGAGCGGGTCGGGCGCGAATTATGCCGGCAAGGTCACCGACCCGAACAATGGCAAGACCTATGAGGGCACGGCGGCGGTTAACGGCAACGCGCTGAAGCTGACGGGCTGCGCCTTGAAGATCTTTTGCAAATCGCAGCGCTGGTCGCGAAAATAACGGCCGGGTGCGCCGCTTTTAAAGCCTGATCGCGGCGCGCGCACCTCCCATGGCGTCGGCGAAGCCCTATGCAAGGCCGACGGCTAGCATTTCCCGCCATGATCCGTTATATGCCGGCCAGCGTCTGTGGCCTCGACGGCCGGACGCGAACCACGGCCCGCGCTGGACGACATCCCGGCAAAGGGCGTCTCGACCCCAAATAACAACAGAAAGGGTATCGCGATGTCGATCACCGCTGAGCGCAAGGCTGCGCTGCTGAAGGAATATGCGACGAAGGACGGCGACACGGGTTCGCCGGAAGTGCAGGTCGCGGTCCTGACCGAACGGATCAACAACCTGACCGAACACTTCAAGTCCCATAAAAAGGACAATCACTCCCGCCGCGGCCTTTTGAAAATGGTTTCGCAGCGCCGGCGCCTTCTCGACTATCTGAAGTCGCGTGAGGAAAGCCGCTACCAGACGCTGATCGAGCGTCTTAGCCTGCGCCGCTAAACAACGTCTGGCGGGCCTTTGGACGAAGATCCAAAGGCCCGCCAGTTTAAAAAATGCGATCCCGCCTGATGCGGCGATCGCTTAAGCCCTGAAGCCGCGCCTGAAGCGCGTGCGGCTTTGGACCCGCAAACGGTCATGGGGCAGGATTGCCGGATGCTTCGCGAGGGCTCGATGGGGCCTGATACGCCCGACGCCCGCTCGTGTGCGGTGCCGCCCGAAGCCTCTCGCCGTCTTGCCCATGGCGCGTTTTTAAAAACGACACCTGTTGTTCCGTGTGGACCGCCTTGAAGGCGAGGAAGCGGAGCGAGAAAGGCAAGCAACGCATGTTCAGCACCCATAAGGTGGAAATCGATTGGGCGGGCCGTCCGCTCACCCTTGAAACCGGCAAGATCGCCCGTCAGGCCGATGGCGCCGTTCTCGCCAGCTACGGCGAGACCACGGTGCTCGCCACCGTCGTTTCGGAGAAGCAGCCCAAGGCCGGCTTCGACTTCTTCCCGCTGACGGTCAATTATCAGGAAAAGACCTTCGCGGCCGGCAAGATCCCCGGCGGCTTCTTCAAGCGCGAGGGCCGGCCGAGCGAGAAGGAGACCCTGGTCTCCCGTCTGATCGACCGTCCGATCCGTCCGCTCTTCGCCGACGGCTACAAGAACGACACCCAGGTCGTCATCACCGTTCTCCAGCATGATCTCGAAAACGATCCGGACATCGTCGCGATGGTCGCCGCCTCGGCGGCGCTGACCCTGTCGGGCGTGCCCTTCATGGGCCCGATCGGCGCGGCGCGCGTCGGCTATATCGGCGGCGCCTACAAGCTGAACCCGCATGTCGACGAGATGGCCGAATCCGCTCTCGACCTGGTGGTTGCCGGCACCGACGCCGCCGTGCTGATGGTCGAGTCGGAAGCCTCCGAGCTGTCCGAAGACATCATGCTCGGTGCGGTCATGGCCGGCCACAAGGGCTTCCAGCCGGTGATCGACGCGATCATCAAGCTCGCCGAAGTTGCCGCGAAAGAGCCGCGTGAGCATGTCACGCCGGATCACTCCGAGCTCGAAGGCGAAATGCTGAAGCTCGCCGAGAGCGAGCTGCGGGACGCCTACAAGCTGACCGACAAGCAGCAGCGCTATGCCGCCGTCGACGCGGTCAAGGCCAAGGTCGTCGCTCACTTCCTGCCGGCAGATGCCGAAGAGACCAAATTCTCCAAGGAAGAGGTCGGCACGGTTTTCAAGTCGCTGCAGGCCAAAATCGTTCGCTGGAACATTCTCGACACCTCCTCGCGCATCGACGGCCGTGACCTGTCGACGGTCCGCCCGATCGTTTCGGAAGTCGGCGTTTTGCCGCGCACCCACGGTTCGGCGCTGTTCACCCGCGGCGAGACCCAGGCGCTGGTGGTTGCCACCCTCGGCACCGGCGAGGACGAGCAGTTCATCGACGCCCTGACTGGGACCTACAAGGAGAACTTCCTTCTCCACTATAACTTCCCGCCCTACAGCGTCGGCGAGACCGGCCGCATGGGCTCGCCCGGCCGCCGCGAAATCGGCCATGGCAAGCTCGCCTGGCGGGCGATCCACCCGATGCTGCCGGGTTCGGAGCAGTTCCCCTATACGCTGCGCGTCGTCTCCGAGATCACCGAGTCGAACGGCTCGTCCTCGATGGCGACCGTCTGTGGCACCTCGCTGGCGCTGATGGATGCCGGCGTGCCGCTGAAGGCCCCGGTGGCCGGCATCGCCATGGGTCTGATCAAGGAAGGCGAGCGTTTCGCTGTTCTGTCCGACATTCTCGGCGACGAGGATCACCTCGGCGACATGGACTTCAAGGTGGCGGGTACGGCCAACGGCATCACCTCGCTGCAGATGGACATCAAGATCGACGGCATCACCGAGGAGATCATGAAGATCGCCCTCGAGCAGGCCAAGGGCGGTCGCACCCACATTCTGGGTGAGATGGCCAAGGCCCTGTCCGAGAGCCGCGCCGAACTCGGCGAGTTCGCGCCGCGCATCGAGGTCATGCACATCCCGACCGACAAGATCCGCGACGTCATCGGCTCCGGCGGCAAGGTGATCCGCGAGATCGTCGAGAAGACCGGCGCCAAGATCAACATCGAAGACGACGGCACGGTCAAGATCGCCTCGGCCTCCGGCAAGGAGATCGAAGCGGCCAAGAAGTGGATCCACTCCATCGTCGCCGAGCCGGAAGTCGGCGAGATCTACGAAGGCACGGTGGTCAAGACCGTCGAATTCGGCGCTTTCGTGAACTTCTTCGGCTCGCGGGACGGCCTCGTCCACATCTCGCAGCTGGGCGCCGGCCGCGTCGCCAAGACGACCGACGTCGTCAAGGAAGGCGATAAGGTCTTCGTCAAGCTGATGGGCTTCGACGAGCGCGGCAAGGTTCGCCTGTCGATGAAGGTGGTCGACCAGACCACCGGCGAAGAGGTCAAGAAGGAAGACACGGAAGAGACGGCGTAAGACCTGCTCTCTAGCGGTTCATCCTCGACCGACGAACTCTGGGCCTGGGGCGGCAACGCTCCGGGCCCTTTGTGATCTCTGGGCTGCAAATCCTCCTGTCGTTCGCCGCGGCATGAAAGCCGCCGAGCGGGCAATCACACCCCCCATTTCTGCCTTGCGCGCCCGCTTTCGCTGCAGGGCAGCAACTGCTACATGCAGGGTCGCATTCCCGCGACACGCTATGCTTTTACGCATATTTTCAAAGGCTTTCTGAGTTCCATGGTCGATCTGTCACGCCTGCGCCGCGAAGCTGTCGAGGCGCCCGAGAGCGGCATTGTCGCCGTCGTCAATCACGCCCGGGGCAAGGATGGGATCATCCCGCTCTGGGCCGGCGAGGGTGACCTGCCGACGCCGCAATTCATCGCCAATGCGGCGGCAGAGAGCCTCAAGGCGGGCGAGACCTTCTACACCTGGCAGCGCGGCCTGCCGGAGCTGCGCGAGGCGCTGTCGGCCTATACCAGCCGGCTCTACGACCAGAATCTCGAGCCGGCGCGCTTCTTCGTCACCGGATCCGGCATGCATGCGATCCAGCTCTGCCTGATGGCGCTCGCCGGCGCCGGCGACGAGGTGGTCTATGTCGGCCCGGTCTGGCCGAATTTTGAGGCCGCCGCCGGCCTGATGGGCGCGAAGCGGCGTGAGGTGACCCTCGATTTCGAAGCCGGCCGCTGGCAGCTCGATCTCGACAAGCTGAAGGCCGCGATCACCCCGAAGACCCGCGTCCTTTTCGTCAACACGCCGTCGAACCCCACCGGCTGGACAGCCAGCAAAGCAACGCTGGCTGCGATCCTTGCGATCGCCCGTGAGGCCGGCGTGGTGATCATTGCCGACGAGATCTACAATCGCTTCTATTATGAAGGCGAGCGCGCGCCGTCCTTCCACGACGTTATAGCCTCCCACGACGCCATCATCTTCGTCAATTCCTTTTCCAAGAACTGGGCCATGACCGGCTGGCGCGTCGGCTGGATCGAGACCAGCCCGGCGCTCGGCCAGATGATCGAAAACCTGATCCAATATTCGAATTCCGGCGTCGCCCCGTTCATGCAACGGGGCGCGATCGCCGCGCTGGTGCGCGGCGAGGAGTTCGTCGAAAACCAGATCGCCCGGGCCGAGACGGCCCGTGACATCTTCTGCGACATCCTGACGGCGACCAATCGGGTCGAGCTGACGCCGCCGGACGGCGCCTTCTATGCCTTCTTCAAGGTCGACGGGATCAGCGACACGCGAACCGCCGCCTTTCGGATCGTCGACGAGGCGAAGGTCGCGATCGCACCGGGCACCGCCTTTGGGCCGCAGGGCGCGCCGTTCTTTCGCGCCTGCTTCCATCGCCGGCTGGACGAGGTCGAGCAGGCGGCCCATCGCCTGGCCGAATGGATCGGGTTCCAGGTGTGAGCTCAGCGGCAGGATTTTCGGCCAGGCGGCTGCGGGATCTGACGGTCACCATCGTCCTCGCCAGCCTCGGCGGGGTTCTCGCCAACGCTCTCGCACTGCCGGTTGCCTGGCTGATCGGCCCCGTGATCACCGTCAGCATCGCAAGCTTTGCCGGGATCGACACCCGACTGCCGACGCCGGTGCAGACCGCCGTCTTCTTCGTACTCGGCATCCAGGCTGGATCAGGCGTCTCGCCCGCCATCGCCCAGCAAATCGCCCTCTGGCCACTGTCCTTTGCCATCCAGCTCAGCGGCGTCGGTCTGACGATCATCCTGTGCTACGGCTTTTTGCGGCGGATCCTGAACTTCGATCATCCGAGCGCGCTGTTTGCCTCCTTGCCGGGCGCGCTCTCCTTCGTTGTCGCGGCGGCCTCGGAAACCAAGGGCGATCTCGGACAGATCATCGTCATCCAGAGCATCCGCCTGTTGATGCTGATCGGCGCGCTGGTGCCGCTGCTGGCGGCCCTTGAGGGAACCGGGCCGATGGGCGCGGCGGTCCGCGCCAGTCCAGACGGCAGTCTGTTCGATTTTCTATCGCTTTTCGCGCTGTGCGCCGTGCCGGCGATGCTCGCCTCGAAGCTGAAGCTGCCCGGCGGGATGATGCTCGGCGCCCTGATCGGCAGCGCCATTGTCCACGGCACCAATATCGCCATCGTGTCGCTGCCGGCCGAACTGGCGATCCCGAGCCTGATCCTTCTCGGCATCCTCGTCGGCTCGCGGCTGAACGGCATCGACGGCAAGGCGTTCTTGCGGCTGCTTTTGCCGGCCCTCAGCTGCTTCGCCCTCAGCCTCGTCGGCATGGGGCTGGCCGGCCTTGCCGCGGTAAAACTGGCCGGGCTGCCAGCGCCGAACGTCGCGCTCGCCTACGCGCCGGGCGCGCTTGAAGCGCTGACCGTCCTCGCCTTCCAGTTCAAGATCGATCCGGCCTATGTCGCCGCCCACCACGTGATCCGCTTCATCGCCATCGCCACCCTCGTGCCGTTTCTCGCCAGGCGGATCGCCCTCAAGGAAGCGCGCGCCGCATCGCTCAAAGAGGCCATGAACCCGCAAGACGGCTGATCCGGATCCATCGGGACAGCATCGCGAAATTTCCCTCAGGCATCGATCGCGGCAAAAACCGAGGGGCTCGGCGCCTCCGCTTCGCCGCCTTCGGGGCCCCAGGCAACGATCCAGGCGATGAAATCGTCGCTCGGCTGGATGATCTGAAACGTGTCACCCGCCGGCACGAGAAGGGCATCGCCGGCCATAACCGTTCCCGCGTCGTCGCCGCTCTTCGTTGCCGCCTGCCCCGCGGCGATGATGACCAACCGGTCCTCAGGACGCGGGGCCTGATCGCTTCGGCCGCGCGGCGCGAAGACTTCGAGCGTCATCGTGCCGTGGGCCAAAACCTCCGCCGCAAATCGGCCCTCCGGCCAAGCCGCGCTTTGCGGCCCCGGCAGCTTCTGTAGAACGTCGCGCAACGACACCTGCATGACGGATCCTCTCAAGCCGGCTTCGCGCGCGCACATCGTGCCATACGCGCGAAAGCATGCTCAACCGACGACGCTCGGACCCGGATGCCGTCTTGCCGAAAAAAGGGGATCGGGGCCGGCTCAGCCGCCGGCCTGGGAAACGACCAGCGGCGTGACCTTATCCGAACGCTCTAGGCTCGTCGGCCGTTCCGCCGCGAACGGAATGCCGATCGCATGCCACGTTTCGACCAGCGCCCCGGTCAGCGTGGCGATCAGCACGTCATCATGCAGCGGCGTCGGGGTGATGCGCAGCCGCTCGGTGCCGCGTGGCACCGTCGGATAGTTGATCGGCTGGATATAGATGCCGTGACGCTCCAAGAGATGATCCGAAGCCTTCTTGCAGAGATCGGGCTCACCGACGAGCAATGGCACGATATGGGTGTCGGAGGGCATCACCGGCAGACCCGCCTCGGCAAACACCGCCTTGGCCTTTGCCGCCTGACGCTGCTGAGCGTCACGCTCGGCCTGCGAGAGCTTCAGGTGGCGGATCGAGGCGGTCGCGGCAGCGGCGAGAGCCGGCGGCAGCGCGGTGGTGAAGATAAAGCCCGGCGCATAGGAACGGACCGCGTCGATCAGGGCCTTGGTGCCGGTAATATAGCCGCCGAGAACGCCGAACGCCTTGGCGAGCGTCCCCTCGATGACGTCGATGCGATGGGCGACGCCCTCACGCTCGGAAATACCACCGCCGCGCGGACCGTACATGCCGACGGCATGGACCTCATCGATATAGGTCATGGCGTTGTATTTGTCGGCAAGGTCGCAGATCGCCTTGATCGGCCCGATGTCGCCGTCCATCGAATAGACGCTCTCGAACACGATCAGCTTCGGCCGATTCGGCTCGGCCGCGGCAAGAAGCTCTTCGAGATGGGTCAGGTCGTTGTGGCGGAAAACCTGCTTCTTGGCACCGGACTTGCGCACGCCCTCGATCATCGAGGCATGGTTGAGCTCGTCAGAGAGGATCAGGCAGTTCGGCAAGAGCTTGGCGATGGTCGAGATCGACGCCTCGTTGGAGACGAAGCCGGAGGTAAAGACCAGCGCCGCTTCCTTGCCGTGCAGATCGGCGAGCTCCAGCTCAAGCTCGACCAGTGGATGATTGGTGCCGGAGATGTTGCGGGTGCCGCCGGCGCCCGACCCCATCGCTCCGGCCGTTTCGGTCATTGCGGCGATCACCGAGGCGTGCTGGCCCATGCCGAGATAGTCGTTGGAGCACCAGACGGTGATTTCTCTCGCTTCGCCCTCGTGCCGCCAGATCGCCTTCGGAAATCGCCCCGCGATGCGCTCCAGATCGGCAAAGACGCGATAGCGGCGCTCAGCGTGGAGAGCCTCGATCGCCGAGGTGAAATGGCGCTGGTAATCAATCATCGTGCACTCCTCATCGGAATGTTTCTAAGTCCGTGGACTGGCAATGTCCACAGCCTCGGGGCGCCCACCCGGTCGAGACATGTCAAAATAATATGACACATATATCGATGGATTTGACAAGAATATTTGACACACAGCGCTATGATCGCCCGAACAGAGCCCTGAGTCATTGATTTAGAACAAATCAAAGCGAAGAGGCGATGACAAATCTGCCATCAGCGGCGGGAGCAGCGCGGGCGATCCCCCGTCCAGTGGCTCAATCCCCACGAGGCTCGGGCGTTTCAACGCCGGATTTTCCACGCGCGATCACGACATCGTTAGGACTCTCGCCGTCTAAGGTCTCGCGACGAGCCCGCGCCTGCTCCTTGCGACGCGCCAAATTGGCGCGCAATGCCTTCTGCAAACGGGCTTCTCGGGCCGATTTTGAATGGTCGGGGGCAGATTTCGTCATCGCTCGGATGTATCGGTTCCAAATTGGATTGGCCAGAGCGCTCCGTTCACCGGCGCGCGACAGCCGCAGAAAGTCTCGCGAACTGGCCCGCATCCGCGACGCAGAACAACCAAGCGCCGGAGACACATGACATGATCGATCGGATCGGCTTTGCCGCCGAACTCGCCGAATACACCGAACGCCATGGCGCGGTGACCATCGGACTTGCCGGCGCCGGCCAAATGGGCACCGACATCGTCGTCCAGACGGCGCTGATGCGCGGCGTGCGCGTCGGCGCCATCGCAGCCAACAGCCCGAGACGCCCGTTCGAGGCGATCGCCATGGCGGGCTACAATCGCGAGCACGGTGTCGAAGCGCAAGAGCCATGGGCGATCGATGCCGCAATCGAGGCCGGACGAATCGCCGTCACCAGCGACATCGCGGCGCTGTGCCGGTCCGGACGGATCGATGTCGTCGTCGACGCCACCGGCAGCCCGGAGGTCGGCGCGCGCCTGGCGCTGCTGGCGATCGAAAACGGCAAGCATATCGTCATGCTGAATGTCGAGGCCGACATCACCGTCGGCCGGCTTCTCGCCCGGCGCGCCAAGCAGGCCGGCGTCGTCTATACCGGCTCAGCCGGCGACGAGCCGGCCGCGACGCTGGAGCTGATCGCCTTCGCGCAAGCGCTCGGCATGGAGGTCGTCGCCGCCGGCAAGGGCAAGAACAATCCGCTGCGCCATGATGCCGTGCCCGCCGAGTATGAGGCGGAAGCGAGCGCGCGCAACATGAACGCGCGCATGTTGGTCGAGTTCGTCGACGGCTCGAAGACCATGGTCGAAATGACCGCGATTGCCAATTCGACCGGCCTTGTCCCGGACATTCCTGGCATGCACGGCCCGGCGGCAACGCTCGACAATCTCGCCCAAATTCTTAGCACCGAAGCCGATGGCGGCGTGCTGTCGCGCCCTGGCCGCGTCGACTACACGATCGGCAAAGGTGTGGCGCCCGGGGTTTTCTGTATCGTCAAGCCGCGCCATCCACGGGCGATCGAGCGGATGGCCGATCTCAAGGTCGGCTCCGGCCCCTGCTTCGCACTCACCCGACCCTTCCATCTGACCAGCCTGGAGACGCCGCTGTCGGCGGCCCGCGCGGTGATGAACGGCCGGCCGGACATGGTCCCCGTCGACCGCCCGGTTGCCGAATGCGGAGCCGTTGCCAAGCGCGCGCTCGCGCCCGGCGAAATCCTCGGCCGGATCGGCACGACCGACTATCGCGGCTTTGCCATGGAATGGCGCGATGCGAGCCAAAAGCGCGCTTTGCCGCTCGGCCTGGCCGAACACGCGCGAATCACCCGACCGGTCGCCCTCGGCGATCTCATCACCTACGACAACGCCGCGCCAAACGAGACGCTCATCGTCACCCGGCTGCGGGCCGAGCTCGACGCCGCCGATCGCGTCTTTATCGACTGACGCAACACATAAAAACACCCCGGCGCAGATGCGTCGGGGTGTTCAAAATGCTTGCCGAGTTCGACTGCCGGGACGACGCGCGCCCCGCCGTTTCAAAGCCGGTCGCGCTGCGGCCGGGTCGCGTCGATGGCGGTCTCCAGCCCCTTGGCGAGAACCGCCCGCTCATGCAGCGACAGATCTTCCATCGCCCGGCGCAGGCTGCGCAACGGATCGCGTTTGAGCATTTGCTGGCCCTTTTCCGTCAATTGCAGCTGCTCGGCGCGGCCGCGCCCGATCGTGCCCTTCTTCTCGACCAGCCCCTTCTCGATCAAGGTGCGCACGGTGCGCGCCACGGCGCCCGAAGCCAGGCCTTGAAAGCGGGCGAGATCGATCGAGGTTCGGCGCTCGACCGCAGCCTGATGAATATATCGCAACGCCGACCATTGGGCAGGAAAGAGCTGCGCCGCAAAGCCACTGGAGTGAAGCCTGCGCGCGACCTGTTCAAAGAGGCCGGTCAGCGTTTCAGTCGAATCAGTCTCCGTCATGTCGTGTCAAGTCATCCCGTTCACACCTGCGACTACGTGTAGCAGTCGCAGGCACTATAGAGCGGGAAGTTCTCCACTGCGACCACGGCAGGATTGCAAAATGTATGTATGACTGAAATTGTACAAAGGTTTTAAATTCTTGATGACATATGCGCGTCAGTTCAGCCAGTAAGCCCGCAACGGCTGAACCAGACGACATCCATCGCCATCCGGTCGGCCATGCAGACGAAACAAGTGCTCAAGCCGCTCAAAAACGCGCTCTAAGGTTGCAGCGCGCGTTGGATCGACGGCGATCAGTCGATCGGCGAAAGCATCCACGGATTGATACCGTCGGGCCTCGTCGAACACGACATTGCCGCGCAGGCGCAACTGACCGGTCCGCACGGCATCGGCAATCGCCGCACCCGCCGCGTGCCGAATCGCCGTCTCGTCCTCCACCGGGCGCATCACCTCGAAAACGCTCCCTTCGGCAAGCGGCTCGATGATCAGCAATGCCCCTTCCGGCCGCTTCACCCGCCGGGCTTCCGACAGGGCCGTCGCCATCGCATCGACCGGCACGTGATGCAGCGAATTGAGGAAGACGACCGCATCGAAACTTTGATCGTCAAAAGCCAAAGCTTCGGCCCGCCCGACCGCGAAGCGACCTTCAGGCGACGATCGTTGCGCCTCGCCGAGGGCACGCGCATGGGGATCGACGCCAACCGCCTGAAACCCGGCCGCGGTCAGCGAAGCGACGAGACCGCCCGTTCCGCAACCGATATCGAGAACAGATCCCGCGCCCGCAAAGCGCAGGCTCTCGACGATCACGCGATGCGGATCCCCCGAAACGAAGGCGGCATTGAGAGCTTCGGGCGTCGGCATGACAAATCACTCCGCAAAGCGCCGGCGGCGCGTCGGCGATGGCGCGCTGCCGGCAAAACATCGATCGCGGCTCGCGATCCTCCGGCCCGAAGACTTCACCCGTCGAGGGCAAGCTGTCAAAACTTCGGAATGAGACTCAAGCGAATCGACCGCATGATCAGCCCTGCCGCTTCGACCGGATCGCGCCCCGCGCGCCGGGCCACCCGTTTAGCCGCGCCCCGATACCGCAGGAGGCCGTCATGAGCGGTGTCGTCATCGTCGGGGCCGGCCAGGCCGGGTTCCAGGTCGCGGCGAGCCTTCGCCAAGGCGGCTTTGCGGGAGCTGTGACGCTGGTCGGTGACGAGCCGCGCCTGCCCTATCAGCGTCCGCCCCTGTCGAAGACCTACATCAAGACCGATGCCGCTTTCGACAGCCTGCTTTTGAAGCCGGAAAGCTTTTTCGAAAAACACGCGATCGCGCTGCGGCTCGGCGAAAGCGTCGCCGCGATCGACCGCGCCGCCCGCAGCGTCACGCTGGCGGACGGCAGCGCTCTTACCTTCGACCACCTTGTTCTCGCAACCGGCGCCGCCAATCGGGTTGTGCCGGTCCGCGGCCATGATCGTCGAGGTGTGCACCAGTTGCGCACGGCCGAGGACGCGGAACGGCTGCGTGCCGAGCTCGCCGCCGCATCGACCGTCGCCATCGTCGGCGGCGGGTTCATCGGCCTCGAAGTCGCCGCCGCGCTCCAGGCGCTGGAGAAGCGCGTCACGGTGATCGAGGCCGCCGACCGGCTGATGGGCCGCACGGTGTCGAGGCCGGTCTCGGCCTTCTTTCTCGACGAGCATCGCCGCATGGGCACGACGATCCTGCTCGGTACGGCGATCGATAGTGTCCTGGGCGATCAGCGCACCCGCGGCGTGCGGCTTTCAGACGGGCGCGATATCGATGCCGACCTCGTGCTGATCGCCGCCGGGGTGACGCCCAACGACCAGCTCGCCGAAGCGGCGGGGCTGCGCACCGACCGAGGCGTCGTCGTCGACCAACACATGCGCACAGACGACCGGGCGATCTTTGCAATCGGCGATTGCGCCGTCTTTCCCTCCGTCCACACCGGCACCGCCGTGCGGCTGGAATCGGTGCAAAACGCTGTCGACCAGGCCAAATTGGTCGCCGCCCGCATTTTGGCCCAAGATGACGACGCCGCGACGCTCGAGCCTTATCGAGCCGTGCCTTGGTTCTGGAGCGATCAAGGCCCGTTCAAGCTTCAGATCGTCGGCCTGACGGCAGGCGCCGATCATGTCGAGATGGCGAAGCTCGACGAGGCCGGCAAACTCGTGGCCTATTGCTTTGCCGGCGAACGGCTGCTCGGCATCGAAACGGTGAACCGGCCGGGTGAGCACATGCTCGGCCGGCGCATCCTGGCAGACGGCTTGCTCGTCGCCCGCGACGCGGTCGCGCGTCATGACTTCGACCTCAAGACTCACTTCAACGCCTTGAAAAGCCGAGGCTGACCGCCGGTGGAAGTGGCTATCGGCGCGCGCTGCCGCGATTTTTTGCCGGCTTATCGGGCACATCACCGCGATGCTCGCGCTCGGCATTGCGCTTTTTTTCGAGATCGACGAAGGCGTCGATCTCCTCGACCTCCGGATCGTCATAGGGTTCGGCAGGCTTGTCGCTGCCGGTTCGCTTTGCAGCCTTCAAGAGCATGTCCATTCCTTCCATCCATCCACGACCTGCCACGCGTTCACCGCACCGCCGATCCGAAGCGTTTCTGCCCGCTCCATTGCAGCGACAGGAGAAAGTCCCCATCTGGTGGTCGAAGCAACATATCGAGCTGACGCCCACACTTTGGCTTTTGCGAGGACGAAAAACCGTGACCGAGAGCATCCTGCGGGACCGGCCGATCGATGACCTGGACACCTGGCGCGCCTATCGCGGCGTGCGCACGCGGCGCATGTTCTCGTTCGTCGTCGACTACACGATCGTATTGCTTTTGTCGGTGCCGGCGGCGATCGTCGTCTTCCTGCTCGGCATGTTGTCCTTCGGCCTCGCCTGGGGCCTTTACGCAATCTTATTGCCCGTCATCGCGGTGCTCTATCTCGCCTTCACCATGGGCGGATCGAACCAGGCGACCCCCGGCATGCGGCTCGCGGGCGTGCGCGTCGCACGGCTCGATGGCGGCCGGGTCGATCCGCCGCTCGCCGTTCTCCACGGTGTTTTATTCTGGGCGGCCAACGCCGTCTTGACCCCTTTCGTGCTGCTCGTCGGCCTGTTCACCCCGCGCAAGCAGCTACTGCACGATCTGCTTCTGGGGACGGTCATCGTCCGCGACCGAGAATTTTGACGCGCCTTTTGCCGCGAAACCACGCGCGGCCTGTCGAGCACGCCGTGCGTCCGACAGGACACAGGACGCACAACGGACGTGCGCTCTGATTGACGCGACGCCTCGGGCTTTGCCGAAATTGATTCCGATCGTCCGGCCGATGCTGGCGTGCCGGCCAAGAGCACGACATGATCAGCGATCTTTCCCGCACCGGGTTGTCAGCCGGCGTTCCGCCGGAGATAACGTTGCGAGACGAACAGCTCGCGGCGCTTCATGGACTCCTTGCACATCTGGCTCACCTACGCCCTGATCCTGGTGAGCATCGTGGGCTACGCCTTGGAGCGATGGCCCATCGAGGCGGTCGCGGCTGCCTCGCTCAGCGCCTTTCTCCTGCTCTTTACCGCGCTTCCCTATAGCGACGCCAATCACCACACCGTCACCACGACGGATCTCCTCGCCGGCTTCGCCAATCCGGCGCTGATCACGGTGATGGCGCTGTTGATCGTCGGTCAGGGCCTGTTCGCGACCGATGCGATGGCGCGGCCCGCCGCATGGCTGAGCAAGCTTGGCGGTTCGGTGGGGGCGGGCGCCGTCGCCATCGTCCTCGTCAGTGCGGCGACGCTGTCGGCCTTCCTCAACAACACCCCCGTGGTGGTGATCTTCATCCCGATCCTGACGATGCTCGCCACCCAGCGGGGAATCTCGCCCAACCACGTCTTCATGCCGCTGTCCTTTCTGTCGATTCTCGGCGGCATGACGACGCTGATCGGCTCATCGACGAACCTGCTCGTCGCCGGCGTTGCCGCTCGCTCGGGCGTTTCCATGGGCTTTTTTGACATCACCGCGCCGGGCATCGCCATCGCCGTCGTCGGCGCCTTCTATGTCATCCGGATCATGCCAAGCATTCTCAGTCCGCGACAGGGATCCGGGCAACGCCTCGTCGATCCCGGCGGCAAGCAATTTCTCGGCGAGATCGACATTACCGCGGGCCATGCCTTTCTCGGCCTGACCGCCCGCGCCGGCCTGTTTCCCGGCCTCGGTGAGCTGACACCGCGGATGATCATCCGTGACGACGCCACGATCCTGCCGCCGTTCGACGACATCGCGCTCAGCGTTGGCGACCGGCTGATCGTCACCGCCACCCGCCGCGCCTTTTCGCGGGCGCTCGCGCGCGGCAATCTGAAGGTCAAGACGCTGGATCCCTCCGGCGACGAGAGCGGCAAACGGGGCAACAGGATCGGGCCCGATATGATGATGGCCGAGGCGGTGGTCGCGCCCGGCTCGCGCTATGCCGGCCGAACCATGCAGTTCTCCGGTCTCAGAACCCAGTTCGGGATCACCCTGTTCGGCCTGCAGCGTAAGAGCCGCATGGCGCGCGCGGCCCTGTCCGAGATCCGGCTGGAGCCGGGCGATACCTTGCTCTTATGCGGCCGCGAGGCCAACATCTCGGCGCTGCGCGGCAATCACGACCTTCTGCTGCTCGAATATTCCGCCCAGCCGATCCCGCAATCGGCCAAGGCGCTGCTGGCCACGGCGATCTTCGTCTGCATCGTCAGCTTGTCCGCCGCCGGCATCTTGCCGATCGAGGTGTTGTCGGTCTGCGGCGCGGTCGCGATGGTGGCGACCGGCTGTCTGACGATCGTCGAGGCAGCACGCTCCTTTGACCGCTCGATCTATCTTCTGGTCGGCGCCTCGATCGCCGCGGCGACGGCACTGGAGCGCACCGGCGGTGCCCATCTGATCGCCGAGCGCGCGCTCGACCTGTTGGCCGGCGCCTCCCCCGCGATGATCCTCTCCGGGCTGTTCCTTGTCATCGCGATCTTTACCAATTTCTTATCCAATAACGCGACGGCCGTGCTGTTCACGCCGATTGCCATCGACATGGCGCGACGGCTCGGCGTATCACCGGAACCATGGCTCGCCTGCGTCATTTTTGGCGCCAATGCATCCTTCGCAACGCCGATTGGTTATCAGACCAATCTCCTGGTGATGGGACCAGGGCGCTATCGGTTCGTCGACTTCGTCAAAGCCGGTGTTCCCCTTGTCCTCGTCGTGTGGTTAACATTTAGCCTTGTTGCACCGTGGTATTACGGGCTTTGATTTCTCGAGACGGCACGTGACGGTTCACCATCCGCAGACGCCTCAATTCTTTCTGACCTCGCCGTCGCCCTGCCCCTATCTGCCGGGACAGGCCGAACGAAAAGTTTTCACCCATTTGGTCGGCGAGCGCGCGCCGGCCCTGCTCGATCTGCTCAGCCAAGGCGGCTTTCGGCGCAGCCAGAACATCGCCTACCGCCCGGCCTGCGAGCGCTGCCGGGCCTGCATCTCGGTGCGGATCCTGGTCGACGAATTCGTCCCTGGCAAATCCACGCGGCGGATTCTCGCACGCAATCGGGATCTTGTCGGCCGCATGGCGACGCCGAGCCCCACCAGCGAGCAATATTCGCTGTTTCGCCGCTATATCGACCATCGCCATGCCTTTGGCGGCATGGCCGAGATGAGCGTGCTCGACTATGCGATGATGGTCGAGGACAGTCAGGTCGACACGCGGGTGATCGAATATCGCCGAAAGGGCCCCGATTCCGCTTTCACCGCTCAGTCGGACGGTGATCTCGTCGCGGTCGCCCTCTCCGACGTCATGGCCGACGGGATGTCGATGGTCTATTCGTTTTTCGATCCCGAGCAGGACCAGCGCAGCCTCGGCACCCATATGATTCTCGATCATATCGAGCGCACCCGCAAACTCGGCCTCTCCTATCTTTATCTCGGCTATTGGGTCGAGGGATCGAAAAAGATGCAATACAAGATCCGCTTCAAGCCCCAGGAGCATTTGACGCCGCGAGGCTGGGAACGCTACGACGGCTGACACGCGTCTCGCCGGCTTGCGGATCAACCGGCCCGGTCGGCCGCACAAGCGATCGGCGGCGGCGTCTCGATAAAAACGCCGCCGCCTGTTTTTCGCCGTCAGGCGAATGTGAGCGCGGTGCTCTCCAGCGGCAGCCCGCGCACGAGTTCCAGCGCCTGTCGCTCGAACAGACGGCGGTAGATGCCGTTCGGGCGGGCGATCAGCGCCGCGTGGTCGCCTTCTTCGACGATCCGGCCACGATCGAAGACCAGCAGTCGATCGAGCGCTTTGACCGTCGACAGCCGGTGGGCGACGACCAGCGTCGTGCGCCCGGCCATCAGCCGCTCCATCGCCTGCTGGATGACGATCTCCGATTCGGAGTCGAGGCTGGCGGTCGCCTCGTCGAGGATCAGGATCGGCGCATCGGCGAGAAACGCCCGGGCAATCGCCACTCGCTGGCGCTCGCCACCGGAGAGTTTTACCCCGCGCTCGCCGACCAGCGTCTGATAGCCTTTCGGCAGCCGCGCGATGAATTCGGCGGCCCCGGCCAGACGCGCCGCCTCAACGATCGCCGCCATCGAGGCGCCCGGCCGGCCATAGGCAACGTTCTCGGCCAGCGAGCGGTGAAACAAAATCGGCTCCTGCTGCACGATGGCGATCTTCGCCCGCAGATCGGCTTGGCGAACCGCGGCGATGTCCTGCCCGTCGATCAAGATTGCCCCGTCGGTGACGTCATAAAGCCGCTGGATCAGCTTGACGAGCGTCGACTTGCCGGAGCCCGAATGCCCGACCAGCCCCACACGCTCGCCCGCCCTGATGGTGAGCGACAGATCCTGATAGAGCGGCGTCAGATGCGAGCCGTAATGGAACGACACACGGTCGAAGACGATCTCGCCCTTCTGGATCGCGATCGCCTTGGCATTCGGCCGATCGACGACCCCGAGCGGAATGTCCGACAGCGTGACCAGTTCCTCCATGTCGTTCACCGACCGCTGGAGATTGCGGATATGCATGCCGACCTCGCGCAGATAGCCCTGCAGCACGAAGAAGGCGGTCAGCACATAGGCCAGATCGCCCGGCCCCGCGTTTCCATGCATCCAGAGCCAGATCGCAAGACCGATCACCCCGACCCGCAGGACGAAGAGCATGGTGTTTTGCACCGTGCTGTTGATCACCCCTCGCTTCCAGGACCGCCGCGCGCGCCGCTGCCATTTCTCCGCCACCTGGGCGAGGATCGCTTCTTCCCGCAGCTCACCGCCAAAACCTTTGACGACAGCATTGCAGGAGATCGCGTCGGCGAGCGCGCCACCGAGCTTGGTGTCCCAGCCATTGGCCAGCCGCGCTGCCGGAGCGACGAAGCCGAGCGAAATCGCGACGGTGATCGTCAGATAGACGAGCGCGCCAAGACCGATCACCAGGCCCATCACCGGCCAGTGCCAGCCGAGCAAGGCGGTCGTTCCGGCCAACATGACCAGGGACGGCAGGAGCGAGAGCAGCACCGTGTCGTTCAGAAGGTCGAGCGCCCACATGCCGCGGGTGATCTTGCGCACCGTCGAGCCGGCGAAGCTGTTGGCATGCCAGTCGGTCGACAGACGTTGGACCAGGGCAAAGGCCTCGGCCATCACCTCGCGCAGTATGACGATCGTAAAGTCGACGATCAGCGAGAAGCTGATGAAGCGGGCGAGAACGCTGATGACGGCCAAAACGGCGAGCGACAACAGCGCCGCAATCGCCGCATCGAAGGCGCCGACGGCATTAACCGTTCCCGTGACGGCATCGACCAACCGTCCGGCAAAGAGTGGCGTAAGGACATCGGCGAGTGTGCCGAGCGTGATGATCGCCGAGATCGCGATCATCTTGGCCGGCTGACGCGACCAGTAGCGCCCGGTGAAGACCAAAACGGCAGCAAAGGCCGATTGGCGGAAATTGGAAAACCACAGCGACATGAGATGTCGACCAGCCCGCAGACCGGTCCCCTGACAAAGCCCTTGCACCGGCGGTCCGCGAACGCCCATCGGTTCGCACGTTCAGGCCAACTGGCTGCAAGAGTGATGATGGAAAAAGGCCGGCTGTCGCCGAGCCCGATCAATGACGCATTCGCCTCAGGCGAGGATCATCCCGGCACGGGATGACCGCGGAAGGGTGTAGAAACCAGAAGCGTTCATATGGCCCTCCTTCGTGCGGTTGGCGTCTGTCAGGAATGCCGTCTCATAGCCCAGCTTGATTCGTTTGCCAAGCCGATGATTTGCGCTGACGCAGCAGTGTGATCGTTGCACACGCCGAGAGCGCGGCAAGCGATTGATTTTACACGACCGCGCTCAACGTCTACCGGCACCATGTCATCGACGGTTCACCGGAGAGTCCTGGCGCCGCACATCGCCTGAGCGATCTTGAGCGGGCCTCAGCCGGCGAACGTGTTGTTCTTGGGAAAGCCCTTTGGCACCAGCCGACCGGCCTGGGCGCGGTCGCCGCGCCATTCGAGCAGATCGCTCTCCTGGCGCAGGAAGGCACGCTTGGCAGAATCAGACCAGGACAGGCCCTCGGCCAGCTTGAACACCTTCACATCGGAGACGCTGCCATCCTTGTAGCGCTGCAGCCGCACGCCCTTGCCGCGGGCCATCTGCGGCACCTGGGACAGCGGGAAAACGAGAAGTTTTCTATTCTGGCCGACGATTGCGACCGTGTCGCCGCCAGCGATCGGCACAGCGAAGCCGAGCCTCGCCTTGGCCGAGACATTGACGAGCTGCTTGCCCTTGCGGGTCGAGGACAGCATGTCGGCCTCGCCGGCGACAAAGCCGGTGCCGTCGCTCGACACCAGCAGCCGCTGGCTCTCGGGATCAGCGACGAAGGCGATGGCGATATCCTGGTCGTCGTCCATCTCTACCGCCAGGCGGATCGGCTCGCCCTGGCCGCGTCCGCCGGGCAGCTTGTCGGCCGACAGAGTGAAGGCGCGCCCGCCGGTGGACAGGAAGATCAGCTTGTCGGTCGTCATCGCATGGAAGGCGAATTTCAGACCGTCGCCCTCGCGGAAGCTGAGCACCCCCGCATCGGCAAGATGGCCCTTCATCCCGCGCAAAAATCCTTTCTGCGACAGGACAACCGTCACCGGCTCCTTCTCGATCAGCGCGACGGTGATGTCGTCGAGATTGTGGCTCGGCGCGTCGGCAAAGCGCGTGCGACGGCGACCGAGCTTGGTCTTCTTCGAAAAGGTCTCGCGCACGTCGCGAACCTCGTCGGCAATCGCCGCCCACTGTCTCTCGTCCGAGCCAAGCAGCGCTTCCTTCTCGGCCTTTTCGAGGGTCAACGCGTCGAACTCGCGCTTCAGCTCGAACTCCTCGAGCTTGCGCAGGGAGCGCAGCCGCATGTTGAGGATCGCTTCGGCCTGATTGTCGGTCAGCTCGAAGGTGCGCATCAGCTCCTTCTTCGGCTCGTCCTCTTCGCGGATGATCCGGATCACCTCGTCGATATTGAGGAAGACGACGAGATAGCCGGAGACGATTTCCAGCCGCCGCTCGATCTGACCCAGTCGATACTGCGTCTGCCGCTGCAGAACCTCGCGCTGATGGGCGAGCCATTCCGACAACGCCTCCTTCAGCGACAGCACCTTCGGCACCTTGCCGCCGGACAGGACATTCATGTTGAGCGAAATGCGGCTTTCGAAATCCGTCAGCCGGAACAGCGACTCCATCAACAGCTCGGGATCGACCGTCCGGCTCTTCGGTTCGAGCACGATCCGAACGTCCTCGGCCGATTCATCGCGAATATCGGCAAGCAGCGGCAGCTTGCGGGCCTGCAGCAGCTCGGCGATTTTTTCGATCAGCCGGGACTTTTGCACCTGGTAGGGGATCTCGGTGACGACGACGACGTAATTGCCGCGCCCGACATCCTCGCGCTCCCAGCGCGCCCGCACCCGGAAACCGCCCCGCCCGGTCTCGTAGGCTTCGCGGATCTGCGCCTGATTGTCGACAACGACGCCGCCGGTCGGAAAGTCCGGCCCCTGGACGAAGCGCAACAGCGCATCGGTGGAGGCGCCGGGATCCTCGATCAGCTTCAGCGCCGCATCGCAAAGCTCGGCGGCGTTGTGCGGCGGAATCGAAGTCGCCATGCCGACGGCGATGCCGGATGATCCATTGGCGAGGAGGTTCGGGAAGGCGCCCGGCAGAACGACCGGTTCCTTGTCTTCCTCGTTATAGGTCGGGCGAAAGTCGACCGCATCCTCGTCGATGCCGCGCAGAAGCAGGGTCGCGACGTCGGTCATCCGCGCTTCGGTATAGCGCATGGCCGCAGCGCTATCGCCGTCGACATTGCCGAAATTGCCCTGGCCGTCGATCAACGGATAGCGGACCGAAAAATCCTGGGCGAGACGGACCAGCGCGTCATAGATCGCGGCATCGCCATGGGGATGAAACTTACCCATCACATCGCCGACGATGCGGGCGCATTTCTTGTAGGCGTCGCCCGGATCAAGCTTGAGGATGCGCATAGCGTGGACGATGCGCCGGTGGACCGGCTTCAGCCCGTCACGCACATCCGGCAGGGCGCGGCCCATGATGGTCGACAACGCATAGGCGAGATAGCGCTCCTCGAGCGCCGTCTTCAAATCGATCGGTTCGATATCGCCGCCGCCTGAAGGCGGTTCCGCTGCCTTGCCCATGGCGCGTGTGTAGCGAAGGTCAAGGGGTGGAACAAGACCGGAACGCTGTGATCCTCAGCTTTTTGTCGAGCGGCGGGCGCCCGTCTTTCCGCGGCGGCGTGATGCCGATCGGCGGTTTTATCTTCTTAACGCCCGATTTGGCCGTAGATTGCCGTCCTTCGTCGCCCTAACTCTGGCCTGAAGTTCATTCGCACGTTTATGGCCCGCACGTTTATGGACAGTGTCGGGCCCCACGCTGACAAAAGGTTCTTTGATGTTCGCCAAGACTTCCGTGTCTTTGACCACGACCGTCGTCGTGCTTTTGTGCTCGACCGCGGCCTTCGCCGCCGACGCGAACGCCTTTGGCGAGCGCCTCAAGGCCGTTGCCGCCGAGCAGAACATGACGCTCACCTATGACAGCGCCGCCGCGACGGGCGACGACGTCGTCCTCGCCGGCTTGACGATTGCGCCAAAAGGCGAAAAGCCGTCCAAGGTCGGCGACATCACCTTCCAGGGCGTCACCGGCTCGACCGCCGATGGCTGGATGGTCGAGAAGATCCCGATCGCCGACGTCGACGTCACCGAGGGTGAGAACCACACCGTCGCCTCCGGCATGTCGATCGAGGGGTTCGAACTTCTGCCCGACGACGCCAGCAAGCTGTCGCCGGTCAAGCAGCTGTCGAAGTTCTACTTCCAGAAAGCCAGCCTTGATCATCTGAAAATCGAGAAGCAGGGCGATCAGGTCTTTGATCTCTCGGGCGTTTCGATCGAGAACACCCTCAACGACGACCAGACCGTTTCGTCCGATTTCAATCTCGGCACCTTCAACGCCGACTTCTCCAAGGCCGATCCGAAGACCATCACGGCGATGAACGACCTCGGCTACACTCAGATGTCCGGCTCGATCGAAGGCAGCGCCAGTTGGGATCCGAAGTCCGGCACGATGACGCTCGATCCGTTCGACATCAATGTCAAGAATGCCGGCAACCTCTCCTTCACCTATGAAATGACCGGCTACACGCCGGCCTTCATTCAGTCGATGCAGCAGATCTCCAAGCAGATGCGGGAGCACCCGGAGGGCAAGCAGAACGCCGGCATGGCGATGATGGGGCTGATGTCGCAGCTCTCGCTCGGCTCGGCCGACATCACCTTCACCGACGATTCCCTGACCGACAAGCTGCTCGACTATTTCGCCAAGAAGCAGAACAAGACCCGCGAGCAGCTGATCTCGCAGATCGAGATGACGGTGCCGGCCGCCCTCGCCCAGCTGCAAAATCCGGACTTTCAGAAGAAGGTCGCCGATGCCGTCTCGACCTATCTGAAGCAGCCGCAGTCGCTGTCGGTCTCGGTCGACCCGAAGACGCCAGTGCCGGCCATGCAGATCGTCGGCGCGGCGATGGGCGCGCCCCAGACCCTGCCGCAGGTGCTCTCGCTCGACGTGACGGCGAACGACTCGACCAACGAATAACACGGGCACCGGGTAACACGGGCACCGGATGACACGGGCCGGTCCCGTCGCCGTCCTCCGAAACACCGGCCAGCCGCGTCTGTCGAGGCTCGGCCGGCGGTTCCAGCATCGGCCAGAAAATCGATTCCGATTTTCGGGCCGATGCTGTAGGCATCAATTCGCCGTTTTGTATCACTACAGCATCGTGCTTTCCGAAAATCGGAATCGATTTTCGGAAAGCACGATGCGTCGATTCAAAGGGTTAGAGCAACCTTTCTGCGTCCTACAAGACGCAGGGCGCTCTAAGGGCTTCTGGCAGCCGCTTGGGAGGTCGCACCCCCAAGGCATTTCGCATGGCTGCGGCATCGATGGCGTCGCGTTTTTCACCGGTCAGACCGGCCTCTGCGATTTGATGCGTAAATGATGAGGATTGAACGTGTCTTCACTGACGACATTCCAAGACACGCGCCACCAGACGCCCGCCCATCGGACAAAAACGCGACGGAGAGTGACGATCGGGCAGATGATTTTCCTGGTCATCGCCGTCATCCCCATCACCTGGTCAATTTTGTATTATGGCCTGATCGCCTCAAACCGCTATTTGTCGGAAAGTCGTTTTCTCGTTCGCAGCGCCAAAACGCAGAACGTCAGCGGTCTCTCGTCAATTCTGCAGACGTTTGGCATCAGCAACGCCAGCGACGACAGCTATGCAGTGCAAAGCTATATTCTTTCCCGTGATGCACTCCATGATTTGATGAAAACATTACCGATGGAAACCTTTCTCAATCGCGAGGGCGTCGATCCGATTTCAACATGCTACAAGCCATGGTCAAGCCATGACTTTGAGACACTGTACCAGTGCTATCTTGATCGGGTCGACGCAACGCGGGAAGAAACAACCGGCATCAGCGTTCTCGCGGTTCAGCTTTATCGTCCCGAAGACTCGAAATTGGTGGCCGATCGTCTTTTGGAACTTGGCGAACAATTGGCCAACAGAATGAACAAGCGGGCCGAAAACGACGCCGTCGCGAGCGCCAAGGCCTTTCTGCAACAAGCCGAAGCACGGGTGGTTGAAGCCAACCAGAATTTGACCGCGTTTCGCAACCAACAAAATTTTCTCGACGTCAAAGGCCAGGCGACACCGGCAGCGACCGTTATGACGGCTCTGGCAAGCGAAATTGCGAAGACTCGCGCCGAGATCGACCAGCAAACCCGCCTGTCCCCGTCCGGCCCCAGAATTGAATCGCTCAAGACCAAAGTCAAAGTGCTCGAGGATCAGATGAAAATCGAGCAGAGCAAGCTGACCGGCGGCAAAGATGCCTTGTCCAATCAAATTTCCGGCTATGAAGATCTGATGCTGAGAAAGACGATTGCCGATCAGACCCTCGAAATCGCATCGAAGGCCATCGACCAAGCCCGCCTCGATGCAAAGCGTCAACGCATTTATATCGAGACGATCGTCAAGCCCAACCTCGCCGACGACTCGACCCGGCCGAAACGCCTTCGAATGATCGTCTCGGTCATCGTGGTCTCGTTGATGCTCTTTGCCGTCGTGTGGATGGTGGTGGTCGGCGGACGCGAACATCTCAACCACAATGCGGAATAAACAGCGCTCCGGACCGCGCTGCCGCATGGCACGATCCCAAGCGACGGCACTCGACAATGGACTGGCCTGCTGCCGGTTTCGTGGACACCGAGATAAGGTGTTTAACGGAACTGGAGAGTTGGAATGCAGAGAAGGAAGTTCAGCCGCGAGTTCAAGCTTGAGACAGTGAGGCTGGTGAAGGATCGGGGC
>NZ_JAFMPP010000049.1 GCF_017349315.1 Jiella flava | reverse complement strand
GAGGCGGGCTCGAACATCCGCGTCGTCGAGCCGGGGCGGCGGTTCACGCCCTATGAGGTCGCCCATCCGGACGCCCAGTATGAAGAGCATGTCGCGATCGCGGCGACCCATTGGGTGGTCGACCGATCGTATGAGACGGCGGGCGACGAGCCCGAATACCGCAACGCCTTCACCGCCATCCCGTCACGTATCCCGCTGACCCCGCACCGCGAGACCCCCTGGCCGCATGTGGCGGGCGCCCAGGTCGGGATCATCGCCGGGCCGGCGGGCGAGGAGATCCACTGCGACAAGTTCGGCCGGATCAAGCTGTGGTTTCCACCGCGAGCCGCCTGGCGGCTCGCGGCAGTCTGAAGTCCGGTCCGGCTTTGCCGGACGGGGGACCGGCGGGCGAAGAAGGACGGCTCGGACACGGTCTGGGTGCGGGTGTCGCAGAACTGGGCCGGCGGCGGCTTTGGCGGCCAGATCATCCCGCGGATCGGCATGGAGGCGATGGTCGCCTTCGTCAACGGCGACCCGGACCAGCCGCTGGTCACCAGCCTCGTGCCGAACCCGAACCAGAAGGTGCCGTATACGCT
>NZ_JAFMPP010000048.1 GCF_017349315.1 Jiella flava | reverse complement strand
GTGCAGGGCGAGGATGACGACGCGGGCGGGGTGTCAGGCTCAAGCGCCGGCAGCGGCGCGGGCGCCGGCGCGTCTGCGGGTTTGAATGGCGGCGCTGGATCCTCTGGCGGGTCGGGCGCGGCGCCCGGCGTCATGGGCGGGGTCGAGTCGAAAATCCGCCGGCCGTTCAATGGGCTGGTGACGGCGCTGGAGGAAGGCCCGCCGGTGACCCGGGGCCTGCGCGCCTACCGCATGGTGTTGCGGCCCGAGATGTGGCTGTTGTCGCGCCGTTCCGACTGCCGGATCTTTCTCGACAAGACCTCGCTGCAAGTCTGCGAGATGCTGTTTGCCGAGCATCAGCTGACGGCGCCGGATCTCTCCGGCGTCATCCTCGATCCGCCGGTCAGGCCCTATTCGGTGCAGTGGAACGAGACCGATCTTGCCTATCTTCTGCGCCGCTTCGAGCAGGACGGGCTGTTCTACTGGTTCCGCCACGACAACGGCCGGCATCAGCTCGTCGTCGCCGATCATCAGAGCGGCTGGCTGGGGCCGTCGCCGGCGGCCGCGGCGGCGGCCGTGAGCGCGGGCGCGGGCGGCTCTGGCGCGGCAAAAATGCGGATCGCGCAGGGCTCGTCGGACCGCAACCATATCGACGACTGGCGAAGGCTTTATTCCTACGTCCCCGGCAAGCGGGCGGGCCGGGACTGGAATTTCGAGACGCCGCAGATGGTGCCGGGGGCGGAGACGCCGGGGATGGTGGCGCTGCCGGAAAACGCTTACCGGGAGCTCTACGAATATCCGGCG
>NZ_JAFMPP010000047.1 GCF_017349315.1 Jiella flava | reverse complement strand
TACACCTTCTGTTGCTGATCTGGCTAAACTGCGCGCTCAGCACAAAGCTGGATGAAGTAGGCGCTGCAAGACATAAGAAACATGAACGCGGTAAATTTTGCAGAGTTCACGGAGAATAACCATGCCCGTCCTAAGAGCATGACTCGAAATTCAGACGGCGGGTGAATTTCGCGCCAATCTTCGGACGATGAGGAAAGCGAGAACCATCTGAAAGAAGGCCAGAGCCGAAGCGACGGTTTTCTCGCAATCCTTTGCGAGGCGGCGAGCTCGGTTGATCCGTCCGCCTCTCGCTCATCCATCACCAGAAGACACAAAATTTGCGACCATATCTCACTGTCTCGCCACCGATAGAAATGGTTCTGGACGGTGGTGAAAGGCGGAAAATCCTTCGGCAGCAAGCGCCATTGGCATCCCGATCGGATGAGATAGAGCAAAGCATTGAGGATCCGTCGGTTTGCGACCGCGTGTCTTCGGTTCGGGAAGAAGATGACGGAGCCGCTCGAACTCACCGTCCGACAAATCCGTTGCATACCGTTCCCGGATCACAGCATACTTTTCCCGATCGGCCTCTTTCCACGGCATCGCCAGACTCCTTCAATTGTCGCAAACCTAAGGAATCAATCGGAATTTGGCCGGTCAACCAATTTCGGCTCAGGCTCTGAGTGAATCAGAAAGGGCGAAGGCGCGCGAACGGTTCAAGCGCGACTGGAACACCTTACAGGACCAGATCGTCAACTACGCCAAAAAGACGTATGAGGAGATCAAGCAGCTTTGCTTAAGCGGGCAGT
>NZ_JAFMPP010000046.1 GCF_017349315.1 Jiella flava | reverse complement strand
GCCGAACGCGCCAAAAATGGTTCATTTGAAGATTGGGTCAATCAATTTGGACATGACTGGTTTGGTTATCCGGTCCCATGGGCACAAGACGGTAATGCGAAAGCATACAATGAACGCTGGGCACGTGAAGAGACAAAACGGGCGGAAACTCTCCAAGATGCCGCCGACACGGAATATGCAATTGCCAAAGGCAAGCTAAAGGAATTTTTTGTTTCCCTCTGGCATGAGATCAAGCGCCGCTGGAAAGAATGTGGCGTATTGTACGCTGTCGCCACAACGGCGACCGACGCCGCGTTCTTTGTTGGAGAACTAGCTTTAGGTGCGGGTCTCACAGCAGGCGCTATAAAACTTCTCAAATCTATCAAGTTTATGACCCACATTTCCGGGGTTGCCAGTGGCATAGGCGGTGCTGTCGCGGAAACGGCTATCGTTACGAAAGACACTCTGGTCTCTGTCACTGCCGTTATGGGCGCTCCTGGCAGTGTCATGCGAAGGATCATTAGAACTTACAAAGCAGGAGATTTGGAGGCAGAAGTCGAGGAACTGCAATATCATTCTGGCGTTTTGCGCGAAGACCCGCAGAAGCCGTTAAAAGATAATGACGCGCCGGATGAAAAGAAGAAAACGAACGCAGAGAAGGGTAAACGGGCTGAAGCTCAGGCGCGCCAGCGACTTGCGGGCGAAGGCTACCGGGACATTCGAGAACTCAAGAATAATTCGGACAACGGGATCGACCTTGTTGGACGAAACCCCGAAACTGGAGCCGTCAAGGTCGTTGAGGTAAAGGCAAACAGTGCTAGTCTGAATGAGCTTCAGAGCGAAGGCGGACCGAAATATGC
>NZ_JAFMPP010000045.1 GCF_017349315.1 Jiella flava | reverse complement strand
GCAAGTCGCGCATTTTGATGGAGCGTGACGGCACGATCACACTCGAAGGTGTCAAGCTGATCATCAATAAAGAAGAAAGAATGACTGTCAAAGCAAGGAAGATCGAGCTGAATTAAGGAGCTGCCAGCCATGATGAAGCTTATGACAGATGAGTGGGTTGCTGCCGAAATTGAAAATAAGACCATTCTTAATGCCAAGAGAGAAGAATTTTGAGACATTCTTGATGTAATCCGTGCGCGCGATATCAGCGAAATCGACATTCCGCATTCCGATCGGCTTGATAATATACGGAGTCTTCTGGGTAAAACAGGAGATAAATTGAATGACAAAGAAACATTAAACGTAATTGTTGAAGCATCGGCGCTTCTCGAACAAATCGCCCCCGGAGCCTCTGAGTTTTGTGGGACGGTCATCCCGCTGGCCATGAGAGACCTGACTGTTTTTGCGAGAAGCAAGTTTTTTCAGACTAACGTTATTCCGATCTATAATTTGACGAGAATGGACTAAGAATGGCCAGTCCAGGTGCAAATCCTGATATTACTGTCGATGAGGGGCACTTACAGAACAATTGCTCCTATTTTGCGCATGTCGAGAGCCATCTATACCAATATGTCGCGTTGTTTCGACTGATTAAGGAGCTTGCCGAAAGCGAAAAAGCCAGAGAAGAGTTTTGGCAGGGCTTCATGGGCAGCTCTTTCGGCCATCTCATTCGATGGGATGTCCTAAATGGCGCTGCAAAAACTGCTCGGAAAGACGCAAAAATTTATGCCGAACGCGCCAAAAATGGTTCATTTGAAGATTGGGTCAATCAATTTGGACATGACTGGTTTGGTTATCCGGTCCCATGGGCACAAGACGGTAATGCGAAAGCATACAATGAACGCTGGGCACGTG
>NZ_JAFMPP010000044.1 GCF_017349315.1 Jiella flava | reverse complement strand
ATACCAACGTGCGTGAAGCCTGACTCGCGAGGGATTTCCAAGGCGAGGAAAGTCTGAATCATTGATGGCAAACGGAGGTTTGCCATGGCGATACCGATCCCGCTGAGAACAGACTTCGACGGACCAACCCTCAGACTGTCCGCAAAGGCGACGAAGAATGCTGCCCAGGCCCGGCGCCTTTTGGCTCTGGCCGAGATCTACGACGGCGGCTCGCGCAGCGATGCGGCGCGGATTGGCGGCGTCACCTTGCAGATTATTCGCGACTGGGTGATGCGGTTCAACGCCCGCGGTCCCTGTGGGCTGATCAATGGCAAGGCTCCGGGCAACCGGCCGAAGCTGAACGACGCGCAGCGTCAGGCCTTGGTGGACGTGGTCGAACGGGGACCGATCCCGGCGATCCACGGCGTGGTGCGATGGCGGCGCAAGGATCTGGTGCGCTGGATCTTCGAGGAGTTCCGCATTGAGATCGACGAGACGACCGTCGGGCGCGAACTCAGGGCGCTCGGCTTTGCCAAACTCTCAGCTCGCCCGCGCCACCACGCCCAGAACGAGTTCGAGGTGGAGAATTTTAAAAAAGCTTTCCGACCGACCTGGCAGCCATCCAGACGAGGCTCCCGGAAGGCACCGAGATCGAACTCTGGTGGGCCGACGAGGCCCGGATAGGCCAAAAGAACAAAGTCACGCGCCGATGGGCCAGACGCGGAACCCGGCCCTCGGCTCCGAGCGACCTTCGCACCCAATGGGCCTACATCTTCGGCGCCATCTGTCCCAAGAAGGGCAAGGGCGCCGGTCTCGTCCTGCCCTATTGCGACACTGGCGCGATGAACGAGCATTTGAAGGAGATCAGTCTCTCCGTCGACCCTGGCGCCCACGCCGTCCTCATCCTCGATCAGGCCGGCTGGCACACGACGCCAAAGCTGGAAGTGCCGTCCAACATCACCCTGATGTTCCTGCCATCGAAGGCGCCCGAATTGAACCCGCAGGAAAACGTCTGGCAGTTCATGCGCGAGAACTGGCTGTCGAACCGCATCTTCCTCGACTACGATGACATCCTCGCCCACTGCTGTGACGCTTGGAACAAACTCGTCGACCAGCCGTGGAAAATCATCTCAATCGGCATGCGTGATTGGGCTCACGGGTTTTGATCAATGCCCGGTGGTAT
>NZ_JAFMPP010000043.1 GCF_017349315.1 Jiella flava | reverse complement strand
TCGACTACGATGACATCCTCGCCCACTGCTGTGACGCTTGGAACAAACTCGTCGACCAGCCGTGGAAAATCATCTCAATCGGCATGCGTGATTGGGCTCACGGGTTTTGATCAATGCCCGGTGGTATTAGGACATCCCATCGAATGAGATGGCCGAAAGAGCTGTCCATGAAGCCCTGCCAAAACTCTTCTCTGGCCTTTTCGCTTTCGGCGAGCTCCTTAATCAGTCGAAACAACGCGACATATTGGTATAGATGGCTCTCGACATGCGCAAAATAGGAGCAATTGTTCTGTAAGTGCCCCTCATCGACAGTAATATCAGGATTTGCACCTGGACTAGCCATTCTTAGTCCATTCTCGTCAAATTATAGATCGGAATAACGTTAGTCTGAAAAAACTTGTTTCTCGCAAAAACAGTCAGGTCTCTCATGGCCAGCGGGATGACCGTCCCACAAAACTCAGAGGCTCCGGGGGCGATTTGTTCGAGAAGCGCCGATGCTTCAACAATTACGTTTAATGTTTCTTTGTCATTCAATTTATCTCCTGTTTTACCCAGAAGACTCCGTATATTATCAAGCCGATCGGAATGCGGAATGTCGATTTCGCTGATATCGCGCGCACGGATTACATCAAGACTGTCCCAAAATTCTTCTCTCTTGGCATTACGAATGGTCTTATTTTCAATTTCGGCAGCAACCCACTCATCTGTCATAAGCTTCATCATGGCTGGAAGCTCCTTAATTCAGCTCGATCTTCCCTGCTTTGACAGTCATTCTTTCTTCTTTATTGATGATCAGCTTGACACCTTCGAGTGTGATCGTGCCGTCACGCTCCATCAAAATGCGCGACTTGCCGCAAACGATCTCATATTTGTGTCCGACTACGGTCACTTTTGTTTGCCCGACCTCCTCCCACGATCCGATAGAAACACTCTCGTTTTTCACACCGCCAACAGTCAATTGGTAGCCGCCGCCAACGGTCGTCGTCTTAGCGGCCCCTACAATTTCGGTCGAACTGACCATCACGGTTTCGGCCTTGTTCTTGCCGACACCGATGATCATGTTGCCTTCGCCCATGTTGAGCGCATCCGGCACGCCGAGCTTGTTGGCGAGGCCGGAAATCTTGTCCGTCAACGCCTGGAACTTCGACGTGACGAATTTCTGCAGGACGT
>NZ_JAFMPP010000042.1 GCF_017349315.1 Jiella flava | reverse complement strand
CGATGGCCAAGAGCAAATTCGAGCGTACGAAGCCGCATGTGAACATCGGCACGATCGGTCACGTTGACCACGGCAAGACGTCGCTGACGGCGGCGATCACGAAGTACTTCGGCGAGTTCCGGGCTTACGACCAGATCGATGCGGCGCCGGAAGAGAAGGCGCGCGGCATCACGATCTCGACGGCGCATGTCGAGTACGAGACGGAAGCCCGCCACTACGCCCATGTCGACTGCCCGGGCCACGCCGACTACGTGAAGAACATGATCACCGGTGCGGCGCAGATGGACGGCGCGATCCTGGTGTGCTCGGCGGCCGACGGCCCGATGCCGCAGACCCGCGAGCACATTCTGCTGGCCCGTCAGGTGGGCGTTCCGGCGATTGTGGTGTTCCTCAACAAGGTCGACCAGGTCGACGACGAGGAGCTTTTGGAGTTGGTCGAGCTCGAGGTTCGCGAGCTTTTGTCGTCCTACGAGTTCCCGGGCGACGACATTCCGATCGTCAAGGGCTCGGCGCTGGCGGCGCTGGAAGATTCCAACAAGACCATCGGCGAGGACGCGGTCCGCGCGCTGATGGCCGAGGTTGACGCCTACATCCCGACGCCGGAGCGTCCGATCGACCAGCCGTTCCTGATGCCGATCGAGGACGTGTTCTCGATTTCGGGCCGCGGCACGGTGGTGACCGGCCGCGTCGAGCGCGGCGTCGTCAAGGTGGGCGAGGAAGTCGAGATCGTCGGCATCCGCGACACCAAGAAGACGACGGTGACGGGCGTCGAGATGTTCCGCAAGCTGCTCGATCAGGGCCAGGCGGGCGACAATATCGGCGCGCTGATCCGCGGTGTCGACCGCGAGGGCGTGGAGCGCGGCCAGGTGCTGTGCAAGCCGGGTTCGGTCAAGCCGCACACGAAGTTCAAGGCCGAGGCCTACATCCTGACCAAGGAGGAGGGTGGCCGTCACACGCCGTTCTTCACCAACTACCGGCCGCAGTTCTACTTCCGCACGACGGACGTGACCGGCGTCGTGACGCTGCCGGAAGGCACCGAGATGGTGATGCCGGGCGACAACGTGACCATGGACGTGGCGCTGATCGTGCCGATCGCGATGGAAGAAAAGCTGCGCTTCGCTATCCGCGAAGGCGGCCGCACCGTCGGCGCCGGCATCGTCGCCTCGATCGTCGAGTAAGCG
>NZ_JAFMPP010000041.1 GCF_017349315.1 Jiella flava | reverse complement strand
ACGTCCTGCAGAAATTCGTCACGTCGAAGTTCCAGGCGTTGACGGACAAGATTTCCGGCCTCGCCAACAAGCTCGGCGTGCCGGATGCGCTCAACATGGGCGAAGGCAACATGATCATCGGTGTCGGTAAGAACAAGGCCGAGACCGTGATGGTGTCCTCATCCGAGATCGTGGGCGGCGCAAAGACGGTGATGGTCGGCGGCGGCTATCAGCTGACGGTTGGAGGGATCGAAAACAAATCCGTTCTGATGGGAGCCTATGAAGAGATCGGCCAGAACAAGACAATTGTGGTCGGGAAGCAGTTCGAGATCGTCTGTGGCAAGACCCGTATCACCTTGAAGGAGGAAGGGGTTATCGAAATCGAAGCCGAGAAGGGCATCGTTCTCAAATCAAATCGCATCGATATGAACTGAGGATCGGTTATGCGGCTTTATGAGGATGGCGAATTTATCGACAAGGAAGACGAGCGGCGCGGCATTCGCGACACGTATCGGGAGGCATTCTTTGGGAGCTTGGGTGTAGAGCGCACAAAGGAGCCGTTTTTGTTCTCCGGCGCTTCAACCGACATCAACTCAAATGTTTTAAACCTCATTACCAAGGCGATAAGTCTCCACGGTGACGACACCTCCGCCCTCATCTCGTCTTTGGCGACAATTTCAGAATCAGCGTTGGGACCAGGGACATTATCGAATTCCATCGGTTCGATTTTGTCTTATCCGTCCATGACGGTGGCATCGCTTGCCATGTCTCATTTTAATCTGGACGGGCAGAGCTGATATGGGCCCTCATCCAGCGCCAGATGTGCAGGCTCCAGACCAGTATATTGGCGATAACCAATGTGTTGCGCATGCCATGGATGTTGCGGGGCAATACGCGGCACAGGTGCACTTTCTTGGTGTCATTGCCGGCATTTACGGTGCCGAGCAACAAAAACAAGCCGTTGAAAAAATCAAGGCTGCCGTTTCCGATCTGCTCAAGGACACGGGCAGCGTTCTGACCAAAGCGAACAATATGGCGAACGACGCGTCGCTCGGTTGGGGTGGCGGTTTATTAGACGGTTATTTCGCTGTTGGCGAATGGTTTGAGCGTCACGTCATGATCGGCGGCGACAAGATGGCCGACGAAACGGCCAAGCTACGCGCCGAAAAGCTAAGTGAATCAGAAAGGGCGAAGGCGCGCGAACGGTTCAAGCGCGACTGGAACACCTTACAGGACCAGATCGTCAACTACGCCAAAAAGACGTATGAGGAGATCAAGCAGCTTTGCTTAAGCGGGCAGT